>CAVUXJ010000009.1:0-600641 GCA_963745495.1 uncultured Acidobacteriota bacterium
CGGCCTACGGCGGCGGCGCGGGACCACGCGGTGCGCGAGCTCGCGGCGATCCCGGATGGCAGCGCCGTACTCATCGACGGGCTTGCGCTCGGGGTTCTGCCAGGCGAGGTCGAGCGCGAGCAGACTCGTCTGAGGTTGATCGCGCTCGTGCATCATCCCCTTGCGGGGGAGACCGGAATCGACCGCGACACGGTGGCCGAGCTCGAGTCGAGCGAGCGGCGCGCGCTTGCCGCCATGCGGCTCGTGGTCGTCACCAGCAGCGCAACCGCCGACACGTTGGCGGGTTACGGCGTGGGGCGCAACCGGATCGCCGTCGTCGAGCCGGGCACGGATCGGGCGGCATTGGCGCGCGGCTCCCGGGAGGAGCAGGTCCATCTGCTGTGCGTCGCGGCGCTCATCCCACGCAAGGGTCATCAGACGCTGGCTCGCGCGCTCGCCATGATTGCTGATGGCCGGTGGCGCCTGACCTGCGTCGGCAGCGTGCACCGGGATCCGCGCACGGTCGACGAACTGCGGTCACGTCTGCGCGCCGATGGCCTGGAAGATCGCGTGCTGCTGGCGGGTGAAGTCGATGAATCGACCCTGGACGCGTGCTATGACAGTGCGGATGCGTTCGTGCTGCCGACGCTATACGAGGGCTACGGCATGGCCGTCGCGGAGGCGCTGGCGCACGGCCTGCCGGTAGTCGGCTCGGCGACCGGGGCCATTCCGGAGCTGTTGGCGCAAGGGGCGGGGCTCGTGGTGCCGCCAGGCGATCCGGAGCCGCTGGCCGCCGCCCTCTTGCAGGTTCTTGACCCGGCCGCTCGCGCAGAACTGGCGAAGGGCGCTCGGCACAGACGGAACAGACTGCCAAGCTGGGAAGGCGCGACAGACGAGATGGCGAACGCCTTGAGGCAGGCGCTCTCGGGCATCGGGGTCAGGTGAAGGCCAGGTAGATGGGCGACTTCAGCGCCGACTGGCTCGCTCTGCGTGAGCCCGCCGACTTCAGCGCGCGTTCTCCGCAGTTGGCAAGCATCATCGCCAACGCTCTTGATCCCGACGACATCGTGCGGGCGCTCGACCTGGCCAGCGGCACGGGTTCCAATGTGCGCTATCTGGCGGAGCGTCTGCCAGCTCACCAGGATTGGCTGCTCGTCGACGACGATCGCGAGCTCATCGCGCAAGCACCAGTGCGGATGAGCGAATGGGCCGTCGCGCGCGCGTACGACGCGCACGTCGAGCCGGGCGGCGTGATGTTGCAAGGGGATCGCCTGACGTGCCGCGTCCAAGTGCGCCGAGTGGACGTCGCCGACCTCACGACCGTCTCGATTTTCCACGGCCGTCAGCTGGTCACGGCATCTGCGCTGCTGGATCTGGTCTCAGCGCCATGGCTGCGGGACCTGGCGGTGCGCTGCCGCGAACATGCTTCGGTGGTGCTGTTTGCCCTCAACTATGACGGCCGCATGCACTGCTCGCCGGAAGAGGCAGGGGATGAGCTGGTTCGGGAGCTGGTAAACCGGCATCAGCAGAAGGATAAAGGGTTCGGAAAAGCGCTCGGGCCGGATGCGGCTGCGACCGCCGAGAGACTCTTCGCCAGCGCCGGCTATCAGGTGCAGCGCCAGCCGAGCGACTGGGTGTTATCGCCGGACGCGCGCGGTCTGCAGGAGGCGTTGATCGACGGTTGGGCGCAGGCGGCGGCCGAAGCCGCCCCCGCCGAGTCAGCGTCGATCCAGGATTGGCGAACGCGACGGCTGGCGCACCTCGCAGGAGGTCGATCCCGGTTGAGGGTGGGTCATCAGGACGTGGCCGCGTGGAGGACGGGCTCTCAAGTCTGAAGTTAGAACTCAAGTCTCAAGTGAAGGCTTATCGACTTGGGCTGAGCGCTGACAGCTGATGGCAGAGCTCATCGCCAAATCACCAAATCGCTACATCGCCCAATCACCAAATCACCAGATCACCAGATTCTCATATCACCCTTGTGACCATGGGCTGCTCGGCCCCGTCCTGGCTGGTGGCCTCGTTTGAGCCCGGCTTGAGATCGCAGTCGAACAGCACGTCGCCACCCATGCGAAAGACGCGATAGCGTGGCCGAAGGCAGTCGCTGAGGGCAGTGGGCGGCAGCAGGCGAATGGCGGGGCGGCCATCGCCGATGATGAGCGGCGCGATCGCCATGTGCAGGCGATCCAGCAGATCTTCCTGAAGGAACGCCGACACCGTGACACCCCCGCCTTCCACGAAAATCCTGGTGCAGCCGCGCTCGTGCAGCAGTCGCTGCAGCTCGGTGACGTGGACACCGGTGGCGCTGTCCTCGACGGGAACCACCCTGGCCCTGCCGAAATGGCTTTCGCCGGGGCGCGTCAGCGATCGCGCGCACACGTAAAGGGTTTCCGCGGAATCGTCGCTGAAGACCTTGTAGTGATCGTCGAGCCGCCGCGTCGGATCCAGAACGACCCGCAACGGACTCGGACCGGTCACATGGCGCGTGGTGAGCTGCGGATCGTCCGCCGCGACCGTCCCGGCGCCAACGACCACCGCCTCAGAGAGCGCGCGCATGCGGTGCAAGTGCAGAATGTTTTCCTCGCCCGTCACGTACTGCGATTCGCCCGCGTGGGTGGCGATGAAGCCGTCGAGGCTCTGGCCGAGATGGCCGACCGTGATGGGGCGGCCCCGGATCGCGCTGCAGATCGGCAGATAAAGATCGATCAGCGCGTGACGTGGATCGTCGGCCGGCAGCACCAGCTCCCAGCCGGTATCCGGACGCCAGGCGACGGCGGCGCTGGAATCGTCCGCTTCTGCGGGCTGCAATCGTGCGTCGTCGTCCAGCGTAAAGGCCGCCGTCTGATTCATCTGCGCGGCGCCTTCAGCCCCGCGAGCCGCAGCCATCACGATGTTCCATGCATCGTCGATGACCGATTGGCGGCGGGCAGCCGGCTCCGGAGCGGCGCTGGTTTCGTGGGGCATGCCTAGTTGACGACGATTATAGCGTTTTGCAAACGGCCGTCAGGCGGCCGGGTCTCAGGCGTCCTCGTCCGAGGAGTCGATTGCGCCTCGGGTGGACAGGAGCGGCAACTCGGCACTTGCCGACTGCGACAGCACGCCCGTCTTCAAATAGATGAGCAGCTTGTCGCGTGTGTCGGCAATGTCGAGGTTCCGCATCGTCAATTGCCCGATGCGATCGTGTGGAGAAAATGCGGACTCGCCCCTTTCCATCGTCAGGCGCTCCGGCTTGTAGGTCAGATTCGCGCTGGCGGTATCGAGGATGGTGTAGTCGTTGCCGCGGCGCAGCTCCAGCGTGACTTCGCCGGTCACCGCGCGCGCCACCCAGCGTTGCGCCGCTTCGCGGAGCATCATGGCTTGCGGATCGAACCAGCGCCCCTGGTAGAGGAGGCGTCCGAGGCGGCGTCCGGTATCGCGGTACTGTTCGATCGTGTCCTCGTTGTGAATGCCAGTCAGCAGCCGTTCGTAGCCGATGAAGAGCAGCGCCATGCCCGGCGCTTCGTAGATCCCACGGCTCTTCGCTTCGATGATGCGGTTTTCTATCTGATCGGACATGCCGAGCCCGTGGCGTCCGCCAATTGCGTTGGCTTCGAGCAGGAGCTTCACGGGATCATCGAAAGACCGGTCGTTCAACGACACCGGCTGTCCTTCGTCGAAGCGCACGGTCACCACTTCCGCCCTGATCTCCGCCTCTTCGCGCCAGAACGGAACCCCCATGATCGGCTCGACGATCGTCATGCCCGCGTTGAGACGCTCCAGGTCCTTGGCCTCGTGCGTTGCCCCGAGCAGATTGGAATCCGTCGAATACGCCTTCTCGGCGCTCATGTGATAGTCCAGACCGGCGCGTCGCATGTACTCCGACATCTCCCGGCGGCCGCCGAGCTCGTCGATGAACTGTTGATCGAGCCACGGCTTGTAGATTCTGAGGTGGGGGTTCGCCAGCAGGCCGTACCGGTAGAAGCGCTCGATGTCGTTGCCCTTGAACGTGCTGCCGTCGCCCCAGATGTTGACCTCGTCCTCCTTCATGGCGAGCACGAGCATCGTGCCGGTCACCGCGCGTCCAATCGGTGTCGTGTTGAAGTACGGCACGCCGGCAGTGGAGATGTGGAAGGCACCACACTGCAGCGCCGCCAGCCCCTCCGACGCGATCTGGCGGCGGCAGTCGATGAGCTGCGCCTTCTCCGCGCCGTACCGCAGAGCCCGGCGCGGGATATCGTCGTAGTCGCGCTCGTCCGGCTGGCCCAGGTTGGCGGTGTAGGCATAGGGAATGGCGCCTTTTTCCCGCATCCAATGGAGCGCCGCGCTCGTGTCGAGGCCGCCGGAAAATGCGATGCCGACCTTCTCGCCGGCGGGAAGACTCTGAAGTATGTGTGCCATGCCTGATCTCCGACGTTCTTATGATACGTGCGGAGCCATCTTCACACGCTCTCCGTCGCAGCCACGCGGGCTTCGCGCGTGTCGAAGCCGATGCGCCACGGCGCAGCCACCGGACGCGTGCCGGACACGTCTTTTTTTCGTGCGGGGCGCATACTGGTTCGCGCCGCATCGACCCTCGCGATCGGCCAACCAACAGTCCCGTGCTAGCATGCACCCTTGAGATGAGCAGCCTGGTTTTTCCCCCACGTTGCGGTTTCACTTGACCTGCACTACGCCCGGGCGCGGCGCGCCCGACCTCCGCTCACCGCCGCCGATAGGCCGCACAACACCCTGGAGTATCCGCTCTTTGGCGGTCCGGACACCGCCGGGCCAGCGTCTAGGTGGCCGGGCGGTGTTCCATGACTTCACGGGCGGCGGCTTCCCGTTCGACTGGGCCGGTTCGGGTGATCGATGACACCGATGACAGTGGGGCTGCGCGTGACAACTGGAGGGCGGGACCAGGCCCGGGTGGCGGTGCGGCGGCATCAATTCGTCGTCGGGTGACCGATTGACTTCGACGCCGAGTCGTCGACGGTCATGGCCCTTGAATACGCGCTCGGCGCGCTCGGCGCCGAGCTGGTCGGCGGCCTGCATGAGTTCGCCGGAAGGCGGCGTCTGGTGCTCGACAACGTCGAGGCCCTCGTTCAGGGCGAGATTGAAGACCCGCTTGTCTACCTCGAGGTCATCGGGGAATCCGGACGGCCACGAATCCGGCGCGTCGACATCAAGGTGTACGTCGCCTCTCCGGAATCCGAGCAGATCGTGCGGCAGCTGTTCGAGGACGTCGTGATCAGGCTGCCACTCGTGGGCACATTCCACGCAGCCGTGCACCTCGACATCCAGTTGATCTTGGCGGCGTAACAGGAGACTTTCTTTATGTATCGGTTGACGTCAGAATAGCAGTAGTTGGCATCGAGCGTGGCCGCGTTGGCGGACGAGCATGTCGCCCCCCCTGCCGCCGAGATCGACAAGAGCGCCGGATTTCCACGGCAGGCCATCACGGCTCTCGGTGGGCGCGGCTGCTCGGCCTTACCGTGCCGGCCGCGTACGGCGGCCAGGGTCAGGGGATGCGTACGGCGGTTGCCGTGCTCGATGAGCTTTCGAGACGCTGTTCGTCGACCGCGATGGTGTACCTGATGCACCTGTGCGGCGTGGCGTGTTATACCGCGGCGTCCGAGAAGACCGGGCTCCACCTGCGCGGCGCCGCCGCAGGCACGCATCTGAGCACCATCGCGTTCAGCGAGCGCGGCTCACGCAGCCATTTCTGGGCGCCGGTCAGCCGGGCGGTCGCCGGCGACGGCGGGGTCATGAGTCTGAGCGCGCAGAAATCGTTCGTCACCTCGGCCGGACAGGCGGACGGCTATGTCGTATCGACGCTCGACGCCCATGCGAAGCACCCGCTCGAGAGCACAATCTATCTCGTGCTTCGTGAAGACAAGGGGCTCACCGTGTCGGGGCGTGGGAAGGACTCGGCATGCGTGGCAACGCCAGCGCGCCCATGACGTTGGATCGTGTGGCGGCCGGCGCCGATCGGGCACTCACCGCGCCCGGCAAGGGCCTCGACATGATGCTTGGCGTGGTTCTGCCGCTGTTTCAGGTCGGTACTGCGGCGGTCGCCCTAGGCATCGCGGAGGCCGCCGTCCAGGCCACGCAGCAGCACCTCACCACGAGCCGCCTCGAGCATCTGGGCAGCTCGCTCGCCGAGATCCCCGTGCTTCGCGCACGCCTTGCGCAAATGCGGATCGAGACCGATCGCGCACGGGCGCATCTGGTCAGCGTGCTCGATTCGCTCGAAGCGCCAGGTCCGAGCACCCAGCTTCTGGTGCTCGAGGCCAAGACGGCGGCCACCGAGGCCGCGGTCTCCGTGACCGAGCTTGGGCTTCGCACTTGCGGCGGGGTGGCGCTTGGAAAAGCGCTGCCACTGGAGCGGCTCTTCCGCGATGCCCGGGCCCCCATCGTGATGGCACCGACGACGGACCAGGCGTACGATTTCATCGGCCGCGCCCTGTGCGGACTGGAGCTGTTCGGATGAGCCGTCCACTCATCGTCGGCGCCGTCATGTACGACCCGAAAGTCTCGGTGATCTGGGAGATCATCCGCTACTTCTTCGAGTCGAAGGGCTGTCCGATCGACGTGGCGTTCTACGGCAACTACGACCTTCAGGTGACCGGCCTGCTCGAGGGCCGCATCGACATCGCCTGGAATTCTCCCCTCGCCTGGCTCGACACCGCGCGGCGATCCGCCGGCCGCTGTCGCGCGATCGCCATGCGGGACACGGACCGCGACCGGACCTCGTTCATTGTGGCCAGGCGCGATGGGCCCGTGCAGGCGGTCCCCGATCTGCGGGGCCGGACGTTTTCGGTCGGCGCGCGCGATTCACCTCAGGGCACGCTCATACCACTGGGCTTGCTGCGGCACCACGGCATCGACCCCGACCGCGACGTCACCCTCACGTGTTTCGACATCGGTGTCGGTCTGCATGGCGATCACGTTGGCGGCGAGCTCGAGGCCTTTCGCTCGCTCGAACGCGGCGAGGCGTCGGCGTGCGCGATGCTCGACCTGAACTGGGACACCTGGACTCGCGAAGCCGTCATCGATCCCGCGACGTTCGCGACCGTCCTCGCCGGCCCCGATTCACGGGCCGGCAGCGAGCATCACCAACGGCTTTCTGAAAGCGAAGACAGTCTCTTGCGGCAATAACTCAGCATCGCCGGGCGAAGACAAGACGCGCGGCTTCTGACGGCGCGAATCCAGCCATCTCAAGCTCCTTGGCTTCGGTTAGGCACCGTTCTCCATGCTGCGCTTCGGCGCCTTCGCATACCCTTGCTCTCTGCTCGAAGGCGCGTTCAAGCCAGCCTCAAGATAAAGAACGTGTAGTAGCCATGTGTGGAACTATCCCGCCCCGGGAGGCCGACTCGCCACTTCGCCGTCACTCAAGACTAATCGGGTCCTTGCTCCGTCCGTCCGGCCGTTAGGAAAACATCAGATGTGCACACTAAGACTAGGTTGAGCCGCGCACGTGCGCGAACCAACTGCTATTAATGCCCAGATCTCCATTGGCTCACCGGCAGCTCGCGTCGCTCACGTCCACCAGCGAACGGGCACACCACAAAGACTGAATGCCTTGCTATGGTGCCCACGGGGCGCAGGACACGTTCGGGTGCCAGTCGGCGAATGCGCCGCTCGGGTTGGGCTTGAACGCCCACACGTGCAGCTCGTAGAACGCGTCGGGGCCATAACGGTTCGGGCCGGACACGTAATGAAAAAGGTGGCCTGCCAGCTGCGGCTGATCGCCAGGCGGGTGGGTCGCATGCCAGGCTGCGGCGGGAGCGATGTACTCCGCGGCGACGAGTCTCAGCCCTCTCGCGTTCGGCTCGTAGACCAGGGCCTCCGGTGCCGCCAGCTCGATTTCGTCGTCGAAGAGCGCAGGTTTGACGAAGTGGACACCCATCGCGCCCGCCTCAGGTCCGCTGACGCACACGGCCTGCGCGATGTACCCGGCCGTGAGGGCGGCCGCGGGATCCTTGTAGAGCTCCAACGCCTCGCGCACCGCGTCGATCACGGGCCCGCCGCCGTGCCGCGCATCATGCTGCGTTCGAGCGGTCTGCGCGTTCCCGACCGACCCCGGACTCAGGAAAAGGGCCACCGCCACACACGAAACCAGGTGCTTGACGCTCATGCTTACCTCCTTGTGCACGGACCACAACTCCGAGACTAAGTGCCTCCCTTCGTATTAGTAACGGCCGCCGGATCGCCGCAATCCTAGCGCACCAGCCTAGAAAGTCGAACACCTTTTCGTCTGGCATCTGGGTACGGTCGCTCGTAGCTGGATAACTCCTCGAAAGTCGCGCAGTGGCGACGAATCAACGCCGGCCGGGCGGCGCAAGATCCGTCGTCACCCGAGAGCGATTCCATTCGAGTGATCAGCTGAATCAGGTCCGTGCTCGGTCACCGTTCATCGGCATGCGCGCACCTTGGGAGTCGAGCGGGTTCTGACGTCGCGGCGTGGCCATACAGATCAAGTCCCTCTCTCTTTCTGTAGGCAGACTAGCCGTTCTCAAGCGCTCGTGCTGGTTCTCTCGCGACCACGCCGAAGCGCGCCAGCGCCAATATCGTGGCGCGAACACTGACGTGCGGATCCGCGGCACGTCCTATGTGGCCGCACGCAGGACACTTGAAGACTGGGTTGGAGATGTGCCGCGCCGAGCGAATGTGCCCAAGCATGTCGTCGAGCTCGTCGCGCAGCCCCAGCAGGGCCTCCATGGACAGGTCGTCTCGCCAACGGAAGCGCAGATGCTCCACCATTTCAGGGAACCAGACTCGATGCGCGTCGCCCGCGGCCACGACTCAACATCTTAGCCCTGGTTCCCATCCCGTCGGGTTGGCGTCCCTCGCCAGATCGCCGTCTAGAACAGGCGACCTGGCCCGTCAGGGTGTCAAGTCCGACACGGCACGTCGGAGCGTGGCGCGTCGGGTAGTTGCTGGTCAAGAGACTCACGGTAACGGAGACAGCCGCGGAGGAACTCCGGCCAGGTCGGGACCGTAGGCACAGGATCTGTACGGTCGGGGAGTAGACCCCACAGTGCCGGATGATGCCAGCAGAGTTCGTGGCCCGTGCTGTCGCGATGCCTCCGAATGCCGGCGCGAAGCCTTTTCACCTCCGCGATCAACTGATCGCGCGACATTTCTTCCAGGTCCTCGTCCACTCGCACCTCCGGTTCATCTCTACTCCCATAGTATTCGTCTTGCGGCGATCCAATTCCGCGTTTCGAAGGTCGTCGCCGCGGCGTTTATCGTAGGACAAGGGACGGGAGAGGACGAGCATACGGTTTTCTTGAAGACGATCAGGCGATCGAAAACGATCGGCTTGCGGTCGGGCGACACGTCGAAGCTCGCAATTCCGGAACCCCTGTTTTCAACTCCGTCAGTTGTCGCTCCTGGCGCTGCGGCCTGACCCCAACTCGATCAACACGATATCCGAGTTGTTGCGGGTGCGGTCGAAGACGATTTGCGTGCCGTCCTGCGTGATGTCGAAACTCGTCATCGCACCGCCCATTGTCAACCGTGTCAGCTGCTGGAGCCGCTTCGGGTGACCAGCCGGCTGTTCCGCGCACGTCGATCGTATCGGTCAGCGGCTGGAGCTCTGCGCCATCCGCCGACAGGCGGTGCAGACGCTGCCTGCCGTTCCGCAGCAGCGAGATCGTAATGAAGCGGCCGTCGGGTGAGACGGCCGGTGGATCGAGCAGCCCTCCATCCGCCGCCTTCCAGATCTGCTGCGCCTGCCCGTCGCGAAAGCGCCACAGTCCCTTTTCGGCGCCAGCGGACGACAGGTAGTACAGGGAGTCTCCCGCGAACCGCGGCGCCGTTGCGTTCACTGAGGGAAGTGTGAATGGCTTCACGTCGCGGTCCGTTGCGAGCCGGGGAAGGGATTGGGACGCTCGAGAGATTGGCGCTCGGATTCGCGACGGTTCCGATGAGGCGCCTCCCAACGATCTTCGATGTTCCTCGCTAATCCTTTCGTTTCTTTCACTTCTCCGATCACGAACTGGCTCCTGTTGGCCCTGGAGGCCCGGTTTTGGGAGCTCACAGGGACAATCGTGGGGACAGTTCCGTTCACCCTTGCTACTGCACAACGACGTGGAATGCAGCATGTTCATGCCGCAGGTGAACGCGATGTCTCCTGACTTCGCCTGCGTGAACTCGATCACCACCTGCTCGTTTCAGCGATAAGCGCGCGCTTGATGTTCACAGAGGGAAACACGACCTCGGCACCGCGTGTCTTGTCGGTTGCGCCTACAAACGTGATGCGTGCAGGGTGCCGGCGCGTACGTCAGTTTCGCAGGCTCGTAACCACCGATCACGATCTACATCGTCCTCTGCGGAGGCTCGGAATCGCAGTGTCGGAGGCCACCCTCGTCACCGACAGGATCCGATATCGGCAGCCGTCCTCCTAGGCCTTGCAGCACCGCCGCCGGGACTCCTTTGTGGACGAACCGGTGCCGCGCCTCGTGATAGGCGGGATTGGGTCCGAAAAAGCTCCGAGACATCTGCGACAGCTCCTCGACCCTGTAGGCGGCCAGCGGCTTTCGGCGCTCGTCGGCGATCCTCCGCTCGCGCTTGGACTCGAGGAGTTGCTCGAAGTCCGGGTGCCGGGCGAGCTCCTCGGCCCGCCGTACTGTCTCCGCTTCGAACTCGTCGATGTCGTTACCGAAACAGTCGTCCAGAAACCCAAGGTCCCTGGCATGACGCGCGCTGATCGTGAGCTGGCCCTCGGTCAGTATCAGCGACGTTCGCGCGCCGACGCGCCGCGGTAGAGTATAGGTCCAGTACTCCGACCCGAAGAGCCCGCCCATCCCCCTGTAGTGTGGGTTCAGGACCACACCGTCCCGCGCGAAGACGCGATCGCTGGCGAGCGCCATCATCGCCCCGCCCGCTCCCGCATTGCCACGCAGGGCCGCGATCACGAGGTGTGACGGCGTCTCGATGATGTCGCGCACAAGGTCGTTGATCGCATGGATATTGGCCCAGGACTCTGCCGCCGAATCGCGGGCCGCCTCGATCACGTGCAGGTGGATACCATTTGAGAAGAAGGAGCGACCACCGATCAGCGCAATGACCTTGGTGGCCTGCGCACAGGCATGACGGTAGGCCTTACGGAGGCGATGGCATTGCTCAGTGCTCATCGCGCCGTTGTAGAAGTCGAAGGAGAGAAACCCGACATCCTGCCGCTCCCAGTAGACGATCTCTCGATAGGTGCGGTAGTCGTTGGCGTCGGTGAGTTCGATTGGTCCTTCGGGCACGCTCGTCACGCGCGCGCCCAGCACCTGAGTGGCTGGCAGCTTGATGTTCGCGAACGGGCCGTGGTTCCTGGCCTTCAAGTGGCTCAGCCAGATGGCTCCATCGACCGTGCCTATACAGACCGCTCCAGCTCGATGAGCCAAGACGGCGCCCGGCGATCCCTTGAGTCGGTCCTCCTCGTGAGCGCCGTAGAGATAGAACTCCTCGCCGAAGAGGCTGCCGTCTAAGAACGCCAGGGTTGCTGTCCGCCGCACGGACTTTGCGGGCGATGTGGGCCGTCGAATCCCGAGACCAGTCGATGGCGCGGTCGGCTTGCTTCATCGGCGGACGCAGCGTACCCCTCACGTCGGGTCGAGAGTAGTCCAGGGCCTCGGGGACGTAGTCGCGGCGTTGGAGCCGCTCGGTGGCGGTGAGCACTGCGCGCACGGCGGCGTCGGTCACCGCGCCTCGGTACAGGCTGCTCTTCGGCAGCGGCCTGGGTGACATGTCGAACTCCTCGGTCGCCCAGATGGGCCCGGTGTCCATGCCGTCGTCGGCCTGGAGGACCGTCACGCCCCAGCACTCTTCATCCCGGTCGATCGCCCAATCGAGCGACGAGGGACCGCGATCGCCCCTGATTCCCGGATGCACGATGAGGCAGGTGTGGTGGTCCCAAATCTCGTGGGGGATCGCCCGCTTCAGCATCGGCGCGACAATGAGGTCTGGTCGATGCTCCTTCACGGCATTCGTCATCACCTCGTCGCCGGTCGCCAGGTGAATCGCGACGCCGTGGCCGCGGTTGGTCAACTCGACCTGCAGCCGCTGGCTGAGGCTGTTATGTGCTGTCGTGACGAACATGATGCGCATGTCGCGTTATCTCCTCAAGAAAAGGTGTGCATGGCGAGCCGGCAATTGACGCCTGGCACGTATGCGCTCCCATTGTCTCCATCGCCGTCGCAGTGAATCCCGAACGGGTCAACGGTATGGTTCGTATGCGCCGGCACCCGCGCCAACGTGACGGCACCGGCAATGATGACGCCTGCGAGATACCGGAGGACGCCGCGACGGACCGGCAGCAGTGGTGGCGTCCGTCGCGTGTGGTGTTGCAGGGGCCCCATCCCCTGAGCCGTCGGGCCGTTCCTCAGTGTGTAAGCGATGACGGTTGCGTGGTCATGACATGCTCCTGTCGCTGTTTCCGAGGATCGGGTGAAGGTCAGCGTTCCAGGGGAATCGGGCGGACAGCCGCTCGCGCGGCGTGCGTCCTCCGCAATCGCCCCTATACTGGTAACGCACCGGCCGGCCCCGGAATCCCTCATCGCGAACCGTCGACCTCACCCACAGCGCATGGGCCGGTGCCGAACTGGCGTTCCTCCACGCGGCGTTTGACAGTTCCGACATCGAGGCCGGGCAATGGCCATGCACTCCTCCGCCGCCGTCACACAGCTGCTGCTGGACTGGAACCGCGGGGACGCGCAGGCTCGCGATCGGATGCTGCCGCTCGTCTACGACGAGCTGCGGCGGCTGGCGCGGGCGTTTCTGGCGCGCGAGCGGCCCGACCACACCCTTCAGGCCACGGCGCTGGTCCACGAGGCGTATCTCAGGCTGATCGACCAGCGGCAGGTGGACTGGAAGAACCGCGCCCAGTTCGTCGGCGTGGCCGCGGTGATGATGCGCCGGATCCTCGTCAATCACGCGCGCGGCCGCGCGGCGGACAAACGCGGCGGCGAGATGGAGAGGGTGTCCCTGAGCCTCGCGCACGACGTCGGCGAGGCGCCCCCGGTGGATCTGATCGTGCTGCACGAAGCGCTCGACGCCCTGGAGGCGATCGACGCGCGCAAGAGCCGCATCGTCGAGCTCAAGTTCTTCGGCGGCCTGACCATCGCCGAAATCGTCGAGGTCTTGGAACTGTCGCCAGCGACGATCGAACGCGAGTGGGCCTTCTCACGCGCGTGGCTCTACGACGCGCTGGCTGGCGATACGGCTTGAGCGGGCGCTGAGATGGATCCGGCGCGCTGGCGGCAAATCCACGACATCTTCCAGGACGCTATCGAGCGCGCGCCCGACGCGCGCCACTCTTTCCTCTTGGACGCCTGCGGCGGTGACGCGACTTTGCGCGAGAGGGTCGAGCGCCTGGTGCGGGCGCACGACCGTGCGGCAGGATTTCTCGCGCGGCCGGCGCTGGCGACTGTCGCGCACCTGCTCTCGCCTGACGATCCGATGGCGGCCGTGGTGCCACCGCGCGAAACGTCGCACGTCGACCTTGAGTTCACCGGCACGGATCGATTCACGGTGCTTCGCCGGCTCGGCGCCGGCGGCATGGGCGTCGTCTACGCCGTGCACGACGGCCTTCGCAACGAAGCGATCGCGCTGAAGACGCTACGGCGGGCAGACCCCGCCGAGATCTATCGGCTCAAGCGGGAATTCCGCAGCCTCGCGGATCTGGCCCATCCGAACGTCGTCTGCCTGCACGAGCTGGTGGTGGAGCCGGAACATTGCTTCTTCACCATGGAGCTGGTGGATGGCGTGCACCTGCAGCAATACGTCCGCACACCGGTTGCGGACGCGCGCACGGCAACTGTGCCGGGCAGCGGCGCCGACGCCGGCCTGGTGAGGAGCGTGCTGCGGCAGATCGTGGCGGGCCTGTCGGAGCTGCACGGCAAAGGCAAGCTCCATCGCGACATCAAGCCTTCCAACATCATGGTGAGGCCCGACGGACGCGTGGTCATCCTCGATTTCGGCCTGATGAGCGACGCGCGGCCGGGTGATGCAAAAGCGGACGACCGCCTGGCCGGCACGCCCGCCTACCTCGCGCCCGAGCTCCACGCCGGCGCCGATCCTTCCGAGGCGACCGACTGGTACGCCGTCGGCGTGACGCTGTACGAAGCGTTGACCGGGCTGGTGCCGTTCGACGGTTCCTGGCAGGAGCTGTCCTGGCGCAAGAGTCACAGCGACCCGCTTCCCCCCTCGTCGCTCCAGCCGGAGATTCCCGACGACCTCAACGAGATCTGCATAGGACTCCTGTGCCGTGATCCGCAGAGACGTCTCTCCGGGCGCGACGCACTCGGCAAGCTGGCCGACGGCGCGCCCCGACAGGAAACAGGTCGATCGGAGCCGCGGAGGCTGATGCCGTTCTTCGTCGGGCGGGCGCGGCAGCTGGGCATCCTCGCCGGGTCCTTCGCGGCGGTCAAAGAGGGCCGGGCGGCGGCCGTCTGTGTTCACGGCCCCCCTGGCATCGGCAAGACCGCGCTGGTCCAGCGGTTCCTCGACCAGGTGCCGGGCGACGATGCCGTGGTGCTCCGCGGCCGATGCTACCAGCACGAGACGGTGCCATATGAGGCGCTCGATGCAACCATCGACAGTCTGACTGCGTACCTGCGCGGTCTGCCGCCGGCGCACGCCGCGGCGCTCGTACCGCCAGACGCCGCCGCGCTGGCACGCGCGTTTCCCGTGATGCTGCAGGTCGAAGCCGTCGCACATGCTCCTCGCGCCCGGTCGGAGAACCCGGAGCCATTCGCGCAACGCCATCTGGCGTTCTCGGCGCTGCGCGAGCTGTTGACGCGTATCGCGCGGCGGCAACCCCTCGTGCTGCACATCGACGACCTGCACTGGGCCGACGCGGACAGCCTGCGCCTGCTCGAAGCGCTGTTGCGCCCACCGAATCCGCCGCCGCTGCTGATGCTCGCCTGCCTGCGCACGGAAGAGATCGCATCGAAACCGTTCCTGCAGGCCCTTCTCCATGGCCGCGCATCGCCATTCGACACCACCGTCTCGCTCGAGCCGATGACAGAGGACGAGGCGCTCGAGGTCGTGGGGTCGCTGATGCCGGCCGGCACGCGAATCACCGAGGCGGAGCGGCGCGAGCTCGCCCGCGAAGCGGGCGGCAATCCCTTTCTGCTGGAACAGCTGGCGCACTACTCGGTCGTGCACGACGCGCGCGGCAATCGGGAGGCGACGTTGGCCGACATGCTGCAGCACCGCCTGCAGGACTCGGCGGATGGGGCGCGGCGATTCCTCGAGGTCCTCGCCGTCTGCGGCAGACCGATGCCGCCGCAGGTCGTCTACGAGGCCGCGGGACTTGCCGGCGACGAGCGTCCGCTGGTGGCGATCCTCCATTCGGACCACCTCCTGCGCCACAGCGGCTCAGCCACCCATATCGAGGCGTATCACGACCGCATTCGCGAAACGCTGGCCGCGCAGCTGTCGCCCGACGAGACACGCGGCATTCACGGTGTCCTCGTGCGCACGTTGATGGCGCGGGGCGCCGACGATCCCGAGGCGTTCTTCGAGCACTGCAAGGGCGCCGGCGATGGTACCCGCGCCTCGCGATACGCGGCGCTCGCGGCGGCAAGGGCCCATGACGTGCTCGCCTTCGACCGGGCCGCCTTCTTCTATCGCAACGCCCTCGAGCTGACGCCGGACGCGCAGGCGGCCGACGGGTGGAAACAAGGGTTGGCGGAGTCGCTGACCAATGCCGGCCGTCCGGCGGAGGCCGCCGGCGTCTACCTCGAGGCGTCGGCAGGCGCCGATGGCTGGCGCCGGGTCGATCTGCAGCGGCGGGCCGCCGAACAGTTCCTCATCGGCGGCCACATCGACAGCGGCATCGATGTCATCGGCACGGTTCTTCGCGCCCTGCACATGCAGCTGCCGCGGAGCCCGCTGGCGGCGCTCGCCTCGTTGTTGTGGCGACGCGCCAGGATTCGCCGGCGCGGCCTCGCCTTCGTCGAACGCGACTCGGATTCAATTCCCGCCGCCACCCTGCTGCGCGTGGATACCTGCTGGTCGGTGACGACCGGTCTGCTCATGGTCGACAGCATTCGCGCCGCGGATTTCAACACGCGCCACCTGCTGCTGGCGCTCGACGCCGGGGAACCGTACCGCATCGGGCGCGCCCTGGCGCTCGAGGGTGCTTTCGTGACAAGCGGCGGCACCCACCTGCAGTACGCGGCCCGGTGCACGGAACGAGCCGCGTCGCTGGCGAGGCAATCGGGCCGCCCGCACGCGGAGGCGCTGTCCACGCTCGCCGGTGGCATGTCGGCATTGCTGACCGGCCAATGGCGGACGGCGGCGCAGCTGTGCGAGCGAACGCTGGTCGTCCTGCGAGACCAGTGCACCGGCGTCACGTGGGAGATGAATTGTGGAGAGAGCTTCCTGCTGTACGCACTTCTCTTTCTTGGCGAGATCGGCGAGGTCTCGCGCCGCCTGCCGGCGCTGCTGACCGCGGCCAGGGAGCGCGGGAACCGCTATTTCGAAACGGAGTTGCGCACGCGCTTGAACGTGGTCTGGCTCGCCGCGGACCAGCCTGACGAAGGAGAGCGGCAGGCGAACGAAGCGATGGAAGGCTGGTCACACCAGGGCTTTCACCGCCAGCACTACAGCCACGTGCTCGCACGCGTCCAGACCGAGTTGTATCGCGGTGATGCGGAGGCGGCGTGGCGGCTCATCGCGGGCAACTGGACCGCGTTCGAGCGGACGCTGCTCCTGCGCGTCAGGTTCCTGCGCGTCGAGACGTCGTACCTGCGCGCCCGCGCCGCGCTCCTCCAGGCGGCCCGCGGAGGGGACGTCCGGCGCTTCCTCTCGGTCGCGCGCGCGGACGCGCGGCGCATCGAGCGGTTCGGGATGGGCTGGTCGGACGGGGTCGCGCTGCTCATCGGCGCAACCGTCACCCACCTGGAGGGCCGGTCCGGCAACGCTCGCGACGCGTTGCACGCGGCGGTCGAGGCGTTCGAGCGCGCCGACATGAGGTTCCACGCCGCGGTCGCACGGCGCCGACTCGGCGCGCTGCACGATGGCGAACGCGGCCGCGCCCTGGTCGACGCCGCGGACACGTGGATGGCCGCTCAGGGCATTAGGAATCCCGCACGCATCGCGCGGTTGATCGCGCCGGGCTTTCCAGATCCCGAGGGCACGTAAGCCACGACTACAATCCGCGACGTGCCGGAGGCACGATCCGGTGAATACGCCGCCCAGTCCCATCTTCATCTCGCATTGCTACGACGACTTCCTGATGACCGTTCAGCTCACCAGGCATCCTCTCCACGTCTGCGCGGACGGTGATCTTCCCGATCGCCGGTGTGCCGCCGACAAGACCGTCAGCGCCAAACTCCTCGATACGATTTGTGGGTGCCGGTCGCTGATGTGGATCGGCACCGAGCGCGCCCGGCGCTCGCGCTGGGTGACGCTGGAGCGGGACTGCGCACGTCGCGCGGGTCTGAACCCGATCTCACCGCTCAATGTCTATTTGGTGTTAACGCTGATCTTCTGCCGGCGCTGGGTTCCGGACTTCCGCCTCGGCTCGCTGCTCGCGCTGCTGCTGCCCCTGAGCATCGCGTTCCTCCTCGGTGACGCCGTCCCGACCGCGATCTGGGTGGCGCTCGAAATCCGGGTCGGACCCGGCGCGCGTACACATTGCCCGGTCCGGTGCGCTGAGCGGTGTTGGGATGGCAACTTGACTCAGTTTGGCCTTGTATACCGGATTAGTAACGAGTAGTCGCGAAGTGTAGAACGATGCCTTCGTAAGAGCAGCTCCCGGCTCGCGTCCCGCGACATAAACGTCACTCCAAGAGAACAAACATGTCGACAGTCGTGAATGCCAGGCGTGCTGATCGCGAACGGGGCCGACGTCTTGCGTAGTACCTGTTGTTGGCCCCGGTCTTGCCTGAGGCCTGGTCATCCTGATCATCTCGACATCCGACTGTTATGGGCGTCGGCTATGATCGGGATTCCCATACCTTCAGAATGGAAATCGCGGAGATCACGATGTCGTCACTGGCAGGTACTACAGCTCTACTCCGGCATCTCACCGGAGAACTGGACAACTTCGAAGAGATCGCGCGATACCTGCTGCCCCAGCCAGG
Source organism: uncultured Acidobacteriota bacterium (assembly GCA_963745495.1). Classification (GTDB taxonomy): domain Bacteria; phylum Acidobacteriota; class Vicinamibacteria; order Vicinamibacterales; family CAVVIG01; genus CAVUXJ01. The sequence continues at coordinate 18,024 of CAVUXJ010000009.1, forward strand.
CGATCTCCCGCGCCTGAAGGGCGTCGATGTCTTCGGCGGAACGCTGGCGCTGAACGGGACAATCGGGGGCGACCACCTTATCTACGTCGATTTCAAACAGCGGTTCAATCTTCCGGCGCGCATCGAGGACGCCGTCGCACGGGGTCGCATCGACCTTGCCGAGCAGCTGCGACGCTGCCAGCGTATGGCGGGGATCGTTCTGATCGATGTGTCCGGCCACCGCGTAACCGACGCGTTGCTCGCCGCGATGCTGCACCAGGCGTTTCTGCTTGGCGCGATCTACGAGCTCGACATGTTCGGCCGGATCACGAGACGTCTGTTCGAGAATCTCAATACGCGATTATATAAATCCTCGGGCGCGAACAAATCTGTTGCGATGATCTACGGCGAGATTTCCGAAGACGCGCAATTTCGCTTCCTGTCGGCCGGTCAGCCGCCGCCTGCGGTCTTCTCGAACGAGCACGATCGCTTCATGGAAGTCAATCTTATCTCGTTTCCGCCGGTCGGCATGCTGCCCTCACTCGGTATGATCGACGAGGCGACGACGGACAGCCCGCTCGGGTTCAAGGACCGCTACACACTGAACGACTGGTCGCTCATGGGCGCAGGAGACATTCTGCTCTTGCACACCGACGGACTCGCCGAACACCGGCACGGTGAGCAGGACTATTTTCCGAACCGCGTGGAGCAGACCGTTCGGCGCGTGAAGGATGGGCCGGCGCGGGCGATCTACGAGGCGCTCAGGGAAGACCTCGTCGCGTTCGGCGAGCCTGCCGACGACATCAGCCTCGTCGTCATCAAGCGTCCGAATTAGGCCGCATCTTCGGGCGTCCCAGGATTACTCCCCGAACGTCGCCCAGCGTAGAGCAGGCCACGCAACGCCGTCCGGCGACCCGCCAGATAGTCCTGCGATTGCTCGTTTTCGGTCGCGATGCACCCATCGCGGGCCCAACGAATCGCTCCACGAGCCCGGCAAATGCCGGACGCAACCAATGGATTTAGAAAATCGCGACCACGACCCCCGACGGATCACGGTTCATCGATCATGATGCCCGCGATCCACGAGAAGGTGTTGTGGCCGACGCGCGGCGGGATCTGGCAGACCAGCGTGTAGTGGCTGAAGTCATATACGAAGTTAGGGTTGTTGGCATCATCGGCGCTGCCGACGTTCTCGAGCTCCTTGAATTGCCAATACCCGCTGCCGGTGCCGCCCCCGGTGTCGACGTCGAATGGGCACGCCTTCGTATTGCTCTGGCATGTCTGACCATCAGAGGCGCTCGTGGCCAGGCCAGCTGCCACGCGCACCTCGCACTGCAGCACTTCGCGTCGGTCTGCCGAGGGTATGGCGGGATCCAGATGGTTGTCGGCGTAGAGCACCCTGATCCAGTTCAGAGGCCGCTTCAGGTCGTCGCGAACGATCGGGCAGACGACGCCGAGTCTCCTCGTTGCGCTCTGATTCACCACCCGGCCATTGACGGTGTAGCGGATGTTGGTGATGCGGTCGAGCGCGTCAGCTTGGTCATCGAGGCCGGAACCATTGGGTTGAACCAACGGTTGGCACACTGTGGCCGGCACGAGCTTTCCGTCGGCCCTGGCCTCGCTGGCTGTCAACGCGCTTCCAGCGACCAAGAGCGCCAACAGAGGAACCTGACTGAGGCGAGCGGCGCTGATCTTCATGATGTCCTCCCCTTTCGCAAGCGCAATGCTGCGCGTGAATGAGCGAATCTGCAGTCGTGCGAGTTCGCTCGTGAGAACAGGCGTCCGTGGGAGGAGCACAGCTGGGTGCAACTTTCCACATCAAGTAGTGAAGAGTGTTGGAGATCCGTTTCATGGCTCTCCTTTGCGTGATGGTCAGACAACTGGATCGTCCGCTCTGAAGAACATCCCGTTCTCGCTCGCGCCCGAAGATTGCGATCTGATTGCGCGTCGGGTCTGACATGGCCGACGCCATTGATCCCTCGTTATTCCGTCATGAGGAGGGCCGACGCTGGCCCTACGGCTCTCTGTCGGACGTCTTCCCGTTGTCGACAAATGCCGTCAGACGCGCGGCTAGGTACGGGAAGAACGGGTTGGACGAGACCCGCATCAGCGTCTCCAGCGGAACCGTCAGCACCGCGCGCTCGCCTCTCGGACTGAGGGTGCCCAGCCGCACCATGTCGAACGACGAGGGCAGCGGGTTCCGGCCATACAAGTCGTCATCGAGCGTGAAGGGCAGGGCGATGTGTGCGAGCGAGAACATCTCGGGCGGCCAGGCGAGCCCGAGCGGCCGCGTGACGATCTCCGTCGCGTTTGGATGGATCGAGCGCTCCACCACCTCGAGCGAATCCTGATTCGCGTTGGTGACGAGCGAGCGCGCATAGCGCCGCGGCGACCTGTCGGTGAGGCGCGACAGGATCGTCGCGACCGCCGGGTCGATGAACGGCTCCATCCCCGACAACCGGTTGATGTCGAAGAGCACGAGCTCCGATCCGTTGCTCTCGAGCTGATCGAAGAGCGCGTGCACCACCGCGGCGGTGCTGACCGTGGCGTCCACGAGCGATTGGAACGCGAGCACCGGCGGCAGCTCCTTCAGGCGGCCGGCTTTGCCAAGGCGAAGGATGTGGGCCTGCAGGTCGGTCGACAACCGCCACGACTGCAAGCCGGCGTTCGCAGGAAACGAGTTGTACTTGAAGGGGTTGTACTCGGGTATGACGTCGAGCCATCGGGCCTTCTCGAAGTATGGGATCGGACCGAGGAGGCTGATGACGCGCGCCAGCCACGCAAACGGCGCGACGCCGATCATCGGCGAGATCAGTGCGAGGCGCGTCGATGGCAAGGGCTCGCCGCGCTCGACCTCGTCCAGCGCGTATTTCAGCACGAGCGCACCGCCGTTCGAGTAGCCGACGAGCACCAGCGGCTTGCCGGGACCGATCCGTTCCCGCACGTGGCGGACGCCGAGACGGACCGCGGCGAGCCAGTCCTCCCAGACAGCGGTGGTGAGCGCGGCCGGCACGGTGCCGTGTCCGGGCATCCGCAGCGCCAGACCGTAATAACCGCCCGCCCTCAATGTTTCTCCGACCGCGCGCATGCTGTACGGCGAGTCGGTGAGACCGTGAACCAGAAGGGCCCCGCCGGCAACCTCGCCGGTAGGCGCAATCTCGTACGTGCGGTTACGATCCGAACCCATCCGCGAGGGGTGCGATCGGCTGCGGCTGTCGTATCGGTTGGCCGGCGGCGACACCGATCCGGCGGACGTGCGCTCGATCCGGTCGTGCACGTCCCGGAAAACGGTCTCTTCCCGCCGCAGATAATCCGCGAGGGTTGCTGATTCGAGATCCGACGCCGTCGCGTCTGCCGGCACGTAGCGGTGCCATGCTTCGAGATCCGGCAGGCGCCGCCGCGCGTCGACGGCGCCGCCAATAACCACGGTTGCGAATATGAGCACCGCGGCCCAGAAGGCCCTGACGAGCCAGCGTTTCACCAGTGACAGGTTATCGCATGCCGACGACGTGACGGTGACTCCTCGTGTCATCGGGCCTGCCCTAGGCAGCCCGTGGTGAAAGTGGCGCCGGCATTCGGCCGACGATGCATCCCCGCGGGCTGCGTTGCTCCTTCCTCAAATATTCCCGAAATTCTCGGTCGTCGCGCCTTGCCCGCGGGGCGCCTCGTCGCCCTCGGTGCTCGCCGCCATTTCCACCACGGGCTGCAAGGTCTCTGGGTAGAGCCAACCAGTTCAAGAACACACTCTCGGGCCCGCCCAGGCCGACCCCAGTCCAGCACCGCCCAGGTTGCGCCATCCCAACCGCCGGCGATAAGCTCCGTCTCAGACCATGGGCCCGGCTCCAACCGTCACGATCCATGTCTACGGTCAATTGCGCGAGTACCTGTGCGGGCGCATCGCAGCTTTCGGTCTCGGCCCGCACCGTGCGTGCGGCACTCGAGGACCTCGAACGGAGCCATTCGGCGTTGTACCGCAATCTCTGTGACGAAACGGGCAAGGTGCGCCGGCATCTGAACGTGTTCGTGAACACAGACAATGTGCGCGACCTCGACGGCATCGACACGACGCTGACGCCGGGGGACGTGGTCACGATTTTACCGGCGGTCTCAGGAGGTTGAAGGTGGCGGATCGAGTCATGCTCACCATTGGCACCAAGAAGGGCGTGTTCGTCGCCGAGGCTGCGAAGCCGAGGCGCAGCTTCTCGCTGCGCGGGCCGTTCGGTCCCGGCGTCCCCGTGTACTCGACGCTGATCGACACGCGCGGCACACCGCGCCTGTATGCCTCGAGCTGCAATCCGTTCTTCGGCATGAAAGTGTTGCGCTCGACGAACATGGGGAAGAGCTTCGAAGAAACGAAGTCGGGGCCGGCATTCCCCAAGGATGACGGGCGCGCGCTCGTCAACATCTGGTCGCTCGAGCCCGGCTGCGGCAAGAAAGAACTGTGGTGCGGCGTGGAGCCGGCGTCCTTGTTCAGGAGCAATGACGGCGGCGATTCGTGGGAGATGGTGCCCGGCATCAGCAACCACGAGCATGCGCGCAAGTGGCAGCCCGGCAACGGCGGCCTCTGCATGCACACCATCGTTCGCGACGGGAATCGCGTGCACCTCGGCATCTCGACAGGCGGCCATTACTTGAGCGAAGACGGTGGCGAAACGTTCACCGCGTCCAATCAAGGCGTTGGCGCCGGCTTCGCGCCCGATCCCTATCCCGAGTTCGGTCAGTGCGTGCACAAGATCGCGGGGCACGAAGACGCGCCCGGCCGGCTCTACATGCAGAACCACGGCGGATGGGCAGAGTGGACCGGGCCTGGCGGGCCGCGGCCCGACATCGGCGTGCTGCGCAGCGACGACCACGGCCACTCGTGGCGCTCGATCGCCAAAGGCTTGCCGTCGGACTTCGGATTTCCGATCGTCGTTCACCCGCGCGACGCCGACACGGTGTACGTCGTGCCCCTCGAGCCGGCGACGCGCTCCTGTCCCGGCGGCGCGCCCGCGGTGTGGCGCAGCGAGAACGGTGGCGACTCGTGGAGCCGGCTCGCACGCGGGCTGCCGAAGAAGCAGAGCTACTTCACCGTCCTCCGCGACGCCATGGACATCGACCGGCTCACGGCACCCGCGCTCTACTTCGGCACCACGACCGGTCAGCTCTGGATCGGGAGGGAGGGCGGTGAGAAGTGGGACTGCCTGTTCGATTCGCTGCCCCCGATCCACAACATCAAGGTCGCGGTCGTGTGAGTTTCGGACATGCCGGCGCGGATCATTCAGCAGCAGGCGTCTTTGATTTCCACCGACGCATTGTTCCCTGAAGCGCGCCAACACTCCAGCTTGCGAGCAGTCATCGGACTACTGTCGGTTCTTCCACCGTGGTGCGCGCCTGCCGAGGAACGCGTCCACGCCTTCCTTGCCGTCCTCGGTGAAAAAATCGCAGGCAATGGCGTGTCCGGCCATGCCGTAGGCGTCGCCGAGCGACAGCTCGAGCTGACGGTAGAAGACCTGCTTGCCGGACGCGATGACGGCCGACGACTTCGACGCGATGCATCTCGCAAGCGTCTCGACCTCGGCATCGAGCGCCTCGGGCGACACGACGCGATTGACGAGTCCGATCTCGTAGGCACGCACGGCGCCGACCGTCTCGCCTGTGAGCAGCATCTCCATGGCGTGTTTGCGGCCGACCGCCCGGCCGAGCGCGACGCTGGGGGTCGAACAGAACGCGCCGATGTTCACGCCCGGCGTGGCGAAGGTCGCCGCCGTGGATGCCACCGCGAGGTCGCAGGTGGCGACGAGCTGACAACCGGCCGCCGTCGCGATGCCGTGCACCCTCGCGATGACCGGCTGCGGCAGCGTCGTGATGGTCATCATCATGCGGCTGCAGCGCGCGAATAGCGACTCGACTTCGGGCACATTGCCCATGGCCCGAATCTCCTTGAGATCATGCCCTGCGCAGAATCCCCGGCCATTTGCCGCGAGCACGACCACGCGGACGGTCGGGTCCGCGGCGAGGCGGTCGAAGGTCGACTGCAGCTCGTCGATGAGCGCACTCGAGAGCGCGTTGAACTGGCCGGGACGGTTGAGCGTCAGTGTGGCTACCCCGTCCTTCGTCTCGGTCAGCAGCAGAGCCTCGGTTTGCGTGGTGGCATTCGATGTCATGTGCGTGCCCCTGTCCGTGTGGATCTCCGATCTCAGTACGACTCGCGGTGCTCCCGCCCCTCCGACATCGATCGCGCCGTCAGAACGAAACGCCGCGCGGGATCAGACGGTGCTCGTACGCCTGGCGTTCGAGACCCTCGCGAAAGTCCGGATGCGCGATGCCGACGAGCGCCTTGGCGCGTTCGGCGACGGACTTCCCCTTCAGATTGACCATCCCGTACTCGGTGACGATGAACATGACGTCAGAGCGGGGCGTGGTCACGACGTTGCCTTGAGTCAGGTTCAGCACGATCCGGCTGCGGCGCTCGCCGCGCTTGTCGTAGGTCGAGGAGAGGCAGATGAACGATTTGCCGCCTTTCGAGGCGTAGGCGCCGCGCACGAACTGCAATTGCCCGCCGGTGCCGCTGAGATGGCGGTGACCGTCGGATTCGGAGGCCGCCTGTCCCTGCAAGTCGACCTGCGTCGTGTTGTTGATCGAGATCATGTGGTCGTTCTGCATGATGACGTGGGGCGTATTCGTGTAGTCGACGGGGCAGCAGTGCATGTCGCGATTGCGGTCCAGTGTCGCGTAGAGATCGCGCGAGCCGAGCGCGAACGTGTAGACGATCTTGCCCGGGTTCAGCGTTTTTCTGGCGCCCGTGATGCGTCCGGCCCTGTACAGGTCGGCCATGCCGTCGGTCATCATCTCCGTGTGCACGCCAAGATCGCGCACGCCGCTTTCGAGAAGGAGCGCACAGACGGCATTGGGCATGCCGCCGATGCCGATTTGCAGGCAGTCGCCGTCGTCGATTTCAGCCGCGATCAGCCGCCCCACCGCGGCGTCGACCTCGCTGGGTGGCGGATTCGGCAGTTCGGGCGCCGGGGCGTCGTCGCCCTCGATCACGTAGTCGACCTCGCTGACGTGCACGCCCGTCTGTTCACCATAGACATAGGGCAGCCCGCGGGTCGTCTCGACGATGACCATCCTGGCGCGCTCGACGATCGCGCGGTGCCAGAGATTCGCCGCGCTCAGATTGAAATAGCCGCCTTCATCGATCGGGCATGTCTTGAGGATGACGATGTCGACAGGGTCGATGAAGCGCCGATAGTAATCCGGGATTTCACCAAGATTGACCGGGACGTAGTTGCAGCGTCCGTCATCGTGCTTTCTCCGGTCGTAGCCGGAGTAATGCAGGCTGAACGAATAGACATGACGGCCTTCGGGATCAGCGTCCAGCACGGCGCGGGGGCGCATCGTCAAACAATGGCGGATCTTGACGTTGGTGACTTCCTGGATGCGGGCGCCAAGCGCTTTGTCGAAGACATCGGGCTGGCACAGCGATGTGCCGTAGTCGAGCCACATGCCGGATCTGACGAAACCGGCGGCACGCTCAGCGGAAATCGCCTGCGCCTGAGTGCTGGCGACTCTCATCGTCATCGGTTACCGCGCGGTGTAGGTCTTGCTGAAATTGTTGCGCGCATTGGTGATCGTGAACCTGCCGTCGGCGGCCACGGTTGCCGTGATCGGATGGCCCTGATCGGCGGCGCCTTCCTCCATGTTCGCGATCATGTCGGGCGCCGTGTTGTGCGCAGGATCCTTGTCGATGAGAGACAGATGTCCCTGCCAGATCCCTTCGATGCCGGGAAGCTTCGCGAGCCTCAGGTACGAATTGCGCTCATAGGGAGCGTAATTGCCCGGCAGAGGCTGGGCGCTGGGGACGGTCTGGCCGAGACCCTTGCGCGGCCCGTTATTGATGACGATCACTTGCGGCTTGATGGCACCAAGCAACGCCGGCGTCCCGGAATTGTCGAGCCCGCCGTGGCGGTTGATGGTGTAGAGATTGACGGTGCCGAGCTTGTTCACCGGGCATGCCATCTCCATCTCTCTCGACCAATCGAGATCGGCCAGGCTTGCGAACTTGAATTTGCCATAGGTGATGGAGAGACCGACCATACGTATGTTCTCGGGCCCGGCGGGCGCCATCTGAGCGGCATTGGCGCAGAGCGGATTGGGTCCACCGCCATTGATCGGGCTGGCGATCACGGGGCCTTCCGAAACGAGCACGCGCATCTGAACGCCCTTGAACGGAATCGTGTCCCCGCCCTTCACGATCGTCCGTTTGGCGCCGGCCACGGTCTTGTAGGACTCGAGCCTCGGACGGTCGACCGTCCTCGACCCCGTCGCCGTGATCGTAGAACCTGCCGAGTGGGATCAGTTTGGCGAGCGCTTCCAGGCCGCCGACATGGTCGCCATGCCAATGGCTGATCACCACATGATCGATCTGTCGCACGCCCGCCTTCTGCGCGGCGGCGAAGATTCGCTTCGCGTCCCGGTCGCCATTGCCCGGATAGCCGGTGTCGAACAGCAGCGACTCTCCGGTCGGCGAGACGAACAGGGTCGCCGCCCCGCCCTCGACATCGACCCAGGTGATCTTCAAGTCCTGGGCAAACGCGGGCGCGGCGGCGAGCGTCAGCGCGGCAACGGTGGCGGCTGAAAGAAGGCGCTTCATCGGTGTTCTCCCTTGATCTGGCGTTGACCCTGGCCCGGCGTTCTGCCCAGGCAGTAGTATCCCAAAATTCGGCCGGGCTTTCATGCGGCGCGTCGCAATTGAGTCGGCCCGGGCCGCGTGATCCCACGGCGTGGCGACAGCGTGTCGCCGCAGGCGGGTGCGGAGCACAGCCGGACGGACTGGTCTATCCTGACGGAGGAAGACGACGGCGCCCTCGGCGTCATCCTGTCGTGTCCTTTTACGTTGGAGCAGAGCGCGGCACCAGTGTTCCGGATCAGTGGAGGGATTGACATGAACTCACGTGCAACAGTCGTCGGCACCGCGCTGGCTGTCATGGCCGGCATGGCCATCGCGTCAGCGCAAACGCTCCCAACCGTGGACGGCCTGGTTTCCGCCGCCAAGAATGCCGCCGGCCTTGATTGGGCAGGGACATTTCTGCGCCTCTGCGTCGTGCCGCCTCCCGCGGCCCCGAGAGCCGCCGGCGCGGCGAACGCCGCGCCGGCCGCACCACCCGCAAAGGCCTCGTGGTACGCCGAGCCTGCGAAGGTAGCGGACAACTTCTACTTCCTCGGTACGAAGATCCACAACGCCTGGGCCCTCGTGGGCAGCGAAGGCATCATCATTTTCGAGGCGCTATACGACTACGCGGCGCCCGACGAGATCGCAGATGGGATGAGACGACTTGGCCTCGACGCCGACAAGGTCAAGTACGTAGTCATCTCCCACGCCCACGGCGACCACGACGGCGGCGCAAGGTTCCTCCAAGACAAGATGCCGGCCGCGCACCTCGTGTATGGCGGTCCGGATTGGGATGCCGTCGACAAGTCGACGAACCGACCGGGGGGCAAACCGAAGCGCGACATGGTCGGCACGGATGGCATGAAGCTTTCAGTCGGTGACGCGTCGGTTCAGATTGTTTCCACTCCGGGCCACACACCCGGCACGCTCTCCTTCCTCGTCGAGGTGAAGGACAACGGCAAGCCGCTGCGCATCGCGTACGTCGGCGGCACGGCCATTCCGTTCGACGGCACGAGCGCCTATTACGACGGCTACATCGACTCGGTGAAAAAGATGGCGAAGGCGGCCGCTGATTTTGGCGCGACCGCTTTGATATCGAACCATACCGAGTTCGACAACGGCTACTACAAGGCCCACACCGCCGCCAATCGGAAGTCCGGGGAAGCAAACCCGTTCGATGTCGGCAGGGCGGCCGTCGGCCGTTATTTCACACTGGTCGAAGGATGCACGACTGTCGCCAAGCTGCGGGCGGCCGGCAAGCGGTAGGCAGACCATCGTTGCCATCACCGCGGGATCGGGTGGATCCGGAGACCTGTTCCCCCTGAATAGTCCATTCGTGCGTCACAGGACTTTTTGTGTCGGCACAATGGGCGATCGACGCCGCTCACCTTTGTTCAAGAGACCCGTCAAGGGTCTCCTGAGGGCGACCGCAAAAACGATCGACAGCACGATATACACGTTCAGCCAGCGCACCTGCGCTCCGAACACGTCAATGTGGCGGTCAGGATAGGCCACAGCGATCGAAGCGAACAGCGCCGAATCGGGCAGAGGCGCCTCGGAGGGATACAAGACTTCGTCGATCAGTTGCGCGCCAGGCCGGACCGGGGAGCGGCGCGCGAGCCCGTTCGAAACCTGGAGCGTTTTCCCGTAGACCATGTCGTCCGCTCGTAAGCGCAGGACGTACTCGCCAGTCGACTCGGCAACGACACGCCATACCACTTGCTGCAGCGCCGGGAACCATATCGCAGGGGTATCGAGCCGTGTGCCCTGGGGCAGATCAAGCGCGATGTTCTGGAATTCACCGCGTGGTTTCAAGGTGGCGGTCACGAGTACGGGCTCGCGGAGGTCCAATCCGGAATAGCCGAAGTAGCACTGAAGCTGCGGGACCGCGAGCCCGATCGGAACGACGGTCCACAGCGCTGGCGCAAGCGACAGCCGCACGTAGCGCGCGTTGTGCCGAAACATGCTCAATTGAGCGCTCCACATCGCGGAGAGATCGTCCTTGTAGAGTCGCATCTCGAGCAGATCGGCGTACATCTGTCGCTCCGTCGCAGCGAGTGCCTGCTGATTTGAGGTCGCGCGCATGAGGATCAGAATTGCGATTGCCGTCACCAGAGACACGATCGCAAGACTGACGAGAATCGGCAGCGGCGCGAGAGGCCGGAGCAGGAGCTCGAACGCTCGATTCAGCAGCCCGTTCACCAGCGTCATGGGTTCAGGAGATGTAGCCGAGACCCTTCAACTTCTTCTTGAGCTCCTGTTCCGATTCGGTGTGTTCGAGCTCGGCGATCTCCTTTTCGAGCGTGTGCGTGATGAACTCTTCGACCGACGAGTACCCGGCAAGATCCGCGGACCGTTTGACCTTCGCCAGAAGCACCTTATCGAGCTTCACCCGGCCTCCGAACATCACTCCTCCTTGCTCGACCTTGGGAAGTCATCAATCCCGAACTCGGCGACGAGTGCGGCTGCGAGCGTTTGCAAGCTTGGCGGCGCCTTCCGGAGTGGCCGGCTGGTCAGCAATATCCCTGGCACGGCATCGGGATCCATGCAGTGATCTCCGCTCCAGGGGCTGAGGTTGTCGGCGAATACGTCACCCGGCACCGCACCGAGCGACGAATCATCCGATGATCGCGTGCCTTTCGTATACCCGACAATCAAATCCGGGGCGAGATCGTCGTTCCGCTGGAGCCGGTACACGTCCTCTCGCCGAAAGACCCGGTTTACCGCGCGTGCACCGGTCTTCGGATCGAGGACGTTCTCGAGTCGTCCCGCGATCTCCGAGGCGAGTGTCTGGCGTTCCATGGGGTCGACGATGCCGTGTGCCTCGCGGCCGCGGACGTTGATGTAGAGACCATTGAGGCCGAGGCCGTAGGCGCGCGTCCGCCCCCAGTCGACGTTGCCGAATAGACCAGGATCCGCCCGCGGCGCCGGATCACGCATGACAAGGTAGCCGTGATCGCGCAGCCAGCTGTTCAGACTGAACGATCGACGCCACGACGTGAAGCCGTGGTCGGACATGACGACCAGCAGATCGTCCGGCCCGAGCCGCGAAAGAGTCTCTTCGACAATCTGGTCGATACCGGTGTACAGATCCTCGATAACGGCTCGATAGGGTGCATCTTCCGACGTATATGCGGGGTGATCCGGATCCATCGATCGCCACATCATATGCGACACCTGGTCGATGTTGCCGAAGTAGTAGAAGAGGAATCCGTCGTCGAACCGGTTGAGCACGTATCTGTACTGACGGATGTTTTCTTCGCCGGCGAGGCGAGCCTGCTCCAGGAACTCCCGGGCTGTCAGCACGCCGGTCTTCATGCCTTTCGTCTCCTCGGGCATCCCCTGCGTGTGGTAGCGGCCGGTTGCACGAGCAAGCTCCGACGCATAGCCGGGGGGCGTGGAGATTGGCAGCGCCGGCTTCAATGGGTCGATGTTGATTGGGCTCGCGTACATCTCGAAGTACGGTTTGATTTGCTTCAGATAAAAGCGTGATTCGCCCGCCAGCTTCACGAACGGGAGCAACGGTAGCTCGACGGGCACCCAGTCGCTCCATTCGCCGATCCGGAGTAGGCGCTGCTCGTCGCCTACGACCAACTTCACGTAACGGCTGGAGGAATCGATGTAGGCCGTGAAGTCGACGCGAGTCTTGTGCGGTTCGACGAGGTATGGGTTTTCAGGGCCTTCAATACCTGCCCTCACGACGCCGTCGGCGACGTCGACCGGGACGACGATGCCGCCCGAGACCGTTCTGCCATCGGGTGGAGGCGGTTGCGACGTGAACAACGAAAACGTTCCATATGTGCCGAGCAGGTCCGGCGTACCCATGCCGCTGAGCTCGCGCGTCGCCGTCCGCGAGGGAGGGAAGTTGGCCGGCATCCGAATGATCGTCGTCTCGATGCCGTGGCGTTCGAGCGCCTCCCAGAACGCTTCGCCGCGGCGCAGCAACTCGACGCGATCGCCCGCCAGTGGAAACTGCCAACGCCCGATGACGATCTTTCGAGCACCGGCCTCTGTGCGGGCGGTCGAGAGAAAGGGTTGCAGGGTCCTGGGATCGCGGTGAATGAAGTCGAAGACGCCGTGCTGCCCCGGGTCACGTCCGGTGATGAAGGTTGACCAGGCGACGGGACTCTGCGGCGGCGTGGAGGTCGCGAGTGCCGAGAAGTGGCCGGACTTCGCCAGTTGTTCGAAACGTGGCATCCGGCCACGAGTCATGAGATCGCGCACCAGCTGATAGTCGAGACCGTCAACGCCGAGGACGACGACGCGGCGACCGGTCTTGACGTGTCTCGCATCGCAGCCGACCACCACGAGCATCAGGACGAGCGAGACCCAACGCCACCACCTGAGGGCGTTCATGACAACGCCAACTCCAACGGCCGGCCGTCCATGTACGCCGGCGGCTGGATGCCAAAGAGACGAAGCGCGGTCGGCGCAATGTCGACGATCGCCGGATCGTCTGTGTCGATGCGGCGGTTGCAGAAAAACACACCGGGCACGAGTCGAGGATCGATGCAGTGGTCGCCGCTCCACGGCTTGGTGTTATCCATGAACACCGGACCTGCTATGACTCCGGTTGCCGCATCCCACGACGTACGGTAACCGGCGTTATATCCGATCACCAGATCGGGCGCGTTGAGAAGATACGGGCCGGCATACAGCTTGGCGGTCTCGAATGCTTCCCGGATCGCGATCTCGCCGGTTTCGGGGTCGACCAGCCCGTTCAGCTTCGCGGCAATTTCAGCCTTCAACGCGTCGGCCGCGGGTCCGGGTTCGACAACCCCCGAGCGCTCCCGACCACGCAGGTTCACGAACATTCCCACCAACCCCAAGCAATAGGCCTTCGTTCTCGACCAGTCGACGCCGCGCAGCCATTCCGCAGTACCGTCGCTCTCCTGGGCGAGCGTCAGGTAACCTTCGCGCTGCAGCCAGGCATTCAGGTTGACGCCGCGCCGGAACGAGCTGAAGCCGTGATCGGACATCACCATCAGCACATCGTCCGGCTTGAGCCGGTCGAGGATGTCCCCGACCAACGCGTCGTTCCTCTTGTACATGTCACGAACAGCGTCCTTGTGTTCGGGGGCCGGCCGACCGCGCGCCGCCGGATGTCCCGCGTCGATGTAGCGCCAGAACATGTGCTGGATGCGATCGGTCGCGTCGAATACGCAAACGAGCGTGCCGCGGCGCTGCCGATCGAGCGCCGCGAAGAGCATCGAGCGTCGCTCGCTGTCGACCTCGTATGTCTGCTGCAGAAACGTAGCGTCCGTGATCACGCCTTCGTTGAGCGCCCAGGTGTCCTCGGCGAGCCCGAGGGTTGCATACGTCCCGATTCGCTTGGCCATGTAGGTTGCGTAGTAGGAGGGATGAGAGATCGGCATGATCGGTTTTTCCGGATCCACGTTGATCGGCGACAAGTACAGAGAGACATGCTGCTCCATCTCGAGCAGCTGAAATCGTGCGATGCCGGAGATGTTGATTCCAGGTGCGGCGTGGAACGTTAGCCTCGTCCAGCCGCTCAGCCTTCCCAGCTCGAGCTCGATCGTCGTGCGGTTGACGGTCGCGCGAACGCGGTTGGCCGCCCGGTCGAGGGCGATCGCCATTGGGAGTCGCAGCGACGGATGCCCGACGACAAACGGGTTCTCGGGCCCCTCGATGGCGGTGTCGATCCGATCGCGACCGACCTCGACGCGTACTCGAACGCCGCCCTCTTTGAAGGGTGTACCTGCCGGACGGGTGGTGAAGAGCTGAAACGTGCCCTGTGTGCCCAATAGGTCCGGCACCGACATGGCACTCAGCTGGGCGCCATGGAAGCGATCCGGCGGAAACGTCACCGGCACTCGAAGGATCGTGCTCCAGATGCCGTGGTTGCCGAGAATCGTCCAAAACGGCGTCGATTTGCGAAGGTTGCGAAGCTCGGCGCGCTGACGCGGGATGAGGTACCGACCGATCCTGAAGAAGCGATCGACCTTTCCGACGCGCGCCGACGAGAGAAGCGGCAGATACGTCCGGCGATCCCGATCGAGGAAATCGAAGATGTCGTGGTGTGCCGGATTGGTCCCCGTGCTGAAGGACGACCACGCGACCGGCGACACCGCGGGGCATGTTGTCCGCAGCCGCCGGTAGCACCCCGTCCCACTGAGACGCGCGAAGTTCGGCAGATGGCCCTGCGCCATGAACTCGTCGGTCAGCTTCGGATCCTGGCCGTCGAAGCCGACGACGATGAGGCGCCCCACGAGCGCCTGCGGCGCCTTATGGCGGCGAACGAGACGCCACATTACTCGAAGCGGCCACACAAGCACCGAGGCGACCGCGATGACAATGGTGGTGAAGAGGACGAGAAACGAGGAGAGGAACGCAAATCCGGCGCCCGGTCCGATGTAGGCGTAGGCCGGCGCCGGTACAGCCAGGAGCGCGGCGATCGTCAGCCCGAGGATGAGACCAATGGTGCATAGTCTACATCGATGACCATCGCCGAACGTCTTTCGCGGAGGCTTCGCTACGGCAAACCCATCGTCATCGTGTCGGGGCTCCCTCGATCTGGCACGTCGATGCTGATGAACATGCTCCTCGACGGCGGCGTGCCGCTCCTGACAGACGGCATTCGAAATGCGGATCACGGCAATTCGCGCGGCTATTTTGAGTACGAGCCGGTCAAGGCGCTCGAGAAGCACGGCGATCTCTCCTGGTTGCCCCGCGCACGCGGCAAGGCCGTCAAGATCATCTCGTTTCTCCTTACCTGGCTGCCAGAGCGCTACGATTACCGCGTGATCTTCATGCAGCGCGACCTGGACGAGATCATCGCTTCGCAAAACCGGATGCTCGCGCGACCAGAAGAACCGGGCAATACGGCGGCGATTCCCGCACTCGCAAGGTGTACGCGGACCATCTGGAGCAGGTGGCGCGGCTTCTCGCGCTCCGGCGTTGTTTCCGCACCCTCTCGGTTTCCTACCGCGACGCCGTCGAGGATCCGAAGCACCAGGCCCGGCGTATGAGCGAGTTCCTCGATCGGCCGCTCGACGTCGACCGGATGGTCGCGATTGTCGATGCTCAGCTGTATCGAACCAGGCGTTAGTAAGCAGGCTGCTGAAAAACGCAGCCTGAAGTGAGAAGTTAGAACTGAGAAGTCAGAAGGCCGCTATTATTCTTGTCTCTGCGTCCTTGATTTACTTCCGCGTGAACACCACTGTGTTGTCTGTCGGCCGAGCATCCTGTGCTTCTGTTGCCCTCGCGGAAGGGTGAACCCGCCGACCAGGGTCCCCGAAATAGTCTGTGGCGCCGCCGGGGCGACCATCGTGCCCCAGATTCCGAGAACCTGACCGCCCGGAAGAATTTCCGAGACGCTCGTCGTGTCGTAGTAGAACGCAGCGTAGCCGTCGCCTAAGTCGAACGTGACGGTGCTGCCGACCACGCTTTCCGTTGAAGCTCTTCTGATCAGGCACAAAGTTCGCGTCGCCAAGCTCGATCCGAAGCCGGGCCTCCTCCTGCCCGATTGCCGCGGTGTAGGTTCGTGTCTTCAGATCGTCCGGCACGATCGAACACGACGGCGAAATCGTGAGGGTCATGCGATAGATCCCTGCAACAGGTGTCGGCCCTGAGATCGGCCTGATCTGCACATCCAGTCTTTGATCCTGCGTTACGGCCAGCGTCCTGGTGTCGTCCCGATACCCCGGCTTGCTCACCCGCAGGGTCACCGTCCCCGACACCCCAAAGACCTCATAGAATCCAAAGCTGTCTGCGGTCACTTGATTCAACGGGCCGCCGAGCACGGCCACGGTCGCGCTGTCCGACGCTGACGGGACCAGGCTCGGTAATGTTCCCAGACAAGACGAATGTGCCCGCCGGCTTGACCACGAGTGTCAGAGAGGCATCACGGGACATGTACGTGGCCCGAATCACCGTCCGTCCGAGCGCCTGCCCCGTGATCACGCCGGCATCTACCGTGGCGATCTGCGGCTGGGTGGATGTCCATCTTGCATCAGCTGTCACATCGCGTTCGGATCCATCCGTGAAGCGAGCGACGGCCTTCACCTGCGCCATTTGCCCCGGGCCTACTGTGGGCGGCGGGCCTTGAATGGCGAAGCTAAAGGCATTGACCGTAGGGGTCGTTGGGACCGATTGGTCGCCGCCGCACGCCACGGCCATGAGAACAGAGATAACAGCGAGGCAGGCACGCTTCATGGGAATCCTCTCTGGTGCTGCGACCGCTCGGTGAATTGCCGGTAGAGCTCGATGTGGTCTTTCGGGTCGGGAAGTCGCGCGCCGGCATCGACGGGAGCACGACGGGCGGGAAGGCTGACGTATCCGAGCGCCGCGAGCCGGGCGCGCGTGTCAGAGTCCAATGCAGGCACGTCTGCCGCGCGCTGCGCCTCGGCGGGCGAATCGATTTCCTCTAGACGCCGCGTCAGCGCTGTCGCCAGCGCTGCTCGTTGACCGTAGAGATTGGTTGTTTCGTCCGGATCCGATGCGAGGTCGTACAATTCCGGCCGCGGGGCGAGAATGAGCTTGAACCGGCCCTGGCGCAACGCCTTGAGCGGACTCCAGCCGAAACGATCGAAACCGTATCGCGACTCGGAATACGCCTCCAGCCCCATCTCCTTGACCGCGCCGCTCATGAGCGGTACAAGCGACGTTCCATCCGTGCCTGGGGCTGCGGTCTGTCCCAACAGATCGAGCACCGTCGGCATGATGTCAACGATACGGACCGGATCGCTGACCCGGCGTCCCTTCATGCGCGCAACAGGCACCCGGATGATCAGCGGGACGTGTATCACCGACTGGTAGACAAACAAGCCGTGTGTGGCTTCGCCGTGTTCGCCGAGACTCTCACCGTGATCGCCAACGATCACGACGACGGTGCTTTCCAGCAGGCCGCGCTCGTCGAGAAACGCAATCACCCGGGAAAGCTGAAAGTCGATGAAGCCGATGGCGCCGGCGTATGGATCCTGGCCGTTCGGGGATGCAAATTCCGCCGGCGGTTGAGAGGGCGCATGTGCGTCGTAGAAATGCAGCCACGCGAAGAAGCGGCTGCGGTCAATCTCGTGCAGCCACCCGAGTGCATCGTCGACGATGCGGTCGGCAGGGCGGCGAAGCGACGTGCGATCGATCGGCCCTGGATGAGTATCCGGGTCGCGATAAACATCGAATCCCTGATCGAGCCCCCACTGATGATCAAGCACGAAGCTGCTGACGAAAGCGCCCGTTTCGAATCCGCGGGCGTTCAACCGTTCCGCGAGCGTCACAAACCCTGAAGCCAGCGCCTGTCCGTTCCCGTGGACATGATGGCCCGGGGGAAAGAGCGCCGTGAAAAGGCTGGAGTGTGCCGGGAGCGTCAACGGTGCGACCGTTGACGCCTGCTCGAACATGACCCCGGTGTCGGCAAGTTGATCGAGGGTCGGGGTGACGGCGCGGCCGCCGTACGTGCCAATGGCATCGGCACGCGTGGTGTCGAGCGTGACGACAAGCAGGTTGAGATCGGAGGGGCGGCCAGCCGGCACGAGGGAACCGAGCGTGGTCGACACAAGATCCGGCCGAACGCTCGTCAATGAGACCAGGAGGCATCCAACCGCCGCAGCTGCGACGAGAATGTAGCCCAGACCCGAGCGGGGAGCAGGACTCATGAGCGCGAAGGGTTCGACGGGCGGCATTGTACTCCGTGAGCGCAAACCACCCTTCGCATGGTCACCGCTCGGGAAACGCCACGCTCGACGTTGACCGCCTCGGCAGGTACGTGCTCGACCACTCAGCGTCGACGCGACGCGCGTGACAATGGACGTTCAGAGCGCGCCGCTGGCCTCATACATCACCGCTCGTGGCTTCAGCGCCTTGTACATTGCTTCAGCTGGCCGGAGGATCTCGGCGGCGAGAATGGCCCGCAGATGCATCTGGTCGCGATACCGCACCACCTTGTGCACCGACGCGTACCCCTCGAAATGGGCGACGACTTCGTCCTCTTTCTGCGCCGTCTCGATGATCGGCACGACCGGTAGCGAGCGGAACGCCGGCACCACCTGCTGGAGCTCCGCCATCACCCATTTCGGATCGGACAGATCCGCGATCACGAAGCGCGACACCGCCGCGAAGCGCAGCACCGACTCGATCATCGTCCGGTCCTTCGGACGATCGAAGTCGAACAGAATCGGAACGTAGCGATGCGGCGCCGTCGAAAGCATGCGGCGAATCAGGTCAAGCACCGGCTTGCGCGTTTCGGTGAAGCGGCCGAGGATCAGGACGCTGCGGCTGGCGACCTCTGACAGCATCCGGCTGACGCCCTCGCCATCCAGCTGACGCGTGACCGCCGGCATCGCGTCCAGTGTCTGCTTCCGCTCGGCGCGCACGGCGTTCTGACGCTTGCGCATCTCCGCCATCTGCGGCCGAGGAAACAGGACGGCCGAATCGGCCGGCAGGTAGGCCATGAAACGGCCCCAGTCACATGGGTAATGCGAACGGCCCGGCTGCATGACATACAACCGCGCGTAGGTCATCGCTTCGTCGAGCGAGAGTCCGACGGCCAAAGACTGGTAGAACTTCTCGGCGAAATTGAGCGCCGCAATGTTGCTGATCAGTCCCTGAACGCCGACGACGGCGGGGATGCCGGCGCGCATGAGCGGCCGGACGAACGGCCACAGACCGCTGTTGCAGGCGTTGAAGACCGCGAGTCGCGTGCCCCCGCGCGCCAGACGCGTCGCCAGCACATCGCTCGACGACCAGGACGCCGGGGTGCCGAGTGCCTCCATCGTGCCGTCGATGCCGAGCGCGGCGGCATTCTGTCCCACTGACTCATCGAATGCGCGAAGCGTCGCCGCTCGCACCCGGTGCACCAGTGTACCGTGCCCCTCCGCGACGTCAGTGTGCCCCGCATAGTGAAACACATCGCAGCCGAGGGTCAGCGCTGCCTCCACGGCGGCCATGTCGTCCGAGGCCGCAAAGTCGAACCGCAGCAGCCGGCCGACAGGCCGCATCGCTTGCTCCAAGCTCGCGAACTCGCTCTTCACTCCCCAACCATCCGACCCGTCGTCCCACAACGTACCGAGGAAGAGTGCCCGCTGCGTGTTGTCGTTCGACGGGTGCATGCCAACAATCGAGGGCGGCTCGCGGGTGAGCGAGATCCGCCCGTCCGTCAGCAGGAATCCACTCTGGGCCGCCGGCGCGTCGACGTCCGGCCGATAGAGGAACTCCCATGGCAGATCGATCAGGTCGTCGTCGAGGCAGAGTCTGAGGCGGAGACCCAGTTCGCGACGCGATCCGATGCCGGCGAGGCTCTCGCCGAGGAGCCGCCACACCTCCGGCGGCAGAATGATCCGCGCGAGCTCGCGGCCAACGTCGGCACCGCTGGCGAGCGGCGCATCGATGGCGATCCGGTAATCGTCTGCGACGAACTTGCCCGACTTCACCGCAGTCGGTTGGCGCATCGCGCCAGCCGGCGTCGAATGGGCCATCACCTGCACATATGGTCCCTCTCGCCACGCTCTCAAGCAGAAGTCGACGAAACGGACGGCTGGCGTTTCAGTGCCGGCGACGGGGTGTCGGCTGGATCGCGGCGAGTGCGTTCTATGAGCCATTCGTTGCGGCGACGGTCGAAGAAACGTGAACGTTTCAAGAGGGGACCGCCCGCGCCCGAGTGTAGCCTAAATGCCTGAAGCCGGCAGCCGTTTACCGCTGGTCGAGTGGGGTGGATTCGATGCAGCCACCAGAGGCCGCTCTCGACACCCGCAGGAAACCGGTACCGGCGCGACGATCCTGAGCTGCGATAGACTCAACCGACTTTACACGGGCGTGGGAAGAAGAAACAAACATGTTGAAGGAAGACTGGAAGCCCGGCGCCGGAACATATTCATCCCCACAAGGAGAAGACGTGCGTACGAACATCATCAACCGGCTGATCTCTCGCGCGGCGGTCGCCTTGGCGCAGTGTGGATCGGTGGTGACGACGGCAGGTGCCGCTTGGAGGGGGGCCGCCATTGTCGTGACGCTCCTGGCTGGAGGGCGGCTTGTCGCCGTCAACGCCCAAGGCCAGGCAGCGATGCCGCTCTACGCCCCTGGTGTCAACTACTCGCTGCCATCTGTGGTCGTCACCGCCGAGGAGATTGAGGCGACCAAGAAGGAGATGCTCGCGAACAAGACAATCGACGTCGCGATCCGAATGGCGGAAACCGGCGGACCGCGTGTAGGGGTCAGCCTGGTGTATCGCGTCAAAGGCCCGGGCAACGCACCGGTCGTGCACGACTACGTGTCGGAGGTGTACCAGATTCTCGAAGGCTCAGGGACACTGGTCACGGGTGGAAGCATCGTCGACGCCACGAGACGGGCGGAGAGCGGCGTCAATGGTCCGGGCTTCAGCGGCAAGGACATTCAGGGTGGGGTCAGCAAGCAGTTGAAGAAGGGCGACATGGTTCTGATTCCCGCAGGTACGCCGCACAAATGGTCTGAAGTCCAGGAGTTCATGTCGTACACGGTCGTCCGAGTCGATCCCAATCGCATTGTGCCGCTCAAATAGGTCGCGGTGAGCCCGTGGGGCGTCCGTCACGCGCTCGCCAGCAAGAAGTGAGGGTTTGAACGATCAGCGGGAGTCAGGGCGCTATCGTGACAGAGGGACTCCTCGTGTTGATCGTGTACGAACCGTTGAGGAAGTAACGGAACTCGTACGACGCGGACGCTGCCGGCGCCGTCACTGTCCAGGTCCGAGTGGTGACGCCCGTGCCGACATACGTCCACTGCAGGAAGGTGGTTACCGGCGCGCCCGCCTGGGCGAATGCCAACCAATCCCACGAGTTTCCAGCGCCACTCTCGAGCGTTACGGTGATCGGCGCGCCGGGTACGGCGGCTGTTGTGTTGACGGTCAGCACCGCGGGAGGCGTGATCGTGAGAAGGGCGGCGTTGCTGGTGCCGCCTCCAGGAGCGGGCGAGAACACGGTGACGGAAGCGCTTCCCGGTGTGGCGATGTCCGAGGCCGGAACCTGCGCGCGAAGCTGCGTGGCGCTGACGAAAGTCGTCGTGCGGCTCACCCCGTTCCAGCGGATCGTGGATCCGCTCACGAATCCACTGCCAGGCACGGTCAGCGTGAACCCAGGGCCTCCGCTGATCGCCGAGGCGAGGAGACAGCGCGGTCACCGACGGGACAGGGTTGTCGACGACCGGCACCGTGACGGTAGGGCTGGTCGCGGCGCGCGTGGATCCGCCGTTTGGAAAAAACCTGAATTCGTAGGTGCCGGCGGTCGCAGGAACGTTCACGGTCCAGGTCCGCGTCGTGACGTTGGCTCCGACGTCGCGTCCATTGCAGGTAGCTCGTGTTGGAAGCGCCCGTGGCCGCGAAGGCCAGCCAGTCGTTCGAGTTGCCAAGGCCGTTGGTGAGCGTGACCGTCGCCGGACTGCCTGGATTCACCGTCGTGGCGCTCACGGTGAGGACCGGTGGCGTCTTGATCGCGAACGGAAGACTCCCGCTCGTCCCGCCTCCAGGAGCGGGCGAGAACACGGTGACGGAAGCGCTTCCCGGTGTGGCGATGTCCGAGGCCGGAATCTGCGCGCGAAGCTGCGTGGCGCTGACGAAGGTCGTCGTGCGGCTCACCCCGTTCCAGCGGATCGTGGATCCGCTCACGAATCCGCTGCCAGACACGGTCAGCGTGAATCCTGGGCCTCCGCCGATCGCCGAGGCGGGAGACAGCGCGGTCACCGACGGGACAGGATTGTCGACGACCGGCACCGTGACGGTAGGGCTGGTCGCGGCGCGCGTGGATCCGCCGTTTGGAAAAAACCTGAACTCGTAGGCGCCGGCGGTCGCCGGAACGTTCACGGTCCAGGTCCGCGTCGTGACGTTGGCTCCGACGTACGTCCATTGCAGGTAGCTCGTGTTGGAAGCGCCCGTGGCCGCGAAGGCCAGCCAGTCGTTCGAGTTGCCAAGGCCGTTGGTGAGCGTGACCGTCGCCGGACTGCCTGGATTCACCGTCGTGGCGCTCACGGTGAGGACCGGTGGCGTCTTGATCGCGAACGGAAGACTCCCGCTCGTCCCGCCTCCAGGAGCGGGCGAGAACACGGTGACGGAAGCGCTTCCCGGTGTGGCGATGTCCGAGGCCGGAATCTGCGCGCGAAGCTGCGTGGCGCTGAAAGTCGTCGTGCGGTTCACCCCGTTCCAGCGAATCGTGGATCCGCTCACGAATCCGCTGCCAGACACGGTCAGCGTGAACCCTGGGCCTCCGCCAATCGCCGAGGCGGGAGACAGCGCGGTCACCGACGGGACAGGATTGTCGACGACCGGCACGGTGACCGCCGGGCTCGTGGCCAGCCTGGTGTAACCGCCGTTCGGATAGAACCTGAACTCGTAGGTGCCGGCGGTCGTGGGTGCCGTGACCGTCCATGTTCGTGTCGTGACGCCCGCCCCGACGTAGGTCCACCACAAGAAGGCGTTGTCGGCCGCGCCGGTCGCTGCGAATGCCAGCCAATCGTTTGCGTTGCCGAGACCATTGACAAGGGTCACCGTTGCCGGCTCGCCAGAATTGACTGTTGTCGCAGCGACGCTCAGCGCGGGACGCGGCGCGATCGTGAACGGCAGGCTCGCCGACGTTCCACCCCCTGGAGCCGTCATGAACGCCGAAACCTGTGCTGTGCCTGGCGTCTGAGTGTCGCTGGCGGGTATGGACGCTCGCAGGCGCGTCGTGTTCACGATCGTCGTGGGGCGATCGGCGCCATTCCATCGAACGGTGGCTCCATCGACGAATCCGCTGCCGATCACCTCGAGCGTCAGCGCACTGCCGGCGATCGCATGGTCTGGCGACAGCGAGGTGGCCGACGGTGCAGGATTGGTGACCCCGGCCAGCGCACCCAACGCACGATAGATCCTGATGCGCGGCTCGGGCGCGCCGCCGAAGATGCCCGTTACTGGGGCTCCGGTGGCTTGAAGGCGCCGAGAGCACAGCGTCGACGCCGGCCGTGGGTGTCGCCTGCTTGATCACCGCCCACGCCCCCGCGACGTGAGGTGTCGCCATCGATGTGCCGCTGAAGGCCCCGTAGCCGCCTCCCGGCACCGACGACATGATCGATTCGCCTGGCGCGACGAGCGAGAGGAACCCGGCTCGGTTGCTGAAGAACGAGATGACGTCCGTCTTGCTGGTCGATCCGACGCTGACGGCAGACGACACGCATCCCGGCGCGCTCAACGCGTCCTGGTAGGCGCTGTTGCCCGACGCGACCACCGACGGAATGCCAGCGGCGCGGAGGCTGTCGATGATCGGCTTGTACGGCAGGTCGTCACAGGGCGCGGCGAAGCGGCCGCCGCCGAGGCTCATGTTCACGGCGGCGAACGATTGCGACGATCGGCGCGCGTAGACGCGCTCGAGGCCGGCGATCAGATCCGAGTCCCATGCGCCGAGACACGGCGCCGCGCCGCCGCAACTCGTCGGAGTCGATGATCCTCGAAAACACCTGGATTGCCATCGAGCCGCGCCGCTCTCGCGACGCCGGAAAACGGGACGCCGGCGCCGGAACCGTTTCCGGCGGCGATTCCGGCGACGTGAGTGCCGTGCAGACACGCCTCGAAGCCCTGGCACGGTGCGCCAGCGCCAGGCCCGAGGTCCTCCTCTGCGCCATTCGGACACAGCGATTCGCTGAGCCCGGGCGTGTTCGCCGAGTAGCACGCCTCGTCCACGATTTTGCCGCTCAGAAACGGATGGGGTGCGTCGACGCCACTATCGATGATCGCGATGGTTTGGCCTGCCCCATCCAGATTGGCCAGCCACGCCTGGTCCCCCTGAACGATCGGCACACTTTCGGACAGGCTGGGAAATACGAGTGTGTCTGCGAAGATCCGCGTGACGTCGAGGCCGGCGACTTCGAGCTGGTCGAGCGCCGCGGCGCTGACTTCGAGGGCGAGGTATAGAGCTGTTCGTAGCGACGGGTCACGCGATGTGCCCGGCCTGCCAATCTCGTGATCACCCGTCCCTGCGCTGCCGCAATCGCGCCGCCGGTCGGCGGCCGCTGCGGCCGCCAGCGATGGCTCGGGTCGATCGCCGTCGACACTTCGAGCTCCAGCGATGCGACGCGGGCAAGCCTTGACGTTCGACTTGCCCCCGCACGTGTGCAGGCGCGGCCGGTGCCTGGCGGCCAGGCTGGTCTGGCCTGCCCTGACCCCACATCGCGACCGTGGTGCAGGCAGCGAGTCCAAGGGCGATGAACGCGATTCGGCGCATCGGTGAACTCCTGGGTGCCATGGGCAAATGCCTGGGGCCGTGCGAATGTGTTGCCAGCCCGATTCGCTTGCGGCTGCTGCCTGAATCTAGAGACCGCTGGCGATGGGCCGTGGAACATTACGAATTCGATGCGGAGCTGACCGATTCGCGTGGGCCAAGAACGTAATCTGGCGCCGGCGGGAGGCGACTCGATGGCGGCGACCGAGCTGCTGGAGGCTGAGCGGCGAGCAGCCAGGCGACGCGAAGAATGGTGGGCTGATGGCTCCGTGCGGCTGACGCGCCAGCCAGCTCGAAGCCTTCGTGGACAATCGGCGCGGAACGCTATGGCCGCCTTCGTATCTTCGCGATAGGTGACGTCGTAGCCGAGGCCCTTGAGGCGCGGCGCGAATCTTCGGCTCGTGTCGTCGATGGGCATGACCTGGTCGCTCATGCCGTGCGAATGTAGATCCTGAGGCTTGCCCGTCGCCGCGACCAGATTCATGACGCCTGGCGACATGGCCATGATGTGGCCGACGTTGTCGCCAACCCAAATACGAAACGAGAGCGCGTACGATCCGCCGTCGGAGTGTCCAGCGACGACCAACTTGCGGCGATCAACCGAACATCGGGACAGCGTTTGCTGAAAGGCCGCCTGGAGAAGCTCCGCGTCCGGGCTCGTTCGACCCGAGGATGAGATCCCAGGTGAGTTCGCTGCGCGAATCCGGGGCAAGGATCAGATAGCCAAACTCGTCGGCCATCGGAAACGCGTACCAGCACGCTCTTCCCGAACTCACGGCGCCGTGGAACATGATGATGAGCGGCATGGGCACGCCCGCCGTCATCCCTTCGGCGCATGCAACACGCCGTCCCGCGACCGATCGAGGCCGAAAGGATCGAACCAGGCGATCAGGTCGAGCGGCTCATGCGCGGCGGCGAAGCAGGGTCGAGGCGCCGGCAATGCCCGCACTGTTGAGAAGTCGCGCCAAGATTTCATGACGTTCAGACATTATCCTGAAGCCGGCTCCAGGGGAATTCTTCAGCCCATCCCTTCATCCGCACTCGCGGGACGGAAACCGTCTTTCAGGGGCAAGAAGGCAGAATGGTCGGCTGTTCGCGGCTGTTCGCGGCCTTGACAGTGACTGTTCCCTCCACTAATCTCGCGCCAACCTGCCAAACCTCAGGAGGGCCGATGCGCGCAGCAAGGCTACTGGCCGTCCTTTTTTTTCTCGCGACATCTTCGACGGCGCTTGCGGCCACCAAGGCCATCAAGTTCGGCAAATTGGTGGACGGCACGGGACGGGTCTTCACAAACGCCGTCGTCATCGTGGAAGACGATCGGGTGAAAAGCGTCACGAGCGGCAATGCCTCGATACCAAGTGATGCCGAGGTGATCGATCTTTCCCGGTACACCGGCATTCCGGGGTTGATCGACGGACACACGCACATGACGTACTACTGGGACGGGAACCCGAACACCCCGCCGCGCAACCAGGCGCCTCGCCATCCAGCAGTGACGGTGTTTCTTGCACAGGAGAACGCGAGGAAGGCGCTCGAGGCAGGCGTCACGACGATTCGAGAGCTCAATGCCGCGGAGGGGAACGATCTTGCGATGCGCGATCTGATCAACATGGGAAAGATGGTCGGCCCTCGCATGTTCGTCGCGGGCACAGGGATCCGGATCACCCGCAGCCTCGGCCCACCCGCGCCCGTCGGCATCATGGTTGACGGAGTGGATGCAATCATGCGGGCCGCGCGCCAGGTCATCGCTTCCGGCGCCGATTGGGTAAAGGTCTACGGATCCACGGGCGGCTTCGACGACCTCACTCAGTTTCAAACCTTCACGTTCGAGGAAATGAAGGCTGCGGTGGACGTCACGCACGCCCTCGGAAAGAGAATCGCGATTCATTCTTACGGGCCCGCGGGCGCACGGGATGCCATTCGCGCCGGCGCTGATTCGCTCGAACATGCGACGGACATGGACGATCAGATGATTGCGGAAATGGTCAAACGGAAGATCTTTTACGTCCCGACGATCGATCACAATCAGTACTGACGTGGAGAATGCCGACAACGTCCACCGCTTCCCGCCGGGCACGAAGGAACGGCTCCTCGATTACATCGGGCGCAATCTTGAAACCGCGAAGAAGGCTTTCCGGGCCGGCGCGCGGATAGTCGCCGGCTCGGATGCCCTCTACAACGGCTTTGGCCTGAACATGCGTGAGCTCGACTGGTTCGTGAAGATGGGTATGACGCCCGCGCAGGCGCTGAAGACGGCTACCACCGAACCCGCCGCCATGCTTGGAATGGACAAGAGCCTCGGCGCCGTGGCGCCGGGTTTCTTTGCCGATATCGTCGCGGTTGAAGGTGACCCGCTCGCCAACATCACCGCGGTGTCGAACCGGGACAATGTCCGTTGGGTGATGAAAGCCGGTCGCGTCGTCGTCGACAAGACAAAAGGGAGTTAGAGGCCGGAGGCGTCATGTCTGATCGCCGTGAGTTCCTGAAGTTTCTGGCCGGCAGCCCGCTGTTGCTGGCGTTTCCGTCCTTGCTTGAAGCATTCACCCAGGCGCCCACCGCGCAAGCGGCTGCCGCGACCCTGGCGAGCGCGGCCGATGCATTGGACGTCTACGATTTCGAAGCCATGGCGCGCAGGGTGCTGCCGCCCGCACACTGGGGCTACATGGCCACCGGCGTGGACGGGGAGGAAACGCTCCGGGCGAATCCGCGAGGCTTCGACCGGCATCAGCTGCGCGTGCGCCGGTTCGTCGACGTGAGCCGCATCGACATGGGGATCGAGCTCTTCGGGCAGAAGTTCACCTCGCCCGTCCTGCTGTGTCCCGTAGGCAGCCAGCGGGCGTTCCATGCCGAAGGCGAGCTGGCCGTGGCTCGCGCCGCGCAGGCGCGAGGGCAGCTGCAGATTCTCTCCACGCAGTCATCCACGCCGATCGAAGACGTCGCCAAGGCCCGAGGCGGCAGGGGCTTGTGGTACCAGCTCTACACCACGAACAGCTGGGACATCACCACGAAGCTGCTCAAGCGCGCCGAAGCAGCGGGATGTCCCGTGGTGGCGGTGACCGTCGATCTGCCGGCCGGCCGCAATACCGAGACAGACCAGCGAATGGCACGGGTCGATGCGCGCGCGTGCCCCACCTGTCACGACGCGGCTGGCCCTGCGAGTGACGGACGCGCCGCTGGCACCAAGCCGATGTTCGCGGGCCTCGACATGAAGGGCGTGACGCTCACGTCGGCCACCCTGACATGGGACTTCGTGAAGCGGGTGAAAGACGTCACGAAGATGAAGGTGCTCATCAAAGGACTCGAGAGCGCCGACGATGCTATGCTCGCGGTGAGCAGCGGGGCCGACGGCATCATTGTGTCGAACCACGGCGGCCGCGCCACCGAGACGGGCCGTCCCACCATCGACGCGCTGCCGGAAGTGGTGCAGGGCGCGGGTGGTCGCATGCCAGTGCTGCTCGACGGCGGCGTGCGGCGCGGCACGGACGTATTCAAGGCGCTGGCGCTGGGCGCCACGGCCGTCGGCATCGGCCGCCCCTATGTGTGGGGCCTGTCGTCGTTCGGCCAGGCCGGCGTCGAACGCGTCCTGCAGATTCTCGACACCGAGTTGCGGCTCGCCATGGTCGGTTGCGGCACGGTGGCGCTGAAGGACATCACGGCGAAGTCGCTCATCGACAGCCGTCCCCGGACGTGACAGGACCTGAAACCATTCTGGAATCTCTTCACACGTCGTCAGGCAACCGGAAATCCAGCTCAAGAGGGAGGCATCCGTGAAGACAAATATGTTCGTCGCTTTATTGTTCGCTTCGACGCTGACCGCAGGCACCGCGGCTGCGCAACCGGCCCCGTTCAACCAGATCGGGGTGACCATGGGTCACTGGCACATCGTCTCGAAGGATGTGGAAGCGAACAAGAAACTCTTTCTTGCCATGGGCGGCAAGCTGTACATGCCCGGCGGAAACCCGCTGATCATGTTCCCGGGGCTCTATATCAATTTGAACCTCGGCACCGAGAAAGGAGATGGCGGCACCCAGGGTTCGGTGGTGAACCATGTCGGCTTCATCGTCGACAACGTCCAGAAGCGGGTCGCCCAGTGGAAGGCCGCGGGCGTGACGGTGCTCCCGGGCGGCAACAACCGGCTGGATCAGGCCTTCGTCGTGACGCCGGACGGCGTGCGCATGGAAATCCTGGAAGACAAGACGCAGTCGATGCCGATCCGCAATGAACATGTCCATTTGTCCGTGACGGAAGCCGAAATTCCCAAGGCTCAGGCTTGGTATGCGAAGACCTTCGGTGGGAAAGCGGGCACCCGCAACGACGCGCCGGTCGTGGACCTCCCGGGAGTACAGATCCGGTTCGCCAAGGCCGACACGAAGCAGGCGCCGACTCGAGGGCGTGTGCTCGACCACATCGGTTTCGACGTGAAGGACCACGCAGCCTTCGTGAAGAAGATCGAGGCGGAAGGCATCAAGCTCGACGAACCGGTTCGCAAGACTCCCACCGGCAGCACCATCACCTACATCACCGATCCCTGGGGTACCCGCATCGAGATTGTCCAACGGGCGCCGCTGGGGCCGCAGGTGCAATAACCGTCGCAGCGTCCGGCCTTCCCTGGCGCCGGTTACGGTCACGGCACGTTGATGAGTCAGGGTCGAAAATCAGTGGCGGACATCGTCCAGACTGGAGACCAGTTCAGAACTCGCCCAGATCGGGGACCCAGTGACCGGCGGCGCGTTTGTCCAGGTAGCGGCGAATCAGCTCGTGCGACAGAGCGTCGGAGATCGCGCCGTCTGTGAAAAACGCCGCGTAAGCGTCCTCGGGAAGGGCGTCGCGGTTTTTCTGGCTCTCACGGTACGCGAGCGATCGCGCCGCTGTGAAGCGCGTGGACGGCAGTTCTGCCCGCGGTCCGTCAGGGGCTTCGTCCCAGTTGCCCGCGTTGGCGCCGAGCTCCGAGGCCAGGAGGGCGATGAGCCTTGCCCTCCGCGTCGTCGGATCGGATTTCGGGAACGTGACCGTGCCGACGACCTTGCGATGACCGTCCTGCCAGGGCGCGGTGAGGTCGATGAGCGGTGTTTCGCGTTCGCTCAGAAACCGAATCCACTCGAGCCGAAACTCGAGCGGACCAGCGCTCTGACGCGCACGCCAGTCTTCTGACAGATACCTCGGCCCCCGCGCCGGGTCGTGCCCCGTTGCCGTCCCGGCGATCGGAACGAACGTGAACTTGCCGAGAACATCCCGGGCGCGCACGATGCCGGTCCAGTATTGCTGGTAGGCGCTGCTCGATCGGACCGTTCGGGCCGTCTGTCCGGTGACGTGGATGCCTATCGCCGGCGCCTTCAGGCCGGCGTGCCTCGCCAGACTGACAAGGAGTCTGGCCTGCTGCGCAAACATGTTGGCCGTGCCGGCGGCGTCTGCTGTCGCCCGAAGAAGGGCGAGGAATTCCTCCGGCGTGTCGGTTGGCGACGTCGGATCGTTGATGGTGATGAAATCGATCCGTCGTCCGGCCGCAGTCGTGAACGCCACCATGAGCCCAAGAAAGTCCGGGTCCGTTTCCGCGTGGGGACAGCCCAGCCCGGTCGAGATTCTACCGATGCCGAGACGGTGCCCTGCCGCGCCGTGTTGAAAGATGCCGAGGCCGTCCAGTTCTTTCGGCAGCTGCTCGGCGGCCTCGAAATGCACGATCGACGCGGCGAGCTGCTGCTGATGGGCGCCGCGATCGGGCCGTGTCAGTTGTGCGTGGTTGGCGACCAGCGTGTGCTGCACTCCAGGCATACTGCGCGCGATGTCGTCGAGCGCCTTGCGCTCCTCCGGCGTCGGATTGAAGAACGCAGCCATGAAACCTCCACGCTGGCAGGAGATTGCGAAGCAGTGGGATCCTTGGTCCGAGGTCCCCGATCGATCACGCGCTCGACCAGAGACCCGACCAAGGAGCCAAGGACTATCTGCTCATTTCGCGAGGGACTCTGGTCGAACCTGCCACTTGATGAGTTTGCTCGTCGTCCCCTTGCCGCCTTCCATGTGGAACGGCGCGCGGGTCGCGACGGTCCCATAGATCCCCTTCCCCTTCCAACCAGCGTTTGGATCGTCGATTCGGCCATCCAGACCTTTGCCATAGAAGCCCATAGGATAGGGCACGCGGAAGGTCAGGAACTTGCCGTCCACCAGAGCGAGAAGGCCCTCAGATTCGTTGCCGGTCGCGAGTGGCACGTTCCGGCCCAGGCCGAGCAGGTCGAACCGGTCGACAAAGTTATAGTAGGCCGAGTCGGCGCTGGCCGAATCCACGGCCCCTTTGTAATTGGGCCCCGGGAACGCATACAGCGCCCAGCCTTCCAGGCACTGCTGCCCTGTCGCGGTCGGTCCGCTGAGCGGCCCCTTGCATTTGCGCCGGTCGAAACTGGCGTACTGTCCGCTCGACAGCACCGTCCAGACGACGCCGTTGCCATCAACGTCCATGCCGCGCGGCGCAAATCCCTGAGCCGGCGCCTTCGGGCTGTTCCATGGCACGTTGTAGATTTCCGAGAGCGCGGTGGCCGGCGGATTCGATCCGGGAACCAGACGAACAAGGGATCCTGGCATGCCAAGGACCGATCCCCAGATCGACCCATCGGCCGGACTCGGGGCCACGCCGTAGAACGATGCGTTGATCCGCTTGTCCTTGGTGGGATCGACTGGCTGGTCGGGTTCTACGTAGGCGTCGCGCTTCCCGTTGCCATTCGTGTCGAGGACGAATGCGGTCCAGCCCTGTGCCTTCTGCTCATCCTTGGTCTCGTTGTAGATCCTGGTATTGAACCAGCCCTCGACCTGACCGCCACCGGTGAACCACAACACGTCGTTCTCATCGAAATTCAGGTGGTGGGTGCTGAAGCAGGTGTCGATCGTCGTAATCTGCTTCGTCTTCGGATCGTACAGCTGCATCTGCCGGCCGCTCTGTGTCAGTGGAAACGCCTGGGCGGACGGATGATTCGAACCCTGCTGACAGAAGCTCGGCTGGGTCTGACTTGGACGGATGCGCGCGGCGATCCATACGCGGCTCTGCTTGTCCATCGCGAAGCTGTGTGCGTTCGACTGGCTCGTCCAGATGGCTTCGTCCTTCCAGTACGGCGATGCCTCCGCCGGCGGCGTCGACGCTTCGCTCGGCGTCTTGGGATCTCGAACCTGCAGCTTTACCTGACTCGCGGCATGACGCATCGGATCCACAACAGGCAGGTAATCCGCGCTGGCCTCGAGCGAGCCATAGATCGGTCCGTTCGCATTGACCGTTGGATTCCGCTTGTCCGTGGAAATCTCGTCGTGGAGATAGGCCTTTGGATCGGCCCAGTCCCACATCGTGACGACGACGTTCCGCTCGAGACCTTGCGGCCGCGGCGGCGCCACTGCCGGCAACTCGCCGGCGGCAATCCGATCGGTCCAGTCCGCGAACATCGTCAGCGCCCGCTGCCGGCCGACCTGCGTGAATCGGGCGTTCATTCCGCTGCCAGATTGCCCTGACTTGATCCGCCGATCCCAAGCCGCGACCGAGTTCTCGAACCTGCCGAGGCTCTCAGGGATCTCGCGCGTCCCCTTGCTGCCCAATTGATGACAGGCCGTGCAGCCGTCGGTGTTGACGATCTGGCGAATCCACTCGCCCTGGCTCTTGATGGTTTCAGAAATGCCGTTGCCTTTGGCGCCGGTGCCGGGGAAGTCACTCTTGGGAGGCAGTTGAAGCAGGGCGAGCCAATACTGGGCGGGATAATACTCGGCCGCCTGCCGCGGAGTTGGCGCCACAACCGCCGTCAGGTTGACAATCTTGCCTGGCGCCGACTTGACCTTCGCTGAATCCACGAGTCCATAACCGCGGACCCACACGTCATAGGTCGCGGCCGGAAGGTCCGGCACCAGATAACGCCCTTGATTGTCGGTGACGACGATCTTGCGGAGCGTGGTGGGCAGCGCCTTCGTTTCCGCGATCACCCACACCCCCGCCTCGGGCCCGCGTGGGCCTGTCACCACGCCACCGATGTCATTGTTGTCGATGGCCACCGATTGAGCGGCGACCTGACCCCGGAAGGCGGCCAGCGAAGCCGCCACGACTGCGACGAAGCCAACTGCCGTGAGTTGGAGACGCAACGATCGTCTGATCATCAGAAACCTCCTTCGCAGGGATTGACGACGACACATCACCTTACTTTGCAATACTTTACAAGTGCGAATAGGAGGAAAGGTGAACAGTAGACCGGCCGCCCGGACTTGTCAACGCTCACGCGCCAGCTCGGATCGGGTGTGGTCCGTAAGGACTGCGTCCAAGCCCTGCGTCCGCACCTTACAAGACAGCGATCGGCCTGATATTATTGCTCCGCGGTTGGCGGCCGCGAACGCTCACAGATTCCGCAACTGGATCGGCCGGGTCGAATGCGTCTCACGCTGGCGCTTCTGAAGGAGCAGCAGAATTCACAGGAGAAGCCGATGACGAGTCTTCGAGGTCTTGTTTCGGTGGCGGTGCTGGCGCTCGTCACCGCCGGGTGGCTGACCGTGGCGCTCGTCAGTGCACAGGCCCCGGCGGCGACACCGTACACTCCACCCGCGTCGAGGTATAACCCTCCTCGCACCCCGTGGGGCGACCCGGACCTGATGGGTATCTGGGACTACCAGTCGGTGATCCGCATGCAGCGGCCAGACAGCCTGGCCGGCAAAGCGACGTTCACGGACGCGGAATATGAAGCGTGGGGGAAGGCCAACGCGCCCAACAATGACGCGAACACTGGCGGCGTCGGGGTGTACAACGAGTTCTGGAATGGACGAAACTTCGTCAAGAATTACAACACCTCGCTGATCGTCGACCCGCCCGACGGCAGATATCCCGCGCTGACGCCCGAAGCGGAGAAGAGACGAAAGGAGATTATCGCGAAAGCGCGTGGATTTGCATCAGCGGAGGACTACCACGCGCTCGAGCGATGCATTGCGTCCCAGACGCCGAACGCGCCTCAAGCGTACAACAGCGGCACCTACATCATGCAGTCGCCCGGATGGGTGCTGATCGTCCGTGAGCGGTTGGACACGCGCCTCATCCCGCTCGACGGGCGCCCGCACGTCGGCCAGAACATCCGCCACTGGAATGGAGATTCCATCGGCCGATGGGAAGGCAGCACGCTCGTCGTCGAAAGCACGAACTTCACCGACAAGCAGCGCTTGGGCGGAGGCTCGGGGGTGAGCGTTCCGGCGGGAATTCCCTTCGGGAACGTTCATCTCATTGAGCACTTCGTGCCAGTGAGCCGCAATCGAATCGAGTACTACGCGACCATCAACGACCCCACGACCTGGACCAGACCCTGGACGTTCAATCTCCCGTGGCAGAGGGATGACGACTACAGGATTTTTGAATATGCGTGCCACGAGGGGAACTACGCACTCGGGAACTCGCTCAGCGGCGAGCGTGCGCTCGAGGCCGAAGCCGCGAAGAAGCGCCAGGCCCCGAAATAATGCCCCGCGCTGTGAGATGGTCGATCGGAGCTGTCGCTGCGGCGGTGGCGGCCGTGATTGTTCTCTCCGTGGCATGGAGCGCCGCACAGGGCGTTCCTCCGCAGGGCCAGATTCCCCGCACGCCGGATGGCAAGCCGGACCTGAACGGCATCTGGCAGGCGATGAACACGGCGAATTACGACCTCGAGGATCACGGAACGGCGCCGTCATCGGTCATGGTCACTGGTGCGGTCGGCGCCATCTTCCCGGGCGAGAGCGTCGTCGAGGGTGGCCGGATTCCATATCGTCCGGAGGCGTTGGCCAGGCGGGAGGCGAACCGAAAGAGTTCGATGCCGGGGAAACCCGGTCGGATTCTCGAGGCCGACCCGGAAGTGAATTGCTTTCTCCCGGGTGTTCCTCG
This sequence comes from uncultured Acidobacteriota bacterium, assembly GCA_963745495.1. Lineage (GTDB taxonomy): Bacteria > Acidobacteriota > Vicinamibacteria > Vicinamibacterales > CAVVIG01 > CAVUXJ01. The sequence goes on from CAVUXJ010000009.1 coordinate 52,678, forward strand.
AGCGACTTATCTGCCACACCCGTTTCAGATCTTCCAAAGCCCGAACGTGATCTGGGTCGTGTACCAGTATTCGTACGCACGTCGCGAGATCCCGCTCGACAAACCTTCGAAAGCTCCGATCGACTCGTGGATGGGTTGGTCGAACGGTCATTGGGAAGGCGACACGCTGGTCGTGGATGTGACCGCGTTCAACGACCTGACGTGGTTCGACCGGGCCGGGAATTACCACAGCGACGCGCTCCACGTGATCGAACGCTACACGCCGCTCAGTGCAAATCACCTGATGTACGAAGCGACGATTGAGGATCCGCAGGTTTTTACGCGCCCCTGGACGATCACGATGCCGCTCTATCGCCGCATTGACAGGAACGTGCGGCTCCTGGAGTTCAAGTGCCCGGAGGTCGTCGAAGAGCTGCACCAGGGGCAGTATCGCAAGGTCGCCCCGCCGCAGTAGATATTTCGCCGCCCGCGTCGTTTCTCACCCCTAATCAACCAGGCGCAGCACGTTCCGCGCGACGGACCACCGCGGCGACGATGTCGCGGCGGTCTGTCCGAGAATCCAATGACGGTACAGCGCGTCGATCGAACCGTCGCGTCGCTTGAGTTCCAGCCAGGTATTGACGAAGGTCGCCCATCGCTGGTCTCCGCGCGCGACAGGATACGCAAGCGGCAACTTGATGGTGTCCGGTTCCGGCACCACGACGCTGTAAGCAGGGTGCAGGAGCGTGAGCACGGATCCACGCTCCGCCGGCAGCACGTACGCCATCACGTCGTCATCCGGCTTGAACAGTTCCTCCGTTCTTCGCAGCGGCACGATGACAAGCTGTGGCGCGCGGACGCGTACGGCGCGATGGTAGGAAGGGAGGTCTGGCACCCCGACTCGAACCGCCCCGAGATCGCGGATGGCACTCCAGCTTCTGAATCGATCCCGCAAGTGATCTCTTGTCACGAACGCCAACGTCTCATCGAGATAGGGCGCCGAGAAGAGAAGGGCAGCGGCCCGTTCGGAAGTGATTGCGACACCGGACATGGCAATGTCACAGGTGCCTTTCGCCAGGAGGCCCTGCAACTCATCGTATTCGACCTGAAAGAATTCCACGCCTACACCGAGGTCGCTCGCCAGAGCCTGCGCCAGCTCCACATCCATGCCTACAAGCTGGTCCTGGCGGTTCGCAAATGCGAACGGCATACGATCGGGCAAGACCAGTACGCGCAGCACGCGACGCGAGCGGATGGCCTCGAGCACGTCGTCCTCTCCGGCGGGCGCATCGGCAGGCAGCGCCGGCGTGATGCGGACGGGAGGCCCACCGAACCGCGACTCCATGCCATAGAGCAGGTCAGCGCCCGCGAACTCATGACGCAGAAACGTGCTGAACAAGATGCGTAGCCCGCCAAGCGTCGCAGCCAGGAGCAGCATCGTCAGAAGACCGAACCGCACGACCTTGCGCACGCGCCATTGCACCTCACCCGTGAGCGCAAGGCTTCCGAGAATCGCGACCGCAACCGTATGCATCGCGGCAATGAGAGTGCCAAACCGCGAATTGACGACGCCGGTGGCCAGAAACAGCTGGAATGTGTCGGCCGGCAAATCGAAGAGATCGAGCAGAAACGGTACGGCACTGTTCAGTGCTGCCAAAGAAGGACAACAGGCCGGCGCCGAACAGCTGTGGATAGTCGCGAACCGACAGGGACATGTCGGCGAACCACGCCGCAAACGGAATGAAGCTCAGAGAGAGCAGCTTGCCCGTATGTGGAAGGTTGAACGATACGGGCACGATCACATCGGGTCCTGCTCTGAGGTCGTCGACGGGCTGCCGGCTTCGCGCCGAGTCGGCGCCATGGCGCTGTGCCAGCAGGTCCTTGCACGCATCGATCAGGCCCGGCAGCACGATGAACAGGTCCCCGGCCACGAACGCGACGACGAGCGAATCGTGCGTGCGGGTGAACAGGTCCCGGATGCGGATGCCGGTCAACGCGGCAATCAGTCCGGGCAGGATCCAAAGCGCCACGATCAGCGCGAACGCTACGTAGGTGAGCAGGTAGACCTGGATCCGTTGCAGCTGTTCGATGGTCAACGTGCCGGCGCCGACGGCAGCGATGGCGAAGAGACCGTAGGGTGAAAGTCTCACGACCGCGCGGGTGGCTCGCGAGAGGACGATGGTCGCCGTCTGGAGCAGCTCGAGGAGCGCGGTCTTCTGCTCCACGGTGATGAGCGCCACGCCGACGATCACCGAGAACAGCACGACGGCCGGGACGACGTTGTTGGCCAGGGCATTGAACGGGTTCGCCGGGATGTAGAGACCGACGAAGTCGAAGGGCGGCCGGCGCTCGACCAGCGTGGTGCTGAAGAACGACGCGGTCTCGGCCTGTGGAAACGCCAGGGGCATCAGGCAGGTCACCATGAAGGCGATTGCCCACAGCGCCAGCACAACCGCTCCGCCGCGAACGCCAAGCAGGCGAGCCTGTGCCAGGCTCAACCCGCCGAGACTCGAGATGATGGAGATCGTCACGTACGGCAGGACGCTCATCTGCAACAGCCTGACGAAACCGTCGGCGACGATCTGCAGCGGTGCGACGAGCTCGCCGAGCACGAGCCCCGTGGCGATTCCCGCGCCAAGTCCGATCAGGATCTTCCGCGAGAGAGTCATGACCTACTTCTGAAACGGATAGATCACCTTCCAGTCCCGCTTCATGTCGACGAGAATCCAGCCACGTTTGGGCGCTTCGTCGAGTCCTCTGGCCAGTCTCCCGATGTGCGAGGTCCGGTCGTAGGCCCATTCCCGTTCGCTATCGGTGTGATGGACGATGACTCCGAACCGGGCCCCCCCGCCTGCCGTGACCCATTCGAGCATCTCGAAATCTCCATCGGAATTGCCGAATGCCGCGATCGGCCGGCGGCCGACTACCTGGTGGATGCCGATCGGCTTGCGGCGCGGTCGTCGCTCCTGTCTGGGTCACGACATATCGTGACCTGGCGCCCGCCTTTGGTGGCTGGCGATCGACCGCCACCCGGCGGCTCATCAAGCCGCCCAATCCATCACCGTGCAACCGCTCCATGACAGGAACGGGCGTCTGACACCTCCACACAGCGAAATCGCTGCCAGGCCGGCGTTGTCGTGCTACCGCACAGCCATCGGGATCACCGAGCGCGAACAACCTTTGCGACCCGGACGACCAGTTCTACGAGCGAGACGGGCTTGGCAATGATTTCGCTGTGGTCGACGGCAAGTCTCACGTTTTGCATGTTAACCGCTTGGACGGCCGAAGAAAATGAGTCAATCTTGGCCATAGCAGCCCGTGGTGAGTTTCACCACGGGCTGATGGGGAGCAACACCTGATGCGACCGCCGCCGAATGTGGTCGCTAGTCACTCTATTTCGTGACTCTCCCCGGAGACGCCTGAGCGATTCGATCGGGCTTGCATGGAGCATGTAGAAGTTGGAGAATCCCGGCCGCTGAAGGAATGAGAGGTTCAAGCCGTGCGAGTTGAGTTCATCTCCGCTTCCGCGTCACCGTGCCAGGCACCTCGCGTGAACGCCCGCCGCGAAAGTGCGCCTCCGCCGAACATGAACTGGATCCCAGGCGGCACGTTTCGCATGGGTTCGGACCAGCACTACAAGGAGGAGCGCCCAGTTCATCGCGTGAGCGTCGATGGATTCTGGGTGGACCGGACGCCGGTGACGAACGGCGAGTTTCGGAAATTCGTCGAAGCGACGGCCCACGTGACTTTCGCTGAGATCCCGCCGGACCCGAAAGACTATCCCGGCGCGCTGCCGCACATGCTGCGCGCGGGTTCTCTCGTGTTCACCTCGCCGAACCACCAAGTGGACCTGCGCGATTGGAGTCAATGGTGGAGCTTCACGTTCGGCGCGAACTGGCAGCAGCCGTACGGCCCAGGGAGCTCGATACGCGGCCTCGACGACCATCCGGTCGTGCACGTCGCGTTCAAGGACGCCGAAGCATATGCGACATGGGCCGGCAAGGAATTGCCGACCGAAGCCGAGTGGGAGTTCGCCGCACGTGGTGGTCTCGACGGCGCAGAGTTCGCATGGGGCGACCAGTTCAATCCAGACGGCCAGCACAGGGCAAATACCTGGCAAGGCTCGTTCCCGTTCGAAAACCTGAAGTTGGACGGCTACGAGCGTACATCGCCGGTCACCACCTTTCTGCCAAACGGGTACGGCTCGTACGACATGATCGGGAACGTCTGGGAGTGGACGACCGACTGGTATTCGTCCGGCCACGAACCGGACGAGCAGAAGTCCTGCTGCATCCCCGTCAATCCACGCGGTGCACGCGAGGACGCCAGCTACGACCCCTGCCAGCCGCAGATCAAGATACCGCGGAAGGTCCTGAAGGGCGGCTCGCATCTGTGCGCGCCGAACTATTGCCGGCGCTATCGCCCCGCCGCGCGTCACGCCGAGCCGATCGACACCTCGACGTCCCACGTCGGTTTTCGATGCGTCGTTCGTGAGCCTTGAACACCGGCTCTCGGGTCAGGCCAGCCGGCCTGCAGCCGGTCGCATCACGTTCGCCGCCGCCGGCGGCGGCTGACGCGCGACGCAGGGCCGACGACGCCGGACGGAACAATCCCACTTGACGGCACGCTGCGATTGTCGCAGAGTCGCGCCGACTCGACGGAGTGCAGCAATTGAGTGGCTCGTCTCGCGCGGCTGTTTTTCTCCGAACGGGCAGGGCGCCGGCCATGGCGGTCGTGGCAGGGGCCGCCTATTACGTCGGCTCGCTGGTCGGCCTGGAGCTGAGGCTTCCGCCGGCGACTCCCTCCGTGCTCTGGCCGCCAAACGCGATCTTGACGGCACTGCTGCTCTTCGTGCCTCACGCGCGTTGGTGGAGCGTGCTCTTGGGCGCAGCAGGGGCACACTTTGCGGTGCAGCTTCAGGTGTGGTCTCTCGAGTTCGTCACGGCGATCTTCCTCACAAACTGCAGCGAGGCGCTGTTCGCCGCTGGCCTCATCCGATACGTGAGCGATCAGCCCTCGAGATTCGACACCCTCGGCCAGGTTTCTGTCTTCCTGGTGATCGGCGGGCTCGCCGCGCCGTTCGTCTCCACATTCCTCGATGCCGGCGTTGTGCGAGCGTTCATCGGCGAAGAGTACTGGACCGTCTGGAGAATGCGATTCCCGTCGAACGTGCTGGCGCAGCTGGCGATCGTCCCGGCCATCGCCGGAATACTCAACAGAAGCCACGAAGTGCGGGAATGGCCCAGGCGGCGCTGGCTCGAGGCGGCGGCGATCGTCGGCGGCCTCATCCTGGTGACGCTCGCGGTGTCACTCGATGTTGGACGAATTGGTCTCTCGCGCGCGCCGCTCGCGCCCTTCCTTCCGCTTCTACTGTGGACGGCAGTCCGCTTCGGTTCGGCCGGCGTTGGACTCTCGGTGCTCAGTACCGCGCTGCTCGCGGTGGTCAGCGCTCTCTACGGTGACGGTCTATTCCCGATGATCCCGTCAGAGGGCCGCATCACTATGCTGCAGATCTTTCTCATCTCCGCGACGGTGCCGCTTCTGTGCGTGGGCGCGCTCATCGAGGAACGCCTGACATCGGATAACGAGCTTCGTGCCACCGACGCACTGAAGTCGAGCATCCTGAGCTCGATCCCAAGCCTGGTGGCCGTCATCGGCCGCGACGGGCGCATCGTCGGGGTAAACGAGAGCTGGCGCGATGCGCGCGAGAAAGGCGTGATGTCGGAGATCTCGGGCGAACCCGGCGCATCCTATCTGGACGTGTGGGCGGCTGCCGCCGACAACGGGTTGCCGAGCGACCGTGCGGTCTACGACGGGATCAGAAGCGTCCTGGACGGCTCCGCATCGAGATTCGCTCTCGAGTATTGTTCCGACAGTCTGGGGGAAGGCCAGTGGTGGATGATGTCTGTCGTGCCGCTCAAGAGCCTCCAGGGAGGGGCGGTCATCACACACACGGATATTACCGTGCGGAAGCGTGCCGAATTCGAAGCACAGCGGAGCCGGGACGAGCTGGCACACGCCACGCGAGTCTGGCTCCTGGGAGAGTTGACAGCAGCCCTGTCGCACCAGTTGAACCAGCCGCTCACGGGCATCATGGGAAACGCCCATGCCGGCCGCCGCTTTCTCGAAGTCATTCCCCCCAACATCCTTGAGGTGCATCACATCCTCACCGACATCATCGCCGACACCCAGCGGGCTTCCGATGTCACGCGCGCGATCCGCGAGATGGTGCGCAAGGACATCGTAAAACGCGAGCTGGTCGACGTGAACGACATCGTGCGCGACACGACCCTACTCATCGCGAGCCAGGCCATCATCCACAACGTTTCATTACACCTCGAGCTCGCGCCATCGCTGCCGCTCGTTCAGGCGAGCCGCGTGCAGCTGCGTCAGGTCGTGCTGAATCTCATGATGAACGCTATCGAGGCCATGACGGGGGAACAAGCCTCTGGCACGAAGGTCGTGATCGTGCGCACCGAGCCCAAAGGCGCGACCGGGATTCACGTGTTCGTCACCGACACCGGCTGCGGCCTGCCGAAGGGAGCCGAAGAGCAGGTCTTCGAAGCGTTGTTCACGACCAAGGCGGCAGGCATGGGCATGGGGCTGCCAATTGCGCGGGCGATCATCGAGGCGAACGGCGGCACGATGGGGGCCGCCAGCGCCCCTGCAGGAGGCACCGTGTTTCACTTCACCCTCCCCCGATCGCGTCAAGATCCTTCCGGGCTGTGACGTCGAACGGGTGTCTGGAGAAAGCTCTTCACGCACGTTCTCGCGCGGGCATTGACATCCGAGCCAACGGAGCCATACTCGTTGCAGAATGGCGATGTTGTTCGCGCGCGAAACGCCGCAAATTCATGCTGTCTGGCGCCCCGACGCGAGGGAGTGCTCCTCGGCAGCGACCTGTACGGCCCCCGACGACAAAGGCAGCCTGTCGTGACCGACGAGCAGCCCCGTTCGATCGATGTACTGCCGATGGTCCCAACGGTTTTCGTCGTCGACGACGACGTGTCGGTGAGAAGGGCATTGGGGAGGCTCTTTCTGTCCGTGGGACTGCGCGCCGAGACGTTTGCGGGTGCTGCGGAATTTCTGGCCCGCGCTCCCGGCAGTGAACACGGATGCATCCTGCTGGACATCAAGATGCCGAAGGCGACGGGGATCGAGCTTCAACAGCTTCTCAAGGACGCCGGCATCGAAATGCCGGTCATTTTCTTGTCGGCCCACGCCGACGTACCGCTTTCCGTACGCGCTATGAAGGATGGGGCGCTCGACGTGATCACGAAGCCGTTCGAGGAACATATCCTGCTGGACGCCGTGCACCGAGCGATTGGGTTGGATGAGATACGCTTCCTGGAACGCCTCGAATACCAGCGACTCCGACAGCGATTCGACACCCTGACACCGAGGGAGCGGACGGTCATGAGCCTGGTGGTCACTGGCAAGCTGAACAAGCAGGTGGCGTCGCTCATCGGAACCTCCGTGAAGACCGTGAAGGTCCATCGAGCCCATGGCATGGCGAAGATGCAGGCCGCTTCACTACCCGATCTGGTGCGCATGGCCGATCGTCTTGGACTCCCTGGCGACATTCCTGTCGCATCCGAAGGGGTGCCGAAGGTCCAATAGCCGCTCGCTTGACCTTTCCGTTAGGCTGTTGCCCCTAGTAGCCAGACGCGCCGGCCGAAGGCAGCCGGAGTTTCACCGCGGGCTGCCAGGCGCTACGTCAACTATTGCATCAGAAGCATCAACCCCGCGGCAGCTCGCAAAGCCCTGGGGGATGAGCTGGGCATTTTTCACTGCGGCTGATTTCGCATGGTCCCCGGAACGCGAACGCTGATATCTGACTGGTTGCGCCCTTTGCCCTCCCATGCGCTTGCCCAGGGTCTCCGCTTGTCCTGTGTTCGCCATCTGCGGGTTCAGATCCTGCTCATCCTCGTTGCGACGCTGCTTGCCCTCCCTGGTCACTCGACCGCTCAGGTGAACGCCGGCCTCGCCGGCACGGTGAGGGACGGGACCGGCGCGGTGAAGATGGCGAAGCTCGTTGCCAGTGGCACGAGCCCTGACGACATCCTTCCGGCCCGCGACACCTACGCGACCATGCTCGATTGGTGGCAGGTTCAGCGGTGGCAGATCCTCGCGCAGTCACTCTTCGAGCTGGACCGAAGGTACGTCGTCGGCGGACTGATCGTCTTCGCCACCCAGCTCGCGTTGATCGTGGGCCTTCTCGTCCAACGGGTGCGACGCCGCCGTGCGGAGGAGCAAACGCGAAATAGCGAAGCACGCAACAGCGCCCTGCTGCGGGCCATTCCAGATCTGATGTTCGTCCTATCGCGCGACGGGATCTTTCTCGATTACAACGCGAGGGATCCGGAGCTGCTGTTCGCGCCGCCCAGCCGCTTCCTCGGGAAGAAGGTGCGCGACATCATGCCCCCGAGTGTTGCCGACGTACTCATGAATGCGCTCGAGCGCGCGCACCACAGCCAGGACCCGATGATTGTCGAATACGGACTTTCGATGGGCGAGATGCGGTTTTTCGAGGCCCGCCTCGTCAGCAATGGCACCGATCGCGTGCTCAGCATGGTCCGCGATGTCACCGAGTCGAAACGCATCCTCGCCCGGAATAGAGATCTGGCCGGACGGTTGATCGAGAGTCAGGAAGCCGAGCGCACCCGCATCGCCCGCGATTTGCATGACGGACTCGGACAGGAAGTCGCGATGACGGGTCTGGCGCTGTCGGCCCTCAGACAGCAGCCAGATCTGAAGAACAGTCCGGTTACCCAGGCCGCCCTCGGCCGGCTGCAGGAGCGCACGTCGCAAGTCGCCAAGGAAATCCGGGCGCTGTCGCACGATCTGCATCCAGGCGCGCTGCGACACCTTGGTCTCGCACCGGCCGTGAAGTCGCACTGCATCGAAGTCGAGCAGCGGTATGACGTCCAGGTAAGCTTCACGGCGGCGGGCGATCTCGTCCACGTATCCGAAGCTGCGGCCCTTGGCCTTTTTCGAATCTCGCAGGAGGCTCTCCGGAATGCAGCGGTACATGGCAACCCGCGCCGCATCAGCGTGTCGATCATCGGTTCCTCCGAGTGTCTCGAATTGAGCGTGACAGACGACGGCCAGGGTTTCGATGTCGAAAGGATGCGTGGGGACAATCGCGGGATTGGATTGATGAGCATGGAGGAACGAGCCAGTCTGGCGGGAGGCGTGATGCAGATCGTCAGCCAGCCAGGGAAGGGCACGACGATTTGCGTACGCGTCCCGGCCGGTGCGAACGCCCAGGCAGATCACGATGCCGCCGATACCGGGCGCATCAGCATTGTTGTGTCGGAGATTTCCGAGCCCATCGGAGACCCAAGATGACGCTCCCGCGGGTTCTGATTGTCGACGACCACAAGCTGTTTGCTCAGGGTGTCGCTGAACTCATCAAAGACCGCTTTGAGGTTGTCGGGTGCATTGACGATGGGAGTCTCCTTGTCGAGGCAGCTGCTCGCGCGCGCCCGGACGTGGTTCTCCTGGATCTGTCGATGCCCAAGGTAGGTGGACTCGAAACCCTGGGGCGTTTGAAGGCGGAGTGCATCGAATGCAGAACGATTGTCCTCACGATGCACAGTGATGCGCGTCTGGCCGTCGAGGCGCTCAAAGCCGGCGCTTCGGGCTTCATGTTGAAGGAGTCGAGTGGTGAGGAGCTGTTGGCGGCGGTCGAAGCCGTTCTGCAGGGCCAGACGTATCTGACCCCTGCGCTGACGAAAGACGTTCTCTCGTTGATGTCAGGTCCGGCCCCGCCCGGCAGAGTGAACCTCACGACGCGACAGCGCGAGGTATTGCGGCTGGTCGTCCAGGGTCAACGTGCAAAAGAAATCGCTGCGACTCTGGATCTGTCGCCACGAACCATCGAAGCCATCAAGTATCAGCTCATGCAGGGGCTCAACGTGCGCTCGACGGCCGAACTTGTGAGATACGCCATGCAGAATGACCTTGTTGACACTCGGCACTGAGCTGCCGCAGTAGTTTTTCCACGGATCGACGGTAGTTTTTCGACCACTCCGCTCGTAGTTCTTCTCTTCCACGTTCCTCCTCCATTTTCTAGACTGCGCACGCGCTCCCTGTCTTGCTTGAGGTGATGCTTATGCCGCGCGATCTCGCGATCCCGTTTGTGGCTGCGAGCGATGCCTCCACCGGTACTCGAGCCGCTGGGGGCAGATCACCCCCTGATTGGTGCCAGCGACGCGCTGAAATATGTCATGCATCGGGTCGAGCAGGTGGCGCCGACCATGGCGACCGTTCTCCTTCTTGGCGAGACTGGCACAGGGAAGGAACTTGTCGCGCGGGCGATCCATCAGCGCAGTGCCAGGCGTCACCGGAGCCTGGTCGTCGTTGACTGCGGTGCCATGCCCTCGGCACTGATGGAGAGCGAGCTGTTCGGCCGGGAGCGGGGCGCGTACACGGGCGCCCACGCCTCACAGGCCGGCCGCTTCGAGGTCGCATACGGCGGCACCGTGTTTCTCGACGAGGTCGGCGAGTTACCCCTTGAGCTCCAACCCAAGCTCCTGCGCGTGCTGCAAGAAGGGCAGATCGAGCGACTCGGCAGCGCACGGATGGCGAAGGTGGACGTCCGCGTGGTGGCGGCGACGAACCGGAACCTTGCCGAAGAAGTCCGCCGCGAGCGGTTCAGGCGGGACCTGTATTACCGCCTGAACGTGTTCCCGATCACGCTTCCAGCCCTTCGCGATCGCCGGGAGGACCTTCCGGCGTTGGTTCGCCATTTCTGTGGGCGTCTGGGGCGGGAACTGGGAAAACCGATCGGGCGTATCGCTCCCGGGACGTTGCAGGCCCTCGAACGTTACGGGTGGCCCGGCAACATACGGGAGCTCGAAAGCGTGCTGCAGCAGGCGATCATCCTGTCGCGGGATGGAATCCTCGATCTCTCCAATTTCGTCGGAGAACCGATCGATCCCGATCCTCCGGCCCGGTCCCGCGACAAGCTGCGTCCGCTCATCGACGTCGAGCGCGACCATGTCAGACTGGTTCTCCAGAGCACCGCGTGGCGAATCGACGGGACGGGAGGATCCGCGCACTTGCTCGGTTTGCGCCCGAGCACGTTGCGGTCGCGAATGCGGAAGCTCGGCATCGAGCGCCCCCCGAGAGTAGACGTGATCCGAGGCGACGATTGATACCTCCTCGGTCCCGCAAGGACTCCGTGACCGAACGACGCGTACGCGTGCTCCTGGCAGACGACAACGAGGAGTTCGTCCATGAACTCGCGGCGCTGCTTACTTCGATGTCGTCGGGACGGTATCAGATGGCCCATTACTTCTCGACGCTGCGGCGGCCCTGAACGCCAGGGTCGTGGTCACGGATCTGGAGATGCCGAGGATGAACGGGATCAGGGCCGGTCGTCAGCTCCTGGACCGCAAGCTCTGCAGTGCGGTCATCATTCTCACGATTCATACGAATCAGCAGTTCGTCGAAGAGGCCCTGACGAGCGGGATTCTCGGATACGTGGCCAAGGAGCATGCAGGCGAAGACCTCATTGCGGCAGTTCACGATGTCCTCGAGGGAGGCACGTTCGTATCCACGAATTGCACACCGAAGTCCCTGAGTAGGTGTCCAGGTTCGTTCTGACAGCGGTCTCGTTAGAGTTGGCGCCTTTTTGGACGCGGCGTACGCCACCGGGCTACGACTTCGTCAACCGTCAACGATGGGCCGTCGCGAAGCAGGATGCGAGTGCCTTCGAGGATGTGGTATTCGGGGGAGGCGAGATAGCGGTCGAGACAGAGGCGATTGTCCCACTCCGACGTCATGACAAAGACATTGTCAACCTCGTGATCGTGAACCAATCGACATCCCAGACAGCCCCGTGACGAGCGGAGCTTGTCGAGGATATCTTCGACGGCGCTGACGAATTCCGCCCGCTTGTCAGGCTCCACGTTGAAGGCAAGAGATGCAATGAGCATTCGCGACGACCGATCATTCCTGCGATGGGGTCCGTGTTCAAGCCTCGCGCCAACACGAGATGCTCCGATTCTGCGTCTTCCGGCGGCCGCAGGTTCGGCGGCCCGCGACAAACCGCGGCTGCCAGCAGCCTGCCGTGGGCTCGCCGCGCCGTTCTCCAGAAGGCATCGTTGTCGAGAGGGGCGGGGCGGGCGTTGACCGGGCCCGCCCGCACATGCAGAAACGCGTGGCGGGGCGCCTATTCCGGCGGCTCACTGGACCTGAAGCAGGTGGCTCCCGTGTAGGCGATGACAATGCGATCTCCCGGCTGGATGCCGGCGAGGTGCGTCTGCTGCGGTTCGCCTGGAGCACTCAGCACGAGGCGTGCCGCGTGACTTGCGCGCTGGACCGGTTGATGGGCCGGGCAACTCGCCAAATGTCGTGGCCGCCCACCAGATCTCGCTGTCGATCGCCCCTTGAGAGCGATCACCGGCGCATCGCGCCGGACGTTGCCATTCATCACCGGGGACGCGTCCGATTCTGGAAAGGGTATTCAGGCTCCAGCGGATTGCGCGCTTGCAGCGATCTGAGCCACGTCAGGGTAGCGGCTAGAAGGTCCATCCCAACGCAGCCGAGAGGCCGAGGTCGTTTCCCTTCTGGCCCTCCGGTGGGGCCGAGTCGAAGCTCTCAAGAAGGCTCAGGGTCCAGTGCAGGTCCTTGACGATCTTGAACTGCATCTGGCTTCGGAGCTCGAGGCGAACGCGGGCAGGCGCTTCGAGCCCCTCGAAGACGGACAGCGAGTTCATCACGTCGATGTCCCGCTCCCCGAACGCGAACAAATCCCACCGCACGCCTTGCACGGCACCCCCGCGGCCGCCCTCGCGATCGATGGCGATGCCGTCGCTGTGATGTGTCAACGCACGTCGGCTTCAGTCGTTAACGCAACTCAGTCGTCTTGTCACCGATCGTGATCCGCTCTGCGCGAAGCTCAGTGGGTGTTTGCCTGTTGGCATACCCGACGACGGTGGCTTTCGTTCCGGCTTTCAGCATCTCGCGAGTCAGTCCACGGTCCTGCATCCGTGACGTCGGCGCGAGGACGACGTGCCATACCTTGCCGTTGACATCGAGCTCGACGAAGCCATGCGGATTCGAGTATTCGGACGTCTTCACGGTTCCTGTCAGCGTGAGCGGATTCTTCTCGTCGTATCCGGTCCAGCCGTGATGGGCCGCCAGCGAAACGCCAAGAGATGTCAGGACAGAAGCAACCAGGAGCGCAGTGCGAGCCATGGCCTTGGAGTCCATCGATAGCTCCTCTTGATGAACCAGGATGGCCACAATGAACATCCTGGATTCCACAGTTATACACCGGGGTTCGCCGGCGTGTCCTGTTCTCAAGAATATCGGCTGTATGACGGGGGATCGTCAAGGCGAACAATCATTGTGGTATGACTAGTGTGATGCCTCGCTTGCCGCAGAAGGAATGATGGGCGTGACCAGGTCCCTCACGTACGCGACGCTCGCCGCGTGCGTTCTTGCGGTGCTTGACGCAGCCGCACGACAGCAGCCGGTTTTTCGTGGTACGGGTGATGCCGTCCGTGTCTTCGTCACCGTGACGGATGGGGACGGCCGCCTCGTCACAACACTCGCGCGGGACGATTTCGAAGTGCGCGACGACGGGAAGCCCCAGCCGATCACACTATTCGACAGCACCCCCCAGCCCGTCCGCCTCATCGTCATGCTGGACGTCTCTGGCAGCATGGAGGGCAACCTGCCGCTGCTGCGAGCCGCCGCGGAGCAGCTCTTCGCGCGCCTCCGCCCGGACGATGGCGTGCGCGTGGGTACGTTCGGGCACGAGATCGCCATCGGTTCGTCGTTCACACGGAATCCCGACGAGCTTCGCGCGGCCCTGCCGAACACCATCGCGCCAGATGCGCCGACGCCGCTCTGGCGCGCGGTCGACGAGGCACTGGACACCTTCGGAGGGGAAGCGGGAGAGCGTCGCGTCATTCTCGTGCTGAGCGACGGAAAGGACAGCGGCCCGATCGGCTTCCGTCAGCGTTTCGTGAGCCAGGCCGAGGTCATCGACCGCGCACGCGACGATGATGTGATGATCTACGCCATCGGCATGCGCAGTCGCGGCAGGCGGCCGATGCAACCGGGAATAGGTCCAGCGGGCCTCCAGGCGATGCTGACGGCCGACCTGCCGGACCCCGGCCTCGCGCGCGTCGCGGAGGAGACCGGCGGCGGCTACACGGAGATTCGCTTCGGGCAAGACCTCGGCGCCGCTTTCGCTCGAGTGGCCGACGAACTGCACAGTCAGTACTTGATCGGCTTTTCTCCACCAAGGCGCGACGGCAAGGCGCACGACATCCAGGTCCGGGTCTCCCAGCGGGGACTGAAGCCGCGTGCCCGAAGGAGTTACGTCGCACCGAAGGAGCGAACGTAGAATCGATTGAGGCAGCGCTAATCCGCTCGCGTCCAGTCGGGCTATTTCAGGCCAAGCCGTTGCTTGACGGTTGGCCAGTCTCGCTTGAGCGCGAGAAAGGCGGCCAGGTCTGGGCAGCGGAGGAACGGGTTCGTGGCGCGCTCCAGGCCGATCGTAGAACTGGGACGCGCCCCGTAGTCGTGCCCGGGCCAGACGGTGGCGTCGTCGGGGAGCCGGTCGAGCAGCCGCCGAAGGCTGGCCCACTCCGTCCGCGCGTCGTCATCGTTGGTGGTGCCACCCACCTTCCCCACGAACAGGAGATCGCCGGTGATCGCAATCTGCCACGAAGGCTCGTAGACCACCAGATGGTCGGGGCAGTGCCCCGGCAGGTGAAGGAACTGGAACTGCAGGCCGCCGACGTCGAGTTTCTGCTCGTCGCCGAGGCCAAGGTCCGGACTGATCAGCAGGGAACCCGCGAACGCGGCCACCGGCGCCGCGGTCAGCTCCGCAGCCCTGGCATTGCCATTCGTGTGATCCGGATGTCCGTGTGTGTTGATCACGTGTGTGACCCTGAGTCCCTGGTCGCTGGCACGTTGGACGAACGCTTCGGGCGAGTACGACGGGTCGATCAGCACGCCCTGCCTGGTATCCCGGTCGCCGAGCAGGTAGCCGAAGTTCCGGTCGCCGCCGGCGCGAATCTGTTCGAAGATGAGCTGCATATCGGGGCCTTCCTCGGCTGTCTACTGTAGCTCTCGTGCGAGCCGGCTTCGATGATGACCGGCAATGCCGCGGGACGGGATGCATCGGCGGCCGAATACCACCGTATTTGTAAAACGGGCCACTCAGCGAGCGCC
Source organism: uncultured Acidobacteriota bacterium (assembly GCA_963745495.1). GTDB lineage: Bacteria > Acidobacteriota > Vicinamibacteria > Vicinamibacterales > CAVVIG01 > CAVUXJ01. The sequence goes on from CAVUXJ010000009.1 coordinate 67,858, forward strand.
CCAAGGCGGCGTGTGGTGAGGATTGTGACAAGCGTTGTCAGTCGAAACTGACGCGGAACATCACTCGCCTCCCAGATCTGCACAGTCCTCCACTTTTAGCGAGGCCGGCATCCGGAGTGCGCTTGGCGGTTGGTTGGCTACCTCATCAACTACGCCGCCGCGAACCGCGCATTGAAACACCCGCACAAGGCAAAGCTCGCCCCCGACTCCGTCCGACTCGAGACGCCGACGGCCATTGTCGGCGTGCGGGGAACGAGCCTGGCCATCCGCGTCGGACCGTAGTGATGAGCACACGGCCAGTCGTCATCGTCCTTGCGACGCTCGCTGCGGCGTCGGTGATGGCGTGCGGCGCGAAACGCATCGCAGGCCCCTCGCGTCCCGGGCAGGACTTGATCGTGTTGCTGACGGACTCGGAGAGCGGTTCGACGGGACGCGCCCGCGTCACGAACCCATCAGGGTCCGCCGACCTGGACGCTCCGCGCGACGCCACATACGTGGCCGCGAACCAGCGGCCCGGCCCGGTCAGCACGATGAGCGAGGCCGACGTCACGCGGATTTTCGGCGACGCCTTATCCGGGACGTTGCCGATGCTTCACGCGGGAAAACGTGCTCAACGACCTCCTGGCACAAGGATGTCAGCGAGACCCCCTAATTGCCCGGTCACGCCGAGCCGAGAAGCATCGAGGGGTGAACTATGTGGAGCAGAGACGAGTCGCAAAGTGTCCGCGGGACGGCGGCTCAGCCGACGGTCGTTCCGGGGGCCCCAGAGCTTCGGGCCAACGAGGCCAAGGAGATCCGCCTCGCGAACCTTGGGAGCTCGGTGTTCGTGAAAGGGGAGCTGGCTGCATCGGAGGACCTGATGGTTGACGGCCGGGTTCAAGGCCGAATCGATCTCCCGGATCACGCATTGACCATCGGACCGAATGCCAACATCCAGGCCGATATTGTCGCGAAGGTGGTGACCGTCTTCGGTTCGGTCGTCGGTGGCATTACCGCTCGCGATAGAGTGGACATCCGGCGAGGCGGCTCCCTTGACGGCAATCTCAGCTGCACCCGTATCGCAATCCAGGACGGCGCGCACTTCTGCGGCAGCGTGGACACGGGAACCCGCAGGCCAAGATCGAACCGCGCTGAAACTGAGGAGGCGACTCCTACCCTCGCTGCGGCTCGCTGAACAGGCCGGCCACCTACCGCGCTTCTTCCAGGACGACTCCCGTCTCGCGCCGCAACTCGGATTCGAGCGTCGGCATATCCACCGCCCGTTCCATGCGCGCAATCACGATCGTCGCGAGCGCATTGCCGAGCACGTTGACCGGGACGAACGCGGACGAGAGCAGGCGGTGCACGCCGAGAATGAGTCCGATGCTGGCGACGGGTATCGTGCCCGTCGAGGCCAGCGTGGACGCGAGGACGACGATGGCCGAACCCGCAACCCCCGCCCCTCCCTTCGAGGTGAACAGCATGACCGCGAGCAGTCCCAACTGTTGACGGAGCGACAGGTCGATACCGACGGCCTGCGCGAGGAAGACCGAGACGGTCGCGAAATACAGGCAGGTGCCGTCATGGTTGAACGCGTAGCCAGCCGGCAACACGAGCGCCACAACCGGCTCGTCGACACCGAGTTGACGCAGTTTGGCGTGCAGGCGCGGGAACACCGATTCGCTGGAGCTGGTTCCGACCACAATCATCAGTTCCGCCGAGAAATAGCGGATCAACCTGAGGATGTTGATGCCGAACCCCCACGCGATTGGCGACAGCACGAGGGCCACGAACAGCCCACAGCACACGTAGAATTCGGCAACGAGCCTGCCGAGCGCCAGCAGCGACGACGGCCCGAACTTGCCCACCGTGAACGCGATGGCGCCAAACGCCCCGATCGGCGCCACATACATCACGAACCCGATCATCTTGAACAGCACCTGCGACACGAAGTGGATGGCGTCGACCGCAGGCCGTCCCTTGGGGCCCATGGCCAGGAGCGCGAAGGCGAACAGCAACGAGAAGAACAGGACAGGGATGACGTCCCCGTCGGCAAAGGCGCCAACTGCGCTCGCTGGCACGAGATTGAGAAGGAACTCGCCGAATCCCACCGGTCGGGTCATCCCGGCGGCGTCGGACACGTTGCCATCGGCCAGGGTGGCCAGGTCGACGTTCATGCCGACGCCCGGCGCCCACGTATTCACCAGCACGAGGCCCATCACCAGCGCGATCGTCGTCACGATCTCGAAATAGATGAGCGCCTTGATCGCGACGCGACCGACACGCCTGGCGTCGCTGACGCTGGCGATCCCGTGCACCACCGTGCAGAAGATGATGGGCGCGACCAGCATCCGCACGAGTCTGATGAAGAGATCGCCCAGCGGCTTCATCGCATCGGCGCTCTCTGGCCACAGGTAGCCGGCGAGGACGCCCAGCAGCATCCCTGCCAGAATCTGGACGGAGAGGTCCTTGTACAGGGGACGTCCGCGTTTCACCGAGCCGTGAGCGGCCGGGTCGGCAATCATGGTGTGTCCGTCACTCCGCGACGGCACCAAGAATTCGCGCTGCATCGTCAAACAGTTCGTCGACGGAAGGACATCGTGAAATCAGACCCTGACGGAACGCGCGGGTGGCCATCTCGTCCAGCGATCCGCGGATGGCCTCGATGCCGAAGCGGAGCGGGTCGTCCGCGCCGGTCGGGAGCGCGGCGGCCGCACGACTTTCCTTGAGCACGCGATAGACTTCACGGACGACGTCGGGCCGCGAGCGGACGATCGATTCCCGCATCACCGCGAGATGGTTGATCGGCACTCCCCCGTGCGCGCGCGCCCAGGCACGCCCCTTCGCATCGTGGTCGGGAATGACGTGCTTGAGCGGCCCCTCTTCGGCCACGTCGCCGAGAATCGCGGCGTCGATCTCGCCGTCGAGCAGCATCTGCTTGAGGCCCTTGCCCTCAGGCGCCCGCTCGACGATTGGAGGGTCGCGGTACTCGGACAGATGCGGGTCCTCGAACGTCACCCACGTCACGCTATCCAGATCGATGCCGTAGTCCTCAGCCAGGAATCCGCGCACCCACGCGCCCGTGGTCTGGGTGTAGGCGCGTACGCCTACGCGCGTGCCATTCAGCTCCGGCGCGGTCAGCGGACGCTTGTCGGCATTGTAGAAGATCGTGTGATGCTGGTTGCGGCCGACAATCGTCGCCGGCAAGAGGACGTACGGCTTGCCGTACGCCTTCGCCTGCAGAAAGGTCACGACGGCGAGCTCACCGAAGTCATATTTCAGTTCGCGCACCATCGCCTTGAACTGCGTGTTGGCGACCTTCACCTCGAAGCAATCGAACGTCACCAACGCCGAGAATATCTGGCCGCTCTTCAACGCCTTCGTGCTCGGGTGGTTGCCGAGCAGGGAATGCAGGATGACGGAGTCGCTCATCACCGATATCGCGAGTGTCAGGCGAGCGATGGATACAGCGTCTGAGCTGTGAGCGAGAAGATCGATTCGCGGTCGCGATCCGGCAGGAAGGCGAGCGTATCCTGAGCCAGGCGGAGGAGATCCGGCAGCGACCGCTCCGAGGCCGGGTAGTTGGAACCCCAGGCGATGCGCGCTGCACCGAAATCGTCCACGAGGCGCCCGAAAAACGTCTCTGGCGTCGCCTTTCCGGCCCGCGCGCCGACAAAGTTCCGTTCCGTGACTTTCAAATAGACGTGTGGATATCGGGCGAGATCCCACAGGCCGCTGGCCGACTTGTACGGCGGCCCGTCGTCCTGCACCGGCCGCGCCAGGTGATCGAGAATCACACGCAGCCGCGGAAAGCGCTCGAGCACGTTCACGAGTTGCGGAATGCCCTCCGCCGTCATCTGCAAGCAGACGGGAAGCCGTTCCTCTTCCGCCTTGCCCCACGCCGGGAGGGAACGGGGATCGTCGAGCCACCCGGCCTGGCCTGGCATCGTGCTTCCCGTGGTAAACAACCTCAAGCCGGTCAGGCCCTTCGCCATCCAATGCGTCATCATCTCGAGCGCGCCGGTGGAAACGATGTCGCACGAGAACACACCCGCGAATCGCTCTGGATATGCCTTGACGGCATCGGCGACATAGGAATTGTCATGACCATAGCAGGTCGACGCCTGGACGAGCGCGGCCTTCCGCACGCCCGCGCGATCCTGCTCCACGATCATCTGCTCGACGCTCACCGGCCGGTCCCGCGACCAGGCGGATTGATGGCCGCCGATTGGCGCGCGCGGATAGCGCAGCGTATCGGTGGAGATGACATGCGGATGGATGTCGACGACTTCAGTCATCACCATGCGATTCAGAGGAGCAACGCGATCACGCCTTCAGCGGCGCACCGAGCGTCGCCTTGAGCTTGTCGATCGGATCGACGAGCGGATCGGCCTTCGTCCAGTCGACGCCGACGATGCCGTACAGCCACGCGGGCATCGACACCGGCTCGATGACGATCGGGATCAGGCGGCGCTTTCTGTCCCCCATGTCGAGGACCTTGCAGACGATCGCTTCTTCCTCGCAGTTGCCGCTGTTCAGGTACCGCGGCGAAATCACCGCGACGGTGTAGCGGCTCTCGCGCACGCACCGTTCCATCTCCTGCAGAAAACTCGCGTTGGCGGGGAAATCGCGCTCGTCGATGGCGACCCGGTAGCCGTCGGCCTCGAGAGCCTGCAGGAGATCGGTTGCGAAAGCCTTGTCGATGCCGTCGTGTCGGTAGCTCAGAAAGACGTCATAGCGCGGCTTCGGCGCTGGCCCCGGGTCGAGCGCGGGCGCGTCCCAGCGAACGGGAGACAGGACCGAGGCGGGAACGGCCTGCGCTGTCGCGAGCAAACAGACGACGAGGAACGGGATCCACAGGAAATACGAAGTGGCGATCAGCGTTCGGCAGCGGTCGATCGACCCCCGGGTCCAGATCCGTTCGGGCGCACCGGCAGCGTCGAACAGCAGATCGTCGCTCGAAAGTCCCGGGTTGGCCTGTCTGTAGGTCGCGCCGAGCGTCGTCATCTCCGTACCGATCACGATCGGTTTGCCGGCGTACCGGGCGGTGCACGCCCGTTGAGCGTATCCACCGACGGAGAAGGATCCGATCCCGAGCGTCAGTGCGACGATCGCGGCAGCCAGCCAGATATGCGGCCGGGTCGTGCCGCGCCACAAGATGAACGGAAGAATCGAGAGGCCCACGATCGCCGCCGATGCCAGCGCCGCGAAGGAGCGTCCTCCCGCGTTGGACTCGGCCAGGCCCGGCGGCGGCGGCGCGAGCGCGGCCGCCGCCGCGAGAAGAACGGCAGCGATGCCCAGCCATACTCGTCGCTGCCGCGCTGCAGGCAGTCGGACGCCGTTCGTCATCGTGGGAGCGCCGCAGGTACGGGCAGATCCAGAAGGAGCTCCTTCTTCCCCTCGCCGACCTTCACGACGGTCCGCTCGCCGAGTCTGGCAGTGGTCGGATCGCGGACCCACATCACATATCGCCCGGGCACGAGCATTTCCTGCGTCGGACTACTTAGCTGGGGAAACAGATCGGGGCTGGCATTGGCGACCACTTCGAACACGCGCGGCATATAGAACACCTGCCAGCTCTTGATCTCGTCGCTGCCCTGCACGGTCCGCACCCGAACCGTCACCGACCCCCCGAGCCTTCCTCCGCTTCGGATGCAGTGTTCCAGCTTGATTTCGAGATCTTCAGCAACGGATTGCACGGTCGCCGCCAGCGTCTCGACATCGCCGGCCCTGAGCGCAGCTTCGATTGCCGCCACGTCGCCGGACAGGTTCACTCGATAGTCCTGGGGAGAATCGGCAGGCCATTTTGCGGCCAATGCCTGCAGCTGCGACAGCACGGTGTCCGCGCGGCGCTGCGCCGTACGCAGCGACGGCGACGCGGGGGGAACCCGCGACAACACCGCCGCAAGCGTACCCAAGCTCGCTTTCACCTGAGGCGCCTGGACTGCCGGCGCAGCCAGACGAGGGACGTCTCGCGGGACTCCACGATCGACGAGAAACGCCACGACGTACTTGGCGGTCACGGGCGAAGGCTCGGCCCAGTCGAACACGCTACGCCCCTGCGCGTCGCGAACGGTCGCGTCGGCGCCCCTCGACAGGAGAGCTTGAAGCATGCCGAGGTCTCCGTTGCGCGCCGCGATCATCAGCGCCGTCGCCCCTGCCTCGTCGGTGACGTTGACCGGAGCGCCGAGCGCGAGCAGCTGCCGCACGACCGTGTCGTTGCCTTCGCCGGCGGCCTTGAGCAGCCTCGCGCCGAGCGCTTCGGACTGCTCGAGTAGCGCGACGACGCCGGAATACCCGCGTTCGATCGCGAGCTGTCGCGCTCGAACTCCGCCTCTGGCCGCGCCGACGTCCGCACCTCGAAGGAGCAACGTCCGCACAACCTCTGTAAACCCATTGCCGGACGCGAGCATGAGCGCCGTCGTGCCGTCGCTTGCCCGTCTGTCGACAGCCGCACCGTTATCGAGCAGCTGCCGCACCATCTCCACGCTTCCGGTCGCCGACGCCCACATGAGCGGGGTGAAGCCGCGCCAGTCGGCGGTGTTGACGTGAGCGCCTTTGGAGAGCAGGTCCTTGGTGCGAGCGAGCTGCCCGAGTTTCGCCGATTCGAGCAAGGCGGCGTCGGCGCCGATCTGCGCCGGCGCGCGTGTCGCCTGGCCAAGCAGGAGAGCGATGAGGAGAAGGGGCAGAGCCGTCATGGCGTCAGGGTCATGCGCTGGACCCTGTTCTTGCCACTAGGATGCAACAAAAAGCCGGCAAACGGACGTAAAAGAGCGAAGCAGCGAGTAAGGGAGTCATTTGCTCGATCCGGCCGCGAACCCGCCGCGGTTCAGCGATGCTCTGGCCTGTCACGCAGGTGCGACAGACACTTCGCGTGGAGCAGCTGCGAGTCGCCTTCGAGAAGAACCAGGACCTCCGGCTCGTTCAGGATCTTCTCGCAGGCTGACGTGTCTCCGCTACCGAACCACGTCCAGTGTGATCGTCGCGTCGCGGAGGTTCACGGCCAATTCAGGTATCTTGATCGTGATGGACACCGGAATCTCCAGTGATGACACTGACGCTCCGGTGTCTCGGCGCTGCAGATCGAGCCTGATCTGCTGGCCGGTCAGTTGAACGCCATCCTTGACGACTGTCGCGTGCACCTCGCCAACGAGTTCAGGCCGGTAGCGCTGAAAAAGATCCTGCAGCACCGTCGTGACGAATTCCCGAAACGTCGCGGACTGCTCGTCGAGGATCTCCTTGACGAACTGGTTGGCGAACGCGGACACTCGGGGACCATAGTCCGTCAGGGTCTTGTCGCGAAATCCGTCGGCAAAGGTCTCAATTCTCGGCACGATTGTGTTCGTGACATCCCTGCCGAGTGCGTCGATGAATCCATTCACGTCGGACATCGCTCGTCACCTCTTCGCACGATCTGCTCGATCGCACTGTCTGTCCAGAGCATCACCCCGAATCACGGAATATCAGGCAGCGGAATCACAATGTCGCCAACCTTCAGTTCCGCGACAATCGGGACATTGATCTTGAGAATGGCCCTGTTCTTTTTTTGGTCCCGAAGTGTGGAGAAGACTGTTCCTTTGACCGTGATTCCACCGTCGACCAGGGCGACGGTGAAGGCGCCGTTCAGCGCGACCGTATTTCGTTCAACGAGATTCTCAATCAGGTCATCGACGATCGACATGCACAATCCTCCTCGAGGGATGGCGAACCGTACTACGTTCGTCAATCAATGTGCAGAAAAAAAGTTGATCTGAAGCGTGCACACGTCCAGGTTTCGTCCCGGAGCCGAAGCTGGGTTCGCAGTTCAGGGTCGAAGGGCGTGAGCGCGACCTCGTCCGCTCCCGAGCAGATGGTTCGCCACGCTGTGGGAGGGCGAATGCGTAGAATAGGGCGTCGCTGGCGTCGTGCGGGTGTGCAGCGGCCGACGAAGTCGCCTGCGAGCGTTGGCTTACAGGGTCGAGGGCAGGAGACGAGCATGTTCCAGACATTCCGACCGGGTCGTCGACGGCGCGTCGTCGCGGCGGCCGCCATTGTGGCTGCGACGGTGGCGACGGCCTTCGCGCAGGCAGGGCAGCGTCATCCCGTGTCAGGACGCGTCATCGCCAAAGTCATGGGCTATGAGGGCGCCGCGTGGCTCGAACGGCCGGAACGTGAACGCGAGGAAGCGCCCTCGAAGGCCATCGCTGCCCTCGAGATCACGCCGGGTCAGGTCGTGGCCGACGTCGGCGCCGGGTCCGGGTATTACACCGTGCGCCTGGCCGAACGCGTGGGCGCGTCCGGGAAGGTGTTCGCCATCGACATCCAGCCGGAAATGCTGACGCTCCTTCGGCAGCGCGTCGCGCGCGAGCGGCTTGCTCAAGTCGAAGTCGGACAGGCGGTCGAGACCGATCCCCGGCTGCCCCAGAACCAGCTGGATCTCATCCTGATGGTGGACGTGTATCACGAGCTCGCACGCCCGCAGGAGATGCTGCGGCAGCTGCGCACCGCACTGAAGCCGGACGGACGGCTGGTGCTCATCGAGTTTCGCAAGGAGAGCAGTTGGGTGCCCATCCGAGAAGAGCACAAGATGAGCATCAAGGAAGCGCGGATGGAGCTCGAAGCGGAAGGCTACCGTTTCGAGCGCGTCATCGACGTGCTGCCGTGGCAGCACATCCTCGTGTTCCGTCGCTGAGTGGCCGTCGCCGAGGTACAATGAATCCACTCTGAAGCCCACACGTCGACTGTTCAGCCGCCGCGCATTTCTCGGTGCGACCGCCGCCGCCGGGCTGGGCGGCGCATCGTTGGCTTCCTCCTCGTGCTGGCCGGCGCGATTTGTCCGCGGACGGATGGCTGAGGTCGGTCGGGAGGTGCCGCCGGCGCCGCAGACGCCCAATCCGGGCGTCTGGCCGGACAATGCCATTACACTCGCGTGGCTCGGCCATGCGACCGTGCTCATCAACTTCTACGGCGTACGCGTGCTCACGGACCCTGCGCTGTTTCACCGGATTGGCGTGCATACGTGGATCGGCTCAATCGGGCCGCTTCGGCTCACTTCAAGCGCCCTCACCGCGTCGGACCTGCCAGACATCGATCTCGTGGTGGTGTCCCATGCCCACTTCGACCACCTCGATACGCCGTCGCTCGCCGCCCTTCCCGGACTGCCAGCGGTTGTGGTGGCGCGCCATACCTCGGACCTTCTGCCGCGCCGACGGTATGCGTCCGTGCGCGAATTACGTTGGGGCGAATCGGTTCGCATCGACACACCGCGTGGCGACGTGCGCGTGCGAGCCATTGAAGTGAAGCACTGGGGCGCTCGACTGCGGCGCGACACCCATCGCGGGTACAACGGGTACGTCCTCGAGCGGGAGGGGCGCGCGCTCTTGTTCGGCGGCGACACGGCCGGGACGCCGCTGTTCGCCTCGTACCGCCGGTATGGCCCGTACGACGCCGCGATCATGCCCATCGGAGCGTACGATCCCTATGTCCACAACCACTGCACGCCGGAACAGGCTGTTGCCATGGCGGATGCCGCCGGCGCGCGGCTGTTCGTGCCTGTCCACCATCAGTCCTTTCAGTTGAGCCGCGAACCGTTCCTGGAGCCAATCGAGCGAACGCTGGCGGCGCTGGCCGCCGAGCCGAATCGACTGGCACTGCGGGAGATCGGCGAGACAGCGCGCGTCGGGTGAGCACCGGATCCCGATTCGGCCTCGGCTTGCGTCGGACGTTCTCGTAACGCCTTCAGCCGTCAGCATTTCCCCCAGCATTTCGGGCGAGCCGGGCGGACCATGCCCCGGCGGACCACCGCCGGCCGCCCAACCCGTGTAACGAACTACGGCCACGCGACACTATGTCGAGACGCCGCGCGTCCCAGTCGGTCAGGTGACGGGGCGCCCGGCCCAAGACCCGCACTCCTGTTCGGATTTCGACGTGACGGCGTTGATGCAGGTAAACGCCGCTTTCCGACCGGGGGTGCGGGACACGTCTCTGAACGAGCCGCAAGCTCGATTCTGCTATCCGCTGGGAGCCGGACACTTATGCCAGCTCGGCGCGCAATTTACTGGATCGCGTTCGCCGTCGTGGCGCTCACCTTTGCGACGGCCGCCACGCGAGCGGCGGCGGAGAACATCGCGTTCGTCACGGTTGCGCTCGATGATGAAACCCGCGCGGCCGACAAGACGCTCCGGAACTACCTGCACGACAAGACCCATCTTCAATTCGATCCGATAGAAATGGAATACGCCGCCGCCATCCAGCGGCTCGCCGGCTGGAAACGCGGCAGCCAGCCGTATGTGGCCCGGATGACACCCTACGCCTACGTCGCGGCGGAAATGCTCGGAGCCAGCTTCGAGATTCTCGGGACGTACAACAGCAAGGCCACAGGGGTCACGACCTACCATTCGTATTTCGTCGTGAACAAGAAGCACTTCAGCCGCCCGAACCCAGGGCTGGGCGATCTGCTGGCCTTCCTCCGGACCAGGCAGGCCACGTTCATCTACCACGACAGGTTCAGCACCTCGAGCTACTTCCTGCCGGCGCTGTATTTTCGCAGTCAACGTGTTTTTACGACGAGCGAGGCGACGGATTCGAGCGAAGGCATCACCTCCATCCAGGTCACCAAACATGCGGGCACGAGCAGCGATCTGGTGGCACAGGTCGCGAGCGGAAACGCCGACCTGGCAGCGGTGTGGGACGGCACCAAACAGAAGGTCAGGGACGCACGCCTTGATGGCCAGGTCTATTTCATCCAGCTGCCGGACCCGATCCCCAACGATCTGCTGGTGTCCTCGCGGTGGATCGATCCGGCCGATGCCAATCAGCTCCGTGAAGCGATCCGCTCGATGAACCGCACCGGCTCCGGGGAGATCAATACGGGCGACTACCGGTGGTGGGAGGAGTTCAAGAAGGCCGACGCCTCGCGGTTGGCGCTCGCCAATCTGCGCCGCATCGCGGCGCAGCATCCTGCTCCGGTGACGGTGCAGGTGGAGTCCGCGCCGGCCGGCAGGAATTCGACAAGCCTGAATGACTACGTCGAAGCGGCGCAGCAGGCGGTCCGGCTTTCTGGCTCGGAGTTCGTCCTCTATGACGAGGACGCGTACGTCCACAAGGACGTGACGTGGACACTCGCGCTGATTCACGACGGTGCGGTGGATCTCAAGGTGGCTATCGCGGGCTCCGAAATCGCGCCCCAGCAATTCCAGGTCAGCTTTACGGATCATGTCCGACCTGACGAAGCGGATCGGCGGGTTGATTCACTCACGGATGCACCGCATTCGGTACGTCTGGCCCTACGACGAAAAGTCCCCGACGGTGATCCGCGACGTCGATTTCTCCGTTCCCGTTGGAACCACGCTCGAGGCGCGAAGAATCACCTGGCTGAACCCCGGGCGAAACGCCTTTCGGGAGGGAGATCGATTCGACGTCCAGGTGAAGAACGCCGACTTCTTCAGGTTCTCCCTCGACGACACACGGTTTCCCAGGGCGCCTGACGGGGCAGGCTGGGCGTACGACCCGATGAGCAATACCGCCTTTCGAGTCGTGCTGGTTCGACCCGCCGTGGAACCCTTCTTCATGCAGGTGCTGACCGTGGTCTTCATTCTGCTCCTGGCGAGCGCGGCCATCGCCTGCATCGTCGATCTGCGCCGCAATGAGAAGCGGGCAGCGAAACCCGAATGGTGCAGCCCGGTGCAGCCGGTCGTGCTCCAGCATCCCGAGCTGCACGGGCCCTGGAGTCGCGTGAGATGAGCGACATTTTCATCAGCTATTTCCATCACGATCGCCCGCACGCGGAGGTGTTGGCACGCGCCCTCGAAGCCGAGGGTCTGTCCGTCTGGTGGGATCGGACGATTCCGGCGGGTTGCAACTTCGATCAGGTCATCGAAGAAGCTCTGAACGCCGCCAAAGTCGTGATGGTGCTCTGGTCGCGAGGATCGGTACAGAGTCGGTGGGTGCTGAACGAGGCGGAGGAAGCGGCAGCGCGGAGCATCCTGGTGCCCGTGTTCATCGAGGAGCGCGTCCGAATCCCGCTGGCGTTCAGACGCATCCAGGCTGCGAATCTCGTCGGCTGGGATGGATCGCAGGAGGCGCCTCCATTTCACGATCTGGTGGCCACCCTCGACGCAGCGCATCGGCGGCCGATCAGGATCGACCGAGCCGCAACCGATTGCCGAACCGCCGCCGGTGGACGACGGCCCACCGCCAGATCCACCTTCTCCGCCGGTTTGGTCGCCGAGGCCGCCTCTCCTGTACCGGCGCATCGGGTTGACCGGTCTGCTGATCGCGGTCTTCGTCGTCAACCTTGTCGAAACGATGGCCGAGACGGCGCTGCGCCGCCGTTACGGAACAGGCACGGACCTGGGCAACCGGATCGCGGGCGCCTTCCGCGCGCTCGAGGGCAATCTCTCCTTCGAGTCGCACGACGTGACCAACTGGGTGGCGGTGTACGGCTATTCCACCTCGTACTTCTTCCTGCTGCCGATCCTCGGCATCGGTCTGCTCGGTGTGCTGTGGAGGAGGAAGGCCGTGCACGGATACCGTGTCTTGTGCCTGTCCATCGCGGCCGACTATCTGCTCAGCCTGGGGTTCTTTCTCTTCTTTCCGGTGCCGGAACGCTGGGCTTTCCCCGACTCGGGCGCGATGTTGCTCTCCGACCGCTGGTCGTCCGGCCTCATCGAGCTCATGCGACCCATCAGCGGGCTGGACAACTGTTTTCCCAGCACGCACGTGTCGTTCACCGTCGTGATCATCCTGGTTGGGTATCTCTTCCGCGTCCGAATGCGACACACCGTGCTGGCGCTCGGCACGACGACCATCCTCTCGACGTTCGTTCTCGGCATCCATTGGCTGCCGGACATCGTGGCCGGAGTCGCCGTCGCGTGCCTGAGCGTCGCGCTCGCGCGACGCGTCACGCCCCTCACGGAGTACGCGGTCGCTTCATGACCTCGACCTCTTGCGTCATCTGCTCGAGCACGCGGCCGCCCTGACCACGAAAGAGCAGCTGCTCGACGCCCGATGGCCTGGTCTTCGTGGCCGGCTCGAGTTCGTAAATCCCGCCGTCTGCCATCAGCGACAGAAAGAGATGACCGTCCCTGACCACGCACGACCGGTCCAGCGGTTCGGTGACGGCACGGCCCATTATGGACGCGCGCGAACCCGCCGCTTGTCCCGCGATGCGCGGGATCCCAGGCGGGAACGGGCCCCATTGACACTACATTTCTAATATTGTAGAAATGTAGTTATGAAGGCCATCGAGCCAGCACGTCACCCGCTACGCCGACATGTTCGCGGCGCTCGGCGCTGAGCCCCGGCTGCGGATTGTCCGCCTGCTCCTCTCAGCCCACCCCGACGGCATGGTCGTCAACGAAATCCAGGCTGAGACCGGCGTCGGCGGGCTCGACGCTCTCGCATCACCTCGAGAAGCTGAAGAACGACGAGCTCGTCACGGCCGAACGCGAAAAGGCGTTCATCCGCTACCGCGCCAACACCGAGGCGCTCGAGGAGTTGCTCGGGTTTCTGTACGCCGAGTGCTGCACGCGGAACAAGGCCGTCGAGCCGAAGAAAATCGCCGCCCTCTGCAAATGAAGGAAGCAGCCATGAGCACCGAAACACGTCAAGGACGTCGTTCGAGAGAAGTACGGTCAGGCGGCGCTTCGCGCCAAGACCGGCGCAGGCGAGTTCATGCTGCGGCGGTGCCGCGGCCGCTCGACGCCTGCTGCGATCCCATCACGTCGAATCTCTACGACGCCGGCGCAGGAAGGCGAAGTGCCGGACCTCGCGCTGAAGGCGTCGCTCGGATGCGGCAATCCCACGGCGCTCGCGGAGCTGAAGGCGGGCGAGACGGTTCTCGATCTCGGCTCCGGCGGCGGCATCGACGTGTTGCTCTCTGCGCGCCGTGTCGGGCCGACGGGCAAGGCCTACGGCCTCGACATGACCGACGAGATGCTCGCGCTCGCCGAGGAGAACAAGCGCAAGAGCGGCCTCGAGAACGTCGAGTTCCTGAAGGGCGAAATCGAGCACATCCCGCTTCCCGACAACTCGGTCGACGTGATCATTTCGAACTGCGTCATCAACCTGTCGGGCGACAAGGACCGCGTCATCAAGGAAGCGTTTCGCGTGCTGAAGCCCGGCGGACGATTCGCGGTGTCCGATGTTGTCGTTCGCGGCGAGGTCCCGGCCGAGATCCGAAAGAACATGGAGCTGTGGGTCGGGTGCGTCGCCGGCGCTCTCGGCGACTACGAGTACGTGGCGAAGCTCGCAAAGGCCGGCTTCGACGGCATCGACATCGAGACGACCCGTGTCTACAGCATCGACGATGCGCGGACGTTTCTTGCCGGCGAAGGACTCGACGTCGATGCGCTCGCCAAAGAAGTCGACGGCACGTTCATCAGCGGCTTCATCCGGGCGACGAAGCCGGCCGCCGCGGCGTGCTGCGGCCCGAGCTGCTGCAGCTGACGGCGGGCGATGAGTCGTGCGGCCTTTCGTGTCAGAGTCCCTTGGCGCGAGTGGTTTCGAGGCCATGGGCGCGCGGTCCTGTCTCGCGCCGGTACAGGAGGGCGGAGAAGACGAGTCCGCCGAGGCTCAGGATTGTGAACATCCACAACATCGGCCTGTAGCCGGCCGGGTTCGCGGGCCCCGCGTTTCCGAGGTCGTTGAGTGCGCCCGCGACCAGGTTGCACACGGTGAGGCCGATGTTCTGAAGCATGGTCATCAGGCCGTATGCGGTGCCGAGCCGGTGCTGCTCGACGAGATAGGGAACCGAGGGCCACAGGACGGCCGGGACGAGCGAGAACGCCACCCCGATGAGCGCGGTCGAGACCCACAGGTCCCACGCCGTATAAAGCAATGTGGGAAACACGGCCAGGAGCAGCAGCGAGCCCGCGGCCATGGCCAGGCTGCGGTGTCCGAATCGATCGACGAGCAGTCCGAACAACGGTGTGGCGAAGATTGCCGCCAGGAACACGTATCCGTTCATCGCGCCCGCCCGCTCGAGCGACAGTCCGTGCGCGTTCTGGAAGTACTCGATCGCGAACGTGCTCCGAAACGGAAAGATGACCGAGTAGAAGGTCACGCAGAGCCCGACGACGTACCAGTACGATGGATCGAAGCGCCAGAGGTCCGACCAGACGATTTTATCGGACGGTTCGGGCCCGCCGAGCGCGTAGCGCCGTTCGGCGCTGCGCTCGATAATCCAGTAGATGACGGCGCCGACGCAGGAGATCAGGGCGAACCCGACAGCGATGAGCATCGGCTCACGCCAACCCGCCGCGTAGGCGCCTCTCGCCCATCCCGGCGAAAGGTCGGCAGCATAGGATCCGGCTCTCGCGATGCTCAGGTTCAGTCCGAACGCGAAGCCGAGCTGTTTGCCCTTGAACCACTGACCGAGCGCCGCCGTCACCGCCACGATCATCGACTCGGCACCCAATCCAAACACCAGGCGCCCGAGCGCCATCGTCGCGAACGTGCCGGAGGCCGCCGTCAGAACGGCGCCGGCCAACGAGATGACGGTGAAAGCCAGGGTGGCGGTTCGCGTGCCGACCCGATCGACGATGACGCCGCCAATCAGGACCATCACGATGTTGGGAAAGCTGTAGATGGCGTTGAGGGTGCCGATCTGAGCGGAGCTGAATCCAAGCTGGGTCCGGAGGATATCGGCCAGGGGTGCGATTGAATCGTAGACGTAGTAGTTCCCGAACATCGCGACGCTGGCGGAGACGAGCACGGCCCACCGCAAGAGCGGCGGCGGCTGGGGCCTCTCGGTGAGCGGCGCGGCGCGCATCGCGGACATCTTAAGATAAGTGTGTCAATATGCGTCTGAAGCTTGTGGTGATGGTCGGTTCGGTCAGGTCGGACCGGCAGGGGATGAAGGCCGCTCGTTTCGTCGAGTGGTCTCTGGTCGCGCGCGGGCACGAGGTCACGGTGGTCGATCCACTCGTGGTGCAATTGCCGCTGCTGGATCGCATGTACAAGGAATACGAGAAGGGGAAGGCGCCGGCCGTTCTCGAAGAGCTTGCCGTTCTGTACCGGGCCGCCGACGCCTTTGTTGTCGTGAGCGCCGAGTACAACCACAGCATTCCTCCCGCCTTGAGCAATCTCCTCGATCACTTCCTGGAGGAGTATTTCTTCAGGCCATCGGCGATTGTGTGCTACTCCGCCGGCTCCTTTGGCGGCGTCCGGGCCGCGATGCAGCTGCGAGCGATGCTCTGCGAACTGGGGATGCCGAGCATCTCGAGCCTTTTCCCGGTGCCCACGATTCGGGAAGCCCTTGACGAGAACGGCATCGCCAAGGATGCCAATCTCAACCGGCGCTTCGAGCGGTTCGCGGCTGAACTCGAGTGGTATGCAGAAGCGCTTCACGAGGCGCGAATGAAGGGCACGCCGTACTAGACGACGCCCGATCGACAACCTGCCGCGGCCACGGCCTCCAGGACCGCCTGGTGGTCGGCTCGTCGTGATGGTTCGTGAACCTTCGGATTCTCGCGTTTGCGCACGCGACCGTCGACGGCGGGGCCAATACCCTCGCGCGTTGAGCGAACCCGCGAGCGTCAACCGCCCGCATCGGCGGTCTGTCACCTTTCAGCACCTGCCGACTCTTATACTGGGTACGGCTATGAAAATAGTGCCGAGCTCGGCTGTTGCGTTCGAAGGCGCAGAACAGGATGACGCTGAAATCATCCGCCAGGTGCTGCTGGGAAACACGGCGATGTTCGAGCTGTTGATGCGCCGTCACAACGAACGCGTGTACAGAGCGGCCCGGGCCATCGTCCGTGACGAGCAGGAGTCCGAAGACGTCATGCAGCAGGCGTACGTGAACGCCTTCACCCACCTTCGCCAGTTCAATGGCTCAGCGCAATTTTCGACGTGGTTGACCAGGATTGCAATCAACGAATCACTGGCTCGCGTCCGCCGTCAACGGCGCTACGAGCCGTTCGACGACGAGCTCTCGAATGTGGAACCATTCGTGTCCAGCAATCCTTCACAGAACCCCGAGCGGCAGGCATTCACCGGTGAGCTGCACGATCTGCTGGAATGGGCGATCGACACGCTGCCGGACGGCATGCGCGAGGTCTTCGTTCTCCGTGAAGTCGAAGGCCTCAGCACGTCGGAAGTGGCGGAGTGTCTCGGAGTAACGGAGGATGTCGTCAAGACCCGGCTGTCGCGCGGTCGAGCTGGGCTGAGACAGGTCCTGCTGGAACGAACGGGGGCGACCGCATCGGAAGCCTTCCGGTTCTACCGTCCTCGATGCGACCGTGTTGTCGCGCAGGTCCTCGCCCGGATTGCGCACCAGCTATAGCTCACCCGGCCCGTACTGGTCCGGCGCGATCGTTCTGTCACCTTTCAAAACGTCGCCACTCTCATAACTGAAGCCCATCGTGACACGCGCGCAGCACGTGCTGCGCAGAGCGACCGAAGCAGGCGAAGCCGGTCTCATGGTGGGAAAGGGAGGGGTCTGACCATGCGACTCATCGTTCCTGCCTCATCCGTATTCATCCTCGCGGTGGTGTTCTCCGTTTCTGGATTCGTTCCCGCGACTCGAGCAGAGCAGTCTGCTGTCGCGCATGAACGGGAGCGTGCCCCGCGTCACAAGGACGGCCAAGCGATATTCCGCTTCGACACCTTCGGCGACGAGCAGCTGTGGACCGATGTGCTGCGAATGCACGAGGTCATTCCGACGGTCGATCCTGTGACAGCATTGGCCGTTGGTCTGAAGGTCGATGTCGAGGCGCTGCCTGCCAAGGTCATCGCCGCGCTCCAGGCCGGTCGGGTCGATCTCAAGGACCCGGCTGTGACGGTTCTGCTGTTGCGCCTGAATGCCGTCGTCGGCGTGAAGGGGACCGTTGACAGGGCAGGTCGGCTCGCGAAAGTGGGCGTGACCTGCGCTCTATGCCACTCGTCTGTCGATAACTCATTCGCGCCGGGCATTGGAAGGCGGCTCGATGGTTGGGCGAACACCGACCTGAACGTAGGCGCGATCGTCGCCCTGTCGCCCGCATTGGACGAGGCCACTAAAGCCGAGTTCATGAGTTGGGGACCAGGAAAGTATGACCCGCGCCATCACGCGTTCGACGGCACCCAAATCGTTCCGCTGAACAGTCCGTCGCTGCCGATCGTGATCCCTCCGATCTACGGGTTGAAGGGCGTGGGGTTCGAGACATTCACAGGTGACGGCCCGATTTCGTACTGGAACAGCTACGTGGGTGTGGGCCAGATGGGTGGCCGCGGCAGCTTCAGCGATCCACGAATCGGATTGTCCATCCGGCAGACGCCTGATCTCGTCACGCCGAAGCTGGCCGCGCTGCTGGACTACCAACTGAGCTTGCGCAGCCCGAAGCCTCGGCGCGGCAGCTTCAATCGCAAGGCTGCTGAGCGCGGCAAGAACTTATTCCAGGACCAAGCCCGGTGCAGCACGTGCCATCAGTCGCCGAATTTCACCGACGTGCGGAGCGGCCCGGTTCGGACCGTCCCATTCCTGCACGATCCAGCCGAAGTCGGAATGGATCCGGCGTATGCCGCGAGGTCGGCAACCGGCAGGTACCGGACGACTCCCCTGCGAGGGCTTTTGCAGCATGCGCCCTATTTCCACGACGGGAGCGCGCCAGATCTGATGGCCGTCGTCAATCACTACGACACCCTGTTTGGGCTGAACCTGACGGCGGCTCAGAAGGCGGAACTCGTCGAGTATCTCAAGTCGCTGTGATCGGTGACGCCGCGGGAACTCAATCGTGCCAGAATACCGCTCCACGTTCTCACCATGTTCTGCATGGCGAGGGCTGCTCCGCCCAAGGCATCATGCCGCTGCTCATCGACTTCGCAGCGCCGAGCTCGGTGCTGCGCGAACAGAACCGGACTTCGGCGCTTCCGATACTCGGAAACGGTCCGCCAGGGACCTTCGTCCTCTTCCCGAGCGGCTACAAGGTGTCCTTGCCGACCGATCAGATCGTCTTCGCCGACGACACCGGCGGTCATGCCCGAGTCGAGTTCGGCGGCATGGGGTTCGTCGGATTGGAAGAAGGACACCTGGTGTTCGTCCGGGTTCGCGAACTGTTTCCGGAGGATCAGCTCTCGCCGGCTCGCAGCCACACGATGCGGCTCGATCCGAAGTGGGTCGCCGCCATCTCAGTGGACGGTCGACCTGTTGTGTGGGACGTTCGATCTCAGAACGCGCCTCCCGGATAGGTCGCGACGGGTCGCCGTAGGCTCTTGCCGAGTCGCGACGGCACTAGACTGACGTTCGCGGTGGTTCCATCCAGTAGCGCGGGCCGGAACCGCGGCGCGCGGCCCGGTCCCCTGGATTCGCCAGGCGGCACCTGTCCAACGACAAACAGCCACAGCCGATGCACTCTGCGAGGCCGACTTCGAGCCGCTCAAGCTCGGCTATGCGGTCGCGAATGCGCGCCGTCCAACGACTCGACAGCTTTGCCCAATCCGAACGCTCGGGCACGTGGTTCCGCGGCAGTTTCTCCAGTTCCGCGCCAATCTCCTCGAGCGACAGTCCGATCCGTTGCGCGAAGACGATGAAGGCGACGCGGCGGATCACCGCGCGCGGGTATCGGCGATGCCCGGAGTCGTTGCGCTCCGCATGAATCAGCCCCTGTTCCTCGTAGAAGCGTAGCGCTGACGTGGCGACCCCGCTACGCTTCGCCACTTCGCCGATTGTCAGCACCTCGCCCATGACCCAGTCTGGCATTATTTCCGTCTTGACTTCAAGTGCACTTGAAGATGGAAGCTTGGTACTGCGTTTCACAATTACGGTGACGCATCGCCGGCCGAAGCCACCGTAATTGTGAAA
This sequence comes from uncultured Acidobacteriota bacterium, assembly GCA_963745495.1. GTDB lineage: Bacteria > Acidobacteriota > Vicinamibacteria > Vicinamibacterales > CAVVIG01 > CAVUXJ01. The sequence continues at coordinate 87,599 of CAVUXJ010000009.1, forward strand.
CGCAGTACTTAGGCAGGAGGTTCGACCGTGATCGACCTGTTTCGACGGAATTACGAGCGCGCAGTGGGCCGGCCGGCGACAGAGGCTCTCTAACGCACCGGGTGATCCATGGATGACACACATCGTGTGGCGCTCGTGACGGGCGCAAGCCGCGGACTGGGCGAAGTGATTGCCGGGACTCTGGCTCAACGGGGATACGACCTGGTGATCGGCGCGCGCGATGCCGCACCGCTCGGTCGGGTCGCCGAGACGCTCGCGGGACGCGGACCCCGCGTGGTGCCGGTCGAGGGTGACGTGACCGACGCTTCGGTGACGTACGCGACTGGTGAATGCCGCGCGTGAACTCGGAGGCTTGAATCTGCTCGTGAACAATGCGTCGGAGCTTGGGCCCATCGGTCCGCTCATCAACTTCGACGTGCAGCGCTTCGGGCGCGTCTTTCCCGTCAACGTCGGCGCGCCAATCGCGCTCATTCAGCTGGCGGTTCCGCTGTTGGCCGAACGGCGCGGGCTCATCGTGAACATCACGAGCGACGCGGCCCACGGTGCGTATCCGGGCTGGGGACCGTACGGGGCCAGCAAGGCGGCCCTGGAACTGTTGACACGGACGCTCGCACAAGAGCTGCGCGACCTGGGGGTATCGGCCGTCCTGGTCGATCCAGGCGAGATGCGGACGCGTATGTACCAGGACGCGTATCCCTTCGAAGATATCTCCGATCGCCCACTGCCGGACGTGACCGCGCCGTTCTGGCACTGGCTGTTCGACCAAGACCCGGAACAGGTGTGCGGCGAGCACTTCACGGCCCAAGCCGAGGACGCGCGATGGCGTCAGCGAAGGTGATGGCGGAATTCACGCTGCCGGCGAGCCTCGAAGCCGCGGAACCGCCAGAAGCGCGCGGCCTCAGACGAGATGAGGTACGGCTGCTCGTCTCGGATGTCATCAACGACTCGATCGACCACACGCGCTTCCACGATCTACCGCGATGGCTGTCGCCAGGCGATCTGCTGGTGGTCAACACCAGCGGCACGCTGAACGCGGCGCTCACTGCGACCAGCGAGACGGGCGAGGTGTATGAGCTTCACCTGTCCACGCAGATGCCAGGCGGTTTCTGGACGGCTGAAGTGCGGCGCCTTGAGGCGGGCAGCTCGCTCCAATTTTTCGGGGCAGCAGCGGGTTCCACGTTCAGCCTGCCAGCCGGCGGGCACGCCACCATCCTGGCGCCCTACCCCCTCGTCGATGCGATGGATTCGCCATCTCGGCTGTGGATGACGGCGGTTCGCTTTCCGGGCCCCGCGCTGCCGTACCTCGAGCGGTACGGTCGTCCGATTCGATACCGCTACGTCCCACGGCCGTGGCCGAGCGCGATGTACCAGACCGTGTTCGCGACCGAACCAGGGAGCGCCGAGATGCCTTCGGCCGGGCGACCGTTCACGACGGAGCTGGCTACCCAATTGGTTTCTCACGGCATCCAGATCGCGCCGCTTCTGCTGCACACTGGCGTGGCCAGCCTGGAGAATCACGAACCGCCGTACGAGGAATTCTTTCGAGTGCCGCGCGCCACGGCTGAACAGGCCAACGCCGCGAGACGCCAGGGGCGGCGCGTCGTGGCGGTGGGAACGAGCGTCGTGCGCGCCCTCGAAACCGTCACCGACGAAATGGGGACGACCGCGCCTGGCGAGGGATGGACGAATCTCGTCATCACGGCCGACCGCCCGGTGCGTTCGGTCAGCGGCTTGATTACGGGATTACATGATCCGCGTGCCACCCATCTGATGCTGCTCGAGCAGGTGACGGCCGCTGTCGGCCGCTATCGGCCTGCCGATCGACCGAGCCGCGGCAATTTCTGCGGTTCCTGCCACCTGCGGCGCGCCTACGCCGAGGCACGTCAACGGGGATATCTCTGGCACGAGTTCGGCGACTCTCACCTGATCCTCGGGCGGACGTAGGTTCGTCCCCCTCCGCGACCAGTAAGCCGCCTTCCTGCGAGCCCCTTTCGCGATCCATCTGGAAACGTGGGAGATCCGGGGAAGGACTCGAGGAATCGGCGCGGCCGAGCGATCGCGCTCATCGTTCGGGCGCGGTCTCGTCGTGGCCGCCGTCGGCCATTTCGATCCAGTCCAATTCCTCTTCCAGTCTGATGAAACGCATCGTCGCCGATCTCGTCGCTGGCACGCATGGCGAGAACAGCCTGGCGCGCCGCCTGAAGGGCTCGGCGGTGAATGTCGCTGTGGGCGAATCGTCTGGCTTCCCCGTCTTCAGGATTGGCGTTCGCCGATCCCAGATGCGCGATGAATTCCTGCCGGACCGCCTCTGCGACCGGCGATCGGTCGTGCTCGAACCCCGCGAGCCCGGCACGCAAGGCGCGTTCACGCGCCGCGCCGACTTCGTGTCCGACCGGGTCATCGTCCCGCAGGTCGAGCGCGCGCAGCAGGGGCCCGAGCGTCAGTCCCTGGAGCACGAGCGTGCCGAGCACGACAGAGAACGCGGTCAGCACGATCAAGTCGCGAAACGGAAAACCCGCGGGCAACGCCAGTGCTGCCGCCAGCGTGACGATGCCGCGCATGCCGGACCACGAGATGACCAAACCGCTGCCAACCGTCGGACGCAGCATCGGGCGCGGCGGATGAAAACCGAACCGGCGATCTCGCCATCTGATGACGGCATTGAAGGACATGTGCCAGGCGATCCGGACGACGATCACGGTCACGAGGACGGCACCGGCGACGGCAAAGTATCGCCCGCGGCCGGCGGGCTCGAGGCTCGTCCAGAATCGGGCGGATTTGCAAGCCGATGAAGACGAAGGCCAGCACGTTCAGCATGAAGACCACCGTCTCCCACACGGCGTAGGACGGTATGCGAATCCGCGCGGGAATGCGCTCGGGCGCCGTCCGCGCCACGGTGATGGCGTAGCACACCATGGTGAGCACGCCTGAAAGACCAATCCGGTCGGCCAGGATCCAGACGCCGAACGTGCTGACGAACTGAAGAATGATGGCCGTCGGCACGTCGCTGCACACGGTCGGTCAACCGCAGGGAGAGCCAGCCGAGCGCCGGACCGACCACCACGCTGCCGGCCACCGCGAACAGGAAGGTTGGCGCAACCGCTCCGATGGAAAAGCCCTGGGCCGCGACGGCTCCGACGGCGAGGCGATAGATCAGCAGCGCGCTGGCGTCGTTCAGCAGGCTCTCGCCTTCGAGGATCGTCAGGATGCGATGCGGCGGTCTCAACTGACGCAGCACGGCGGTTGCGGCCGCGGCGTCGGGTGGTGCGACGACGGCGCCGAGCGCAATCGCCGGCGCCCATGGCATGGCGGGCATCAGCGTGCGCGCCACCACGGCGACGGCGATGGTCGTGAGGCCGACGGCAAAAACGACCAGACCGGTGACCGGCGCCCAGTTGTCCTTGAGATCTCGCGGCGACGCGTCGTAGGCCGCGTCGAGCAGCACCGGCGCGACAAAGAGCGCCAGCGCGAGCTCGGGCAGCACGGTGAACGACGGCGCGCCTGGAACAAACGCGAGGATCGCGCCGCCGAGCGCCAGAAACACGGGATAGGGTGCGCCGACGCGGCGCGCCGCGGCTGCCAGAACAACGGCGGCGAGGATCAGGCCAATGAGGACTTCGAGTTCTCTCATGTCAGCGGGTTGGCGGAAAAGACCCTTCAGGTCATTTCTCGTCGACGAGCGCCTCGAGAAGCTTCACCAGGGTTCGCTGCTGGTCGAGAGACAGCCGCGACAGCGGGAGCGTTCCTCCCGTCATCTGCCTCAGCAGCTGCGTCCGGAGTCGCGCGCCCGTTGTCGTGAGTTGAATCACCTTCACGCGGCGGTCCTGCGGCGAAGACCGGCGTCGCACGAGACCGCGGGATTCGAGCCGATCGACCAGCCCCGTGACATTGGACGCGTCACACGACAGCGTGTCGGCGAGCCGGCTCATCGGCAAGGGACGTCCTGGCTCGATGAGATGCAGCACGTGGCACTGGATGGGGGAGAGATCGAATCCGCCGCGCGAGGACGGCAGGTGCGGCCGCTGCGCGAAGAAGAATTTCATGAGGAGCTGCCACGCTCGACACGCATCGTCCGCGCGGTTCATCCCGCTCATTATACTTGATCAGATAGATGGTTGACATGATCAAGTATATGGGGCTATCCTGGTGCCACTATGAACAGGCTCCGCATCATTCCCCTGGATGACACGGTGGTGTTCCCGGGCATGCCGGTCACCGTGTCGGTCGACGTGGGCAGCGACGATCGCGTGCTCCTGGTGCCGAGGCAGCAGAACACGTACGCGCGCGTCGGAGTCGTCGCGGAAGTGTCCGAGCGCGTGCGACTGGCCGGCCGCGGGCGCGCCGTCTCGTTGACGGCCCTCCACCGCGCGATCCCTGGCCGGGCCGGCGCTGACGAAGACGGCGTGCTTCGGGTCGACGTCGAGCCGCGTCCCGACCATGCGCCGGCGGCCAGCCTCACCCGCGAGCTGGAACGCGAGTACCGCGCGATCGTGGACGAGATTCTCGAGCTGCGAGGCGACGACGGACGGATCCGCGCGTTCGTGCGGTCGATCACGGACGCGGGCGCCCTGGCCGATACCGCCGGCTATTCGCCCGACCTGAATTTCGCCCAGAAGCTGCAGCTCCTCGAGACCTTCGACGTCGTCGAGCGGCTCACGCTGGCGCTTCAGTTTCAGCGCGAGCGGCTGGCGGAGCTGCAGGTGCGCAAGCGCATCCACGACGACGTGGAAGATGGCGCGCAGAAGCAGCAGCGCGAGTATTTCCTGCGCCGTCAGATGGACGCCATCCGCAAGGAGCTTGGCGAGAACGACGGATCGGTCGCGGACGAATACCGCCAGAAGATTTCGGATGCGGGCATGCCAGACCCGGTGCAGCAGCAGGCCGAGCGCGAGTTGTCCCGTCTCGAGCGGATGGGAGACTCGAACGCCGAGTCGGCCATGATCCGAACCTATCTCGACTGGCTGCTGGCGGTCCCGTGGGCAAAGCGGTCCGAGGAGCGCCTCGATCCGGTGCATGCCCGGGAAGTGCTGGACGCCGATCACGAAGGCCTCGACGATGTGAAACGACGCATCACCGAGTACCTGGCGGTCCGCAAGCTCCGCACCGATCGGGGCATGACCGAGAACCGCCGTTCAGGAGTGATCCTGACCTTGATTGGCCCTCCGGGCACCGGCAAGACCTCGATCGGCGAGTCGATTGCGCGAGCCACCGGCCGGCAGTTCGTCCGAATGTCGCTCGGCGGCGTGCGCGACGAGGCCGAGATCCGCGGCCATCGCCGCACCTACATCGGCGCGTTGCCGGGGCGGCTGGTGCGCGCCCTGCGCGACGCCGGCACGATGAATCCGGTCATCATGCTCGACGAGGTCGACAAGATCGGCGCGGACTGGCGCGGCGATCCGTCGGCGGCGCTGCTCGAAGTGCTCGACCCGGCGCAGAACCACGCGTTCCGGGATCACTATCTCGATGTCGAGCTGGATCTCTCGCACGTGCTGTTCGTCGCGACGGCGAACGTGGCCGATACCATTCCGCCGGCGCTGTTCGATCGCATGGAAGTGATCCGGTTCGACGGCTACACGACCGACGAGAAGGTGGCCATCGCGCGCGGGCACCTCTGGCCTCGTCAGGTCGAGCGGAATGGCCTGCGCGTCGAGGAAGTCGCAGTGACCGATGCCGTGCTGCGCCTCGTCGTCACGGATTACACGCGGGAAGCCGGCGTGCGACAGCTCGAACGGGAGCTCGGGACGCTGCTTCGAAAGACGGCAACCCGGTTCGCGTCAACCGCCCAGACGACGCCGGTGACCATCGATCGCGCGGCCGTGCACGACGCGCTCGGGCGGTCCAAGTTCTTCCACGAGGCGGCGGTTCGCACCGCCGTGCCCGGGGTGGCGACCGGCCTGGCGGTGACCGGAGTGGGCGGCGACGTGCTTGTTCGTGGAGGCGGCCTCCATGCCCGGCAAGGGCGGGTTGGTGTTGACCGGGCAACTCGGCGACGTCATGAAGGAATCGGCGCGGATTGCGCTCACCTACGTGAAGAGTCATGCGTCCGAGCTGGGAATCGACGAACACGCGCTCGATGGACGGGAGCTGCACGTTCACGTGCCGGCGGGCGCGATCCCGAAGGACGGCCCGAGCGCGGGGATCACGATGGTGACGGCCATTGCGTCGCTCCTGACCCGCCGACCCGTCAAGAGCACGGTCGGCATGACCGGTGAAGTGACGCTGCAGGGGCGGGTGCTGCCGATTGGCGGCCTCAAGCAGAAGGTGTTGGCCGCGCACGCCGCAGGCCTCACCGAGGTGATCGTCCCCGAGCGCAACCAGCCCGACCTCGACGACGTGCCGTCCGAGGTGCGCGACCTGATGCAATTCCACGTCGTTGGGACGGTGGATCACGTGCTTGCGCTTGCGCTGGAACCGGCGGAGGTGGCGATTGCCGCATAGAGGGGCCCGTGCCGCCATCATCGTGACGAAGAGGCGGATCAACCGATGTGCATGGGTCGGCAGCGAGAATCCGCTGATGCTGGAGTATCACGATCGCGAATGGGGTGTGCCGGTCCATGACGATCGCAAGCACTTCGAGTTTCTCGTCCTCGAAGCGGCACAGGCCGGGCTCAGTTGGTCGATCGTGCTCAAGAAACGGGAAGGCTATCGCCGCGCCTTCAGCCAGTTCGATCCCGTGAAGGTGGCACGGTACACGCAGAGCCGGATCGAGAAGCTCGTTGCGGATCCGTCGATCATTCGAAACCGGTTGAAAATCGAAGCGGCCGTGCGCAACGCGCGGGCGTTTCTCTCGATTCAGGACGAGTGTGGAAGTTTCGACGCCTATTGCTGGCGGTTCGTCGATGGACGGCCACGTCTGAATCGGTGGAAGGTGATGAGGGAGATTCCGGCGACGTCACCCGAATCCGACGCGTTCAGCAAGGATCTCAAGCGGCGCGGATTCAGCTTCGTCGGTTCGACCGTCGTGTATGCGCACATGCAGGCGGTCGGCATGGTGAACGACCATCTGGTCGGCTGTTTCCGATATCGGCAGACTCAGCGGCTCGAGCTGGGAATAGCTTCTACGCCGGTTTCACAGCGGGTTTCTCCTCGCGATCGTGTTGGCGACTGACACGCCGAAATCGCATCACGGCTGACGTGGTGTGCTAGCATCTCGGGAATTCCCCCCGCAATCGCCACGGCCGCAACAGCCGCTGTCAAAGGAGAAATGATGGCCCCTACCTGCCGCACACTGATCGGCCTTGCACTGCCTGCGCTCATCGTCTGTTCGATGATGCCGTCCGCCGAGGCCCAGGAGGTCGAGATTGCGACCGCAGCTTCCGCCCTTGAAGGCCCGACGGTCGATCGAGACGGGAATGTCTATTTCACCGAGATGGTGTCGCAGCGGATCATGAAACTCAGCAAAGAGGGCGTTCTCTCGACGTATCGAGAACACAGCAACGCGGCCAATGGCCAGCTCATCGATCCTGAAGGACGACTCATTGTGTGCGAAGGGGCGGAGTCCCGCCGAACCGGCGTGCTCCAAAAAGGCCAGCCGCGGGTAACGCGGACGAATCTCCGCACCGGCCAGATGGAGATCCTGGCCGACGGGTATCAGGGTAAGCCACTGGTCGGCCCCAACGACGTCACCATCGACGGGAAGGGGCGGCTCTACTTCACCGACGGGCCCGGTGTCGCCGTTTACCGCATCGATGCGCCCGGCAAGGTGACTCGCATCCTGGCTGCGCCGGACATCCAGCGACCCAATGGCATTCAAATCTCACCGGATGACAGGAAGTTGTATCTTGTCGAAGCCAATCAGACGCAAGGCGGCGCGCGCCTGATCCGCTCCTATGACCTGCAGCCGGACGGCACCGTGCGCAGCATGCGCGTCCTTTACGATTTCCGCGCCGGCCGCAGCGCGGATGGCATGAGCATCGACAGTCAAGGGAATCTGTACGCGTCCGCCGGGCTGCACGCCCGGCGCGGGACTGCTGAAACGCTCGACACGAAGACCGGCGTCTATGTCATTTCGCCGGAGGGCAAACTGCTCAAGTTCATTCCGATCCCGGAAGATTTCATCACGAACAATGCCTTCGGGGGGCCGGACATGAAAACGCTCTACGTGACCGCCGGCAAGACGTTGTACAAGGTGCGGACGGACATCGCCGGCCTGCCGCGATAACGATGGCCAGGCATCTCAGGACGTTCTTGCGTCCGGGTGGATTCCGAGGCTGTCGGCCGGCGCTTGAGTGCGGTCGAACATCCCATAGTCACGGATGACGCCTGCGATTCGCAACCGGTAGTCGTCGAAAAGGACCGTTCGGCCGCGCGTTTGTGCAGCCCGATGTTCCCCGATGCTTCTCCAGGCGTCCACAGCCGCCTCGTCTCGCCAGAACGACAGGGAGAGAATCTTCCCGGGCTGCGCCAAACTCTCGAACCGCTCGATAGAGATGAAGCCGTCTATCTCGTCGAGCAGCGGACGCAAACGCGCGGCGATGTCAAAATACTCCTGCCGATGAACCTCTTCTGGCCAGACTTCGAAAATGACAGCAATCATGGGTTGTCTTCCGGGCGCGGGGCTTCCATCTCTGCGTCAATCTCAGATTCGGCCTTGAGCCAATCCTCCAGGGCTTTTCCGTGCTGTCCTCCTCGGGCCACGTAGATCTCGTGGGCACGACGGGCGATTCTGTCCATTCTGGATTCGTACGGTGGTCGAAACGAGGAGGGTCTCGATCCCTGAGGATCGCGATCGTCCTTTGGACCTGCAGCGTCCTCAGCATTCCGCGCCTTGTGGACTTCCGTCTTCATTTCACCACTATAACGGCCTTCGGTCTCGTCGCCAGCGGCTTCTCGCTACGCCTCAGCTAAGGGCCCGCGAAAGAATAAGGTTTACATTGATCGGGACGTGTGTTGATCGGGACGTGTTGACATGCGATTGTGAAACGCAGAACATCTCCGCAAGGCGAACCAGAGAGACCAGTGGGGATCGTCGCGTTCGTCGAGCGCAGGAGAACAAGCCGGCGCGCCACAACGACCTCTTTCCGAGCGGAACGGTCGCCGCATGGTCCTCGGCCGTCCGTTCATTGAAGATCGCGACGCACAAAGGCAGTCTGACACCCAGGAGGCATCATGAGGGCGGCAATTCGCAGGACAGTCTCGATCCTCGTTTGTACCATCGGCATCGCCGCGCCGCTTTCCGGAGGCGGGGTCTCCCAGGAATCGTCGATTCGTCCTCTCGTCACCGAGGCACAGTTCGAAGCCTGGCAGTCATCGCTGTCCAATTGGGGCCGGTGGGGCAGGGATGATGAGCTGGGAACGCTCAACCTGATTACGCCGGCCAAGCGCCGGGCGGCGCTCGCGCTCGTGAAGGAGGGAGTCCCGGTATCGCTGTCGACGAACGGCTTCACCGAAAAAGCCGTCGACGTCCCGTGCCCGGCCGAATGGGCCATGACCTCCACGTCGGAATCAGGCGCCACCGATCGGGTGGCCTTCCCCTGCATCCACGGTGCGGCTTCAACTCACATTGATTCTCTCGCTCACACGTTCTTCCGCGGAAAGATGTGGAATGGGTACGACACATCGGTGCTGGTCACCAAGGAAAGGGGCGCCGAAAAGAACTCCGTTCTGCCCATGAAGAACGGAATCGTCACGCGCGGGGTGTTGTACGACATCGCGAGGCTCAAGGGTGTGCCGTATCTCGCGCCGGGTGATCGCATATTCCCCGAGGACTTGGAGGCTTGGGAAAAGAAGTCCGGTGTCAAGGCGGGGCCAGGGGATGCTCTGGTGCTTCGCTGGGGCCGCTATGGACGGCGCGCCAAGCTCGGGCCGGACGAGGGCGCGGCCGGCCTCGACAATTCTGTCCTTCCGTGGCTGAAACGGCGCGACATCGCGTTGCTCGTCTGGGAAACGGCCGGGTATACGCCGCAGCCCGCGGGCGATCTGCCCAGAAACGCGGTCCATAATTTCATCCAGGCGATCCTGGGTATCCACGTCCTCGACCGCGCCGGTCTGGAGGCGTTGAGCGAAGCAACCGCATCCCGCAATCGCTGGGAGTTCATGTTGACGGTCAACCCGTTGGCGCTCCCCAATGCAACGGGTTCACCGGTCAATCCGATTGCGATGTTCTGAATGCGCCACCCGCGCCGACCTGTCGCCTCCGTTCACGGTATCGGCAGGAGCGACTTGTCTCTCGGACGCACGCGCTGGTCGGCAACATTCAACAAGATCGTCGTCGCCGCGTAATCACCGATCAAGGAAACGATATCGACGACTCCCTGATTTCCAAACAGTTTCACGGCGCGGGCGAACGTATCCGAGCTCACTTTGTGTTTCGAGATCGAATCACGGCCCAGCTGGACAACGACCGCTTCTTTTTCTCCCAGCGCCGTCAGCGGCCTGCGGTATTTGACGGTGTCGATAATCTCCTGCGCGAGGCCCGCCTTCTGCGCGGCCGGCTCGTGCGCGGTCCACACGTATTCAGAGTCCATCTCTCGCGCCGTAACCAGGATCGCCAGCTCCACCAAGCGGGGGTCGAGGCCGGATTTGCGCCGAAGGTAGACATTCAGGCCGGTCATGGCATCGGCCACGGGTGGGCTGTAGAGCCGTATTGATCCCGGTCCGAAGGCATCCGCCACTGCCCTCGCGTCGTAGAGCTTCTTCCCGGTTTCGCTCAACTCCTCCCGCTTGATCGCTGGAAAACGGTTGCCCGTCTCGGGGTGGATATCCTTGGGAAGGGTTGAAGCCGACTGTTCGGGAGTGCCGTTCGGCGGGTGTCCGGCGGCCAGGGTGGTTCCAATCACCAACAACAGACCGATCAGCGTTTGAATTGATCTCATTTCCGCCTCCTGACGAGAGAACCGGGACACTGCCGTTGCCCGGGATTTTAAGCCCGGGAATGACGGCCGGCACATACTATCGCCGCGGCAAGGCCGAAGATCGAGCGAATTCGGCCTCCGGACCCATATACTTGTCGGACTTCACAGGAGCCTTCGAGATGAACCAACAGAGATCGAGATGGGCGCTTGTCGTTCCAGGGATGTGGGTCGTCGCCATGTCCGCCACTCAGTCTCTCCACGCGGAAGTGGTCGAGAAGACGACGCGGGTGGGCGGCACGGCCGTGCACTACAAGGCCGTACTCCCGGACGGATATGAGCCGGCAAAGGCGTATCCGGGCATCCTGGTGTTCGGTGGCGGCCCGCAGACCATGAACGTGGTGGACAACGTCCTGAATCGCAACTTCAGGGCCGAGGCCGAGAAGCGCGGCTATATCGTCATCGCTCCCGCCGCGCCGGACGATCAGCTGTTCTTCGAAGCCGGCGCACGCATCTTCCCTGACTTTCTGAAGGCGATGCTGGCGGACTACAAGATTCAGGGAAGCAAGTTTCACGTCGCCGGACCGTCAAACGGGGGCATCGCCGCCTTTCACGTCGCGGCAGCCAATCCGCAGTACTTTCTCTCCGTCACCGCCTTCCCTGGATACATGTGGCAGCCCAGCGCCGCCAAGCTCCAGGCGATTTCGAAGATGTGCGTGTTCATGTACGTCGGCGAATCCGATCAGTACATGTGGCACGGCGAGATGAAGAGGGAAGCGGAGTTCCTTCGCTCCCTGGGCGCCGTCGCACGTTACACCGTCGAGAGGGGGCAGCCGCACCGCCTGGAGACGCTCGCGGGAGCCAGCGCAGGGCGCCTGTTCGACGGGTTCGAAGAAACCCAGAAGGGCTGCGGTCCGTAAGGGCCGCTCATCCTCCACATGGCCCTGTTCTGCGGTCAAGGACCGTCGGCAGGCGCAGCCTTCAGCGCTACTTCGCCTCCGGCAGCAGCGTGACTTGTACATACCGGTTCGTGTCGAGGTACGCACGCGCCGCGTCGCGCAGGATCGGCACGGTCAGCTGGTCGTAGTACGGACGCAGGTTGAAGACGTCCTTGACGTCCTCGCCGAACTGGTACTTGAAGACGAGCCGGTTCAGAAGGTAGTCGTTCCTCCCGCTGTTCGTTTCAAAATCGCGCATGAGCGCCGCGCGCGCGTCGGCGACCTGTCTCTCGTCGGGGCCGATCTTCTTGAACTGGTCAATCACCTGGAACGCGCTCCTGACGAGGCTTTCCGTGCGAGCCGGATCGCAGGCAAAATTGATCGTCAGGCGATACTCCGCCACCGGGCGCTTCGTGAAGCTCGTCACGACGCTGACGCCGTAGGTGCCGCCCAGGTCCTCCCGCAGCGTTCGTTGCAGGTTTCCCGCGAGCGCATCGCCCATCGTCCGGGCGACCACTCGGCGCATCTCGTCGTTCTCGAATGCCCCGCTGAACACGATGCTGACCTGACTCCGGGGCGCGATGCCGCTCTTCACCTGCTTCTGGACGACGCCCGCGGGAGGACGCATACCAACGTCCTTCGGGGCCTCGCGCCGTTGGAGGGCCGGAAGGCTCCCGATGTAGCGCTCCACGAGCGGCTTCATGGCGGCGAGATCGAAGCTCCCCACGAAGACGAAGGTGAAGTCGCTCGCATCGGCGAAGCGATCCTTGTAGAAGGCGAGCGACTTGTCGAGGTTCATTTGCGCGAGGCGCGCCGGCGTGAGCGGTTGCGCCCGCAAGTGGTTCTGGCTCAATGCGGCGTCGAGCGCCTCGTCGAACACCGTCTCCGGCATCGCCGACTGGTTGGCCAGCGTCACCTTCAACTGATCGATCAGGACGCCGAACGCGACAGGATCGGCCCGCGGCGCGGTAAACGTGAGGTACACCAGTTGGAACATCGCCTCGAGATCTTTGCCGGACGTGCCGCCGGCGAGTCCTTCCTCCGTCGGGCCGATGTCGGCCCTGACAAACGCGGTCGTGCCGGCGAGAATCTTTTCCAGATCGATGCGGCTGTGGCCGCCGAGGCCGCCCTGGGCGACCACCATGGACGCCGTTTCAGCCGGAATGAAGTCCGGGTCGCTCGCGAGCGAGGTGCCCCCCGGGCTCACGGCCCGAAACAAAATCTCATCCTGCTTGAACGTGGTCGGCTTGAGCACGACCCGGACGCCGTTGGACAAGCGCCACTCGGTGAGGCCCAGCTGTTCGTTCGTCGAGGTGGTGGCGATGGCTCCCGCCGAAGGGAGGCGCGAGAGCAGCGGCTGCGTGCTGGTGGTATCGACGTAGGCCGTCAGCCGAGTATTGCTGACCGCGTCGATGACCGCGGCCATCTTCGCCTCGGTGGGCAGCGACGCCCGGTCCTTCTCGGGGGCAGTGATCGCGACCAGCCGGTTGCGGTTGGGCATCCAATCCTTGGCCACGCCGTTGACTTCGGCCAGCGTGATCTCCGGCAGGAAGCGCTGATTCAAACCGTACTCGTAGACGATGCCCGGGATTGGTTCCGCCTGGATGAAATTGCGTACGAACTCATCGGCCAGCGGGCCCGAGGGGCTCTTGTCCTTCTCGATGACCGACCGCTGAAGCCCTCGCTGAAGGTTCAGCTTCTCCCGGTTCAGCTCCGTCGCGGTGAAGCCGAATCGGGCGACGCGGTCGACCTCGGTGAAGAGCGCCGCCAGGCCCCGTTCGACGCCGCCCGTCGCGACAAGGGCATCCAGGGTTGTCGCCTCTGCGGTGCGCACAAAGAGCCCACGATCGGTCCGGGCCTTGAGAAATGGGGCGTTCGGCGCCTGCGCGATCTCGTCAAGCCGTCCAGACAGCATGATGCTGAACAGCTGCTCGACCATGTGCTGACGGTAGGCGCCAATCGACGCCTGCGGGCGCGCGGCCATCTTGCCGGACACGCTGATGTGCGTATAGGTGGCTTCGGGATCGGTGATCACCGAATAGGCGGTCCCCGTTTGATCCGGCACCGTGAACGCAAGCCTCGGCTTTGGAGACGCGGCGACCGGGATAGCACCGAAACGGGATTTGACCTGGCCCTCGATCGTGGACTTGTCGAAATCGCCGACGATGACGACGGCCATCATGTCGGGCCGGTACCAATCCGTATAGAACTGCTTCAGCCGGGTGTGATTGACGTTCTGGATGATCTCCGGCTTGCCGATGGGCAGCCGTTCCGCGTAGCGCGAGCCTTTCAGCAGGATGGGAAACTGCGCATCCTGAATCCGCTCGTCAGCTCCCAGCCCGAGCCGCCATTCTTCGAGGATCACGCCCCGCTCCTTGTCGATCTCGACCGGATCGAACGACACGTTATGGGCCCAGTCTTCGAGGATGAGCAGCGACCTGGCGATCACCGCGGCATTGCCGGTGGGGATCTGCAGCTTGTACACGGTCTCGTCGAAGCTCGTGTTCGCGTTGACGTGCGCACCGAAGCGCATGCCGAGCGACTGCATGAAGCTGCCGACGTCCTGCCTGGGAAAGTGCAGCGAGCCGTTGAAGCTCATATGCTCGACAAAGTGCGCGAGCCCGCGCTGGTCTTCGTCCTCGAGCACCGACCCCGCGTTGACGACGAGCCGAAGCTCGGCGCGGCCCTGCGGCTGTCGGTTCTCGCGGATGTAATAGCGGAGCCCGTTCGGCAGGCGGCCCACGGTAATCAGCGGATCGACCGGAACGGTCTGATCGAGTGTGGCCTCCCGAACGCTGGCGGGGATCGCCGACTGCTGCGCGCCGGCGAAGCCGACGGCCGTCACGATCGCCGACAGCAGGACCATCAACCGGACGCGAGTGGAAAAAGTCATGGAGCTCATCCGCGCATAAACGGCCAGAAGTGGCTTACCGTAGTGTCCCATAACTCACCGCACCGGCTCCAGGAGACTGAAAATGCAGGCGGCCCGCGGCTGGCGCGGGCCGCCTCCTTCGGCCCTCCCCCTTGCCCGCGCCCGATGGCCTAGGGCTCGCACGCCGCTCGCACGCGGGCGAGGTGGTGATAGCTGTGCCGGACGGCGTGATCCTCGAGCATGAACTGGCACGTGAGCGGGGCGTCGGAGTTGAGCGACACCGGAGCGGCCCGATCGAGCTCCTCGTCGCTGAGAGCCCGGATCGCGGCCGCGGCTGCCGTGCTGTTGCGCCGGAGCAGATCCAGCGCCGCCTCTTTCGTGACGGCGTCGTACTCCTTGGCGTGCCCGGCGTTCATCTCGTGGACGGCATCCCAGGTCACGCCCGGCGACCGGCTTGCCTGCCGGCAAGCGTCTGTGCCAACTGGATCTCCAGCGGGTACATGCTCGCGACGTGATGCACGACGACGCCGATCTTGCGCCCGTCCTTGGGGACGCGGGTTTGCCACTCCGCGTCCGTGAGGGCGCTCGCGAAGGTGGCCAGCGCGCGAGCGCCCTGTTCGAGGCGATCGGCAAGGGCGTTCGCACGCGGCTGACCGCGACCGGCGGCGAGCGCTTCTGGGTGACCGCGGGATCATGCGACACAACACTCGTCATAGACTTATCCTTTCGATATCCGCCGGCGCCTCATCGCGCCGGCATGTCCCTACCCTACGGTGAGGTCTGCGCGTCAGAGCCATGCGCAAGCGTCCGATTTGTCTAGCCGCCCGTCCGCGAGTGACGGCGGTCCTGCTCGCACGTCCGAACCGGATGCCCGCGCGTCCGGCGCGCGAAGGGTCGGCGTGAAGGCTGACGTCCTCTCGGACGTGCTTCGCGCGGTCCGCCTGACCGGTGCGGTGTACTTCGACTTCGAACTGAGCTCGCCGTGGGTGGCGGAGGCGCCGCCGTCACGCGAGATTGCCGGGAAGGTGATGCCGGGCGCCCAGCGCGTCATCGAATATCACCTGATCGCGCGCGGCACGTGCTGGGGACACGCGGTCGGCCAGGAGCCGATCCGCCTGCGCGAGGGAGACCTCATCGTGTTTCCCCAGGGCGACGCGCACGTCCTGTCGAGCGCGCCCGGGATGCGGGCGGCACCCGACATGTCGGCGTTCGCTCGGCCGTCGACGCCGCTGCCGATCGTCTACGAGCTCGGCGGCGGCGGCCCCGAGCGCGCGCGGGTCGTCTGCGGCTTCCTCGGCTGCGACGAACGTCCGTACAATCCGCTGCTCACCGCGCTGCCGACCGTGATCCACCTCTCGGCGGCAGGCCCCGCAGGCAGCGACGACCGGATGGCTCGGCACGCTGCTGAACATCGCCGTGAAGGAGTCGGGCAGCGCGCGTGCGGGCGGCGAGAACGTCCTGGCGCGTCTCTCGGAGCTGATGTTCGTCGAGGCGATCCGCCGGTACCTCGAGACGCTCCCGCCGGCTCAGACGGGCTGGCTCGCGGGATTGCGAGACCCGGTTGTCGGACAGGCGCTGGCCGCGCTGCATGGCCAGCCGAGCGAGCCGTGGACGGTCGAACGGCTGGCGCGACTCGTGGGCCTCTCGCGTTCGGTCCTCGCGGAGCGATTCACGGAGATGGTCGGCCACCCGCCGATGCAGTACCTCGCGCTGTGGCGCATGCAGCTCGCCTCGCGCCTGCTGGTCGAAGGCGGTCAGGTGGCGGCGGTCGCCGGCGCCGTCGGCTACGAATCGGAAGCGGCGTTCAGCCGCGCGTTCAAGAAGCTGGTGGGCCAGGCTCCGGCGACGTGGCGCAGAGGGACAGGCCCCACCAGTATCAGTCGTCTGTGATTACCCTAAGGCTTTTGTGCTTTCTGGGTCGGCTCCGGCACCTTTTCGTAGATATCTCGTATCACCGGTCTTTTCCCCTCTGTCGAGAGGCCCTTGGCCACCATGAGGCGAGTAATCGCGTCGATGGTGGGGCGGTTAAGGTTGGGGTCGTCCCCGCCGGAAGCCCTCGGCGATGAACAGCGGCGTTCTTCCTTCTACATCGGGCCGTTTCCAGACGTCGGCATCGGCGCCGCGGTCCGCGAGCAACTGCACAACCGTCGGAAAATTGCCTTCCGCCGCGCCGTGCATCGCGGTGTGGCCGTTGTTGTCCACCTCGTTGAGTCCCGCACCACGTTCAAGGAGCAGCTGCACGGCTTCCAGCGCTTCGGCCTCCGTGCCGGCCTCTTCGAGGGGGTTCGCCGTGCCGAGGCCGGCCGCGGCCATCAACGGCGTGCTGTTCTCGGCATTCGACAGGAAGGGGTCCGCGCCCAACTCGAGCAGGACACGCATGAACGGAGCGTCCGCCCGGTCGGCAGCCATCAGGAGCGGCGTCGCCTCCTCCGACGAAAGTTGCGTCGCCGCGTTCGGCGGGCGCGCCGCGCCCTCCAGCTGCTTGTTCACCTTCGCCCCGCGCTTGACGAGCTCCCGAACGAACTGAAGGGTCGTCAGGCTTCCCGATCCGATCGGGGGCGGATCGCCCTGGTCACTGGCGTCCGGTTTCCGTACCCAGCTCATCGTGTGCAGCGGAGTGAATCCTGTCCGCTCGTCGTTCGGATCGGCTCCAGCATCGACCAGAGCGATCGCCAGCTCGAAATGGCCGTTCTGCACGGCCATCAGCAACGGACTGGTGCCCTTCCGGACCGGCTTGAAAGACGCGCTGTTGAGTGTCACCCCGAGTCGTCGATCCTCTGCGCCATCGAACGCTCGGGAGGCTCTAACGCCTCGTTCACATCGACGCCGGCCGCCAGCAGCGTACGCGCCACCTCGATGTGCCCCTCGCGCGCGGCGAAGAATATCGGCGCGAACCCGGACCTGACCTTGGCGCGGATGTCGGCGCCGCCATCGATGAGGGCTCGCACGACCGACGCGTGCCCCTCGGCCGCGGCCCACATGATGGCCGTCTGGTCGCTCCGCTCACGCGCGTTGGGGTCGGCACCGCGCCCCAGCAGCGCTTTCACGGTTTCGAGATTTCCCGCGCGCGCCGCCGTCATGAGGATCGTCTCGCCACCCGGGAGCGCCGCCTTCGCGTCTGCGCCCGCTTCGAGCAGGAGCTTCACCATGTCCGCGTTCCCGTTCGTGGACGCGAGGGACAGCGGAGGCACGCCGTACCGATTCACGGCGTTGACGTTGGCCCCCGCTCGCACCAGCAGTCGTGCCGTATCCGCGTCGTCGTTGTAGACCGCCCAATGCAGGGCGGTCATCCCGTCGACCTGCGCGGCGTTGACGTCCGCGCGTGCATCCAGCAGCTTGCGAACGAGCGCGCTGTTGCGCTGTTCGGCCGCGTCCGCGACCGCCGATTTCTCGGCCGCCACGGATGCGCCGGCCAAGCCGACCACCAGGAGAAAGAGTCCCGCGATTCGTCCCCGATTCATATGCCGTCTCCTGCAGCTTTTTCAGAGCTGCTTCGGAAAACCACCGACCTATAGGGACACCGGCTCGAAGAGGTCTTTGATCTTGCCGTTGCTGTCGCCGAATGAATCCATTTGGACCCCCACCCGCTCGAGCAACGTCAGATGAAGATTCGCCAGCGGCTCGGGATCCTTGTACCGGATGTGCTGGTTGCCCTTCATGCCGGCCGCTGCGCCACCCGCGACCAGAATCGGGAGGTTGTCGTGGTCGTGAATACTGGAGTTGCCCATCCCGCTGCCATACATGTAGACCGTGTTGTCGAGCAGCGAGCCGTCGCCGTCCGGCGTGGCCTTGAGTTTCTCGAGAAACTGCGCGAACAGCGATACGTGGAACGTGTTGATCTTGGCAATCTTCGCCAGCTTTTCCGGATCGTTCCCGTGGTGACTCGTGGGATGGTGCGGGTCCGGGACGCCGATTTCCGGATACGTCCGGTTACTGAGCTCGCGCGCCAGCTGGAAGCTGATCACTCGCGTGATGTCCGCCTGAAACGCGAGGACCTGCAGGTCGAACATGAGCTTGGCGTGGTCGGCATACGCCGCCGGGACACCCACGGGCCGGTCCAGATCGATCACCAGACTGTCGGCCGCTCCTGCTTCGGCTTTCTGGATCTGACGCTCGACCTCGCGCACGCTGTCCAGGTATTGATCGACGCGCACGCGGTCGGAGATCCCCACGCGCCGCTTGAGGCGCGCGATATCTTCGCTGAACGAATCGAGCAGGCTGCCCCGCGTCTGCAGCGCCGCGCGCCGCGCGGAGGCGGGTCCGCCTTCGCCGAAGAGGCGCTCGAACACCAGGCGCGGATGCGCCTCGGAGGGCAGCGGCGTCGTCGGTGACGACCAGGAGAGACAGTTCTGATAGACGCAGGCGTAGCCGTTGTTGCACACGCCCGCGAGGGAGTTCAGGTCCATCGACAGCTCGAGCGACGGCAGCTGGGTGTCCTTGCCTATCTGCTTCGCCGCCACCTGGTCGACGGTGGTGCCGAGAAAATAGTCCGAGCTCTCGGTGTGTTTGGCGAACGCCGCGCTCAGGAACCCCGCGTTCGACGTGTCGTGCGTGCCCGGGTAGGATTTCTCGAGCCTGAGGTTGGTGACGACCGTCAGCTGGTCCTTGACCGCCCCCAGCGGCTCGAGGATGGGCGACAGCTCGCTGAGCGTGTCCTTGCCCGGCGGCAGCCAGCGAGCATGGTCGCTTCCCATCGGCACGAACACGAAGCCGAGCCGGCGCACCGGTTTGGCCGGAGTATTGGCCCAGGCGGTCGCCGCGGGAATCATCGCATCGAGCAGGGGGAGCGCCAGCGCGGCCTGCATGCCCTTCAGGAACGTCCGCCTCGGTAGCGCTTTCTTCATAATGATCATGACGATCTCCTCATCTGAAACGGTACGCTCTTGACGATTCCCACAATGAGTGACGAAAAGCGGTAGCCCCCGGGCTGGGCTTCACGAAGAATCTTCCGGATGGCGGGCGCGTCGTAGTACTCAACGCCCCGGCCCAGGGCGAACGTCAGCAGCTTTTCCGTGAGCGTTCCAGCGAACAGCTCTGGACGGCGGAGTAGCCCTTCTTCGAGACCGGCCACGCCCTTGAGCTCGCCGACGCCAGGCAGGCCTCCCGACATGTCAACGGGTCCAATGTCCCCATCCTGATCCCGCCAGCGGCCCACGGCGTCGAAGTTCTCCAGCGCGAATCCTGCCGGGTCGATCGTCTGGTGACAGGTCGAACAGACCGGGTTCTTGCGATGGGCAGCAAGCCTCTGCCGCATCGGGAGGTTGGCGGCCACTGCGCTCTCTTCAAGAGCCGGCACATTCGGCGGCGGCGGCGGCGGCGGGGCCCCGAGGATGTTGTTCAGGACATACACGCCGCGAAGCACAGGCGAGGTCCGCGTCGCATAGGAGGTCACGGACAGGATGCTGCCGTGCCGCAGCAATCCGCCTCGGTTGCTGTCGGGTCCGAGCGCAACGCGCCGAAAGCGAGTGCCATAGATGTTCGGAATCCCGTAATGCTTGGCCAGGCGCTCGTTGAGAAAGGTGTAGTCCGCCTTGATCAGGTCAATCACGCTTCGATCTTCGCGCACGATGCTGTCCACGAAGAGCTCGGTCTCCAGGCGAAACGCCTGACGGAGGTTGTCGTCGAAGTCCGGGTACAGACGCACGTTCGGGTCGACCGACACCAGGTTGCGCACGGTGAGCCATTGCCCGGCGAAGTTGCTCGCGAGATTGTACGAGCGAGGATCGGCGAGCATTCGCCGGACCTGTTTCTCGAGCGCCTCCGGCCGGCGGAGGTCGCCGCGAACGGCCGCATCGAGCAGTTCGTCGTCGGGGATGCTGCTCCAGAGGAAAAACGACAGGCGGGAGGCCAGCTCGAGGTCGCTGATGCGGTAGGCGCCGCCGGCCGACGCCTTCTCCGGTTCCAGTTCCACGCGGAACAGGTATTCCGGGTTGATGAGGACGGCGCTCAACGCCTGCCCGATGCCCGCGTCGAAGTCTGCGCCGGTCCTTCCTTCCCGATAGAAGGTCATCGGCCCCTTCAGATCCGCTTCGGAGACCGGACGCCGGTACGCACGCCGCGCAAGGTTCGAGAGAATCTTCTTCGCGCACGCTTCTTCCTCGCGGGGCGCCGTGGGCCGGCAGACGAATATCCGGCGCCGGCTCGGCGTGTCGTCGGCGCCCTTCGGCTGGTATGGTCCGGTGACGGAAACCTGGGAAATCGCCGGATTGATGCGCGGGTGACGCCTCTCGTTGAAGTGCGACTGCAGGGGCTGGCGCTCTGTCTCGAGAAGCGATGAGGAGTTCTTGACGAATGTGACGCCCAGGTCATGCGGTCCAGCCGTCACGCGGACACGAATTTTCAGGTCCTTGTCCAGAAGCGAATCGTCGCCATCCTCGGGCCGCTGGATCGTCAGCGCCCCGATCGGCATCCGGTCGAGCAGGAACTTGATCTCGTGCGGTTGCGGGTCCCGCAAGCCCTCGACGTTCCCGGAATAGCTACGCGCGAGCAAGATCTGGATGTCGTACTCTCCGTCCTGCACGAACGTGTAACGGGACGAAAGTCCGCCACGCGTGCCGATCGGAAGTCCAGGCACATGGTCTTCCTGCGTGACGTCGGGCGGGACGCGGATGATGTCGCTCTGCAGGGACGTCTGGGTGGTGCCAATCGCCAGCCGGCTGATCTTCTGCGCGGCGGAGATGTATCGGTCCAGCAGAGACGGGGACAGGTCGCCGACCGTGACGTTGTCGAAGCCGTGACCGCTTCATCGGCGGGCAGGAGCGCGGGGGCGTCGAAGTCGAGGGCCAGCAGATCTCTGATGGCGTTCTGATACTCGGTGCGATTGAGACGCCGCAACGTCTCCGTGCGGCCCGGATTCGGCCTCGCCGCAGCGGTCTGGTCGAGCGATGTTTCCAGCCACGTGAGCAGGGCTCTTCGGTCTTCCACCGGGGGCTGCGGCATGCTGGGAGGCGGCATCGTGCCCGTGCGAAGCTTCCGCACGACCTTCTCCCAGACCTCGGCGCTGCCACCAGGGTTGGAGACGTCGGCTTCGTCCAACATCAAGCCGGCGGTCTTGAGCTTCTGGTTGTGACAGGTGACGCAGTAGCGGTCGAGCACCCGACGCTGGCTCGACCCGGGTGCCGCCGCGCCGGGAGCGGACGAGGATTGGGTGACCGCAACCGGCGGAGCTGTTTGCTGTGATGCCGCCCCCGCGTGCAAGCAAAGGGAGACGGTCACGGCCAGCCCGGTCAGTCCGATCGTTACAACTGTCTTATTCGGGAAGGCCATAGGGGTTCTGTTTTTCATCCTAGGCATCGTCCTGGTCACCGGGTGTTAGAGTAGACCACAAACTGGAGTTACCACGCGCAGAGCAGACAATTCCCCAAGGAAGTTTAGGCCCGACTGAGGAGGCTGTCAAGGAAAGAGAGATCCCGGGAGCAAAGGCCAGCGAAACAGCCTCTCCAAAGCAGTCCGCGTCAGACCGCCCGGAGTGCTTATCCAGCAAGACGATAGACAGGGTGAGCAGCGTTTGTCAACGAAAACCGGCATTCGCCTCGCACACCTTCAGCGAGACGACGCGAAGCGTCCAGCGACCCTACTGCTTACCAGAAGTCGGCGCCGGTCCAGGTTGCGTCGGCGAGGGTTTGGCCTGCGGCGCAACTGGTTGCGCCGTGACGTTTGCCGTCGGTTCGACCTTATCGACGCGACGGATACTGCCGGCGTCGATCGTCACGGCTTTGTCTGTGATCGACTGAAAGTACATTTCGTCGCCGACAACCTCGACGAGCATGAACGAATAGGCCGAATCGTTGCCGTAGACGGTCAGGTCGGACTTTCTCAGGTCGCCCTTTCGCAGTTTCGCCGACGAGCCAACGATGAAGTAGGCGATGCCCTTTTGCGGCTTGATGCGCTCGTAGAAGTGCTCGTGCCCGGTCAGGACGACGTTCACCCCGTTCTTCACGAAAACGGGTTCCAGCAACTCGCGTTGAAGATCCGCGGAACCGTGCGTGGCTCCCGATGAGTAGAGCGGGTGATGGAAGAAGGCGATCTTCCAGTCCGATCCGCTGGCCACCAGCTCCTTCTGCAGCCAATCCACCTGCTTCCCGTCGACGTAATTGGAATCCAGCGCGAAGAACCGGACGCCGTTCGCAGGTTTGAAGCTGTAGTACTTCCTGCCGCCCATGTTGAAGGGCTTGTAGAGGATTTGACCGTCGTCGTCGTGATTGCCGAGCGCGGCGTAGAACTTCACCCCGGCGTCGAGCAGCGGCTTGTAGGGGAGCTCGAATTTCTGCTGGTAGTCCGACGGACGTTCGCTGCCATACAGGTTATCGCCCATCATCAGGACGAACTCGAACGGGAATCGAGTGCGCCAGGCAGCCATCTGCTTTGCGATCGCATTCTGCCCTGATCCGGGCTGACCACTGTCGCCTATGACCGCGAACTTGACCGATCGGTCTTGGTTCGGCAGCCGGAGCTCCTGCGCAGGCGCCGCCAGTGGCAGACCGGCGAACAGGAACGTTATCAGGAGTATGCGACGCATGATGTCCACCGCCTGTTTAGGTAATCGCATTCGTCATGTAATCGACGATGATGCCTGCGCCGGTATCGAGCAACAGCAAGTGCTTGCCGACGATCCGGTACTCCAGCGGCGGAGGCAGCGTCGGCAAGTGGAGCAGCAGACTGCCTGGGACCGTGGGCACCGGCGCGCCTTCCGGGTACTTCGCATTCACCTTGAATGGAATTGATCCGGGCGCCGGAGCATCGTCTTCTATCAGGGCTTTCGCGTCTCGGCCCCCTTCACCTTTCATCTGTGGCGCGAGCAGACGGCGGAACCTGCTGCGGATCTCCGCTGTGAAGATGTCGCCCTGCTTCGCCGTTGGGCGCGCGGCGCGAATGCGCGCCGCGAGCGCGTCCTGCGTCGAGATGATGTTCGCTGGATCGGCGCTTTCCTTTGGCTTGGCGCTTCCCTTGGCGGCGTCCTTGTGGATCTCTCCATACTTGTTGATGCGCTCCTTGAAATCCTGGAGAAGCGCCGCATCCGCATTGACCCCGGCCTGATTCGCCGCGTTGAGGGTCGAACCCTTCGCCGCCGCTCGCTCGTCCGTCATCGCCGCCGATTCCACGGCGTGCTTCCGCGGTGTCGTTTCGGCGGCGGATACCTCGACAGGCGGCTCGTCAACCCTTCCCCGCGATCCCTCGCCAAACTCATGTGCAAGCGCTGTGTTGTGCTCCTGCACGGGGCCAACAGAACAGGCCGCGACGAGCACGGCCCCAACCAGTAGTCCGATGACGTGCATTCCATCTACCTCCGCTGCCGTGACACCGAGAAGGGGACATCCACGATCTGTACCTCACCCTCCGGCCGCGTTCTCGCGGACCCGTGCGACGATGAGATCGACGAGTGTGCTTGCCGACATCCTATTCAGTACGTCCACGGGTTCTTCACTCAGCTGGTATGCGAGGATGATGTTCACCAGATGCCACTCGGCCAACGCACCCAGCTCCTGCCGCAGAATTCTTGCGCCCTTCTCGTACACCGAAAATGGATCCATCACCGCCTCAACCGCCGGAACCTCCCTGATGGTGACGACGTTGGGCGCCGGTTCATCGAACAGAGCCTTCGGTGGGCCGGCGGTTTTGCGCATGATCGGGTTTCGCGCGCGACCGAGCGCCCCCTCCAGATAGGTCGGGCTGAGCCCTGTCGCCCAGTACTCGGCGTCGATCCTGTTTGGCTGAGTCGTCTCACGTGGCGATCTCAGCGGAGGACCACCATCGATAGGCAGGAACTCGATCCAGGCTTCCCATAACCCGTCACCGTTTGGAGCAGCGCAGGCTTGGGCTGAATACATGAAGCCCTCCCCCGTGCTGAGTTGCTCATCAAATTCCATTAGGACCTCAGCCATGCAAGTCACCTCCGCAGTTGCGCACAGGACGGCGATGCAAATGAGGTGCCTGACTAACTGAGGTGAGGCGTCTCGGGCAGATAGGCGACGTGGGCCACGATCGTCCGAGGCCTGCGCACTCGCTTTCGAATCGACTTCAGAACGTGTGTCGCTCGCGGAGCGCGCGAATCCGAGCGACCCAGGCCGTCACGGTCAGGCCGCTTACAAGGACTCGCGACCGCCCGCGTGGCCACTCGTCGCCGGGCTTTGGCGGACCGCCTTGTTGTCGAGGTAGCGGACGAGGTGATCGATCAGATCGCGCGCGTCGTCCTCCGCGCCATGGATGAAGGTGGACTTCCGTCGCCGGAGGACGGGTAGCCCCATGACATACAGCCCCGGCGCATCGACAACCCCGCCATCGTGCCGCAGGTGGCCCTTGCGATCGACCACGGGAACATCGAGCCAGCTGTAGTCCGGGTGAAACCCGGTTGCCCAGATGATGGAACGGATCTCGCCACTCCGGAGGTCGATGTCGAGTCGTGACGAGGCCGGCGCGCGGGTCGGCTCGAAGCGCTCACGAGGACCGACATCGGGATCGCGCGTCTGGCTGCACGCCCAGTCGTCGAATGTGTCCAGCAATCGATCCATCTTCAGGTCGGCCAGCGCAAACTGGTTGCGAAGTCCGCCTGAGAAAAGCGCGCGGCCGTCGCGCACGGAGGCCAGCCGACCGACGATCTCGACGCCGGCCGCGCTGAGGGCGTTGACGTCCAGCGTCGTGCGCTCCGGCGTTCCGACCAGCTGCGGTGACGGCAGCCGCCGGGCACGCGTCAAGTCATCGATCTGGTCGTAGCGCTGGTCCCAGATCCCCGAGGCGTCCATCCACCACAGCACGTCCCGGTCCCGATAAGTTCTCGGTAGCCGCACGTGCTCGCCAACGGAAATCGTCACATGGCGGCCAGAGCGGTGGATCTCATCGGCCAGCTGCACGCCAGTCGCGGACGCGCCGACGATCAGTACGCCGCCCTCGGGCAGCTGGTCCGGATTGCGGTAGCCGAGCGCCGTGCAACACTTGATTGACGCCGGCACGGCCTCCTGAAGGGCGGGCACATTCGCGAGGTTGCAGGCCCCGCTCGCCAACACGACGCTGCGGCAGCGAAGCTCGCCGCTGCCGGTGGTGAGGTGATAGCCGTCGCCGGCGTGCCTGACCGACGTGACCGGGGTGTGCGTGCGCACAGGCGCCCCGGCCACTGCGGCAAAGCGCGAGACGAACTCGATGACGTCACTCACTGTCATGAAGCCGTCGGGATCGGCGCCGTCATACCGGTAACCGGGCAGCCGGCTCTGCCAGTTCGGGGTCAGCAGACGCAGCGAGTCCCAGCGTTCGCGTCGCCAGGAGTTCGCAATCTCCCCGCGCTCGAGCACCACGTGATCGATCGAACGCTCAGCGAGGCAACGGCTCGCCGCCAGTCCCGCGTGCCCGGCTCCGATGACGATCGTCGTGACGTGTTCGATGGTGAGCTCCGCCGCGGCGGCCGACGCCGCTGGCAGCCCGTGGTGACACTCCGGCTGCATTCGGCCGGCGCCGGACTTTCACCAAAAGCCGCTAGCGGGATGCCCCGCCCGGGAATCGTGTCGCGAACCACTGGGACGGGACACTAGGCCACTTCGACGCTCACGTTGGTCGGGTTGGTGACGACGTCGAATACCGCCGAGCGCTTCTGTGACTGGGCGACGAGGGCTTCGATGTCCTTCCTGGACGCGTCCGCATCGATGTGGAATGTGACCTTGATGTCGTCGTAGCCGTTGCGCACGTCGCTATCGATGCCGAGAATGCCCTGGATGTCCATGGAGCCTTCGACCTTCGCCTCGACCGACCTCAGCTGGATGCCACGATTCTGCGCGACCGCGGCGACGCCAGCCGTCAAGCAGCTCGCAAGACCGACGAGGACCAATTCGACCGGCGTCGCTCCAAGATCCTCGGATGCGAAGATCTCCGGGTGATCGGCATCGAACGAGAACTCGGTCTTGTGCTTCTGTTCTCCGCCCAGCCCACGGAAGCCCTGTACCTTCGTGTGGCTGTAGGTGCCGTTCTGCCACTTGCAGGACGCCCGCCAGGTGAACTTGGCTGCCTCCGGCGCGCTCTTCAGTGCTTCTCGCGCAGCCAGCAATGCCGCGACGTTGACGCCGTTGTTGACGGTCGTTTCAGCCATGGTGAGCCCCCTCGATGACGGTTATCGGTTCTCTACACCGCTTCGAAGTTTCGTATCATACATCGCTGCAATGTCCGTTGGCTGCTGCAATGTCCGTTGGCGACGAGAGCCGCGGACGAGTGGCTGCCATCCACGCCCACCTGCTGGAGTTATGATCGCCCGCATGAGGACGCCAGCATCGACGACCGCCGTGGGCTCGGTCGGCAGGGTCGCCACGCAGTTCCTCGACCTTCCGCAGCCGGTTGCGCTCGACTGTGGACGTGACCTGCATCCGATCCGCATTGCCTACGAGACCTACGGGACGCTGGCTCCGGAACGTGACAACGTCATTCTGGTCTGCCACGCTCTGAGCGGCGACGCCCACGCGGCCGGCTACAGCACGACACCAGTCGGCGAGAGCACCAGGGACGGCTTTCGCGCCGACGAGCGCGACGCCGGCAGCGGCCGCGGCCTGGGCTGGTGGGACGGAATGATCGGCCCTGGCAAGGCCTTCGACACGGGCCGGTTCTTCGTCGTCAGCTCGAATCTTCTCGGGGGCTGCCGCGGCACAACGGGCCCGTCGTCCACGAACCCGGCAACGGGCCGGCCCTACGGGTCTGACTTTCCAGTCATCACGGTCGCGGACATGGTGCGAGCCGAGCGGGCGCTTCTGAGGGAGCTCGGGATCACCCGCCTCGCTGCCGTCGCCGGAGGTTCGTTGGGCGGCATGCAGGCGCTCGAGTGGGCCATCCAGTGCGGCGATCACGTCGACGCGATCATTCCTATCGCGAGCACGCACGCGCTCCATCCGCAGGGAGTTGCCTGGAACGCGATCGCGCGAAGCGCCATCACCGCCGATCCGGACTGGCAGGGCGGCCATTATTACGGAACGGGTCGCGCACCCACGGCGGGCATGGGCGTCGCCCGCATGGTTGGGCACATCACGTATCTCTCAGCCTCGTCGCTCAACGACAAGTTCGGGAGGCGCCTGCAGTTCACGGACGACATTCGCTACCGTCTCACCGATCCCGAGTTCGAGGTCGAGAGTTACCTGCGTCATCAGGCGGACACCTTCGTGAAGCGCTTCGACGCCAATACCTATCTCTACACGTCGCGGGCTCTGAGCTACTTCGACCTCTCCCGGCAATACGGGGGCGGGCAGCTGACGCGCGCGCTGCGCAACGTCTCGGCCAGAACACTGCTCATCGCGTTCAGCTCTGACTGGCTCTATCCACCGGCGGGTTCCGAGGAATTGGCGGCCGCGCTCGGTGCGGCCGGCAAGGAAGTCGAGCTCCACGTGATCGATGCGCCGTACGGGCATGACTGTTTTCTGTTGGAGGAGGCGCGCCAGACTCCGATGATCCGGCAGTTTCTCGCGCGCTAGGAGAGCGTCCATGGAAGAGTTGCGTCGCTTTGGATTTGAAACCCGCCAGGTCCATGCCGGGCAGCGCCCGGATCCCAATACCGGCGCACGCGCGGTGCCCATCTATCAGACGACGAGCTACGTGTTCGAGGATCCTGAATCTGCGGCGGCATACTTCAATCTCCAGGAGTACGGGAACACCTACTCGCGCATCATGAACCCGACCGTGGCCGTGTTCGAGGAGCGCATGGCCAACCTCGAGGGCGGATCCGGCGCCGTCGCGTTTGCCAGCGGGATCGCGGCGCAGGCGGCGGCTCTGTTCACCCTGTTGTCGCCCGGCGATCACGTCGTGTCTTCATCGGCCCTGTACGGTGGGACCGTCAATCAGCTCAAGCACGTTCTCCGGAAGATGTCTGTGGAGCTGACGTGGGTCGATCCCGACGATCCCGCCGCGTGGAAGGCCGCCGTCCGGGACAACACCAAGGCCTTTTACGGCGAGACCATCGGGAACCCTGGCGGCAACGTGCTCGATATCGAAGCCGTGGCCGGCGTTGCGCACGACCACCAGCTCCCGCTGATCGTGGACAACACGTTCGCGACTCCGTTTCTCTGCCGCCCGATCGAGTGGGGTGCGGACATCGTGGTGCACTCCGCCACGAAGTTCATCGGCGGTCACGGCACGAGCATCGGCGGTGTCGTGGTCGACTCGGGAGAGTTCAACTGGTCGAACGGCCGATTTCCAGTCATCGCCGAACCGTCGCCGGCCTATCACGGACTCCAGTTCCACGAAACATTCGGCACCTACGGGTATCTGATGAAGCTGCGGGCGGAGACCCTGCGCGATCTCGGCGCGTGCATGAGCCCGTTCAATGCCTTCCTGTTTCTGCAGGGACTCGAGACGCTGTCGTTGCGGATGGCGCGTCATGTCGAGAATGCCGTCGCCGTGGCGAATTATCTCGCCTCGCACGAACTCGCCTCGAACGTGACCTATCCCGGCCTGGGCACGAGCCGCTACCGGGGGGTCGTCGACAAGTATCTGCCGCGGGGCGCCGGTGCGGTGTTCTCCTTCGACTGCCGGGGCGGCCGGGCCGCGGGACAGGACTTCATTCGCGGTGTGGCCTTGTGGTCGCACCTCGCGAACGTCGGCGACTCCAAGAGTCTCATCATCCATCCCGCCAGCACGACGCATCGGCAACTCAATGAGGATGAGCTCCGCGCGGCCGGTGTAGGGCCGGGGACCATCCGGCTCTCTGTCGGCATCGAAGCCGTTGACGATCTCATCTGGGATCTCGAACAGGGCTTCGCACGGGCCGGCCAATCGGCGGCAATCGGGGTGGCGTCCCTATGACACCGTCGTTCGACCTGAACCGCTATCAGGATCCGTTGACGATCCAGCGCGTGCTCCACAACGCCAAGAGCATCGCGATCGTCGGGCTCTCGAAGAATCCGCTGCGCGCGAGCTATTTCGTGGGCTTCTACCTCCGGCGGCACGGGTACCGCGTCATCCCGGTCAACCCTCGCGAGCGGGAAATCTTCGGGGAGCGAAGCTTCAACAGCCTCGGTGACGTGCCCGTTCCCGTGGACGTCGTCAACGTCTTCCGCGCGCCGGAGGCGCTGCCCGGAATCGCCAAAGAGGCTGTGGCGATCGGCGCGTCGAATCTCTGGTGTCAGTTTTCGGTGATCAATGAGGAGGGTGGGCGTATTGCGGAGGCGGGCGGCCTCTCCGTCATCATGGATCGGTGCATCAAGGTCGAACACGCCCGCTACGTGGGACGAATGCACTGGCTCGGCTTCAACACGCAGCGCATCACGTCCGTGCGCGGCGGCCTTCAGTAGCGCTGCGGCGGTTCGACCAGGTCTTTTTTCACGAATTACGAGGGTCAATCAGGAGGAGGAGGTATGGGGGCCGATGCGCGTCATGGTCGGCGTCGATTCCTGCGGGGGCTCGCGCTGGGCATGGCGGCGTTCACGGAGCGAGGGGCGCTCGCGCAGCAGTTGGCCGAGACCGCGCCGACAGGCGAAGGGCCGTTCTACCCGAACAAGCTGCCCCTCGACGCGGACAACGATCTCCTGATCGTCAACGACGCGATCACGCCTGCAGTCGGCGTGATCACGCACCTGGCCGGCCGCGTCTTGACAGCCGCCGGCCAGCCGGTGCGGAACGCCTTCGTGGAGATCTGGCAGGCCGACAACACCGGCTCATACATCAACACGAGCGGTCGCCAGGACACGGGAAACGACAGGAACTTTCAGGGCTACGGCCGTTTTCTGAGCGACGTCAAGGGGCAGTACTACTTTCGCACCATCAAGCCGGTCGATTACACCCTGATCGAGATCTTCCGCGCTCCGCACATTCACGTCGCGATCAGCAGGAACGGCCGCCGGATCTTCACGACGCAGCTGCTCGTCGCAGGGCACCCTGCCAATGCCCGTGACCCAGTGGTCCAGGAGATGGACCGCCGTGCGCTTCGAACACTCCTGGTGGACTTCCGGCCGCTCCCTGGCTCGAAGGTCGGCGAGCTCACGGCTCACTTCGACGTCGTCCTGGGTCGAACCGCGCAGGAACTCGACAACGGCCAGCCTCGGGGAATCGGGGATCCCGAGGGTCAGCCCCGCGGAAGCTGGGGCGGTGTGCGCTGAGGCGGAGCCATGGTTGTCGCCGCACTTCTCTCTGCGATCCACGTGCTCACGCTCGGCCTTGGGCTTGGAAGCGTCTACATGCGCGGCCGGGCGCTGGCCGGCCGTCTTGACGAGGAAGGCTGGAAGCGTCTGCTTGCGGCTGACGGGGCCTGGGGCGCCGCCGCCGGACTGTGGATTGCCTCTGGCCTTGGCCGCGTGTTCCTTGGCGGCAAGGAGCCAGGTTTCTACTGGCGCAACGGTTTCTTCTGGGTGAAGCTCGCGCTCTTTGGAGCCGTCTTCGTGTTGGAGCTGGCGCCGATGATCACCTTCATTCGGGTGCGGATCGCGCGCAGCAAGGGCTCGCCGCTGCCGAAATTCTCCGTCGAGGCGTACCGTCGAATCAACGCCGTCGAACTCGGGCTCGTTGTGACCCTCGTGTTTGCCGCGGCGTTCATGGCGCGCGGCGCGTGGTTGTTCTGAAGCGTCCACAATCTCATCGCCTCTGGGTGCATCATGTCTCTCCGCGACATGGCCCTGTTGATCTTGGGTGCAGCAAGAGGAACAAACGTGCGGCCGGCCGGCGAGGACCCGATCAACCCACGTTCGTCGGCCTGCTTCTCGCGGACAACCAGGACCAGAGACCGACGACGGCCATCCAGACGAAGACGATCAACAGTCCGGTCGCCTCGCGCGCTTCCTCGATAGAGGTGTCCTTCATCTCCCAGGCATCGAACATGTGCTGATCGGTTCGAAGCCCGCCGCTTGTTTCTGGTCGGGTCTTTCGGTTCCGTCAGGGCCGCGCGCCAACGCCTTGTGTGACCTCGCCCTCGCGGGCAACCGGGGCGTCGACCCCGATCGTGTCGCGGACACCTCGTGAAATGCGCCCACAACCGAGGCGCCCGTTCCAATGTCCGAGCTCGCATCCTGCGTTTTCCTGTAACCTGAGAGCTGGCGGCCTGCTCGCCGACGCCTGGTGATTGGGCTCCGGTAACGGTTTCACGAACGAGCGCGGCGACGCCGCGGATGGAGGAAATACATGAAATCGCAACCTGCTCGCCTGGTCAT
Source organism: uncultured Acidobacteriota bacterium (assembly GCA_963745495.1). Lineage (GTDB taxonomy): Bacteria > Acidobacteriota > Vicinamibacteria > Vicinamibacterales > CAVVIG01 > CAVUXJ01. The sequence goes on from CAVUXJ010000009.1 coordinate 119,295, forward strand.
GCTCATCGCCGTGATCCTGGTGGTGTGCCTCTCTCGCTGAATGCCCAGCAGTCGGGCAAGAAGGAGCACGCGTTCCGAGGCAAGATCGAGAAGATCGACACCAAGGCCAAGATCCTCACGGTCAACGGAGAGAATGTCGAAGGTTGGATGTCGGCAATGACGATGAACTACGCGGTCGATAAAGCGGATGTCCTCGATAAGGTGAAGGTTGGGGATCAGATCACCGCGAAGGTGTACGACGGGGACTTCAAGACGTTATACGACGTGCAGGTGGTTCCAGAGAAGAGCAAGAAATAGCGTCGGCGCTTCATCCCTTGGGCTTCGCGGCACCCGTGGCCGGTCCGAAGTTGGCCGCGAGATACGCAAGCAGCGCCTCTGCCTGCTCTTGAGAAAGCTTCACGCGCTCCTCCGTCGTGTGGCGGCGGAGAATCTCCTCCCATCCCGCGCGGCCCGCGCGCTTGCGCGTGATCACCGGCAGGCCGTGGCAGCCGCCACACGAAGCCTGCAGCACGCCCTGCCCTTTGCCGGAGGGCAGTTGCCTGGCGTCGCGTTCTGCCGCCGCACGCCCGGTCGAGAACGTCGCCTTCAGGTACTTCATCATCGTGTCCCGTTCCTGAGGGGTGACCTGCGCGCCGAAGGCGACCATCTCGTGCACCAGGATCTCCCATTTCTGATCGTCGCCGTTGTACACAAAGAGCGGTCTGATGCCGTGGCATTGCGAACAGACCATCGCGACCAGCGCCTTGCCTTCCCCGTCCGGCAGTGCGGGAGGTTCCTGAGCCCCAGCGGGCCACGCGAACGACAGAAACAGAGCAAGGCACGCGGTAAGCCCGGGTCCATTCGGCTTCATGGTGAATCCTGCTGCTAGCGAGTACGACTCTGTCACTTTCAGAACTTCAGGCCGGAAACATGCTGCTCGGCGAATCGCTCGACGGCGCGGGAAAACGCCTCTCCGGGAACGTGGGCACAGCGCCAGCCAGGTCCGTGACCTGGCCTGGACTCGGCCCTCCGAGGCGTTTTCCCGACTGTCGCGCGAGTCGCGCCGCTCGCAAGGTTCGCTGCCGCAGCATGTTTTCGGCCGATGCACACAAACAGAAAGTGACAAAGTACCACTCGAACTACTGCCGCAGGCCGGCAATCGTAAATGGCGAGTGCCAGGTCGACTCTGCCAGAATCCCGCGCCGCTCGACGAGCGCGTCGATCAGGTACGGCTGCCCTTCGCGATTGGCCTGGATCGCCCGCTCGAACGCGGATCGGATCTCGCCCGGTGCCGAGATCACTTCGGCCTTCACGCTGAACGCTTCGGCGACTTTGGCGAAATTGATGTCCGGGTCGCCTAGATACGACGTCAACTCCTGCCTGAGCTTGAGCTGCTTGCCCCCTTCGATGGCCTTGCGGCGGCGAGGCAGATCGTACGAGCGATTGTTGAACACGACCACAATGATCGGCGCTCGATAGCGCGCCGCGCTCCACAGCATTTCGAGTTGCGTGAACAGCATGGCGCCATCGCCCGAGAACAGCACCACCTGGCGATCCGGCTCGGCGAGCTTCGCTCCCAGAGCAACGCCCAGGCCCATGCCCAGCGAGCCCGGCTGCTGGGTGTGGGACGTGATGAGTTTCTTCCGGTCACGACCGAAGTCGAACCAGTACATCGGGTCTTCGACCGGCGCAGTCTCCTGGATCAACAGCGCGTTGCGGTCGAGCGTGCGATCCATCTCGGCAAACAGGACCTCCCAGCCAAGCGAGTTGCGCTGGCGCGCGAACTGATACGCCTCCTGCCTCGAACGGTCCGCCTGCTCCTTGACGGTTCTGATGGTCTCGATGCGAGGGGCGGCCAACCCGTTCAGCCGCTGCTCGGTGGCCATCGACCGCACTGCCTGCGTCAGCGCCGCGGCGGTGAGGAGCGGATCGGCGATGATCGCCACCTCAATCGTCCGCTCGCGGCCCATGGCACGCGCGTCGGTCGTCACCTGAATGACCTTGGCCCCTCGCGGTATGCTGTCCGCGCCGGACGGCATGCGACCTCCCAGGAACAGCACCACGTCGATGTCGCGGGGCACTCGCATTCCGCGCTGGAATTGCGCGAGAAACAGCGGATGCCGTGACGGAAACGGGCAGTAGTTGCAGGTGAAGCGGAGGTAGGTCGCGGCCATGCCGAGCGTCTCGGTCAGCTCCACCGCCTGCCGCTCGGCATCGTACCGGGTGATCTCGGGCCCGGCGACCATGACCGGGCTCCTCGCCTCCAACAAGAGCCGCGCGGCCTGCTCGATCAGCGCGGGCGCGGGGGCGATTGGCGGCGCCGGGTTCGGGTCCATCGGGATGATCGCCGCCCTCACGCCGGACTGCTCGAGGACGTTATTGGGGAACGCCAGGACGACCGGCCCCGCTGGCGGGTTCGTGGCGAACTGATAGGCGCGCCGAGTCAGCTCCGGGATGCGCCGCGTGGCGTCGATGGTCCAGCGCCACTTGGTGAACGGCGCCGCCGGCTCCAGGAACTGATCGTGATCCTCGAAACTCTCCAGGCCGCCGAACCCGTTGCTCGACGACCGCTCGCTGCAGTAGACCGCCGGGATTCGGCCGAACCACGTCGCGGCGATCGGCGTGAGCATGTTGAGAAATCCGGCACTGTCGCAGATGGAGAACGGGACATGCCGCGAGGCCAGCGCGTAGCCGAAGGCCATCGCTGCCGTCCCGGCTTCATGAGGGGCGATGATGACGTCGATGTCTTTACGCTCGACGATCGCTTCCCAGATCGGCCCGGTGCCCGAACTTTCGCAGTTGAAAATGTACTTCTCGCCGTTGGCGCACAACTGCTCGACCAGCAGCTCGCCACCGGTGCCCTCGACGATCCGCGAGCCGCCCGGGACCGTTTCCGCGGCATCTTGACGAGCCCCTTCAGCGGAGGCGCCCGAACCTACACCAGCGGCTTCGAGACTGACGCCCAGCGCCGTCAGCTTCTGCACGAATTCACGCCGGCTGAACCGGTGACCATCGATCCTGAACAGATCTCTCATTGCGGGCCCCCTCGCTTGGCCGAGTTTGGGTCACCACGCTCACAGCACGACCGTCCCACGACCGCCGCTCTCAACGCTGACGGCTGAACGCCGAAAGCGACGGAAGCTTAGAATAGCAGCAACGGCATGGTCCGAATTGCCAGGCGGGGTGAGATTGCCCCGCACTCCATCGAGAAGATTCCCGATGTCACATCCCGACCGCTTCCTCCTCGCCGGCGTCATGGGCTGGCCCGTCATGCATTCCCGGTCGCCGATGCTGCACAACTACTGGTTCAGGCAGTACGATCTCGCCGGGAGCTACGTGCCGCTCGCGATCAGGCCCGAGGGCCTCGCCGCGGCGCTGCGCGCGCTTCATCCCCTGGGCTTCGCGGGCGTCAACCTGACGATCCCGCACAAGCAGCAGGCGTTGACGATCGTTGACGAGGTCGACACGGTGGCGAGAAGCATCGGCGCGATCAGCTGCGTGGTGGTCAGACCCGATGGGTCGCTCGCCGGCGACCAACAACGACTGTTGCGGCTTCATCCAGAATCTCAAGCAGGAACAGCCCGAGCTGGCGGGCGGACGCCGGACCGATCGTCGTGATCGGCGCCGGCGGAGGCTCGCGCGCCGTCTGCTACGGCCTGGCGCAGGAGGGCGCCCGGGAGATCCGGCTCGTCAACCGCACGTTTGCCCGCGCCAAGGGCATCGCCGACGAGTTCGGGGCACCGATCAAAGCCGTGCCCTGGGAGCAACGCGACGACGCGCTGGAAGGCGCGGCGATGGTGGTCAATACCACCAGCCAGGGCATGGTCGGCCAGCCCGCGCTCGATATCAGCCTGGACAAGCTGCCGACGAACGCGATCGCCGCCGACATCGTCTACATTCCGCTCGAGACGCCGTTTCTCGCCGCAGCCCGCCGGCGCGGCAACCGCACCGTCAACGGCCTGGGCATGCTGCTGAACCAGGGCCGGCCGGCCTGGAAAGCGTGGTTCGGCATCGAACCCGAGGTGACGCCGGAGCTGAGGGCGCTGATCGAGCGCGACGCTCAAAGTCTGAAGTCTGAAACCGTGAAGTCTGATCAGACTTCAGACTTCAGATCGATTAGCTTGGCGCGAAAGTGGTCCCACGTCCGCTGGAACAGGCTCGCGGTCCAGAGCTTCTCGCGGCACAGGGCCAGTTCCTCCTCGCTGAACACATAGGGCTTGCCGATCTGGGTCGCCATGTACTGCCGATACGCGTTCTCCTCGAGATAGTTGGCGAGCACGAACGCCTCGACGATGTTCGTGCCGACCGTCACGGCGCCGTGCGATTTCATCAGCACCGCCGGCCGGTCGCCGAGCGTGGCCGCCAGGCGATCGGCCATCGCCCGGGTGTTGATCGAGTTGGGCGAGTCGAGCACCGGCATCGGATAGACAGCAGCGAGCCCTGCGCATACACCGGCTGGTAGCTGTGGCCGACCATGGTCAGGAAGGTCGACCACTTCGGATGCGCGTGCACCACCGCCTTGACGTCGGTCCGCGCCCGGTAGATGCCGCAGTGCAGGTGGCATTCGAGCGGCGGCTTGCCCTTGCCGTCGATCAGCTGGCCTTCGAGGTCGATCGCGCAGATGTCATTCGAGGTGAGCTGGCTCCGCGGACACGACCCGATGTTGATCAGGATGCGGTTGTCGCCGACGCGGACGCTGCAGTGGCCGTTGTAGTCGATGATGTCGGCGCGCTCGAGCATCAGGATACAGTCGACGAGTTGCTGCCTGGATTCGGCCTCTGACATCAAACCATCTCTGAAGAAAACCTGAAATCTGAAGTCTGAAACCTGATCAGACTTCAGGTTTCAGATTTCAGATTGTTGAGCGCTTCACCTACCACTTCACCTGGCTGCGCCAGAGGTTCCAGGCGCGCATGCCGGCGGTCTGGTTGACCTGATCCGCGAGCCTGCCCTCCTCGGCGTCGAGTGCCGCGATCGGCGCGCCGCCCCCCAGCGCCGCGGTCCAGTGCTGGATGCGGGCATTGACCTCGGTGTACACGGCGCGGAACACCGCCGACTGCAGCGTCGGCCCGCACGCCACGCTTCCGTGCCCGCGCATGAGGACGATGTCCTTGCGGCCCATCACCGCGGCGAGCGCCACGCCCTTGGGCCCGTTGCCGACCAGCATGTCGGTGGCGCCGAATTTTTCGCGGATGTCGAACACGGGCACGCCGGCCGCGATGAAGGCCGCGTTGTGGAACATCGCCAGCATCGGCACGCCGACGAGCCCGAACGGGATGACCGACGGCGAATGGCTGTGCACGACCGACATGATGTCCGGCCGGGCCTTGTAGATCTCGCCGTGGATGAAGCGCTCGAGGAAGCTGTCGCGTCCGCTGGCGTTCACCAACGTGCTGTCCAGGTCGTATTCGATGATGTCGCCCGGTGTCACCAGCGCCGGCGCAATCGAGCGCGCCATCAGGTAGCGGTCGGGCGCCGAGGGATGGCGCATCGAGACGTGACCGAACGCGTCCACGACACCCTGGGCGGCAAGGATGCGGCTGGCGGCAGCCAGGTCTTCCACCAGATCGGCGGCGACCGGACCGCCCGAACTCTGTACGCTGCTATCCATATCAGTCACCGGTTTGGGCATGATGCCGTTGGGAACAACGAGATAATACCCTCCATGGCCGCCGGAGCGTCTCCCTGTTTGAACAGTCCTTTCACCGACAGGTACCATCACGCGATGAGGAAACACGAATGATGACGGCGCTCCGGACATTGGCGGGGCCGCGAGTGGCAGCCGTTCTGTGGCTGATGTGCGCGGCCGCCTGCGGCGACCGTACGCCCGAGCCGATCCCCGTGCGCGTGCGGCATCGCCAATGCGAGCAGTGACGTCGGGCTCTTCATCGCCCACAAGAAAGGCTACTTCAGAGCCGAGGGTCTGAACGTGACCTTCGTGCCCTTCGACTCCGGCGCCCAAATGGTGGCGCCGCTCGGCGCCGGGACGGCTCGATGTCGGCGCAGGATCTCCGTCGGCCGGGCTTTACAACGCCATTGTCCGGGGGTTTCCCATCAAGATCGTGGCCGACAAGGGATCGACTCCGAAAGGGTACGGCTACCAGCCGCTCCTGGTGCGCAAAGATCTGGTTGACACCGGGCGCTACAAGTCGCTGAGCGACCTGAAGGGGATGAAGATCGCCGGCAGCGCTCCGGGCAGCGCTTCGACTTCGACCCTCAACGAGGCCCTCAAGAGCGTCGGTCTGCAGTCCACCGATGTCGAGCGCGTGTTCCTCGGCTTCCCGCAGCACGTCCTGGCCTTGCAGAACAAAGCGGTCGATGCCGCGCTCACGACGGAGCCCTCCGCGACCGAGGCGATCCGGCGTGGCGTGGCCGTGAAGGTGATGAGCGACGACGAGATCTACCCGGATCACCAGCTGGCGGTGATCCTCTATGGCGGGCAGTTCATCAAGGATCAGCCCGACGCCGCGCGCCGTTTCATGCGCGCCTACATCCACGCCGTTCGTGATTACAATGACGCCCTGATCGGGGGCCGCATCGCCGGTCCCAACGCTGACGAGATCATCTCGATCCTGACGGAGTACACACCCATCAAGGATCCCGCGATCTATCGCGCCATCAGCGCGCAGGGCTGCAATCCCGACGGCGCCGTCAACGAGGCAAGCCTCGCGATCGATCTGCAGTTCTACAAGGACGAGGGCCACATCCAAGGCGGCGTCACGGTCGAACAGGCGGTGGATCGCAGCTTCGTACAGGCCGCCCTCGACGAGCTCGGCCCCTACAGGAAGGGGCCGCCGAATAGCACGGATGGTTCATGAGTGAAGCCGGTTCGGCGGTGACGCCAGGGCAGACAAGGATCCGATGACCGACACCCCGGAAGACAAACGCCCGCACCGCCTGGAGGATCATCTCCTCGGCCTGGACCCCATGCACTCGCACGAGGAGGGGGAAGCGGACCACGATCACGATCACGACGATGTTGGCGGCGAGTACGATCCGACCACGTCCAGCCTCTGGCTGCAGGACAACATCACGCTCCTCTCGGTCGGCATCGATATCGGCTCCGCCGGCACGCAGGTGATGTTCTCGCGCGTGCACTTGCGGCGGCTCTCGGAGGAGCTGACCAGCCGCTACTTCGTGGTGGGCCGGGAGACCGTGTACCAGTCGCCGGTCGCGCTGACGCCTTATCTCAGCGAGGAGCGCATCGACGATCAGGCGATCGGGCACATCATCGACGCGGCCTACGAGGCCGCCGGCGTGCATCCCGACCATGTCGACACCGGCGCGGTGATCCTCACCGGCGAGGCGCTGCGCCGCGAGAACGCCAAGGCGATCGCCGACGTGCTCGCGGAGGTGGGCGGCGAGTTCGTCTGCGCGGCGGCCGGGCATCACATGGAGTCGATGCTCGCCGCCTACGGCTCCGGCGCCGCCAAGGTCTCGCACGATCGCGCGGCGGCGCTTCTCAACGTCGACATCGGCGGCGGCACCACGAAGCTCGCCCTGGTCGAGGCGGGCACGGTCGTGCACACGGCGGCGATCCATCTCGGCGGCCGTCTCGCGGTCATCGACGCGGAGGGCCGGCTCACGCGCCTCGATCCGGCGGGCAAGCGGCTCGCCGCGCTCGCGGGTTGCGACTGGAACCTTGGGGACCGGGTGAGCGAGGAGGATCTCCGCCGCGTGACGTCGTGGATGGCCGACGCGCTCTTGGCGGCGCTCACGCGAGGATCCGGCGCCGCCCGAGGTCGAGGGGTTGTGGCTGACGGAGCCGTTCGGTGTTGTGGGCGGCATCGCCGGCGCGATGTTCTCGGGCGGCGTGGCGAATACGTCTACGGACGCGAGGAATGCGATTTCGGCGATCTCGGCCGCCGCTTCGGGCACGCGATCCGCGAGCGCCTCGCCGCGGGGCGGCTCCCGTTTCCGCTCCTGCCTGCGGGCGAGTGCATCCGGGCCACCGCGCTTGGCGCCTCGGAGTACAGCGTGCAGTTGTCGGGAAACACCGTCTACCTCTCGAGCCCGGGGGAGCTCCTGCCGCGCAAGAACCTGCAGGTTCTCCAGCCCCCGGTCGACGCTGGGCGACACGATCGACCCGGCCGCGGTCGCCACCACCATCCGCAACCACTTTCGCGATTTCGATATCGTCGAGGGCGATTCGGAGGTGGCGCTCGCGTTCCGCTGGCGTGGCGCACCGGCCTACCCCCGCCTGGCCGGCCTGGCCCGTGGAATCCTGGAGGCGCTGCCGCGCACGCTGGCAGCGGGCAAGCCGCTGTTCGTCGTCCTGGACGGCGATGTCGCCCACACGCTGGGCGCGCTCCTGAAGGACGAGTTGGGCGTCGCCTCCGAGGTGCTGGTGCTCGACGGGATCTCCCTTTGGGATTTCGACTACATCGATCTCGGCCGCGTGCGGATGCCCTCCTTCACCGTTCCGGTGACGATCAAGTCGCTCGTCTTCAGCGAGGATCCGCGCGTCCCGGTCGCGCACGGCAGCCATCAGACGCACGAGCACGAGCACGAACACGACGCGGACGGTGAAGGCCACCATCATCACCACGGGGGACGACATCATCACCACCACGACCACGCCAAGGACCGATAGAGGAATCTCCGGGCCGGGCGGAGTGTCGTCGTGGGCGCTGAGCGCCTTCGACTGGAAATGGGTCGTGATCGGCGCGTGCGTCGCCTTCACGGTCTACATTGCCGTCATCCCGCTCGGCTTTCCTGCTCTGGCAGAGCTTCCGCACGCCGCAGACGGCGACGACGGATGCCGTCTTCACGCTCGGCAACTACATCGAGGCCTACGGCAGCAGCGACACCTGGCGGCTGTTCTGGACCTCGATCCAGTTTCGCGTTCGGCGCGTCGCTCTTCGCGTTCCTGCTCGGCACGACGCTCGCGTGGATGAACGAGCGCACCAACACGCCGTTCAAGTCGATCTTCTTCGCGCTCTCCATCATCCCGCTGGTCATCCCCGGGATCCTGTTCACGGTCGCCTGGATTCTGCTCGCGAGCCCGAAGATCGGCATCGTCAACCTTGTGATGCAGGGCTGGTTCGGTCTCGAGGAGCCGCCCTTCGACATCTACTCGTTGGGCGGGATGATCTGGGTCGACGGGCTGCACTACTCACCCATGGCGTTTCTCCTCATGACCGCGGCGTTTCGCGCCATGGATCCGTCGCTCGAGGAGTCGGCCACGATGAGCGGCGCCAACATCTTCCAGGTGGCGTGGCGTGTGACGCTCAAGCTGACCTGGCCTGCCATCTTCGCGACCATCCTCATCCTGTTCGTCCGCGCCATCGAGTCATTCGAGGTGCCGGCGCTCCTGGGTCTTCCGGTGGGGATCCAGGTGTTCACCTCGTCCATCTATCAGGCGGTGCACCGCTACCCCAGCCAGGTGGGCCTCGCGTCGGCGTATTCGGTGACGCTGCTCGCGATCACGACCGTGGGGGTGTATTTCGTGTCGAGGCTCTCCAGCCGGGGATCGAAGTACGCCACCATGACCGGCAAGGGCTTCCGTCCGCGGCCGATCGATCTCGGGCGCTGGCGCTGGTTCACGGCGGCGATCTTCGTCGTGTACTTCCTGCTGATCGTCGTGTTGCCGTTCTCCGTGCTCCTGTGGTCGTCGTTCCAGAGGTTCTACTCGGTGCCCTCGATGGAGGCGCTCCAGAACCTCACGCTCGACCCGTACCGCTTCATCTTCACCTACCCGAACCTCACGCGCACAATCTGGAACAGCGTCGTGCTGTCGTTCGGCAGCGCGACGATCGTGATGCTGGTGACCTCGGTCATCTGCTGGATCGTGGTGAAGACGAAGCTCCCGGGGCGCTGGCTCCTCGACAACATCGCGTCCCTGCCGATGGTGTTCCCGGGGCTCGTGCTGGGGCTCGCGATCATGATCTTCTACCTGAACGTCGACATCGGCGTGTACGGCACGATCTGGATCATGTTCATCGCCTACATCACGCGCTTCATGCCCTACGGGCTGCGCTACAGCACGACCTCGATGCTGCAGATCCACAAGGAGCTCGAGGAGTCGGCGGCGATGAGCGGCGCCACGTGGGGCACGACCTTCCGGCGGATCATCCTGCCGCTCCTGAAGCCGGGTCTCCTGGCGGGCTGGATCTACGTGATGATCGTGTCGATCCGGGAGCTGTCGACGTCGATCCTGCTCTATAGCCCCGACACCCAGGTCGTCTCCATCGTCGTGTGGGAGCTGTGGGAAAATGGGCAATACGTGGAGCTCTCGGCGCTCGGCGTGCTCTTCATCATCACGCTCTTCGTGCTGGTCCTGATCGCGCAGTGGCTCGGCAGGAAGTACGGCGTCAAGGAATAGGCGAGCAGGACGTGCTGAACATCGAGGGCCTGTTCACCGAGTATCCCAACGACCAGGGCCAGATCGTCAAGGCCGCGCAGGACGTGAGCTTCACGGTGGCCGAGGGGCAGCTCTTCACGCTGCTCGGTCCCAGCGGCTGCGGCAAGACGACGACGCTACGGTCCATCGCCGGCCTCGAGCGGCCGCGCCTCGGCGAGATTTCGGTCAACGACCGCGTCGTCTATTCCTCGTCGCGCGGCGTCTTCGTCAGCCCGAACCGGCGCGGCTTCGGCATGGTGTTTCAGTCCTACGCGATCTGGCCGCACATGAACGTGTTCGAGAACGCCGCCTTTCCGCTCCAGGTCGGCGGCCGCCGGTACTCGCGCAAGGAAATCCGCGACAACGTGATGCGTGTCCTCACCGCCGTGCAGCTCGAGGATCTCGCCGAACGCGAGGCGACCAAGCTCTCCGGCGGCCAGCAGCAGCGCCTGGCGCTGGCGCGTGCGCTGGTGATGGAGCCGGCGCTGCTCCTCCTCGACGAACCGCTGTCCAACCTGGACGCGAAGCTTCGCGAGAAGATGCGGTTCGAGCTGAAGCGGCTGCAGCGCGAGCTGAAGATCACCACCGTCTACGTGACGCACGACCAGAGCGAGGCGCTCGCCCTGTCTCACCAGATCGCGGTGATGAGCGAGGGACGCATCCAGCAGATCGGCAGGCCGCGCGACATCTACGAGCGCCCGTTGAACCAGTTCGTGGCCGACTTCGTGGGCACCACCAACTTCATCGAGGGCACGGTCCTCGGGCCGGAGGTCGACGACGAAGGGCTTCTACGTCATGCGCACCGAGATCGGCGACATCACGGTGGCGGCCGTCGAGGACCTGCGGTCGGACGAGCGCGTGGTGCTCTCGGTGCGTCCCGAGGACGTGGAGCTGGCGGAGGCCAGGCCCGAGGGCGGCAACGTCTGGCAAGGGCGCGTGGACCAGAAGGTATTTCTTGGCGAAGCCCTTGATTTCCAGGTGAAGGTCGGCACGCGTACACTGCTCTCGCGTCGCCACCCGAGGCTGCGCACGCCGGTCGGCCACCCGATATTCGTGCAGTTGAACCCCGAGAAGTGCGTCGCCCTCAAGATTGCGTGACGCCGATCATGAAAGGGCCACGCGGGACCCGCGTGCGGATCGTCTCGCGAGCGGCGAATGTTGCGCCAGGTCCGCCGAAGGACCGCTGGGCCTCCGACGTGATCGTCGACCTGCTGCACGCATACGACCTGCCGTACGCCGCGCTCAATCCCGGGGCGAGCTTCCGCGGCCTGCACGATTCGATCGTCAATTACGGCGGCAACCGCCCGACGATGATGCTCTGCCAGCATGAGGAGACCGCGGTCCAGATCGCGCACGGCTACGCCAAGGCGAGCGGCAAGCCGATGGTCGCGATTCTGCACAATCTCGTCGGGCTGTTGCATTCCAACATGGCGATCTACTACGCGTACATCGACCGCGCGCCGATTTTCGTCGTCGGGGCCACTGGGCCGATGGACGAGACCAAGCGCCGGCCGCGCATCGACTGGATACACACCGCGCAAGGCCAGGGCGAGGCGGTGCGCGCGTACACGAAGTGGGACTACCAGCCGCACACGATCGACGGCGTCCCCGAGGCATTCTCGCGGGCCTACTCGGTGATGATGACGCAGCCCCAGGGTCCGGTTTACATGTGCTACGACGCGTGGATGCAGGAGCAACAGCTCGACCACGAGGTGGCGCTGCCGCCCGCGGGCGCCGCCAGGGTGCCCACGCGCATCGCGCCCGAGCCAAAGGCGCTCGCCGAAGCCGCCGGGCTGATCGCCGCCGCCGCGAAGCCCGTCGATCATCGCCGAATACGTCGGACGCGACCCCGAGGGCTTCCATGCGCTCGTGGAGACTCGCCGAGACGGCCGGCATCCCGGTCTACGATGTCGACAGCCGCTTGAACTTCCCGACGCGGCACCCGCTCAACATGAGCCACTCGAAGGACGTGTTCCGCGACGCGGACCTCGTTCTGTGTCTCGACACGCGCGACTGGGAACGGCCGACGACGGAACTCGTGAGCACGACGCGGCAACTGACATCGATCGTACCGGCGGGCGCGACGTGGATCGACATCGGCTTCGGCGACCTGGAACTTTCGAGCTGGGCGCTCGACTACCAGCGCCTGCGTCACGCGCGGCTTCAGATCCTCGCCGACACGACGATCGCGATCCCGGCGCTCACACGGCTTCTCGAGGTCCGGATCGCGAAGGACGCGAAACTGCGCGCCCGCATCAAGGCGCGCACGGCTGACACGGCCGCGAAGAGCCACGCGCTGCGCGAGAAATGGGCGCGCGAGGCGACAGTGGACTGGGACGCGAGCCCGATCACGCTGCCGCGTCTCGCCTCCGAGGTCTGGCAGGCGATCAAGGGCGAGGATTGGGTCCTCACCGCCGGCACGCTCGAACAGTGGACGCGCAAGCTCTGGGACTTCGACAAGCCCTATCGCCATCCTGGACGATCGCTCGGCACGGCAACCCAATTCGGCATTTCATTGGGCGTGGCCCTCGCGCACCGCGACGAGAAGCGGCTCGTCGTCGATATGCAGCCCGACGGCGACCTCATGTTCGACGCGGGCGCGATGTGGGTCGCCGCCAAGCATCGAATTCCGATGCTCGTGGTGATGTACAACAACCGGGCCTACTACAACGACTGGGAACACCAGATCCGCATGGCGAAACTGCGCGGCACCCCGGTCGAGCGGGCGCACATCGGGATGGACATGGACGATCCGGCGCCCGATTTTGCGGCCATGGCGAAATCGATGGGCTGGTACGCCGAGGGCCCGTTCGAGTCGCCCAAGGGGGTCGCCGCGGCCCTGAAGCGGGCGATCGCGCAAGTGAAGGCGGGCCACCCGGCGCTGCTCGACACCGTCACCCGGAAGCGATAGTGAGGCCAACCTCTACGGGCTTTGCTCTTTCCTCATCGTTGAGAACATGCGACGCGGGATGTCGCCAAAGGACGCTGGCATAGAAGCACTCAAACGGATCAAGGCGGCCACCGTGGAGCGCCGATTGCTGAACGGCCGAGGGGAACCAAACTTCAACGCTGGCCGTCTGGGGGACCGAGCTCTGGGCGATTCGTCAGGTTTTATCTGGGACGCACCTTCCGCATCCAGGTTTCAACCCGGAGTTCTTTGAAGCGGGTAAAATCTTTGGCATTGGCAGTGACAAGCACGAGCCCGTTCACCTGAGCGATGGCCGCGATCTGGCCATCGACGTATGGCGCGGGTCGGCCCAGCGCCTCAAGTCGCGCTCGCTCCTGGCCGTGCCACGTTGCGGCCCCTTCGTCGTACGGCAGGATGGGAAAGGATCCACGCACGACGTCATGGAGATAGGCTTCGAGCGCGACCCGGCGCTTGCCGTTCGGAAGCCGACGACACCCGTACGTGAGTTCGTGCCAGACCGGGGCCGCAATCGCGCATTCGGGCCCGTGCTTCTCGAGTCGCTGGAGGATTCCGGGATCCGGCGTTTTGGAGACCGGAGCGGACACGATGCCCGTATCCAGGAGATAGTGGAGTGTCACAGCGAGACCTTACGCCCGGCGGTTCTGTCCCGAGCGGCGGCGAAGTCGTTTTCAAGACCGATTTCGTCCAGGGAGAACGTCTCGAGGAAACGCTTGTAGGCATCCCCGAAATGGCGCTGTTTTCCTCGCAGGCGGTCGAACTCGCGGCACGAGACCACGACAGCCACAGGCTGGCCTCTCCGGGTCAGTTCTACTTCCCGTCCAGCCTCGGCCTGGTCGATGATGGCGGGAAGACGGGATCGGGCTTCGGCGATGGAGTACCTCTGGGACATGCTGTAGTGTACATCATGATGTACATGAGAACAACGAGGCCATGACGAACCTAGCTGCGGCAACGCCAATCCGGACGGTCGGCGTGATCGGCGCAGGCCGCATGGGCCAGCCCATCATCGGCCACATGGCGCGCAAGGGCTTCACGGTGGTCGTCCACGACATCGATGAGGGGAAGCGCGAGGCGGTGGCGCAGCTGGGCGCCGCGTGGGCCGAAAGTCCGGTGGCGCTCGCGCGGGCGACGGGACGCGATTCTCGTCTGCGTCGGTTACGACCGGGAGTTGCGCGAACTGATGTCAGTCGAAGGCTTGCTCCGAGACCTGCCGTGCGGGACAATCGTGGCGGTCCTCTCCACGGTGCATCCGCGCACGGTGCAGGAACTCGCGGAAGACGCCAGGGCCTTCGGGGTCGCATGTGGTCGATTCCACGGTCTGCCGCGGCGCCCGCGCGGCGGACGAGGGGACGCTGCTGTCGTTCGTTGGGGGGCATGCGGACGTCGTGGAGCGCCTGAAACCGGTGCTCGCCTGCTACTCCACCGACATCGTTCACACGGGCGGGGTCGGCACCGCGCAGGTCGCCAAGGCGGCGAACAACCTCGTGATGTGGTCCTGCCTGGTCGCCGATCACGAAGCGCTGGCGCTGGCGAAGCGCTTCGGGATGGACGTCCAGGTCCTGCGCGAAGCGCTCCTCAAGAGCAGCGCGGAGAACTACGTCTTGCGGCACTGGGGGACGAACACGATGGCGTGGGCGGAGGACGACATGGAAATCGTCCAGCGAATGGCCCACGACGCCGGTGTCGGCCTGCCGCAGGCGGGGTTGAACCGGGAGTTGTGCCGCACGCTCAAGCCGAAGCGGTTCCAGCTGGACGAGTACGGCGTCTAACGAGCCGGGCCGCGCAAGGAAGCTCTCAACATGGAGACACACGTCGGCAAGGATACGCCGGCGACCGGACGGCTGGTCGACAACGAGTCGCACTACCACAGCAAGAAGAACCGCGTGTTCGTGCGCGGGATTCAGGGCGATTACAGCCTGAAGGAGGAGCTCGCGCGGCTGCGTGCGATGCCGCGCGTGAGGAAGGGACGCTCGATCAGGTTCACCGACGGCCCGCAGTGCTTCAGCCGGCATTACGTCGAGCCGAAGGACGGCATCACGCAGACCTTCCACCTGCATCTGGAGGAATACGCTCCGGGCGGACGATCGCAGAAGCACGGCCACGTGAACGAGGCGGCCTTCTACATTCTCGACGGCGCGGGCTACGAGATCCACGACGGCATCCGCTACGACTGGAAGGCCGGCGATGTCGCCATCGTGCACAACAATTGCGTGCACCAGCATTTCAACGCGAGCAACACCAAGCCCGCCCGCGCGCTTGTCATCAAGACGAAGCCGATGTTCATGTTCATGAACATGCTCTTCCAGAAGCAGATCGAGCCGCGCCCGAGCACGCCCGCGCCAGGTGGCGAAGGCTTCCAGGTGCGCGAGAGCGAAGACAACTTCAACCACAAGGAATGAGCGCCCGGCAGCTGTCGGCCCTCCAGCTGCCTGCGAGCTGACGGCTGAGAGCTGAGAGCGACAAGGACTACGAAAATGGCCTGGAGCGAATCGACAGCGTGGATGAAGGGCACGGCCAACCAGAAACTCTACCAGGCGCTGCTGGACGACGCGACGGCGGCGCCCGCGAGAAATGCGAAGCGAAAGAAAGTCGCTTCACCCCGAGGATATGCCCTGGGAGATGGCGCGCCAGGGGTTGCTCAAGCACCTGCTGAACGAGGGCATGAACACGCGCATGGAGACGGTGGATGCCTACATGCAGATCATTCCGCCGGGCAGCCGCTCCGGAAAACACCGCCACCTGGCGGAGGAGTGTCTCTACGTGGTGGAGGGGCGCGGCTACGACCTGCACCAGGACTGCGACGTGGAGATTACCGATACATACCATTGGGAGCCGCAGGCGGAGGTCAAGCGCTACGAGTGGGAGGCGGGTGATGTCATCTACATTCCGCCCAACACGATCCATCAGCATTTCAACGCGAGCGGGGACAAGCCCGTGCGTCTCATCTCGGCGATCAACCGGATCTTCAAGGCTTCGGGGTTGAACGACCTGGAGCAGCTCGAGGACGCGCCCGAGTACGACCCGGCAGTGGTGCTGACGGCGGAGCTGGTCGAGAACTACCTGCGCGCCCGCGCCGCGGCGGGCTGAGCGCTGAAGTCGGTCCTTCGGTCACGACCGCGTCATGATCGTCGTAGAGCGACCGATGCGCCATCAGTAGGTCAGCAAGGACAGGCCCCATGGCGAAGGACGCGGTCGTCTCCGAAGACATGGCGAAGAAATTCGCCGCCGAGAAGGAAACGCCGTACACCCGGTGGGTGCGCGCGGAGGGTCTGGAGATCATCAGCTCGTTCTACGTGCCGGACCTGCACACGGTCGAGCTCAAGCCGTGGCCGCGGCGCGGCGGGCGCGGCGTCTTCCTGAACCACGATGCCTCGCGCACCTCGAACGATTGCTACGTCTGCGAGATTCCACCCGGCAAGGAGCTCGCTCCCCAGCGCCAGCTGTTCGAGGAAATGATCTACGTCCTCGACGGACGGGGTTCGACGGCGGTCTGGAACGACGCCGGGCAGAAAATCACGTTCGAGTGGAAGGCGGGCGCGCTGTTCGCCATTCCGCTCAACACCTGGCACCAGCACTTCAACGGCTCCGGCAAGGACGCCGCGCGCTTTGTCGCCGTGACCAATGCGCCGGTGATCATCAATGCCTTCGGCGACATCGACTTCGTCTTCAACACACGCTACGACTTCAGGGACCGCTTCAATGGCGAGCCGGACTACTTCGCCAACAAGGGCGAGCAGCGCGGGCTCCTGCTCGACACGAACTTCGTGGCCGACGCGGTGAACCTGCCGCTGATGGCCGCCAAGGAGCGCGGCGCGGGGGGCGGGCACATCCGCTTCAGCATGGCGAAGGGCTCCATGAACAGCCACATCTCGCAGTTCCCTGTGGGCACCTACAAGAAGGCCCATGCCCATGGCCCAGGCGCGCACGTCATCGTCATGAGCGGGGAGGGTTTCAGCCTGATGTGGCCGGAGGGCGAGGAGCCGCAGCGCTACGAGTGGAAGGAGGGGACGATGATCGTTCCGCCCAACCTCTGGTTCCACCAGCACTTCAACACCGGCACCACGCCGGCGCGCTACCTCGCGTTCAAGTCCGAAGGGGTCGCGATCAGGAACGCCCAGGGTGTGCCGAAGGCGTGGATTTCCAGGCGCCTCGGCGGCGACCAGATCGACTACGCCGACGAGTCGCCGCGGGTGCGCCAGTGGTTCGCGGAAGCGCTGGCCAAACAGGGGCTCACGCCGCGGATGGACGAGGCTTATGCCCTTGAGGGGGCAGACCTGCCATCTCGGGTTCCGCAGACCGTTCCATGAATCCTGACCGCCGGGCGTTCCACCGCGCCGTGCTGGGGCTGCTGTGTGCCCCGTGGATGGCGCGCGCCCAGCCGAAGGCCGCGGACTCGCCGCATCGCGCCCTGTACCTTCTGCAAGGGGCGGATCGGGAAGCCCGCATCCTCGCTGGCGCTCGCCGGGAAGGCCAGGTGGTCATCTACACGTCGCTCAACACGAAGGATTCCGTTCCCTTCACCGCTGCCTTCGAGAAGCGGTTCGGCGTCAAGACGCAGCTCTGGCGCGCCAGCAGCGAAAAGGTCGTGCAGCGCGCCGTCACCGAGGCGCGCGCCGGCCGCTTCGTCTGCGACGTCCTGGAGACGAACGGCCCCGCAGATGGAGGCGCTCTACCGCGAACAGTTGCTCGACGAGTTCCGCAGCCCCTATTTCAGCGACCTGCCCCCTGGCGCTTTTCCGAAGCACCGGCATTACGTCGCGGACCGCTTCAACTTCTTCACCATCGGCTACAACACCAACCTCGTGAAGCCTCACGAGGTCCCGAATTCCTACGACGATCTTCTTCACCCGCGGTTCGTCGGCAGGGTCGGTATCGAGGCGGGCGACGTCGACTGGTTTGGCGCCATGGTGAAACGCATGGGCGAGGAACAGGGGCTTCTCTTCTTCCGCAGGCTGGCGGAGGCGAAGCCGCAGATCCGCAGCGGGCACACGCTCATCGGTGAGCTGATCTCCTCGGGTGAGATCCCGCTCGCGGCAAATATCTACAACCACAACGCGGAACGTCTTACCGTGAAGGGTGCCCCGATCCGCTGGAAGGCGATCAAGCCCACCTTCGGGCGGCCCAATGCCATCGGCGTCGCGCGCCGCGCGCCTCACCCGAACGCGGCGCTCCTTTTCGCCGACTTCATGCTCTCGCCCGACGGACAGAGGATCATCAGGGACAGCAATCGCGTACCCTCGAGCCTCGCCGTGAATTCGACCTTGAACACCTTTCCCTTCGAAGTGATCGATCCGGTGATCACGCTGGACGAGGACCGAGAAGTGGGCGACAATCTGGTCGGATCTCTTCCTCAGGGGACAGCGAGCCAAGAGGGACGCCGGATGACGCGCGACATTCGACGCAAGCGTCAGCCGTCAGGAGCCACGCCATGAACAGACGACGATTCGCCTTCGCCGCCGGCCTCCTCGCGGCGGCTGCCTTCGCCAGGGCTCGGCGAGCCTCGACGTCGCTCCGAAGGAGCGAAGTTGGCCGCCTGCCGTCGTTCCGCGCAGGTGAAGCCCGGCGCGGCGGCGGCCGACGTGGCGCTCTACCAGGGCGCCGATCGCCTGCAGAAGATCGTCGCTGGCGCGAAGAAGGAAGGCGTGCTCAACATCTACACCTCCGCTCAGACGACCGATCTCGGCCCGCGTCGTGGCGGCCTTCGAGAAGAAGTACGGCATCAAGGCGAGCGTCTGGCGCGCCGGGTCCGAGAACGTGCTCCATCGCGCCGTGCAGGAGAGCCGCGCCAACCGGTTCACCGTGGACGTCATCGAGACCAACGGCCCCGAGCTCGAGTCGCTGCACCGCGAACAGATCCTGCAGCTCGTGAAGAGCCCGTACCATGCGGACCTGATCGCGCCCGCCATCCGTCCGCACGGCGAATGGGTCGGCACGCGGCTGAATGTCTTCGTGCAGGCGTACAACACCAGGCTCGTGAAGAAGGAAGAGCTGCCGAAGACGTGGGAAGACCTCCTCAATCCGAAGTGGAAGGGCAAGCTCGGCATCGAACAGGAGGACTCCGACTGGCTCGCCGGCGTGTTCAGCGACATTGGCGAGGCAAAGGGCAGGAAGGTGTTCAAGGAGATCGTCGCCGCAAATCGCATCTCGGTGCGGAAGGGCCACACGCTCCTCACGCAGCTCGTGGTGTCGGGCGAGGTGCCGCTCGCCCTCACGGTCTACAACTACAAGGCCGAGCAGTTGAAGGTGCAAGGCGCGCCGATCGATTGGTTCACGATCGGCCATGCCATTGCGCGCCCCAACGGCGTGGCTGTGGCGCGCAAGGCGCCGCACCCGCACGCGGCCGTGCTCTTCTACGATTTCGAGCTGAGCGAGGAAGGCCAGAAGATTCTTGCCGCGCGCGATTTCGTGCCGACCAGCAGGAAGATCGATACGCCGCTCAACAAGCTGCCGATGACGTTCGTCGATGCGCGAGTGACGATCGACGAGTACGACAAATGGAAAACACTTTACGACCAGCTCTTCGGCGGAGGCCGCTAGGCAGGAGGCTGCCATGGGCAGGGAATCGCATTACAGCAGCAAGAAGGCCGCGCGTCTTCGTGCGCGCCATCCAGGGCGATTACAGCCTCAGGGACGAGCTCGCACGGCTGCGGTCGATGCCGCGCGTCGTCAAGGGCCGAGAGCTCCTCTTCAACGACGGCCCGCAGTCGTTCAGCAAGCACTTCATCGAGCCGGCCGACGGAATGACCCAGACGCTGCACATCCACCTGGAGGAATACGCGCCGGGTGGACGCACGCAGAAGCACGGGCACGTGAACGAGGCCGCCTTCTACATTCTCGACGGTGAGGGCTACGAGATCCACGACGGCATCCGCTACGACTGGAAGGCGGGCGACGTCGCCATCGTGCACATGAACTGCGTGCACCAGCACTTCAACGCAAGTGCCACGAAGCCCGCTCGCGCGCTGGTCCTGAAATCGAAGCCGATGATCATGTTCATGAATCTCCTTTTCCAGAAGACGGTGATCCCGCGCCCGACCGAGCCCACACCCGAGGGCAAGGGTTTCGCGCCCCGACACTTCGAGGAAAACCTGAACCACGCCGACTGAGAGGCAGCGACATGGCATCGAGCGGATCGAAAGCGTGGATGACCTTGATCGCCTGGCCGGTTCGGGAGCTGCTTCGGCGCGCGGGCGTCGCTCGCCGGACCGCGAGCTCGCGTGGCCTCGCACGGCTGCAGCGTGCCGGGCGCAGGACGCTCGCTGGCGACCTACAGTGGGCCCGACCGCCTGGACAGGATCGTCGCCGGAGCGAAGAAGGAGGGCGCGCTCACGCCTCTACACGACGATTGCCGAGAAGGATCTTCCCGATCCTCGTGAAGCCGTTCGAGACGAAATACGGTGTCAAGGTCACGGTGTGGCGCGCGGGGACGGACCAGGTCCTGCAGCGTACGGTCGCGGAGGCCTCCGCGAAGAAATATGACGTCGATGTGATTCACTTCGGCTCGCCGGAAATGGAGGCGCTCTCGCGCGAGAAGATCCTGCTGGCGGTGGACTCGCCGGTCCACAAGGACCTGCAGCCGGGTTCGTTGCCCCCGCACCGCGAATGGGCTGCGACGCTGCTTTCCGTGTGGGTGCAGGCCTACAACACCAACCTCGTCAAGAAGGAGAGCCTGCCGAAGACGTACAAGGACCTCCTCGACCCGAAGTGGAAGGGCAAACTCGGCATCGAGGCGAAGGACCAGGACTGGTTCGCCTCCGTTGTGGACATCATGGGCGGGGGCGAGGCAGGGCTCAAGTTCTTCCGCGACCTGGTTGCCACCAACGGCGTGTCCGTCTGGCAGGGACACACGCTCCTCAACAACATGGTGATCTCGGGTGAGGTGCCGCTGGCGCTCACCGTCTACAACTACATGCCCGAGCAGGCGAAAAAGAGGGGCGCACCGGTGGACTGGTTCGCGCTGGAGCCCGCCGTCGCCCGCTCGAACGCCGTCGGCGTCGCGCGGCGAGCACCTCACCCCAACGCGGCGCTCCTCTTCTACGAGTACCTGCTGGGCGAGGGGCAGCAGCACTTCGTGAGCATGAATTACGTGCCCAGCAACACCAGGGTCGCCTCGCCGCTCAAGGGTGTGAAGGTCCTCCAGTCGGATCCGATCCGCTCCCTCGACGAGGCGGACAAGTGGAACAAGCTCTTCGACGACACTGGTCAGAAGGCGCGCCCGACGGTAACGCGCCTGTTGTCCGGACGATCGGAGGACGACGTGGCCGACGAGCTGGCGCCTCAACGGAAAAGTCCTCGTCTCGTGCAACTGCGATTGGGGCTGTCCCTGCAACTTCAATGCGCGACCGACCACGGGAAAGTGCGAAGGGCGGCTGGACGTGGCACGTCGAGGAAGGCTCCTATGGCGAGATCAAGCTGGACGGGCTGAATTTTTCCGTCTACGTCAATTGGCCCGGCGCGATCCATGAGGGCAACGGCGAGGCGCTTGTCCTGATCGATGAGCGCGCGGATCCTGCGCAGCGCGCGGCGATTGAAGCGCTCCTCGGAGGCAAGATCGGGGGACCGTGGCAGGTCCTGGGCTGGACATGGCCGAAGGTGCACGGGCCCTACGCGGTCCCGTACGATCTCGTCTTCGATGGCATGAGGACACGCCTCAGATGCGGGAGGTACGTGGAGGTCGAATGCGGTCCGATCCGGAATCCTGTCACGGGCGCCGAATCGCATCCCGGCATCGTTCTCCCGGAGGGAATCATTCTCAAGCACGGCGAGCTCGGCGCGACGACTCGTTTCCGGGTCGCCAACGGCGTCGAGTACGATCATTCCGGTCAGCACATGGCGCTCGGTCCGTTCGAGTACGCGTGGCCGTAGGCGATCGGCCGTCAGTCCCCTTCCATGGCAGATTTCACAGCGATTGAGTGACGGAGCCCGAGCAGGTTGCAGAAAAAGCCAGCAACCTGATCAACTCCAGCCTTCTAACTTCTCCGTTCTCAGTTTTCACTTCAGACTGCGTTTTTCAGCAACCTGCTAGCTAGAACGTCGCAAGCGCCGTGAACGGCGACGCCGTCCCGTTCGGGACCTGTATCGTCGCCCAGGAGACCATGAATTCCCACCGCTTCAAGCGGGCAGCGATCGCGGCGACGTCCTCGAAGTAGCCGTTGTCGACCATCGGCAGCCCCAAGATCGTGATGGCGATGCTGTGGATCGGCCGGTTCCAGCCCTCCACGCCGGAGGGCTGGGCGTCGACGACGCCTTCCCCGCTGAGCACGGCAACATCCCGCTGTCTGATCCAGGGCAACACCGATGCGTGGAGGCCTGGGGTCTCGCGCGCCGCGTTCCACGGCCCGGTCTTCGCACGACGCGCCCACCGGCCTGTCCGGATGAATACCGCGTCCCCGCTGCCGATCTTGACGTTCGCGAACTTTTCCCACGCCTCGAGGTCCGATACGAAGATCGGCGTGCGCGCCTCCATCCACTCCACGCCCTTGAGCAGGGGCATGTCGACGAGGACGCCGCGAGTAATGTAGCCCTTGCCCATCTTGTCGATCGACAGGATCCCGCAGCCCTCCGGTAACAGTTCCTGCGGGTACCCGTTGTAGTTGAGCTGTAGCTTGCCTCTCGTGCTCTCGACCGGATAGTGGCAGAGGGCATCCATGTGCGTGTCTCCGCCGTCATGAATGGCGAAGGTCATCGCGTCCAGCGCCCCCTGGGGCTTTCCGGACTTCGGATCCACGGTCGTGTTCCAGTGCTTGAACTCAACGTTCATGTTGTTGTTGTCGATCGTCGTCTTTGGCTCGACGAAGTGATGCAGTGAGGCCGAAATTCCCTCCGTTGCCAGGCGTAGCGCGGCGAGGCTTTTTGCCTGCGTGATCAGGTTCAACGTGCCGCGCTGATCGTTCGGACCCCAGCGGCCCCAGTTCGACAGCTCCTTTTCCCATGTGAGGAGCTGGGCAGAGGTGACCTTGTGCTGCGGCAATTGAGTCAACGGGTGGGGCGGGATTGCGGCCGGCGCCTGAGCCTGCATCGCGGACGGAACCGTCAGCAGTGCGGGGGCACACAAGACGAGTGCTTTCAGCAATCCAGCGACGGGACGACTACGGAGCTTCATGGTTCGTTCCTCCCGATCATTTGTCGATTGACCGTCACAATCGCATCTCCAGACGGTCGCGCGTTCATATGTGAGTGCCAGCATCGTCAGGCCGATGCGTCTCCATGTCGAAACTCAGGATTCTCGCTGCGTGCCTTGAGGCCCTTCGCCTCGAGGGCGAGATATCGTTCAGTGATGTCTTTCGTCATCCTTCCGAACACGCCGCCGAAGATCCCCTGAAGATCGAGCGACAACGTCGCGCGGCTTCCGGCCGCCGTGGGCTCGACCCCGTGATGCGCGACGACCCGAAGTCCGGGGGCGACACTGATCCAGGTGAAGCTCCGGCCCGGCTCAATCGCCGACATCTTCCACAACGCTGGCGGAAATCTCGGCTGACGGATCACCACCCGGCTCCCGACGGCGAACGGGCCAGCGCCGAGCCGCTTGACGCTGGTGACCGACGGGGTCCATTCGTGCCATCGGTCCGTGTCGCTCATCACCTGCCACACCCGGTCCGCCGGCGCGGCGATGTCGATCGTAATGCTGAATCTTCTCATGGTCCTTTTGCTTCCAACCCGCGGCGCAACCGTTCGCCAACGCAGCCATATAGCCCTCTTCCAGGTGGCCCTCACGGGAATCGCGCGGAGCCGCCACAAGACCACGAAACAAACAACACCCAGCGGCCGCATCCGTGACGGCGGTCGTCAATTCCGTCGCAGACGGGGCATGGGAGAAGTCGCTGCGGTGGCACCTCGAGGCGTCCTTGGCGTTGCCCGAGCCGGCTGCAACCGCTCATTTTACAGGCTGGTCCTGCGGCTTTCCGGCGACTGAGCGGATGTACGCGTCCACCTGTCGCTCGAGGATCGGGAGCGGCACGGTTCCTGTCATCAACACCTCGTTGTGAAAGGCCTTGGGGGAGAACCGGCTGCCAAGCGATCCGCTGCGCCTTGTCGCGCAACTCGACAATCTTGAGCTGGCCGAGCATGTACGCGCACGCCTGCCCCGGGATGACGACGTAGCGATCGATCTCGCTCGCCTCGATGCCGTAGTCGATGGCCTGCTGCCGCGTCCAGCGCTTCGCATGCAGGCCGGTGTCGACCACCAGCCGGCGCGCGCGGAACAGCGCCGCGTCGAGCTGGCCAAGCTGCCCTTCAAGATCGTTCTCGTACCAGCCCGACTCGGCCGCCAGCCGTTCGGCGTACAGGCCCCAGCCCTCGTGAGGGCTGAGATGCCCCCGAGCGCACGAATCTGCCGAAAGCGCGGGTTCGCGTCGTTCTCGAGCTCCAGCGCGAGCTGGAAATGATGCCCGGGCACGGTCTCGTGGTACACGAGCGTGCGCAGGCCGAACTTCGTCATGTACGAGGGCCGTAGCGGAATCTGGAACGTGCCAGGACGAGAGCCGTCCCGTGCCGGCACGTTATAGCTGGCGGCGGCGGTCGCCTCGCGGAAGCGCGGGAACGCCCGGGCGATTACCGGTGCGCGTGGCACGCGGTCGAACAGCGCCGCGGCCCGGCGCTCGGCATCGCGCATGATCTGCTCGACGTCGGCCATGATGCGCGTGCGGCCCTCCTCTGAGACCGGGTAGGCCAGGTCCTTCTCGAGCTGTTCGATGCGGTCGCTTACCGAGCCATCCGTCCGCCCGAGGCGCCGCAGGATGGCGTCCATCTCCTTCTCAATCCGCGCCACCTCGCGCAGGCCGATCTGGTGGATCTCGTTGGCGGACAGGTTGGTGGTCGTGAATCGCCGCAGGTTGTACGCGTAGGCGTCCGCGCCGCCCTTGAACCGCCACAGCCCGGCATCGTCGGTTGCGCGATCGGCGAGCGGCTCGAGGACGGCAATCGCGTTGCGCCACGCGGGATAGACCTGCGCGGCCGTAATCCGCTCGGCCGCGGCGCGAAGCTCCTGGCGTTTCGTTTCTGGAATGCTCCCCGCCGCGGCCATCCGGTCCGCAAACGCGGTGACGAACGGGTTCTGCGCCGCCGGTGTGCTGACGAACTGCTGCATCTGCGCGAGCGTCGCGCGCACGATGAACCGGGGCGGCGCCATCCGCTTCTCCGAGAGCCGGAGCGCTTCGGCAGTGGCTTCCTCCATGCGCGCGCCGACCTGCCCGAGACGCGCCACGTAGTTCACCGCGTCCTTCTCGGTGATCAGGGGATGCACGACCGTGAGCGCGCTGACGAGATCGATGTTCGCTCCTGCGAACTGCTCGAGTGGGAAGAAGAAGTCCTCGTACTTCTCGCCCTCGACGATCATCTCGAGCTGCCACTGCATGAGGTCGGCGGAAAGCCGCTGGTGCTGGGTCAGGCGATCGCGATCGAACGTCTTCAGGTCGGCCAGTCCGCGCCTGGCGAGCTCCACCCGCCGATGACCCCATTCGCGCGTCTGCGGCGTGAGCTGCGTCTCGAGGGCGTCCTGCTCGGGTCCGGTGAAGTACCGGGCGGCGGTCGCCTGGTTGGGGTTCATCCGGACCCATTCATCGGTGAACGCGCCGAAGAAGTCGTCGATCCGGCGTTCCTGCGTGGTGACGGGCTGTATGGCGACCAGAGCCACGGCGAGAACGGCGCTTGCCAGGCAGGTCCGGTTCTGGTTTGGGGGCTTTCCGGTCACGTCAACGCCTCCGACTGCTGTGTACTGGGTTATTCGCGTTTCTTGCTCGCCAGTCGGCGCCGGCTCAAACCGATCCTGGAATCGCGAAGACGATGCACGTCGGTGCACCGACCTCGACGACGTAGCCCGTCGGCGACAGAGCGCCGCTGGACTGATCCACACGGAACGCGACGATGTTATTGCTGTCCTGGTTCGCCGCGTACAGAAAGGTCTCTGACGGATCGAGACCGATAAACCGCGGCGTCCTGCCGCGTGTCGATTCCCACCCCACGTGAGAAAGGGCGCCGGATTCCTCCACGGCGAAAATCGCGATGCTGTTGTGCCCGCGGTTCGAGGCGTACACGAATCGGCCCGACCTGGTCACGGCGATTTCGGCGCCTGTGTTGTTGCCGGTGAAGGTCGTCGGAATCGTCGGGATGACTTGAATCGGCTCGAGCGTGCCACGGTCCTCGTCAAACCGGTATGTCGTGACCGACGAATCGAGCTCGTTGACGACGTAGGCATGGCGTCCAGCTGGATGCAGGACGACGTGTCGCGGGGCCGAACCTGACCGCGCAGCGACCGACGGCGGTTTGTTCGCCACGAGTTTCCCGGTCGCCGTGTCGAGCGTGAACACATGCACCAGGTCGAGGCCCTTGTCCGGCACGATCAGAAATCGGCCGCGACGGTCGAATTGAATGTGATGAGGGTGTGGCGTGGTCTGCTCGGTTCTGTGTGGGCCGAGCGTGCCCGACCAGTCTGCAGCATCGCTCATCGGCGCGAGCGAGCCGTCCGGCCGGATCGGAAGCACGGCGATCGTGCCGGGATTGTGCGGCACGAGCAGAAAGCCATCCGTCGGATCGACGATGACGTGCAGCCCGCCGTCTCGTCCCGTCGGCTGGCGGTTCAGCATCGTCAACTCGCCCGTGCGCGGATCGATGCGGAACGCCGACGCGAATTCCCGCCGGCCGCCATCGGCCGAATAGAGACACCGCCGCCGGCGATCGACAGTCAGAAAGTTCGGATTGGCAATATCCGCAAGCTGCTGCACCTGCGTCCATTGATGGGAGAGCGGATCGATTCGGAACACGGTGATGCCGTGGCCATCGGCATCACGGCCGTCGCCAGCGGTGAAACAGCCGACGTAAGCCAACATCGGCCGCGGCTGCGCGTCGATACTCCTGCGGCCAAGCGACGAGGTGATCAACGCCCCGCCCACCGCCACCATGAACGTCCTGCGGTTCGGTTGCACTGTCACGATTCTCACCTCACTCTGCCGGGTCCGCTCTTGTAAACCTTTCCGCCCTTCATGACGAACACGACACGCTGGAGAGCCGTGACGTCTTTGATCGGATCGCCGTCAACCGCTATCAGATCGGCTTCAAGGCCCGGCGCAATCGAGCCGATCCTGTCCTTCAGGCCCAGCGCGTCCGCCGCGAGCGATGTCGCGCCGACAATGGCGTCCATTGCAGGCTGACCGGCTCGCTGAACACGGTAGACAATCTCCCGGGCGTTCTGCCCATGCGCGCCGGCACCCGCATCAGTGCCCATCAGGAGCTTCAGGCCCTTGATCTTCAGCGCTCGCCTGAACATGTCCAGATTGACCGGGATCCCCTTCTCCATGAAGGCGAAGCCGGCTTCGTTGAAATTCCCGATGCCGAGATACCGAGCTCTTGTTTTCGATGTAGTTCTGCAGCAGGAGTCCAATGTTGGGTTCGAAGAACGTGCCGCGTTGAGCCAGCACAGCCAGGGTCGCGTCAGTCACCTGGCTTCCATGCGTGACGGCCCAGCAGCCGGCGACCGCCGCCGCCTTCACCGCCGAATCAGCGTGCGCGTGAACCCAGGTACGCTTGCCTAGTCGCTTCGCTTCGTCGCAGCCGGCTTCGATCTGGGCGTCGGTCATGGTCTGACCGCCGCCTTCGCGGATGCTCTTCGAGGCAAAGAGCTTGATCACGATCGGCGCCGTCTGCGACAACCTTGCGGACGAACTGCCGGATCTGGTCGGGGGTGCCCGTGTCCTCACGGATCGGGGAGATCGACGTCAACAGACGCGGACCAGGCAGCATCCCTCTGGCAATGGCATCCCGCAGCGTCACGATCCAGAGGCGAGCCGAGACTCTGTGTCGTGGTGAAGCCGCTATTGAGCATCGCGTACGCATTTTCCGCAGCGTACAGCATCGACTCCTGTGGCGTTTCACCTTCGGCCGTGGCCCTGCCACTCTTCCCGAAGTGCGTATCGATGTGGACGTGCGTGTCGATCAAACCCGGCAAGAGCGTGAGTTGCGGAAAATCGTACGAGACGCGTCCTTGTGTCGCCTGTCCAACGCTCTTGATCTTTCCTGCTTCCACGACCACGGTGGCATTCCTCTGCACTCCCCCTTTGCCATCGATGAGCGTTCGCTACTCGAATGACGATCGGCTCCTGCGCCGTCAACGATGTCGATGCCGCGACAGCAGCGCAGTGATCACCAGCCCCGCGCGAAGGTGACGAGGCAGCCACCCGCGACCGATGTCCTGCGCAATCTGTCCCATGTAGAACCCTCCTTCGACGCGTGTCAGAACGTAACATGTTTGTCGGGCGGGGTGTCCAATAAGGCGGGGGATTATCGATCGCGGGCCACTACTAGCGGTCGGCCTTCCAGGGAATGATCCAGCGTTCGAGCTCGTTCAGCGCGAACGTGAAGAGAAACCCCAGCAGCGCGATCACCAGGAGGCCGACGTACATCGTCTCCACCGACAGGATCTCCCAGGCGTTCCAGATCATGTAGCCCAGGCCGCCTTGCGCGCCGATCATCTCGGCGACGGCGATCAGGATCAGCCCCATGCCGACGCCCAGCTTGATACCGGTCATGACCAGCGGCAGCGCGCCGGGAAGCGCGATCGTGACAAACATCTGCCACGGGCTGGCGCGGAAATTGCGGCCGACATCGAGATAGATGGCGTTGATCTCGCGCACGCCTGCCGCGGCGTTGATCAGGACGGGATAGAACACGCCGATCGCGACCATTGCGACCTTCGACGCCTCGCCCAGCCCGAAGATCAGCAGGATGAGCGGGAAGATCGCGCTTTTCGGCACCGGATAGGTCGCTGCCACCAGCGGTTCGACGATCGCCCGCGCCGGCCGGTTCAGGCCCATGACGATGCCCAGCAACAGGGCCGGGATGATGCCGATGAGCGATCCCCAGAACAGCCGCTGAAGGCTCGCCCAGGTATTCGCCCACAGCTCGCCGGATTCCAGGAG
Organism: uncultured Acidobacteriota bacterium; assembly: GCA_963745495.1. Lineage (GTDB taxonomy): Bacteria > Acidobacteriota > Vicinamibacteria > Vicinamibacterales > CAVVIG01 > CAVUXJ01. Next base: position 148,453 of record CAVUXJ010000009.1, read on the forward strand.
GCTCACGAGCGTGCGGAGGATACGCGAGGGCGCGGGGAAGAATCGGGCATCGACGACGCCGGCGCGCACGGCGATTTCCCACAGCAGCAGCAGCGCCAGCGGCGACGCGACGCTGATCATTCGCTCGCGGTTGGTCACCGACAGCGCGATCCGCTGCCGGCTCGCCCTCGGATGGGTGGGGGAGCTCGACGCTCACGGGCGACTCACCGGCGCCTCGCCGGCGCGCTCCCGCTCGACTTCGCCGCGCAACTGGCTCCAGATCGCGAACACCAGCTCGCCGTACCTCGGGTCGGCGCGCAGCGCGAGCACCTGGCGCGGCCGGTCGAAGGGGACGTCGATCAACGCCTTGGTTCGGCCCGGCTGGGCGGTCATAAGCAGGATCCGGTCGCCCAGAGACACCGCCTCATCGACGCTGTGGGTGATGAAGATCACGGTCTTCTTGGTCTCGTCCCAGATCCGCAGCAGCTCTTCGTGCAACAGCGTCCGGTTCTGCTCGTCGAGCGCCGAGAACGGTTCGTCCATCAGCAGGATCTCGGGATCGTTGGCGAATGCGCGCGCGATCGACACCCGCTGCTTCATCCCGCCGGACAACTGGTGCGGGTAGGCACGGGCAAACCTGGTGAGCCCGGTGCGGTCGAGGAAATGGTTCACGACGTCGCGGATCTCGGCTGGCGGCCGCCGCCGCAGCCGGAGCCCGTAGGCGGCATTGTCGTACACCGTCATCCAGGGGAAGATCGAGTCCCCCTGAAACACCATCGAGTTGCCCGGCTTGTCCGGGTGACTCCGCGCGATCGTCACCTCGCCGCTCGTCGGCGTGTCCAGTCCGGCGATGATCCGCAGGAGCGTGGTCTTTCCACAGCCGCTCGGGCCGACGATCGTGAAGAAGGTCCCGGTGGCAATCTCCAGCGAGATATCGTCCACCGCGGTGACCAGCTGACGGCGCGTGCGGAACTGTCTGGTGAGATGACGTATGACGATCTTCGGCGCGAATGCCGCCGGGTGGGTGCTCGAGTCCCCGTTCGCCGGCATGCGTCAGCGTCGCGCGGCCGGGCGCTGGTACGGTCCGAGCTCGTTGACCGCCCAGTCCACGAACGAGTGATCGATCACCTGACTGATGCTCACGACGCCCTCGATCAGCTTCTCGCTCTTGAAAAACTCGAGGTCGTTCCTCAGGCTGGGCTCGTGCACGCGGCCGTCGGGGTTGCAACCGTGCGCGTGGATCGCCCGGAAGACAGCAGGATCCTTGATCGCCGTTGACCGCGTCAGAATGGCGATCACCTCGCCGGCGTTCGGGCCCGCGAGCCGGCCCGCCTCGAGCGCGTCGTTGTAATCGCGCACGCCTTTCAGGTAAGCACGCATGAACCGGCGGGCGATCTCGGGCCGGCCCTTCGCAAACCCGCCGCCGTAGAGCACGACCGCAAGCTGATGCCCAGGGTAGATCTCGTCGTCGCCCATCACGCGGACCGCGGCGCCGCTCTGCACCGCCCGTGTCGCCGAGGGTTCGGTCGTCATCGCGGCATCGACAGCCTTGTTCTGGAGCGCGAGGACGTGCTGCGGGAACCCCATGAACACGCGCTCGACATCGGCGTACTTCAGGCCGCCCTGCTTGAGAGCTTCGTTCAACGTCGAGGTCGAGGCGCTGCCCGGGGCGCTGCCGGCGATCTTCATGCCCCTCAGATCCTTGAGCGATCTGTAGCGCCCGCTTTCGACCAGGTCCTTGCGCACCAGCAGCGGCTGGAAGCCGTAGCCGGGCGGCGTCGATCCCTTGTCGGCGACGATCGTGATGGCGATGCCGCGGGCGACCGCGTTGTAGAGTCCCGCCGACGGGGAGCCGCCGCCGACCTCGAGCCGGCCGACGCCGAGCGGCGCGATCATCTTCGCCGCCGAGTCGAACGCCGTGAAGGCGACGAGGATCTCTTCCTGCCGGAAGTAGCCCTTCTGGTCGGCGATGAAGAAGGCGACGTCGCTGCTGGCGTTGACGATCCCCACCCGTACCGTCACCGGTTCGGCGAGCGCCTGCCCCGCATGACCAGCGCACAGCGCCAGCGACAGGAAGAGCGCTAGTGTCGTGCGGGCGCCTCGGCGCCCTCGGTGCGACAACGAACTTCTGAGCCGCGACACTAGTGTCATCGTGCTTTGCCCTTTCCAGTGTGCCACATTCTCCATACTTGGAGCCCGGCCGAAGCCGATCGAACAGCGGCGAAAAGCGGGTGTCGCGGCGCAGATCGTCGAGGTGCCGCAGCAGCGATCGGGGCGATGACTTCACACGGGACGAGGCGTGTGCCAGAGTGGGCGCCAGGTCAGTTCGTCGGTACCAGACGCTTCACTCTTCCCTCCAGTTGAGGACGACGATGAGGCTGGCGGGCGCGGCGGTCTGGTCCGTGCCGCTGCTGTCCTTGATCATGAGAAACCGCTGCCCGTCCGGCGACACGTCACAACGTCTCCCCGTTTTTCAGGACGCCTGCTGCCCGGAGCGATCCTTCGAGCCACTTGGGACTCAAGTTCCTGCCGGCGAGGATGTCGGTGATGCGCGCGCGTTCTTCCTCGACCTTGCTGGCCGCCAAGTCCAGGAGCGATTCGGCCTTGTCCCGCTCGATGGCGACGACGCCGTCGGCGTCGCCGACGATGAGGTCGCCGGGGTTGATTGCCTCGCCGCCACACGAGATCGGCCAGTTGATCCGGCCGGGACCGAACTTGGTCGGTCCCCTGGGATTCGCGCCGACGCAATACACAGGAAAGCCAAGCTCCCTCAGTTCCTCGGTGTCGCGGACAGCGGCATCGATGACGACGCCGGCGAGACCCAGCTTCCTGCAGGCGTTGATCATCAGCGAACCCATCAGCGCACACGTGCGGTCGCCCTTGCCGTCGATCACCAGGATGTCCCCAGGCCGGGCTATCGATATTGCGGCGTGGACCAACAGGTTGTCGCCTGCCCGAACCTCGACCGTCAGCGCGGGGCCCGCCATGCGCATCGACGGCGACAGCGGCGCGATGCGGCCGTCGAGGGTGCCGCGACGGCCCGCGACATCGGAGAGGACCGACGCGGCGAACGCGGACGCGCGCTGCACGACCTCGGGAGCGACGCGCGTGAAGTCGCGCCGGATGTCGGATGTGGGAGGAGTGGGCATGGCGCTCACGCGACCTCGGCTGCCGGGTAACCGCGCCGGGTCAGCAGCGCGTCGAGACGCGGGTAGACGCGACGGGCGTTGCCCTCGTAGATCTTGTGTCGGTGTGTCGCGGAGAGGGCGCCGGCTTGATCGATGTAGCGTTTCGTGTCGTCGAAATAGTGCCCGGTCTCCGGGTCGATGCCCTTCACCGCGCCAATCATCTCGGACGCGAACAGGATGTTGTCGGCCGGAATCACCTTGGCGAGCAGCTCGATGCCCGGCAGATGGTAGACGCAGGTGTCGAAAAACACGTTCTTCATCACGTGTTCGGCGAGCGGCGGTTTCTTCATGTCCAGGCTCATGCCGCGGTAGCGGCCCCAATGGAACGGCACAGCCCCGCCGCCGTGCGGGATGACGAATTTCAGCATGGGAAAATCCTTGAAGAGATCGCCTTGAATCAGCTGCATGAAGGCGGTGGTGTCGGCGTTGAGGTAATGCGCGCCGGTCGCGTGGAAATTCGGATTGCAGGACGAGGAGACATGAATCATCGCCGGCACCTCGAGCTCGCACAATTTCTCGTAGATCGGGTACCAATGGCGATCGGTCAGCGGCGGATCCGTCCAGTAGCCGCCCGTCGGGTCGGGGTTGAGGTTGACGCCGACGAAGCCGAGCTCGTTGACGATCCGTTCGAGCTCGGGTACGCAGTTCGCGGGCGATACGCCTGGAAACTGGGGCAGCTGGCCGGCGGCGACAAAATTCCCGGGGAGCAGCGTGCAGATGCGGTGGATGAGGTCGTTGCAGACTGTGGTCCATTGTCTGCTCACTGGCTCCGACCCGACGTGGTGCGCCATGCCGGAGGCGCGCGGAGAGAAGATGGTGAGATCGGTGCCGCGCTCTTTCTGGAACCTGAGCTGGGGTTCGACGCTCTTGACGAGAACCTCGTCGCTGATGCCCAGATCGATCGAAGCGGGCTTGCGGGCGGCATCGGCGAGGCCTGCCAGCTGCCTGTCGCGGAACAGGTGGAGCGCCTGCGGTTCGGTGGTGTAGTGGCCGTGAATGTCGATGATCATGATGTGGCTGAGTCCTTGACCCCGTCGGCTGGCGCAGGGTTGTCTCGAGCCGAGCCGAGGGGCGGCTGGCTCGGGCCGCCGCGAGCGTGTGCAGGGGCGCTATCGAGGAATCGCAGCAGCCGGGCTGCGACCTTGTCCTCTGTCTGATCGGCAACGGCGACATCCCAGTACTCGGCACGAGGCAGGCACTCCTCGAGGTACCTTGCCGCGGAGGTCGCGTGGGAGGCGTCCCGGCCCGGAACAACAAGGGCGGGGATGTCCAGGCGCAGCAGGTCTTCGGGCTCGGCCCCTGGAGCGGTGTCCCTGTCGAACAAGGTCCGAGCCATGCCGGCGACTATCAGCTTGTAGTCGTCCGCGTTCTGTCGTGCGTAGGATTCCGCGAAGCTGCGGTCGCGATTGATGACCGTGGCCCACGGTCCGCCTCTCGGATCGGCATTGAATGGCTTGCCTTCATTTCTCACCAGTTGAACGACCTGCTCCAGGCCGTGCTGCTGCACGTACGCAAGATGCTCGGCAAAGCGGTGGTGGCTGTTGATTCGGTACTTGGCGCCGCCGACGGGCCAATACAGCACCATGCTGAGTACGGCGTGCGGGTAGGCGACCGCGAACGCCGTAACCGGACAGCATCCCATGCAGCCGCCGATCAGGTGCGCGCGCGCGATGTTCAGGTGATCCAGCAGTCCCTTGCCCTGCGCCACGAAATGGGGCCACGTCACGCGTTCGATGCGTCCGCCCGATTCTCCGCACTCGCGGCGGTCGAAAATGATGCAGCTGTACCTTTCGCGCAGATGGTCCAGCAGCTTGATCCGGGCGTACGAGCCGAGTGTCGTCCATTTCTCCAGGGTTGCGTCGAAGCCGCCTGGCGAGAACATCAGCAGGGGCGGCCCGGAGCCGACCACCTCGTAGCGCGTCGTGATGCCGTCGATGACTGCGGTGGGCACGGAAGATCCGATCAAGGCGCCGGTGTGACCTGAATGCCGCCCCTGATCTGACGCGCGGCCCGCACATCCTCTGCGTAAGCCGTGATGGCGTCGAGCGTGATTCTGGCGACGTTCGCGTACGTTTCAATCGTCGAGTCGAGCGCGTTCGCGCCGTAGCCGATGACGGCGTGCGCCATCCGCATCCGGCCATCGAGCCAGGGACCGCCGCCGAGACCACCGATCACAGGAATCGAGACGGCGCTCACGGCTGCGGGACCTGCGACCGGCCCTGACAGGGTGAAGTCGAGCAGCGAAGCGCCGGCCTCTTCCAGGCGCTTGGCCTCGTCTACACACCGCACGGTCATCGCTGCAGGCAGCTGCGCCCCGGGCTTCAACAGGTCGCTGTACTGGAGGCCGTAGTGCGCGGCAGTCTGAGGCGTGATTCCGAACTGCGCGAACACCGGAATGCCCGCCCGGGCTATGGCGCGCACCGCCTCCGGGAATTCTGCCGCGCCGTCGAGTTTCACCATGTCCGCACCGGACTCCACGAGCCGGGTGGCAGCCCGCAGCGCGGCGCCGGTGCCCTCCTGGAGCGGACCGAAGGGAAAGTCGCAGCTGACCGTGGCGCGTGTGACCCCGCGGCGAACCGCCTTGCAGACCACGATCATCTCGTCCATCGTGACCTCCAGCGGGCTCGGGCGGCCCCACAGATTGATCCCCACCGTGTCTCCCACCGACACGATATCCACGCCGGCGCGATCCACGATCTGCGCGATCTGAAAGTCCCAGGCCACGACTCCGACGATCTTCTCGCCGGCCCGCTTCATCTGCTGAAGGACAGGAATGGTGACCATGGAAGCCTGGGCCCGCATCGAGGGTGTCGTGCTACTCCCAGGCGCGGTTGTCGACCGTGTTCTCGAACGTAGCGCCGGTCACCACCATGTTCCACTTGACCGTCCAGTGATAGGTGTCCTCGAACCGTTCGCGAGTGTAGGGCTGTGGCGCGGCATGAAGCAGGCGCCAGGTCTGCAACTCGTGGGCTTCGAGCAGGCCGCCTGTCTCCGCGACGAAATAATGGAGATACGGCGTCGGGTCGCGTTCGAGCACCTTCACGGCTCTCGCCTGCGCCCGGAACATCGCGGCGAGCGTCCGGCCGTCGAGGTCGTCGCCGGCCGCCTCGCTTCGGCTCGAATGGGACTCGATCAGGATGCGAAGCCCCTGCTTCTGCGCCACGCTGATCCACGGCTCCATGAGGCTGACCGCCGCCACCTTGCCCTGGCGCAGCGCCTCCAGCCGTTGGAGCATCGTGCCCGCCCCGGTTGTCTTCACGTGCTCCGGCGTCAGGAAGCCCTCCAGCATTTTCAGCGTCGTGAAGTGGGAGCCGTTGTTCGGCGTCACCGCGATGACCTTGTCCTTGAGCATCTCCGGCTCGTAGATGTTGGAGTCGCCCGTGACGACGAGCGCGAACTTCGACATGGCGGCGCCGAGCCCGACGATCTTCCGCCCGCGGAGTCCGCTGCACTCGGCCTCGACGGCGCGCTTCATGATGCCCCACTCGCACATGCGATATTGATCGATACCGCCGTCGGTGTACGCGGAGTCGAGCGGGCGATCGAAGATCGAGTCGAACTTGACCGAATGGGACGTCGTGACCTGGGCCATGCCTGGTGTGGCCACGAACTCGATGTCCAGGCCCTCGTCCTTGAAGAACCCTTCGTCGCGGGCCACGATGACAGGCAGGTCGTGGACCACGTTCATGAGCGCGAGCCGGGGCTTCTTCGCGACCTGCGGTTCGCTCGTCATCTCCTGCGACGTCATGGCATTTCTCCTTTGAGTAATCTACATCACCCCACGAGTCCGTGGGTGTTGGACGGAAACAGCTCTTCCACGGTCGGCGGGACGGTGATGATGCGCTGTTCGAGGGCGTACTGGATGATCTCCTCGAGCGACTGACGGTTCGGCGCGATGCCGTAGGGCAGCGGGTCCCGGCCGGTGATCGCCATGACCCGCCGGTGCAGATCGTCGACGCGGGTCGGGTTCTCGATCTGGCCGCCCCGAAGGCGCCGGACGTACAGGCGTTTGGCTTCGGCGAACGCGTCGAAGAGGTCCGGCGCCAGATCCGCATGCGCGTCGAGCACTTCGTCCCTGACGACGATCAGGTGATTGATCGGGTAATGGCCACGGCTGCGCAGAGCCTCGAGCCCCTGATCCTCGGCGTCGTCAATGAGCGGCTTCACGTCCGGTGACCCGGCCTCGACGCCGATTGCCGCCGCCAACTCGCCGGACGCGACGAGGTCCACCATCTTCTTGCCTTTTTCGATCGGCACCACGTTCGCGGGCGGGCGGTACTCGGCAACGTGCTCGTCGCCCGAAAGCACCCAGGTGATCGTGTCCAGGTCGACGCCGTACTGATGCTGCAGCACGGCGCGGGCCCACAGTCCCGTGGTGACAGTGTAGCCGCGGTTGACGCCGACCTTCCGGCCTTCCAGATCCTTGGGGCTCTTGATGCCGGACTTCGTGTTGTAGACGATGGCGCCATGATGGAACGCACGGACCAGGAAGATCGGCAGGCCCGTGAAACGCTTTCCATGCGCGCGCGCCGTGACGTACGTCGTCATCGCCATCTCGGAGACATCGAACTCGAGCCCGCGGACCATGCGCCGGAACGCGTCGATGAGTGGCTCCACTTCCACGAACTCCAGTTCGCAGCTCCGTGGCCTCACCGTGCCGTCCTTGAGGGCCTGGTTGTTTCCCTGCGTACGCGTGACCGTTCTCAGCATCAGCTCAGGCATGGGCGCCCTTCATTCTCGTGGGGGACCCGCCCTTCGCCGGTGTCACTCCCATGGCATCAGCGAGGCGTGGATCACGTCGGCTACTCCCTCGCCGCCGACCGATCTGATGGCAAGGTCCACGTCCTTCAGTCCGAAGGTGTGGGTCGTGACCTTCTCGAGCGGAAAGCGCTTCGATGCGAGCTGCCGAAGGGCGAGCTCGCATGCCTTGAAGCTGTGCCCGCGCGCGCTCTTGATCGTGATGGCCTTCGCCGTGATCCGGCCGATTGGAAAGTCCGGAAATTCCGCCATCTCTCCCTGGACGACCATGGTTCCGCCCCTGCGCTTGAGCGCTTCGACACCGAGCCGTATCGGGAAGGTCCCGGCGCCGGCGGTGCAGTCGAGCACGACGTCCACCCCCTTGCCTCCCGTGATCTCCTTGATGCGTGCAAGAGGATCCTCCTTCCCGACGTCGATCACATGGTCGGCGCCGAGCGCTCTGGCGACCTCCATCCGGGCGCCGTCTCGGGACGTGCCCGTGACGATGACAAGAGAGGCGCCCGCCTGCTTGCAGACCACCGTTTGGGACAGCCCCTGCTGGCCCGGGCCCTGAATGAGAACCGTGGAGTCATAACCTACGCCGCCGTCGAACAGCGACCATTCGATCCCGTTCGACATCGGCGTCGCCAGCCCCGCCAGCTCCGGCGTCACGCCGGGCGGCACACGGTGAAGGACGGCGTTCCAGGGAAGGTACACGTATTGGGCGAAGCCTCCCCAGAGATGAGGCGCCACGTCGGATGCGGTGTATCCATAGCGGATCGCGCCCGGGTTGTACCGCCAGTCGGTGTTTTCGCAGTGACGGTATTGGCCCAGATGGCACCACTCGCAGGTGCCGCACGAGACGTAGTGCTCGACGAAGACCAGGTCTCCTTCCTTGAAGCCCTTGCGCCTGGTGAACTCGCGGCCCGCCTTGTCGATATAGCCGATGTTCTCGTGCCCCATGATCACAGGAGCGGCCGACGGCGGCTGCTTGTACAACCTGACGTCGGTTCCGCAGATTCCCGCGACCGCCATCTTCAGCAAGGCGCTGTCTTGCCCGATATCCGGCATCGGGAACTCGCGGATCTCGGTCGTGCTCGGGCCGACTCTGACGGCCGCCAGGACTTTTTCCACCGTTGCGGGTTCTCCAGGATGTGATCGTCAGGGTTGAGCTCGGCGCGCAGACGTCAGCGCTGCGCAGCACGCGGGCGGGACAAGGAGAACGAAGATGATGGAGGTGAACGGGAACGGTTACCTTCGGGAGCGAATCCAAAAGTCTCAAGGCTGAAGTCTGATCAGACTTCAGCCTTGAGGTTTCAGATTTCTCAAAGGTCTCCGCACCGTCGTTCCGTTCAGTCCGTCCACCTCAGTCCAACGCTTCCACCTTGTAGATGGCGTTGCCGAGATTGCTTCCGATCCACAGTGCGTCGGTCGCCTGGTCTATGAAGACCCGGCGAACGTTGGTGGTGTCGGGAAATAGATAGGTGACGGTGTCACCGGTCTTGGGATTGAGCCGGGTGATGCGGTCCGAGAGCATGGAAGCCGACCACACGTCGCCCTTGGAGTCGGCTTCCGCGTCATACGGCAGCTGCCATTTGACCGGCATCTGCCATTCCGTGATTTTTTCGGTCTTGGGGTCGAAGCGGCCGATGGCATTCGCCCCGTACTCCGCGAACCACAGCACGCCATGCTGGTCGAAATGCCCTCGACGCGCCCGCGGATGGGGGAGTGCGGGCTCCCAGGTCTGCAGTTTCTTGGTCTTTGCGTCGATCCTGCCAATCTTGGAACCGGCGCCACCGAATTCCAGGACGTAGAGGTTGTTCTGCTCGTCGGTCGGAATGTCGTACCCGTCGATCGTTCGGCCCAGCTGATCTTTCAGGACGCCCAGATTCTCCCATTCGCCCGTCTTCACGTTGACGCGCAAGAACGAATGGTCTTCCTGGTTGTTGGTCCACACGAAACCATCGACATGATGATGGGCGGGCGACACCATCGACTCCTGGGTGTTCGGGCCCTGCCATTGATCGGGAACCTTGTAGGTTTTCACCTTATTGGTCTTGGTATCGAGCATGGCGATGCCGCCCTGGTACATCATCGAGGCCCAGACATTGCCATCGCGGTCGGCCTTCAGCTCGAGAAGCCCGCGGGGTTGCTCATCTTTCAGGACGGGGACGGGGTGATCGACGATCTTGCCCGTCTTGGGGTCCATCTCGCCGATGAACTGGCTGCCGAAATCGCTGTACCACACCTTGCCGTTCTGCACGATGACGTCATGCGGCATGGCCTCGGGCCGCGCCAGGTCGTAGGTGGTGATGATGACGCGCGTGCCGCGGCCCTTGGGACGCGGGAACGTCTGCAGCGGATACTGCCACGTCTCGTTCTTCGAGAGATTCGCGCCGGCGAGATAAGTGGCCGCCTGCTTGACTCGTTCCGCGTCGACGATGCCGCGGTTGCCGCGGGGGCCGGGCAGAAGCTTCTGCGGACGTTCAGGTGGAGAGCCCGGCGCATACGTGCCCATGCGCGGAATGATCTTCATGAACGATTCCTGATCGTGCGACGAGGCGACCACGCGCTCCAGCGTGTGACAGCCGACGCAATTCTGCAGGAACGCCTTCTGATCGTCCGTACCCGGCATGCTCGCGAGCCATTCGGCGCTCGTCATCTGCGGTGCGAGATTGTCCGTCTTCGTCAGCTTCAGGTCAGCACTCGCCGTCTTGCCGGGGGCGACGTCGGCGGCCGGCTGCCCGCTTGCGACGTAGCCGGAGGCGCGGATCCGAAGAGAGTAGTGGCCCGGCTCGAGTCGGCTGGCCGGAAAGCGATACCGCCCTTGCTCGTCGGTGACAACCGTGGTGGCGATGCGGGCGCCGTCCTTCCTGGCGGTGACGAGAACGCCTTCCATGGCGCCCTCTTGCGCTGAGCTGACAACTCCACTGAGCGCGACGGCCTGTTGCGCCGCTGGTACCTGAGTATTCAGGAGAGCCACGGCGAGGGCGCCCAGAAAAGCGACGGCGGACATATAGAAGGAGATCTTGCTCGACTTCATCGATCCTCCCCTTGCTTGGAAAGGCGGCACGAACTTCAACCGAACGATACACCAATTGGACGTCGCAGGGGCTCGTTGTCTCCGCACGTCGGCGAGGCCAATGCTCTCGAACACCCGCCGTAGAGCCCCCTCCGGGTCAGTGGCAGACAAGTCCTGAGAATTGTATTTTATCGTCATTGAAGTACCTTATTGAACCACTAATGTGCAATAAATGAACACTCGAAATCACGTCAGAAGGTCGGATCCCACGAATCACCGTCAGTTTTGAAGCGATCCGCCAGTTCAGCGGCAGGCTCGGTATTTGCTCTCTCCATCCCAAAGATTCATGGCGACCAGCAATGCCGCGACGGCTTATCTCACACTCGTTCCCGACGCGTCACACATGCTTGCAGAGCTCCACGCTGCATCACAGGATTCGTGGGATGACCGGCGAGCTTCGATCCGTCGTACGCTGTCCGAGCTTTCCTGCATTACCCAGGTCCGAGTGAAGTACGGTCCCACGGTCTCCTTGCTCGATTTGTCTGCCGGTGGCGCACAGATCGAGGCCACCGCCTTTCGGCTTCGGCCCGGCTCGACGGTTGTCGTGCAGCTGGCCACCGAATCAGAAACCGTGGCGATGCCGGCCCTGGTGCTTCGCTCACAGGTCTCCAGAATTTTGCCGGCAGGGGCGAGGTATCGAGTGGCACTCGCGTTCAGACGCCGGCTCGAACTTGCCGATTTTCTCGAGGACGAGACATCCAATCGGGATCCCTATCTCGTCCACGAGCACGCGAAGCTCAACGTCGCACTGCGACGTGTGGAGGAATCGATGGCGCCTCGCGGCGGCGCATCCGGACCCGCGGTCGCAGGGGTTGGGCAGGGGGCCCTCGCTGCAGCGCTCGCGATCATGGAATCGCCGCCCGGCCGGCCCGCGAGCGGGACGTTTTCACGTGAAATGGGTCGGCTGCTCCGGGTCATCACCTTGGGGCTGACCAACGGAACCGCCCCTCCCGTCATCCTCGATCAAATGGTGGAGTGCCTGCGACGAGCCGTGCCGGCGCAGGGCATCCGCGTCGTGAATGGAATGTCGCTCGCCGGCATTCCCGCCGAGGCGACCTGCTTCGATGTGCCGACGTCCGTCGGTGGCTCCCCTGCACGCCTGGTCGTCGAATGTCCGCGGGGCTGCGGGCTCGACTCGGAACATCTGCCGTTTCTCAAGGCCGCGGCCCACCTTGTGAGCTTGATGGCTGAGATCGATCGGACGGTAACCTCCCGTGATCGTGCCTCCACCGAGGGGCCCGCCAGCGATCTGCCGCTCGGCTGGAAGCGCCTCGTCGTCCGCTACCTGGATGGCCGGATGCTGAAAGGCTTCACCAACGGCTTCGCGGCCGCCAGCGGTCACGTCCAGGTGTGGACGGATCCGAACAGTCTTGAATCGTCGCGCATTTCCGTTTCGATCAGCCATCTGAAGGCGATCTTCTTCGTGCATGATCTCGAAGGCGACTCCGCACACAGTCCCGGCGTGGACGCGGCGATCGCGCATGGACGGAGGGTCGAGGTCACCTTCATCGATGGAGAAGTGCTGATGGGAAGGACTCTCACGTACTCGCCGGACGGGCGTGGGTTCTTCGTGACGCCGCTCGACACCCGGGGAAACAACGTGCGCATCTTCGTCGCGCCAGGGGCGGTCCGTCACGTGAGGTTTCCCTGAGGGTTGAGGACGCACAGGCGCTCAAATCGGGTTGCTCACGAGGCAATTCGACCAGCATCGGCTCGAATCCAGGCCCGAGGAGCCAACCTCAGCAGCCACTCCATCGCGCTCAATCCGTTCGCGCGGTCTGCCGGCAGGGGCGGCGCCACTGGTAGGTCCGCCACGATCGACCGGGTGGACCTCGCCCGATCGTGTATAGTGGATCCTGTCATCCAGAACTGAGCCAGCCAGCGTTCGAGTAGTGCACCCTGTCAGCCACCCTGAAGGATGCGCGCCGACCGGCCCAACTTTGGTCCCGTGTCGGGCGCGTCACGCGACTCGCAGTCTCACGATTTCAGGCCCGCGGTCGCGACTTGACAGCGATTGAAGCCCAGATCGCCACTCGCAACAACGAAGAGAGTGCTCGTCATGCTCAGCTCACTCAACCGCGGGAATCTCGTCGCCGCCTGGGTCGGCGTCCTTCTGACCGCCACCGGCGCCGCCGCGCTATCGGGCGTGTCGATCACGGCCGGCAACAGCGCGCTCTGGTTCGCCGTGTGCGTGGTCCCTACGGTGCTCATGCTGATGGTGCGGCGCGGTGCGCCGCCAGCCATGCAAGCGGTTCGTTACGCGGTTGATCGGCGCGGGTGATCGCGACCACCTCGAGACGCACGGATCAGGCGGGACCCGCGTGTCCCGGCCGACACTTCGATGCGCCAGATGCACATGGGCTGGAACGGTCAGCTGCGGTCGTCCCTGGCGCCGCCAGCGGTGTGACGCCGTTCATTCACGCGGGGTTGGCCTCACGCCTCGAACGTGAATAGGCCAACTGCCGGCGACGAAGAAGGGCAGGGGCGGCTGATGCCGACCGGCTGCCCGTTTTGCGGATCGTCCAAAGTGATGACGGCGAGTGAAAAGGTGGACGCGTTCACCTATTGGCGGTGCGAGACGTGCGGCCAGATGTGGAACGTCGGGCGGTTACGGTCGTCGAATTCTTATGGCGGACGAAGGGCGTTGATATGAGTACGAGTGTGGCGGCCGCGGACTGGATCAAGCGGATTGCGGATGACGAGCGGAAGCGGGACACGGTGCGCGTCAGGGAGGACGAGCTGGCCGCGCGCAAGGCCGACCTCGTCCGTCGCAACGGCCGGCGGCTCATCGACGAGCTCCGCGCCACCGTGATCCGTGACGTGGACGCTTTCCGCGACGAGTTTGTCGGAGACGCCGCGCGCGACGTGGTCGTGGAAGCCACCGCACCCGACGGCGGATTCGTCGTCCGCAAGCCCGCACCGGCGGCGGTCTCCCTCTCGGTTACGCCAAATCTGGAGGCGGCGGCGGTGGTCTGCCATTATCGTTTCACGGCGACGAACGGTCTTCCGCCGCGCGAAGATCGCATCGACGTGACGTTCGCCGGTGACGGAGGCGAGACGCTGCAGATGAAGCATCATGGGACGGGACAGGTGTTCGCGACCCCCGACGCGTTTTCCGAGTTCCTCCTGGTCCCGGTCTTGACAGGACGTCCACGTTGATCGACGGCGCCGGAGGCACGCCGGGGCCGGCTGACGCCGATGGAGGAAACTCATGAGTACGGTGTTGGTCATCGCAGGTGTGGTCGTTGCCGCTGCGATCGTCGCACTCCTCACGTCCTGGAGCCGCGGTGGGAACCCTGCAGACCTGGGAGCCGTCAGCAATCAGTGGATTGCGGAACACCGGCTTGGCTCGGGCCAGGATTCGCGACGCTGAAAGACCGTCCTTGATCATGAGCGGCACGCATTGCTGACTGAACTGCTCGAACAGCTCCGCAAGCTGGTCGGCCTGCCCGCAAGAAGGCAGCGTTCCCTGCTGCTCGATTGGATGAAGAAGCGTGGATCGACGGCGTCCCCTTCCCTCGAGCCAGCCAGGAAAGCGGAGAAGCCGCACGGACGTGCCATGACGGGGCAGTACCTGCTGCTCTACAGGTACCTGGAGGGCAGATACGCGACCACCGTGGTGTTGACCTTCGCGGAGATCGAAGACCTCCTCGGTTTCGCGCTGCCTGACCAGGCGCGCCTTCACCAGGAATGGTGGACGGATTCAGAGACGAACCGTCACGAAGCCAATTACTCTGATTCGTGGATCCTTGCCAGCAGGACGGCTGTGCCCAATCTCGTGGCGCGCACGGTCGTGTTCGAACGCGCGGCGTAGCGTCCTATCGTCTCCCCGCCGGGCGGTCCCCCCGATTCTCGAATGCCATCCTTCCGTCGACGTCCTCCGTTCCAGGTCACAAATATGTCGCTTCACCGCGCACAGCCGACAGCTGTGTCGATTTCCATTCAACCGGCATGCGATGACGCGCCGCGGAGGGGTTCTCGTGAGCGCCTCCCCAACAGAAACGTCTGCCTGACATTGGCGAGGCGACAAGCGTGTCGATTTCCGCGTGCGTGCGTCGCGATGGTGTGACGTCCCTAACCCGCTGACGTCCTTCCGTTTACAACCGAGCGAGGCTGCGGAGCGCTCGCGCTCGCGCTGGCACCCGCCTTGCTCAAAACGTCAGTCGCACGCTTCCAGTGGGCCGGCTCTCGTTCGCGGCCACGCACGTTCAATCGTAACGTCGCGCTCAGCGCTACGGAAAGGACTGTCCGTGATCACTCGACGTGTCTTCAGCGACCGCGAAACGTCAGCATCAAAGTGGGCGCCGGCGCTCGCCGCGTCGTGCCTGGTGCTTTTGGTTGGAACGCCGCTCCAGGCGCAGGATGCCCCGCTTCCGCCGATCACCGTGGGGGCAGGTCTGCAAACGAGCTTCGTGCACACCGACACTGACGCCGAGGATTCGGATTCCACCGACGTCTTTACGCTCGACCACGCTCGCCTCTACGTGAACGGCTCCGTCACCACCACGATCAAGTTCATGTTCAACACCGAATACCAAAGCGCCACCAACAACGTCGAAATCCTGGACGCCGTCGCGCGTTTCGAGATGTCGCCGAAGTTCAATATCTGGGCCGGCCGTTTCCTGCCGCCGAGCGATCGCGCGAACCTGTACGGGCCCTTCTACTCACACCACTGGGCGGTGTACAGCGATGGCGTTCAGAACGGCCATCCGTTCATCTCCCAGGGCCGCGACAACGGCGTCGCCTACTGGGGTGATTTCGGCAAGGTGAAGGTCTCGGCCGGCGCGTTCGACGGCCTCTCGGCCACGAAGGGACGAACGACAACATCCTCAGCGCCGCGCGCGTGCAGATCGATTTCTGGGATGCGGAAAGCGGCTACTACTTGAACGGCACCTACTACGGCGACAAGGACCTGCTGGCCGTCGGCGCCGCGGTGCAGGCCCAGTCGGATGACGAGGCCACCAACACGGCCACGACCCTCGACTTCCTCCTCGAGAAGAAACTTGGTGACGCCGGCGTGATCTCGGTCGAAAGCGAGTACGCCAACTACGACGGGCTGGGCGGCTACAACGCCGACTTCGCCTCGAGCGAAGGCGGCTACGTGCTGGGCAGCTATCTGTTCCCCAAGAAGGTGGGCATGGGGCAATTCGAGGTCCTCGTCAAGTACGCCGAAGCAAACTTCAGCAAGTCCGCCGTCCTGGTCGACTACGACCAGAAGACCAGCGAGTTCGACGTGAACTACGTGATCAAGCAGTTCAACGCGCGCGTGATGTTCTTCTTCAAGAACACGAACTACAGCGCGGTAAAGACCGACGACATACAGGTCGGCGTCGGGCTGCAGATCCAGATGTAAGGGAACGAATCAGCTATCGGTCGTTGCCATCAAGAGTGAACAGTCAACCGCCGACGTCCGGGAGCTGAAAGCTGAGAGCTGAAAAGCAACAGTGAAAGCGAACATGAATAGGAGTGAACCCATGAAGCTGAAGCACGTGTGTCTGATCGGCAGCCTGCTGGCTGTCGGGTCTTCCGCGCCGGTGTCGGTGGGCGCGCAGGGGCAGGGCCCCATCAAGGTCGGAGTGCTGCATTCGCTCTCTGGCACGATGGCCATCAGCGAAACCACGCTCAAGGACACCATCCTCATGATGATCGACGAGCAGAACAAGAAAGGCGGTCTGCTCGGCCGGAAGCTGGAGGCGGTGGTGGTCGATCCCGCGTCCGACTGGCCGCTGTTCGCGGAGAAGGCGCGCGGGCTCCTCGAGCAGGACAAGGTGGCGGTCGTCTTCGGCTGCTGGACGTCGGTGTCGAGGAAGTCGGTGCTGCCCGTCTTCGAAAAGGACAATGGCCTGCTGTTCTATCCGGTGCAGTACGAGGGGGAGGAGTCCTCGAAGAACGTGATCTACACGGGCGCAGCGCCCAATCAGCAGGCCATTCCGGCGGTCGACTACCTGATGAAGGATGTCGGGGTCAAGCGGTGGGTCCTCGAGGGCAGCGACTACGTGTATCCGCGGACGACGAACCGCGTGCTCGAGGCGTACCTCAAGTCGAAGGGCGTTGCGCCCGCCGACATCTCGATCAACTACACACCCTTCGGCCACTCCGATTGGCAGACGCGCGTGGCGGCGATCAAGCGGTTCGGCTCCGCCGGCAAGAAGACCGCGGTCATCTCCACGATCAACGGCGACGCGAACGTTCCGTTCTACAAGGAGCTCGGCAACCAGAAGATCTCGGCGGAGGACATTCCGGTCGTGGCGTTCTCGGTGGGTGAGGAAGAGCTCCAGGGCGTCGATACCAAGCCCCTTGTCGGACACATGGCCGCGTGGAACTACTTCCAGAGCATCAACACACCGGCGAATTCCGCGTTCATCAAACAGTGGAAGACCTACATCAAGAAGGCCGATCGCACGACGAACGATCCGATGGAGGCCCATTACATCGGCTTCAACCTGTGGGTGAAGGCCGTGGAGAAGGCGAAGTCGGTGGACGTCAATCTGGTGCTCGCCGCTCTGCCCGGCCTCGAGACGCCGAATCTGACCGGCGGCGTCGCACGGATGCTGCCCAACCACCACATCACGAAGCCGGTCTACATTGGCGAAGTCAGAGCGGACGGTCAGTTCGACGTCGTCTGGAAGTCGAGCGGCACCGTTCCTGGCGACGCCTGGTCCGACTTCCTCCCTGTCAGCCAGGACACCGAGGCGGACTGGGTGAAGCTCAAGTGCGGCAACTACAACGTGAAGACAAAGGTGTGCTCGGGACAAAACTACAAGTGAGGTGGGCGTCGAGCGGCGGGCGGCGGCTCTCGTGGCTGCTGCTCGCCTCGGCCCTGGCCGCGGCGACGGCGTCGGCGCAATCCGCGGACGACAGCTTCGTCGCCGCACTCGGGGCGTTGAGAGACGCCAGCTTCCTCGACAAGGAAGCGGCCGCTGAGCGCGTCATCGCGACCGGTCATCGGGGCGCGCTGCCGGCGCTGACCGCCTTGCTCGAAGACCGCCTCTACGTTCGCCAGCAGGACCAGCGGGTCGTCATCGTGAAGACGGCGGACGAGAGCCTGCCCGCCATGGAGCTGACCGATCCCGCGTCGCTCGAGGCGGCAGGTTCGAGTGCGACGTCCGACCTGACGAAGATCGGTACCAACAACCGCCTCCGGCGATTCCTCAGGATCGCGCTGGCCAGGTTCGCGCTGTCGAATGCCGATGCATCGGTACGGCTGACGGCCGTGAACGAGATGATGCGTGCGCTGGACGAGACGACGATCGAGTTGTTGCGCCAGCGAGCCGAAGCCGAAACAGACGCCGCGGTCAGGTACGCGATCGAGACCGGCCTCGCGCTGGCCGCGCTCGATGATGAGGATCGTGCCGCCCGCCTCGCGGCCATCTCGACGCTGCGGGATCGGCTGAGGCCGGAGGTCCGGAATCGTTTGACGGCGTTGCTTGCCGCCTCTGCCGACGGGAGCTTTGCGGAGGAGGACCCCGAGGTGCGACGCGCGGCGGCGGAGGCGCTTCAGAGCATCAACACCGCCCGCAGTTTCTACGCCGCCATCGAGATGCTCTTTTTCGGCTTGAGTCTCGGCTCGGTGCTCGTGCTCGTGGCGACTGGTCTCGCCATCACCTTCGGCGTGATGGGCGTCATCAACATGGCGCACGGCGAGCTGATGATGCTGGGCGCCTACACGACGTACGTGATGCAGCAGCTCATGCCCGGGTACGCGGGCGTGTCGATCCTTCTGGCCATCCCCGCGGCGTTTCTGGTGGCCGGGGTGGCCGGGGTTGTTCTGGAGCGCACGGTCATCCGGTTTCTGTACGGGCGGCCCCTCGAGACGCTGCTGGCGACCTTTGGCGTCAGCCTCGTGCTGCAGCAGTTCGTACGCTCTGTCTTCTCGGCGAACAACCGATCGGTCGTCGCGCCCGCCTGGTTGAGCGGCACGATCCAGATCAACGAAGCGCTCGCGCTGACGGTCAACCGCTTGTACATCGTGGCGTTCACCTTGATCGTGTTCACGATCCTGCTCGTGGTGCTCAAGCACACACGACTGGGCCTCGATATCAGGGCCGTGTCGCAGAACCGCGCCATGGCGCGGGCCATCGGCATCCGCACCGACTGGGTCGACGCGATGACATTCGGGCTGGGATCCGGGATTGCCGGCGTGGCCGGCGTGGCGCTGAGCCAGCTGACCAACGTCGGACCCAACCTCGGACAGTCGTACATCATCGACTCGTTCATGGTGGTCGTCTTCGGTGGCGTCGGCAATCTCTGGGGTACGTTGATCGGCGGTATGTCGCTCGGCATCATGAACACGCTGCTCGAGCCCTATGCCGGCGCGGTGCTCGGAAAAATTCTGGTGCTCGTGACCCTGATCCTGTTCATTCAACGCCGGCCGCGCGGGCTGTTCCCTCAAGCGGGACGCGCCGCGGAGAGCACGTAGGATGGTGTCCGTGCAGGCCGTGCGGGACGCGTTCAGCGACGATCGCGGCGGCGCGATCCTGCTGGCGGTGCTGGCCGTGCTGGCTGTGTTCGGCCCCGTCCTCAACCTGCTGGTGCCGGACTCCTCTGTCTTTCACCTGTCGACGTACACGCTGATGCTGGTTGCCAAGTACATGTGCTACGCGATCCTGGCGCTGGCTGTCGATCTGATCTGGGGGTACACGGGCATTCTGAGTCTCGGGCACGCCGCGTTTTTCGCGCTGGGCGGCTACGCGATGGGCATGTATCTCATGCGGCAGATCGGCGCCCGCGGGGTATACGGCCACCCGGTGCTTCCCGACTTCATGGTCTTCCTGAACTGGGACGCGCTGCCCTGGTTCTGGCTGGGGTTCGACCGCTTCTGGTTCGCCCTCCTGATGGTCGCGCTCGTGCCCGGGCTGCTGGCGTTCGTGTTCGGCTGGCTCGCGTTTCGCTCCCGGGTGACCGGAGTGTACCTGTCGATCATGACCCAGGCGCTCAGCTACGCCCTGATGCTCGCGTTCTTCCGCAACGACATGGGATTCGGCGGCAACAATGGCTTCACGGATTTCAAGGACATCCTCGGCTTCAATCTGCAGCAGAACGGCACGCGCGTCGTCCTGCTGGAGGCAACCGCCGCAGTGCTGGCGGCGAGCTATTGGGCGTGCCGCGCGATTGTCCGCTCGCGCGCCGGCCGCGTGATGCGGGCGATCCGCGATGCAGAAAGCCGTACTCGGTTTCTGGGGTATCGGGTCGAGTCCTACAAGCTCTGGGTCTTCGTGTTCTCGGCGGTGCTCGCCGGTGTTGCCGGCGCACTTTACGTGCCTCAGGTCGGCATCATCAATCCAAGTGAGTTCGAGCCGATCAACTCGATTGAAGTGGTGATCTGGGTCGCCGTCGGCGGCAGAGGCACGCTCTACGGCGCCGCGGCGGGGGCGGTGCTGGTCAACTACGCGAAGACGTATTTTACAGGCGCAATGCCGGAGGTCTGGCTCTATGCGCTCGGCGCCATCTTCGTATTGGTGACGCTCTTCCTGCCGCGCGGGCTCATCGGGCTGGCTCCCGCGGCCGTCAGGGCGCAATGAGGCACGCAGTCGTCCCGTTCACCCCGATCGAGAGCGGCGAGCGGGCCGCGTGGAAAGACATGCGCGACGCGGCCGTGCGCCGGGCGCCGCCGCTGCTGCTGGGAAAGATCCTGTATCTCGAGAAGCTGACCGTGACGTTCGACGGCTTCAAGGCGCTCGATGCGCTGACGCTGTACGTGGACCCGGGAGAGCTGCGCTGCATCATCGGTCCGAACGGCGCCGGCAAGACCACGATGATGGACGTGATTACCGGCAAGACCCGTCCGGACGAAGGGTCGGCGTGGTTCGGCCAGAAGATCAACCTGCTGGCGCTCTCCGAGCCGGAGATCGTCCAGGCCGGTATCGGCCGCAAGTTTCAAAAACCCACGGTGTTCGAGTTCCTATCGGTGTTCGAAAACCTGGAGCTGGCGCTGGCCGGCGACAAATCGCTGTGGAAGATGCTGGTGGCGCGCTTGACCTCGGCCCAGCGCGACCGTATCGACGAGATGCTCGGCGTGATCGGCCTGGCCTCGGAGCGTCACTCGGTAGCGGGCACCCTGTCCCACGGACAGAAGCAGTGGCTGGAGATCGGCATGCTGCTGATGCAGGAGCCCCAATTGCTGCTCATCGACGAGCCGGTCGCCGGGATGACGCGCCGGGAATCGGAGCGCACGGCGGAGCTGCTCCTGTCTCTCGCCGGGAAGCACTCGGTCGTCGTCGTCGAACACGACATGGAGTTCGTGCGGTCGATCGCCACACGCGTCACCGTTCTGCATGAGGGGCGGGTGCTCGCCGAGGGTGACATGGACGTCGTCCAGAACGATCCCCGTGTCATGGAGGTCTATCTCGGCGCATGAGTCTGCTGGCCATCGAGGCGCTCAATCAATACTACGGCGGCAGCCACATCCTCTGGGACGTGACGCTGGAGGTGCCGGAGGGATCCCGCACGTGCCTCATGGGGCGCAACGGCATGGGCAAGACGACGCTCCTCAAGTGCATCATGGGGCTGCTTCCGGCGGCCTCGGGCACGGTGATGTTCGAAGGCGCCAGCCTGCGCGCGCTTCCTGCGGAGGCGCGCGCGCGGCTCGGCATCGGCTACGTGCCGCAGGGCCGCGACATCTTTCCGCAGCTGACCGTCGAAGAGAACCTGCGCGTCGGGCTCGGCATTCGAAAGCACGGACCGCGGACCATCCCGGCGCAGATATTCGAGCTGTTTCCCGTGCTCAAGGAGATGCTGAGGCGGCGGGGCGGTGATCTATCGGGCGGGCAGCAGCAGCAGCTGGCCATCGGGCGGGCGCTTGCGCTCGAGCCGAAGCTGCTCATTCTCGACGAGCCCACTGAAGGCATTCAGCCGAATATCGTCCACGAGATTGGCGACATCATCCTGAAGCTGAACCGCGAGACCGGGGTCACCATCCTCTTCGTCGAGCAGAAGCTGCCGTTTGCGCGGCGGGTTGCCAGCGAGTTCCACCTGCTCGACAAAGGACACCGCGTGGCCGGCGGCTCGTTCGGCGAGCTCACAGCCGACCTCGTGCGCGAACATCTCAGCGTGTGACACTATTGCCGGCGTGCTCCAGTCAGCGGCCGTCGATCCGCCGGCGGCAGGCGCCTCCGACGCGCCCGGCCGGGGACGTCTCGGCGTGGAACGGCGGGCGTCGCGGAGCGTGGTCACCCGCGCCTTCGCGACGAGCCCTCTCCGGCTGCTGACTCCCGCCAATCACGGGCACGCGGCGTGGGTCTACACGTCGAACTACGGGGGCGGACTGGTGGACGGCGATCGAGTGATCATCGACGTCGAAGTGGAGGCGGGCGCAGCGGCCTTCGTTTCAACGCAAGCCTCGACAAAGGTCTACCGATCGCCTCGAGGCACCAGCACCGAGCTGCGCGCACGGGTCGGGCCGGACGGTTTGCTGATCGTCGCCCCGGATCCCGTGTCGTGCTTCGCCGGCGCGCGGTACCGTCAGGTGCAGCGATTTCAGGTAGCGGACAGCGGCGCACTGGTCCTCGTCGATTGCGTGTTGTCCGGACGGTGCGCGGCCGGTGAGCGGTGGGCGTTCTCCGAGTACCGCAGCCTGATCGAGATCAGCTTGGGTGACCGTCTGCTCGTCCACGACGGGCTCGCGCTTCGGGCATCCGATGGCGATCTGGCGAGAAGGCTCGGCCGGTTCGACGTGCTGGCGGTCGCGATGGTCGTCGGGCGGGCGCTGCGCGACGAGGCAGCGACGCTTCGTGCCGCGGCATCCCGATACCCGGTGGCGCGATATGCCGACCAGATCATAATGGCGTCTCCGCTCGGCGAGGACGGCTGCATTCTTCGTGTGGCGGGCACGTCCGGTGAGCAGGTCGGCCGCACGCTTCGCGACTTGCTGGGTTTCATCCCGCAGCGGCTCGGCGATGATCCGTGGCGGCGAAAATGGTGAGAAGGCCTTCATGCATCTGACACCAAGAGAGATCGACAAGCTGATGCTCCACCAGGCGGGCGTCCTGGCGCAGAAACGGCTGGCGCGGGGGCTCCGTCTCAATTACGTGGAGGCCACGGCGTTGATCGCCACGCAGTTGCTCGAGTTCATCCGCGACGGCCGCTCCGTGGCCGACCTGATGGACCTGGGGCGCCGGCTGCTCGGCCAGGCCGACGTGCTGGCCGGCGTGGCCGAGATGATCGACGAGGTCCAGGTAGAAGGCACCTTCCCGGACGGGACGAAGCTGGTCACCGTGCACCACCCGATCGTGGCCGAGCACGGGGACATGACGCTCGCGCTGTACGGCAGCTTCCTGACGCGCGCGGCTGAGGCCGGTGCCACAGGCCGGCCGGCGATGCCGCGCGAGGGTGCGCCCGGCGAGGTCCTCGTCGGCGAGGGCTCGATCGTCTTGAACGATTTGCGCCCGACCGTGGAGTTGCAGGTTGCCAACCGCGGTGATCGCCCCATCCAGGTCGGCAGCCATTATCACTTCGTCGAAACCAACCGCGCGCTCCTCTTCGATCGGCGTGCCGCGTACGGCATGCGACTCGACATTCCCGCCGGCACCGCCGTGCGGTTCGAACCGGGGGAGACCAAGACGGTCACGCTGGTTGCGATCGCCGGCGCCCGCGTGATTCGGGGCGGCAACGCCTGGGCGGGTGGGCCGGTCATCGAGGGACGCGACCTCCAGGACGTGCCATGAGCCACCGCATCGACAGACGCCACTACGCAGATATCTACGGCCCGACGACCGGCGATCGCGTTCGCCTCGGGGACACGAATCTCGTCGCAGAGGTGGAAGACGACGCCACCGTCTACGGTGACGAGTGCAAGTTCGGGGGCGGCAAGGTGCTGCGCGACGGCATGGGCCAGGCCGCGGGCGTCTCCGACGAGCGTGCCCTCGACTGCGTGATCACCAACGCGCTCATCATCGACTGGACCGGCATTCGGAAGGCGGACGTCGGCATCAAGGGGGGCCGAATCGCCGGGATCGGCAAGGCTGGCAATCCCGATGTGATGGCAGGCGTCAGCGAAGGCATGGTCGTCGGGGTCACGACCGAAGCCATCGCGGGAGAGGGTCTCCTGCTGACGGCCGGCGGCATCGACGCGCACATCCACTTCATCTGCCCGCAGCAGGGTTACGAGGCGTTGGCGAGCGGCGTGACGACGTTCATCGGTGGTGGAACAGGGCCCGCGACCGGCACCAACGCCACCACCTGCACGCCCGGCGCGCGACACGTCGAGCTGATGCTCGGGGCAACGGATGCGCTGCCGTTGAACGTCGGCTTTCTCGGCAAGGGCAACACCTCGATGCCAGCGGGGCTCGAGGAACAAATCGCGGCCGGCGCGATCGGCCTGAAGCTGCACGAGGACTGGGGATCGACCCCTGCCGCGATCGACTGCTGCCTGTCCGAGGCCGATCGTTACGATGTGCAGGTGGCCATCCATACTGACACGCTCAACGAGTCGGGGTACGTGGACGACTCGATCGCCGCGTTCAAGGGGAGAACCATCCACACGTACCACACCGAAGGGGCCGGCGGCGGGCACGCGCCGGACATCATCCGGGTGTGCGGCGAACCCAACGTGCTTCCCAGCTCCACGAACCCGACGCGCCCGTACACCGTGAACACGCTCGACGAGCACCTCGACATGTTGATGGTGTGCCATCACCTCGACAAGAACATCCCCGAGGACGTCGCGTTCGCGGAGAGCCGCATCCGCGGCGAGACGATTGCCGCCGAGGATGTCCTTCATGACCTCGGGGCGATCAGCATGATCTCGAGCGACAGTCAGGCCATGGGCCGCGTGGGGGAGGTGATCTGCCGGACCTGGCAGACCGCGCACAAGATGCGAGGCGAACGGGGGCGGCTGGCCGGCGAGCGTGGCGACAACGACAACCTGCGCATCCGGCGGTACATCGCGAAATACACGATCAACCCTGCCCTGACACACGGTATCGCGCACGAGGTCGGGTCGATCGAAGTGGGCAAGCTGGCCGATCTCGTGCTCTGGAAGCCGGCGTTCTTCGGTGTGAAGCCGGAGCTTGTGCTCAAGGGGGGCTTCATCGCGTGGGCCCAGATGGGCGATCCGAACGCGTCGATTCCCACCCCGCAGCCTGTCTTGATGCGGCCGATGTTCGGCGCCCTTGGACGGGCGACGGGTTCAACGTCGCTGGCGTTTGTGTCGCAGTTGTCGCTGGAGCGCGGAACGGTCGAGACCTACGGGCTCGGCAAGCGCGCCGTCGCGGTTCGAGGGTGTCGCGCCATCGGCAAGCGCGACATGAAGCTGAACGACGCGCTGCCACGGATCCAGGTCGATGCCGAGACCTACGTCGTCACCGCGGACGGCGACGAGCTGCGCGCGAAGCCGGCGGAACTGCTTCCCCTGGCGCAGCGGTACTTCCTGTTCTGAAGGCGATCGTGTCCGAGTGGCTCACCTGGCAGGTTGTCGACTCCGCGCTTCCGACGGGGCTGTTCGCGCATTCCTGGGGGCTCGAATCCGCCTGGCAGCACGGAGAGGTACGCAGCCTCGAGGCGCTGCGGGACTTCGTCGACGCGTCGGTGCTGCAGGCCGGGTACGCGGTCCTTCCCTTCATGAACGCGGCGTTTCGCTCGCCGGAACGGCTCGAGGCGCTCGACGTGGTCGCCGAGGCATTCCTGACGAACGCCGTGGCGAACCGGGCAAGCCGCGTACAAGGGCGAACGCTGATTGCGACGGCGGGGCGCGTCTGGCCTTCCGCGGCGCTTACGGCGCTGAAGGCGCGCGCCGACACGACGCGTGCGCACGTGGCGCCGCTCTTGGGCGCCACGTTTCAGGCGCTTTCGCTGCCGGTGCACACCGCGCAGAAGATCGTGCTGTACGGGACGGCGCGGGGCGTCCTCTCGGCGGCCGTTCGACTCGGCATCGCCGGCGGCTACGAGGCGCAGCGGATGCAGCACCTGTGCGAGCCGTGGCTCGATCGCGTTGCGGAGACCTGTGCGGAACTCTGTGTCAGCGACCTGGCACAGACCTCGCCGGTGATCGATCTGCTGCAGTCGCGTCACGATCGTCTGTACTCACGCTTGTTTCAGTCCTGAATCGCATTCGATAGGAGCCACCGGTGCACTACCTTTCACCTGATCACGACCATCCGCACCCGGCCGACGAGCCCGAAGGCCCCGGCTCGTTCGAACACCGCCATGCGCCGGTGGCCCGGGACTTCCGCACGCGCGCGTTCACCATTGGTATCGGCGGCCCCGTCGGAAGCGGAAAGACCGCGCTGCTCCTGGCTCTGTGCCGGCTGCTGCGCAGCGACCACGCCCTCGCGGTGGTCACGAACGACATCTTCACGAAGGAGGACGGAGAGTTCCTGGTCCGGCATCAGGCGCTTCCTCCGGATCGGATCATGGCCGTCGAAACCGGAGGCTGTCCTCACACGGCTGTCCGTGACGATATCAGCCAGAACCTGGACGCCTTGGAGCAGCTCATGATGAGGTGCACACCCGAGCTGCTGTTTGTCGAGAGCGGCGGGGACAACCTGGCGGCGCAGTTCAGCCGCGAGCTCGCCGACTTCACCGTCTACGTGATTGACGTGGCGGGAGGCGACAAGATACCGCGCAAAGGTGGACCCGGGATCACGCAGTCGGACCTGCTGGTCATCAACAAGACCGATCTGGCGCCGCTCGTGGGCGCCGACCTGGAGGTGATGGCGCGCGATTCGCGGCGGATGCGCGGCGACGGCCCGTTCCTGTTCGCGCAGGTGACCAACGGCGTTGGCGTCCGGGAGATCGCGGACGAGCTGCTCCGGTCCTGGAAGACGGCGAGAAGCGTGCAAGCCAACGGCTGATCGCACGCTCTGCCATCAACCCATGTGCCGGTACAACAGTCGGCCCGTGGCGACCAGCAGACGGTCCGGCAGGCTGGCGAGCACCCGCTTTGCCATCTGCACGTGGGCGGGCGCGCTCGCTTGCACGAGCGACGGAGCCGGGTACCGGAGGTACGTCAACGTCGAACGCTCGGCACCGAGCCGGTCCTTGAAGGTCATCAATCCCGCGTTGTCGGAATCCGACCGGCCGAGATCGAGATGTCGGATCCCGTTGGCCTTCGCGTCGCGTATCGCGTTCCAGAACAGGAACGGCATGGCGCCCAGGCTGTGAAAGCGCGCGTCCGACGCGCCGTACTTGTAGACGAGCGGAACGGAGCACGCATTGCGGACCGAATTCCTGGGGCGGCAGCGCGAGACGAAAGTCGCGCATTAGGCTGAATTTCACGCGGGGTAGGGCGGCTCGCGGAAGGTGATTCAGCGGAGCCGTCCTCGCTGGAGTTCTGGCACATCGGCGAGACGACGATACGGTTCTTCAGCGTGAGGCTGCGGAGCGGGAGAGTGTCGAAAAGCACCGGATGACTGTACCGCTTCCTGACGAATTTCAGGCGACGCGGTCGCGCGGCTCGCGTCCGGCGAAATACGCGTCGAGGTTGTCGAGCGCGCGGAATCCCATCGCGTCTCGCGTCTCGGCGGTCGCGCTGCCGATGTGCGGCATCAGGAATGTGTTGGGAAGGGCGACGAGCCTTGGATCCACCTTCGGTTCGTTGTTGTACGCGTCGATGCCGGCGGCCCTCAGTTTCCCCGACTTCAAGGCCTCGATGAGCGCCTCGTCGTCGACGATGGCGCCGCGGGCCGCGTTGACGAAAATCGCGCCGTCAGGCAGGAGACTGAACCGCCGGGCGTCCATGAGGCGGCGTGTCGCCGGCGTGACGTTGCAGTGCACGCTGAGGAAGTCGCAGTGCGGAAGCAGGTCTTCCGCCGTCTCGTGGAAGATGGCGTTCGCTTCCTGCTCGGGCGGCAGCCGGCGCACGTCGTGGTAGTGGATCGTCATGTCGAACCCGCGAGCACGTTTCGCGACGACCTGACCGACGCGGCCCATCCCGAGGATGCCCAGGCGCTTGCCGGTGACCTGCGTGCCAACCATGAACGCCGGGCTCCAGTCCTTCCAGCTGCCCTCTCGCACCAGTTTCTCGCCCTCGCTGGCACGGCGGGCGGCCCCGATCATCAACATCATCGTCAATTCGGCGGTCGCGTCAGACAGCACATCGGGGGTGTTGGTCACGACGACCCCCTTTTTCCTCGCGGCGTCGACATCCACATGGTCGAAGCCGACCGAGAAGTTGGCGATGATTTTGACCTCGGCGGGCAGCTGCTCGAAGACGTCGGCGGAGAAATGTTCGGTGTGGCAGGGCAGGATTGCCTGGGCCCCCTGGGCCTGTGCGATCAGCTCGTCCTTCGAATAGAGCCGGTCGTCGGGGTTGAGCCGGGCCTGGTAGTCGTGGCGCAGACGGTCCTCTACCTTCGGCGGCAGCTTGCGGGTCACCAGGACGACGGGTTTCACGCTCATGGCGGGCTGCTCCTGTTAGGAAACGCTTGCAGGCGGTGTGCAAGCGCGATAGGTTTCTGACGTGATTTGAAGACCCGCACATACTACATTGTGCGGCGTCTCGTCGTTGGTCACCCGGACGACGGTCTTCTCGCGGCCAGATTATGAAAATCTACCGGTCCATCAATCGTGTCCCGGGCGGAATGATGGTCGTTCCGCTCTTCATCGGGATGGCGCTCAACACCTTCTTCCCCGATCTCCTGAAGATTGGGGGTTTCACCCAGGCGTTGACCGGCGTGGGATACCCGACCGTTCTCGGCATGTACCTGTTCACGGTGGGCACCAAGATGACGGTCAGGGCGGCCCCGAGGATGCTGCTTCGAGGGCTCGGGATCATGACGGCCAAGGTCGGCACGGCGACCCTTTTCGCGCTCGCCGTCGCGAAACTTTTCGACGGCAGCGTCCTCGGCCTGAGCACGCTCGCGGTCATGGTCGCCATGAGCGATACCAACGGCGGCATGTTTCTCGCGCTCACGAGCGTGATGGGCGACAAGGATGATTCCGGCACGTATGTCGTCCAGAGCATCGAGACCGGACCGTTTCTGACAATGCTGATCTTCGTGGGGACCGGGCTGGCCGTCATTCCGTGGCTGACGATGGTCTCGGTGATCGCGCCCATTGTGGCCGGCGCGATTCTGGGCAACCTGGATGAGGACATCAAAGACTTCTTCGGCTCCCACGAGCCGATCATCGTGCCGTTCATGGCGTTTACACTCGGACAGACCATCAACCTCAAGGCGGTGGTGACGGCCGGAGCGCCGGGGATCGTGCTGGGCGTGACGGTTCTGATCGTGACTGGCTTCGTGTGCATCATCGCCGACCGGCTGTTCGGCGGATCTGGCGTGGCCGGAGCTGCCGCTTCCAGCACGGCCGGAAATTCTGCCGCGGTTCCACAAGCGGTCGCGCTCGCGGACCCATCGTTTGCACCGGTTGCGGGAGCGGCGACCGTTCAAGTCGCTGCGTCAGTGATCGTCACCGCGATCCTGACGCCTCTCTTGACCTCCTGGCAATACAAGAAAGTCATGAAGAAGAGACTGTCGAAGGAGCGTGAGGCCGTGGCCGCGCTTGCCGACCGTGTCGACCCGCAACTAGAGGTCCCTCAGCTCCTTCCTTGAGCAGAACGGGTTGCTGGTGGCGATGCCTCCGCCTTCTCCGTTTTCTCGGGTTAGGGCCCGCGGCACGACAGGCGGCAAAGTGCGGCTTCGAGTGGACGACCCTCGCATACAATGAGTCGGGTCGCCGTGCGGCTCAGCCGATTTTCGGTCACTGATTGTTTTCGGCGGGAGGATCTGATGGCCAAGCCTGCTTGGTTGCCGAGCATCGTCGTAATGATTGCGGCCGTTTCCGGAACCGCTGTTTTGACTCAGGGGAAGCCGGAGCCGCGGTCGCCGTTCCTTGCGCCCCCCGGCAACGTCGTGGCAATCCGGGCCGGCCGTCTGTTCGATGCCAAGGCCGGGACGATGCTGACCAACCAGGTCATCCTCATCAGGGGCGACCGGATTGCGGACGTCGGTCCCTCGGTGCCCATTCCCGCTGATGCGCGAGTGATCGACCTCAGCAACGCTACCGTCCTTCCCGGAATGATCGACGGACATGTGCACAACGCGGGACGAGGCGACGCCGCCGATCGCAAGGCCATCATCATGGTGCAAAGCGCACAGCGCGACCTCGATGCAGGGTTCACCACGACCGTCGACATGGACTCGCGAGGTGGGTTCGGCACCGTCGACCTCCGGAATGCGATCAACGAGGGCATTGTCAAAGGACCGAGAATGCAGGTCGCCGGGCAATCCCTCAATCAGCGGGCGAGCACGCCCTATCCGAACCTGACGTCGGGGTTCTATTCAGGTCATACGGAAGAGAAGAACATCAACGGGCCGTGGCTGGCTCGCGGCGCCGTGCGCGAGGCGAAGCTGCACGGAGTGGACTGGATCAAGATCTATACGACGCAGGATTTCGTCGGCGAATCACTCGACGAGTTCAGGCCCGACGGCTCGCTGGTCGCGTCACCCTCGCTGACGTTCGAGGAGGTGCAGGCCATCGTCGACGAGGCTCACCGGTTGGGCCTGAAGGTCGCTTGCCATACGTATGGCGGCGACGGCATGCGCTCGTGCATCAACGCGGGGGCCGATCTCAACAATCACGTCACCGAGCTCTATAAAGACGATGCGCTCCTGAATACCGTTGTGCAGAAGAAGTTGCCGATCATGATGACGATCGACGATCTCAAGGGCCTCGACGCTGGCGACAAGCACCTGCTCGCCGACCTCGGAATCACGGGCGACAAAGCCGTGACGCGCTTCGGGATGGCCGAGTTGACGTTCAGGAAGCTGCTGAAAGCCGGCGTCCCGCTTCCCTTTGGCAGCGGCGCGGTCGCCGGGGACGGATCGTATCCACACGGAAAGCAAGCCGACCAGTTCGCCTGGATGGTCAAGTGGGGGATGACGCCCGCGCAGGCGTTGCAGTCGGCTTTCATGACGCAAGCCAACGTGCTCAACTACAACTGGGCGAACCGCGTCGGCAGCATCGAGAAGGGAAAGTTCGGCGACGTGATCGCAGTGGCTGGCAACCCGTTGACGGACGTCACCGAGATGGAGCGCGTCAAGTTCGTGATGAAAGGGGGAGTGGTCATGAAGAACGAGCTTCCCCTCACCCGCGCGCCCTCGACGGGTCAGTGAATCGGTCCCGAGCTCGGCGCCGTCCCGCGCGACGCGGCGGCGCGCCCGCTTTCGATTCTCTGGCCTCTTCGCCTTGATCTGTTCGGCGGCAATCCTCAGTCGCCGACGCTTTCCTTGGCATGCTTGACGAGCGCGGCCGTCCGATAGATGCCGTGCACGAACTTGCCATAAGGCAGTGTCAGAAACAGGGCGAGTACCACGCCCAGATGGACGATGAGCAGCGTGCTCATCACCGCCCGCTCGCGAAGCACCAGCAGGAGCAGTCCCGTGAACGCGGTGAGGAACAGCAGCGCGATGAACGACTGGTCCATTCCGTCCTGAGCGGGGTCGGCCAGCGCTCGGTCACGCCGGCGTCGCGCGAGCAGAAGGCCGGCCGTGCCCACGACGAGCCCGGCACCACCAGCGGTCCCGAGGACGACGGGCACGCTGGTGTACCCATACGGCGCCAACCAGCCGAACACCGTGTGATAGACCGCCGCCACGGATGTCGAGGCGAAACACGACAGGAAGCCGTAGAACGTGCAGTGGTGGAGCCAGCGCCGCCAGGGCGTGCGTGTCTCTTCCGCCGTCGTGCAGTCCGCTCCGCTGGCGTGCAGGTGCCGAAGGGTAAGAACGTCCCGGAACGCACGGACCAGGGCTTTGACGTCTCGAGTCGGTTTGGCGGCCCCCTCTATTCCTTGCCAGAATCGCCGCGCGCCGATGCCGATCGCCACGCCGGCGAACAGAAAGACACTCCCGAAAAGAGCGATCGTGAAATCGTGTGGCACGACGGCGTAGAAGTCGCCGCTGCCGACAGGCCGGGGAAGGCCGCCGCCGTTCACGACGAGAGTGGCCGCGAACATGAGCGCGATGAGGCCGGCGGCCAGGCCAAAGCCGGTCAACAAGTTGTGGCGCCTGAACGCGGCCGCGAGGAACCGTGGCCAGCAGTACTCCTCGTACGAGCGGATGCGAATTTTCGCCAGCGTCCTCGGCACGTCGATGCCGAACTCGTGGGGCGGGGCGTACTGACACGCGTAGAGACATTCACCGCAGTTGTGGCACAGGTTCGCGAGGTACGCGAGGTCCATCGTCGTGAAGGTGAGACGCCGTTCCATTGCCGGGAACACGGGGCAGTACTGCTCGCAGTACCGGCACGCATTGCAGACCGTCATCACGTGCTGGCCGTGCCCGATCAACTCATCGGCTGGCATGCCGCGCCGCCTCCCCGCCGGCGAGCCGGCCGAAGACCGTGCCGATGGTCATGCCGACTCCGGCGATGTAGCCCTTGCGCAGGATGTTGCCCGCCATCACCTCGCCGGCCGCGTAGATGTTTTGCGCGGTCTCTCCGCCGCGCATCAGCACCCGCGCGCGCTCATCGACCTTGAGTCCGAGATACGTGAACGTGATCCCGGGGCGGAGCGGATATCCCCAGAACGGCGGGGAGTCGATGCGCTGCGCCCAATGAGTTTTTTCGGGATTCAGGCCTTCGGTTCGGCAATCGTCGAGGACGCTGTGATCGAACGCTCCCGGGCGCACCGCTGCGTTGAACGCGGCGACCGTCTTCTCGAGATCGTCTGGCGGCAGGTCCAGCAGTGCGGCCAGCTCGCGGATGGAGCTCGCCGCGATCGGCGGAAACACCGAGGGCATGAACTTTCCGACCGCTTTGGCATCGACGATCGAAAACGCAATCTGGTCCGGCTGTCTGGCCACCAGGCTTCCCCAGATGGCGTATCGCTTGGGCCAGAAATCCTCACCCTCGTCGTAGAAGCGCCGGCCATGAACGTTGACGACGATACCGAGCGACACGCAGTCGAGCCGCGTGACAATGCCGCCGTCGAACTTTGGCGCCCGCGCATCGACCGCGACCGCATGGCATTCGTGCGCATCGCCGACCGATTGCGCGCCCGCCTCGAGCATCAGTTTCAGGAGGAGGCCCTTGTTGTAGGGCGTTCCGCGGATGATGAAGTTGTCAGCGGCTTCACCCCAGATCTCGCGCAGCCACTCGAGATTGGACTCGAAGCCGCCGGCGGCGACGACCGCGGCCCGGGCGCGAATGCTCACGGAGCGGCCGCCGACGAGCGCCATGGCGGCGCGGAAGCCACCAGCATGGACGTCGAGGCCGACGACCTCTGTGTCGTACATCACCCGGATGCCGAGTCGTTCGGCGGCCGCATAGTAGCTGTTCATCAGCGCCTTGCCGCCACCGAGAAAAAACGCATTGGTGCGGGCCAGGTGCAGCGTGCCCCGCAGGGAGGATTGAAAGCGAACGCCGTAACGCCCCATCCAGTCGGGACAGCCCGCGGAGCCGCGAATGACGAGACGTGCCAGGCCTTCGTCCGTGTTTCCCGTCACGCGCAGGAGGTCCGAGAAGAACTCGTCTTCGGCGTACGATTCGGTCAACAGCTGGTTGGGGCCGGCATGCATGCACCGGAGGTTGCGCGTGTGGCGGCTGTTCCCGCCCCGGTAATGACGCGGCGCGCACTCCAGTACCACGACGCTGGCGCCCGCCTCGCGCGCAGTGAGCGCCGCGCACAATCCTGCATTGCCGCCGCCGAGCACCGCGACGTCATAGACCTCCTGCTCGTTGTTGACGGCGTGCATCCGGTCGATTGTACCTGTCATCCGGCTTGCGCACGCCGGCGGATCCATCGGTCGGCGGCAAGTCCCACGATTGGACCTCGTCGCCCTGTCTTTGGTTCAATCGTCACTCGAGCGGCCAAGCCAGAGCGCGATGCGGATCAACTCGAGTTGTTTCGGGTCGGCGCTGAGGCGCCGAGGTCCGGCAGGCATGCCGTTCTGCTGGAGCAGATACGCGACGATGTCGGCATATTGGCCGCGAGAGAGGCGTCCTGGGTCATCGCTGGGCATCGTGGTGCGGAGGTAATCGAACAACTCGAACGTTGTGCGGCCATTCCACGTGGATTGAAACGCCTTCCCGCTGAGCTCCGCCCGAGTGTGGCACGCGTTGCAGTGCTTGTTGTAGGCCTCCGCGCCTTTACGGGCCTGTGTCTCGGTGTACACGCCGGTCAGGCTCGAAGCGGAAGCCCCCACCCCGTTCGCCGTCGCCACCGTTTCGGACATCTTCAAGCTGAACGCCTCGGCCAGCGTGGCGTCGGCCTCCAGGTCCAGTACCCGCTTCGCGATGTACTCTCCCAGGACGGGCCCGAACTTGAATCCCTCTGCGGAGCCACCGCCCTGCCACCCATACGTTCGCGAACTCCGGATGCCGGTCGATGATGAAATTGCGAGACGCGCTGAGCTCGTAATGGCAGGCGCGCGTCTCGAGCAGGGGCGCATCAGCGAGCAGCGGGAAATGCCGCTTCACGAACTCGCGGGCAAGCTTGTCTCTATTGCGATCGAACGCCCGCGGGCTCGTGTCCGGATCTGTCGGAGTGTCGCCGCGTGACCGGACCCGGAATCCCCGATTGTCCGGCGCGAGGGCAGGCCACCCGGTGACCCCGGGAAAGTTGTAGCTGGGCAGATTCGGGAAGGTGAAGCGATCGTCGCCTGGCGGGGTCCCGAAATAGTGAACGTGGCCAAGCGGTGTGCGGATCCGGGGCCCCATGAGAGCCGGAAAGGCCTTGGGAAACCACGGGCCCAGCGCGAAGACGAATGAGTCGGCGGTGAGCGTGGCGGCCGGCCCGCTTGTCTTGATGTTCTGCAGCCGATTCCCGGCCCGGTCTCCCAGCGCGGCGTATCCCGTGAGAATCTCGCCGCCAGCCTGCCGGAACGCCTCGGCCACGACTTCACAGGCCCGGCGCGCGCGCACGACACCCGCCCGGGAGTCGTGCAACACGACCGTGATGTCCTGGAGGGCGAGTACGGGATACTCGCGGGCGACATCCTCGGCCTTGAGAACCTCGAACGGAATGCCCAACTTCTTCCAGAGCTCCTGAGTCCTGTCCGTGAATGGCTCCGGTTCAGCGCGAAAGATCATGTCCCCCGTGTTGAAAAACAGGCGCACCTTCATCTCGCGGCCCCATTCCGCGTCGAACTTGGTCCAGCGGTCGATCGCCTGGCTGGCCCAGTTCATCCACAGCTCCGCCCAGATCCCCTTATCGCCGTAGGAGGAGCGCACGCCGCGGGTCTCGTCGCCGGAAGTCGCGCGTGAGTTCCCGGGACCGTACGCGTCTACCAGCTTGACCGAGGCGCCCAGCTGGCGGAGGTAGTACGCGGTCCAGCCGCCGAACGCACCAGCGCCCACGACAATCACATCCGCCGCCTTCGCAGTGGAGCGCAGCGTCGGCTGTGGCCGGGCATCGGGCACCGGCGCGTCGGCCACAGGCGCCGCCTGCCCAACATCAGGCCCGCCTGGGCTGCGGCGAACGTCTTGAGGAAATCCCGGCGATCGAGAGTCATGGCGTCGCTTCCTGTTTCAGATCTCGCTGGCGAATGGATGCCGGGGTCTGGGACCTGGTCTCTCTTCGCATTGCCGCCATTTATCCTCAAGCATTCGGCAAAATCAAGGAGGCGGCCGCTCGCCGAGTCACCTCGATTCCGTGTGCCAACGTGCCGCCTGTTGACGTAAACTTCGACAGATAGGCGAAGATTCAGAGGATGTGGTGCCAATCGGGACAGAACCATTTCAACCAAGAGGGGGCCGAAAATGCGGGTTCGAAATCTGCTGCTTTTCGGGACCGTTGTCGCATCGGCGTTCGTGTTTGCGGCGGGACCGTATTTCGTTGAAGCGCAAGCGCAAAGCGCCGCCGGTCTGACCGGGCAAGGTCACTTCGGTCGAGGAAGGACCGATGGAAGGGGTCGTCGTCAGCGCCAAGAAGGACGATTCGACGATAACCGTCAGCGCGGTCACCGACGAGCAGGGCCACTTCAGCTTCCCGGCGTCGAGGCTGGATCCCGGCCATTACACGCTGAAGGCGCGCGCCGTCGGATACGATCTCGACGGGTCCAACGCGGATCGACGTCGCAACGGGTAAGGTGGCCGAAGCCGACCTCAAGCTCAAGAAGACGCGCAATCTGTCCGCGCAGCTCACCAATGCCGAATGGCTGTTGAGCCTGCCTGGCACCGACGAACACAAGAAGTTTCTGCTCAATTGCAACGGCTGCCACACGCTGGAGCGCATCGTCAAATCGACGCACGACTGCCGAGGAGTTCTTACAGGTCTTCGAGCGGATGGGCACCTACTATCCCGGCAGCACGCCAACGAAGCCGCAACGGCTCGTGGGCACGGCGCGGCGTATGGGTCCAACGCGCGGCGGAAATGCCGAGGCGGTCGCGAAGTGGCTGTCGACCGTCAACCTGAGTGAGCAGGAGACGCGGCAGTATCCGCTGAAAACCCTGCCGCGCCTGACCGGAAAATCGACGCAAGTCATCATCACGGAGTATGACCTGCCGCGGCCCGAGACCCAGCCGCACGACGTGATCGTCGACGAGAAAGGGATGATCTGGTATGTGGACTTCGGCCAGATGTTCCTCGGCAGCATGGACCCGAAGACCGGCAAGGTGACGGAATATCCGATCCCCGAGACGAAGAAGGGCTTTCCTGTCGGGGCGCTCGACCTCGAGGCCGACAAGCAGGGGAATATCTGGGTCGGCGCGATGTACCAGGCCAGCATCGCGAAATTCGACAAGAAGACCGCCACCTTCCAGTCGTGGTCGGTTCCCAAGGAGTGGGACACGGATGCCGCACAGCTTGGCCATCTCGCGGTGGGCAACTCGCACGTGGACGGCAAGGTCTGGATCAAGAATTCCGACGGCACCAAGATCTACCGGTTGGATCTCGCGACCGGCAAGATGGAGGACCTCGGCGCTCCGAACGATCCGGCCACCGGCAACCGCATCGGCACCTACGGCCTCCACTCGGATTCGAAGAACAATATCTATCTGCTGGACTTTGCGGCCGGCAACATCGGCAAGTTCGATGCGAAGACGAAGGCGTTTTCGGTCTATCCCACGCCGACGCCGATGTCGCGGCCTCGTCGCGGCAGAGTGGATGCGCAGGACCGTCTATGGTTCGCCGAATACGGCGGTAATGCCATCGGCATGCTCGATCCAGTCAGCGGACGCATCCAGGAGTGGAAGGTGCCGACGCCCTGGAGCGCGCCCTATGATGCGGTCGCCGACAAGAACGGTGACGCCTGGACCGGTTCCATGCTGACCGACCGTATCGCGCGGCTCAACACGAAGACTGGCCAATTTACCGAGTATCCTCTGCCGCGGTCGACCAACGTCAGGCGCGTCTTCGTCGACGATACGAAGAACCCCGGCACTCTTTGGGTCGGCAGCAACCATGGCGCCTCGATCGTCAAGGTGGAACCGCTCGAATAGGAGCCGCAAGGACCTGTGACTGACGCGCTCCGAACCACGCGGCACCGAATGCCTGGTTCTCGAGCGCGTCATCCCTCCCCATCGTGAGCCACCGTGCCACCGAGGGCGCCGTCTCGACCTGCGCCCGTCATCCGGCTTGCGCATCCCTGGGGATCCATCGCTCGATCAGGCGCGGCACGACGAGGACGGCCAGCGCGAGACACAGCAGGACCGCGCTGATGGGACGGGTCAGGAACACGGAGAAGTCTCCTTCGCTGATGGCGAGGGCGCGGCGGAACTGCTGCTCCGACAGCGGACCGAGAATGAGCCCGATGACCGCCGGCACGAGCGGAATGTCGCGCAGGCGCATCGCGCAGCCGACCGCTCCAACGATATACAGCACGACGAGATCGAGCACCGAGCGGTTGAGACTGTACGCGCCGAGCGATGCCAGGACCATGATCACGCCAAACAGCAGTCGTCGCGGCACCAGCATGATCCGGGCCCAGACGCTGGCGAGCGGCAGGTTCAGCACCAGCAGCATCACGTTGCCGATGTAGAGGCTCGCGATCAACGTCCAGACGAGATCGGGACGCGAGGAAAACAGCAGCGGACCCGGCTGCAGTCCGTACTGCTGGAAGGCGGCGAGCATGATGGCGGCGGTGGCCGACGAGGGAATCCCCAGCGTGAGCAGCGGAACGAGCACGCCGGCGGCCGCCGCGTTGTTCGCGGCTTCGGGGCCGGCCACGCCCTCGATCGCGCCGTGCCCGAACTGCTCGGGATGGTCGCTCAGCCGCTTCTCGACCATGTACGAGAGAAACGTCGGGATCACCGCGCCGCCGCACGGCAGCACCCCGAGCGGAAAGCCGATCGCGGTGCCCCGCAGCCACGGCTTCCACGAGCGCTTCCAATCGTCGCGGCTCATCCCGGTGAAGTCGTGCAGCGTCAGGATCTCCACTTCATCCCGGCCGTGACGCCACGCCTGATAGATGGTCTCTCCCACGGCGAAGAGTCCGATGACGAGGATGACGACGTCGATGCCATCGAGCAGCTGCGGGATGCCGAACGACAGCCGCGCCTCGCCGGTCAGCTGGTCGATGCCAATCAGCCCGAGCGCCAGGCCCATGAAGAGACTGAACAAACCCCGGAGGGCCGAGGCGCCCAGCAGCACCGACACGGTGGTGAACGCGAGGATCGTCAGCGCGAAGTATTCGGCGGGCCCGAAGCGCAGCGCAAAGGACGCGAGCACCGGGGCAAAAAAGGTCAGCGCGATCGTGGCGAGCGTGCCCGCGACAAACGATCCGATGGCCGCGGTCGTGAGGGCTGCTGCCCCTCGACCCTGACGCGCCATCATGTGTCCGTCGATGGCCGTGACGATAGAGGCCGTCTCGCCGGGCGTGTTGAGAAGAATGCTGGTCGTCGAGCCGCCGTACATCGCCCCGGAATAGATGCCGGCGAACATGATGAAGGCGCTGGTGGGCTCGAGGTTGAATGTCACGGGAAGCAGCAGCGCAACGGTCAACGCCGGTCCGATGCCGGGAAGGACACCCACGGCGGTGCCGAGCGTGACGCCGGCGAGCGCCCAGCCGAGATGCGCCAGCGTGATGGCGCTCGCAAACCCTTGGCCGAGCGCCTGCAGGGTGTCCATGGTGATCTAGGCTGCTGAAGCGTGTCGACCGAGGTGATCCGCCGAATGCGCGACTTCGGCACGACACTAGAGCCAGCGCGCGAGGAGGCCCGCGGGCAACGTCACGTTCAGGACGCGAACGAAGAGGAGGTACGAGCCGGTCGCGACGCGACCGCGAACAGCGCATCGCGCGCCGGATGCCGCTCGTCGAACGCCCGGGCCGTCAGCCAGAAGAGGACCGCCGAGGTGATGACGAATCCCGCGCGTTCCATGAACACCAGGTCGAGTACCACGCCGCCCGCCAGCAGCGCCGCGGGACGCCATCCCGGGCCTGCGTACGGCTCGCTCGACTTCCTCCCGGTCCGGAGGGCCGCGACCAGCGCGGCGCCGCCGAAGAGCAGCAGACCGATCAGCACGAACAGCGGATACAGGTGGGCGGTGGCACGCGGCGCGGTGTTGTCCGGCCCCAACCCGAGCTTCGTCAGGATCGCACGTACCCGCGCGTCCTCGGCCTCCATGAAGCGGTCGAACTCTTCGCCGGCGAGGTAGCGATCGATCCAGCGATAGCGCTCCAGCGCTTCGCGCCATTCCGCCGATCGCACCATGGCTTCGGTCGTGGCTTTGGCACGCGCGAGGTCGCCGGCGCTGATTCCCGGCGGAGCGACGAGCGAGCGCCAATTCTCGAATTCGATGTCGACTCCCTGCTCCCGAAGCGTCGGCGCGTCCAGGCGTGGCAGGCGGTCGGCGCTCGACAGCGCGAGCACGCGCACGGTGCCCGCTTCGATCTGGGGCAGGAATTCCGCGAGACCGTTGATGCCGACCGAGACCTGCCCTCCGAGAATCGCCGACATCGCTTCGCCTCCGCCCGAGAAGGCGATGTAATTGACGCGCCGTGGCGACACTCCGACGGCGTCTGCGAACAGCCCGGCCAGGATCTGATCGGTGCCGCCCGCGGATCCGCCTCCCCACGAAATCGACTCGGGTCGTTCCTTGAACGCCTGGATCAAATCCTTCAGCGATTGGAACGGCGACGCCGCGGGAACCACGATCACCTCGTACTCGCCCGTCAGCCGGGCGATCGGCGTCACCTCGCGCAACGTGACCGGCGATCCGTTCGTGACGATCGCGCTGACCATGATCAGCCCGGAGACCATCACGACGTCGCCCTGGCCGCGCTCCGCGCTGATGAACCGCGCGAGGCCAATCGTTCCCGCCGCACCCGGGATGTTTTCAACCGAGGTGGTGTGCACGAGCCCGGCGCGTTGCAGCACCTGCTGCATGACACGGGCGGTTTGATCCCAGCCCCCGCCCGGCGCGGCGGGTGCGATGATCCGGAGGTACGGATAGGCGGGTTGCGCGACGGCGGGCGCCGGCGCGGCGCCCACGATGAGTGCCGCGAGCACACCCAGCGCGGCGGCGAGACGGTGCATCATCATTGGCTGGTCTTCCGCCTTTCCGCGTGCGGGCGATGAGTCGCTCATTGTATCCTCACGGCGATATGTGAATTGGGTAATCTGGTAATTGGGTAATCTGGTAATTGGTGGATCTGGTGAATTGGTGATTTGGTCCTTGATTGGCTGAGCCAGCCATCGATTGACCAAGGTCATCAAGAAGAAGCGAATTAGCCAATTGACCAGATGCCGCGATGGCGATCTACAACGTGGTGCGACCGCGTCTGCCCGTGTACCTCATCCTGGGCAATACAGCGACGCGGCGATTCGCCGTGGCGCGGACTGGTGCGACACCGCCCGGGATGTCGCGGCCATGGTTCGCGACTACACGAAGTCGGACGACGCCCCGTGGCGCTCGTCAGTTTGTGCTTGCGGGCCTCGTGAGCCGACGGCCGGCGATCCAGACAGCGTCAATCTCCCGCAGGTTCCGGATGTCGGTCAGCGGGTTCGCGTTCAACACGACAAGGTCGGCCCATTTCCCCGGTTCAATTGTGCCCAGCTGCCCGTCGAACCCCATGACGCGCGCGGCGTCGCTCGTCGCGGCCACGATAACCTGCATCGGCGTCAGGCCAGACTGGACCATCAGCTCCATCTCCCTGTGCTCGAAGTAGCCCGGCCAGTAACCCGCGTGTCGCTGCCCGCCGCTGTCGGTCCCTAACGCAATCAGGACGCCCGCATCCGACAGGATCTTCAGGTTCCGCATCGCCTGCCGCAGCTTGAGCTTGCTGGCCTGGGCAACCTTGTCGTTTCTCACCTGTTTCTGGGCGGCCGGGTCCTTCAATCCCTCGATCTGCTTGCCGAAGGCGCCGACGTGCCGCAGAAAGAATGGGTCGTTGAAGAACGCGGGAGTCGTTTCGTACAAGAAACTGGCTTCCTCCTGCATCAGAGTCGGGATCTGGCCCACGCCTCGGTCCTTCATCTGGGCGATCAAAGCCGCATCGACGTCCTGGTCGCGCACGCTGTGAGCCAGAGCATTGATTCCAGCGTTGACGACTCCGCGCGCCTCCTCGAGGGTCTCAATGTGCGCCGCGGTCTTTAGTCCTCGCTTCCGGGCCTCGTCAATCATCGCGGTGTAGACCGGCGGCGGGAGGGGGAGATCAGGATCGATGTCGATCTTGATGAAGTCGACCCGGTACAAGGTCGCGTTGCGAATCACATTTTCTCGACCTTCCTGCGGCGTCTTGACGTAGACCGTTGCGTTTTGCCGGACTTCCTCCGGCGTCTTCGCGTCCTCGAGGGGTCCCCCCGCGCCCCTCATCGCCGGACCGGC
This sequence comes from uncultured Acidobacteriota bacterium, assembly GCA_963745495.1. GTDB lineage: Bacteria > Acidobacteriota > Vicinamibacteria > Vicinamibacterales > CAVVIG01 > CAVUXJ01. Next base: position 190,082 of record CAVUXJ010000009.1, read on the forward strand.
CATATACACCCGCGCACGATCGAGCGTACCTTGCTCCGCGAGATCGACCTGTTCATCGCGCACCTTGACGACTTCCAGTACCTGAGCCGGGGTGTTGAAGCCGCGGTTGATGCTTTCGCCGAGGGTGTAGATGGTGGTGATGCCGTAGTCGGCCCAAATCCGAAGCTGCGCAATCAATCGGTCACGATCGGGCAGTGTGGCCGCTTCGTCGAACCAGCGCGCGGCATATTCCGCGCTTACTTTGTCCCGACGCTGGAGAGCGACGTGACTGTGGGCGCTGATGAGCCCGGGCGTGATGGTCTTGCCGGCGGCATCGACGCGGACCGCGCCGGCAGGGATCGGCACGGTGGTCGCCGGACCGGCAGCGTGCACGCGGCCATCCCTGATGACCACCGTCGCTTGCTCGATGGGCGCACCTCCCGTGCCGTCGATCAGACGTGCGCCAGTCAGGACGGTGGTGGCCGCGGGTGCGTGTGCCGTGCGCGTACACGAAAGCTGAAAGGCGGACGATACGAGCATGAACGATGTGCCGGCGAAGACCGCCATCAGACGCGTCGAACGAATCATGTTGCGCCTCAGTCGAATGCGACTTGTGTTGCCGGCCGATTCTACTTCGGGTCGACGCCGGGTTCACGAGGCCCTGGAGTTCGCTTTTCCTCTGGCGCGCATCGAGGAAAAAGGTTATGAACTGAGGGCACACGTGGGAGTGATCTCAGACCAGCTGGAGGATTCAATGAAGACCTGCCTAGTCGTCCTGTTCATGCTGCTGGCTCCGCTGTCGTTCGCTCAGCAAAGCGCGCCCGACATTCCATTCGACTCCGTCCCGGATTTCCTCAAGCTGCCCGCCGGCATGAACTTCGGCGAAGTCCCGGGCGTGGCCGTGAATTCCAAGGGCCATGTGTTTGTGTTCACGCGCTCGAACAGCGCCGGCGGTCCGGCCTACGCGCCCACGGCGGCGCAGTTGCTCGAGTTCGGTCCCAAGGGCGAGTTCCTTCGCGAGATTGGCAAGGGGCTCTACGGCTGGTCGTTCGCGCACACCGTGCGGATCGACAAGGACGACAACATCTGGGCCGTCGACAAGGGCTCGGACATGATCATCAGGTTCAACCAGGCCGGCCGCGTCATGATGGTTTTCGGACGCCGGAAGGAATCGGCGGACGATGAGAGCAAGCCCTGGGAGCACGTGGATCCGCCGCTCCCCGCTATCGACGGGCTCTTCCGCCAGCCGACCGACGTCGCGTGGGATTCCGCCGGCAACACCTACATCACCGATGGCTACGTCAACTCGCGTGTCGCCAAGTACGACAAGAACGGCGATTGGGTGAAGTCGTGGGGGAGCAAAGGGAATGGGCCGGGGCAGTTCAGCACGCCGCATACCATCGCCGTGGACCGCGACAACAACGTCTATGTAGGTGACCGCGCAAACCGGCGCATTCAGGTCTTCGATACCGAGGGGAAGTTTCTGCGGATGTTCACAATCGACGTGCAGCCCGATCCGAAAACCCGCGCGGTCAACGGCGCCACGCCAACCGGCGCGCGTCTTGCCGCGGTGATCGGCGCGCCGAATTCGATCTGCATCCCGCCCGGTCCCAGCCAGGTGATGTTCGTGGGAGAAAGCACGTATCCCGGACGGATCTTCAAGGTCTCGCTCGACGGCAAGGTACTGGGGGTCATCGGCCGCGCGGGACGCCAGCTCAAGCAGTTCTCGGGCGGGCACCAGCTGGCCTGCCCGTCGGAGAACGACCTGTACGTTGCGGAAAGCTCGAATTGGCGGGTGCAGAAGTTGATTCTTCGTCCGCAAACACAGCCGTCGACCAGGTAGGCGTCGGTTGACCAGGCTTCGTGTCCCAGGAGGACGGATGCGGCGGTCACCTGTCGATACCGGTGACATTGCGGGTGTTGGTGTTCAGCGGCGTCTTGGCATTCAGCAGCGCTGCGTCCGCTCAAAAGACGACCCCGGTGCATCCCGGCCAGGCGGGCAGCCCGCACGTCCGGACCGACTGGGCGATTGACGGCGCCAATATTTCGGTCGAATACGGGCGCCCCTACTCTGAAGGGTCGCGTCCTCGGCAAGGATGTGGAGCCGATCGAAGGACAGGAGTGGCGCATCGGAGCCGACGAGGCCACCACGTTCAAGACGAGCAAGCCACTGCGCTTTGGAACGCTGGCAGTGCCGGCCGGGACGTACACGCTGTACGCAATCCCGGTCAAAGGCCAGTGGCGTCTCGTCGTCAGCAAGGAGACAGGGCAGTGGGGCGTCCCGTATCCGGCGGGAAAAGATCTCGGGCGCGTGCCGATGACGATGGGCAAGGCGGCGAAGCCGGTTGAACAGCTGACGATCTCAATCGACGACACGCCTGCCGGCGGGACGCTTCGGATCGAGTGGGGCACCACTTCTGCGAGCGTGCCGTTTTCCGTTGGATAAGGCGCAGCGACGGGACACTAGAAAGGCGGCGATCCGAGGAGCTCTGCAACGATCGGACGCGCATCGTACAGCCTGATCAAGGCTTCGACGATGGCGGCGCTGTGGACCGCCACGGCGCGGCTGCCGTCCGCTTCGTCCACATAGAGATACCGTCCGGGCAGGCGTTGCTGATTGCTGTCGAAGTTCAAGCCCACGAGCTCCGCATTCCTGTTCACGACCGGACTGCCGGAATTGCCGCCGATCGTATCCGCCGTATAGACGAAGTTGAGCCCGGTGGCGAGATTCAGCTTCTCACGCCCCGCCCGCCAGCGTTCAGGCAGATCGAACGGCGGCTTGCCGTTGAAGCCCTCCGCGCGATCGTACAGCCCATGGAACGTCGTTTTCCAGGGCACCAGCGTCGTGTCTTCTGCGTAGCCGGCGACGCGGCCGAACCCGAGCCGGAGCGTCGAGTTCGCGTCGGGATAGACCGACCTGCCGTAGACCGCAAATCGTGCGGCGGCAATCTGTTGCCCGGCGCTCGTCTCCACGCTGCGGAGGTTTTGTTCCTGCCAGACTCGCAACTCGCGCATCACGGGCTCCACGCGGCGGGCCATGGCAAGGAGCGGATCCTCCGATGCCCGGATGGCTTCGGCGCCGCCGTCGAGGAGGGCTCGCCGGACGTTCACGTCCGGCAGGGTCGTCGCTCCGATCGCCGCTCGGGCCGCCTCGGACGGCGACCGATTGCCAAGCGCGGCTTTCACGAACGGATCACCGGCGCCGAGCGTTCTCTGCGCCTCCGCCAGCCAGCCGGCGAGCACCGCTTCCTCGAGATCCAGGTACATGGGCGCGGTCGAGAGCAGCGTGAAGCGCAAGGCCTCGCGGCGCGAATCCCGGATCTCGTCGAGGCGGCTCGCATCCGGCCTGCCGATCTCCTCGGCGTAGCGCGCCAGGAGCGAAGCCACGTTGCCGAGCCGCGACACCGCCAACGTCGAGAACGCCAGACGCGGCGCCTTCTCCGGAAACTGTTGGTAGGCGGTATCGATTCTGTCCCACGCATCGCTGTACTGACTTCGCCAGGAAGGGTTGCTAGAGACGGCCGCGCGTAGCGCTCGCTCCTGTTCCTCCTTCTTGGCAAACACTCGCGGATTCTCGAGACCCTGCTGCTGGCCGACGAGACGCTTGAGCGAGTTCTCGAGCGATCGAATCGTGGCGCCAGCGCGGCGGGCGGCTTCGGGGCCCGTCTTTGCGTAGGCCTCGAGCGTGTCGCGGCGCGATTCCCAGGCTTTGCGCTGCAGCGGGTTGCCGACGTCGCGCTGGAAACGGACTTGCGTCAGGGGCAGCAGGCGGTCGGTTGCTCCTGGCACACCCGACAGCACGACGAATTCGCCGTCAGAGGGTCCGGTTGCAGACCACCGTAGGTAATGCTCGATCCTCGCAGGCTGGTCGTTTTCGTACACGCGGAGGAACGCGACGTCGAAATCGTGGCGCGGGAACGTGAAATTGTCATAGTCTCCGCCGAAATACGCGATCTGCTCCTCCGGCGCGAAGACGAGGCGGATGTCGGTGTATCGCTTGTACCGATGCAGCCAGTATTCACCACCGCTGTAAAGCGTCACCACAGTGGATCGGAAGTCGGCCGAATTGGCAGACGCTGCTTCGATCGCCGCGATGGCCGCGCGACGTGCCGCGGCCGCATCGCCGTCGCTGGCGCCGGGCTTGACGGCCGCGTGGACCCTGTGCGTGACATCCTCGTAGGAAACGAGCACCAGTGCCTCGAGGTCCGGGCACTTCAGTTCGTCGGCGCGCGTACGCGCGAAGAAGCCGTCCCGCACGAGGTCGTGCCCGGCGGTCGACGATTTCTGCAGCTGGCCGGCGGCTACGTGCTGATTCGTGAGCAGCAGCCCGTCAGGCGACACGAACGCGGCTGTGCCGCCTCCGGGGCCGTCGACGATCCGCACCGACGACATCCGCAAGTGATCGAGCCAGGCATCCGTCGGCTCGAAACCGTATCGCTCCTTCCACTGTGCGCGCGGCGGGTTGTCGAACGTCCACATGCCCTCGTCTGCGCGCGGCGCCGGCACGGATGCCAGTACGACGAACAGCGCGACGACCAGCGACATGAGGCCCGTCCGGCCATTCCGCGGTAGCGCAGGTTGAAGCTCAATGCGTGAGCGCATAGAGGATGACGTTGATGCCTACGGCGTAACCCTGAGGCGAGAACTGCAGGAAAAACCGGTGATCCTCGCCTTCACGCTCCCACGAGTCCCCCATATCGGTGTTGTGGGTCATGAGGACCATGATGCGGCCTTTGTCGTCCGCGATCGCGCGAAAGTCGGCATGGGGGCTGTCCGAGCCGCGTTCCCGCGTTTCGCCGCCCGTCCGCCGCCAGGCATTGATGTTGGTGACCTGCGGGATCGTGACGAGCTCGAACATCGCGTGGCGGATCGGGTGGTCGGCCGGCACGTCGAAGATGCGGTACCCGGGCAAGACGCGATGGATCTCGCTCGACCACTGCTCCCACGCGGGCGTGCCCCAGAAATCATCGACCCACAGGAATCCGCCCTTCAACAAGTATTCGCGCAGCCGGATCGTTTCTTCTTGCGAGAATTCCAGGGTGCCGACGTCGGCCGCCATCGTAAACGGGCAGCGGAACAGCGCATCATCGGTGAGCCGGACCACCCAGGAGGTCGGCTCGCCCTCACCCTCCCGGCTGATCGGTGTCTTGGTCAACTCGGACACGCGCGTCATCAGATTGATGCCCGCATAGGGATAGTCCGTCGACCAGCCCACGCCCTGCGCTTCACTCCGGACGCTCCGGTACATGATCTTGCAGATCATGAAGGTGCCGTCTTCGAAGTCCCGAGTGGGAAAACGCGGCGGGACCCCTGGACCCTCCGGCAAGCGGCCCTGTCCCCACTGCGCGGACACGGCCGTCGCGAGCGCGATCGCCAATATCGCCCCACCGCCGACGACCAGGCGTCTCATCGGGAAGCCCACGCGCCATAGTAGCGCGTTTCGGGTGTGCTCGGGCGCATCTCCTGCCCGCGGTTACTGCTGCCGTTCGAGGATCCAGGCGACCGAGCCAAGGAGCTTCTCCCAGAGCGGCCGGCGCTCCCAGGACGTCAGCAGAATCTCCTTGCTTCTGACGATGTCGGCGTCGAAGTCCTTCACCAGCCGGTGAGCGACCGCCTCGTTGCGCACCGCGAGGTTGGCTTCGTCGTTGTGCTCGAACGAGCGGTTGTCGAGGTTCGTCGTGCCAATGGCGGACCACAGATTGTCCACGACCAGCATTTTCACGTGGGTCATGCCGGGCTTGTACTCGAAGATGCGCACGCCCGCCTCCAGGAGTTGTCCGTACATCCGCCGGCTCGCCAGCCGAACCCACCGCTGATCGGTCTGTCTGCCGGGTACGACAACGCTGATTTTCACCCCGCGCCTGGCCGTGCGGATCAGAGCGCGCCGAAACGCCTTGTCCGGCAGGAAGTACGGCGTGGCGATGCGGACCGAGCGGGTCGCGCCTTCGACCAGGGTCTGAAACAGGACGCGTGACGCCGTCGCTCGATCGGCCGGCGAGCTCTTGAGCGCGAACGCCGCGGCGTTTCCGGCCTTCGCCCGCGGCTTGTAGACATCCGGGCCGGTGAGGATCTCGCCGCAGCAGGCCAGCCAGTTCTCGGCCACGATGCCGAGGATGCTGGCGACCACGGGGCCCTCGACGCGAGCCATCATGTCGCGCCAGACTGGCTTGCGCCGGGTCGGCTTCAGCCACCAGTCGGCGAGGCCGGCGCCCCCAATGAAGGCCACGCGCCCGTCGATCACGAGCAGCTCGCGGTGCGTGCGATTGTTCAGACGCGCCAGGCGGTGCCACGACAGGCCTTGATATGGGAGAACCCGGCATCCCGCTTCCCTGAGCGGGTTCGCCGTTGACCGGAATGCGCCGAAACTTCCAATCGCATCGGCGACAAGCGTGACCCGTACGCCGGCCCGCGCCCGCTCCGCCAGTGCCTTGACAAAAAGGTCGCGGACCTCGCCTTTGTGAACGATGTAGCACTCCATGTTGATGGTCTCCCCCGCACTGCGGATGGCCTCCAGCATGGCGGGGTAGAACGTGGGCCCGTCGGTGAAGATCTCGACCTTGTTACCTTCGTCCAGCCTGGTCTGGCACGCCGATTCGATCATGTGCACGAAGTAGTCGCTGGTGGCGTCGATCTCGCGCTCGATGTGATACGGAATATGAGGCGTGAAGAGGATGACGATGATCAGCCATGCGATGAACCCCGCGCCAATGATGGTCAGGTAACCCATAGAGGCTCAAACCCCAGGCCGAACGGCCGGTGTGCGGCGCCAGGGGACTGCCTGGCGTCGCTTTCGATACCACGAGGCGTACTGGTCGAGACGCCGCCCCGGCACGTGCGCATCTTACGTAAAGTGACGCGCACCGTGTTTACCGGCGGCAAGCGGCGATACGAGGCGAGCGCCCGCTGCGTGCCCGTCGGCATGGCGATGTAGGCTGCAAGCGCAGCGAGGGGAATTCTACAGTCGGGTTGGGTTTCGTTGAGCTTGGCAACGTACTTGCGAGGACTCGAGCGGGTCTCAACCGCCAGGAGCCATCTGGATCGCGGGCTGAGCTGGAAGCCATCCTCGGATGGATTGGCCGGATCCGTGACGAGACCCAAGAAAGTGCCGCCGCTATGACTGTGATGCGCGCTGTGTTCGTGACCGTTCTCATGCTGGCCCCGGTCTTTGTCCACGCTCAGCCTCCAGAGGACCAATCTGCGGAACGATTTCCCGCCTCCGCGGCCAGGGATCCTCAGGAGGAGATAGCTCAGCTGCGATCTGCAGTCGTGCGGCTCCCGCTGGCCGCTGTGCTGGCCGCCACCTTGGCCGTACGGCCGCGGCGCCGTGGGACGCCCCACCGCAAGCCGCCTGTGATCCAGACGCAAATCATCCTGGCGGTCGTTGGCGCGGTCGTCATGCTGGTGGTGGGATCCAGCCTCGCGCGCGCCTTCGGCATCGTCGGCGCAGCCGGCCTCGTCCGGTACCGTGCGAAGATTGATGATCCGAAGGATGCGGGCGTGATGTTGTCCACGCTCGCGGTTGGGCTGGCAGCGGGCGTCGGTCTGTGGATGATCGCCGTATTCGCAACCGTCTTCATTCTGACGATGCTCTGGGTGCTCGAGTCGTTCGAGCCGACGGCGTTCACCGTTTTCGAGCTGAAGGTGAAGGCGAAAGACACGGCCCCACTGAAGCCGAAGCTCGAGGAGTTGTTCAAGCGCCATCACCTCCCGTTCGAGCTCAGGACCGCGACGCCCGAGGAAGTGTGCTACGAGGTCAAGATGCCGATCGACAGAAAGACCGACCGCCTGTCCAACGTCATCCTGACGCTCGACCCGGAGAATACGACCGGAGTGGAATGGGAGGAGAAGAAGCCGAAGCAATGAGAAACGTGAAGTCTCAAGGCTCAAGGCTGACCCTGAACGGGGACTAGAGCCCAAGGCCCGTCCAGAGCATCGAGTGGCTATCGATAGTTTCCGAACTGCAGCGCGATCCCGAAATCGTGCAAGCGCAGCTGTCGAATCGCCTCCTGGAGGTCGTCCTTCACGGGCGAGGTGACGCGGACCTGGTCGCCCTGGATCGATGCCTGCACTTTCTTCAGCTTCTTGTCCTTGATGAATTTCACGATTTCGCGGGCGGCCTCGATCGGGATGCCTTCCTGAATCGGCATCACCCGCCGGACCGTGCCACCCGCCGCCGCCTCCGACTCGCCGACCGTGAAGTTCTTGATCGGGACCCCCCGGCGGACCAGTCGTATCTGCACGATCTCCCAGAGGGCGTTCATCTTGAACTCGTCGTCGGCGACGAGCGTGAGTGTTTTCTCGGTCGGATTCAGGACGATCTCCGTCTTTGCGCCCTTGAAGTCGTAGCGCTGGCCGACTTCCTTGCGCGCCTGATTCAGGGCGTTGTCGACTTCCTGAAAATCGATCGGCGAGGTGATGTCGAACGAAGACGCTGCGGCCATGCACGGAATTGTAACCCGGAGGTTCGTGTGCTGTGGGCCTGTGGGTAAGATGTGCGGATGTTCGACGCGCTGAAAGAGGTCGAGATCGTGCGGGTGCACGACGGGGACCCGGCAGCTTCAACATCTACTCACATCCGGAACGGGTGTCGTAGGGTCGCGTGAAGAGGGTCTGCTTGCGCCCGGCGCCCACGGAAGGTCGGCGTACCCGACGGCATGTTGCTGAAGCCTGGACCGCTCGATCCGGCCGAGCGCGGGCTGATGGAACGCCACGTCGTCATCGGCTACGACATGCTCGTACCGCTGCCGTTTCTGAAGGAGTCGCTGCCGGGCATCCGGGGACATCATGAGCGGTGGGGCGGCGGGGGGTACCCTGATGGTCTCGCGGGCGCCGATATCCATCCTCACGCACGGCTCATGACCGTCGCCGACAGCTACGGTGCGATGACGTCGGCGCGCCCTTACCGCAACGCGCTGCCTGTCGAAGAAGCGGCTCGCCGCCTGCGCGCGAGCGCCCGCGCGCAGTTCGCGCCCGCCGCCATCGAGGCATTCGACGCCGTGGAAGGGGAGTTTCAGACGATCCGCGACACGACCGCCCCGGTCCCGTAAGTGAGGGGTCGCGGGGGATCACTCCCTTGATCTCATGGCCGGGCGCGCGGAAATGTCGCTTGGAATCCCATCGCACCGAGAATGAATCCTGCCTCCGTCAAGAACGGCGCCAGCGGCTGATTCGCCGGCGGGCCGCCGTCGATTTCCTCGATGAGCATCCCGCGCGGCGATTCGCCGCCGCTTCGGGCGCGATCGATCAGCAGGCGCGCCACGCCACGAGCCGTCCGCGACCGCTCGGGCTCGGCGTCGGGCAGCCATGTCAGCAGCTGGCGATCGCCACGGGCCAGATAGGCAGCGAGCGCGCCGTTGACGAGGACGACCGTCGCGCCCACGCTGCGCGTAGGTCCCCGGCCGGCTGATGAGGGGGCGCTAGCCTCGAGCGACGCCGGGCTCGAGACAGCGACATGGTCCTGACCCGCCGAAGCCGCGGAAGCGGCGGATGGGGCCTGCCGCGCCGAAGCCGTGAATGCGGCGGAGGCGGGCCATTTCAATGTTGCCCCATAGGGATTCGCCGGATCGGTGGCGGCGAGTGCGACGACCTCGGCTCCTTCCTTTTCGTCGGCGTCCGATCGATTGCCATCGCGAAGCGAACGCAGCAGGTCGAGCGCGCCTGGCAGCGCAAACTGCGTCGCGCCCAGTCCGGCGACAAAGTAACCGCGGCGCAGATGGCCGCTCTCCTCCATCGCCTTCAGGACCGGGTAAACCGTACCGAAGCCGCCTGGCAGCGACTCGGCCATGACGGCCTCGCGCGTCAGCACGCCGTGCCGCGCGAGGAGTTGCTGTGCGATGGCGGCCGCCCATCGCGTCGCGGCTGCGGCCTTCGCGCGGACCGCGTGCTCGGCTCGCTCAGGGTGAACGAGGCTCCAACGTCCTTCGGCGGAGGGCAGGGTGAGGCGCCGCGATCGCAACATCGGCGGCACGGCGCGCCGCGGGCGTTTCGAGGTCGCTGATTCACGCGTGAACGCTCGGATCGCGTGGAAGGTGTCGTTGGTGACGACGCCCTGCCACACGAGACTCCAGAGCGCACCGACAGTCTCGGCGGGATATCCGCCGCCAACGGCTTCGTGCAAGGGACCGAAAAATGACGCGCCGCGCGACCGCAAGTACTCGATGACCGCCTTCTCGCGGTCCGGCTGAAGCCGGACACTGCCTCCGCCCGCGTCGTCACTGTCGCGCTCATCGTCCTCTCCGCCCTTGTCGTCACGCTCGCGGGCACTACGTCGATCCCTCCCTTTCGTTGTCGTGTCCGTCGTCAAGCGGGCCGGGACCGGCGGCAGCAGTTGGGACTGGCGATCCGCCAGATAGAGCGCAATCCGGCCGTCGCGGTCGCCGAGCGGCTCGACGCCCGCCCACGTAATCTCGCCGGCGGCGATCACCGCGTCGAGATCGGCGGGATCGTAGGCCTCGATCCGGGCCGGGAGAATGTCGGTCTCGAGAATCGAGGCCGGTATGGGAGCCCCTTGGAGCTGATCGATGGCGTCGAGGAGCGCGTCCCCGCCGCGTCGGCGCCGGAGAACGCCCTGCCACGTGACGGCAAAGCGCCCGAGGACGGCCGGTTCGACCGGTTCGACCTCGTGGCGGAGCTTCGCGAGCGACTTGCGGCGCACCTGGCGGAGCACCCCCGGGTCGGTCCATTCGCGGCGGGTGCCGCCCGGCCTGAATTCGCCCTCGAGCAGGCGGTTCTCGCTCGTCAGGCGCACGAGGATCGCTTCGGCGGCGGCAGCGGTCAGGCCGTAGCGCGAGCCGAACTCCGCGGCAGGGAAGGGCGCGTGCGTCCGCGCGTAGCGCAACGCGAGATCCCCGATTGGATCGCGGACCGGTTCGAGCAGCGATTCGGGAATGCCGGAGGGCAATGCGATGCCGAGGGCGTCCCTGTACCGGGCGACGTCCTCGATCGCGATATATCGCACCTCCCCGGCAATTCGAATGTCGATCGCCCGGCGCTCCGCGACCAGGCGTCGAATCCCTTCCGCCCCTTCGATCGTCAGGACCCGGGCGAGTAGATCTTCGTCGGTGAGGTCTCCGAGGCCGAGGAGCATGTCGTGCACGGCGTCGGCGCTTCTGGCGCGGTACTTCTCGTCGAGCCGCTGCAGCTGGCGCTCGACGGCTTCGATGGCGGCAGCATCGAGTAATTCGCGCAGTTCGGCGTCGCCGAGCAGTTCCCGCAGCTGCGCCTGATCGACGACGAGCGCCTGGGCGCGCCGCTCGGCGAGCGGCGCATCGCCGTCGTACAGGAAGCTTGCGACGTAGCTGAACAGCAGTGACGCCGCGAAGGGCGACGGCCGTTCGGAGTCGATGGTGACGACCCGTATCGTCCCGCCGCGGAGATCCGACAGGGTCTCGATCAGCGCCGGCATGTCGAAGAAGTCGCGTAGACACTCGCGATAGGTTTCGAGCAAGACCGGGAACGACCCGTACCGTGAAGCAACCGCCAGCAGATCGGCGGCGCGCTTGCGTTGCTGCCACAGAGGGGCGCGCATGCCTGGACGCCGCTTCGGAAGCAGCAGCGACCGCGCGGCGTTCTCGCGGAATTTTGCGGCGAACAGAGCGGTTGCCCCCAGCTGACCGACGACCAGCGATTGCACCTCGTCGGGGTCGGGCAGCAACAGCCGGGGATCGGGAGGCCGATCCATGTCCGGAAACCGCACGACGAACCCGTCATCCCCCCACAAGGTTTCGACGTCGATGCCGGTGCTCGCGCGGATGCCTGCCGCGGCTGCCATCGCCCAGGGCGCGTGGACGCGTCCGCCACGAGGGGACAGGACGCACACCCGCCAGTCTCCGAGCTCGTCGCGGACACGCTCGACGAGGATGGTGGACTGATCCGGAAGCGCCCCCGCGACAGCCACTTGATCACGAAGGTACTGGAGCAGGTGCTCGGCGGCGCGTTCGTCGAGATCGTGGCCGCGGGTGAGCCGATCGCGAGCGGCCGCCGGGGGCAGTCGCAACAGTTCGCGCATCAACCGGCCGATGGCGATCCCGAGCTCGAGCGGACGTCCGGCGCGGTCACCCTTCCAGAACGGCATCTTCCCGGGCTCGCCCGGCGCCGGCGAGACGAGGACGCGGTCGTGCGTGATTTCCTCGATTCGCCAGGATGAGGCGCCCAGCACGAAGGTCTCTCCGGGCCGGCTTTCGAACACCATCTCCTCGTCCAACTCCCCGACGCGTGCGGCGGCCGGTCCGGCGCCGAGGAGGAAGACGCCGAACAGGCCCCGGTCCGGAATGGTGCCGCCGTTGGCGATCGCCACGCGTCTGGCGCCCTCGCGCGCAACGAGAGTACCGGCGCCGCGGTCCCAGGTGACGCGCGGCCGCAGCTCGGCGAACTCGTCGGATGGATACTTGCCCGACAGCATGTCCAGCACGCCTTCGAAGACCGGGCGGCTCAGCTCGGCGAAGGGGGCCGCGCGGCGCAGCACCGTGAACAGCTCCTCGACATCCCATGTCTCCATGGAGCGTCATGGCGACGATCTGCTGCGCTGCGATATCGAGGGGATTGCGGGGATACCGCGTCGCTTCGACGGCTCCCTCGTGCATCGCCTTCGCGACCGCGGCGCACGCGACGAGGTCGCCGCGAAACTTCGGGAAGATGACGCCTTCGCTCACCGCGTCGATCTGGTGGCCGCCGCGGCCGATGCGCTGGAGCCCGCTGGCCACCGAGGGCGGCGCCTCGATCTGGACCACGAGATCAATCGCGCCCATGTCAACGCCCAGCTCGAGCGACGAAGTGGCGACGAGCGCTCGCAGCTCACCGGCTTTCAGCAGGTCCTCGATCTCGACGCGCTGCGCGCGCGCGAGGGATCCATGATGGGACCGCACCAGCGTTTCGCCGGCCAGCTCGTTCAGCGCGCCCGCGAGACGTTCGGCGAGCCGGCGGCTGTTGACGAAGATCAACGTGGACCGGTGCGCACGAATCAGCTCCAGCAGCCGCGGGTGGATCGCCGACCAGATGGAGGGGCGCGCGTCGCCGATCGACGCCGGACCGCTCGGGACATCGTCGGCAGTTGTCAGCCTGGCCATGTCCTCGACCGGGACCTCGATCCTGAGGTTGAGCGCCTTCCGCTCGCCAGTGTCGATGATGACGATCGGGCGATAGCGAACGGCGCCTCGGTCCGCCGAGAACTCGTCGCCAATCTCGCTTTGAACGTCGCGCGCGGAGGAATGCCGACCCTGATCCCCGCGCCGGGCGGGGGCCGAGCGGGCCCGCTCCCGACGATCGGCCGCCGGCCTCTCGACACCGCCGAGAAACCGCGCGACTTCGTCGAGCGGCCGCTGGGTCGCCGACAGGCCGATACGCTGCGGCGGACGTTCGCACAGCGCGGCGAGACGTTCGATCGACACGGCGAGGTGCGCGCCGCGCTTGGTCGGGACGAGCGCGTGAATCTCGTCGATGATGATCGTGTCGACGGCGCGCAGCGCGTCGCGTGCGTTCGAGGTCAGGAGCAGGTACAGCGATTCCGGCGTCGTGATCAGGATGTCGGCCGGCGTGCGCTGAAACCGCGCGCGCTCGGCAGGTGGGGTATCGCCGGTACGGATCGCGATGGCCGGGACGGTATACGATTCCCCGCGCTCGTCGGCCGCGCGCGCGATGCCCGCGAGCGGCGCGCGGAGATTGCGCTCGACATCGACGGCCAGCGCCTTCAAGCGGCGAAACGTAGAGGACGCGGCAACGTCGTGCCTTGTCCGGTGCCGGAGTGAACATCAGGCGATCGAGGCACCACAAGAACGCGGCGAGCGTCTTGCCGCTGCCTGTCGGGGCAAGGATCAGCGTCGACTCGCCGCGCGCGATCGCCGGCCAACCGAGTGTTTGCGGCCTGGTTGGGCCCGCGAACCGGGCAGCGAACCACGCGCGCACCGCGGGACGAAACGGCGTGAGCGGATCGGAATCATCCCGCCGGCCCATCTGATCATCTTATAATGTTGAATACAGGCCAGTTCACAGTTGACAGTCGCGGCGTGTGGCGCCGTGTCGTTGCCAGCGAACTGTCACTGTCAGCCGTTAACTGTCAACTTTCCATGAAGGGGAGATCGTCCAAATGGGTGATGCTGGCGAAGGACTGATTGATGCGGAGGCGAGGATTCAGGAACGCATGGAGGATCTCGAGCGCGAGCGCGTGCACACGCGCGTGCACACGCTCGGTCCGGAGGAGCGCCGGGCGCTCGAGTTGCTGAAGTCCCTGCGGCTCGCGCGGCGGGAGCTCGAAGCGCAGCTCGGCCCGGCGACGCACGAACGGCGTCGCGTGCAAATTGAGCAGGCGCTCGCGGAGCTCGATCGAAGGATGGCCGCCGTCGAGGGTCTGAACGCAGAGGGGGTTTCGGCGCCGACCAAGGGGTGAGTGCCGTCCATCGGTACCACGACGGTACCAAGCACCATTTCGAACGTTTCGCCAGCTCGCTCGGGTACCTCGACTGGGCCTCCCAGCCGAATCCCTTCCGCACCTACGCCGGCGCACCGCGGATTCCGCTGTTTCCCGCACCCGGGGTCGCGCCCGACTATCAGGCGCGACCGCTTTCCTACGAACGCCTCTTCGATCACCGCGGTGTCGCCGAAGCTCTGGGTGGCGGCCCGATCGGTGACCTGCTTCGGCACGCGATGGGGCTGTCGGCGTGGAAACAGTTCGGTGAATCACGGTGGTCGCTGAGGGTCAACCCGTCGAGCGGGAATCTCCATCCGACCGAGTGCTACGTCATCTGTGGATCCGTGCACGGTGTCGCGGATTCGGCGGGCGTCTACCACTATGCATCCGACCGTCACGAGCTCGAGCGCCGCTGCGCGTTCGACGAGCGCGCATGGATCGAAGCCTGCGGCGGCCGGACGGACGTGCTGCTCGTGGCGCTCAGCTCGATTCACTGGCGTGAAGCCTGGAAGTATGGCGAACGCGCGTTCCGCTACTGCCAGCACGATCTCGGCCACGCGATAGCCGCGTTCAGTCTGGCCTCGGCGGTCGTCGGCTGGCGCGCCCGCCTGCTGCCCGCGTGGTCTCACGCGTCGATCGCAGCGCTCACGGGTCTCGACCGCGCCGAGGATTTCTTCGAGGCCGAGCGCGAGGATCCGGGCGCGCTTCTCGCCATCGGACGCGGCGACACGCCGGCGCCGCTGTGGCAGGGCGATGCAGGACTCGTCGCGGCCGTGAGGAGCGGTCGATGGCTGGGAGGGGCCAGCCAGTTGAGCAGCGATCACGTGGAGTGGACCTTCATCGACGAAATCGCCCGGGCGACCCACGATCCCGGACGATCGATTCCCGTCCCTCCCGCCTTTCCCGCCCCTCCCGCCCTTCCCGCCCTTCCCGCCCTTCCCGCCCCTCCCGGCCCTTCCCGCCCTTCGGCGCGACGCGCGCCGCACCATCGTGCAGCGCCGAAGTGCCGTGGCGTTCGACGGCCACTCGACGATCGGCCGGGCCTGTTCCTGGCGATGCTCTCGCGGATCAAGCCGTCTGGCGAAGGGCCGTGGCCGACGCTGTGGTGGGACGCGTGTGTGCATCTGCTGCTGTTCGTCCATCGGGTTGACGGCCTCGCCCCCGGTTTGTATCTGCTGCCGCGGACACACGCCGCCGCCGGCACGTTGCGCGCAGCCTGCGGGCGGGAGCTCCTGTGGACACAGGTCGACGAATCATTGCCGCTCGTCGCCCTGGCGTTCGGCGATTGCCGCGGGCTCGCCCGCCGCGTGAGCTGCGATCAGGACATCGCGGCCGACGGCTTTTTCAGTCTCGGAATGCTGGCCGACTTCGACACGAGCCTCGAGCGCTATGGCCCTTCTTTCTATCGCCATCTCTTCTGGGAGACCGGCGTGATTGGCCAGGTGCTCTATCTCGAAGCGGAAGCCGCCGGCGCCCGCGCCACCGGTATTGGCTGTTTTTACGACGATCCCGTGCACGACGTCCTCGGACTGCAAGACCATCGTTTCCAGAGCCTGTATCACTTCACCGTCGGGGTGCCGGTGGACGACCTGCGCCTGACGACCGCCCCCGGCTACTCATGGGAAACTGAAGACGGGAGTTGAGTCACAGGGAGATTGGTGACTTGGTGACTTGGCGATTTGGCGATCTTGGCGATTTGGTGAGTTGGCGACTTGACGACTTGAACAGACTCACTAGAGCTCCAAGTCTCCAAATCTCCAAATCTCCAAGTCTCCAAATCTCCAAATCATCAAGTCTCCGCTTGCGTAGATACATTGACTTGCGGAGATTGGGTCCGATAGCATGGGCGTCGGGCTTGGGAAATTGTTCACAAGCCCCAGGACGCGCGTCCTGGGCGGCGCGGCGGGACGATAGACCACCACCATGCAGGGCTGGCTTTCCATCCTCATCATGATCGCGCTCGGCGCCGGGTTTGCGCTGATCTCGGTCGTGCTGTCGGGACTGCTCGGCCCGAGAAAGCCCTCTCCCGAGAAATCCGCGCCGTACGAGTGCGGCATGCCGCCCGTCGGCGACGCCCGCGAGCGGCAGTCGGTGAAGTTCTATCTCGTCGCGATGATCTTCCTCCTGTTCGACATCGAGGTCGCCTTCCTGTATCCGTGGGCCATGGCGCTTCGCGACCTCGGTTGGAGCGGGTTCCTCCAGGTTGTGCTGTTCATGACCCTGCTGCTGTTCGGGTACATCTACGTGTGGCGGAAGGGCGCGCTCGATTGGGAGTGAGTGAGCACGCTTCAGCGATCAGCGAGCTGATGGCTTCGAGTTGCAGAATTTATGGGCCTTGAATCAGAAATCCCGGTCCTGACGACCACCGTCGAAAAAATGGTGCAGTGGGCCCGCCGCTCGTCGATCTGGCCGGTCACCTTCGGGCTGGCCTGTTGCGCGATCGAGATGATGTCGATGAGCTGCTCACGCTACGACATCGCGCGATTCGGCGCCGAGGTGTTTCGCGGCAGCCCGCGGCAGTCGGATCTGATGATCGTGGCCGGACGTCTGTCGCGCAAGATGGCGCCGGCGCTTCGCCGCATCTACGATCAGATGCCGGAGCCGAAGTGGGTCATCTCCATGGGTGCGTGCGCCTCGATCGGCGGCGTCTTCGACAACTACGCCCTCGTCCAGGGAGTCGATCAGGTCGTGCCGGTCGACGTCTACGTCCCTGGTTGTCCCCCCCGTCCGGAATCGCTCATCTACGGCATCGTCCAGCTCCAGCGGAAGATCGCGCAGCAGAAGCTCTCGTAATGGATGCCCCCGCGCTCGTCGCATTGCTGCAGGAAGCGGTCCCTGGGGCGCGGGTCGAGAGCGCGCCCAGCATCGATCTGCAGACGACGCTCTACGTGGCGAGAGATGACGTGTTTGCCATCGCGCAGGTCCTTCGAGACCTGCCCGATCTCCGCTTTGCTCTTCTCGCCGAGCTGACGGCGGCCGATTTCTGGCCGCGCGAGCCCCGCTTCGAGCTCGTGTACATGCTGGTGTCGATCGAGCACCGGCTTTCGGCTGCGCCTGAAGGTCAGGCTTCAGGGAGACGAGGCGCGTGTGGCGACGGTCAGCCCCATCTGGCCGGCGGCGAACTGGCTCGAGCGCGAAGTCTGGGATCTGTTCGGCATCGTGTTCGACGATCATCCCGATCCGCGCCGGTTGTTGATGCCGGAGGACTGGGAGGGCTTTCCGCTGCGGAAGGACTACCCGGTGCAGATCAGGATGACGCCGCGCACCAGCGAACCGATCCAGCTGACCGAGTCGGAGTTCCGCGCCAACCTGGAAAAGGACCGGCTTGTCAGGCGCGACTGAAGGACCGGAACGGCGCGCACCGACGATCGCTGAAAGGGCCGCTCCACGATCGGCAGGCGGCCGACACGCACCTGAGACGTCGCGTCGGAGCCGCCGGGCGGCGCGTGGTTCTGGCGGAGAGAGGATTGTTCGCGTAGAGAAATGCCCGAGATTCGCACGGAAACGATGACCGTCAACATGGGGCCTCAGCACCCCAGCACGCACGGCGTGCTGCGGCTGGTCCTCGAGCTCGACGGCGAAACGGTCCTGTCGGCGTCGCCCACCATCGGCTACCTGCACACGGGCATCGAGAAGACCATTGAGCAGAAGAAATGGCAGCAGGTCATCCCGCTCGTCGAGCGCATGGACTACCTGAGCGCCCAGTCCAACAGCATGGCCTTCTGCCTGTCGGTCGAGCGGCTCCTGGGGCTCGAGGTGCCGGAGCGGGTGCGGTGGATTCGGGTGCTGATCGCCGAGTTGCAGCGCATCAACAGTCATCTCGTCTGGCTCGGCACGCACGGCATGGAGGTCGGCGCGGTCTCGGTGATGCTGTACTGCTTCCGCGAGCGCGAGCTGCTCCTGAACATCAACGAGATGCTCGCCGGCTTCCGGATGTTTCCGAGCTACATGCGCGTCGGCGGCCTGCGCGAGGACTTGCCGCGCGGGTTCCACGAGGCCGTTCGCGCGTTTCTGGACCGGTTTCCGCCCAAGCTCGACGAGTACGAGGATCTGCTCACGAAGAACGCGATCTACATCGAGCGGACGCGCGGCGTCGGCAGGATCTCCAAAGACGATGCGGTGGCCTTCGGCCTCGTCGGCCCGATTGCCCGTGCGGCGGGAGTGGCGTACGACGTCCGGAAAGCGTTCCCGTATCTCGGGTACGACGAGCCTCGATTTCGAGGTCCCGATCCAGACCGGGGGTGATGCGTATGCGCGCTACCTCGTGCGGGTCGCCGAGATGCGGCAGAGCGTCGGGCTCTGCCGGCAGGCGCTCGAGCGCATTCCACCGACCGGCACATACGCGGTCGACGATCCGCGAATCACGCCACCCCCCAAGGATCGCGTGTATACCGAGATGGAGGCGTTGATTCAGCACTTCCTGATCTACTCCCAGGGCTTCACGGTGCCGGCCGGAGAGGCCTACGTGCCGGTCGAGGGGCCGCGGGGCGAGCAGGGCTTTTACGTGATCTCGGATGGGACGAACCGGCCCTGGCGTGTCAAGTCGCGCGCCCCGTCCCTGCTGGCGTGCCAGGCGCTCGAGAAGATGATCGTCGGCGGCCTGATCGCGGACGTCATTGCCGTGATCGGGTCGATCGACGTCGTGATGGGAGACGTGGACCGGTGAGCTTCCACCCGAAGATGGCGTACGGCGCCACGTTTCACAAATCATCGCGGACGCTCACCGAGCCAGGCCCGCCGTTTGTCTATACGCCCGAGAACCGCGCCCGCTTCGACACGATCGTGGCGCGTTACCCGCCGGATCGGCGCCGGTCCGCCGTGTTGCCGGCGCTCTATCTCGTGCAGCATCAGCAGGGCTACATCACGGCCAACGCCATGCGCTATGTGGCGGGTCTGCTCGGCATCACGCCTGCCGACGTCGAGGATGTGGTGTCGTACTACTCGATGTTCTATACGAAGCCGGTCGGCACATTCGTGCTGAGCGTGTGCCGCACGCTGTCGTGCGCGGTGAACGGCGCCGGACGGGTCACGGAGGAAATCTGCGGAAAGCTGGGGATCGCGCCGGGTGAAACCGACCCGTCCGGGACCTTCACCGTGATCGAGGTCGAATGTCTGGGCGCGTGCGACCGCGCCCCTGTCGTGATGGTCAACGACGGCTGGCAGGAGTGCCTGAAGCCGCAGGACGCGGCACGGTGGCTCGACGATCTGCGCGCCCGCGGCGAGTCCGCGCTGTCGGGCTGTCATCACGTGGTCGAAGGAAGCAAAGCGAAGTTGACAGTGACAGTTCACGAGGGCTGTTGACCGTCGAGAGCTGTTAACTGTGAACTGTCTGCCTTGTGAACTGACGTCTGCAATGGATCCCATCCTCACCCAATACGTCCGCGAGCCGAACGGCTTCACGCTGGATTTCTACCTGCAGCATGAAGGGTATGACGGCCTCAAGAAGGCGCTCGCCATGACGCCGGATCAGGTGGTCGAGGTGGTCAAGGCGTCCGGCCTCCGAGGACGCGGCGGCGCCGGGTTCCCGACCGGGATGAAGTGGCAGTTCGTCGACAAGAAGTCGCCCAACCCCAAGTACATCGCCTGCAATGCCGACGAAAGCGAACCGGGGACGTTCAAGGATCACCTCTTGATGGAACGCAACCCGCATCTGCTGATCGAGGGATGCGCGATTGCGTGTCACGCCATCGGCGCCAAGGTCGCGTATATCTACATCCGCGGCGAGTTCTTCCACGTCCAGCACATCCTCGAGCACGCCATCGACGAGGCGTACACGAGTGGCTTCCTTGGCCGGAACATTCTGGGTTCGGGCTTTGACTGCGATGTCTACATCCATCGGGGCGCCGGTGCGTACGAGGCAGGCGAGGAGACCGCGCTGCTCGAGTCGCTCGAAGGCAAGCGCGCGCAGCCGCGCAACAAGCCGCCTTTTCCGGCGGTCGTCGGACTCTACAACTGTCCGACCGCCGTCAACAACGTCGAGACGCTCGCGAATATCCCGTTCATCCTCAGAAAAGGGGCCGAATGGTACGCGGCGCTCGGCCCCGAGAAGAACGGCGGCCCCAAGCTGTACTGCGTCAGCGGACACGTCAAACGGCCTGGCGTCTACGAGACGTCGATGCATGTCACGCTTCGGGAGCTGATCGAAGGCCACGCCGGGGGGGTGCACGAGGGCCGCACCCTCAAGGCGGTCATCCCCGGCGGATCGTCGGTGCCGATCCTTCTGCCCGCGCAGTTGGACACGCGCGCCAGCTTCGACGGCGTGCAGCAGGCCGGGTCGCTGCTCGGGTCGGCGGGCATCATCGTTCTCGACGACACGACCTGCATGGTGTGGCTGGCCGAGAACCTGCTCCACTTCTACCGGCACGAGTCGTGCGGCAAGTGCACGCCCTGCCGCGAGGGCACCGACTGGCTGTTCAAGATTCTGCGGAAGATCGAGCGTGGCGAAGGACAGATGAGCGATCTCGATCTGTTGTCCGGCATCTCGGCCAACATCGCCGGCAAGACGTTGTGCGCGTTCGGCGATGCCGCCGTCACGCCGGTCCTGACGACGCTCAAGCACTTCAGGCACGAATACGAGGCGCACATCACGGAAGGCCGATGCACGCTGCCGGCCGACTGGCGCGCCCGCCAACCCGTCGAGGCGCATTGAGAGAATGGCCACGAAGACACGAAACCACGAAGGTGGCCTTAGGCGATTCGTGTTCGATTGGTGATCGTCGTGCCTTCGTGGTGATCGTCTCATGACTCCGCTTCTGATCGCCCAGCTCGGCCTGACGCTGTTCGTGTTCATCATGCTGCTCAACTCGGCAGCCGGGATGGTGTACTTCGAGCGCAAGGTGGCGGCGTTGCTCCAGCAGCGCATGGGCCCGTACCTGGTGGGACCCAAGGGTCTTCTGCAGCCGATCGCCGACGTCGTCAAACTGATGTTCAAGGAGGAGCTGCGTCCGGCGGCCGCGGATCGGCTGCTCTTCGCGCTCGCGCCCATCATCTCGGCCACCGCCGCCTTTGCCGCGTTCGCGGTCGTGCCGTTCGGGGCGGAAACGACCTTCTTCGGGCTGCTGGACGAGCCGCTGCGGTTGCAGGTCGCGGACGTCAACGTCGCGATTCTGGTGCTCTTCGCCATCGCGTCGATGAGCGTGTACGGGATCGTGCTCGCCGGCTGGAGCTCCAACAGCAAGTACTCGCTCCTCGGCGGCCTGCGCTCGTCCGCGCAGATGATCAGCTACGAGCTTTCGTACGGTCTGGCGCTCGCGGGCGTGCTGCTGTTGGCGAACTCGCTGTCGCTCACCGATGTGGTGGACCGTCAGGCGGGCGCCTGGTTTCACGTGATCCCGCGCTGGCACGTGTTCCTCCAGCCGATCGGGTTCGTCGTCTTCATGATCGCGGGGATCGCCGAAACCAACCGGGCGCCGTTCGACTTTCCCGAAGCGGAACAGGAGCTCGTGGCGGGGTATCACACCGAGTACAGCAGCATGAGCTTCGCCATGTTCTTCCTCGCGGAGTACATCAACATGGTGACCGTGTCCGCGGTGGCGACGGATCTGTTCCTGGGGGGCTGGCACGGACCCTTTCTGCCCGAGTCGATGGGCTGGATCTGGTTCCTCGTGAAGGTGGGCGCGATTCTCTTCTTCTACGTGTGGATGCGGTGGACGCTGCCGCGCTATCGCTACGACCAGTTGATGGCCTTCGGCTGGAAGATCTTGCTGCCCGTCGCGGTGGTGAACCTGATCGTGACCGCCGCGGGCGTCCTGTACTTTGGACTGTGACGAGGACGTGATCCCCTTTTATCTCTTCGGAGCCATCGCCGTCGTCGCCTCGCTGCTCGTCATCGCGCAGCGCAGCCCGATCTACAGCGTGCTGCTCCTGATCGCGTCGTTCGGCGCGTTGTCGGGGTTGTATGTCCTGCTCGACGCTCCGTTCGTCGCCGTCATCCAGATCATCGTGTACGCCGGCGCCATCATGGTGCTGTTCCTGTTCGTCGTCATGCTCTTGAACGCGCCGCATGAAGAGACCGAGGAAGACCTGGCACGCGAGGCCGGTTCCCGCCCCCGATCGGTGTCGAGCGGCCTCAAGGTGCTTTGGCGCGGCGCTGGCCGCCTTGTTCGTCGTGGAGCTCGGGTGGGCGCTCACCAGGCGGGGCGGGGAGTCGGGGGCATTCAGCGGCAGGCCCGTCACGTCGGTCGCGCGCGATCGGCCGCTCGCTCTTCACCGACTATGCGTTCGCGTTCGAGGTGACCTCGGTGCTGATTCTGGTCGCCATGGTCGGCGCCGTCGTGCTCGCTCATCGCGAGCCGGCGGGCGGCAACGCGCATTGGGGCGAGGGCGCTTCACGGAGCGGGCCGCCAGAATGAACGGGATGCCGACGCTCGACCAGTACCTCGTGCTCTCGGCCATCCTGTTTGCGATTGGCACCGCCGGGGTCTTCGTACGGCGCAATGTGATCACGATCCTCCTCTCGATCGAGATCATGCTGAACGCCGTGAACCTGACGTTCGTGGCGTTCGGTCGCGCGTTCGGCTCGAGTGACGGCCAGATCATCGTCTTCTTCGTGATGACGGTCGCCGCTGCGGAAGCCGCCGTGGGCCTGGCGATCGTGATCGCGCTCTTCCGCCATCGGCAGTCCCTCGACCCCGATACGTTTACGCTGTTGAAATGGTGACCGTCACGGCCGCTTCTTCGAGCCAGACGCCGAGCAGTGATCGCGAGTGTGCATGCTGCTGCTGATCCCGCTGCTTCCGTTCCTGGGTTTCCTGCTGAACGCCGGCGCCGGACGCCGGCTCGCGAAGCCGGTCTCCGGCGCCATCGCGTGCGCGGCGATGCTGGCGTCGTTCGCCGTCTCGGCGATTGCCGTGCTGAGGCTCGTCGGGTTGCCGCCAGAATCACGAGCGATCGCCCTTCACCTGTTCACCTGGATCAGCTCCGGCGAATTCACCGTGCCGTTCGCGCTGCGCCTCGATCCGCTCGCGGCCGTCATGATCCTGGTCGTCACCGGGATTGGCTCGCTGATCCACATCTATTCGACGGCGTACATGCACGAGGAGCGCGACTCCGAGTTCGCGCGCTACTTCTCGTATCTGAATCTCTTCGCGGCGTTCATGCTCGTTCTCGTGCTCGGAGCGAACTTCCTCGTGCTGTTCGTCGGGTGGGAGGGCGTCGGGCTCTGCTCGTACCTGCTCATCGGCTTCTGGTACGAGAAGACAGTCGGCCTCCGATGCCGGGAAGAAGGCGTTCATCGTCAATCGGATCGGCGACTTCGGGTTCATCCTCGGCATGATCTTGATTTTCTGGCGGTTCGGCACGCTCGACTTCCAGCAGGTGGCGCGTGGCACTTGCCGAGCTCGGCCCGGAAAGCTCATTCGGTCCGATCTCCGTCATCACGCTTCTGCTGTTCGTGGGCGCGACGGGAAAGTCGGCGCAGATCCCCTTGTACGTCTGGCTGCCCGACGCGATGGAGGGGCCGACGCCTGTGTCCGCGCTCATCCATGCCGCGACGATGGTGACCGCGGGGGTGTACATGATCGGGCGCAACGCCGTGCTTGTTCAGCCACGCGCCGGAGACGCTTGCGATCGTGGCGGTCATCGGCGCCGCCACGGCGCTCATGGCGGGCACGATCGGGCTCGTGCAGAACGACATCAAGCGTGTGCTCGCGTATTCCACGGTGTCGCAGCTGGGGTACATGTTTCTCGCGATGGGCGTCGGCGCGTATGCGGCCGGCATCTTTCATCTCTACACCCACGCGTTCTTCAAGGCGCTGTTGTTCCTGGGTTCGGGCGCCGTGATTCACGCGCTGGCCGGCGAGCAGGACCTGCGGCGCATGGGCGGGCTGAAGAACGAGCTGCCGCTCACGTACTGGACATTCGTGATCGGGGCCCTCGCGATTGCCGGTGTGCCTGGGCTGGCCGGCTTCTTCAGCAAGGACGAGATTCTGTATCGCACGTTCGCGGGCGGCCACGCGCTGCTGTGGGCCGTCGGCATGCTGACCTCTCTGCTGACGGCGGTTTACATGTTCCGGCTCGTCTTCCTCGCATTCCACGGCGAACGGGCACACGCCGCGCCTGCACGCGGAGGCCCCGCATGCCCCGCACGGCCACCTGCACGATGCGCCGCCGGCGATGGCGCTCGCGCTCATCGTCCTGGCTGCCGGCTCGGTTGCGGCGGGTTACGCAGGGCTCCCGCATGCCCTGGGCGGAAGCAACCGCTTCGAGCAGTTCCTCGCACCGAGCTTCACGGTCGGTGCGGAGACGCACGCCGCGGAGGCAAGCGAGTCGCTCGAGCTCGGTCTGATGGCCGTTTCGAGCCTCGTTGCGCTCGGTGGCATCGCCATCGCGGTGTTCTTCTTCCTCAGAAACCGGGACGCGGCAGACCGCGTGGCCGCGAGATTCGGCGCGGTCTACCGGCTGTTGTCGAACAAGTACTATGTCGACGAAATCTACGACACCGACCATCGTGCAGCCGATCCGCATCCTCTCGGAGGAAGGCCTGTGGAAGCGTGTGGACGTCCGCGGCATCGACGGCGCGGTGAACGGCGTCGCGGAAACGGTGGGCGGCCTCGGCAATCTCCTGCGGCGCCTGCAGACCGGCTCGGTCCGCGCGTATGCCGCCTCGTTGCTTGCCGGTGTGGTGCTGGTGCTCGGGTTACTACCTGTGGCGATAGAGCATCACCACGAAGACACGAAGGACACGAAGAACTCAATGCCATCGGCGACTCGCGGCGGTGGGGGTTCGGCTAACTGGACATGACGTTTCCTATTCTGACGTCCCTCGTGGCTCTGCCGATCGCCGGCGCCGTTGTCCTGCTGCTGATCCGCGACGATGGAGCGCAATGGTCCGCTCATTCGGAAGACGGCGCTCGTCATTTCGGTGCTGGTCTTCGCCCAGACGCTTCTGCTGTGGGCGCGGTTCAACCCTGACGCCGCCGACTTCCAGTTCGTGGAGCGCCACGCGTGGATTCCTTCCTTCGGCATCAGCTATGCGGTGGGCGTGGACGGCATCAGCCTGTTCCTGCTGGTCCTCACCGGCTTCCTCACGCCGCTGGCGCTTCTCAGCTCGTGGGAATCGGTCCACAAGAAGGTGCGCGCGTTCTCCATCACGCTGCTGCTGCTCGAGAGCGCGATGATGGGCGTCTTCGTCTCGATCGATCTTTTCCTGTTCTACGTGTTCTGGGACGCCATGCTCATCCCGATGTACTTCCTGATCGGGGTGTGGGGATACGAACGGCGGATCTACGCCGCGGTGAAGTTCATCCTGTACACGATGGCCGGCAGCGTCCTCATGCTGCTGGCCATACTCGGCCTCGCGTCGCTGCATTTCACGGCGACCGGCAGCTACAGCTTCGACCTGGCCAGGCTCTCGGATCTGGCGGTGCCGGCACACCTGCAGTTCTGGTTCTTCCTCGCGTTCGCGCTCGCCTTCGCGATCAAGGTGCCGCTGTTTCCCTTTCATACGTGGCTGCCCGATGCGCACGTCGAGGCCCCGACGGCCGGATCGGTGATTCTGGCCGGCGTGCTCCTGAAGATGGGCACCTACGGGCTGGTGCGGTTTGCGTTTCCGCTGTTCCCCACGGCGGCCACCTTCTTCGCGCCCTATCTGGCGGTGCTCGCGGTGATCAGCATTGTCTACGGCGCGCTGGTCGCCATGGTGCAGCCGGACATGAAGAAACTGGTCGCTTATTCGAGCATCAGCCATCTGGGCTTCGTCGTGCTCGGCATCGCGTCCATGAATCTGCAGGGCGTGCAGGGGGCCGTCTATCAGATGGTGAACCACGGCGTCAGCACCGGCGGCCTGTTCCTGATCGTCGGAATGCTGTCCGACCGGCGTCATACGCGGCTCATCGCCGAGTTCGGCGGCCTGAAGAAGGTGACGCCGCGGCTCGTCGCCGTCTTTCTGATCGTCACCTTGTCGTCGATCGGCTTGCCGGGCCTCAACGGGTTCGTCGGGGAGTTCCTGATTCTTCTCGGCGCGTTCAGCTGGGACCCGCGGCTGACGGCCGTCGCGGCGACCGGGGTGATCCTGTCGGCCACCTACATGCTCTGGATGTTCCAGCGGGTGAACTACGGGGCCGTCACCAACGAGAAGAACGCCGGCCTGCCCGATCTCGGGACGCGCGAATGGGTGGTGATTGTCCCGATCGTGGCGCTCGCCGTGCTGATGGGTGTGCTGCCGAACCTGTTTCTGCGGCCGATGGAGGGATCGGTCGAACGTCTCGTGAACCGGGTGCGCAGCAGCGCGCCGGTCGAGATCCGGGCGAATTGATGCTGTCATCATTCAATGCCGTGGTGCCGATGGCGTGCCTGACCGCCGCCGCCCTCGCGGCCATGACCGCCGAGGCGTTTCGCGAGCCGGGCGAACGGATCCCGATCGCGCCGCTCGGCGTCATCGGCCTCGCGGGTGCCGCCCTTGCGTCGGCGCTTCTCTGGAACCGCAACGCGACCAGCTTCGGCGTGGTGGTCGCGGACAACTTCGGGTTGTTCGTCAACGGGGTCCTGATCGTCATCGGACTGCTGTCCCTGGCGCTGTCCCCCTCGACCATCGATCGCGAGCGGCTGCCGCGCGGCGAATACTACGCGCTCATGCTGTTCGCCATCGCCGGCATGATGCTGATGGCGACGGCCTCCGATCTGCTCGTGATCTTCCTGGCGCTCGAGGTCCTCTCGCTCGCCGTCTACGTGCTGACGGGCCTGCGCCGCGACTCGGCGGCGGCGACGGAGGCGGCCTTCAAGTACTTCATGCTCGGCGCGTTTGCCAGCGCGTTTTTTCTCTATGGGATTGCCTTTGCGTACGGGCTGGCCGGCAGCACCCGGCTCGATCGGATCGGCAGCCAGATGGCCGCGCAGGCGCTCACGCCCGCCCCGATGCAGCTGCTCGCCGTCGGTCTGCTGCTGGTGGGGTTTGCGTTCAAGGTGTCGGCGGTGCCGTTCCACATGTGGACGCCCGATGCGTACGAAGCCGCGCCGACGGCCGTCACCGGTTTCATGTCCACCGGGGTCAAGGCCGCGGCGTTCGCCGCCTTCGTGCGGGTCTTTCTGTCGGCATTCGAGCCGCTGCGCGGCGAATGGAGCCCGCTCGTCTGGACGATCGCGGCGGCCACGATGATCCTCGGTACCGTCGTGGGCGTCGCGCAGACGAGCGTCAAACGCATGCTCGCCTATTCGAGCATCGCGCACGGCGGCTACCTGCTGGTCGCGCTCGTGTCGGCGAACGACTTCGGCAAGGGGGCGATCCTCTTCTACGTGCTGGCGTATGCCGTGGCCAACGTGGGCGCGTTCGGCGTGATCGCGGTCCTCGAGAACGGCGATCGCCAGATCGATCGCGTCGCAGGAGTACGCGGGGTTGTGGAGCACGGCGGCCGGCGCTGGCATTGCTGATGACCGTCTTTCTGCTGTCGCTCGGCGGCTTCCCGCCGCTCGGCGGATTCATCGCCAAGTGGTACGTGTTCAGTGCCGCCATCGCGGCGGGAAACACCTGGCTGGCGATCATCGGCGTGCTGACCAGCGTCGTCTCGGTCTTCTTCTATCTTCGAATCGTCGTGATGATGTACATGACCCCGGGCGATCGACGCGGCAGCGTCCCGGCGATACCCGGGCTTGCCGGCGCCGCGCTCGTGGCCTCGGCGCTCGTGGTCCTCTATCTCGGCATCTTGCCCGCCCGAATCCTCGATCTGGCCGCCGCGTCGATTTCCACGATTTTCTGAACACAGGACGAACAATGGGGAGGATCGAGCCGTGCGCCTTCTTTCCATTCTGCTCGTGGTGGCCGGCGTGATCCCCGCCTGCGCTTCCTCTTCCACGCGCGGCGCGGCCGACGCTGCTGCACGCACAGCTCGACGAGGATTGGCAGTACTGGATGAAAGAGTATCCGGAGCTGGCCACCGCGGTCGGGTACCCGGCCAGAACGGGCGATGGACGGACTATGCCGAGGCGGCAGTCGACCGCCGCGCTCACTCCTTGAAGGACAGCCTCCAACGCCTGTTGTCGATCGAGCGGGGACAGCTCACGCCAAACGACCAGTTTCACTACGACCTCTACCGCGATCTCATCGCGACAGCCGTCGAGGGCCTTGAATTCCACAATGACGCGATACCCATTCGCGGCGTGGCTTCGTTCAACGTGTTGATGCCGGTCAATCAGATGGACGGCGTTCAGCAGAGCGTACCGCGCACGATCGCCATGATGCCGACGGCGACCGTCGCCGAGTACGAGGACATCGTGTCACGTCTGCGCGGTGTCGGACGGCTCGTCGATCAGACGATCGCGCTGATGGAGCGGGGCGTCGCCGCCGCCCTGACGCCGCCGCGGATTACCCTGCGGGATCTGCCTGCCCAGGTGAGCGCACAACTCGTGGCCGAGCCGCTGAAGAGCCCGATGCTCGAGGGATTCCGCTCGGTGCCTGCGTCGATTCCAGAGGCCGAACGGGCCCGGTTGACCCGCGAGGCGGTCGATGCCTACACGCAGGTTGTCGCGCCAGCGTTCACGAAGCTGCGCGACTTCCTGGTGTCGCGTTATCTGCCCGCGTGCCGTGAGACGACGGCCGTGTCCTCGCTGCCGAATGGCGCGGCGATGTACGCGTACAACGTGAAATGGCATACGACCACGGCGATGACACCGCAGGCGATCCATGAAACCGGGCTCGCCGAGGTGCGGCGGATTCGCGCCGAGATGGATCGCGTCATGGCCGCGTCCGGATTCAAAGGCAGCTTTCAGGCATTCGTGGAGTTCCTTCGCACCGACCCGCGCTTCTATTTCACCGATGCCGCCTCGCTGCTGACGGCCTATCGCGATATCGCCAAACGGGCAGATCCCGAGCTCGCGGCGCTGTTCGGCGTGCTGCCGCGAACACCGTACGGCGTGAAGCCGGTTCCCGATGCCATCGCGCCGTCACAGACGACCGCGTACTACGATCCAGGCTCCCTGGTCGCGGGCCGGCCGGGCAACATGTTCGCCAACACCTACAAGCTCGACGCGCGACCGAAATGGGAGATGGAGGCGCTCACGCTGCACGAGGCGGTGCCCGGGCATCATCTGCAGATTTCGCTGGCGCAGGAGCGGGACGATCTGCCGGAATTCCGGAAGCATTCGAGCTTCACGGCGTTCGTCGAGGGGTGGGGTCTCTATGCCGAATCGCTCGGTGACGAGATGGGTCTCTATCAGGATCCGTATTCGAAATTCGGCCAGCTCACGTACGAGATGTGGCGCGCCGTCCGCCTGGTGATCGATACGGGCCTGCACTCCATGGGTTGGAGCCGCGATCAGGCCATCGCGTTTTTCCGGGCCAACGCGGCGAAGGCCGATCAGGACATCATCGTCGAAGTCGATCGGTACATCGTCTGGCCGGGGCAGGCGCTCGGCTACAAGATCGGTCAGCTCAAGATCAGGGAGCTGCGCACGAACGCGGAGCGCGCGCTCGGCCCCCGCTTCAACATCCGTCAATTCCACGACCTCGTCCTCAGCCAGGGCGCCGTCCCGCTTGACGCGCTCGAGCGTCAGGTTGAAGCCTGGATCGCGCAGACAGGTAAAAAGTAGCGAAGTGCAGACTTACAAACCACGAAGTCGCGAAGGACGCATGCTCTGACGATGATCTTCACTTCTGACTTCTTCGTGTTCAGTTTCGCAGCCTCGCAGGCCGCAGCCTGCGGCGGCGCTCAGACCTGCTTCATGAGCGCTGAAATCTCCGGGTCCTGATCCGGAAGCACTGTCCGAAGGTCCAGCAGCAGCCGATCCTTTTCGATGCGCGCGATCAGCGGCGGCGCGAGATGGCGCAGCCGTTCCTCGAGCCCGTCGAGGGTCAGTCCCTGCTTCTCGATGGCGACGACCCATGTCGGCAGCTCGATCCCCGGCGCGCTGCCGCCGCCCACCGTCGAGACGCTCTCGCGCAGCTCGGCGCGCCACCCGCTCATCGTGTTCAGCCGCGCGGCGAGCGAGGCCGCGCGCGCGCGGATCTGCTCGGCGGTCATGGTCAGCATCCGCTGCACGGGAACCGTCGTGGCCGCACGACCGGCGGCGTACTCCGCCAGCGTCGCCTCGAGGGCTCCGTAGGTGAGCTTGTCGACGCGCAGCGCGCGCATGAGGGGATGGCGGCGGACGCGGTCGAGGAGCGCCGCCCGCCCGATGATGATGCCCGACTGCGGGCCGCCGAGCAGCTTGTCTCCGCTGAAGCAGCACACGTCGACGCCCGCCTCGATCGAGGTTTCGACGGCGGGCTCGCGCCGATCCAGCGGATGAGCCGCGACCCCGGCGCGGCTCGCGGCGGGACCCGCGAGATGACCGCTGCCGAGATCCTCTGCCACCGGCACCCCCAGGCGCCGGCCGAGCGAGATCAACTCGTCGAGATTCGGCCGCTCTGTAAACCCCTCGATCCTGAAGTTCGACGGGTGGACGCGCAGAATCAATGCCGTCCGGTCGCTGATCGCCGCGGCATAGTCAGACACCCGCGTCTTGTTCGTCGTTCCCACTTCGCGCAGCACCGCGCCCGATTGAGCCATGATGTCGGGGACGCGGAACCCGCCACCGATTTCGACCAGCTCGCCTCGCGAGACCACCACCTCCCTGCCGGATGCGAGCGCAGCCAGGACGAGCATCGTCGCCGCGGCGTTGTTGTTCACGATGACGGCGGCTTCCGCGCCGGTGAGGCGGCAGAGCAGCGCTTCGGCGTGGATGTCGCGCCGGCCCCGCTCGCCGCGGGCGACGTCATACTCGAGCGTGGCGTATCCGCGTCCGATTTCCGCCATTCGATCGATCGCCGCGGGCGCGAGAGGCGCGCGGCCCAGATTCGTGTGGATGATCACCCCGGTGGCATTGATGACCGGCTGCAGCGAAGGCCGGAACACATCCCCGAGGCGCGCCGTGGCGAGTGTTTCGATCCGGGCGATGACCATGCCGGCATCGCCGATCGAGGCCCCCGCGGCGGCGATGGCCTCTCGAGCGGCGGCCGTGCCCGCGCGCAAGGCGTCGATGGTCGCGTCGGAGCCGAACTGCGCTTCGAGCAGCCGAATGGCGGGCCGCTGCCGGAGCTGCTCAATCGACGGGATGTCCCTGAAATCCGCCATATGGACACTGAAATTGCAGAGTGCAGATTTCAGATTGCAGATTATTGCAGATTGGAGATTGAATCTGCGCATTCAATCTGAAATCTGCAATCTGAAATCTGCAATTTCAAGTGTTATGCTAACACTTCGCCCCCATGGCATCCGATCCACCGAAGTTCCGTCCGCTGGAGCGATTCTGGCCGTATGCGGAGCTGCCGGAGCAGCCGACGGAGGAAGAGCTCGCAGCGATCGATCCCGATCTGTACGAGGCGCTCTTCGGTGCGCAGCCGCGGCCCTTTTCGATCACGCTGGTGTTCCCCCCGCTCGCGGTGCCCGACTTCGATCGCGCGCTCGCGCTGGCTCGCGGCTCGGCCGAATTTCGAGAGACCGGAGTGGGCGCCGGCCGCCGTTATCGCGCCCGCTTCTGGTCGAGCGACGCGCTGCGGCTGCGCGACGTCTTCCAGATTGTCGGGCCTTCCGATGCCACCGAGGTCCTGATCGACGACCGGCCGGTGCCGTATGCGCGCGAGCTCTGGCTGCCGCTCGTGTGGTTTCTGCTTCCACGGTAAACGATCGTGGCCGCCCCCCCGACCGATACCGAACGCGATCTGCAGCGCCTCGAGGTGGCGCTCAAGCAGCTCGAGGCCGAATACAACATGTTTTTCGCCGGCCAGCTGCCCAAGCCGCCGTGGCAGACCCGCAGTCGCGTCGAGGCGATCGTCAAGCAGTACGACCGCGCCCACATCCAGAACACCGGCGATCGATTCCGGTTCGAGACGCTGC
Source organism: uncultured Acidobacteriota bacterium (assembly GCA_963745495.1). Lineage (GTDB taxonomy): Bacteria > Acidobacteriota > Vicinamibacteria > Vicinamibacterales > CAVVIG01 > CAVUXJ01. The sequence goes on from CAVUXJ010000009.1 coordinate 222,266, forward strand.
AGGCGCGGTATGCCGCGTTCATCGATTTGTGGGATCGCGGGCTGCGTGCCAGGGAGGAAGGCCGCGCCGGTCCTTTCGCCCACAAGCGCAGCGACAAACCGCCGGAACCGCAACGTCCCTCCGACCGGATCATGCACGTGGCGTCCTTCCGCGATCCGATGAAGGAGATGGACAAGCTCCACGATCTGTACAACTCGCTCGTCGAAGCGCGCCGCGAAATCGGCGAGCCAGCGGTGCCGTTCCACAAGTTCACCGACCTCGTGAAGAGCCAGGTCAAGAAGCTGAAAGACGCCGGCACAGGCGAGGTCGCGTTTCGCGTGGCGGTCAAGGACGGCAAGGTGAGCTTCACCGCCCGCGGCATGAAGGGCGGCACGGACTAGGAATGACGCAGCGAGCCTTGGCGGAGGCTGAGCCGGACCGTGATGTTCAGGTTGGCGTCGGGAAGCGCGGGCGGAGCCGGACGCCCCGAAGGACGTCCGGCTTTCTGATGAGGGACTAGATTTTGGTGACGTTGCCGGCCTGCGGGCCCTTGGGGCCGTCAACGATCTCGAACTCTACCGCCTGGCCTTCTTCGAGCGAGCGGAAGCCGTCGCCCTGAATCGCGGAGTAGTGCACGAAGACGTCGCTGCCTCCGTCGCGTTCGATGAACCCGTAACCCTTGGCGTTGTTGAACCACTTGACCTTGCCTGTGATGCGCATCGTTCTCTTCCTGCGTGCTAGGACGCCGCTTTAATTCGCCGCGTCATGAACCAACCCCGGCGGACCACCGCGGCAGGTTCGGCCTCAATCCGGCCGGACCACAGCGGTCCCCGAAGCAAAAAAAAAGGCCGCGTCTGCGGCCTTTCCCTTACGGCGCCAGGCCCGCCCGGCGTCGGGGTGATAATACTGAACTTTCCTTCTTATGCCAAGAGCCCTGCTGAGTGTGTCCGACAAGACCGGTGTCGTCGATCTGGGGCGCGGCCTCGCTCGCCCGCGGGTTCGAGATCGTGTCGACGGGCGGCACCGCGCGTGTCCTCGCCGGTGCGGGTCTGCCCGTCACGAGCGTGTCGGCGCTGACCGGTTTTCCCGAGATGATGGATGGCCGTCTGAAAACGCTGCACCCGGCCGTCCACGGCGGCATTCTGGCCCGCCGCGATCGTCCAGACGATTTGGCCGCGCTCGAGACGCAGCGCATCGGCCTCGTCGACGTGGTCGTCGTCAACCTGTATCCGTTCGTCGAGACGGCCTCGAACCCCGCGACTCCCTTCGAGGCGCTCGTCGAGGAGATCGACATCGGCGGGCCCTCCCTTGTGCGCGCGGCCGCCAAGAATTTTCTCGACGTGCTCGTCATCGTCGATCCGGACGACTACCCCCGTCTGCTCTCGGCGCTCGATGAGGGGCCCCGGCCTGGCGTTTCGATTCGAGTTGATGCGGAAGGCGTTCGACCACACCGCGGCATACGACACGGCCATCGCGAGGACACTCGCCGGGGTGACCCTCGAGAACGACCAGTTCGGGCGCCCTTCCTCCGGCGCGGAGTCAGGGCTTCACAATCGGCTCGAGGTGTCGCTCGCGAAAGTCCGGGACCTGCGATATGGCGAGAATCCGCATCAGGCGGCGGCCTGGTATCGGCCATCGGACCGGCGTCCGGACACTGGCGTGGTCCTCGTTTCCGGCAAGGAGCTTTCGTACACGAACCTGCTGGACCTCGACGCCGCCGCGCGTCTGGTCCTCGAGTTCGACGAGCCGGCCGCCGTGGTCGTCAAGCACACGAATCCCTGCGGCGCCGCCATCGGCGACTCGGCGGCCGATGCGTACGTGCGCGCGCGTGAGGCCGACAGCCTGGCGGCATTCGGCGGGATCGTCGGACTGAACCGGCCGATCGACGCCGCCGCCGCCGAAGCGATCGTGTCGACATTCATCGAGGCAGTGCTCGCGCCGGCCGTCGAAGACGCCGCGCGTGCCGTCCTCGCGCGAAAGCCGAATATGCGGGTCCTGATTGCGGACTTCGAGGCGCTGCGCCGCGGCGAGCTCGATTTTCGGTCGGCTCTCGGCGGCGATGCTCGTGCAGGAGCGCGACGCGGTGAGCGAGGCGCGACGCCCGTGGAGCGGCGCCGCGGCCGATGACATACGCGTCGTGACAAAGCGGTCGCCCTCGGCGCCGGAGTGGGAGGCGCTACGGTTTGCGTGGCGTATTGCGGCGCACGTGAAATCGAACGCCGTCATCTTCACGGATGCCCGGCGGACGCTCGCGATTGGGGCGGGTCAGATGAGCCGTGTGGACGCCGTGAACGTCGCGATCATGAAGGCACAGGCAGCGGGGACGAGCCCGCCTCGATCGCTGGCCGGATCCGTCGCCGCTTCAGACGCGTTCTTTCCGTTCCGCGACGGGCTGGACGCGGTGGCGGCTGCCGGCGCCACCGCGGTCGTGCAACCGGGCGGATCCGTGCGCGACGCGGAGGTGATTGCGGCCGCCGACGAGCACGGTCTGGCGATGGTCTTCACAGGTAGACGGCATTTCAGACACTGACGGCTCGAGAGGTTCTAGAGGTTCTAGAGGTTCGAGAGGTTCTAGAGGTTCTAGAGGTTCGAGAGGTTCAGCCACTGCGCGACCGCGAAGATTGAAGGCTCCTCGGCCTCGGGCGCTGTAGAATCGCGTCGGAGGTAGGTCGATGAAGCACGGCAGGCCGAGCCGGCGGCAACTCCTGCAGATGGGGGCGGCGGTAGGTGGAAGCCTGCTGGCCGGTCAGAAGGCGCTGGCCCTCGAAGCCGATCCGCGGAAGCTTGGAGAGCCGCTGGGCCCCTACGGTGAGCGGTCGCCCTTCGAGAAGGCGGTCCGCTGGCGGCGCGAGTCGAAGACGCCGGAGACGGGCTCGAGCTTCACGCCCCTCCACGACTCGGTCGGCATCCTGACCCCGTCAGCGCTCCACTACGAGCGGCATCACTCGGGCATACCGACGATCGATCCCGCAGGACATCGCCTCGTCGTTCACGGCCTGGTGGATCGGCCGCTCTCCCTTTCGATGGCCGAGATCCGGCGCCTGCCGTCGGTGACGCGCATCCTGGCGCTCGAATGCGGCGGCAACAGCGGCAGTGAGTGGGCCGCCACAACCGGACGCCGACGTCCAGCGGAGTTACGGCCTCGTCAGCGGCAGCGAGTGGACCGGCGTCCCGTTGTCGCTGCTGCTCGCCGAAGCTGGCGTGCAGCCGCGCGCGTCGTGGGTGATTGCCGAAGGCGCCGATGCCTGCCGGATGATGCGCAGCATTCCGCTGGCGAAGGCGAGGGAGAACTCGCTGCTCGCCTACGGCCAGAACGGCGAGGCCATGCGTCCCGCCCAGGGGTACCCGCTGCGGCTGATCAACCCCGGGTGGGAGGGCAACACGAACGTGAAGTGGCTGCACAGCCTGAAGGTCACCGACCAGCCTTACATGGCGCGCGACGAAACGTCCAAGTACTCGGACCTGATGCCGGACGGCAAGGCAAGAATCTTCACCTACGCGATGGAGGCGAAGTCGGTCATCACGTTTCCGTCCGGCGGGCAAACGCTGCCGGCACGAGGTCTGTACGAACTGACCGGCCTCGCCTGGTCCGGACGCGGGCGGATCGAGCGGGTCGAGGTGACCACCGACGGTGGAAAGACCTGGGTCAAGGCAGAGTTGCAGGAGCCGCGGCTGCCGATTGCGCTGACGCGGTTCCGACTGGCGTGGCGGTTCGACGGCCAGGACACCACCATCGCATCGCGCGCCATCGATGAAACCGGCTACGTCCAGCCGACGCGCGCCGCCTTGATTGCTGTCCGCGGGACCAATTCCATCGTACCACTACAACGGCATCAAGGTCTGGAGCGTCCGCGCCGACGGGACCGTGACAAATGTGGAAGCTTAGCGCGCATGCTCCTCCTGGCGGCGGCTGCCACGCTGTCGGCGCAGTCGCCTCGATACGGAGTGGGACGGCCGCCGACGCCGGAAGAGATCCGCGAGCTGGGGTCGGCAATCGCGCCCGATGGCACCGGCCTGCCGCAAGGGGCGGGGACGGTCGCGGCGGGACGGAAACTCTTCGCGGCGCAGTGCGCACGGTGTCACGGACCCACGGGGGAAGGCGACGTGGGGCCGAGACTGGTGGGCGGGCAAGGGACGCTCGCGCACCCCGCGGCCTCTCAAGACAGTCGGGAGCTTCTGGCCGTACGCGACGACGCTGTGGGATTACGTCAATCGGGCGATGCCATTCGATCGCCCGGGCTTGCTCGAGCCGCCGGAGGTGTACGCGGCGGTGGCCTACGTGCTGAACCTGAACGGCATCATCGAGGAGGACCGGGTCATGGACGCGACAAGCCTCCCGAAGGTGAAGATGCCGAACCGCGATGGGTTCGTCGCCGATCCCCGACCGGATGTCCGATAGGAACGGCCTCCGCGACTTCGTCAGCGGTTCAAGGGGTTCTAAGGGTTTCGAAGGGTTCTAGAGGTTCGAAGGGTTCGAGAGGTTCTAAAGGTTCTAGAGGTTCTAGAGGTTCGAAAGGTTCGAGGGTTCGAAAGGTCAGTGTCGCGCTGCGGGGCTTTTGGCCGAGCGCAGGTAGCGAATGAGGCGTGTCGTCGCGATTTGCGGCGCGGGCCGCTAGCAGTGCCAGTCGCGAATGGTCATGTTCTGTAAAGTAGCCTCGCTCGCGGCCGTCGCGTAGGTGATTGGTCGGTCAGAGATCCGCGCGCGATTTCAAGGAACCGCGCGAATTCGGCCGGCCGGAACCGGCCGAATCCTTGGGCGATGCTAGAACCTTTAGAACCCCTAGAACCTTCCCAACATTCTGCAAGCCGCTCTAGTTTGACGGCAGTCTGTAAGCCACAAGCTCCCCAGGGAACGCCGCTCCGCTGACCGCGACGACGATGTACTGCTTGCCGTTCACCATGTACGTCATCGGCGATCCGGTCTGAGGCGCAGGCATGTAGACCGCGCCCACTTCCTTCCCCGTGGCTTTGTCGTAGGCGCGAAGCATCGCGCCGCGCGCGCCGCTCGGCGTCGGGCCGAAGCCGGCTTCTCCCGATACAAGCAGCGTCTTCGTCACGAGCGACCCGACGACGCCGGGCCGGCCCGTGCGGGGAATGTTCAACCCCTTCAGCGCTGGATTGTTCCGAATAGCGTCCGGCGTCTCGCCGTGCGCGACCTGCCAGATGATTTCCCCCTTGGTCAGATCGATGGCGCTGATCTGCCCGTATGGTGGTTTCATGAGTGGCAGCCCGCGAACTGTCAAGGCGCCCCCACCGCCCCCGCCGCCTTCGGCCGGAGGGCCCGGAGGTACTGTCGGAACAAGCGCCGGCGCAGGCGCCGCTGGCGCGGCCCCCATCGGAGCGCCCTGCGCCCGCGCCCCGACAATCGCGTTGCCCTGGATGTACGCGAGATCGCTCTTGGAGTCGGGACGAGGCGGCACGAGCCCGAGCTGGCTGATCGTCTTTTGCGAGTTCGCATACAGAATGCCGGTTTCCGGATCGTACGAGCCGCCCGGCCAGTTCGTCCCGCCGCCGGCCGCCGCCATCACGAGCGTGGCGAGCGGCCCTTCGGCCTTGCTGACGACGGGTGGCGTGAACACCGGCCCGATCTTGTACTTGGAGATCACCGTCATGCCTTCGGCGCGCAGCTCGGGCGTGAAGTCGATGAGATCGTCAACCACGAATCCCTGCGCGTCGTAGTTGAAGGGCCGGCCGCGCGCATCGAGCGGAAACGGCTGCGTCGGCGAATACCATTCGTTCGGGACGTCGCCCTTCGGGACCGGGCGCTCTTCGATCGGCCACAACGGCTGTCCGGTCACGCGATCGAATACGTAGAGGAATGCCTGCTTGGTCGGCTGCGCAACCGCCTTGATGATCTTTCCGTTTCTGTTGATGTCCACCAGAATCGGCGGGCAGGGGATGTCGTGGTCCCAGATGCCGTGGTGCACCAGCTGGTAGTGCCACTTGCGCCTGCCGGTTTTCAGGTCGACGGCGACGAGGCTTTCGGCGAACAGATTGGCGCCCGGCCGGTCGGCGCCGAAGTAGTCGCCCGTGGCGCTCTCGACCGGCAGGTAGGCGATGCCGAGCTCCTCGTCGATGGTGATCTGCCCCCACGCGCCGGTGTTGCCGGTATATGACCACGAGTCGTTCAGCCACGTCTCGTTCCCGAATTCGCCCGGCTGCGGGATGGTGTGAAAGATCCACAGCCGCTTGCCGGTCCGCACGTCGAACCCGCGGACGTATCCCTTCACGTTGGTCTTCCCCGTGGGGATGCCGCCCGACTTGTGCGCGGCCCCGATGATGACGATGTTGCCGGCGATCATCGGCGTCGAGTGCAGGCCGATCTCGGCGGACATGGGATCGATCACCTGGTCGTTGTTCTGCTTCAGATCGATGATGCCGTTGTTGCCGAACGTCGGCACGCGCATCCCGGTTTTCGCGTTCAACGCCACCAGCTGATACCCAATCGTGACGTAGAGGATTCGCTCCTCCTTGCCGTCTGTCCAGTAGGCCAGGCCGCGGCCCGAGAGCTGCCGTGGCGCCACCGACGCGCGTGCGCCTTCGCGCTCGCTGTGCACCCACAGCTCTTCACCGGTTTCCGGATCGATCGCCACGACGGCGCGCCGGGTGCCGCCGGTCGAATACAGCACGCCGTTGGCCATCAGCGGCGTCGATTCGAACGTAAACTCCGGCCGGGGTCCCAGATGCTCGGTCTTGAAGCGCCAGGCGACGGTGAGCTCGCTGAAATTGGTGGCGTTAATCTGATCCAACGGCGAGTACCGCGTGTGTCCGGCGTCGCCGCCATACCAACGCCACTCACCGTTTTTTGCGCCAGACTGTCCGTGCACGCCGACGACTGTCCACGTCAATGCGACGACGAGCGCGACGAGAAGTGATGGGTAACGGGAAATTCTTCGCAACATGGGGCTCTCTCCTTCTTAGACCGATCCCGCGCGATCCGGCGCTGAAGGACCCGTCCTGGGTGGGTAGTGGATCCTCGAGCATGCCGGAGGTATCGCTACATGATCGCCTAAACGAATAGTAGGCTGACCGGCCTAGCGCGAGCCGATTTGCTTGGCTCGCAGCATAACCCGAACGCATGACCCCGAACAGACCTGACTTGAAGCGCGTCGGAGGCCCCTACGTTGGCGGGGTGCTGGAACCCGCCGCCGGCGGCCTCCGCAGCAGCTGGCGGGTCTCGAATAGGTCCTGAGCGGTCGCGAAGTGGCGACCTGGCGGGGGCTTCCGGAAATAGCCGGGTCCAGCACACGCGGGATGTGGGCCCTGCGCGTGACGCTGAGGGTTGACAGCCCGTGGTGAAACTCCGGCTGCGTTCGGCCGGCGCTGCATCCCGTCTGGCTGCGTTGCTCCTCGTTCAAATACTCCCGGTATTCTCGCTCGTCGCGCCTTGCCAGCCGGGCGCATCGCCGGCCTCGGTGCCGCGCCGGACTTTCACCACGGGCTGTTGAGGATTCTCCGTGGTCCCGACGTTGGTGCCCACGCCGTGATACGCTCGTGCAGCTCTATTTGGAGATCTACATGCGCAGCATTCTTGTTGGAGATCTACATGCGCAACATTCTTGCCGTGCCCACTATCGTCCTCGTGGCAGTTGGGTCGCTTATCGCCTCGCCCGTCGGCGCGCAGGTGATTAAGGAAACAGTGCCCGGCATCACCAACTACGCGCGCGTCGAGTCCACGGTGGCCTGCGCGGGCGCGATCACGACCGAAGCGGTCCCCGAGATCAAGCGGTTGGGTTACAAGTCGATCATCAATTTGCGGCTGGCGAGCGAGCCAGGCGCAAATATAGAGGAGAAGCGAGGAGGCGACCGCCGCCGCCAAAGCCGCCGGCATCACGTACATTCATGTTCCGTTCAGCGCGGCGAATCCCGATCCAGGCGCCGTGGACGCATTCCTGAACGCGATAAGGACACCAGGAGCGGAACCAGCGTTCATTCATTGAGCGGGCGGCAGCAGAGCCGCCGGGATGTGGCTCATCAAGCGGGTCCTCGTGGACGGTTGGGATGTGAATCGCGCACTTGAAGAGGCGACGGCGCTCGGGTTGACAAACGAACCGGTGAAGCGATTCATGCTCGCGCAGATCGAAGCGCGCAAGAAATGACCATTCCGAGATCAGATACGTGACGCTGCGGCGTCGGCTCCACGGAATATCGCTGAGGGATTCGGTCGATACCGGCCGGCCGAATTCGCGCGTTTCCTGGACATCGCTCGTGGATCGTTAACTGAACCCCACAATCATCTGCGTGTTGGCCAGAACCTGGGCTACTTCACGGCTCACGACCATTCACGACTCGCGTTACTGACCGGGCGTGCCGCACTCGCGACGACACGACTTATTCGTTGCTTACGCTCGGCCAAAAGTCCCGGAGCGCGACGCTGAACCTCTCGAACCCCTCGAACCCCTCGAACCTCTCGAACCCCTCGAACCTCTCGAACCCCTAGAACGTCGCCATCAATTCGTCCCGCGTCACTGTCGCCGGTCCGAACTTGCCGACCACGAGGCCGGCGGCGTGGTTCGCGAGCCCTGCGGCCTCGACAATCGTCGCGCCCGCGGCCAGCGCGAGCGCGAGCGTCGCGACGACGGTGTCGCCCGCGCCGGTGACGTCGGCGACCTCGCGCGCAACCGCCGGCACGGCGCCTTCCGCTCTCGTCACTCGACAACCACATCCCGGCTTCGCCTCGCGTGATGAGCACGGCGTCGCACTGCGTGCGGGCCCTGAAGTCGAGGGCCGCACGCCGCGCCTCCTCGTCGGATCGGATGCGGCGGTGCGTTGCGGCTTCGGCCTCCTGCTGGTTGGGCGTGATGAGCGATGCGCCTCGCGTAAAATTGGAGATGCGGGATCTTCGGATCGACGAGCAGCGGCGCTCCCGCGCTCTTGAGCGACAGCAGCGCGCCCATCAGCGCCTTCGTGACCGTCCCCTTCAGATAGTCGGAGACCAGAAGCACCTTTGCGTTCCCGCCCGACGCGGCTGATCCGATCGATCAGTTGCTGCTCGACCTCACCGTCGATGTCCGAATCGCTTTCATAGTCGACGCGCGCGACCTGCTGGTTGCGATCGGTGACGATTCGGACTTTTTCCACTGTCGGACGTCTCGGATCGTCGACCAGACCTTCCGCATCGATGCCGGTGGCGGCGAGCTCGCCGCGCAGACGGGCGGCGGCCGCATCGGCGCCGACGAGGCCGACGAGCGCGACCTGGGCGCCCAGGGCAGCGAGGTTGTGCGCCACGTTCGCGGCGCCGCCGAGACGGACGTGTTCGGCCTGAAATTGCACGACGGGCACCGGCGCCTCAGGAGAAATGCGCGACACCTTGCCGACGATGAAACGATCGAGCATCACGTCGCCTGCCACCAGAACGGGCAGCCCCGGCAGGCGCGAGATCAGGCTCGCGGGCACGCCGGGAGTCGAGCGGCGGCAGCGTCACGGGAGCGCATCGGCGGGGGAGCGCGCCGCCGCGAACGGCAGCGTCACGAGCATCAGCAGCAGCATCAGGAACTCGGAGTCGCCGAAGTTGTACTCGAACATCCCGGCGGCGAGCATGGCGATCATGGCTGCCAGCGCGGCAGCCGCCAGCATCCGGTGCTGGCCCCTTCGAAACAGTCGCGCCAGATCAGTCAGCGCGACGGCCACGAACCAGATCCAGACGGCCAGCGCCGGCAGGCCGCGTTCGGCGGCGATCTGGACCGGCACGTTGTGCAGATGCTGGTTGGTTTTCTGCACCGCGTCCGGATCGCGATACTCCGCGTACAAGGCTTCGACCATGTTCGGTCCGACCCCGACCAGCGGCCGGGCGCGGATCATCTGCTCGCCTTCGCGCAGCATCGCCACGCGATCGCGGTTGGTCGGGTTGTTGCGGTCGAAGATGGACATGAACCGCGCCGTAATCGCCGCGGGTGCGACGGCGAAGAACGCGGCCGCAACGATCGGCAGGATGGCGATCAGGCGGAAATCCTTCAAGGTCAGCAGGAGCGCCGCCGCCGCGCACGCGCCGACCCACGCGCTGCGCGTGAAGGTGAGGGCGACGGCGACGGCGAGCGCCGGCATGACGAGCGCCGCCCACGTGCGGTCGCGCTTGCCGAAGAGGATGCGCGCCAGCGCGACGCCGATCACCAGCATCAGCAGTCCCGAGTAGGTCATCCAGTGTCCGAGGGTGCCGCGCGGCCTCAGCCCGAGATGATCGTAGTGCAGGAGCCCATACTGAAAAATGCCGAACACGGCGCTGGCCGCTCCCACCGACACGATGACGGTCGTCAGCGTGATGCCCCGGTTGCCCCGGAGGAACCGGTACGTCAGCGGCACGATGAGAAAAAGGACCAGTTGTTTGGTGTCGGTGAAGCTGACGAGCGGCTGCGGCGAGAACGCGGCGGAGACCAACGTCAGCGCCGGCGAGGACCGCAAGCGGCCAGAAGAAGCGGGGCACCTCGACCCGTTCCCGGCGCCACACGACCAGCGCGAGCCAGCAGGCGATGGCGATCGCGAGCAGCGTCTGCGCGGCGGCGATCGAAAACTGAAGCGCGGCGGCGACGCCGAAGACCGCAGCGAGCCCTGCTTGCTCGAGGCGGTCGGGGCGTCGGCGGCTCGTCGTGTGCGGCGATCAGCGTGGCGTCGGCATGGCTCATCGACACGAGACGATCATCTTAACCCGTCAGCGCGCGCTCGGCGGCCTCGATCACCTGTTGCGGCTGAATCCAGGTCAGGCATCGGAAGTCCCCGGGCACGCACGATCGCTGGTCGCACGGCCGGCACGCGAGGCCGGCGACTTCCACCGACTCCGCCGGCCAGAGCGTCGCGCGCCACGGCGCCGACCGCGCCGGCAACGTCGGACCGTACAAGCTGACGATCGGCACGTGGCTCGTCGCCGCGATGTGCATCGGCCCGCTGTCGCCGCCGATGTAGACCGCCGCGCGATCGACCAGCGCGCGAAGTTCCGGGAGCGAGAACTCGCCGCATTCGAGCACCCGGCCGCGATCGTGCCCGAGGAGCGTCTGGGCCTCCGCGACGACGCGATCGACGGCCTCCCGATCCGACGGTCCCGGAGGTGATGACGACGCGGCGCGCCGGATCGCGGCCGGCAAGCCCGGCTGCCACAGCGGCAAACGAGCCGACCGGCCATCGGCGGAACGGGTTCCCCGCGCTGACGTGCATCACGATCAGCCGGTGGTCGCCGTACACGCCCGCGCGCGCGAGTCGCTCCGCGAGGACGCTCGCGGTCCGATCGCCGAGGGCCATCTCGACGGGGTACTCGACGCGGATCCGGAGGTCCGATGTCGAACGCGGCGAGCAGGTCCCACTGGTTCTCCACCGAATGCCGCGGCCGCAATTCGCGCGGGCGCGCGATTCGCCGCGTGTACATCCAGCTCCGGCCGACAACTGTGTAGCCCACGCGCACCGGCGCGCCGCTCAACCACGTGAGAATCGAGGCGCGCGGGCCGCTGTGGAAATCGATGACGATGTCGTACGCCGCCGCGCGCAGGCGGCGGATGAGCTTCACCTCGGCGCGGAGCCGGCCGATGCCGCCCGGACGCGGCGCGACAATCAGCTCGTCGATATTGGGATTGTGCTCGACGATCGGCGACGCGGCCGGCTCGACGAGGTATGCGATGTGGGCCTCTGGAAAGCGCCGCCGGATCGCTCGAACGGCAGGCGTCGTGAAGACGACGTCCCCGATCTCCCGCAGCCGGACCAGCAGGATCTTCAATCTTCGATTGTCGCCTCGTCGATGAGCATCACGGGGATGTCGTCCTTGATCGGGTAGACGCGCTTGCACGCGCCGCATTTGAGCGCGGTCCCGTTCTTGACCAGCGTCACGGGCGTCTTACAGCTGGGACAGGCGAGAATTTCGAGCAATTCCGGGTCGACGGCCATCGATGGAATATATGACAGCTTCCGGCTTTTGTGGAACAATTCCACCGTATGAAATCTCTGCTCGCACTCCTCGTCGCGCTCGCGGGCGCGTCGCTTTCGGCCGAAGCCGGGCAGCGTGGGCGGCAGCCCGCCGCCCCGGCTGTTCAGGCGCCGGATCGGGTCGCTGAAGCGTACGCGCAGTTCCTGCTCGCTCATCGCCTCGAGGACGAGGACGACGTGGAAGGGGCGATCGCCGCCTACAAGCGGGCGATGGCGCTCGAGCCGGGGGCCGCGTCGATTGGCGCCGATCTGGCGGACATGTACATGCGGCAGAACCGCGCGGCGGACGCGATCGCGGCGGCGGAACAGGCGCTCAAGATTGCCCCCGACAATCAGGACGCCCACCGCGTCCTCGGCACGATCTACGCCACCCTGGCGACATCGTCGCGAACGCGCCACGCGGCCGGTGCAGCAGGAGAACATGGCGCGGGCGATCGAGCATCTGGAAGCGGCGGCGGCCGGCCCGGTGGGCCGCGCGGACGCGAACCTGCGCGCGATGCTCGCGCGGCTCTACGTCAGCAGCGGCAGCTACGACAAGGCGATTCCGGTGCTGACGGACCTGGTGAAGCAGGAGCCCGGCTGGGAGGACGGCCCGCTGCTGCTGGTCGAGGCGTATTCGGCGGCCGGCCGGACGGCCGATGCCGTTCGGTGGCTCGAAGAGGCCGTCTCCAGCCAGCCGCAGCTCTACTCGACGCTCGGTGATTTCTACGGGCGGGAGCGGCGCTGGCAGGATGCGGCGGGGGCGTACGAGCAGGCGCTCGTGCAGCACGCCGCGCAACTTCGATCTGAAAGTGCGCTACGCGTCGATGCTCCTCAGCGCGGGCGACCAGGCGGCCGTCGTGAAGGCGCGCGATGCGCTGCGCGACGCGCTGGCGGTGCGCGGCACCGACGAGCGCGCGCTGTATCTGTCGGCGCAGGCCGAGCGCCGCGCCGGCGATCTCGATGCGTCCGAAGCCGCGGCGCGGCGGTTGATCGCGCAGAACAGCCGGAACCCGCGCGGATACTCCGTTCTCGCCGAGGCGCTCGAGGAGCGGCGGCGGTATCAGGCCGTGGTGGACGCACTCGCCCCCGCGATGGCGTCGTTCCGCTCGAGCGCCGAATCGGCGGTCGCGTTGTCGGCGCTGCTGCCGCATCTGGGCTTTGCGTATCAGCAACTCGGCCAGCACGACAAGGCGATCGTCGCGTTCGAGGAAGCGCGCAAGATCTCGCCCGCCGATCCGGTCGTCACCGGATATCTGGTTCAGGCGCAGATTGCGGCGAAGAATTACCGGGCCGCCGCCGATCTTGCGCGAGCGGCGCGCGCCGACCGTCCCGACGATCTGCAGCTTGCGCGGCTGGAGGCGCATGCCCTTCGTCAGGACGGGAAGGCGGATCAGGGTATCGCCCTGCTCGAAGGTCTGTTGCAGCGGCTCGGCGACGATCCGGAAGCGCACATCTCGCTCGCGGAGATGTATTCAGAGTCCAATCGCGGCGCGCAGGCAGTGAAGCTGCTGCAGGACGCGCAGGGCAAATTCCCCGACGAGACCTCGGTCAGCTTCGAGCTCGCGGCGGTGCTCGAGAAGCAGAAGCGGTATGCGGAGGCCGAGGTCGTCTTTCGGCAGGTGCTCACGCGCGATCCGGAGCACGCGCCGACGCTGAACTATCTCGGCTACATGCTGGCCGAACGCGGCGTGCGCCTGGACGAGTCGGTCGAGCTGATCCAGCGCGCGCTGAAGTCCCAGCCTGACAACGGCTCGTATCTCGACAGCCTGGGATGGGCGTACTTCAAGGGCGGCAAGTTCGATCTGGCGGAGGAGCATCTGAAGCGCGCCGCCGACGCAGCTCGCCACGAACTCGGTCGTCCAGGACCACTACGGTGATGTGCTCGTCAAGCTGCAGCGCTACGACGAGGCGATCGCCGCCTGGACCCGCGCGCTCGCCGGCGACGGCGACACGATCGATCGCAGCGACATCGACAGGAAGATCCGGTTGGCCCGCCAGAAACTGCCGAAACGATGACGGCCTCCGCCCAGGGTGATCCTGAGCCGGCCGAAGGATCCAAGGGCACGCGGCGGCGCGCGGCCGTCGTGCTCACCGCGCTTCTCTCGACCGCGTGCGGCGCGCCGTTCATGAAGCTGCCGTCGGCGCCGGGTGCGCCCGCCGCCGGACGCGGCCGACGCCCTGAGCCAGGCCACGATGGCCTGCCGCATGGTCTCCTCGATCACCGCGGAGGTTGGCGTCACCGGATCGATCAAGGGCCAGCGCCTGCGAGCGCGGCTGATCGCCGGGCTGGCGGCACCCGCCTCGGCTCGTCTCGAAGCCTTCGCCTTCAGCCAGCAGGTGTTTATTCTGGCCGCCCGCGGGAACGACGCGACGCTCCTGCTGCCTCGCGACGGCCGCGCGCTCGAGCACGGGCAGCCGGGCGAGGTGCTCGAAGCCGTCACCGGTCTGCCGCTCGATGCGTCGGGGCTGCGTCTGACGCTGACCGGGTGCGCAACGTCCGGGGCGAGCGGGGCCTCGGGGCGCCAGATTGGCGACGACTGGCGCGTCGTGAGCGATCACGCCGCCGACCTGTACCTGCGCCGCGATGCGCGCACGGCACCGTGGCGGCTCGTGGCCGCCGTGCACCGCGAAGCCGGCCGCCCCGAGTGGCGTGCTGAGTATCGCGACTTCGAAAACGGGCTGCCGCACACCATCCGGCTCGCAAGCACCGATTCCCGCCGGTTCGATCTGCGCCTCGCGCTGTCGCAGGTGGAGATCAACGTGCCGATCGCCGCCGGCCGCATTCGAGGTGAAGATCCCGCCGGCAACCCGGCCCATCACGATCGCGGAGCTCCGGGACGGCGGTCCTCTGTCCGATGCGCGCTAGTGTCGTGTCGGACTCGCGACACGAGTGTCGCGCTTCCGACGATGGTTGCCGCACCGAGACCGCGTCGACGGGCGGATGCACGCGCACGTCGGAGAAGCGCCGGCAAGGCGATGCCGGGCGACGCGCCCGCCGTGCGCGTCCGAGCGTTCGCGAAGATCAACCTGGCGCTGCGGGTTGTGGGTGTGCGCGCCGATGGATATCACGAGCTCCTCACGACGTTTCAGAGCCTGGCGCTGCACGACACCCTGACGTTCACGCGTGCCCGCGGCCCGTTTCAGATCGCGTGCGACGATCCGGCGTGTCCGGTCGATCGCACGAACCTGGTCTGGCGAGCTGCCGACGCGATCTGGCGCGCCGCCGGCCGGCGCGGCGAGCCGCGCGGCGTGCGGGTCCGCATCGAGAAGCGCATTCCCCTCGCGGCGGGACTCGGCGGGGGCAGCAGCGATGCCGCCGCGTCGCTGCGGGCGCTGCCCTCGCTCTGGGGCGTGGAGCTCGACGAGGATCGTCTGCGGCGTCATTGCGGCCGGGCTCGGCGCCGACGTGCCGTATTTTCTCCAGGGCGGCACGGCGCTTGGCGTCGAGCGCGGCGACGTGCTGTTCCCGTTGATCGACTGGCCCGCGTCCTGGATCGTCCTGCTCCTTCCAGATTTCGGGGTGAGCACCGTCGACGCATTCCGATGGTTCGATCGACAACGCGGACGATCGAAAGGGGCGGCGCGGCGTGGAAACGACCTCGAGGCGCCGGTCGTCGCCCGGCACCCGGAAATCGGTGCGCTCGTCGAGGCATTGCGCGCTGGCGGGGGCGTCATATGGGTCGATGTCGGGGAGCGGGTCGGCCGTGTTCGGCGTGTTCGGCGATCGGGAGTCGGCCGAGTCGGCGGCCGGCCGGCTGAAGGATCCGACCCGGCGCGCGTTGGTCACCCGCACGCTGACGCGCGCCGAGTATCGACGCCTCGCCCGCCCGATGTAAGAGACGCTCGCTGTCGGCTCCTTGCGCCTGGTCGCACCGCGCTCTTTATCTGTCGACAAACAGGCCACTTGCCGCAGAATCGAACCCATCGTATACACTTACCGTTTGCGCCACGCGGCGACGGCCACTCCTGACGTCAGCCTCTTCCAATTCCGCGAGGTATCAGACGCGACTGCGGTACGGCCGACGTGCTGCGGACCGGGCGCCGGGCGCCTGCAACGCGCGCCCGCTCCGGAGTCTCAGGTGGGCACGCGCGGAGGCGGGGGCTCCGGGAGAAGATGATGGGGCGTGGCCAAGCGGTAAGGCGCGGGACTTTGGATCCCGTATTCGAAGGTTCGAATCCTTCCGCCCCAGCCAATTCGCGAGGCGGTTCGGATGAGTGACCCCTTCATGGCAACCGGTTTCGGCGAGCTGAAGATTTTTGCGGGGAGCGCCCATCCCGAGCTGACCAGGGAGATTGCGTCGGTTCTTGGCGTGCAGACGGGGCAGGCGCGGCTCCGCCGTTTCCCGGACACGGAGGTCTCGTTTCAGATCGACGAGAACATCCGCGGAACCGACGTGTTCGTCGTGCAGCCGACCTGCGCCAACGGCACGGTGTCGGTCGATCAGCATCTGGTCGAGCTGATGATCATGATCGACGCGTTCCGCCGTTCGTCGGCGGCGCGGATTACCGCGGTGCTGCCGTATTACGGCTACGCGCGCCAGGACCGGAAGGACAAGCCGCGCGTGCCGATCTCGGCCAAGCTCGTGGCGAATGTGCTGAGCGCCGCGGGCACGCACCGGGTGCTCACGATGGATCTGCACAAGGCGCAGATTCAGGGGTTCTTTGACATTCCGGTCGATCATCTGTTCGCAGCGCCGGTCATCATCGAGTATCTGGCGCGGCTCGACTCGCCCAAGCTCACGCTCGTCGCCCCCGATGCCGGCGGCGCCGAGCGGGCGCGCGCGTATGCGAAGCGGCTCGACGGCGAGCTTGCCGTCATCGACAAGCGGCGAATCGACGACGGCACGGCGGAGGTGATGAACGTGATCGGCGACGTCGAAGGCCGCACCTGCATCATCCAGGACGACATCGTCGATACGGCGGGGACGATCACGAAGGCGGCGATGGCGCTCAAGGACAACGGCGCGGCGCGCGTGCTCGCCTGCGCCGTCCACGGGGTGCTGTCGGGTCCGGCGATCGAGCGAATCGAGAAGTCGCCCATCGACAAGATGATCGTGACGAACACGATCCCGCAATCGAAGGCGAGCGCCGCGTGCAGCAAGATCGTCGTGCTCTCGGTTGCGCGGCTCCTGGCCCAGGCAATCAAGAGCATTCACGAAGAGACGTCGGTGTCTTCGTTGTTCGTGTAGCTCTCAGCTGTCAGCTTTCAGCTCTCGGCTTCAAGCTGGGAGCAGCTGATGGAGCTGACAGCTGAGGCTGAGAGCTGAAGCTACGAGGATCAAGTCATGGATACCATCTTGGACGCCGTTTCACGCGACACATTCGGGAAGAACGAGGCGCGGCGCACGCGCCGCCAGGGGATGGTGCCTGCGGTGCTGTACGGCGCGTCCTCGGACGGGCAGCAGAAGACAGAAGCGACGCCGATCGCCGTCAACCCGAAGGCGCTCCTCAAGATCCTGCATTCGGAGTCCGGCGCGAACACGCTCATCTCTCTGAAGCTGGCAGGGGCCGGCGCGCGCGTGCTCGTCAAGGACTACCAGCTCGACCCGGTCACACGCCAGGTGCTCCACGCGGATTTCTATCGCGTGGCCATGGATCGCGCGCTTCAGGTGACGATCCCGGTGATCGTGAAGGGCGAGCCGAAGGGCGTCAAGCAGCAGGGCGGCGTGCTCGAGTTCATCCGGCGCGAGATCGAGATCGAGTGCCTCCCGGGCGACATCCCCGAGCACGTCGAGATCGACGTCACCGAGCTCATGCTGCACCAGGGCCTCCGCGTCCGCGACATCGCGACGGATCCGAAATGGAAACCGGTCAGCGACGCCGACATGATGCTCGTGCACGTGATCATGCCGAAGGCCGAGGAGGTCGCGGCGCCGGCCGAGGCTGTCGCGGCGCCGGCCGTCGCGGCGGAGCCCGAGGTCATGAAGAAAGGCAAGAAGGAAGAGGACGACGAGAAGGACGAGAAGAAGAAGTAGGCCATCCCGCACCGCTCATTGCAGAGTGTGGAGTCACCTCAGGCTCGTCGGTCGGTGTGATGAAGGCAATCGTCGGCCTTGGAAATCCCGGGGAGCGAATACCGGGCGACACGGCACAACGTCGGGTTCGATGTTGTCGACGAGTTGACCCGACGCTGGCACGTGAATCTGAAGTCGTGGAAGGCGATCGCCGACCTGGCGATTGTCCGTGACCGCGGCGTGCTGCTGGCCGAGCCCAGGACATTCATGAATGCCAGCGGCGAGGCCGTCAGACGGATCGCGGCGTTCCACAAGATCGATCCGGCCGACGTGCTGGTGGTGGCCGACGAAGTGCAGTTGCCGGTCGGCCGGCTGAGAATCCGCCCGTTCGGCTCGGCCGGCGGGCACAACGGCTTGAAGTCGATCATCGAGCATGTCGGCGAGGCGTTCCCGCGGCTTCGCATCGGCATCGGGCGCGGGGATCCGCGGTGGGATTTGGCGGATCATGTGTTGTCGACCTTCGGCCGCGACGAACGCGAAGCGATCGATCGGGCCGTTCGTCGAGCCGCTGATGCCGTCGAGACCTTCGTCGCCGAAGGCATGGCCGTCACGATGAACAGGTTCAATATGGCTGGAGACAAGACCGCAGACGACCAGACCGGCTAGCGAATTCATCGCACGTCCGTGGCGCGCCGAGGCGCGCCGTAACCTTGCCACCGTTTTGGTGGCCTCGGCGCGTCCGGCAGCTACAACCGATGTAGTGCAAGCCTCAGGCCTGCCGAGTCCAGAAGGAGCAGCAATGGCAGACAGGCAGTACGAGCTTCTCTACATCCTTCCTCCCGACAGCACCGAGCAGCAGGTGGCCGAGCTCCACGAGCAGATCGCGTCGGTGGTGTCACGGCTGAACGGGCAGATCGAAAAGACCGACAACTGGGGCCGCCGCCGTCTGGCCTACGAGATTGGGCCTCACAAGGAAGGCGTGTACGTCCTCGAATTGATCAACGGGTCCGGCGACCTGATGAAGGAGCTCGACCGCCGGCTGAGAGTGCTCGACCAGGTCGTCCGGCACATCGTCGTCCGCGTGGACGAAGAGAAGAAGGTGGTCGATCGGACGAGGACCAAGCGGCAGACCGAATCGGAGCGGCGCCGCGTCAAGCGCGGGCTGCCGCCGGTGCGCCAGCCGGGCGAGGGACGGCAGGCCGACGGAGACGATGGGGACGACGATCGCTTTGACGGGGTGGAGGTGTAGCCATGCCATTTGGACAAGGACGTTCGGGCGGTCGCGGCGGCCGTGGCAGCCGGGACAAGAAGGACAAGGAGAAGCAGCAGGGGCAGCGGCGGCCGATGTTCCGCCGCCGCAAAGTCTGCAAGTTCTGCGCGGACAAGATCGACGACATCAACTACAAGGACGTGAAGTTGATCGGCCCCTTCGTACCGGAGCGCGGCAAGATCCTGCCGCGCCGCATTTCGGGCACCTGTGCCATGCACCAGCGCAAGCTCCAGACGGCGATCAAGCGCGCGCGTCAGATTGCGCTGATACCGTATGTGACGGAGTAGCTCACCGCTGAGTACTCGATGGCTGACAGTCAACAGTTGACAGTTGACAGTGATGGCCAGAGTCGATGTGAAGTGTGGACCGTTCGCTGTACCGCGAACCGTCAACCCTCCTCAACTGTGAACTGTCAACTGTGAACTGTTTTGAGGAACCACCATGGAAGTCATATTGAGAGCGCACGTCGAGCACCTCGGAGATCGCGGCGAGATCGTGAAGGTCGCCGACGGCTACGCGCGCAACTACCTGCTGCCGCGCAAGCTGGCCCTGCCGGTGACCGCCGGCAACCGGAAGCAGATCGAGCGGGAGCGCACCAAGTTCGACGCGAAGGAAGCGGAAGAGCAGAAGGTCGCGCAGGCCATCGCCGACCGGCTGGCGAGCGTCGAGATTGTCATCGCCCGCCGGGTCGGCGAGACCGATGCGTTGTACGGCTCGGTCACCTCGTCCGACATCGCCGAGGCGCTCGCGGCGAAGGGCTTCGACGTCGATCGCCGCAAGCTGCAGCTCTCCGAGCCGATCAAGAGGCTCGGCGCGGTTGACCTCCCCGTCAAGCTGCACCGGGGCGTGACGGCGACGATCAAGGTGAAGGTGGTGGCCGAGGGAACGACTTAAGAGTTGAAGTGAAAGGACTGTCTTCTCCTTCCTCGTATGCCTGGCACCTCCGTCGCCGAGCGGACGCTTCCCCACAATCTGGAGGCGGAGCGGTCCGTCCTTGGCGCCATCCTCCTGCATAACGACGCCTTCAACCTCGCCGCCGAGAAGATCGACTCGGGCGATTTCTTCCGCGACGCGCACCGTCGCATCTTCGACAAGATGGTGAAGCTCGCCGAGCGGGGCGACGCCATCGATCTGGTGACGCTCAAGGAGGAGCTGGGGCGATCCGGAGAGATCGACGAAGTCGGCGGCCCGGCCTACATCGCGGCGCTGGTCGACGGCGTGCCCCGCTCGACCAACGTCGAGCACTACGCGCAGATCATCAAGGAGAAGGCGACCCTCCGGAACCTGATCTTTTCCGCGAACAAGATCCTCACCACGGCCTACGAGGCGGAGGAAGAGGCCGACGTCATCCTCGACCAGGCCGAGCGCGATATCTTCGCCATCGCGGACGACAAGGTGCGGGACGGGTTCGTGTCGCTGCGCGCGCTCGCCCAGTCGAGCCTCGAGACCATCGAGAAGCTCCACGCCAAGAAGGAGCTGATCACGGGGGTCCCGACCGGCTTCACGGATCTGGACGAGATGACGTCCGGTCTGCAGCCTTCGGATCTGATCATCGTGGCCGCGCGGCCGTCGATGGGGAAGACGAGCCTGGTGCTGAACATCGCGCAGCACGTCGGGACCAAGACGGACCGGACGGTCGGCCTGTTCAGCCTGGAAATGTCGAAGGAGCAGCTGTTTCTCCGTCTGCTGACCGCCGAAGCGCGCATCGACGCCCATCGTCTGCGCGGCGGCTTTCTCGGCGAGCGCGACTGGGGCCGGCTCTCTCAAGCCATCGGCACGCTCAGCGAGACCAAGATCTTCATCGACGATTCGCCGTCGATCGGTGTGCTCGAGATGCGCGCAAAGTGCCGGCGGCTCGCTTCCGAGCACGGGCTGGACCTCGTCATCGTCGACTACATTCAGCTGATGCAGGGACGCGGGCGCTTCGAGAACCGCACCCTGGAGCTCGCGGCGATTTCGCGATCGATGAAGGGGCTCGCGAAGGAGCTCAACGTGCCGATCGTCGTGCTGTCCCAGTTGAGCCGCGCTCCCGAAGCGCGCGCCGATCACCGGCCGCAGTTGTCCGACCTTCGCGAATCGGGCGCCCTGGAGCAGGATGCCGACGTCGTCGTGTTCATCTACCGCCAGGATCAGTACACCGACAAGAACGCGCCGGCGACCGAAGCGGAGGGGGTGGCCGAGCTGATCATCGGCAAGCAGCGCAACGGCCCGACGGGCGTCGTGAAGCTCGCGTTCATACGCGAGTTCACGCGGTTTGAAAACCTCGCGATGGGGGCGGGCTGAGTGTAAACGCCTCACTGGGACCGGACACTGATGGTCAGACCCACCGTCGCCCGCATCGACCTCGCCGCCCTGAAATCGAACTACCAGCACATTGTCGACGCCCTCGGCCGGGGGCGGCCCGATCGCGTCCCGGGCGTCATCGCGGTCGTGAAGGCGAACGCGTACGGCCATGGGGCGGGCGAAGTCGCCCTCGCGCTCGAGGACGCCGGTGCCGATCTGTTGGCGTGCGCCGACATCGAGGAAGGCGCCGCGCTCAGGGCCGCCGGCGTTCGCGCGGAGATCCTCGTGTTCGGCGCACTCAGCGTCAGCGACCTCGACGGCCTGTTCGACTGCCGTCTCACGCCGACGATCTCGTCGCCAGGCGCTGCGCGCGCCGTCCAGGCCGCCGCAGCCAGATACGGCCGGCGCGTGCGTTATCACCTCAAGATCGACACCGGCATGAACCGGCTCGGTTTCCGTTTCGACAACCTGCGCCGCACGCTTGCCCGAACTGCTCGCCAGCGACAACCTGGAGCTCGACGCCGTCTACACCCACTTCGCGACGGCCGACGATGTCGCGAGCCAGTTGTTCGACAGCCAGCGCGCGAGGTTCGAAGCGGCGGTCTCCGAGATCGAGACGCTTGGCGCGCGGCCGCGCTACCGGCATGCGGCGAACAGCGCGGCGCTCTTGCGCGATCCGCACGCCTGGTACGACCGCGTGCGTCCGGGCCTGTTGCTGTACGGCATCGTGCCGCCGCCGCTGACATCCGCCATCGAGCTGATACCGGTGATGACGCTCGGCAGCCGCGTGGTGGCTGTGAAGGGCCTGCGCCCAGGCGACGTGAGCGGGTACGGTGCGCGGTTCACGGCCGCCCGTCCGACGACCATCGCCATCGTCCCGGCGGGATACGCCGACGGGCTCGATCTGCGGCTCGGTGGCCGCGGGGCCGTCCTGATCCGCGGCCGCCGCTCGCCGATCATCGGCTCGGTCTGCATGGACATGCTCACCGTCGATGTGACCGGAATGGAGGTCTCACCCGGCGACGAGGTCGTGATCGTTGGGCCCCAGGGTGGCGATCGGATCGATGTTCGCGAGATGGCAGCGACGATCGGATCGATTCCATGGGAAGTATTGTGCCGCGTCGGCTCACGCATCGAACGGGTTTACTCGTGACCCGTCAATTGGGTAATCGGGTAATCTGGTGATCGGGTAATCGCAGCAACCCAATTGACCAATTCGCCAATTACTCGACTATCCAATTCCGTATGGCTAAGCCTCCAAAGACCGTGTTTGCCTGCCAGGAGTGCGGGGCGCAGTCCCCGAAATGGCTCGGCCGCTGCCCGGATTGCAGCGCCTGGAATTCCCTGGTCGAAGAGCGCGCGGAGGCGAGTGACGGGGACGCCGTCCGGCGACCATCGCTACGCCGTGAGCGGCGCGGCGTCCGCGCGGCTGTATTCCGAGGTCGAGATCGCGCAGCACGCGCGGCTGTCGACCGGCATCGACGAGTTCGATCGCGTGCTCGGCGGCGGCGTCGTGCCGGGATCGCTCGTGCTGCTCGGCGGCGAGCCGGGCATCGGCAAGTCGACGCTGCTGCTCCAGGCCGCCGCGAACATGGCCCGGACCGTCGGTCCCGTGTTGTACAGCTCCGGTGAGGAATCCGAGCACCAGATCAAGTCGCGCGGTGAGCGTCTCGCGGTCGGAAACGCGCCCCTCTACCTGCTCGCCGAAACGTGTCTCGAGCACATCCTCGACGAGATCGTCCGCCTCAAGCCGGCGCTCGTCATCGTCGATTCGATTCAGACGGTGTTCTCGCTCAAGTTCCAGTCGGCGCCGGGCAGCATGGGCCAGGTCCGCGAGGCTGCGACCCAGCTGCTGTTCAAGGCGAAAGGACAGAACGTGCCCACGTTCCTGGTGGGGCACGTGACGAAGGACGGCAGCCTTGCCGGCCCGAAAGCACTCGAACACGTGGTCGATACCGTTCTGTACTTCGAAGGGGAGCGGCATCATTCCCATCGTGTGGTGCGCGCCGTCAAGAACCGCTTCGGTGCCGTCAGCGAGCTCGGCGTCTTCGAGATGACCGCGGCCGGCCTGCGTCCGGTTCCGAATCCGTCGAAAATGTTTCTGGCCGAACGGCCCTCGAACGCGCCCGGGTCGGCGGTGCTCTGCTCGGTCGAGGGATCGCGCCCGATTCTGGTGGAGGTCCAGGCGCTCGTGAGCTCGAGCTCCTACGGCACCGCCCGCCGGATGGCGAGCGGGATCGATCAGCAGCGCTTGTCGCTGCTCCTCGCCGTGCTCGAGAAGCGCGCCGGCCTCAATCTGCTCGGCGACGATGTGTTCGTCAACATCGCCGGCGGGATGACCGTGGACGAGCCCGCCTCGGACCTTGGCGTCCTGGCGGCCATCGCCTCGAGCGTCCGCAACCGCGTGGTCCCCGCGACGACCGCCATGTTCGGGGAGGTCGGCCTTGCCGGCGAGGTTCGCGCCGTGACGCAGGCCCCGCTGCGCCTGCGCGAAGCGGCACAAATGGGGTTCGCGCGGTGCATCGTGCCGGAGGCCAACATCGACCCCGCCGATCGGCGTGCGATGGCCGGACAGTGCGACCTCGTGGGCGTTCGATCGGTCCAGGAGGCCCTCGACGCGCTGCTCGAGTAGGATTCCTGGTTGGAAAAGGCCACTAGTGATATGGTGTGCCTCGCACGCCCGCCGGGCGGGGGGTATCGAGCCGGGCGGCCGCGCATGTCATACCCGGGGGTCTTCATATGGCTTGGTTTGCGCTCGGACGCGTCGTGTTCGTCGCCACCGTTGCATACGTCGCGGCCCTCCTTCGGCCCCTTGAGGTGGGAGGTCTACCCGCCAACATCCTCTTCGGTCTCGCGCTCGCCGGCATTGTCGTGGCCCTCGAACGGCCCCTCCGCCAGACGCCGCCCTCGCGGCTGCTCGGCGCGCTCCTCGGCTTCATCGCCGGGCTCGTGATCGCGCGTGCCATCGAGGCCGGTCTGTTCTGGGCCGATTTCGCCGATCATCGGATCGAATTTCTCCATGGGTTCCTGCTGATCGTCCTGCCCTATCTCGGCATGGTCTTCGGCGCCAAAAACGGCGAGTGGCTGGAGCCCCTGCGGCTGGCCAGTCTGTTCCACCCCGTCGGCCCCGAGCGCCGGTACAAGATCCTCGACACCAGCGTCATCATCGACGGCCGCATCGCCGACGTGTGCGAGACCGGCTTCATCGACGGCACGCTCGTCATCCCGCAATTCGTCCTCAAGGAGCTGCAGCTCGTCGCCGATTCCGGCGATTCGATGAAGCGGAACCGCGGGCGCCGCGGCCTCGACATCCTGCAGAAGATCCAGAAGATGGCGGCCGTGGAGGTGACGATCTCCGACGTCGACTTCCCCGAGGTCCGGGAGGTCGACTTGAAGCTGATCGAGCTCGCGCGCACGCTGCAGGGCAAGATCGTGACGAATGACTTCAACTTGAACAAGGTCGCCCAGCTGCGCGGTGTCGACGTCCTCAACGTGAACGAGCTGGCCAATTCGCTGAAGCCGGTGGTGTTGCCCGGCGAGCTGATGAAAGTGTTCATCCTCAAAGAGGGCAAGGAGTACAACCAGGGCGTGGCCTATCTCGACGATGGGACGATGGTCGTGGTCGACAATGCACGGAAGATGATCAGCAAGACGATCGACATCGTGGTCACCAGCGTGCTGCAGACTACGGCCGGCAAGATGATCTTCGGCCGTTATATCGAGGCGGCCGTGGCCGCGCAGGCCGCGGCGCCGCATCCAGCCCGCGGTCGATCGGCTCAAGACGTCGCCGATGTCCAATTAGGAGCTCTGAATCAGGAATGAGGAATTCGGAACGAGGAATGATTCCCGATTCCTCGTTCCTGATTCATTCCAATTCCTGATTCCCGACTCCTGTTTCCTAACCGTGACTTTCCTTCCGTTCCACTGGTGGCGGACCGTCTTTTTCCTCATTCCCGCGATCACCGTCTACACCGTCGTGCTGGGTGCGGCCTCGCTCGTCTCGAGCCTGTTCGATCGCCGCGGGTACGTGGCGCATCGCTGCGCGCGTGCGTGGTCGTGGCTGATCCTGAAGACCACCGGCGTTCACGTGGCCGTCGAAGGACTCGAGCGCGTCAAGCCGGGCACGACGTACGTCTTCGTCGCCAACCATCAGAGCCACTACGACACGCCAGTGGTGTTCAGCTCGTTGCCGTTT
The DNA here is from genome assembly GCA_963745495.1 of uncultured Acidobacteriota bacterium. GTDB lineage: Bacteria > Acidobacteriota > Vicinamibacteria > Vicinamibacterales > CAVVIG01 > CAVUXJ01. The sequence continues at coordinate 247,833 of CAVUXJ010000009.1, forward strand.
CAACTGCGCATCATCGCCAAGGAATCGCTCGAGCGCTTCCCGGTGCTCGGGTGGCACCTCAAGCGCGGCGGCCATCTGCTGGTCGATCGCCGGCATCCCGATCCCGCCGGTATCCTCGCGCGCTGGCGGGCGCTCGTGGCCCACGGTCTGTCGCTCATCATCTACGCTGAAGGAACCAGGAGCCCGGACGGCCGCGTCGGCCGGTTCAAGGCCGGCAGTTTTCTGCTCGCGATTGAGGCGGGGCTGCCGGTCGTGCCGCTCGCCATCGTCGGCACGCGCGGGGTGATGCCGAAGGGCCGTCTGCGCACCGAACCAGGTGATGTGACGCTCGTCGTGCACGACCCGATTCCCGCCCCCGCGGAGGGCCAGGCGACGATCCGCGACGCCAGGATGCTGGCGGACCGCGTCCACGCCATCGTGACGAAAACCATCAGCGAACGACGGGACCGGGCGGCCGTCCCGCTATAATCCGGGCTTGCCAGGTTCCATGCAGGTGACAGCAATCATCGCGGCCGGTGGACGCGGCCAGCGGTTCGGCGGCGGAGTGCCCAAGCAGCTGGTGAGCGTCGGCGGCCGTCCCATTCTCGAGCGGACCGTGACGGCCTTTCTCAGCCACCCGGCCATCCACGAAGTCGTCGTCGCGCTCCCGGCCGACCTGTTGGCCGATCCGCCCGCGTACCTGTGCGCCGCGGCGAAGCCGTGCCGCCTCGTTGCCGGTGGTGTCCGGCGTCAGGATTCGGTGCGTCAGGCGTTTCAGGTGGCGAGCGAGCAGAGCGATCTGATTGTGGTCCACGATGCCGCCCGTCCCTTCGCGAGCGCGGATCTCATCGCGCGCACCATTGCGGCGGCCGCGGAGGGCGGTGCCGCGCTGGCTGCGGTCTCGGCGCGCGATACGGTCAAGCGCGGTGCGCGGGCCGCCGGGCGCTCCGAGCCCAGCGGGCCATCCGCCCGGCGCCGGCAGTCACCTGATGGTCGTTGCCGAGACGCTTCCCCGCGACTCGATCTATCTCGCGCAGACGCCGCAGGCGTTTCGGCGCGACGTGCTTCGCGACGGCCTCGCGTTGGGCGACGCCGGCGCCGACGCGACCGACGAAGCCACGCTCGCGGAGCGCGCCGGTCATACGGTCCGTCTGGTCGAAGGCGAGGCGACAAACATCAAGATCACCACGCCCGGCGATCTGCTCGTTGCAGAGGCGATTGCAGGGGGAAGCCTGGAGCGGGCCACGGGCGCACATCCGGGGTTTCGCGTCGGCGCTGGCTATGATTTGCACCGCCTCGTGGAGGGGCGCCGCCTCGTCCTGGGGGGCGTCAGCATCCCCTTCGAGCGCGGCCTGCTCGGCCACTCCGACGCGGACGCGATCTGTCACGCCGTCACCGATGCCGTGCTCGGCGCGGCAGCCGCAGGCGATATCGGCCGGCACTTCCCCGATACGGACCCGAAATGGCGCGACTGGTCGAGCATCGACTTGCTCCGGCGCGCAGCGGCGATTGTGAAGGGGCGCGGCTACGCGATCGCCAACGTGGACGTCGTGGTCATCGCCGAGCGTCCGAAGCTTGCGCCGTTTCTCGACCAGATGATCGCGAACGTGGCTGGCGCCATCGGCGTCGCGATCGATGCCGTCGGCATCAAGGGCAAGACGAACGAAGGCCTCGGGGAGCTGGGCCGCGGCGAAGCGATCGCGGTCCATGCCGTAGCTCTCATATTCAGGAACTAGGTAGTGAGAGTCCGTTTTGCTCCCAGTCCGACCGGGCAGCTCCACGTCGGGAACGCCCGTACCGCGCTCTTCAACTGGCTCCTTGCCCGCGGTTCGGGCGGGGCGTTCGTGCTTCGCATCGAAGACACCGACGCCGAACGCTCGTCAACCGAGTCGGAAGCCTCCATCCTGCACGATCTGCGGTGGCTCGGGCTCGACTGGGACGAGGGTCCCGAGGGCGGCGGCCCGGTCGGGCCCTATCGGCAATCCGAACGACTGCATTTATACGAGTCGTACACGAACGAGCTCCTGAGCTCCGCTCAGGCGTACTACTGCTTCTGTTCGCGCGAGCAGCTCGAGGCGGAACGGGCAGCGGCGATTGCCGCGGGTCAGCCCGCCCGTTACGGGGGCCGCTGTCGAGCCGTGACGCCCGAGCAGGTGGAGGCGCGCATCGCAGCCGGCGAACGGCCGGCGATCCGGTTTCGTGTGCCCGAGGATCGCGAGATCGTGTTCGCCGACGCGGTTCGCGGCGAGCTGCGATTTCACACGGACACGATCGGAGACCCTGTTATCGCCCGTGCGGACGGGACGCCGGCCTACAACTTCGCCGTCGTGATCGACGATGCGCTCATGGCGATCACGCATGTGATTCGCGGCGAGGATCACATTTCGAACACGCCGCGGCAGATCCTGTTGTACGAGGCGCTCGGCTTCGCGCTGCCCACCTTCGCGCACCTGGCGCTGGTCCTCGGGCCCGACCACAGTCCACTGTCGAAGCGGCACGGCGCGACGTCGGTCGCGGAGTTTCGGTCGAAGGGCTATCTGCCAGAAGCGCTCGTGAACTATCTGGCGCTGGTCGGCTGGTCTCCGCGCGGCTCTGTCACCGGCGACGAGGAGTTGTTGCCGGTGCAGGAGCTCGCCCGGCGGTTTTCGCTCGAAGCCGTCGGTCTGAGCGCGGGCGTGTTCGACGAGGAGAAGCTCGCCTGGGTGAATCGCCATTACCTCAAGATGGCGAGTCCGGAGAGACTGGCCGACTTGTCGATTCCGTTCTTCGAGCGCGCCGGCGTCGCGTTGGCGCCCAATGCGCAGGGCCGCGAGTTCCTGGCGGCGATCATGCCGATCGCCACGGCGTCGGTGGACCGGCTCGATCAGGTGCCTGCACGACTCTCGTTTCTGTTCGACTACGCGCCGGAGGTGACGTTCGCGGACGCGTCGGTCGCCGCCGAGATGAGCGCGGACGGTGCGCGCGCCGTCGTCAAGGCGCTGGCCGAGGCGCTGGCGAAAGCGCCGCGGCTGGATCGCGAGAGGTTCCGGACGATCGCGAGCGAGCTGAAGGCCCGGACGGGACAGAAGGGCAAGGCGCTGTTCCACCCTATCCGGGTGGCGCTGACCGGCCGCGCCGAAGGGCCAGAGCTCGATCTGGCGATTCCTGCCATCGATCGCGGCGCCGATCTGCCGCCGGAGTCCGGCATCCCGGCGATCCTCGGCGGCCGTGAGCGCGCGGCGGCCTTTGTGCGCGCGCTCGAGCAGTCCGGCTGATGCCGGATACGGCAAATTCCGCTGAACCGCGTTTTTGTGTTCATCGCGCCTTCGTGGTGAGGTCTGAGCTGAATGCTGATCTACGGCATCAATCCTGTGCTCGAGGCGTTGCGGGCCAAACGAGTGACGACACTCCGCGTGAGCCAGCCCACGGGCGGTCGCCTTGCGGATGTCGTGGCCGCCGCCGAAACGGCGGGGGTGGCGATCCGGCGCGTGTCCCCGGCAGACCTGGATCGGGCCGTGGGTGAGAGCGCCCGCGGCCGCCACCAGGGCGTCGTGGCGGAGGTGCAGGAAAGCCGGAACGTGGACGGTTCGCGATTTGATCGCCGGCGCGACCGGTGCACCGCTCATCGTCGTTCTCGACGGTATCGAAGATCCGCACAACGTCGGCGCTATTCTGCGCACGGTCGACGCGGCAGGCGCCGACGGGGTCGTGCGGCAGACGCGGCACGCCGCGGCGCTTGGCGGGGCCGCGGCGAAGGCATCGGCGGGGGCGGTGTCGCACGTCAGGATCGCCGACGTGGTGAACATCGCGCGCGCTCTCGAGGAGTTGAAAACGTGGGGGGTATGGACCGTTGGGCTCGCGAGCGACGTCGAAAAACAGTACGATGAGATCGATCTCACTCTGCCGACGGCCGTGGTGGTGGGCGCCGAGGGAACCGGGTTGCGGCGCCTGGTCCGGGAGCGCTGCGACTGGGTCGCCTCGATCCCGATGCGCGGTCATGTCCAGAGTCTGAACGTGTCGGTGGCGACGGGAGTTGTGTTGTTCGAGGCGCTCCGGCAGCGCCGGGCGGCTGCCGGCTGAGCTGGAAGTCGGCGGCTGAGCTACCGTATTTAAGCTTTTGACAACGCATGGTATTGCACGGCTGGCATGAGACGTGCTAAAGTCCAACTTTTGTCTTGGCTGGTGTAGCTCAGTCCGGTAGAGCAGCTGATTTGTAATCAGCAGGTCGTGGGTTCGAATCCCTCCGCCAGCTCCATCGGGCCGCTTGGTCTGCAAGGCATTGTCGAAAGCGCGCATTCCAGCATACAGATATTGTCTGACGCAGGGCATTCCAACACACAGACAGGTTGGCGAGGTAGCGAAGCGGTCAAACGCAGCAGACTGTAAATCTGTCGCCCTAGCGGCTTCGAAGGTTCGAGTCCTTCCCTCGCCACCAACCTTCGCCGCGCTGAGCGTGCCGCCGAAATGCGCGGCACGCGGGAGCGGGCTTCGGCTCGGCAAGCCAAGTGGGCGAGTGGTTGATCGAGACTCGGAAAGAGAGACGAGCGCGAGCAGCGGGCCTGCCGCGCCGAAGCGGCGAGCAGGTCGCAGGCGAGCCGCGAAGGCGGGAGTAACTCAGTGGTAGAGTCACAGCCTTCCAAGCTGTTGGTCGCGGGTTCGATCCCCGTCTCCCGCTCCACCGCCTTCGCGCGCTGGTGAGTCAGGCGCGCTCTGGCGCGATGCCGCGCCCAAGTGCCGAAAGCACGACGGCGGGCCGCCTTCGCTCGCTTGCGCGAGCTTCGGCTGGCAAGCCAGGTGAAGGCTGTCCACCGAAGCACGACGCGCGAAGGTGGACGACGCAAACGGCTGACCGAGACCGGATTCGCCGATGTAGCTCAGTTGGCAGAGCGCGTCCTTGGTAAGGACGAGGTCACCAGTTCAATCCTGGTCATCGGCTCCAGCCTTCGCTCGCGATGCGAGCTTCGGCTGGCAGGCCAGGCGAAGGCTGTCCACCGAAGCGCCAAGCGCGAAGGCGGACGACAACGACGTCGAGCGAAAACAAGAAGGACGTAGACGACATGGCTAAAGAGAAATTCGACCGCTCCAAACCGCACGTGAACGTGGGCACCATCGGGCACATCGATCACGGCAAGACCACGCTGACCGCGGCGCTCACGAAGGTGGCCGCCGACAAGGGCTGGGCCAAGTTCATCTCGTACGACGAGGTCGCCAAGGCGTCCGAGTCGCAGGGCCGGCGCGACGACTCGAAGGTGATGACCATCGCGACGAGCCACGTCGAATATTCGACCGCCAAACGGCATTACGCGCACGTCGACTGCCCGGGCCACGCCGACTACATCAAGAACATGATCACCGGCGCCGCGCAGATGGACGGCGCCATTCTCGTCGTCAGCGCCGTCGACGGTCCGATGCCGCAGACGCGCGAGCATGTGCTGCTCGCGTACCAGGTCAACGTGCCGTATCTCGTCGTGGCCCTCAACAAGGTGGACGCGATCGACGACCCCGAGTTGCTCGATCTGGTGGAGCTCGAAGTGCGCGAGCTCCTCACGGCCTACAAGTTTCCGGGCAACGACATCCCGGTGATCCGTCTGTCGGCGCTCAAGGCGCTCCAGGGCGACGCCGAAGGCATCGCGGGCGTCACGAAGCTGATGGAAGCGCTCGACAGCTATATTCCGATCCCGCAGCGCGAGGTCGACAAGCCCTTCCTGATGCCGATCGAAGACGTCTTCTCGATCTCGGGCCGCGGCACCGTCGTGACCGGCCGGGTCGAGCGCGGCAAGGTGAAGGTCGGCGAGGAAATCGAGATCGTCGGGTTCAAGCCGACCGAGAAGAAGGTCGTCACCGGCGTCGAGATGTTCCGGAAGCTGCTGGACGCGGGCGAGGCCGGCGACAACATCGGCGTGCTGCTGCGCGGCGTGGAAAAGGACGATGTCGAACGCGGCCAGGTGCTGGCCAAGCCGGGCTCGATCAAGCCGCACACCAAGTTCAAGGGCGAGGTCTACATCCTGTCGAAGGAGGAAGGCGGGCGGCACACGCCGTTCTTCAACGGATATCGTCCGCAGTTCTATCTCCGGACCACCGACGTCACCGGCACGCTGAACCTGCCGGAAGGCGTCGAGATGGTGATGCCCGGCGACAACACGTCGATCAGCGGCGAGCTGATGGCGCCGGTCGCGCTCGAGAAGGGCGCGCGCTTCGCCATCCGTGAAGGCGGCCGGACGGTCGGCGCCGGCACGATCACCGAGATCGTCGAATAGCCAATTGGAGACTTGGCGAATTGGAGACTTGGTGAATTTGATTGATTCAAATCACCAACTCACCAACTCACCAAGTCGCCAAATTCGAGAGATCGCAGCCATGAGAGACATCATCGCGCTCGCCTGCACCGAATGTAAGCGCCGCAACTACAGCACGACGAAGAACAAGAAGACGACGACCGAGCGGCTCGAGTTCAGCAAGTATTGCCGCTTCTGTCGCAAGCACACGCCGCACAAGGAAACGAAGTAGCTGTGAGCTGTCGGCGATTAGCGGATTCGCGGCGTCAGCCGACAGCCGACAGCCGACAACTGAGAGCACGATGTAGGCCAGTAGCTCAATTGGCAGAGCACCGGTCTCCAAAACCGGGGGTTGGGGGTTCGATTCCCTCCTGGCCTGCCAATGCCGTCGGCTGTCAGCGGTCAGAGCCGGCTATGGGTTGCGGGACGAACGGCGCTCGAATTCAGCATGTGGCACTTGGCATCTGGCACGTAAACGCAGCACGCAGCATTTGGCACTGAGTTATGGCGGCCAATACTTCGACGCCGACGACGACACTTGGCACCGTCCGGGAAGCGGCCGGTGGCCGTATCGAGCGCGCCCGGCTCTTCCTGAGCGAGGTTCGCAACGAGCTCAAGCGGGTCACCTGGCCGACGCGCGCGGAGGTGTATGCGACGACGATCGTCGTGATCCTGACGTCGCTGTTTTTCGGCATCTACCTCTGGGTGCTCGATCTGGGTGTGAACGCCGTCGTGCAGTGGATCTTCCGTCGGTTTGGGGGGGCATGACCGAGGTCGCGACCAAGAACTGGTACATCGTCCATACCTACTCGGGGTTCGAGAAGAAGGTCGCCGAGTCTCTGCAGCAGCGCGTCGCCGCGTACGGCTTGCAGAGCGAGATCGGCGAGATTCTCATTCCGACCGAGGACGTGGTCGAGATGCGCGGCGGGCGGAAGGTGGTCACCGCGAAGCGGTTCTTCCCCGGCTACATCCTTGTCGAGATGAACATGTCCGACAACGCGTGGCACGTGGTGAAGAACACGCCGAAGGTCACCGGCTTCGTCGGCGCGGGCGCCAAGCCCACGCCGCTCAGCAAGGACGAAGTCGAACAGATCCTGACGCAGGTGAAGACCGCGGCCGAGAAGCCGAAGCCGAAGTACATGTTCGAGAAGGGCGAGCAGGTGCGGATCAACGAAGGGCCGTTCACCAGCTTCAACGGCGTGGTCGACGATGTGAACCTCGACAAGAACACGTTGAAGGTGATGGTGACGATCTTCGGCCGCGCGACGCCGGTCGAGCTGGATTTCCTACAGGTGGAAAAAATTTAGACCACGAAGACACGAAGGACACGAAGCCAATCCGGCCTTCGTGCTCTTCGTGACTTCGTGGTTGAGAGTCATTGATCGTGGCCAAAAAAATTCAAGCAATGGTGAAGCTCCAGATCGCGGCCGGCAAGGCGACGCCGGCGCCGCCTGTGGGGACCGCGCTCGGTCCGCAGGGCGTCAACATCATGGACTTCTGCAAGAACTTCAACGCCAGGACGGCCAAGGACGAGGGGCTCATCATTCCCGTCGTGGTCACGGTCTACGCGGACCGGTCGTACAGCTTCATCACCAAGACGCCGCCGGCGCCGGTGCTGCTGAAGCGCGCGGCGAACATCGCCAAGGGCTCCGCGGAACCGAACAAGAACAAGGTCGGTACGGTCACGGCCAAGCAGGTCGAGGAGATCGCGAAGATCAAGATGCCCGATCTGAATTGCGACTCGCTCGAGGCGGCGGTCAAGACCGTCGCCGGCACGGCACGGTCGATGGGACTGGACGTTATCGGATAGACGAAATCTGAGATCTGAAGTGTGAAGTCTGATCCGCTCAGGTTTCAGACTTCAGGTTTCAGGCTTTCGGAGCGTTGGATATAGGCAGTAGCCGTCAGCTTTCAAACCTCAGCTGAAATTGGCTGATCGACTTGGCTGAAATCAGCTGATAGCTGACGGCTGATCGCTGAAAAGAGTGGGAGGGTCGCCGACGCGACCCGTTTGCACCACCGAGGTCATGCATGCGCAAACACGGCAAGAAGTACACGGCCGCGCGAGCCAAGGTTGCTCCCGATCGTAGCTATACGCTCGAAGAAGCGATTCCGCTCGTGCAGAACGTCAAATTCGCGCAGTTCGACGAGACCGTCGAGCTGACGCTGCGGCTGGGCGTCGATCCCAAGCACGCCGACCAGATGGTGCGCGGCACGGTGGTGTTGCCGCACGGCCTGGGCAAGACCAAGCGTGTGCTCGCGATTGCCGGAGGAGAGAAGCAGAAGGAAGCCCAGGAGGCGGGCGCCGACATCGTCGGGGGCGAGGAGCTGGTCGAGAAGATCAACGCCGGCTGGACCGATTTCGACGCCGTGGTCGCCACGCCGGACATGATGCGCGCGGTCGGCAAGCTCGGGAAGGTGCTCGGGCCCCGCGGCCTCATGCCGAACCCGAAGACGGGCACTGTCACGGTGGATATCGCCAAGGCGGTCAGGGAAATCAAGGCGGGGAAGGTCGAGTTCCGCGTCGACAAGACCGGCATCATCCACGCGCCGGTCGGCAAGGCGTCGTTCGCGAGCGACTCGCTCGTGGCCAATGCCCACGCGCTGGTCGACAGCATCGTCAAGGCGAAGCCGCCCGCGGCCAAGGGGAAGTACCTCCAGGACCGTCACGCTGTCGTCGACCATGGGGCCGGGCGTCCGCATCGACACGAGCCACATCATCGAGGGGGCGGTCAAGCACTGACGCGACCGTTCTTCGTTCTGGGTTCTTCGTGCTGCGTTCAGCCGACCGAGAACGTCGCACGTAGAACCGAGAACGGCGAACGACAAGGATAAGGACAATGGCAGTCACAAGAGCGGACAAGGAGCTCGAGCTTCAGCAGCTTGAACGGGCGTTCAAGGGCTCGGAAAGCGCGATTCTCGTGGACTACAAGGGCCTGAACGTGCCGCAGGTCACGGAGCTGCGGCGTCAGCTTCGGACGGCGAAGGCGAGCTACAGAGTCGTCAAGAACACGATTGCCCGGCGCGCGCTGAAGGGGACCTCGTTCGAGGTGCTCGATCAGTACTTCGAGGGCACGACGGCGGTCGCCTACACGGCCACCGATCCGGTCGCGCTGGCCAAGACGCTGACGACGTTCGTCAAGACGGCGCCGAAGCTGACGATCAAAGCGGCGATCGTGCAGGGGCGCGCGATCAAGCCTGCCGAGGTGAGCGAGCTCGCGGCGCTGCCGGGCCGGCCCGAGCTGCTCGCGAAGCTGCTGTTCGTGATGCAGGCGCCGATGGTTCAGATCGTCAGGGTGCTGAGCGCGGCGCCGCGGGACTTGATGAGCGTGCTCGTTCAATTGGAAAAGAAGCGACAGGAATCATAGAGAGAATCTGGTCGGGCTTCGGACTTCGGGTTTTGGGCTTCAGCCAAAGCCGAAAGCCTGCAGCCTGAAGCCAGCGAGGAGAACAGCAAATGGCCGAAGTGACGCAGCAGCAGGTGGTCGACTTCATCAAGGGGATCAGCGTGCTCGAGCTGTCGCAGCTCGTGAAGACGCTCGAATCGGAGCTCGGCGTGTCGGCGGCATCAGCCATGCCGATGGCCATGCCGGCGGGCGGCGGGGCGGGCGCTGCGGCCCCGGCCGAAGAGAAGACCGAGTTCACGGTGACCCTGACCGAAGTCGGCGCGAACAAGATCAACGTGATCAAGGTCGTCCGCGAAGTCACCAGCCTGGGCCTCAAGGAAGCCAAGGATCTCGTCGAGAGCCGCTCCCAAGGCCATCAAGGAAGCGATCCCCAAGGACGAGGCGAACACGATCAAGAAGAAGTTCGAGGACGTCGGCGCGAAGGTCGAGATCAAGTAGGGATCCCCGGGCTCGGCGGTCGGGGGTCAGGTCCGTCCTGAGCCCTCATCCTCGATCTCCGATCGGTCCGACCGGGCCGACACGTGAGCCGCGTGTCGGCGAGCGCTGCGTCTTTCTCCGAGGTCTTAAGCATGTACAGCCTTCCCAAGAACGTCTATCGCGAGCGCATCGATTTCTCGAAGATCAAGACGACCGTTCCGATCCCGAACTTGATCGAGATTCAGAAAAAGTCCTACGAACGCTTCCTCCAGATGAACCGCCTGCCGAGCGAGCGCGAGGACGCGGGTCTGCAGTCGGTGTTCAAGTCGGTGTTCCCGATCAGCGACTTCCGCGAGAACTCCTCGCTGGAGTTCATCGAGTACTCGATCGGCAACTGGGAATGCAAGTGCGGCAAGCTCGTCGGGCTGCATCATCTGCGCAAGCCGTGCAGCAGCTGCGGGGCGACGCTGATCGCCGATCCGTTCGGCGACCGCGAGGTCCTGTGCCCGCGCTGCGGCAAGGCGAACCAGGCGCGCGGCGATGTCTGCGACATCTGCGGCAACACCGTCGGCCTGAAGCTGAAGTACGACGTCGACGAGTGCCAGGAGCGCGGCATGACCTACGCCGTGCCGCTGAAGGTGACGATCCGGCTCGTGGTGTGGAACAAGGACCCCGAGACCGGCGTCAAGACCATCCGCGACATCAAGGAGCAGGAGGTCTACTTCGGCGACATCCCGTTGATGACCGAGAACGGCACCTTCATCATCAACGGGACCGAGCGCGTCATCGTCAGCCAGCTGCACCGGTCGCCGGGCGCGTTCTTCCACTCGGAAGACAAGACGCTGTACGTCGCGCAGATCATCCCGTACCGCGGGTCGTGGGTGGAGTTCGAGTACGACACCAAGAACCTGCTGTACGTCCGCATCGACCGGAAGCGCAAGTTCCTGGCGACGGTCTTCCTCCGCGCGCTCGGCCTGCGGGGCGCCGACGAGATCATCCGGAGCTTCTACAGCGTCGACAAGCTGTACCTGAAGAACGGATCGATCTACTGGGGCGTCGCCGACAGCCTGGTCGGGCTTCGCGCGGCGAAGGACATCGTCGTGCCCGGCGAGAACTTCACGGTGCAGTCCGGCAAGAAGATCACGAAGAACGCCGTCGAGGCGCTCAAGCGCGCGAACGTCGAAGCCGTCGAGATCTCGGACGCCGAGCTCGAAGGCGCGTTCGCAGCCGCCGACGTCGTCGATCCGTCCACCGGCGAGGTGATTCTCGAAGCCAACGAGGAGCTGACGCCGCGGGTCATCTCGATGGCGCAGGAGAAGAACGTCGATCGGCTCGAGATCTTCTTCCCCGAGCGCGACGACGTCGGGCCGATCATCGGCCAGACGCTGAAGAAGGATCCGATTCACACGCACGAAGAGGCGCTGATCGAGATCTACCGCCGCCTGCGTCCCGGCGATCCGCCGACGCTCGACAGCTCGCGGTCCCTCTTCGAGAACATGTTCTTCAACCCGCAGAAGTACGACTTCTCGCGCGTCGGCCGGCTCAAGCTGAACACCAAGCTCGGGCTGAACACGCCGCTCGACGAGAAGATCCTGCACCCGCAGGACTTCTACGAAGTGCTGAAGTATCTCCTCAAGCTGCGCAAGAACCCGGCGAACGTCGACGACATCGATCACCTGGGCAACCGGCGCGTCCGCTCCGTGGGCGAGCTCCTCGAGAACCAGTTCCGCATCGGGCTGGTCCGGATGGAGCGCGCGATCAAGGAGAAGATGTCGGTCTATCAGGAAATGGCGACGGCGATGCCGCACGACCTGATCAACGCGAAGCCGGTGATGGCCGCGATTCGCGAGTTCTTCGGGTCGTCGCAGCTCTCGCAGTTCATGGATCAGACCAACCCGCTCTCCGAGATCACGCACAAGCGGCGTCTCTCGGCGCTCGGCCCCGGCGGTCTGTCGCGCGAGCGCGCCGGGTTCGAGGTCCGGGACGTCCACCCGACGCACTACGGGCGCATCTGCCCGATTGAGACGCCGGAAGGCCCGAACATCGGCCTGATCTCGTCGCTGTCCTGCTACGCGCGCATCAACGAGTTCGGCTTCATCGAGTCGCCGTACCGCAAGGTGAAGGACGGCCGCGTCACCGACTTCGTGATCGTCACCAACGCCGGGGGCTCCAAGTACAAGACCGGCGACATCGTCGAGGCCGACGAGCTCGTGTCCGAGGACGGCCGGCCGCGGCGCAAGGGCGTCGAGTTCGAGCCGTACTCGTTCTACCTCTCCGCGTGGGAAGAGGACCAGTACATCATCGCGCAGGCGAACGCGGCCGTCGACAACGAGGGCAAGCTCACGCAGGAACGCGTGAACGCGCGCCAGGCGGGCAACTTCATCCTGGCGCCTCGGGCCAACGTCCAGTTCATCGACGTCTCGCCGAAGCAGCTCGTGTCGGTCGCGGCCTCGCTGATTCCGTTCCTCGAGAACGACGACGCGAACCGCGCGCTGATGGGATCGAACATGCAGCGGCAGGCGGTGCCGCTGCTGCGCGCGCGGGCGCCGTTTGTCGGCACCGGCATGGAGTACATCACGGCGCGCGATTCGGGCGCCGTCATCGTGGCGCGGCGATCGGGCACCATCGATTACGTCGACAGCCAGCGGATCGTCGTCCGGGTGGAGAGCGAGACGGAAGACGGCAAGGAGATGGGCGCCGACATCTATCCGATGACGAAGTTCAAGCGGTCCAACCAGAACACCTGCATCACCCAGAAGCCGATCGTCCGGGTCGGCCAGAAGGTGCACAAGGGGCAGGTGCTCGGCGACGGCCCGTGCACCGAGCTCGGGGAGCTCGCGCTCGGCCGCAACGTGCTCGTCGCGTTCATGCCGTGGCGCGGCTACAACTTCGAGGACGCGATCCTCGTCTCGGAGCGGATGGTGAAGGACGACTACTACACCTCCATTCACATCGAGGAGTTCGAGATCGAGTCGCGCGACACCAAGCTCGGTCCCGAGGAGATCACCCGCGACATCCCGAACGTCTCCGAGGGCTTCCTGAAGGACCTCGACGAGAGCGGCATCATCCGGATCGGCGCCAACGTCAAGCCGGGCGACATCCTGGTGGGCAAGGTGACGCCCAAGGGCGAAACCCAGCTCACGCCGGAGGAAAAGCTGCTGCGCGCGATTTTCGGCGAGAAGGCCGGCGACGTGCGCGACGCGTCGCTCATCTGCCCGCCCGGCATCGAGGGCATCATCGTCGGCGTCAAGATCTTCTCCCGCAAGGGCATCGAGAAGGATGACCGCGCCAAGGCGATCGAGCAGGAAGAGCTCGACATGATGGAGAAGAACCTTCAGGACGAGATCCGCATCCTCCACGACGAGGTGAAGAAGCGCGTGATCATGATGCTGAAGGGGCAGGAGCTGCGCTCCGATCTCTTCGACGAGTACGGCCGCGAGCGGCTGCACCGCAAGGGAACGGCGCTCACGCCCGAGATCCTGCAGGAGATGCCGTACGACACGATGGTGCGGGTGAAGATCTCGACCGACGACACGCGGCTCGAGGACGACCTGCGCGACCTCGAGGAGCGGACCGAGCGTCAGGTCGAGGTCATCAAGAACCTCTTCGAGGAGAAGAAGGAGAAGATCCGGCGCGGCGACGAGCTGCCGCCGGGCGTCATCAAGCTCGTCAAGGTCTACGTCGCGATGAAGCGCAAGCTGTCGGTCGGCGACAAGATGGCCGGCCGGCACGGCAACAAGGGCGTCATCGCGCGGATCCTCCCCGAGGAGGACATGCCGTACCTGCCCGACGGCACCCCGGTCGAGATCGTGCTGAACCCGCTCGGCGTGCCCTCGCGCATGAACGTCGGGCAGATTCTGGAGACGCACCTCGGCTGGGCCGCGCACGCGCTCGGCCTGTATTTCGCGACGCCGGTGTTCGACGGCGCGACGGAGACCGAGATCAAGAACTGGCTGGATCGCGCCGGCCTGCCGACCGGCGGCAAGACGAAGCTCTACGACGGGATGACCGGCGACGGCTTCGAGCAGAACGTGACCGTCGGCTACATCTACATGCTGAAACTGTCGCATCTGGTGGACGACAAGATTCACGCCCGGTCGATCGGACCGTACTCGCTCATCACGCAGCAGCCGCTCGGCGGAAAGGCGCAGTTCGGCGGCCAGCGCTTCGGGGAGATGGAGGTCTGGGCGCTCGAGGCGTACGGATCGGCGCACATCCTCCAGGAGCTGCTCACCGCGAAGTCCGACGATGTGACCGGCCGCGCGAAGATTTACGAGGCGATCGTCAAGGGCGACGCGTCGTTCACGGCCGGCCTGCCCGAGTCCTTCAACGTGCTCATCCGCGAGCTCCAGTCGCTCTGTCTGGACGTCGAGCTGATGAAAACGAAGAAGAAGCCGGTGGACGTCGTGCCGCAGGCGGTGCTCGAGGAGGTGTAGGAGCAGAGCTCTCGGCCATCAGGCTCCAGGTCAGCCTGGGAACCTGTCGACAGTGAACACTGTCAGCCTGAACTGCAACTGTTCAACGAAGGGAACTATGAGACCTAGCTTTCACGAGCGCTCCGCTCTGACGAGCGATTTCGACGCGATTCGGATCAGCCTCGCGTCGCCCGAGAAGATCCTCTCGTGGTCGCACGGCGAGGTGACCAAGCCGGAAACGATCAACTACCGGACCTTCAAGCCGGAGCGCGACGGGCTGTTCTGCGCGAAGATCTTCGGGCCGATCACCGACTGGGAGTGTTTGTGCGGCAAGTACAAGCGCATGAAGCACCGCGGGGTGATCTGCGACAAGTGCGGCGTCGAGGTGACGCAGGCCAAGGTCCGCCGCGAGCGGCTCGGGCACATCACGCTGGCCACGCCGGTGAGCCACGTCTGGTTCTTCAAGGGGCTGCCGAGCCGCATCGGGCATCTGCTCGACATCTCGCTGCGCGATCTCGAGCGGGTCCTCTACTTCGAGGCCTACGTGGTCGTCGATCCGGGCGAGACCGAACTGAAGCAGAACCAGCTGCTGAACGAGGAGCAGTATCGCAAGGCGCGCGAGGAGCACCAGTTCCGCTTCAAGGCGCAGATGGGCGCCGAGGCGATCAAGGAGCTGCTCAAGCGCGTCAACGTCGAGCGGCTCGCGATCGAGCTGCGCGACAAGATGAAGACGGAAACCTCGGCGCAGAAGAAGCTGAAGTTCGCGAAGCGCCTGAAGGTCGTCGATTCGTTCCGGAAGTCGAGCAACCGCCCGGAATGGATGATCCTCGACGTCATCCCGGTCATCCCGCCGGAGCTGCGTCCGCTCGTGCCGCTCGACGGCGGACGGTTCGCGACCTCCGACCTGAACGATCTGTACCGTCGCGTCATCAACCGCAACAACCGGTTGAAGAAGCTGATCGAGCTGAAGGCGCCGGACGTCATCATCCGGAACGAAAAGCGCATGCTGCAGGAAGCCGTCGATGCGCTCTTCGACAACGGCCGCCGCGGCCGCGTGCTGCGCGGCGCCAACAACCGGCCCCTCAAGTCGCTGTCCGACACGCTGAAAGGCAAGCAGGGGCGCTTCCGGCAGAACCTGCTCGGCAAGCGCGTCGACTACTCCGGCCGCTCGGTCATCGTCGTCGGCCCCGAGCTGAAGCTGCACCAGTGCGGGCTGCCGAAGAAGATGGCGCTCGAGCTGTTCAAGCCGTTCATCTACAACAAGCTCGAGGAGCGCGGTCTCGTCGCCACGATCAAGCAGGCGAAGGAGATGGTGGAGCTCCAGCGGCCCGAGGTGTGGGACGTCCTCGAAGAGGTCATCCGCGAGCACCCGGTGCTGCTGAACCGCGCGCCGACCCTGCACCGCCTCGGCATTCAGGCGTTCGAGCCGGTGCTGGTCGAGGGCAAGGCCATCCGGATTCACCCCCTCGTCTGCACGGCGTTCAACGCCGACTTCGACGGCGACCAGATGGCCGTGCACATCCCGCTGTCGCCCGAGGCGCAGATCGAGGCGTCGGTGCTGATGCTGTCGTCGAACAACATCCTGTCGCCCGCGCACGGCGCGCCGATCGCGATTCCGTCGCAGGACATCGTGCTCGGCTGCTACTACCTCACCAAGGCGAAGAGCGGCGCGAAGGGCGAAGGCAAGGCGTTCGGCAACGCCAACGACGTGATGCTGGCGCTCGAGGCGGGCGAGCTCGAAACGCTCTCGCCGATCCGGCTGCGGTACACCGGCGAGCTGCAGGACCTGACCGCCGCGCGCGACGACCAGGACGTCCTCCGCACCGAAGTGCAGGCGGTCGACAACAAGATCATCAACACGACCGTCGGTCGCGTGATCCTCAACCAGTCGCTTCCGGTCGAGATGCCGTTCGTCAACGGCCTCCTGAAGAAGAAGGGGCTTCAGCAGCTCGTGCAGAGCTGCTACCTGCGGTTCGGCCTCGAGAAGACCGTCGAGATGCTCGACTCGCTGAAGAACGTCGGCTTCCACTACGCGACCAAATCGGGGCTGTCGATCGGCATCGACGACCTGATCATCCCGAAGGAGAAGGCCAATCTCGTCGAGACGGCGCGCACCGAGGTCATCAAGGTCGAGTCGCAGTACCTCGAGGGCGCGATCACGAACGGCGAGCGCTACAACAAGGTCATCGCGATCTGGTCGGAGGCGACCGAGGACATCGCCAACGCCATGTTCAGCGAGATGGAGGAGATCGACCGCGACGGCCGGCAGTTCAACCCGGTCTACGTCATGGCCGACTCGGGCGCCCGCGGATCCAAGCAGCAGATCCGGCAGCTCGCCGGCATGCGCGGCCTGATGGCGAAGCCGTCGGGCGAGATCATCGAGACGCCGATCACGTCGAACTTCCGTGAAGGCCTCACGGTGCTGCAGTACTTCATCTCCACGCACGGCGCCCGCAAGGGGCTGGCCGATACCGCGCTCAAGACGGCCGACTCCGGCTACCTCACGCGGCGGCTGGTCGACGTGGCGCAGGACGTCATCATCCACGAGCCCGACTGCGGCACCGTGGACGGCATCGAAGCGCGCGCCATCGTCGAATCGGGCGAGATCATCGAGCCGCTGCGCGACCGCATCATCGGCCGCGTCACGCTCGAGCGGATCACCGACCCGTTCACCGGCGAGGTGATCGTCGACATCAACGAGGAGATGAACGAGGAGAAGTCGTCGGCGATTCAGGATGCCGGCATCGAGAAGGTGAAGATCCGCTCGGTGCTGACCTGCGCGTCGCGCCGCGGTGTGTGCGCGCGCTGCTACGGCCGCGACCTCGCGACCGGCAAGATGGTCGAGCTCGGGCAGGCGGTCGGCGTCATCGCGGCGCAGTCGATCGGGGAGCCGGGCACGCAGCTCACGATGCGGACGTTCCATATCGGCGGCACCGCGTCGCGCGTGTCCGAACAGTCGACCCTCGAGGCGAGAAACGCGGGGACCGTCCGGTTCCAGGGCATCCAGGTCGTTCAGGCGAAGGACGGCAACCTGGTCGTCATGAACCGCGCCGGTTCGCTCGTCGTGCAGGACGCGAAGGGGCGCGACCGCGAGCGCTACCCGATCGTCTACGGCGCGCGGCTGAAGGTGAAGGACGGACAGGCGGTCGATCAGGGCCAGGTGCTCGTCGAGTGGGATCCGTACACGTTCTCGATCCTCACCGAAGAGGCCGGCCAGATCCGGTTCAAGGACATTCTCGAAGGGATCACGGTGCACGAGGAGGTCGACGAGGTGACCGGCCTCTCGCGCCTGATCATCGTCGACTCCCCCGACGAGAAGAAGCAGCCGGCCGTCGAGATCAAGGGCAAGGACGGGAAGGTCAACCGCAAGTACCACATGCCGTCGCACGCGCACCTCATGGTGCAGGACGGCGAGATGGTCTCGGCCGGCGACGTGCTCGCGAAGATCCCGCGCGAGACGACCAAGACCAAGGACATCACGGGCGGTCTGCCGCGCGTGGTCGAGCTGTTCGAGGCGCGCAAGCCGCGCGAAACCGCCGTCATCTCGGAGATCGACGGCCTCGTCAAGCACGGCGGCATCGTCAAGGGTCAGCGGAAGCTCATCATCGTCCCCGACGAGCCGGGCGCCGAGCCGCGCGAGTACTCGCTGCCGCGCGGCGTGCACGTCAACGTGCAGGAAGGCGAGCGGGTCCGCGCGGGCGAGCCGTTGATGGACGGTCCGTCCAACCCGCACGACATCCTGAATGTGCTCGGTGAAAAGGCGCTGCAGGCCTACCTCGTGAACGAGATTCAGGAGGTGTATCGCCTGCAGGGCGTCAACATCAACGACAAGCACATCGAGGTCATCGCCCGGCAGATGATGCGCTGGGTGAAGATCGAGGATGTGGGCGACACCGAGTTCCTCGTCGACGAGCAGACCGACAAGTTCCGCTTCCTCGAGGAGAACGAGCGCGTCATCGGGAGTGGCGGGCGCCCGGCGCAGGGACGGCCGCTGCTGCTCGGCATCACGAAGGCGTCGCTCTCGACCGACTCGTTCATTTCGGCCGCGTCGTTCCAGGAGACGACGCGCGTGCTCACCGAAGCGTCGATTTCCGGCAAGGTCGATCACCTGCGCGGCCTGAAGGAGAACGTGACGATGGGCCGGCTGATTCCGGCGGGGACCGGCTTCGAGTATTACCGGCACGTGCAGATTCCGGCCGACGAGCCGCCGCCGCCGCCGGTGCCGCCGCAGCCGAGCGACGACGAGCTCGAGCTGGAGCGCGACATGGAGTACTTCGTGGAGCCCGAGGAAGCGCTCGGTCCGCGAACCGGAGACCTCGGGGAATAAACGAGCATGCGATTGCTGATTGCAATGCCAAATGGCTAAGCATGCAGCAGTCAGATTTAGCAATCAGCACTTAGCAGTTAGCACTTGCAAAGGGGCGGCGGTCGAGCGAGATCGCCGCCCTTCTTGTTTCGGCCAACCGTCTGACGAAGACATTCGGTCATAACGGGCCCTTTCGCTTCCGGCCCCACTGCTGGAGCACTCGACCAGGTGGCGCTGACCGCAACCATCTACAACATCGACATCGATCTCGCCGACGCGGACCGGCAGGTCTACGAGACGCTGGCGCTGCGGGTGGCCCGCCATCCATCGGAGTCGGAGGCGTATCTGCTCACCCGGGTTCTCGCGTACGCGCTCGAGTACACCGAGGGCATCACGTTCTCGCGCGGGCTGTCGGAGCCGGACGAGCCGGCTATTTCCGTTCGCGATCTGACGGGCGCGCTTCGCGTCTGGGTGGAGGTCGGGACACCCGATGCCGACCGTCTGCACCGCGCGGCGAAAGCGGCAGACCGTGTCGTCGTGTACACGCACAAGGATCCCGCGCAGTTCGTCCGGCAGCTCGCGGGCGAGCGGATTCACCGGATCGAAGCGCTGGAGCTCTACTCGATCGATCGACGTCTCCTCACCGCGCTCGCCGAGCGCCTCGATCGGCGCATGGCGTTCAGCCTGTCGATCACCGACCGCGATCTCTATGTATCGATTGGCTCAGACACGCTCACCGGCGGCGTCACCCGCCACGCCGTCGGCTGACGGCACGGCAGATTCTTGCGGCCGGCCTCCACATTCCGGAGAGAGCCGATGCCGGCACCCTCCCGAGCCAGTGTCGTGTCTCCGAAGTTCGTTTGCATTCGGCCGCCGATGCATCCCACCCCGCTGCGTTGCTCGTCGGTCAAATACTCCCGGTATTCTCCCTCCTCGCGCCTTGCGGGGTGGGCGCCTCGGCGCCCTCGGTGCGACAACGAACTTCGGAGACGCGACACTAGGCCCGGACCAATCGGCCCATCTGAGCGTGTTACCATCCGCTGACCTCGGTCCACGGAGGCCGCTGCCTCCGGTAGCGGCCTTCGCACTGCAAAAAGCGCCGTAGAACGTCGCGTCGGAGCGTCTTGCATGGAGGGGACACGCATGAAGAAATGCTGGCTGCTCGCTGTCGGACTGGCTCTCTCAGCTATTGCCCTGTCGTCGCAGGGCAAGCCCGTCATCGTCGTCAAGACCTTCACCACCGCCTCCGGTGTCGATTTGCCCTACGACATGAAACTGATGCAGACCCAACTCGTACCGGAGTTCAAGGTCATGCTCGGTAAGGAGTTCGACATCGTCGTGGAACCCCCCACGACACCTCAGGGCACGGTCTATTCCCTCGACGGAGAAATCACCTCCTGGCGTCCCGGCAATGCTGCCAAGCGGATTCTGGTTGGCTTGGGCTCCGGTCGCGAGTCGAGCGACATCAAGTTTCGAGTCACCGATAGTTCGGGTAAGACGATCCTCGAACGTGAGGAGACGATCCGCACCAACTTCTATTCGGTTGGAGCGGGGTCGAGCGGGACGCTCGCGCATCCGATTGCCCAGAAGATTGCCGATCGAATCAAGGACGCCAAGCTGAACTAGGCAGCGGTTTCCGCCACGTGTGGTGAACGCCCGCAATCTGTGAGGTCCTCATGCGCGCAGCAGCTCTGTTGGTGACCGTTACCGCGCTCGCCGCGACCGAGATCCTGGGTGGGGCTCGAGAAGCTGGCCCCGCCGCCATCACGCAGGCGAGACCTTCGTCCGTCATGTCCGCGGAGCAGCTTGACCGGGCGAAGAGAGATGTGGTCGCCGAGGTCGACGGCATGCGGGTGATGACGCAGCAGATGATCGACCAGGTCTTCAGTTTCGGTGAACTTGGATACCAGGAGTTCGAAACCTCGAAGTACCTGACCGGCATCCTCCAGAAACACGGCTTTACGATCCAGACCAACGTGGCCGGCATGCCGACGGCGTGGACCGCGACCTGGGGATCGGGGAAGCCCGTGATCGCTCTTGGATCGGACATCGACGACATCCCGCAAGCGTCGCAGAAACCGGGTGTGGCTTACCACGCACCGCTGATAGAGGGCGCACCCGGGCACGGGGAAGGCCACAACACGGGCCTACCGCTGCAGATCACGGCAGCCCTCGCCGTGAAGAAGATCATGGAGCGCGACCGCCTGTCAGGCACGCTGCTCGTCTGGCCCGGAGTGGCAGAGGAGCTGCTCGGAGGCAAGGCGTATTTCGTGCGCGCGGGCGTGTTCAAGAACGTCGATATCTGCCTTTTTGCTCATGTGTCGGACACGTTCAGCGTCCACTGGGGCGACGCTGGTGCGTCGACCGGACTCGTCTCCGTCGAATACACGTTCAATGGTGAAAGCGCGCACGCTGCGCTCGGCCCGTGGCGTGGCCGGTCGGCTCTCGATGCCGTGGAGCTGATGAACATCGGTTGGAACTTCCGTCGCGAACACCTCCGGCTGCAGCAGCGTTCCCACTACGTGGTCACCAACGGCGGCGATCAGCCGAACGTCGTTCCCCGGAATGCGAGCGTGTGGTATTTCCTCCGTGAGATCGACTACCCCCATATCAAGGAGATGCGCGCGATCGCCGATCAGATGGCCAAAGGCGCGGCGCTGATGACCAACACCGAGATGGTTTCGCGTGTCCTGGGATCCGCCTGGCCCCAGCACTTCAACAAGCCCGCGGCCGAAACCGTGTATTCGAACATCAAGGCGGTCGGTCTCCCGGCATGGGATGAAGCCGACCTCACGCTGGCCAGGGCCGTCCAGAGGGAGCTCGGGCAGCCCCAACGGGGCTTGAGTACCGCGATTGGGTCGCTGCAGGGTCCGACCCGTCCGGAGGACAATTACGGTGGCGGGCTCCGACGACATCGGCGACGTGTCGTGGAACGTTCCGACGGTCACGCTGCGTTATCCGTCGAACATCCCGGGCCTTCCCGGCCACAACTGGGCAAACGCGATCGCGAGCGCGACACCGATCGCCCACAAGGGCGCGACAGCGGGCGGGAAGGTGGTCGCCATGACCATCTTGGATTTCCTCGGCGCGTCCGGAGCTGGTCGAGCAGGCCTGGGCCTATTTCAGGAACGTTCAGACGAAGGATCAGAAGTATGAGCCGCTGATCGGACCAGACGATCAACCCGCCAGCTCAATCAATGCGAAGATCATGGAAGAGTATCGGCCCGAGATGCGGAAGTACTATTACGATCCGGCGAAGTACACGACGTACCTCGAACAGCTCGGCATCAAGTACCCGACCCTGCGGCCAATCGGAGGTCAAGGCCAGTCGGCAAAGTAATGACGAACCGATGGCGAGCGCACGTGTTGATCCTCTTCACCGCAGGGGCTGCCGTCACGATTTCATGGGCCCAGGACGCGCGGCGGCAATGGATCGCCGGTGACTCCCACATCCACAGTCATTGGAGCCAGGGGTACGACCGCACGAAGAATCCGCCCGAACCGATCCAGGGAGGAGACGCGCGGTACTCGACGGCCGTAAACGCGCAGAAAGCGCTGGAGTACGGCTTGAGCTGGATGGTCACGACCGATCACGGCGGGCCGAACCACGCGAAGATCAACCTGGCGCACGCCTATGGCGAGCTCCAGGCGTCCCGGCGCGCCGTACCAGCGGTGCTGCAGTTTTACGGCATGGAGCTGAACATGCCGGGCATGGACCACCATACGTTGGTTGTTCCGAACAGCGAGCAGGAGTCGTCCGTGCTCTTCGACATCGAGACCCGGTTCGACGCGAACCAGGTGTGGCCGCCCGATCCGGACCGAGCTACCGAGGAATCCGCTCAGCGCGCGCTCGATTACATGAAGGGGCTTCCCCGGCTTCCGATCCTGTTCGCCAATCATCCTTCGCGCTCGGCAACAGGAATCGGCCAGTACGGCTTGAACGAGCCGCGCGAGCTCCGCAACAACCATGACCGGGCGCCGAACGTGTATCGGGGGATGGAGGGCGCGCCCGGGCATCAGGCTGCGACCCTGACGGCGGATGGGACTCAGAAGAAGGACAGGAATGGGCGGCCCACCGGATTCCGGGGGAACTATGGAAACCCCGGCGCCGGTACGCTTGGTGGTTTCGACCAGATGACCGCAATCGTCGGCGGTTTCTGGGACTCGATGCTCGGCGAGGGACGCCGCTTCTGGATTCTCGCGACCTCGGACTCCCACGTGAACTACGCCGATGTTTCGAGGCCGGGATCCGACTTCTGGCCCGGCCAGTATCAGAAAACGTACGTTCATGCGCAGCGCAGCTATGACGGCATCCTCGATGGCCTGCGCGGCGGACGAATCTTCGCGGTCGCCGGCGACCTCGTGAGCGAACTGGACATCGTCGCAACGAGCGCAACCACGTCTGCCGACATGGGTGGTACGCTGACCGTCCAGAAAGGCGAGGATGTGAGGGTCGTCGTGCGGTTCAGGGATCGGGAGACCAAGAACGCCAACGGCGACAACCCGAAGGTCGCTCGCGTCGATCTCATCGTGGGTGACGTCCGTGGGGCGGTGGCGGACCGCAACAGCAACATGAACGGCACGACAAAGGTCATCGCGCGTTTTGCCGGCAAGGAATGGACGCGGAATGGCGACGTCTACAGCATCAACTACACACTTCCGCGGCCCGACCGTAACATATACGTCCGTGTACGGGGCACCAGTACCCAGGATGCCGAGCCCGCGATGGACCCGCCGGGTGAGGATCCCTGGCTCGATCTGTGGTTCTACTCGAACCCGATTTTCATCGAGATCCGGTAGGGCCGACGCGGGGCACGACGAACCGGGTTCACCGGCGGCTCGATTGCTGAAACCTTGCGGAAGCGCCGGAGGGCTCGATGCTGCATAGCCGTAGAAGCTTCCTCAAATTTGGAGCCGCAGGCACACTCGCCGGTGCCTTGGTCGAGCGGCGCGAGGCTTGGGCTCAAGTTCCCACGCCTCCGAGGGCGCGTTCTGTTCAAACGCCTGTGTTGAACATCGGCTTTGAGGAGACCGGCGGCGCCCAGGGCTTCCCGATCATTCTGCTTCACGGCTTTCCGGACGACGTGCGGGCTTGGGACCAGGTGGCGGCGCCGCTTGCGAACAAGGGATACCGGGTGATCGTTCCGTACCTCCGTGGGTACGGACCCACACGTTTTCGAGAGCCATCCGCACCTCGGATGGCAGAGCAAGCAGCGATAGGTCAGGATGTCATCGACCTCGCGGACGCGGCTGGGTTATCACGATTTGCGGTCGCTGGCTACGACTGGGGTGGTCGCGCTGCGTGTATTGCGGCAGCGCTCCATCCTGAGCGAGTGCGAGCGGCTCTCCTCATCGGAGGCTATACGATTCAGGACACGCTCACACCGCCGCAGCCGGCTGGACCGGAGAGGGAGCGAGCCCTCTGGTATCAGTGGTACTTCAACACCGAACGAGGGCGCGCCGGACTCGAACAAAATCGCCGTGGCATCTGCCGGTTGCTGTGGAAAACATGGTCGCCGACGTGGCATTTTACAGACGCGACGTTCAACAAGACGGCGATGTCATTCGACAACCCGGATTTCGTCGACGTCGTGATTCATTCGTACCGTCATCGCAACCTCAACGCGCCAGGCGAACCACGCTTTACCACAGTGGAACGCCAACTGGCTGAGCGTCCGAAGATCAGCGTTCCGTCAATCGTGCTCTATGGGGCTGACGATGGCCTCGGACCTCCGCCGGCGGACACGTCCGCCGAGCGCGCGCTGTTTACCGCACTTGCCGCCCGGCGAGTCGTCGCGGGCGCAGGACATTTCATGCCCAGGGAGAAGCCTGTCGTCGTCTCGTCCGCAATTCTGGAGTTGCTGGATGCGACCAGGTAGATTCGGCACTCCCACTGACATGGCTTGGTGAAACGCCGTAACTCTGAGGAGGGATCATGAGAACCGTCACAAGAAGTGTGTTCGTGTTGGTGATTGTGGCGCTGGCGGTCGGCAAGTTGTCTTCCCAGGCCGTGGCACCCACATCCAGCCGCACGGTGACCGAGCCAGAGTACGAGCGCTGGAAGAAGGATCTGTCGAATTGGGGGCGATGGGGCAAGGACGATCAGGTCGGCGCCTTGAACTTGATTACGCCGTCAAAGCGGAAGCAAGCGGCGGGCCTGGTCAAGGAGGGCTTCTCGGTATCCCTCGCCGCCGACGTCGACACTGTCAAGGCGGTCGATAATCCGAATCCCTTTGAGCACACGATGTTGGGCATTGGATCAGACCGGATTGCGGTCAGTTACCACGGCATCACCCACACGCATCTCGATTCGCTCGCGCACATCAATGCCAACGGTGTCTTTTACAACGGCTATACACCGGACCCTGAAGCGGTCCAGAAACAGGGCCATGCAAGAAACTCCATCCACAACGTCAAGAATGGAATCTTCACACGAGGCATCCTGATCGACATTCCGCGACTCAAGGGCGTGCCGTACCTTGAACCGGGAACGCCAATCTATGTGGAGGATCTGGAGGCGTGGGAAAAGAAGACCGGCGTGAAGGTATCCGCCGGTGATGCCCTATTCGTGCGCACGGGCGTGTGGGCGCGCCGGACGGCCATGGGCCCATGGCTTCGAGGCAGGGCCGAAGGCGGCAGATCGGCTGGGCTCGATCCATCCGTGATCCCATGGTTGAAACAGCGTGACATCGCGATACTGGGCAGCGACCACCCGCAATATGTCTCTCCTTCGAATCTCCGTGGGGCCGTTCACGATTTTGCGTTGCTCTACATGGGCGTCCACTTGTTCGATAATTGCGACCTCGAGGCCCTCGGCGATGCGGCTGCTGCCCGGAAACGGTGGGAGTTTCTGATCACGGCGGCTCCGCTGCCGATACGTGGGGGTACCGGGTCGCCTCTGAATCCGATTGCGATATTTTGACGGTTGAGACTGCAGCCGGGCACGGACGCCCCGCCCGGCGTCTCGTTTCCAAATGCGTCGGCCACTACGGACACTGCGTACGACGGCATCGTGGACAAGCGCTGAAGGCAGTTAACGGTCAACCAGTTCCGGAGGCCAGCGATGGATCCGTTCGAGTACGTCATTCGAGGGGAGAAAGAGCTCCGCGAGATAGTCGGCGTGCCTGCCGCGCGCTCGGTGCAGAAGGAGCGGTCCACCCTCGACCAGCATTGCCGCGCGTTCATCGCTCGATCGTCGTTCCTGCTCCTGGCAACGGCTGGAGCGGACGGCCGCTGCGACATCTCGCCCAAGGGCGATGCTCCGGGTTTCGTGCTCGTGCTGGACGACCGGCGCCTTGTCATCCCCGATCGTCCGGGCAATAAGCGTCTGGACGGCATGAAGAATCTCGTCGCGAATCCCCACGTCGGTCTGATCTTCCTCGTGCCTGGACGCGAGGAAACGTTGCGTGTGAATGGTCGCGCCTGGATCACGCGCGATCCCGAGCTGCTCGGGAGGTCGGCGGTGCAGGGCAGAACGCCGTTGCTGGCCATCGGCGTCGAGGTCGAGCAGTGCTTCCTGCACTGCGCCAAGGCATTTCGGCGTTCGCAGCTCTGGACGCATGAACACTGGCCAGGACCAGATGCCCTGCCGTCGCTGGCGTGCGTCTTGTACGATCAGATTCGACCCGACGGTGTGACGCTCGAGGACTACGAGCGCGATATCGACGACAGTGTAAAGCGGCTCTATTAGAACGAGCGGGCCGGGCGGGAGCTGCCGGACGGGCGCTGGATCAGATGCCGTTGCTCTTGCAGGTCGGCACGAGGAGCTCAGGGGAATCTGAGGCGGCGCGCACAAGGTCGATCCTCGGGCGCCAGACCCTGACGGCTTGCGCCGGATGGCGCCTGGCGCGACAATGAGGCGCCGCGGCAGAAACTGGTCTGAAACACCTGCACCGAGTACCCGCAGTCTGACAGGAACACGCCATGAACCAAGCCGAGCTGACAATCCGCTCCTTGATACTGACGCTTGCACTTTGCGTGGGGGCGACGGTCAGGGTTCCTGCGCAGTCGACACATCCCGAGCCCCTGTCGATCGCGCGGCAAGGCTACCTGTTCGCTGGTGGCAAGTACTCAACCGTGAACGGCCGGCAGGTCATGAGCGGCCAGCTGTACGTCGAGTTCCAGATCCCGGCCAAGCAAACGCGCCCCTGGCCCATTGTCATGATTCATGGGGGCTCGCAATCGGGAACCAACTTCACGGGCACGCCCGATGGCCGGGAAGGATGGGCGCAGTTCTTCCTGCGGCGTGGGTATCCGGTCTACGTCGTGGATCAGCCTGGGCGTGGCAGAGCCGCCTACGAGACTGACCTGTACGGCCCGACAGCTCCCCTGAATCTCGAGACCACCCAAAGGCAATTCGTCGCGCCGGAGCGCTACAACCGCTGGCCGCAGGCGCGTCTGCACACGCAATGGCCGGGGAAGGGCGCCCCTGGCGATCCTGTCTTCGATCAGTTCTATGCGTCGCAGATTCCCTCGATGCAGAACTTCACGTTGCAGCAGTCGTTGAACCGGGACGCCCTCGTGTCGCTGCTCGAGAAGATAGGCCCATCGGTTCTATTGACGCACTCACAGTCCGGGGCATTTGGCTGGCCTGTCGCGGATGCGCGACCGGACCTCGTGAAGGCCATCGTCGCCGTCGAGCCGAACGGGCCGCCTTTCTTCAACGTGGAGAATGTCCCGGCACCCGAGTGGTTTCGGGATGTTCCGCTTCAGGCGCGAACGTGGGGCGTCACGGCTGTTCCGCTCACGTATTCGCCGGCTGCCGCGACGTCATCGGACCTGGCCATCGTGCAGCAAGACAGGCCCGATGGCCCGGACCTTGTTCGATGCTGGATGCAAAAGACGCCGGCGCGGCTGCTGCCGAATCTCCAGAAGCTGCCAATCGTGATTGTGACGGCCGAAGCTTCCTATCATGCTCCCTACGACCATTGCACCGTGAAATACCTGGAACAAGCCGGCGTCCATTCGACCTGGATCCAGCTCGGCGACGTCGGCATCCACGGCAACGGCCACATGATGATGCTCGAAAAGAACAACATGGACATTGCTGCGCTCATGTTCAAGTGGCTTGACAAGGCGGTCCCGAGTGCAGGGAGAAAGTCCCAGTAGCGAGCTCGGCATGCGGGTCAATACCCGGGGTTCAGGCCATGGGGTGAGCTCGGACGACGGGTTGAACTGGCAGATCGGCGTTTGGGACCAGATGTCCCGCGTCTATGGCCGGGAGGTGGACAAGCGGTTTTCGCCGGTCGTTGGAGCCCTGATCCGTCGAGCCTCACTCCGGTTGGGCGAGCGGGTTCTCGACGTTGGCACCGGGACCGGCGCGGTTGCCGCACGAGCGGCAGTCGCCATTGGGGCCGCGGGACATGTCGTAGGCATCGACATCAGCGAGGAGATGTTGAGGCAAGCCAGGCAGGCGACGGCAAACCTGAATCTTCACAATGTGGACTTCACTGAAGGCCGGGCCGAAGCGATACCCGCCGAGCCCGCGACCTTCGACGTGGTCCTCGCGTCGTTGAGCCTGATGTACGTCATCGACCGTGCGGCTGCCGCCCGCGAAATCTCGCGGGTGCTCAAGCCGGGCGGGCGATTCGTCGCCGCCACATGGTCGGGTCCGGGAGCCAGCGATATCGTCTTGTTTCAGCAGACCGCCGGCAGTTTTGCGCCTCCTCCTCCGGTTCCGGGCGTCGGGCCGGGAGCGATGGCAGATCCGGACCCTTTCCTCGCACAGCTGGCGGATGCGGGTATCGACGCGGATGTGCAAATCGAAGTTCAGGAATTTGATTTCGATGATTTCGAGTCCGCCTGGAACGTGCTGGTAGGGGTGACGACCTCGCAGCTCGAACCCGAGCGACGCGAGGAAGCCAAGGCGGCGGTCCGGAACGTGATGTGGCCGCACGGCGATGGTCGGAGGCAGTTTCGCAACACGGTTCAGTTCATCGTGGGCCGTCTCGGGCGGCGATGATTCGCGTCCGCACGCCTCACTGGTGGAGGACACGGGCACCCGCTCTTTCACCGGTATTGTTCACCAACCAATTGGAGGCATCGATGCGGAGAGTGCGTCTCGTTATCCTGATGTTGGCCGCCACCGGCGTGCTGACCGTTCCGCTGTGGGGACGGGGATCTCTTTCCGTCCCCGCCGGCGGGGGAAATATGCTCGTCCCGAATTCACGCTTCCAGCAACAATCTTCGAGCGGGTCCGCGGCTGGGAGATTCGTCGGCACGTGGCGTCTCGTCTCGGTGCAGACCAACGGCAAACCGAACCCCAATCGCGGCGTTCGTCCAACAGGCTTGATCATCTACGACGCGGGAGGGAACATGGCGGTTCAGATCGCACCCGAGCGCACGCGACCATCGTGGCCCCCGACCGCCGTTCCAACACCGGATCAGGCCAAGGAGGCAGCGACGGGCTACACCGCATATTTTGGCAAGTACACGATTGACGAACGCGCAAAGACGGTCACCCATCATCGTGAGAATGCCCTCAACATGTACGCGGTTGATCTGGTGCGACGCTACGAGTTCACGCCGGAGGGCCAGCTGGTTCTCGTTCCTGTGGACAATCCTGCGAACCGGCTCGCGTGGGAGCGGATCAAGTGAAGCCTCGATCGCCTGGTGCGGCTTCATTGAAACGGGCGTGAGTTCGACCACCGAGCCGATGTGCGATGAAGGTATTCGTTGCGGGCAGCACCGGCACAATCGGCAAGAGCCTCGTGCCGCACCTGCTCGAAACCGGACACGAGGTCGTGGCGCTCGCTCGCACTTCCCAGAAGGCCAGGGAACTCGAGGTGCTCGGGGCGAGTGTCGCCGTCGCCGACGCACTCGACCGCGACGGGTTGACTGCCGCAATCAGGAGGGCGGAGCCGGAGGTCATCATCCACCAGCTCACGGCCCTCACAGGCGTGGGCAACTTCAAGAAGTTCGATGAGGAGTTTGCCCTGACCAACCGCTTTCGCACCGAGGTTGCCGATACGATGCTGGCTGCCGCGCGTCTTGTGGGCGCCCGACGATTCATCGCTCAGAGCTTCTGCGGGTGGCCATTCGCACGCGAAGGCGGACCGGTGAAGACAGAGGAGGATCCGCTCGACGTCGCTCCGCCGGCAAGCTTCAGCAGGACCTTGATGGCAATTCGCTACCTCGAGGAGGCTGTGCGCGGCGCCGTGGATGTCGGGGCTGTTGCGCTGCGATATGGGATTTTCTACGGACCAGGGACGGGGATAGCCAGGGATGGGTCGATCGTCGAGCTCGTCCGCCAGCGCCGACTGCCCATCGTCGGCGACGGCGCGGGCATCTGGTCCTTCATCCACGTACGGGACGCCGCTGGGGCGACGGTGGCGGCCATGTCACACGGAGCATCCGGCATCTACAACGTCGTCGACGACGAGCCAGCGCCGGTATCAACGTGGTTGCCGTTCCTCGCCCAGACGCTCGGCGCCAAGCCACCGCGGAAGGTGCCGCTCTGGCTGGGGAAGCTCGCGATCGGAGAAGGCGGCGTGTCGATGATGACGATGATCCGTGGCGGCTCCAACGCAAAGGCCAAGCGGGAGTTTGGGTGGCAGCCCGGCTACCCGACCTGGCGCCGTGGCTTCGTCGAGGGGCTGGGCCAACCTCAGGCGGTCTGATTTCGCAAACGATTCGCAGAGGCCGCCGGAGCGCACGTGAGCGACGTTCTCTTTTTTGCCGTCCTGCTGGCCGTCGGCATTCTTTCCGGAGCGACCGCGGCGGTCATCGGCTTCGGAATCGGGAGCTTGCTCACGCCTTTCCTCCTTGCCAGGCTGGAGCCGCACCTGGCGATCGCGGTGGTCGCGCTGCCTCACCTGATCGCCACCGGAATCCGCTACGTTCACCACCGTCAATGGGTGAACCGCACCGTGCTGCTCCGATTCGGCGTTCCAAGTGCAGTTGGAGGGCTGCTCGGAGCGGTTCTGCAGGGTACGTTCCACAGCGCCGGTCTCGTATCCGTGCTCGCGATTCTCCTCATCCTGACGGGCATCGCCAATTTGACGCGGGGCTTCGGTGGCTGGCGGCCCGGGTCGCTTGTCGCCGTAGTCCTTGGTCTTCTCTCGGGCATCTTCGGCGGCCTGGTCGGCAATCAGGGCGGCCTTCGTGCCGCGGGGCTGACGGCGTTCTCGCTCGAGCCGAGGGCTTACATGGCTACCGCCACCGCCGTAGCGCTTTTGATCGATGCTGCCCGAACGCCGATTTATCTGGCGCGCGGCGCAGAGGCCCTCGTCGAGCTCGCAGCCCCGATTGCCGTCGCCACGGCCGGATGCGTCGCCGGCACGATTCTCGGAGAGCGCGTCTTTTTCCGGATTCCGGCGGACCGCTATAGGCCGCTCGTCGGAGCCGGGGTCATCGCGCTCGGCCTCTGGCTTTTCGCGTCAACCAGATAGCGCCTGGTCGGCGTGTACAGGTGTTTTCGCTTGCCCATGAGTACGCAGGCATTTACGCGGCTCACGGGGGCGAACCGCGATATCTTAGACCGCCTGGGGCTATCGCAGATTTCACAGCGATGTAGTGGGCGGAGCTGAGGGAGGCAACGGGTGAGCATAGAAGACACGGAGCAACGGAGTTCATGATGAAAGTCGAAGCGGTCGTTACGTGCATCTGCTTGTTCGCGCTGCCTTCGGTAGCGACCGCTCAAGGGCCGCCGCCGAAGGTACATGAGCTCAAAGCGTCGGTCGCAACAGTCCACCGCGGATTTTTCGACGCGTCGCTGAAACCCGTCCTGACGGTCGACTCTGGCGATATCGTCCGTCTGGAGACCGCCTCCGGCAACCCACGCTACTTCGAGAGCCTTGGCGTGCCGAAGGACAAGATTCCGGCCGAGCTCTACGCGGTCTTCGAAGGTGTCGAAGGCACCGCACGAGGCGACCACACGCTCAATGGACCGATAGCGGTTCGCGGCGCGGAACCCGGCGACATGCTCGAAATCCGGATTCGCGCGGTCGAGGTGCGCCTGCCAATCGCCGGACAGGGATTCGTGCCCAATCGTGGCCTGCTGCCGGACGAGTTCCCGTACGCGAAGGATCGGGTGCTATGGATTGACCTGACCCGCAAGACCGTGGAATACGCTCCGGGCGTGGAGGTGCCGGTCAAACCGTTTTGGGGCGTCATCGGTGTCGCGCCGCCGCCGAGGATGGGTCGAGTGCCGAGCGGACCGCCGAATGTATTCGGGGGGAATCTCGACAACCGCGATCTTGGAGCGGGGAGCACGTTGTATCTGCCTGTCCACGTTCCCGGAGCGCTGCTGTCGATCGGGGACGGCCATGCCGTCCAGGGGTACGGTGAGGTGTGCCTGTCCGCGGTGGAGGCGTCGCTCAGGGGCGAGATTCAGCTCGTGCTGCACAAAGGAGGCGAGATACGCTGGCCGCGCGCCGAGACCGCGACTCACTACATCACGATGGGACTCGACGCTGACCTCGACGAGGCAGCGAAGATCGCGACGCGCGAGATGCTCGACTTCCTGGTGAAACACAAAGGGCTGACGAGGGACAACGCATACATGTTGGCGAGCGCAGCGATGGATCTCGTGGTGACCCAGGTGGTGGACGGCACCAAGGGTATTCATGCCATGATGCCGAAAGGCATATTTCGAAAGTAGCACCGGCCGCCGAAGCCGGCCACAGCCCGCTACACATCTGGTCATTCGTGACGATGAGCCATCGGGTCATCACGGGCGCCGAATTGACGGCGCAACTCCTGGAACTGGGGGTTACCACGGGGGGCGTGCTTCTCGTGCACTCGTCGTTCTCGAGGGCGGGTCCTGTCGAGGGCGGCCCGGGCGCCCTGATCGTGGCGCTTCAAGCGGCCCTTGGACCCACGGGCACACTCGTGATGCCGAGCATGAGCGATGACGACGACCATCCTTTCGATCGCCGCACGACGTCGTGTCTCGGGATGGGAGTGCTGGCGGAAACGTTCTGGCGAACGCCGGGTGTGCTGCGGAGTGACAGCCCGCACGCGTTCGCGGCCACCGGGCCACAGGCGGTCCGCATTACCGCCGATCATCCGATCGACGTCCCACACGGCCTGAACAGTCCCGCGGGGCGTGTGTTCGACCTCGATGGGCAGATCCTGATGCTCGGCGTTGGACACGACGCGAATACCACCGTGCACCTCGCGGAAGCGCTGGAGGGCGTGCGGTACTACCGCCGGAAATTCGCCACCATCATGCGGGATGGGCAGGCGGTGCGCTGCTCTTACAACGAGATCGATCATTGCTGTGACAGGTTCAATCTCGTCGACCGGTGGCTCGACGCGGAGAGGCGGCAGCGCCGCGGCCGCGTGGGTCATGGTGAAGCGCGGCTTGCTCGTTCCAGAGATGTCGTGGAGGTGGTTCGCACTCGTCTCCGAGCGAACGAAACCGTTTTTCTCCACGAGCCCGGGGTGGATATCGAATGCGACGAGGCGCGGGCGAGCATCGGAAACCCGCCTGCGGCATGAGAGAGCACGTCCTTCTCGCCAGGAGGCATTTCAGTGACCGTCCGCGCCGAGCGACCTGAAGACGCCTCCGGGGTCCGAAACGTCAACGAGCTGGCGTTCGGGCGGCCGGTGGAGGCTGACCTGATCGATCGACTCCGGCGCGCCTGCACGGACTCGTTGTCATTGGTGGCTGAAGAGGACATCGTCGTGGGTCATATTCTCTTTACGCCCGTTGCGGTCGAGAGCGCGGGGCGACGGGTCCTCGGAATGGGACTGGCCCCGATGGCTGTGCACCCGGATCGCCAGCGGCAGGGCATCGGCTCACAACTCGTGAGGCAAGGCTTGAACATCCTTCGAGCGCGCGGCTGCCCGTTCATTGTCGTCGTCGGACATCCAGACTATTACCCGCGCTTCGGGTTCGAGCGGGCCTCTACGCGCGGCCTCGCGAGCCAATGGGAGGGCGTGAGGGATGCGGCGTTCATGGTCCTGGTTCTTGACGTGCGCGCCATGGAAGGAGTGTCCGGCGTGGCCAGGTACGGAGAAGAGTTCAACGAGGTTGCGTAGGGAGACTGAATGCCCGAATACCCTGCGGGCTCGACAAAGCGTTGCATCGCGGTGAGCCCTGATCGCGACGATAATCATCCTTTCGCGCCGGAGCAGCTGGGGGGAGTGCACACGACAATCGTGGCGAGACGTGGCGGATCCGTGATGTCGCGCGCGACCGCATTCGGGATCACGCTCTTTTTCTGTCAGGCCCTCGGCCACGGCGCCGTTTCAGGACCGGCTCGCCAGGGCGCGTCGCGAACGCCGGACATGCACTTCGCGCCAACTCGGCATGTCGTGGCGGACGCGATGCTGAAGCTCGCGGGCGTCAGCAGGGACGACGTCGTCTACGACCTCGGGTCCGGTGACGGGCGCATCGTGATTCTGGCGGCGCAGAAATACGGCGCGCGAGGCGTCGGCGTCGAGCTCGATCCCAGGCTCCTCGAGATCTCGCGGCAGGTCGCGCGCGAGGGCGAGGTCGCCCACCGGGTGACGTTCATCGAAGGCGACCTGTTCGAGACGGACATCTCCGCGGCAACGGTCGTCACCTTGTACTTGTCGGGAAGCGTCAACAGGCAGCTCGAGCCGAGGCTGAGACGGGAGCTCCGGCCGGGGACGCGAATCGTCTCGCACCAATTCCGGATCGGCGACTGGACTCCCGAGCAGACGGTTCGTGCTGAGGACGGCACGGAGCTGTTCCTGTGGACGATTCCAGCCCGTTGAAGCCGAGTCGGTCCCGAGGTCGACTGCCGTCCGGAGTCGTTCGAGCCGTTGCCGGCTGGGGAGGCCATGCATGTCGAGGGTTGATCCGCCTTTTCGCGCCGACCACGTCGGTAGCCTGCTGAGGCCGAAGGGCCTGCTGGACGCCCGGCAGCGCTTTCAGCAGAAGAGCATATCCAAAGAGCAGTTGCGGGAGATCGAAGACCAGCACATACGTGCGGTGGTTCGGAAGCAGGAAGCCATCGGCTTGAGAAGCATCACGGACGGCGAGTTTCGGCGCACCTTTTTCCACATCGACTTCCTGCAGCGGCTTCAAGGAGTCACCGTCAGCGGCGGGATCGAGACCAAGTTCAGAAGTGAGCACGGAGAAGTGAATTTCGCGCCCCCGCGTCTATCCGTGACCGGTAAGCTGCGGCATGTTGAAGATATTCAGAAGGCAGACTTCGAGTTCCTGCGATCGGTCGCCAGCCAAACGCCCAAAGTCACCATTCCTTCACCCACCATGGTTCACTTCAGGGGCGGCCGCAAGGCGATCGACATTGTCGCCTACCCGGACCTGGACGAGTTTTTTTCAGATCTGGCCGGCTGCTATCGCGCGGAAATCGACTCACTGTATCGGGCAGGCTGCCGCTATCTTCAGCTGGACGACACCAATCTCGCGTATCTCTGCGATCCGGCATTACGCGCGGGCGCCAATGAGCGGGGAGACGACCCCAACCGGCTGCCCCAAGCCTATGCGGACCTCATCAATTCGGTGATTGACGGGAGACCCGCGGATTTGACGGTGGCCGTGCATCTGTGCCGGGGGAATTTCCGCAGCGCCTGGGTCGCCGAGGGCAGCTATGAACCGGTCGCCGAAGTGCTTTTCAACGAGCTGAACGTGGATGCGTATTTTCTCGAGTACGACGACGAGCGTTCCGGGGATTTTGCGCCTTTGCGCTTCGTGCCGGATCACAAGACCGTGGTGCTGGGCCTGGTGACAACGAAGCTGCCAGCGCTCGAAGCACCCCCAGGACTGATTCGACGAATCGAGGACGCCGCACGATACGTGCCGCTCGATCATCTGTGCCTGAGTCCACAATGTGGCTTTTCCAGCACCGTCGAAGGCAACGAAATCACGGAAGCGGACCAGTGGGCGAAGCTGGAACTGGTCCGCAGCCTTGCACGCGAAGTC
The DNA here is from genome assembly GCA_963745495.1 of uncultured Acidobacteriota bacterium. Lineage (GTDB taxonomy): Bacteria > Acidobacteriota > Vicinamibacteria > Vicinamibacterales > CAVVIG01 > CAVUXJ01. The sequence goes on from CAVUXJ010000009.1 coordinate 283,469, forward strand.
TGGGGAGATGAGGCGGCGTCATGACGACGAGTGCCTACTGTGTCTCGAAGACCCTAGTCTTGGTCCAATAGCGCAGGACGCGGCACGCTGCGAGCAGACACCGCGACGGCAGGCATCCTTCGATAACCAGCAGCATCGCCCAGGGCGGAGGATTCGACGATGCGTGAAAACGGGATCGGCCGACGGACGTTTCTGAAGGGGACCGGGCTCACCGCGTTGAGCGCCGCCGGCCTGGGTCAGCCGCACGAGGCCGGCGCCCAATCCGTGGTTCCCAATTCCTCTGGCACCGAAGCGCCAGGGGTGAAGGCCCCCGCAAATGCGTGCGACTGCCATCACCATATCTATGACGCCCGGTTTCCCTTTGCCCAGCCCGGAGCGCGGATGGTCCCCAACGCGCGTGTGCCCGACTACCGGCTCCTTCAGCGCAGGATTGGAACGAGCCGCAGCGTGGTCGTGACACCGGCGCCCTATCCGGCGACGGTCGCCGACAACAAGGTCACGCTTGACGCCATTACCGAGTTCGGCGCCCACGCGCGTGGCGTGGCGATCGTCTCCCCCACGATGACGGACGCCGAATTGAAGACCCTGGCCGCCGGAGGAGTCTGCGGAATCCGTTTCTCGCTGGCCCTTGCCAATACCGCGGCCACCTCGATCGATGCGATCGAGCTCCTGTCGAAACGCGTGAACGCGCTGGGGTGGCATGTGCAGTTCAACATGACCGCCGATCAGATCGTCGGCGCCGGCGATCTCTGGAATCGCCTGCCTTCGACGATCGTGTTCGATCACATGGGTCACATGCCGCAGCCGATGGGCATCGGCCATCCGGCCTTCAAGATCATCCGCGGTCTGGTTGACAAGGGCAGGACGTGGGTCAAGCTTTCGGTGACCTATGACAGCAGCGAGATCGGTCCGCCCACTTACGCCGATGTCAACAAGGTTGGCCGGGCCTATGTCCAGGCGGCGCCCGAGCGGATGGTGTGGGGAAGTAACTGGCCGCATCCCAACGAGACGAACAAGCCGAACGACGCCATGCTGTTCGACTTGCTCGCCGAGTGGGCACCGAACGAGGCGACCCGCCATCGCATCCTGGTCGAGAACCCGGAGACGCTATACGGTTTCCCGAAGTCGCGTTGACGCATGGCCAGGAATATCGAAATCAAGGCGCGGGTGTCTCAGCACAGTAATAGCCATGAGCCAGAACAAGCAAACCGTGCGGAGGTACATGGACGCCTTCGCCAAGACCGATCATGCGGTCATCCTGTCGTGCCTGGCGGATGGCGTTCAATGGGACATACCAGGCGCTTTTCACGTCACAGGAAAGGAAGCGTTCGACAAGGAAATCGAAAACGACGCTTTCGTGGGAAGCCCTACGATACGGGTCACGCGCATGACTGAAGAGGACGACGTCGTCATCGCTGAAGGTACCGTGCAATGCGCCAGGAATGATGGCGGCCTGCTGAACGCCGCCTTCTGCGATGTATTCGTGATGCAAGACGCGAAGATAAAGCACCTCACGTCCTATTTGATGGAACTGAAAGCGTAAACGGGTTCATGGCGACGGCTGTACTCGGAGGCATGAAATGTTCTCATTGAACCGGCGCGACGTACTCAGGGGGCTGTTGTGTGCAGTCACCCCATCGGCGGTCGTGGCGGCCGCGAAGCCGTCCGTATCGACCCTGATTGGAACCGGCTCGCCCGGTCAATCAGATCGGGAGGTGAGTAATCCGTACGGTCTCGTGATCGGGCCTGATCGCGCGCTGTATTTCTGCGACCTGGACAATCAGCGAATCAGACGACTCGATTTCAGGACGCGACAGTCGACGACGATCGCGGGCAATGGTCTGAAGGCGTACCGCGGCGATGGCGGGCCGGCGAGGGACGCCTCCCTGAACATGCCGCACGAAGTTCAATTCGATTCCGCTCGTAACCTCTATATCGCCGAGCGCGACAATCACGTGGTCCGGAAGGTGGACGCGAAGACGGGCGTCATCTCCACGTTCGCGGGGACGGGGGTGCCCGGATTCTCCGGTGATGGCGGGCCTGCGACACAGGCGCAGCTTCGGCAACCTCACAGCATTGCCGTGGATCCGAAGGGCCGGCTTCTCATCTGCGATATCGGCAACCACCGTATTCGACAGGTGGATCTTTCGAGCGGCGCGATCCAGACCTATGGGGGCACCGGCGAACGGCTGCCGACGCCTGATGGCGCGCCGGTGAAAGGCACGCCGTTGAACGGGCCCAGGACGATGGCGTTCGATCGTGAAGGCAATCTGTATCTCGCACTCCGCGAAGGGAACGCGATTTACCGCATCACGGCGAAAACCCTGACGATTCATCATCTGGCGGGCACCGGTGAGCAAGGCTATTCGGGCGATGACGGCCCGGCCCGCCTGGCGACGCTCGCCGGTCCTAAAGGACTCGCTTATGCCCCCGGCAAGCTGTATGTGGCCGACACCGAAAACCATGTCGTCCGCCGCATCGACCTCAAGACCGGCCTCATCACGACCGTGCTCGGCACGGGTCGGCGCGGGGACGGTCCAGAGGCCGATCCGCTTCGATGCGCGCTCTCGCGGCCGCACGGCGTGCTCACCGATGCCGCCGGCGTTCTCTATGTGGCGGACAGCGAGGCCCATCGCATTCGCGTGGTGCGTTAGTCGAGCCCTGTGACACCGGTGAAGAAAGGGCACGGCACGGCTGTCGCACACCGCCGAGTGTTCTGGCGCCGTATGCTCACCCATTCCGGATTCGCCCTGGGGGTCCTCGGCCTGTCGCTCGGCTTCGGGATGTGGGGATATCGATGGTACGAGCATCTGCCGTGGCGGGATGCGTTCCTGAACGCCGCCATGCTTCTCGGTGGGATGGGGCCTGTCAAGACGGATCTCTCTGAGCCGGGAAAACTCTTCGCCGGTCTGTACGCCCTCTATGCAGGACTGGTCGTGATCGCCGTGACCGGACTGCTTCTGGCTCCGGCCGTCCATCATCTGATGCACCACGCACACTGGGATGATCCGCCCGAAGACAAGTAAGTAAGGATCCTTCGGCCGATACGTAGCGGGGCGGACGCACTGTGATGACACTTTTCGCACTGTTGACGCTCGCCACGGCGGTCGGGCCGATCGCCTGGCTCGCCCGGGCCCGGATCGCGGGGCTACGGCAATGGCTCGTGGCGAGCACGGCCGCGGCAGCCATGTCCGGCGCTGCGCTCCTGATCGGTCCCTGGGCTCTCCTGAGCGTCCATCTGCGTTCCCTCGTCGTGCTCGCTTTGCTGATCACGCTCGTCGTGGCGGCGCACCGGGCCTTGCGCCTGGCGATCGACACCAAGGCCGGCGTCCGTCGTCGACTCGCATGGCAATCGTGCATCGCCTGTGTGTTTGTGCTGGTTCTGATCGACGGGCTCGCGGGCCGGTTTCCGCCGAGCCGGGCCTCAGACCTTCACTTTCCACTCGAAGAGGGCGCGTACGCGGTGCTCCAGGGCGGGAACAGCCTGGTGACCAATCCTTTCCATCATTGGTTCCCTTCCGACAGGTACGGTCTGGATCTGGTGAAGTTGAATGCGCTCGGGAACCGGGCACGCGGTATCTCGCCGGCAGGCTTGAGCGACTACGAGAGCTACGACGTCGCCGTCCACAGTCCCTGTTCTGGAATCGTGGAGGAGGCGGTGGATCAGGTTCCCGATAACCTTCCGGGGAAGACCGACCCGCAACACCTCTCGGGAAACCACGTGTTGCTCCGCTGCGGAGCGCTCCGCGTTCTTCTGGCTCACTTGCGTCGCGGGAGCGTGGCCGTGATCGCCGGCGAGCCGGTCCGCGGCGGACAGGTCGTCGGGCGGATCGGCAACTCCGGAAATACGAACGAGCCGCACCTGCACCTGAGCGCGATGTCCGCGAATTCTCCGGAACCGTGGCGGCAAGCGGCGGGCGTGCCATTTACGCTCGACGGGCGGTTTCTGTCCGTGAACGATGTCGTCCGCCAATGAAGCCCCGCGAGATCCTCGACATGTTCGGCATCCGGGCGCCGCCGAGGACCTATCCGTACGAAATCGTGTCCTTCGAGTTGCCAAGAGACGGGCACATACGATACGCCCAGTGGTTGCACCCGAGTGAGACGACGAAGGTCATACGGCAGGATGTCGTCGACGAACTCCGGAGATTCGTCGCGCCGGGCGATGTGGCCATCGACATTGGCGCCCACACCGGCGATACAGCGCTGCCGATCGCCCTTGCCGCCGGCCGGGAAGGGTGCGTCCTGGCGCTGGAGCCGAACCCGTACGTCTTCCCGGTTCTCGAGAAGAACTCCGAACTGAATCCCGCCAAGGCAACCATCGTCCCGTTGATGATCGCGGCTACGCCCGAACCCGGCGACTTCGACTTCGAGTACTCCGACGCGGGGTTCTGCAACGGCGGCCGGCACGAGGGCATCAGCAAATGGCGCCACGGGCATGCGTTCACGCTCAGGGTGCGCGGCGAGAATCTCCAGGCGTATATCGCGGAGCGCTTCCCTGCGCTTGCGTCGCGGATCCGGTTCGTGAAGGTTGATGCCGAGGGATACGACTATCAGGTGCTCGCATCGCTCAAGGACCTGATCGCCGCCCAGAAGCCGTTCATCAAGGCTGAAGTGTTCAAGCTGCTGGGCCTCGCGCAGCGTGAACGCCTCTACGATCTGCTGGTCGACCTCGGGTACGATGTGTTCCTGGTCGAGAACGACGCAAACTACCTGGTCGCCAGGCTCGACCGGCAGGCGTTGATGATTCGGCGCCATTACGACGTGTTTTGCGTGCCGAGGAGATGATGTGAGCGCTGAAGCCGGGGGGCGCCTGCTCCCTCTCTTTCGGCGGAGGTAACGCGGATGACGAACGCCACGCACTCTGCCGGCCTCGTTCTTCTTCTGTTGTCGAGCGCCGCCGCTGCGCAGATCCCCGGCATCGACTGGGGAAAACAGAGGCCCGAGATCCTGCGTCACTATCGTTCGCTGATCCAGATCGACTCCAGCAATCCGCCGGGCAATGAGACGCTCGTGGTCGACTACCTGAAACGAGTCTTCGAGTCGGACGGCATACCGGTGAAGACCTTTGCGTTGGATCCGTCCCGCGCGAACCTCGTCGCGCGGATCAAAGGTAATGGAAGCAAGCGGCCGATTCTGCTGATGGCCCACACTGACGTGGTCGGCGTCCAGCGTGAGAAGTGGGCCGTCGACCCGTTCGGCGCAGTCCTCGAGGACGGGTACATCTGGGGGCGCGGGTCGAGGGACGACAAGGACAAGCTGGCGGCCAACCTGATGGTCATGCTGCTGGCCAAGCGCTCGGGGGTCGCTCTGGATCGGGATTTGATCTTCCTCGCCGAGGCCGGCGAAGAAGGCGACACGGGCCAGGGCATCGACTTCATGGTGCAGCGAGCATTTCGACGAGATCGACGCCGAGTACGCGCTTACCGAAGGCGGAAGCGCCGACACTCGAGAACGGGCGGGTCACGGTCGTGCAGGTGACGACCACCGAGAAAGTGCCTCGCCGGGTCCGTCTCGTCGTGAATGGGACCTCCGGCCATGCATCGATTCCGCGCGTGGACAACGCGCTGGTGCACCTCTCTGCGGCGGTCGCAAAGGTGGGCACGTGGGAGACACCCCTTCGGTTGAACGACACCACCCGCACGTACTTTCAAAGGCTCGCTGCGATCAGTCCTCCGGACAAGGCGACGCGGTACAACGCACTGTCGGATCCGGCACGCTCAGCGATGATGCTCACGCTACCTGGCCGAGCACGAGCCGGGTCGCTACACGATGCTGCGAACGTCGGTCGTGCCGACCATTCTCAAGGCGGGTTTTCGGATGAACGTCATCCCTTCGGAAGCGGAAGCGACCATCGACGTACGCGCGCTCCCCGACGAGGACATCTCCGCGTTCTACGAGGAGATGCGGCGAGTCATCGCCGATCCGGCGGTCACCATCGAGCCGCTCACAGCCGGTGCGCGCCCGGTCGCACCGCCCTCACGGCTGGACACGGAGATGTTCCGCGCCCTGGAGCGGGTGAGCCAACAGATGTACCCCGGCTCGACGACGTTGCCCACCATGCTCGGCGCGGCGACCGACATGGCCCAACTGCGGGCAAAGGGCATCCAGTCCTACGGCATTGGGCCGGTGTCGACCGAGGAAGATGCCGTCAAGTACGGCGCGCACAGCGACGTCGAACGGCTGCCAGAGTCGTCTCTTTACGGGTTCGTCGAGTTCACGTGGCGGGCGGTGATCGAGGTCGCCGGAAAGCGGTGAACGAGGGCGGTCGTCGACGCCGCAATCAGGCGACACGATGTTCTAGACTTCCAACGAGAGGAGCCAGCCTGGAGGACTCGCCCATGTGCCGAAATATCAGGACCCTCGCCAATTTTGCGCCGCCGGCGACCGAGGACGAGATCCGCGCCTCAGCCATTCAATTCGTCCGCAAGCTGAGTGGCGCGAATCGCCCATCGCGCGCGAACGAAGCCGCGTTCAACCGCGCCGTCGACGAGGTCACCGCGGCGGCGCGGCGATTGATCGGATCCCTGACGACCACTGCGCCGCCGCGCAATCGGGACGAAGAGACTCGAAAGGCTCGAGAGCGGTCGCGCGAGCGATTCGCCGAGCCGAAGCGCCCGGCGGTCGTCGTGTCCAAGTCCGAGGCATCCTAGGTCCGTCTGCAGCGGGACGCTCCTCACGGGAATGCGCGTCATACGTCTTGTCGGCCTCGAGGCGACTGACGGGATGGCCGTGCTGAAAAGTGCCCCTGGCTTCGTTGGCACGTGTGTCAAGATGTTCCCGGCAATGCGGAGGTCTGGAATGAACCCGTCTGTCATCGGATGGCTGTGAATCTGCAATTCTGCAATCTCTTGATCGTTTCTCACTGGAGGAATATTCGCATGAAGAAGAGCCTGGCACTCCTTGGACTCGTCACCGTCGTATGGCTCGCGCGAGCGTTGGCAGCGGGAGAAGTGGCCGTTCTGAGCGCGGGCGCCGTCGAGCCGGGGATCAAAGCGGCGGCGGCCGCCTACGAGAAGCAGACGGGTCGCGCCGTGAAAATCACGTTCAACACGGTGCCGCAGGTACGCGCGCGGATCGATGGCGGCGAACGTGCCGACGTCGTCATCGCGACGCCGGCCGTTCTGGACGAGTTCGCCAAGGCGGGGAAGATCGACAAGGAACGCGCCGCCATCGGACGGATAGGGATGGGCGTTGCGGTCCGCGCCGGCGCAGCCGCGCCCGATATCGCCAACGGCGACGCGTTCAAGAAGTCGCTGCTGGCCGTCGACGGGGTGGTATTCAGTCGTGGCTCCAGCGGTCTGTACTTCGAGGGCCTTCTCAAGAAGATGGGCATCGCCGATCAGATCCACGGCAAGGTCACCCGCTACGACGAGGGCGCGTCAGTGTTCGAGCACGTGCTGAAGAGCAAGGGCAGCGAAGTCGGCGTCGGCCAGATCACCGAGATTCGACTCTACCGCGACAAGGGGCTGCGGCTGGTGGGCCCGCTCCCGGCTGACGTACAGAACTTTACGTTGTACGCGGCAGCGTCGATGACGCCGGCGTCGAGCACCGAGGGCCGGGATTTCGTGCGCTATCTGGGCTCTCCCGCCGCCAAGGCGTTGTTCGCCTCGGCAGGAATCGAGCCGTGACCGGAATCGACCGTGCCCGATCACGCTGGCGCCGAGGGTGTCGGCGTGGACGCACGGGGGAATGTATACGGCGCGGTGGTCCGCGTCAGATGTTCGAACGCCACGTGGAAAAATAGTCACACTCATATGAATCTCAAGGGCGCAACGGCACTGATCACGGGCGGGACGAGCGGCATCGGTCTCGCCATTGCGAACATGTTGACGACGGCGGGGACGCGTGTCGCGGTGACCGGGCGCGACGAGCGCAAGCTCGCCGACGCCGTTCGGGCGTGCGGCGCGCACCCGATTCAGGCGGATGTCTCCAGCGAGGCGGACGTCGAACGGACGTATCGCGAGGTCTTCGCGGCGTTCGGTCATCTCGACATTCTCGTGAACAACGCGGGCTTCGGCGTGTTCAGGGGTCTCGTGGACATGGATCGGGCGCACTTCGACGCGGTGTTTGCGACCAATGTCACCGGCGCCATGCTGATGGCCCGCGAAGCGGCGAAACACTTCATCGAGCGCAAGCGCGGCAACATCGTCAACATCGCCTCGACGGCCGCATTGCGCGGCGCCGCCAACGGCACCGCCTACTACGGGAGCAAGTTCGCGCTCCGCGGGATGACGGAATGCTGGCGTGCGGAGCTTCGGCCGCACAACGTCCGCGTGTTCCTGATCAACCCGAGCGAGGTCCTGACGAGTTTCTCCGCCACCGCAGGTTTGACGCAGACACGAGAACGCGACGAAGCTTCGGGGCGAGGACATCGCACACGCGGTGAGGGCGGCGCTGGCAATGGACGATCGCGGTTTCATTCCCGAGCTTACGGTATTCGCCACAAATCCAAAGGACTGACACCATGCGTTCTTCACGCCGAAAGTTCCTGCAGGCGGGCGCCGGCGCGATGGCCGCCTCCGGGCTGATTGGCGCCGGCCGCTCGATGGCGTTCGGCCGCGCGCAGGCCGGCGGGCGGCCGGATTCCCCGCTGGCGTCTGTCAAGGCGCTGGTCTTCGACACGTTCGGCACCGTGGTCGACTGGCGCACGTCCGTCACGCGAGAAGTCGAGACGCTGGCGCAGCGGAAGGGTCTGACCGTGGACGGGGCGAAGTTCGCCGACGCCTGGCGCGCCCAGTACGCACCGAACATGAACCGCGTCCGAACCGGCGAGATCCCCTGGACCAAGCTGGACCGCCTGCATCGGATGGCCCTCGACAAGATCCTGATCGACTTCCGTTTCACCGGGCTCTCGGAGGCCGAGACGGATGCGCTCAATCGCGCCTGGCATCGATTGGCGCCGTGGCCCGATGCTGTCGGCGGGCTCACGCGGTTGAAGAAGAAGTTCACCATTGCGCCCCTCTCGAACGGCAACATCTCGTTGATCACCGACATGGCGAAACATTCGGGGTTGCCGTGGGATTGCATTCTGGGCGCCGAGCTCGTCCGGCACTACAAGCCAGACCGCGAGGTCTACCAGTCCGCCGCAGACTTTCTCGACCTCAAACTCGCCGATGTGATGATGGTGGCGGCGCATCTGGGCGACCTGCGCGCGGCGAAGGCCGTGGGGCTGCGCACGGCGTTCGTCACCAGGCCGCTTGAGTACGGGCCGACTCGCAAGCCGGACCTGCAGGCTGATTCGTCGGTCGACATCGCGGCGAAAGACTTCAACGATCTGGCCGGCCAGCTCGGCGTCTAGAAAGGGGGGAACGAATGCGTCGCGCGTCCACATCCCTGTTGATCCTGGTGTTGATTGGCTGCACCGCGCGATCGGCCGGACTGCCGACGCTCAGCGTCAGGGGCGTCCAGGCCATCGACGGTATGTTCCAGGCAGCCGTCGACCGGGCCGAGGTCCCGGGAGTCGTTGCGGCGGTGATGAACAAGGATCAGATTCTGTACCTCAAGGCGTTTGGCAAACAGGACGTGGCAAGGGGCATTCCCATGTCCAAGGACACGGTGTTCCGCATCGCGTCCATGACGAAGCCCGTCACGTCCGTGGGCATCATGATGCTCTTCGAAGATGGCAAGCTGCGGCTCGACGATCCGGTCGGCAACTACCTGCCTGCCTATAAGGGGCGGGAAGTCCTGGCCGCGTTCAACGAGAGCGACGCGACGTACACGACGCGGCCGGCGCGGGGTGAGATGACCATCCGCCAGCTCCTGACTCATACGTCGGGTCTGAGCTATCCGTTCACGAGCCCGACCGTCCTCGCCATTCAGACGAAGACCGGCGCCGATCCGAAGATGCTGCCGCTGCTGTTCGATCCCGGGACGAAATGGAACTACTCGCCCGCCACCGCCGTTCTCGGCGACCTCATCGAGAAGCTTTCCGGCCAGTCGCTCGAGGACTGGGACCAGGAGAGAGTCTTTCGGCCGCTGGGGATGGCCGACACGACCTACGCACCCGGTCCAGCGAAGGCCGCGCGGCTCGCCACGATTCACGAACGGAAATCGACCGGACTTGTCGAGAATCCGAACCCGCCCACGCACACGGCGGACGTGAGAGGCGACGGCGGGCTGGTCTCGACCGCGTCCGACTACGCGGCGTTCGTGCAGATGCTGCTCAACGAAGGCAGCTGGCGCGGCAAACGGCTGCTCAAGCCGGACACCGTGCGTCTGATGACGGGCAACCAGATCGGCTCGGTCGTTGTCGACACGATGCCCGCGGCGATACCGAGCCGATCCGCTGCCTTTCCTTTCGGAGCCGGCAAAGACAAGTTCGGCCTCGGTTTCCAGATCACCGTGACGGAAGGGGCCCCCGCACATGAGCGGGGCGCCGGAAGCTACACCTGGGCAGGTATCAACAACACCCATTTCTGGGTCGATCCGAAGAATGGCATCGGAGTCGTGATCCTCACGCAGGTGCTGCCGTTCTACAACACCACCAGCATGGACGTCATGACGCGGTTCGAGAAATTGATCTACGAACACCTCCAATGAAGAAGCGCCACGGTATGAAGAGAGCTGTTCTCATTGGCGTTGCGTGGCTGTGGCCGGCTGTTCTGTCGTTCTCCCAGACGCCGCGGATACACGACCTGAAACTTCTGCCGCAGAACGTTCACTGGGGGTACTACGACGCCGCGGTCAAGCCCGTCCTTCGCGTGGCGTCCGGAGACACGATCCGGGTGGAGACGATGGTCGCGCGGGGACTGCAGCGTTTGAGAGCCACAGGGGTGCCGGAGGCTGAAATCCCCGATGCCTTGAAGGTTGTCGAAACGGCGATCACAGAACGTGGTCCGGGCGCACATCCTTTGACCGGTCCCATCTGGATCGAAGGCGCTGATCGCGGCGATGTGCTGGAGGTGAAGCTGCTCGGGTTCGAGTTCCTCCACCCGTACGGAGTCGCCGGCTTTGTTCCAGGCAGCGGCACGCTTCCAGACGAGTTTCCCTATGTGCGCTTCAAACTCGTTCGTTTCGATCCACGCACGGGGACCGCGGCGTTCGCTCCAGGCATCAACCTCAAGCTGGCCCCGTTCTTCGGCTCCATAGGCGTGGCCCCGGATCCGCTGGTCGGCCGCGTATCGAGCGGGCCTCCGGGATCCCACACCGGGAATCTCGACAACAAGGAACTGGTCGCCGGATCGACGCTGTACGTCCCCGTGCATGTTCCCGGCGCGTTGCTGTCCGTCGGGGACGGACATGGCATGCAGGGCGACGGCGAAGTGACGGTGACCGCCCTGGAAACCTCGCTCCGCGGCACCATCCAGGTCATCGTGCGAAAGGGCAGGCGCGCCGACTGGCCTCGCGCCGAGACGCCCACGCATTACATCGCGATGGGACTGCACGCCGACCTCGACGAGGCGGCCCGACTGGCAACGCGCGAGATGATCGAGTTCCTCGTGACGGAAAAGGGCCTCGATCGCGACAACGCCTATATTCTGTGCACGCTCGCGGCCGACCTGCACGTCACCCAGCTGGTCGACGGCACGAAGGGCGTCCATGCGATGATGCCGAAGTCGATTTTTGCCAAGTGATTCGGAGCCGGAGGGTACTGCATGAGCACAAACGCGCGCGCCTCGTGGCGGTGGGATTCGTGATTCTGGCCGTGCTCACCCGGCCGGGCGTGGCACACGCGGCGGAGATCAAGGTTCTCTGCTCGAACGGAATCAAGGCGGTGATGGAGGAGCTCGTTCCGCAATTCGAACAGACGACGAAGCACAAGGTTCTGATCACGTTCGGGTTGTCGGCGGCGTTGAAGCGGCAGATCGAGGCCGGTGAGACGTTCGACCTGGCCGTGCTGACTCCTGCATTGGTCGACGATCTGATCAAGCAGGGCAAGATAGCGGGCGATACGCGCACGGTGCTCGCCCGCGCCGGGATGGCCATCATGATACGCGCCGGCGCCTCACGGCCGGACATTCGCACGACCGACGCGCTCAAGCGCACGCTGCTCGCATCGAAGTCCATCGCGTACGCGGGGGAGGGCGCGGGCGGCGTGTTCTTTGCCGATCTCGCGCAGCGACTCGGCATCGCCGACGCCCTGAAATCGAAGATCAAGCCGACGACCACCGGCGTGGAGGCTGGCGCCGCGGTCGCTCGCGGCGACGCGGAACTTGGCGTCCTGCCCTTGAGCGAGGTCCTGACCTTTCACGGCGTCGAGGTGGTCGGGACATTCCCGCCGGAGGTGCAGGGCTACGCCGTCATGGTCGCGGGCGCAAGCGCCGGGACCCGGAACGGCGCCGCCGCGAAAGAGCTGATGAATTTTGTGACCGCGCCGGCGGCGCTGTCCGTCATCAAGAAGAAGGGGATGGAGCGCTAGCGCCGGACGTCGAATAGGACGGAGATCGAGGCGCGCATCCACGGAGGGCAATATGCGCAGAGGCGTGAACATTTCGGCGGGCTTCTCGATGATCCTGCTCGCGACGGCCATCGCAACGGCTCAGCAAGGCGCCGTTGGCGGGCAGTGGCGATGGCACAGCGGTGATCTGGGGAGCACGAAGTACGCGCCGCTCGATCAGATCGACAAACAGAACGTGGGACGGCTGCAGATCGCCTGGCGGCGGCCGGCCGTCGACATCAGCATCGTGAAAAGAAAACAGGATTTCTCGTTCTCACGGGATTTCCGCGCGACACCGTTGATGATCGACGGCACCCTTTATGGCCCGAACGGCATCGGGCTCGTCGAGGCGTTTCATCCGGCCACGGGCAAGACGCTGTGGGTGCAGCAGCCTTTCGCCGACGAGCCGCAACAGGGTCTGCTGGGCGATAGCACTCGCACCGTGTCCTACTGGGCGGAAGGGAACCAGCGACGGCTGTTTGTCATCCGCGGCGAGTATCTCATCGCGCTCGACCCGCGTACCGGACAGCCGGTCACGACGTGGGGTGAGAACGGCCGGGTGAACCTGAAGCGCGGCCTGGGACCGAGGGCCACCATTTACGTGGCGTCAAACGGACCACAGGTGTGCGGCGACGTCGTGATGACCGGCGGCAGCATGACCGACCGGCCGCAATCCAAGGAGCAGCCGCCTGGGAACGTTCAGGCGTTCGACGTGCGATCGGGCAAGCCTCGCTGGACGTTTCGCGTCGTCCCCCGGCCGGGCGAATTCGGGAGCGAAACCTGGGAAAACGATTCCTGGGCGTACACCGGCAACATCAATCTGTGGTCGATGATCAGCGCCGACGAGGAGGCCGGGCTCGCCTATTTCCCGCTCACGAGCCCGACCAACGACATGTACGGCGGGCATCGGCTGGGCGATAACCTGTTCAGCGATAGCCTGGTCTGCGTCAAGTGCGCCACGGGGGAGCGCGTCTGGCATTACCAGACCGTCCATCACGATCTGTGGGACTACGACCTGCCCGCCGCTCCGATTCTCGGCGACATCACCGTGGGCGGAAAGCGGATGAAGGTGGTGGTGCAGCTGACCAAGCAGGCGTTTGCGTTCGTGTTCGATCGATTGAGCGGTCAGCCGGTGTGGCCGATCGAGGAACGCCCCGTGCCGGCCTCCGACACGCCGGGCGAGCGCACGTCGCGGACGCAGCCATTTCCTACCAAACCGCCTCCCTACGATCGGCAGGGGGTCGCGATCGACGACCTGATCGACTTCACCCCAGAGCTCCGCAAGGAAGCGGTCGAGCTCGTCAAGCAATACAGGATCGGTCCGCTGTTCACGCCGCCGACCGTGCGGCGCGATGGTCCCAACGGTGTGAGGGGAACGGTGCAGTTGCCTGGCTCGGTAGGCGGCGCGGATTGGCAGGGCGGCGCGTTCGATCCAGAGACAGGCATCCTGTACGTTCAATCGATTACGGGTCCATTCGTTGCCGACCTCGTCAAAGGCACTCCGAAAAGCGATCTCGACTATCTGCCCGGGTTGCGCGCCTATCCGCCCGGACCGCAGGGGCTGCCGCTGCTCAAGCCGCCCTACGGCCGCATCACCGCGATCGACTTGAACAAGGGCGACTTGCTGTGGATGACGCCGAACGGCGACGGCCCGCGAAATCACCCGCTGCTGAAGCCGCTCAACCTGCCGCCGCTTGGCAATCCCGGCCGCAGCGCCCCGTTGCTGACCAAGACGCTGCTCTTCGTCGGAGAGGGGGATCCGGTCATGGTGCGGGCCGGAACCAGACTGCCGCCCCAGATGCCGCACTCGATCGCGCCCGGCGCCGGTGGGCGGAAGTTCCGCGCGTTTGACAAAGCCACCGGCGGCATCCTGTGGGAAACCGAACTGCCCGCAGGGACAACCGGCGCGCCCATGACCTATATGTTTGAAGGCAAACAGTATCTGGTCGTGGCGATCGGCAGCGAGGACCATGCGCCGGAGTTCATCGCGCTCAGCCTTCCCTGAGCTGCAGATTTCCTTGTCGCAGTACGACGGGGCTAGCGGTATATTGCAGCGTGCAGACCGGGACCTGGTCGCAGCTGGCGTCTCAGGCTCGGGAGAGACGAACCGTTCACCCGATGAATCCCGTTCCCCGCGCCGACCGGCTCCAGCTTCGCCTGCCGATCACCTATCGTGCGCAGGGCGACGAGGAATGGCTGCTGAGCCGCGTCGTGAACCTGAGTGAATCAGGCGTATTGTTCGGGCCCACGGAACTGCCGCCCGGCACGGCCGTGGAGGTGATCATCTCACCGCCGGTCCCGGTCGGTGCGAGAGCGGCGGGCCCGCACGTGTGCGGTTGCAGGATCGTGCGGACAACCGAGATGGGCGACGCAGCGGCGCAGTTCGACACGTGGCGGGTTCTATTGGAAGCGTGAGGCAAATCTCCCACAGAAAGGTGAATTGATACTATGTCGTCCCAAAAAGTCACCCTCGCGACACCCAGGCTTCGGCAGTTCGCCGGCGTGCTCCTGTGGCTCACCCTGGCGTTGGTGGTGGTCGTCCTTCGGATCGGTCATGCCCAGCAGCCAGGTGGCCAGAAGCCGGCGGCGGCCGCGACACCCGCGCTCATCACCGGTACGTCGACCACCGCGGAACCCACGGGGGTCACGGTCGCGCGCCGGAAGTTCGAGCCTGCGTCGCGGACGTATTGGCACAGCCATCCGGGAGGCCAGCTGCTTCTGATCGAAGAAGGGCGCGCGCTCGTTCAGGAGCGTGGGAAGCCTGTCCGGACCCTCTCTCCCGGGGAAAGCATATTTACCGGACCGAACATCGCCCACTGGCACGGCGCCACGCCGACGCAGGCGATGACACAGTTGAACGTCGGTTTTCCGGGCGGCGCCACGAAGTGGATGGACCCTGTGACCGACGCCCAATATTCGGGAAAGACGCAATAAACAGACTGCTCATCATTCAGGAGAAGTAGGTTCCATGCTGTCCAGAAGAACGCTTCTGTCGACGCCCCTGGCTCTGATCGCCGCACGGGCCGTCGCTGTCGCCGCCGGCAAGATGACACTCGCCATCCACCAGAACACGTCCTCAGGAGCGGGCTATCGCAAATCGCTGGAAGGGTGGTCTCGCGCGGGCATCAAACACGTGGAGATCACGGCCGCGCTTCTCGACGACTTTCTGAAAACAGACACCCTGGCAGCGGCGGGGCGGGTCCTGTCCGATCTCGGGCTGACTCCAGTGTGTGCTGCCTGTGGCGTGGGGGGACTGTGGGAGCCGAACCCCGGTCGCGCCGCATCGCTCGAGGCGTTCAAGAAGCGCTGCGAGATGTTCTCGACCCTGGGACTGACCCGCATCTATTCTCCGACCGGCACGACTCAGAAATTCACGGAGGAGGACTACAAGGCCGGACCGGACAACATGCGTCAGGTGGCGGAGCTTGCGAAGCAATTTCGCCTGACGGTCATGGCCGAATTCATCCGCACGTCGTCGTACATCTCCACGCTGCCCACGCTGCTGAAAATGACCCGAACCGCGGCGCATCCGAACATGGCGATCTTGTTCGACTTCTACCACTTCTGGTCCGGCCTCAACAAGCTCGAGGATCTCGATCTGATCCGTCCCGGCGAAATCGGCCACGTGCACTTCCAGGATGTGCCGGATATCCCGCGTGAGCTGCTGGACAGCACGACCCGGATCATCCCGGGCGACGGGATTGCTCCATTGAACCGGATGCTTCGCAAGCTCGCGGAGAAGGAGTACGCCGGTCCCCTGTCGGTCGAGCTCTTCCTGCCGAAGTTCCAGCAGGGTGATCCCTTCGAGGTCGCTCGAGAGATCCGCCAGAAGTCCGAACCGGTGATGCGTCAGGCGCGCGTGCTGTAAGCGTCGCGCATTGGAGGGTGTGATGGTCAGGGGTCGTCTCTTCGTGATCGCCGTCTCGGCGATGCTCGGGACAGTCAGCGTGAGCGCTCAGGCCCAGTCGTGGCGGCCTCCCACGGATGAACAGCGCTGTCCCTCCAAGTGGGGCGCAGGCGATCAGCGCGGCGCGGCCAATCACATGAAGCCCGAAACGGTGTTGCGCGCCGCCCGTCTGATCCGCACCGGCCAGGTGTTCGAGCTGGGGCGGGTGCTGTCTGGCGACATGCCGTTGAGCGCGACGCGCCGTTTCGAGTTGCTCACGAAGCGCACGGTGATGAGCCCCGAATCGAACCGGCGCGGGAGCAACGAGGAGATGGTCCTGGCGGAGATTGGCCAGGTCGGGACCCAGTTCGACGGCTTCGCGCATCAGACGGTCGGCAACAGCATGTACAACTGCTTCAAGGTCGATGAAACTGCCACACGCGGCGGTTTTTCCAAGCTGGGAATCGAAAATGTCGGCGCGATCATGACCCGCGGTGTCCTGATTGACGTCGCGGCCCTGAAAGGAGTGGCGGTCCTGCCCGACACGTACGAGATCACGGTCGGCGATCTGCAGGAAGCCCTTGCGCGGCAGAAGTTGACGCTGCAGCCTGGCGACGCGGTGATCATCCATACCGGCTGGGGGACGCTGTGGGGCAAGGAAAATGCGCGCTACATGAAGACCAGCCCCGGGCTGGGCGCTACCGCGGGCGAATGGGTGGCCCGCCAGGACCCGATCCTCGTCGGCGCCGACAATTCGGCGGTCAACGTCACTCCCAATTCCGACAAGGCCGTGTCCAATCCGATCCATCAAATCATGCTCGTCGTCAACGGCATTCACATCCTGGAGCACATGAAGCTGGACGAGCTCGCGGCGGCGCGCGCGTATGAGTTTGCCCTCGTGCTCCAGCCGCTCAAGCTTCAGGGCGCCACCGGCTCGACGGTTGCGCCGATCGCCGTGCGCTGAGGCGGCCGAAGGTGACGAAAGACGGGAAGTACATCAGGTGGGCGAGAGGACTATGAGCACCCATAACGGCAATCCCAGGATTTTCTCACGTGCGCTGCTTGTCGTGACAGTCACACTGCTGGGCGCACTGGAGATGACCGCTGGAGGGACGGCGGCCAGTCAGGGCGGCGGCGCCGACGATGCCGCCCGCGCGCTCGCTGGAGCAATCGACATTCACGTCCACAGCCTTCCCGACGATCGTCCGCGGTCGATCGACGGGGTTGACGTCGCGAAGCTGGCCCTTGCGCGGGGGATGCGTGCGATCGTCCTCAAGAATCACTACGAGTCGACAGCCGGGCCGGTGTTCATGGTGCGCAAGCTGGTCCCGGGTATCGAAGTGTTCGGCGGCATCGATCTGAACCTCACGGTCGGCGGCATCAACCCGGCCGCTGTCGAGCACATGACGCGGGTGACCGGCGGATGGGGACGGATGGTCTGGATGCCGACCTTCGACGCCGAGAACCAGGTTCGATTCTCCAAGGAGAATCGGCCATTCGTGACCGTCTCGCGTGGTGACGACCTGGTGCCGGAGGTGAAGCAGGTCATCGCGCTCATCGCGAAGCACAATCTCGTGCTCGCCACGGGTCATTCGGCGTCGCGGGAAGGGTTGATGATGCTTCGCGAGGGACGGCGCCAGGGCGTGCAGCACATGGTCGTCACACACGCGATGAATCCACCCGTGTCCATGACCGTGGCCCAGATGCAGGAAGCGGCGAAGCTCGGCGCCTTCATCGAGTTTACCGGCAGCTCATTGAAAACGCCCGATGCCGATGCGCGGATGACCCGCTTCGCGGACGCCATCCGGCAAATCGGGCCGGAGTTCTGCATCCTCTCGTCGGATCTCGGACAGCAGGGGAACGCGCTGCCGCCGGACGGCTTCGGCGCGTTCCTCATGGCCCAGCGCGGCAAAGGGTTCACCGCGCAGGAAGTGGACCGGATGGCGAAGCAGAACCCGGCACGGCTGCTCGGCCTGCCTTGAAGCCGATCTTCTTCCGATCCGCATCAGACTTCAGGCGATGGCTCCAGACGCATCACGAGACTGCGCCGGAGGTCTGGGTCGGCTTCTACAAGAAGGACTGTGGAAGGCAGGGCCTCACCTACGCGGAGGCGGTCGATCAGGCGCTTTGTTATGGCTGGATCGACGGCATCAAGAAACGCGTCGATGAGCACGGGTACACACACCGCTTTTCGCCGCGTCAGTCGAGGAGCGTCTGGAGCACGATCAACATCAAGCGCGCCAGGAACCTCAAGCGCCTGGGCATCATGCAGCCACGCGGCCTCGAGGTATTCGCAAAGCGCGATCCCGCGCGGTCGGGCATCTACTCCTTCGAGAACCGACCGAAACGCTTCGCGCCCGCGCTCGACCGGCGCTTCAGGGCGAACAAGAAGGCGTGGGCGTTCTTCCAGTCACAGCCGCCAGGATATCGGCGGCTGATGATCTTCCTGGTGATGAGCGCGAAGCAGGACGAGACGAAAGAGCGGCGCCTCGCGCGGGTGATTGAGGCATCCGCCAATCAGACACGGCTAACCTGAGACGTGTACCTTCCAGCATCGCTGAGAGGTCAGTCGCCCGCGCCGCCGTTCCCTCGAAGCTAATCGGATTGCCGATCAGCTCGGCCATCCCTGGTCGAGCGGCTTCGTGGAGTCCGCTGTGATCTGCAGCTCCGCGCAGTGGTGATAGCTATACCCGCCGGGATTGTTGAAGGCGTGCTCGGCCATGAACTGCACGACCTGCAGCGTGCACTTCCGGCAGTTGATGTTCGGAAGCTGAATGTCGGTCTCCCAAGGAGGCAGCGTGCCGGCCGGCTTCGTAGCGTGCACGAACAGGCCATCGGCGATCACCGGGATCCGTGGCGGGTTCTGGATGACAGCGGACACGGACCACGGTCCCCTTTCGCTGTCTCGTGTGGTGGTTTCCGGGTCGAGCGGCAGCTCATGGTGCGAGTTGACCGCCAGCGCCACGCGGTAGTGACCCGGGTGGTAGACGGTCTCCTGAATCCTGAGGCGCAGCTTCTGACCGCCGACCGCCTTGCCGACGACATTGCTCGGCTTGCCCCAGTCCGCATTGGTGCCACCGCAAGGACCGGCCTTCTGCGGATCGCCACGGTCGTTTTCGATGAGCCAGGAGGCTGGCTCCAGCAGCCTGAAATGGGCGGAGACAACGGCGGGAGCGACGACGACCAGCACGGCAGCGAGGAGTCGAGCAAGGTGCTTCATGACATGTGCCTCCCGATGTAGGCCGCCTCGAAGAGCAGCCATTTCTCGCCGGACAGCGACGAACGCTATCATACGTGATGAACGGGCGTTGCGGCCCCCCGTCCTTCGAAATAATCCCGGTTGCCGGAATGAGCCCGCGCCAGGACGACACCTGCGATGCAGACCATCAATTTCACGCGCGGAGTTCCCGCCAGCGAGTCCTTTCCGATCGACGAGGTGATCGCCGCGGCGGAGGCCGCCCTCGGAACGAATGGGGTGGCGATGCTCCAGTACGGGCCGTCGCTTGGCTTCCAGCCGCTGCGCGAGTGGCTCGCCGAGTGGCAGGGTGTGCCGGTCGACCGCGTCCTCACGGGCAACGGATCGCTCCAGCTGATCGAGTTCCTGTGCCTGCGCATGCTGCAGCCCGGCGACACGGTCTTCACCGAGGCGCCGACGTACGACCGGACGCTCACGTTGCTGCGCCGCCACGGCGCCGAAGTGGTCGGCATCCCGGTCGAAGCCGATGGCCCCGATATCGAGGCGCTCGAACAGGCCCTGGCGATCCGCGTGCCGAAGTTCTTTTACGTCATCCCGGATTTCCAGAATCCCGCGGGCGTGACGTGCTCTGGAGCGAAGCGGCAGCAGATCGTCAAGCTTGCCGCCCGGCACGGCTTTCTCCTCGTCGAAGACGCGCCCTACCGTCTCCTTCGTTATCGTGGCCGCGAGGAACCGACCCTGTACGAGCTGGCGCCTGAAATCACGCTTCATATGAGCTCGTTCACCAAGCTCATTGCGCCGGGCGTGCGCACCGGATTCATGATCGGCGAGCCGAAGCTGATCGCCACATTCGCGAAGGCCGCCGAGGACACGTACATATCCCCTGGCTACGTGGCTCAAGGCATCACCAACGAATGGTGCCGCCGCGGACTGCTGCCGCCGCAGATCGAGCGGCTGAAGAAGCTGTACGCGCCGCGCCTCGATGCGTGTCTTGCCGGCCTCGACAAGTACATGCCGGATACCGTGGCGACGCGGCCCGATGGCGGGTTTTTCATCTCGCTCACTCTTCCCGCAGGCGTGACCGCGTCCGCGGTGCGGACGGCGGCCGCTGCGCGCGGTCTCAACCTCGCGGAGGGTCTCGCCTTCTTTCCACAGGGAGGCGGCGAGCGATTCCTGCGGCTGCCCTTCTGCGCACTCTCGCCCGCGGAGATCGACGAGGGCATCCGGCGTCTCGCGGACAGCGTCCTGGCCACGCGGACGGTATGACGTCAAGAAAATCTGAAACCTGAAATCTGAAGTCTGCAATTTCTGGTACACGAAGACGATGGCGCTGCTCAACCTTCAGGGAGATCGCTTCAAGCCGCTCACCGCGGACCAGCTCACACCGGAACAGAAAGCGATGGTGGACGATCTGCTCTCGGGGGCGCGCACCAGCCTCGAGGGCCCGTTCAACGTCCTCCTGCGAAGTCCGGAGATGGGCAATCTCTCCCAGAAGCTCGGTGAATACCTGCGCTTCCGGACGGTGGTGCCCAAGCGGCTCAACGAGATGGCCATTCTGATGACGGCCAGGTGGTGGTCGTCTCAATATGAGTGGTACTTGCACAAGACCCTCGCGTTGAGCGCCGGCTTGAACGCCGCCGTGATCGACGCCATTCAAGCGGGTCACCGGCCGGCTGAGATGCAGCCGGACGAGGCCGTCATCTATGACTTCTGCACGGAGCTGCGCGACCGCCGCCGGGTGAGCGACGGAACGTTCCAGACGGCGCTGCGCGTGCTCGGCGAAAGGGGGGTCGTCGATCTGGTCGCGACGATGGGGTATTACGACCTGGTGTCGATGGCCCTCAATGTGGACCGCTATCCGTTGCCGGATGGGGCGCAAACGCCCTGGCCGGAGCCGGAGTAGGCCGAGGGCAGCCCAGCTGCCAGCCCTCAGTCTCGGCCGTGGCTGCTGAAATGCGCGCAGTGGCTGAGCTGAGAGCTGACGGCTGACAGCGGGAAGCGTCAGCGAGGTTACTGTGGCGGTTTTTTCCCGGTGGGCTTCGTAGCCAGATACGCTTTTGATTCAGCCTCGGTCTTGTGCGGGGTGACTTTGTCAGGGTCGAGCCGCACCATGAGATAGACGATGTGGTCGTCGATCTTGGTGAACCAGTGGCCGGTGCCGGCTGGAATGATGACCACGTCGCCCTGCTTGAGGTCGTAGCTGACGCCGTTGCGAATGGAGGCGCCGTTGTTCCCCGGGCCGTTGTACAGCCGGACGGTCTCCAGGTCGGCGGGCCGCCGCTTCATGTCGGTGATATCGGGGCCGAGCATGAGCGTCGCGCTCCCCTCGATGACGTGGTACAGCTCGCTCACCAGATCGTGCTCCGCCACAGACTGCGGCGCCGGCTTGTCCAGCTTGCCGCGATAGACGAGGCCGACGGCGAGGTTGGTTTTGCCGACGTCAACCTGACGAACCTGTTGATCGACGAGACCGAATTCCATGGCCCTCTTTGCGTAGGCCTGCAGTTCACTGTTTGGTATGAACGCACCTGGACACATCTTGCACGTGGGTTGCTGCGCCGACAAGGGCGCGAGTGTCACCATGACGCCGATTGTTGCGGCTACTAGCTGTCGCATTGTGCTGCTCCTTTTTGAAGGGTCTGTAGGACCGCCGGCCATCGGCCGCAAGACCGATTCAGGTTGCCTAGCATACAACGGCCGGCCGCCGATTATGGAACCGGACGCGAGGCGCCGCCGAAGTCACGACGCGCATCGAGGGACGAGCGATCCTGGACGCTGGAGGCACGACGATTGAAGCAGATCGACGCACGCCTGGTCGATATCACGACGTTGGCCGTCGATGCGATCGTCAACGCCGCGAACACCGATCTGACTCAGGGCGGCGGTGTGTGCGGGGCGATTCATCGAGCGGCGGGGCCGGATCTCGCGCTTGCGTGCGCGCGGGTGCGGCCGTGCCCGACCGGTCAGGCTCGGCTGACCCCAGGGTTCCGGTTGCCGGCACGGTTCGTCATCCATGCGGTCGGCCCCGTCTGGCGGGGGGGCTCCGCTGGCGAGCCGGAACTGCTCGCCGCGGCGTATCGCGCGTCGCTCGCGCTCGCACGAACCGAGGCGCTCGAAAGCATCGCCTTCCCGGCCATCAGCACGGGCATCTACGGATATCCTCTCGCCGCCGCCACCGCGGTGGCGGTTGAGACCGTGCGAGCCGAACTGGCGACGCCAGGGTCGGTTGCCCATGTCATCTTCGCGTGCTTCAGCCAGGACGCGCTCGACGCCTACGCTGCCGCAGGAATCGCGGTCTGAAGAGAGAAAGAGTCACGTCATGCTGCGATCGATGCTCCCGGCCGTCTTGCCTGCCCTGCTCATTGTGACGATGGGCGCGCAGGACGTACCCCCGGGGCGATCAGCGCAGTTCGGCCGAATACGATGCGCTGCGCCCTGGAGATCCTCAGCGAATCGATCGAGATCAACACCACACAATCGGGAAGCACGACACGGGCGGCGGAGGCGATCGCCGCCCGGCTCAAAGCCGCGGGATTTCCAGACGATGACGTGCGGGTGCTCGGTCCGCTCCCGGACAAGGGCAACCTGGTCGCCCGGCTGCGCGGCAAGAACGCCGGCCGGAAGCCGATCATCCTGCTGGCGCACCTGGACGTGGTCGAAGCGCTGCCGAAGGATTGGACCGTCGACCCATTCACGTTTCTCGTGCGCGACGGATGGTTCTACGGCCGTGGCACGACCGACAACAAGGATGAAGCGGCGGCCTGGACGGCTACGCTGATCCGCTTCAAGCGCGAAGGATACGTGCCGGACCGGGACCTGATTCTGATGCTCACTGCCGACGAAGAAGGGGGAGCCGATAACGGTGTCGACTGGCTGCTGAAAAATCACAGGCAGCTGATCGACGCCTCGTTCGCGCTCAACGAAGGCGGAGGCGGGATCGTCAGGAAGGGCCGGCGGCTCGCCTGACGGTGCAGGCGAGTGAGAAGGTGTACCAGAGCTTCGAGATGCTGGTGACGAACAGCGGGGGGCACAGCTCGCTGCCCAGGCCCGACAACGCAATCCACCAGCTTGCAGCAGGCCTCACGCGGCTCGCCGCGTACAGCTTTCCCGTCAAATTGAACGAGGTCACTCGCGCGTTCTTCGAGCGCACCGCCGCGTCCGAGCCGCCCGAGGTGGCGGCAGCGATGCGCGCCGTGTTGCGCCGGCCCGGGCGATCCTGCCGCGACTCGCGTCTTGTCTCGCCTGCCCGAGTACAACGCCCGGCTGCGCACGACGTGTGTCGCCACGATGCTCGAAGGAGGCCATGCGGAAAACGCGTTGCCGCAGCGGGCGCGCGCCGTCGTCAACTGCCGGATCCTGCCGGGCGAGCCGCCGGCGGACGTGCTTGCGACGCTTGCGGCGCGTCGTGGCCGATGCCGGAGTCGTCGTCACGCCGATCGCCGAGGCGCAGCCGAGTCCGCCATCACCGCTTGCGCCGGAGGTGCTTGGTCCTATCGAGCGGACCACCGCTGAGATGTGGCCAGGTGTACCGGTCATTCCCACGATGAGCACCGGCGCCACCGACGCGGTCTATCTCCGCCGGGCGGGCATTGCCGTGTACGGCGTGTCGGGAATGTTCGAAGACGTCGAGGACATCCGTGCCCACGGACGGGATGAACGCATCCAGCAGACGTGGTTTTTCGAAGGCGTGGAGTTCGGCTATCGGCTGGTGAAGCGGCTCACCGGTGGCTGAGGACAATCTGAAATCTGAAGTCTGAATCTGACGTCTGCCTCCGCCCTCCGCCTTCAGGTTTCAGATTTCAGCTGTTTCATCCGTTCACCACGCGAATCCAACCTGCTCCGGCTCCCCCGAGCGTGTTCGATTCGAGCGGCTTCTCTGCGCCTCTTCCCGCTTGGTGACACCGTATCGCTGCTGGAGCGTGCGCACCATCGCCTGCACCTCCTTGCGGTAGGCGTCCGGCGGATATTTCTTGACGTACAGCCGTTCGAAGCGGGGCAGCATCGAGGGGAACTCGCGCTCGATGAACTTCATGAAGTGTGAGCGCGTGCCGTCCTGCAGGTACATCACGTTGCAGCCGACGAAGCGTGCGCCATGGTCCGCGATGGCTTTCACGGTGCGTTCGAGCTTGGTCATCGACGATGAGAAGCCGGGAACGATAGGGGCCATGAGCACGCCGGCGTTCACTCCGGCGTCGACGAGGTCGCGAACCGCGCGCAGACGCTGCAGCGGATGGGCGGTGCCCGGCTCGAGGGTCCGCCACGCCTCATCGTCCACCGTCGGCACGCTCATGTACACCGTGCAGCCTGCCGCCCGCGTGAGGTCCATCAGGACATCCCGATCGCGCACCACCATGGGGCCTTTCGTGATGAGCCCGATCGGCGTGCGCCCGCGCGCCAGCGCGGCGATCGACTGACGGGTGAGGCGGTAGTGACCTTCAATCGGCTGGTACGGATCGGTGGCGGTGCCGAAGGCCACGTGCTCGCGCGTCCAGGACGGGCGATCCAGCTCGCGCTGCAGAACCTCGACGAAGTTCCGTTTCACCAGAATGACCGAGGCGAACTCGTCGTCGGAGTCCATCTCGAACTGCACGTGATAGCGCCGCGCGAAACAGTAATGACAGCCGTGCGTGCACCCGCGGTACGGATTCAGCGTCCAGTTGAACGGCATGCCCTGGACACGGTTGAGGGCGGAACGGCACGTGACTTCCTGATACCGCGCCTCGTCGGCGCGACGCTCCGCCTCCGTCAGCGCAGCGGTCCCGCCCTGCTTGACGAGCGCTGGCAATCTCCCGCGTCGTCGGTTTCTTCGCGCCCAGGTCGAGCAGGAGCGGATAAGTAGCCATGGGTGAAGAAATCGAGCAATTATCCGTTGATTTCGCTTTATCTTCGCCAATCATGGTCGCACCGCGTGCCGGTGTCAAGCGCGGGTGGGATTGAGCCGCGATAGCGCAGCAGAGCATACCGACGACGAAGAAGTAGTAATTACAGAACGCCTTGGAACCGAAGGCAAAGGTCGCGAAGGACGATAAAGCGAGCGCCCCGGCGAACCCGGCGGCCGTGTTGGGCGTTGCGCGCGCGCTGATGATGAGCGTGATGCACGCGACGGCAATCGCCCAACCGATGGAGCCGGTGCCCCACCCTTCTCGGGCCGCCAAGCTCAAATAGCTCAACGAATCGCTCCGGAACGGCTCGCGAGCCTGCAAGAAGACGACGCTCTCGAGGAATGACGGCACGTGCCACAGCGCAAACGGCAGCGTGAGCAGCGTTCCGGCAAACACGCCGCGCAGTCCGAACCTGACCGTCCCTCCGTCTGAGCGACGGGCCGCGAAACGCACCAGCAGCGGGACCGCCAACATCAGGTACTGCTTCGTCACGACCGCGAGGCCGCCAGTCCAGCCAGCGAGCGGCGGGCGTCGAATCATCGTAAATACCGTGAGCGCGACCATGAGCACGGCGATCGGTTCAGTCCAGCCCTGCTCGAGCACGAACAGGCCGCGCGGTTGTGTCAGAAAAAGCGCGGCGGCAAGTCGCGCCGTGATCGTCGGTTGCATATAGCCGATCAAACCGGCGCCGAGGACAACGGCGGCAAGCTCGGAATAACGGTAGTCACCGGCCAGGAGCTGGCCCGGTACGGCGAGCAGCAGGCTGAGGGGCGGATACGGATAACCGAACATCACGCGGCCGCCGCTGACGGCCTCCGGATTGTAAAAGCCGGAGTTGGCACCGTAAATGTCCTGAAACGTGATCGCGTATGGATTGTGGCCCTGGAGCAGGGCATCAATCGCCGCGCGATGGACGACAACGACGTCGATGTGGGGGGTGGGCGACGCGATCAGGATCCACCCGCCCAGCAGCGAATGGACGAAGAGAAGGGCAGGGAACCACAAGCGAGCCAGCCTCTCGAGGCCGGCGGCGCCCACGGCAACAATCGTCGCTTCCGCGATCACGGCGGCTTTGAAGACGTTCAGGTTCGCGCGAGGCGTCAGGTACATTCCAGGCGGCGCCGTCAGCAGCGCAACCACCTGCCATCCGATTGCGGCGACGATGATCAGGCGAAGCGTCAGACCGGCGCTGAAGGAGCCGGATGGCGTGCGCGTTGAGCTCAAGACGCCGCGCGGCGCAGAGCGCGAAGGCGACCGTCAGCCAGCCCAGCGCGGTCGAGTCGTAAAAGCCGTTCGCGATCTGCAAGGCATGACCGAGCGCCGCGACGCTCAGCGTCAGGCAGGCGAGGGGGATGGTATGGGCCAGTGGCCGCACTCGGCTCCACATCGCGTTTACTTCTCGAGCAGGAACAGCTCGGCGTGCCTGCCCTGCGCCGGGAACGTGCCGTAGGGACGCAGTTCGCGTCGTTCCGCCATTCGCTTGACAAGAGACGCGTAGTTGCTCCCTGCATAGACGGTGTGGGTGAAAAATGAGGTAGCGGACGCCGATGTTTCTCAGTTGAGCAATTGACCGGTCGTCGGGAAAGTTCTCCATTCTGACGACGGTTTCGACATACTCGCGAGGGTAGTACCCGCTGTACCCGTTGACGAGCGGGTACCAGTGCCCGATCGACGCGAAGGCGTAGTGGACTTCCAGGCCTGGAAGTTTGTCGAGCGCCGGCAGCGGCAGCTCGACGACGGCTCCCGGACCGAGCGTCCGAACGGCCTTGTAGACGTTATAGACCGTGGGAGGATCGTACGCAACGTCTGTGAGGATCATGCCGGTGTTTCGATACTCGATGGCCAGGAGGAGGAACGTCAAGGCGACGGCTCCCTTGGCCACCCCGGCGCCGGCCGCAGACAGCCGGCGAAACAGCACGTTGGCCCCGAAGCCAGCCAGCACCGCAATCGCACAGCACGCGATGACGGCAAAGCGAGCGGGTGCGCGGAACCCTTGCAGCGCATCGACATGGTCGAACAGCCACGAGTACACACGGCCGTTGAGGCCGAAGGAGAGCTCGATGGACAACGCGGCGATGGCGACGTAGATGAACACCAGCCGCCGCGGCCGGTGACCGAATGCCGCTGCGGCAAGCACGAGGGCGAGGGCGCCGGGGAAAAGATTCCGTTCGGCGCCGTTTCCGGTCGCCGCAGTCCAACCCCATAACCAGTTCTGAGGCGGGCTGACGAGATAATCGAGCGGCGTTGCGCTGAACGCAGCGACTTGCGCCGGGGAGCGCGGTCCAAGTGTTCGCGCATTGGTCAGGTACGGCAATGCATACGGCACGGTCAGCACGACCGCGACAAGCGCGCCCCCGACGAGGCCCGGCAGCGCCGCCCGCGCTCGACGAGGAGCGCTCGCCAGCAGCAACACGACGAATACGGCGGTTGAGATGGCGAGAAACACGCCGTAGTACACGCAGGATACGACCTGCAGCCAGAGAAAGACGCCGCCGAGAGCGCCCCAGCGCCAGGTCCCTTCCTCGATCGCCCGATGAAACGCCCAGAGCGTCAGCGGCATCCACATCGTCCATTGCAGCTCGAGGTGCATGAAGTGTTCGATGCGGTAGGGCGCCATCGTGAAAATCGCCGCGGCGACGAGGGCGGGCACCATCGCCCCGATGATGTGGCGCGCGAGCACGAACATCGCGAGCCCCGACGCGGCGATGCCGCCGAGCAGGAGGAGGTTGTAGACGAGAATCGGCGAGGCCTTCGCCCAGAGGAACGGGGCCCCGACCAGGCCTTCGAACAGCATGGCGTCCGAGAAGGCGAGCGATCCTCTCGCGGGATGGAAGATGTTGGCGTCGAACAGGTGTCGCGGGTCGGTCGCGAGCGCGTGCGCGATCCACGCGAGGCGCCACATGCTGAAGTACGAATCGTCGTGGACGGCGACTCTCGTGCCCAGGTGCACGGCTTGGGGCCAGGTGACAAACAGCGTGAGCGCGACGATGGCCGCGCCAGCCAGCAAGGTTTCGCGCGTGCGGCTCACGGCTGGCGGCGCCAGAACGCCAGCAGATCTTCCAGCGTCCGTTCGAGGGGGATGTCGGCGGTCCAGCCGAGCTCCTGCTGAATCCGGTCGGGGGCGCCGACGAGCAGGGGCAGGTCCGCCGGGCGGTACCGCGCCGGATCGACGGTGACCTGGATCGGCACGCGCGCCCGCGCCAGCAGCATGTCCAGCAGGTTGCGAATCGAGACCGCGCGGCCGGTGCAGACGTTGTACGCGCGGCCGGCCGTCCCGTGTTCCACGATGAGCCGATACGCGCGCACGGTATCGCGGACATCGGTGAGGTCGCGACGGGCGTCGAGATTGCCGACGGCGATCTCAGGCGGGCAGCGGCCTGCCTCGATGTCGGCAATGCGGCGGGCAAAGCCTGACGCGGCGAACGCGGGGTCCTGCCTGGGGCCGAGGTGGTTGAACGCGCGCGCGATGAAGACCGCCGGTCCGCCGGGGTTCCCCGAACCGACAAGTTCCTGCGCGAGCTTGCTGAGCCCGTACGGACTGTCCGGGATCGTTGGATGATCCTCGCGGATGTGCTCGCTCGACGGGGCGTAGACCATCGCCGAACCGGGAATCAGGACGCGCGCGTCGCCGCCGGCCTCGCGGAGACCTTCGAACGAGATGATGCGTGCCCCGGACGTTGATCGCGAATGTGGACTCGACCGCCCCCCATGAGCGCCCGACATGGGCGGCCCCGGCGCAGTGGTACACCGTCGCCGGGCGGAGTCGCGCGATCGCCGCGCGTACGGCCGTCCGATCGAGCAGGTCGACGGGTTCCCATTTCGACGCGGGCAGGTCGATGGGCGGCGCGGCGCCAGGGCGGTGCCAGGCCACGAGCTCGACCTCGTCGCGCGCGAGCAGCTCGAGCAGGTGGCCACCGACGAAGCCGGCGGCGCCGGTGACCAGGGTCGGGCCCGGCATCGATCGCCGCATCACGCCAGGACGTCACGAAGCACGCGACGTATCTTCCGCTCCGGGAACACCACGTGTTCATCGCGTCTTCGCGCTCTCATGTGGTTAACGAGGCACGCCGCTCATCGCGCCGCTGAACGGCGAGAAATTCCCAAGGCCGGCGAGCGTGAACGAGATGAAGAAGCGACGGTCGGAGGGAACGGTGGAACTGGTGCCGAAGTTGAACCGCTGATACTCGAACGCGAGGCCGCAGCACTGGGCGTTGTAGAAAGCCTGGATACGTTGCTGCAGCAGCGCCGACCGCAGGATGTTGTAGTTGAATGAATAGTTGGCGCCGAAGCGATTATCGAGCGTGTGCGCGTTCGTCGAGCCGTTCAGGTAGTGATCGAGCGATCCCGGATCGTTGAACCCCTGCAGGCCCTGGATGAAATACCGCTGGCTCCAGCCGACCGTGCTCTGGATACGCCCCGTCCAGTTATGGGTGCCCTGCACGTTCATCGTCCGCAACTCGCGATGCTTGCTGTCGAATTCAGCGCGGAACGTCGCATTGAAGTTGACCGACGGCGTGGCCCGCACGCTGAGCGACACGGGCGAGAAATGGTTTGGAGGGGCGCCTTCACCGGTGGTGGCGTACTGGCGATCGTACTGCGCCTGGCGCTCGTCGGAGTAGTAGGACTGGGTGATGGCGACATTGACGATTTCCTGAGCCTGGCTCGTCGCCCCGAGCTTCCGCTTCGCGTAAAAACGGTTGTTGAGCCCGTAGGTGTAGCTCGTGGCGTTGCCGACGACTCCGTCAACACCGTCGGTCTGTACGATCTGAGAAAAATCGTCGATGGGAGATGTCCGCGTCACGTTGAGGAACGGCTCCACCATGTGTTTGAATCGTTCGGCGTAGCCGCTTCCGGGCGTATCCCACACCCGCAGAAACACCGGCCCCAGGATCAGTGCCTGCAGCGTGAAGTACTGGCGCCTCAGCGCCTCGTCGACGATGTGCGGCAGGCGGGTCACTGGATCGATGATGCGCTGGATCCTGACTTCGCGTGTAGAACGTGTTGCGCCAGGCGAGCGACGAGCTGACGGTGAAGAACGGCCAGCGCTTGAACGGGTAGCGGATCTGCGGCGAGAAATCGGTGCGGCCCAGGCCCGAGTCCTGCGTCCAGCTCGTTGACGTTGCGCTGCCGCAGGAGGTGCACGACCTCGGTTCCCATCGAAAAGAACACTGGTGAGTTCGCGGTCAGCGGCCGCTCGGTCCGGTTGAACGAGATGCGCGGGGTGCTTCCGCTGACCACCGACGACCTTGTGTCGTAGAAGTTCTCGTTGCGATCGAACGTCCCGTTCAACGTGTAGCCGCGCCATGACCCCACGACGTTGCCGCCGAAACTCCGCTGGCTCCTCGAGGCGTCGTAGATATTGCGTGCTGAACGTCTGCACGGTCTCGATGCTCGAGAAGTAGTTCACCTGGCCGCGCGCCGCGCATGTTGAACGGAAGAAGCTGATTCGCGTTGCCTCGGATCTCGTAGGTGTGGGAGGCCGGCAGAGCTGCCGGTTCCGCCGCCGTCGAGGTCGTATGAGGATTCTTGCTGGTTCAGCGTATACGCGGTCAGGTTGCCGTCGCCGCGTCCCAGAGCTGTAGCGGTACTCGCCGCCCGTCCCCTGGCCGGTCTTGGAGAACCAGTCGTACAGGAACGTCGCATCGTGGCTGCGGTTGATGGCCCAGAAGAACGCGGTGTGGAGGGTCTGGCCCCGGATCGTCGACGCTCCGTACGTGGGAATCAGGATGCCGGTCGCGCGATTCTCTTCCTTGGTCGGGTAGTAGATGAACGGGCGTATAGAGCAAGGGGACGCCCTTGACCTTGAAGATCGCCTGACGGAGCAGCGTGTAGTGGTCGATGTTCAGGATCACCGTGTCTGCCGAGAGCTCCCAGCGCGGCGTCGGCTGCACGCAGGTGCTGAAGCCTCCATTGGTGATTCGATACTTCTTGGGGCCGATCTTCTCCACCTGCTCCCCGAAGAAGTAGACGTCGTGTTCCTGACTGCCCGACTGGGGGGCCACGAACCCGCCAACCGGGGAGCTCTGCCGCGGCTGCTGGACGCTTGCGATTCCGGTCGCGTTGTAGAACGTGCCGAGACGCGTCCTGGTATTGAAGTCGGCCCTGTCGGACGCGATCCGGTTACGGCCCTGCGAGATCGCGACGTTGCCGTGAGCGATGGCGCGATCCTGGTCGGTGAAGAACTCGACCTCGTCCGCGAACAGCGTCGTGTCGCCCTGTTCGAACTCGACACCGCCCGTGAATTTCAGATGCGTCTCGCTGATTCGCTCCTGCATCTTCGCCGAGACCTTGTAGTTCGATGCGGCCTGCTGAGCGGCGGAGGTTGCAGACAGGACGAGCGTACAGACGAACAGGACGAAGAGCGTTCGAAACATCGGGCTCACGACTAACGTATCACGACCTCACAGGCTGTCGATCTCCTTCAGCACGTCGCCGATCAGGAAGATCGATCCGGCGACGACAATCCGCGGCGCGATCCGCCA
Source organism: uncultured Acidobacteriota bacterium (assembly GCA_963745495.1). Lineage (GTDB taxonomy): Bacteria > Acidobacteriota > Vicinamibacteria > Vicinamibacterales > CAVVIG01 > CAVUXJ01. The sequence goes on from CAVUXJ010000009.1 coordinate 315,294, forward strand.
GGCGGCCGTCAACGCGCGGGCCGGCGAGGGCTCCACCTCGACCGGCAGCCCACGGCGCGATCGACTGCGCGCGATGCGCCAGGTGCGTCGCGTCGGTGGAGCGGGGATTCGATGCACGGGTAAAGACGAAGGCGCTGACCGTTGTGGCGAGTTCACGGAGCATGTCGTCGACGGCCTTGTCGCGCATCGCCGCGAACACCAACGGTGGTTTCCCGAAAGGCATCGTCCGGAGGAACGCCGCGAGCGCGGCCGCGCCATCCACGTTGTGCGCCGCGTCGAGCAGGACTTCGCGGCCGTCCGGCAGGCGGCGCAGATCGAGCCTGCCCGGCCACTGGACGTGCGAGAGGCCTTCGGCGAGCGCGGCCGGCGGCACCGAAATGCCTCGTGCGTCGAGCGCGTCGAGGAGCCGGACGGCCACGACGGCGTTGTCGACCTGATGCGAGCCCCGCAGGCCGAGTTCCAGTTCGCCATGGTCGTGCGCCGGCGTCCGAAGGCGAATCCGCTGCCGGAAGTCTGGCGCCGGCTGAAGCTCATCCACCGTCACGCCTTCCCAGGCCCGGACGATCGGGCATCCGCGGTCGCGCGCGATTCCGGCGATCGCCGTGAACGCCTCCGCGGCCATCTTTCCGACGATGACCGGCACGCCCGGCTTGAGGATGCCGGCTTTCTCAACGGCGATCTCTCGCAGGGTCTGGCCGAGGTACTGCTGGTGATCGAGGCCGATCGACGTGATCGCCGTCACCAGCGGCTGGATCACGTTCGTCGCATCAAGCCTCCCGCCGAGGCCAACCTCGCAGACCGCGATCTCCACGGCGGCCCGGCGGAAGAGCTCGAAGGCGACAGCGGTGGTGACTTCAAAAAATGTCGGCTGCGCGTCGCATCCGGCCGCCATCGCGCAGTCGATCGATCACGGTTCGCACATCGGCAACGACGGCAGCGAGCGCCTCGCGCCGAATGGGCCGTCCGTCGATGACGAACCGTTCGGTGAGGTCGATGAGATGGGGAGAGGTGTAGCGCGCGGATCGATGGCCGGCGGCGCGAAGGGCGGTGTCCACGATGGCCGTCACCGAGCCCTTGCCGTTGGTTCCGGCCACGTGCACCGTTGCGAACGAGCGCTCGGGATGGCCGAGTGCCGCGACGATGGCCGCGATGTTGTCGAGCCCGAACTTGATGCCGAACTGTTCGAGCCCGAAGAGCCAGGTCAGGGGATCGGAAGACATGAATCTGGAGTCTGAAGTCTGAAGTCTCAGGCTGAGACTTGAGCCATGTCAGCAATTGACGATCTTGCCCGATCGCCAGATTCCGTGCCGTCTTATGTCTGCGAGGCCGGCTCTCCAGCGACGGCCTCGTCCGCCGCGGCGACCGGTGCGGCGGCGGCTGGCGTGGCGCCCATGAACCGCAGCGCTCCGGCGATGGTTGCCTTCATTTCGCGGCGATCGACGATCAGATCCAGCATGCCCTTCTCGAGCAGGAATTCGGATCGCTGGAAGCCGTCGGGCAGTTTCTGGCGGATGGTCTGCTCGATGACCCGCGGACCGGCAAACCCGATGAGCGCCTTCGGCTCGGCGATGTTCAAATCGCCAAGCATCGCGAAGCTTGCCGTCACCCCGCCGGTCGTCGGGTCGGTGAGGACGGAAATGTACGGCACCCGCGCGCGGTCGAGCCGTGCCAGGGCCCCGCAGACCTTCGCCATCTGCATCAGCGAAAGGGCGCCTTCCATCATGCGGGCGCCGCCCGAGCAGCACACGATCACCACCGGCGTGCGCCGCTCGATCGCGCGCTCGATGCCGCGCGCGATCTTCTCTCCGACGACGACGCCCATGCTGCCGCCGATGAACTCATACTCCATGGCCGCCACAACGGTCTCAATCCGGTCGATCGCCCCCGACGCGACGATGACGGCGTCCTTGAGGCCCGTCGCCGCCGCGCCGGCCTCGAGCCGCGTCTTGTACGCCTTGGTGTCGGTGAAATTCAACGGATCGGTCGACGTGAGGCTGCGGTCGTGCTCCGTCCAGTCCGCCGTCGAACAGCATGCGCAACCGCTCGGCCGCGCTCAGGCGGAAGTGGTGCGCGCACGTGGGGCAGACGTTGAGATTGGCCGCCAGATCCTTGTTGTAGATGACCTGCGAACATCCGGGGCACTTGACCCATAGCCCCTCGGGGACCCGGCTGGCCTTCCCGTCCGAGGGGGCGATCGGCTTGCGGGCCTTCTTGAACCAGGCCATAACGTGTCAGCTTACCAAAACCGGGCTCCAGGCTCTGGACTGCTGGGTGGTCTGCCGGCCGACGTCGAGCCTGATCGGCTCGACGAGGTCCTAACAGCCTGCAGCCGTCCTACCGCGTTCTCGGCACGTAATACCGCGTTCCAGCCCCCATCGTCTTGATCTGTTTCACGAGGTCGTCGAGCCCCTCGTCGCTCGCGTCGGACTCGAACTGCGAGGTTTCGACGACGAGCAGCGGCGTCGCGGTGTAGTGAAAGAAGAAGTGGTGGTACGCCTCGTTCAATTCCTTCAGGTACTCCGGGTCGGGATTGAACGCGGCCGGTTCGGCGCCGGCGTCGCGGGAACGAATACGCCTGAGGAGCACATCGGTCGGCGTCTGCAGGTAGATGACGAGATCGGGCGGAGGCGCGTCGCGCGCGAGCAAGTCGTACAGACGCTGATAGATGAACAGCTCGTTGTCGTCGAGGTTCAGATACGCGAAGATCTTGTCCCTGTCGAACAGATAGTCGCTGATCGTGACCTGGCTGAACAGATCCGCCTGGCGGAGCGAGGTCTGCTGACGATGCCGACTCAGCAGATAGAAGAGCTGGGCTTGAAGCGCCGCGCCCGGACGATCCGCGTAGAAGTCGGCGAGAAAAGGATTGTCGTCTTCTTCGAGCACGAGTGCCGCGTCGAGCCGCGTGCCGAGCCGCTCGGCCAGAGACGTTTTGCCGGCGCCGATGGGACCTTCGACCGCGATGTAGCGGAAGTGCACGGCGGCCCGATGATATCATCGCGTCGTGAGCCGTACGAGTCTCGCCGCGCGTGCTGGCAGTGCTCGCATCGGCGTGCGCCAGCGCGCCCCCGGCGCCTGTCAAGCCGCCGGTCGTCGTCGTCACCTCCACCTTCGAAGAAAAGATGTCGTGGATCCTCCGTCTCGAGGATCAGCGCATGCTGCGCGATCCCTCGCCGGTCGTGCCGCCGCCGGCGCCGCCGGCGCCGGTTGTTCCGGTTCGAGGGGACCGGAAGCCAGCGGTGGCGCCGCCGCCGCCTGCCTCTGCCTCCGCCTCCTCCGGATCTGGTGCGGCTGTTGACCGATGGCGAGGCGCGCGTGCGCCGCCGCGCCGCGCTGGCTGTCGGCCGCGTCGGTCTTTCGTGAAGGCGTGCCGCCGCTGGCGGCGCTCCTTGCTGACGCGGACGCCGAAGTGCGGCAGATGGCGGCGTTCGCGCTCGGCCTGATCGGCGACAGAACGCGCCCGCGAGCCGCTCGTCACCGCGCTGGCCGACCCTTCGCCGCTGGTCAAGGGGAGCGCCGCCGAGGCGCTCGGCCTGATCGGCGATCCGGCGGCTGCGGACGCCGTTGCGCGCATGGCTTCCCAGATCGTCGAGTCGGGCGCGCTGGCCAATCCGCCGACCGAGGAGGCCGACGCACAACGCGACTCTCCAGCGGGCGCGTTCAAAGCCGCCGTGTTCGCGCTCGTGCGCTTGAAGGCGTACGGGCCGCTCGCCGCCGCCGTCCTCGACGGCGCTCAGCCTCGCGTGCGCTGGTGGCCCGTGGCTTACGCGCTGCAACGCCTCGAGGATCCGCGGGCGGTCTCCGCGCTGCTGACACTCGCGCAAGACCCGCACCCTTACACGCGCGCCTTTGCGGCCAAGGGCCTGGGGCCACTGAAGGACCGCGCCGCGGTGCCCGTGCTGATTTCGCTGGCCACGAGCGCCGGATCGTCCTGTGGCCATCGAGGCCGTCCGATCGCTCGGCCGCCTCGGCGATCCTGCGGCCGCTCCGGCGTTGATGAAGATCATTCGGGCGCCGAAGCCCGATCCGCAGCTGCGCCTCGAAGCCGTGTCGGCGATTGGCGCCACCGGCGGCGAGGGGACGTACGAAGCCCTGCTGGATATCCTGGCCGATCCCAGCCCGCTGATTCGCGCGGCCACGCTTCGAGCGCTGGCGCAGCTCGATCCCGAGGGGTTCGTGACGGTGCTGTCAGGGCTGGATCCCGATCCTCACTGGATCGCGCGGGCCGCGCTCGCGACGGCTCTCGGGACGCTGCCGCCGGAGACCGGCCTGCCGCGCCTCCGCGCGATGCTCGGCGACGCCGACGAGCGCGTCATTCCTTCGGTGCTCGCGTCGCTCGCGAAGCTGCACCCGGCCGATGCGGCCAGCGTGATGACGGCCCGGCTGAAGGACAACGATCCGGTGGTGCGCGCCGCCGCGGCAAAGGCCCTTGCCGAATTGAAGCCGCCGGGTGCGGCGGCTTCCCTCGCGGAGGCGTACCGGTTCGGTCAGCGTGATGCCACGTACATCGCCCGCGCCGCGGCTCTTGGCGCGCTGGTCGCGTACGGATCGGCGGAGGCCGTCCCGGTGCTCAACGAGGCGCTCGCTGACAAGGATTGGGCGGTGCGCGTGCGGGCGGCGGCGCTGCTGACGCAGCAGGATCCTGCGAGCGACGCGCTGGCGCGGATCCGCCCCGCACCCTCGCCGCATACCACCGCGGAGTATGAGGCGCCGCGCCTGATCGCGCCCGACGGTGTCGCCGCAGGCGTATATCGAGACGGATCGCGGGCTGATTCAGATCGAGCTGGCGGTGCTCGACGCGCCCTTCACCGTGGGCAATTTCGTGACGCTGGCCCGACAGGGATTCTTCAACGGGCTGACCTTCCATCGAGTGGTTCCCGACTTCGTCATCCAGGCCGGCGATCCGCGCGGCGACGGCGAGGGCGGGCCGGGCTTCACGATTCGCGACGAGCTGAACCAGCGGCCCTACCTGCGCGGAACCCTGGGCATGGCGCTCGACTGGCCGGACACCGGCGGCAGCCAGTTCTTCATCACGCACTCGCCGCAGCCGCACCTCGACGCGCGATATACGGCCTTCGGCCGCGTGATCAAGGGGATGGAGGTCGTCGATCAGATCGAGCAGCTCGATGTCATTCGCCGCGTGCTGATATGGGACGGGGAGAAACGAACTGAGAAATCGTGCAAGTCTGAGCGAGTCTGAGTGCGGAGCGGTGACGTGCCGGATCGATGGTCGTGCTAAAAGTGAAAAGGGGGCGACGGCCGCCCCCTTTTTTGACGGGCGAGGTCAGCTTACCGTTTCTTGCCGGCCTTCTTCTTCCCGCCCTTGGCTTTCTTCGCCATTGTCTGTTATCCCCCCCTTCATCTGGGTTTAGCTGTGCGAGAACGCTCGCGATCTCGATTCAGTGGCTGCCGCCTGGCACGCTCACCCGAGCGTCGGCGCTCGTCGCTTCTTGGCACCTTCCGCTGTCTCCCGGACCCTCCGGCTGAGCCAGGCGAAAGGGCGAGATCGAACAACCTCGACCTCACTAGGGGTGGTCTATGTCCGTCACCCTCATACCAGATGTAGATTAGGGGCGTAGGAAACGGATGTCAAGCACAAAAGCGACTAAGTTGTCAAAAAAAAGATCAGAAGATCATTTCGCGCGCGCCACGTTGCGCAGTCCTGCGCGCGCACGCGCGCGGACGCTCGCCGGATCGCGCTCCGGCGCATGCGCGAGCGCGGCTTGATACGCAGCGCTCGCCAGATCTCGCCGGCCCAGACGATCGTAGGCCTCTCCCAGCTGCAGTTGAGCCAGCGCGAGCGCGGAGTACGGCGCCGTCGGCTGCAGCGCGATCACCGCGGTCAGATGCCCGATGGCGCGATCGGGCATGCGACATTTCGATCAGCTCCGCGGCAAGTCCGAGTCTCGCGCGCACTTCGGCGAGGCGTGCGCTCGCCGACCTGCGCGGCGCGCGCGCGCGCCAGCAGCGTCTTCCACGTGGCCGCCGCCGCGCGATGGTCGTGAAAGTATTCGTGCTGCACTTCGGCGATCCGCTGGAGGAAAATCGGGTTCGACGGGTAGCGCGCGTCGAGATCCCGCAGCAGCGTCAGCGCCACCTCCGGCTTGTGCTCGTACCAGAGATACAACCAATGCAGCTGGTAGTCGGCTTCGCCTCCGAGGAGCTCGCCGCGCTCACGCGCCTGCAACATCTCCCGCAGACCCTGCACGCGATCGCCGCCCGGCAGCAGCAGCAGCCAGCGCACGATCTTCAGCGCCGCCGGCGCGACGTCGGCGTAGTAGTGATACAGGCCGATGCCGAAATAGGCGTCCTGCAACGTGGGATCGAGCGCGAGCGCGCGCTCGAGCGCGTCCTTGATTTTCTTGCCCTCGCGCGCGGCGGCGAGCCGCTCGGCGCGCAGCACGCGCCACTGCACCAGCGGCGCATAGGCGCCGGCGAGGTAGAACCACGCTTCGGCGCGGCCCGGCTCGCGGCGCGTCCACGCCTCGGCGCCGGCGACGGCTGCCGCGGCGGCTCGTTCGAGCCGAGCGTCGAGCAGCCGGCTCTCCGGATCCAGGAGGATCTGCCACCAGATCGCGACGGTGGCCAGCACCTGGCACGCCTCGACCGGAGCGGGAGGGCAGGTCTGCATGAGCCGCATCTCCGCCTGACCGAAACGCGCGGCGAGAATCACGTCGTAGATCGCGGCGAGGCGCGGCCCTTCGGTGAGCGCCGCGCTCGCCGGCGTCGCGACCGCCAGCGTCATGAACACGACGATGGCGCTCGCGTGGACGGTCTTCACAATCGTGGGACGATTGTAGACTGGTAGCGCCCGTCGATGCCTGACCCTCGTTTCGGTTTTCGCGTCACGTCACACCGAGGGGCGCGCCCGTGCGCGGCATCATGTCGACCGCGCACGGCAGCGTCGAGACGCCGGCCTTCATGCCGGTCGGCACGCAAGGCGCCGTGAAAGGCCTGACCCATCGGGATCTCGAGGGACTCGGCGCCGAGATCCTCCTCAGCAACACGTATCACCTCTATCTGCGGCCGGGCGACGATCTGATCGCCCGCCACGGCGGTCTTCACCGCTTCATCGGCTGGACCAAGCCGATTCTCACCGACAGCGGCGGCTACCAGGTGTTCAGCCTTGCGGCGCGCCGGACGATTGACGAGGAGGGCGCGCGCTTCCAGTCGCACCTCGACGGCTCCGCGCATCTTCTGACACCGGAAAAGGCCACGGACATCCAGGCGCAGCTCGGCTCGGACGTGGCGATGGTGCTCGACGAGTGCCTCGCCCATCCGGCCGACGTGGGTGCCGCGCGCGTCTCGATGAGTCGAACCCTGCGGTGGGCCGGACGCGCAAGGGCGCGTCTGCTCGAGCTGCGGGCCGGCCCGGTTGCCGGCGTCGCGGTGACGAACGCCGGACAGGCGCAGTTCGGGATCGTCCAGGGCGGCGTGTTCCCCGAGCTTCGCGAGGAAAGCGCGGCTGGAACGGTCGCGATCGGCTTCGAGGCGTACGCCATCGGGGGATTGAGCGTCGGCGAGCCCATCGACGTCATGTACGACATCGTCGATCGGACGACACCGTGCCTGCCTGACGATCGTCCTCGATATCTGATGGGCGCCGGCACGCCGCAGGACCTCGTCGAGGCGGTGGCGCGGGGCGTCGATCTGTTCGATTGCGTCCTGCCGACCAGGAATGCCCGCAACGGGCAGCTCTTCACGAGCGAGGGGCGTCTCAATATCAAGAACGCGCGCCATGCCGAGGATGAGTCGCCGCCGGATCCAGGTTGCGACTGCTACACGTGCCGCACCTTCTCGCGCGCGTACCTCCGTCATCTTTTTCTCGCCGGCGAAATGAACGCGGCGACCCTTAACACGTTGCATAACCTGCACTTTTACCTTGACACTCTCCGCAGGATTAGGGACGCTATAGGGCTTGGGCGGTTCGAAAAGTTCAGGCTCGCGTTCCATCAGCGCTTGTCCCGCCTGGAGTCCGAGAGGACCTAGGTCCCCGGAGTGAGCATCTTGGTGGCGGGCGCCCGGATCTCAACAACGCTTCATGATCATGCTGGCCGGTGTTCGCCATGGGTACGCCTCCTCAAGGAGGCAGCGTCTGGCTGCAATTTGTCCCGTTCGCGCTCGTTCTGGGCATTTTCTATTTCATCATCCTGCTCCCGATGAAGCGGAAGCAGCAGAAGATTCAGGCGTTTCTCGACAGCCTCAAGGTGGGCGACCGCGTGATCACCACCGGCGGCATCTATGGCCAGGTCACGCGCGTGGGTGATCAGAGCGTGCAGCTCCAGGTTGCCGACAAGATCCGCATCGAGGTCGCGAAGGCGGCCATCGGCGGTTATCAGGGACAGGCGCCGGTCGTCGAACCACAGACGTAATCGCGCGGCGAGCCCGGGCTGTCTCCGGCTCGCGGTCCCACATCGACAGGCTTTCGGAGTAAAACGATGTCGACCTTACGTTGGAAAGTCATCATCGTCGCTCGCGGTCTTGCTGATCTTCGGCACGGTGGGCGTCTACCCGATCGTCGCGTCCAGGTTGGGTCTCCCGCTGCCCGAGTGGCTGCGCGATCGAGGGCTGAAGCTCGGGCTCGATCTGAAGGGCGGGGTGCATCTCGTGCTGCGCGTCCAGACCGACGATGCGCTGAATCTCGAGACGGTGACGGAGATGGAGCGGCTGCGCGAGCTGCTGAGCATGAACGCCATTCAAGTCGGCAACGTCTCGCAAGTGAGTCCGACCGAGTTCAAGATCGAAGGCGTCCCGGACGGGCAGGACGCCGCTTTCCGGACAGTCCGCGGCTGAAGTCGAAGCGAACTTCGATCGCAGCTCCGGCGTCGGCGGCGTCTACACCTTCACGCTGAAGCCGAACGTTCAGCAGACACTGCGGGAAGAGGCGGTGGTGCAGGCGCGCCAGACGATCGAGCGCCGCGTGAACGAGCTTGGCGTCGCCGAGCCGATCATCGCGCAGCAGGGCGCCGATCAGATCCTGGTCCAGCTGCCTGGCGTGACCGACGTCAACCGTGCGAAAGATATCATCGGATCCCCGGGGTTGCTCGAGCTGAAGATTGTCGAGCAGGGGCCGTCGGCGGCGAAAGAGACGCTCCTCGTCAACGGCCAGGTGCCGCCCAACATGGAGCTGCTCCCGGGCACGAGCGGCGCGCCGGGTGAGACCGGCGCGACGGTGTACTACCTGGTGCGCAAGGTGGCCGCGGTGACGGGCCGCGATCTGCGGAACGCGCGGCCGGTGCCCGATCAGAACAACCGTCCGGCCGTCAGCTTCACGTTGAACACCGAAGGGGCCCGCAAGTTCGGCAACGTGACCGGCACAGAACATCGGCCGGCCGCTGGCCATCGTCCTCGACGGGCGGGTTCAGTCCGCTCCCACGATCGAAGGGCGGATCACGACCGACGGACAGATCACGGGCAGCTTCACGCAGGAGGAGGTTCAGAATCTTTCGCTGATTCTGCGGTCGGGCGCGCTTCCGGCCCGCCTGACCTACCTGCAGGAGCTCACGATTGGCCCGACGCTCGGCGCCGATTCGATCCGCGCGGGCGTGACGGCCTCGCTGGTCGGCCTCGGTGCTGGTCGTGATGTTCATGCTGGTCTACTACAGGCTCTCGGGGATCAACGCCATCGTGGCGCTCGTGTTCAACCTGTTGATCCTGCTTGGCCTGATGGCCTATGCCGGCGCCGTGATGACGCTGCCCGGCATCGCCGGGTTCGTGCTGACGATGGGCATGGGCGTCGATTCGAACGTGCTGATCTTCGAACGCATCAAGGAGGAGCTGGAAGCCCAGCGCGGCGTGCGCGCGGCGATCAACGCCGGGTTCAGCCGGGTGTTCCTCACACTGGTCGACACACATACCGCCGCGCTCATCTCGGCGGCGTTCCTGTTCAATTTCGGCACCGGTCCAATCCGCGGGTTCGCCGTCACGCTCGCCGTCGGCCTGCTTGCGAACATCTTCACGTCGACGTTCGTGTCGAAGACGCTGTTCGAGCTGGTGCTGGCCGGCCGAAGACAGGTCCCGGGTTTGAGTATTTAATAGCCGAACGTAGAACGCCGAACGCAGAACGATTGCCATGCATATCTTCAAGAACACCAACTTCGACTTCCTCAAGTGGCGCTGGTACGCGATGGGGTTGTCGGCACTCGATCGTCCTGGCCGGCATCGTCGCCTTCGTGACGAAGGGGATCGTCCTCGGTGTCGAGTTCGGCGGCGGAACCGCGATCGTCGCCCAGTTCGACAGCCAGCCGTCGATCGAGCAGGTGCGCAACGCCCTGGCGCAGTACTATCCCGGTGGCGCGCAGAACACGGTCGTGGCGGAGTTCGGGAATCCGTCCGAGCGCCGGGTGATGATCCGGGTCCCGCAAGCCGGAGAGGAGCAAGGCGCGGCGCTGACCGTCGAGGCGGAGAAGGTCGAGAGCGCACTCAAGCAGGCGAACGTCGGGAACTTCACCATCGTCGGCCGCGAGGTCGTGGGTCCGTCGGTTGGAAGGGAACTGACCAGCAAGGGCATCTGGGCGACGGTGCTGTCCCTCGCCGGCATTCTCGCCTACATCGGATTCCGTTTTCAGTTCAGCTTCGCCGTCGGCGCGGTCGTCGCCACCATTCACGACTTGCTCGTCACGCTGTCGTTTCTCGTGATCTTCGGGTACGACATGACGCTCAACGTCATCGCCGCGCTGCTGACCATCACGGGCTTCTCGACCAACGACACGATCGTCATTTTCGATCGCGTCCGCGAGAACCTGCGGTCGATGCGCCGCGATTCGCTCGATCACGTCATCAACGTGGCGGTGAATCAGACGCTGGGCCGCACCGTCATCACCTCGGGCACCGCGTTGCTGTCCTCGATCGCGTTGTTGCTGTTCGGCGGCGAAGTGCTGCACGGCTTCGCCGTCACCATGGTCGTCGGCATCATCACGGGCACGTATTCGACCGTGTTCATCGCCGCCGCGATCGTCAGCCTGTGGCGCAGCAAGGGACCGACCAGGGCCGCGTCGCGCGCGCCGGCGGCCGCCCCGGCTGCCGTCCCGCAGCAGCCGGCACGCAAGTCGAAGCCGCAGCGGAAGGCGCGGGCCTCGTGACGGCTCATCAGCTGTCGGCTCTCGGCTCTCAGCTGTCAGCTCTCGAATTTCAGCGGCCGCTGGCAGCTGAGATCTGAAAGCTGCCGGCTGAACGCTGAAATGCCGTCTCTCGTCAAGGCTGCGCTCCTCGGTATCCTCCAGGGGCTGACGGAGTTCCTGCCCATCTCGTCGACGGCTCATCTGATCATCGCGGGACGACTGCTCAACGTATGACGATCCGGGCGGGGTGTTCAAGGTGATGATCCAGCTCGGATCGATCCTGGCCGTGATGTGGCTGTATCGCGCCAGAATTCTGAAAGTCGTCACCGGGCTTGCCTCTGACCCCGACGCCCGGCACTTTGCGCTGATGATTCTGGCTGCGTTCCTCCCCTCGCTCGTGGCCGGCGCCTTCCTCGCCGGCTTCGTGAAGTCGGTCCTCTACGAAAGCCTCGCCGTCGTGGCCGTGTCATTCGTGCTGGGCGGCATTGTCATCCTGATCGTCGAGCGGACTCGTCCCGCGCCGCGGATTCCCGAGGCGGACCAGACGCCTCTGGCCCGCGCGATCGGCATCGGCTTGTTCCAGACGCTCGCGCTGATCCCGGGCGTCTCCCGGGCGGGCGCCACTATCATTGGCGGCATGCTGCTCGGGCTCGACCGTCGCGCGGCCGCGGAGTTCTCCTTCTTCCTGGCGATGCCGACGATGACCGCCGCGTTCGTCCACGATCTGTTCGAGGTGAAGGACCAGCTCTCGGCCGGGCTGGCGACCGAGATTGGCATCGGGTTCGTGATGGCGTTCGCCGCAGCCGCGCTGGTCATCAGGCCGTTTCTCGGGTTCGTGAGCCGATCGGGCTTTCGCCCCTTTGCCTGGTACCGCATCGCCGCCGGCCTCGCGCTGATGGCCGCGATTGCCGCTGGCTGGTCCCTGTAGCGGCAACGCTCATGCAGTGGCTACGCAGGCGCTTCATCACCGGGTTCTTCGTGACGGTTCCGCTGTTCATTACCGTCGCGGCGCTCGTCTGGCTGTTCGGCGTCGTGGATGGCCTGACCACCCCTTTGTACGATCGGCTGCTCGGCCGCCACATTCCCGGCCTGGGTCTGGTGACCACGGCGGCCGCCATCGTGCTGGTGGGGGTCCTGGCCAACAACCTGATCGGCAAGCGTCTGCTGCAGCGTGCGGAGGGCTATCTGCTGCGGCTGCCGGTGTTTCGAACGATCTATACGCCCGTCAAGCAGCTGGTCGTGGCTTTTTCCCCGGACAACGAATCCGGGTTCAAGCGCGTCGTCATGCTCGAACACAAGCAGGGCTACTCGCTGGGGTTCCTGACCCGGGAATTCACGGTGGAACGCGGAAACGGCCCGGAACCCCTGGTCGCCGTTTATGTCCCCACGAATCACCTGTATCTGGGCGACATCGTGATCTGCGAGCGCGGCCGCGCGGTGTTCCCGGACATCAGTGTCGAAGAGGGCATCCGGATCTTCCTGACCGGCGGGATGGCGCTGCCGTCCCGGCTGCTCGGATTGCGCGGCGAGGACCGCGCGCAGGACTTCCGGATATAATCCGAGCCTTTGTGTGCCCGAACGTCCGGGCTCTTGATCCTGCCCTTACGAGGTGAGATGAACTTGACGGTGCAGAAAATCGTGGGACGCCTGATCGTCCCCATGTTGTTGCTGTGTTTCGCCGCCGCGGTGCCGGGCGTGGCGTCCGCGAACCAGCCGGCGCAGGTGCAGGCTGGAAGCCGGCGGCGGCGAGGCCGCGCTCGTCATTCCCGACTTGTCGTCGGTGGACTTCCGCGGCGTCAACGGCCGGACGCTCTTGATGGGCGGGCTCGTGATCACCGCGCTCGGCCTGGTGTTCGGGCTGATGACCTTCACGCAGCTCAAGAATCTGCCCGTGCACGCGTCGATGCTCGAGGTGTCCGAGCTCATCTACGAGACGTGCAAGACGTATCTGATCACGCAGGGAAAGTTCATCCTGATCCTGTGGATGTTCATCGCGGTGATCATCTCGGCGTACTACGGGTGGCTCAATCCGGTGCCGGGAAGCCCATCGCGGTGACGCTCCCGATCATCCTGCTCTTCAGCCTGATCGGCATCGCCGGCAGCTACGGCGTGGCCTGGTTCGGCATCCGCGTGAACACGTTCGCCAACTCGCGCGCCGCCTTCGCGAGCCTGCGCGGGAAGCCGTTTCCGATCTACGCCATCCCGCTGCGTTCCGGCATGAGCATCGGCATGCTGCTCATCAGCGTCGAGCTGCTGCTGATGCTCTGCATCCTGCTGTTCATTCCCGGCGACTACGCCGGGCCCTGCTTCATCGGCTTCGCCATCGGCGAATCGCTCGGCGCCGCGGCGCTCCGCATCGCCGGCGGCATCTTCACGAAGATCGCGGACATCGGGTCCGACCTCATGAAGATCGTCTTCAACATCAAGGAAGACGACGCCCGGAACCCGGGCGTGATTGCCGACTGCACCGGCGACAACGCGGGCGACTCGGTCGGTCCGAGCGCCGACGGCTTCGAGACCTACGGCGTCACCGGCGTCGCGCTGATCTCGTTCATCCTGCTGGCCGTCCACGACGCGCGCGTGCAGGTCCAGCTCCTCGTCTGGATCTTCGTGATGCGCATCATGATGATCGTCGCGAGCGGCCTGTCGTACTTCGTCAACGAGGCCGTCGCCAAGGGCAGGTACGGCAACGTCGACAAGATGAACTTCGAGGCGCCGCTGACCTCGCTCGTGTGGCTGACCTCCATCGTCTCGGTCGTCATCACGTATATCGTGTCCTACTTTCTCATTCCGGATCTCGGCGACGGCACGCTGTGGTGGAAGCTGTCGACCATCATCACGTGCGGCACGCTGGCGGGCGCGATCATTCCGGAGCTCGTGAAGGTGTTCACCTCGACCGAGTCGGGGCACGTGAGGGAGGTCGTGACCTCGTCGCGCGAGGGCGGGGCCTCGCTGAATATTCTGTCCGGCTTCGTCGCGGGCAACTTCAGCGCCTACTGGCTCGGTCTCAGCATCGTGTCGCTGATGGCGATCGCGTACTGACGTGAGCCTCTACGGCGTCGGCGAGCTCATGCTCGCGCCGGCCGTGTTCGCGTTCGGCCTCGTCGCGTTCGGGTTCCTCGGCATGGGTCCGGTGACGATTGCCGTCGACTCCTACGGCCCGGTCACCGACAACGCCCAGTCGGTGTTCGAGCTGTCGGTGATCGAGCAGATGCCCGGCATCAAGGAGAGCCTCAAGCGGGAGTACGGCTTCGACGTCCGCTTCGAGCGCGCGAAGGATCTGCTCGAGGAAAACGACGGCGCGGGCAACACGTTCAAGGCGACGGCCAAGCCGGTGCTGATCGGCACGGCGGTCGTCGGCGCGACGACGATGATCTTTTCGATCATCATGCTGCTCACCGCCGGCCTGACGCGAGAACATCGAGAAGCTGTCGCTGCTTCATCCGCCGTTCCTGCTCGGGCTGATTACCGGCGGCGCGGTCATCTACTGGTTCACCGGCGCGTCGGCGCAGGCGGTGACGACCGGCGCGTACCGCGCGGTCGAGTTCATCAAGGCGAACATCCGGCTCGAAGGCGTCGAGAAGGCCTCGGTCGCCGACAGCAAGAAGGTCGTCGAGATCTGCACGCAGTACGCGCAGAAGGGGATGTTCAACATCTTCCTGACGGTCTTCTTCTCGACGCTCGCCTTCGCGTTTTTCGAGCCCTTCTTCTTCATCGGCTACCTCGTGTCGATCGCGCTCTTCGGCCTGTACCAGGCGATCTTCATGGCCAACGCCGGCGGCGCCTGGGACAACGCGAAGAAGATCGTCGAGGTCGAGCTGAAGGCGAAGGGCACTCCGCTGCACGCCGCGACGGTCGTCGGCGACACGGTCGGCGACCCGTTCAAGGACACCTCGTCGGTGGCGATGAACCCGGTGATCAAGTTCACGACGCTGTTCGGGCTGCTGGCCGTCGAGCTGGCGGTGCGGCTCACGGCCGATATGGGGCCCATGCTCGGCCACCTGCTGTCGGCGACGTTTTTCGGGCTTTCGCTGATCTTCGTCTGGCGGTCGTTCTACGGCATGCGGATCGGCTCAGGCGAGAAAGGTGTCTAGGACGGAGCCTTTCGCGGCAACGGCGGACCCCGGTCGGGCTGTTGGCGGTGTCAGGCCGGGAGGTGGTGTCGAGCCGTTTCAGGGATTCCGGTGTCTAAGCTAAGGACGAGTAGCTCCCGAGCCTGCAAGCGCCGAAAAGTTCCGTTGACTCTCCGTTTTTCGACTGACTATAATTGCCGGCCTTGGCCGTCAGCCCGCGCACGCAGGCATACCGTCAGGCCTTTCAGAATCAGCGCCAGATCCGAGGAGGGGACATTCCGTGCCACGTGACATGTTTGGCGATATTGTTGATCCGTCGGTCAAGGTAGGCGGACAGAAGTGGTACACGGTTCCGCTCTCGATCGTTGTGCACACGGTGGTGATTGGGGCTGTCGTCATCATCCCGCTGATGGCGGCAGACGTGCTGCCGACGCCGCCGGGGATGATGAACGCCTTCGTCGCCGCCCCACCGCCGCCGCCCCCACCGCCGCCGCCCCCGCCGCCCCCGCAGGCGCAGGCCGCGCCGCCGCCCCCGACGGCGGACGTGAACCCGGCCGCGGCCCCGGTGGAGGCGCCGACGGAGATCGCTCCTGAACCGGTCATAAACAGAGGCGGCCGGCATCGAAGGCGGCATCGTCGGCGGTGTCACCGGCGGCATCGTCGGCGGCCTCGAAGCGCCGCCGCCCCCGCCGCCGCCGCCACCCCCGCCTCCGGCGCCGGTACGCGTCGGCGGCCAGATCAAGCAGCCGACGCAGCTCAAACACGTGAATCCGGTGTATCCGGCGATCGCGCAGTCGGCGCGCGTGCAGGGGGTCGTGATTATCGAAGCGATCATCGGCCCGAACGGCAGGGTGCAGGAGGCCAAGGTGCTCCGGTCGATCCCGCTGCTCGATGCGGCGGCTCTCGACGCCGTGAAACAGTGGGAGTACACGCCGACGCTGCTCAACAACGTGCCGGTGCCGGTCATCATGACGGTCACCGTCAACTTCACGCTGCAGTAACGTTTCCGTTCAAGTCATGTCAGGGCCAGCACGGCCCAACCGATGATTCGTCTCTGATGGAGGGTGGACAGTGGATTTAATCCAAATGTGGCAGTCGATGGGATTTATCGCCAAGGGCGTGGCCTTCGTGCTCTTCTTCATGTCGATGTGGTCGATCGGCGTGGCGGTCGAGCGCATCTACACCTACGGCCAGGCGCGCAAGCAGTCGAAGCTGTTCGCCCCGCAGGTCGCCAAGCACCTCAAGGACGGTCGCCTCAAGGACGCGATCGCGCTGTCGTCGTCGAAGAACTATCGGTACAGCCACCTCGCGAAGGTCGTGCTCGCCGGCCTGCAGGAATATCAGTTCCAGCAGGAGAGCGGCAGCGGCCTGAGCCGTGAAGACGTGCTGGACACCGTGCGCCGCTCCATTCAGCGCGCGGCGGCCCTGACGGCCTCGGACCTGAAGAAGGGCGTGTCGGCACTGGCGACCATCGGATCGACGGCGCCGTTCGTCGGACTGCTCGGCACGGTCGTCGGCGTCATCAACGCGTTCCAGGGCATCGCGACCAGCGGATCGGGTGGTATCGGCGCCGTGTCGGCCGGTATCGCGGAAGCGCTCGTCGAGACCGCGCTCGGGCTCGTCGTCGCGATTCCGGCGGTGTGGTTCTACAACTACCTGACCGGTCGCGTCGAGTACTTCAACGTGGAGATGGACAACTCGTCGTCGGAGCTCGTCGACTTCTTCATCAGGAAGACGGCTTAGAAAAGGTTCTAGGGGTTCTAAGGGTTCCAGGGGTTCGTAACGGTTCTAGAACCTCTCGCACCTCTAGAACCTCTAGAACCGTTAGCGTAAGGAGATCTCTTTATGTCTATGGATCTTGGCGGCGCCAAGGGCGGAGTCAAGTCCGATATCAACGTGACGCCGCTCGTCGACGTCATGCTGGTGCTGCTGATCATCATGATGCTGGTCGCGCCGCTGCTGCAGCAGGGCGTCCCCGTCAAGCTGCCGATCGCGTCCAACTACAGCGACAAGCCCGAGACGCAGGAGCAGACGGTCGTGGCGATCGCCGCCGATAAGTCGTTCTACTTGAACGCGAAGTTCGTGCCCGAGGACGAGCTCGCCATGCGGATCGAAGAAATCGCTCAGGACGAAGATCGAGAAAATCGTCCTCATCAAGGCCGACGAAGGCGTCGACTATTCGGCCGTGATGGCGGCGATGGACCAGCTCCGGCAGGCGGGCATCGAAGACATCGGCCTGATCACGGAGCGGAGACAGGCACAAGGCGCCGGCGGGGCGCCTGGAGTGGGAGGAAACTAATGGCACACGCGCACAAGCATTTCGGCGCCGAGACGGTCTTCAAGGCCGAGATTCCTCACGCCAGTCCGGACATGAACGTCACTCCGCTGATTGACGTGCTCCTCGTGCTCCTCGTCATCTTCATGGCGGCGTTGCCGTTGAGCCAGAAGGGCATCGACATCAACCTGCCGGCCGAAACCAAGAGCGCCCAGCAGCAGACACCGGTCACCGGCCAGATTGTGCTCGAATACACGGCTGACGGCCGGATCGCCGTCAACAAGGAAGACATCGCGATTCAGGCGCTCCAGGGCCGGCTGCGGGACATCTTCGCCGATCGCAACGAAAAGACGATGTTCATCATCGGCGCCGGCACGTTGAAGTACAGGGACATCGTCGACGTCATCGACGCGGCGAAGGGTGCCGGTGTCGAGAAGGTCGGCATCGTCACCGAAGGCATGCGGAAGGCCGCCGGCGCGGCGGGCAACTAGGATAGGCGCGGAGTCTCCCGTCCACCACTCAAACGGCCGCCCTGTCCGGGCGGCCGTTTTCATTTGGCGGCGAGCCTGTGAAGCGGAGCGTCGCTCCACGCACGTGAGACGAGGCTCCGGATCACATCCGACGGCCTCTTGCTCGATCGAGCGAGCAACGGGCCGCGTCGCTAGCGTCCTGCGTCCGACGATTCAGCCACGGCTTCCAGAGCGCGGCGCCCGGCGGCCAAGGCACGACGACCGGCCGCCGGAGCATGTGCCGGACGGCACGTCGGCCCTGGATGCGCCGGACGAGTCCTAAAGCGTCGGACGCAGGTCGCTAGTTGGCTCCGGCGGTCTTCTTCTTCTTGAGCTCTTCCGCCTGGCTTTGCAGCTGAGTGGCCTCCTTGATCAGCGCCTGCTGCTTGGCTGGATTCTTCTCCAGGAGCGCCTCGGTCCGCAGCAGCAGGCCCTTGTAGACCAGGGCTTCCAGGTAATCCGGCCTGATCTGCAGCGCGCGCTCGACGGCCTTGAGCCCCTTCTCGACGTTCGTCCATCTTCTCGGCGTTCCCGCAACGCCACGTTGCGCTGGGCGTTGTCCCAGTAGTAGCGTCGAGATCATGTAGTAGGCCTCCGGATTGTTCGGTTCCAGGGCGGCGCGCTGTTCGAGCGCCTCGATCGTCTTGTCGAACTCGCCCCTGGCGGTTGTAGTAGCCGGCCAGCTGCATGTAGACCAGCCGAATCGTTCGGCTTGACGTCCTTGCCGTAGATCAGCATCTGCTCGGCTTCCGGATACGCGCCCGCGTCTTCGTAGAGCTTTGCGAGCGCGTAGTAGTTGGCCGGATCCTGCTGGATCGGCTGGATCATCCGCTGAATGACCGGCTCGGCCTTCACCGGGATCGTTCAGCTTGTCGGCGCCATACGCCGACGCCAGGTACTGGAGCGACAGCATCTTCAGCTTCGTCTCTTCCGGCGTTGTCGAGCTTCTGCGCGGCGAGCTCGTAGTTCTCGACGGCCTTGGTCAGCTTCGCGTCGTTCGCCGGATCCGCTTCGCGCAGGCCGGGTCTGTAGAGGTTGTCGTAGCTGTTGCCGAGATAGAAGTAGACTTGCGTCAGGTTCGGGTCGTTTCGCAGCGTTTCTTCGTACAGTTCGATGGCTCTCTCGTAGTTCTGGGCCTGGTACGCGGCGTTGGCCTCCCTGAACCTCATCTTCGCCTTGAGCTCGGCCACCTTCGAGCAGGCCACGGTCGACGACACGCCGAGCATCGCCACGAGGGCGACCGCGGCCGCTCTCCTGAAGCCCCATGGCATGCGCACGTCGCCGCCTTTCCCGCCGTTCATCGACATAGTTTTGTTCCTTGTGATAAAGCTAGGGACCTGCACCCGTTGCCGCGTGGTTTCAGGCCAGGAGAATCGCCGTAACAGTCCGCACAGTATAGTGAAGCCAAAAAAAATATGTCAAGGCAGCCGGCCCGAGCCCTCCCCCTGCGACGAGCCGCGCGAGCCATCGGGACATTAACTCTTCGCCCGACAACTGGTTAGACACCGATTTCCATGATTCGGTTCGAGGATCTCCTCGAAAAAGTCAGGGCCTACAGCCCGGACGCCGACGTCGAGCTGCTGCGCCGGGCGTATGTGTTCTCGGCCTTCGAGCATCGGGGGCAGGTCCGCCATTCGGGCGAGCCCTACCTGATCCACCCCCTCGCGGTGGCCGACTTTCTGGCCGACATGAAGCTCGACGTCGTGGCGGTGGCCGCGGGCTGCTGCACGACGTCGTCGAGGACACGCTCACCACGATCGAACGGATCCACGAGCTGTTCGGCCCGGAAGTGGCCCACGTCGTCGAAGGCGTGACGAAGATCAGCGCCATCCGCTTCTCGTCGAGCGAGGAGCGGCAGGCGGAGAACTTCCGCAAGATGCTGCTGGCGATGGTGGATGACATCCGCGTCATCCTGGTGAAGCTTGCCGATCGGCTGCACAACATGCGGACGCTCAGCCACCTGCCGGAGGAGCGCCGGATCCCGATCGCCCAGGAGACGCGCGACATCTACGCCCCGATTGCGAACCGCCTCGGGATGAGCAAGGTCAAGAACGAGCTCGAGGAGCTGTCGTTCCGCTATCTCGAGCCGCAGACCTACGAGGCGCTCCGCGCGAAGGTCGACGCCAAGCGGCGCACGACCGAAGGCCTGATCGAGCAGCTGACGCAGACCATTGCGACCAAGCTGCGCGAGGCCGCCGGTGCCGGTGGTCGAGATCGACGGCCGCATCAAGCGCTTGTGGAGCATCAGTCAGAAGCTGAAGCGCCAGAAGATCGAGCTCGAGCAGGTGTACGACTTCATCGCGCTCCGCATCATCACCCACAGCGTCAAGGACTGCTACGCGGCGCTCGGCATCATTCACCAGACCTGGTCGCCGGTCCCCGGCCGCATCAAGGACTTCATCGCGATGCCGCGGCCGAACGGCTATCAGTCGCTGCACACGTCGGTCATCAGCGAGCACGGCATGCCGTTCGAGGTGCAGATCCGCACGATCGAGATGCACCGCATGGCGGAAGAGGGCATCGCCGCGCACTGGAAGTACAAGGAAGGCCGCGTCGGCGATCACCGCGACGAGCGGTACTTCCAGTGGATGCGCCAGCTGCTCGAGTACCAGCAGGAGGTGCGCGATCCGCAGGAGTTCATCCAGAACCTGAAGGTGGATCTGTATCCGGAGGAGGTGTACACGTTCACGCCCAAGGGGCACGTCAAGGCGTTTCCCCGCGGCGCGACGCCGATCGATTTCGCGTACTCGATTCACACCGACGTCGGGCACCAGTGCGTCGGCGCGCGCGTGAACGGCAAGATGGTGCCGCTGCGCACCAGGCTGAAGAACGGCGACATCGTCGAGATCATCACGGCGGCCGGCCACAAGCCGAGCCGCGACTGGCTGAACTTCGTCGTCACGCTCGCACGCGCGCTACAAGATCAAGCATCTGATTCGGCTCGAGGAACGTGCGCGCGCGATCGATCTGGGCAGGAAGGTGTTCGAGAAAGAGCTGCGCCGCTACGATCTCAGCCTCAAGAACCTGCAGGGCACCGAGGTCTTCGCGAAGGCGCTCGCCGAGGCGGGGGCCAAGACGATGGAGGACCTGCTCGCGCTGATCGGATACGGCACGGTCTCGGCCAAGCAGTTCCTCGGCAAGCTCGTGCCGGCCGAGCGGCTGCGGGAGAAAGCGCCGGAAGGCGTGGTGACAGCTGCCGTCGGCGCGTGCTCGGCGGCGGAGAAGAGAAGATCAAGGTGCGGGGCGGCTTCGACGATCTGCTGGTCGTGCGGGCGCGCTGCTGCAATCCGATCCGGGGCGAGAAGATCGTCGGCTACATCACGCGCGGGCAAGGGCGTCTCGGTCCACTCGGCAACCTGCCCCAACGTCGTCAACCTGCTGTACGACCCGGAACGGCGCATCGACGTCGAGTGGGACAAGGGGGATGCCGTCGCCAACTACACGGTCAAGCTGACGATGGAGGTCGAGGATCGGAAGGGTCTGCTTGCCGCCGTGAGCGCCAAGATCGCCGACATCAACACCAACATCAAGAACATGGACGCGCGCACCGGCGGCGACGACCAGCGCGCGCGCATCGACGTCACCGTCGAGATCAGCGACCTCAAGCACCTCGAGAAGGTGATCAAGTCGCTCCGCAGCGTCGATGGCGTGCTGGACGTGGAGAGGGCTGGAGGGCGGGGAGAATTGCGTAGGCAGGAAGGGCAGGAAGGCGTAGCCGCCAGCCTCGCCTTGCCTGCTCGTACATCGCGATCGCGTCGATCTCGATGCGCGCGTCGCGCGGCAGCCTCGCGGCCTCTATGGTCGAACGCGCCGGATACGGCTCGGTGAAATACGTGCGGTACACCTCGTTCATGGCCGCGAAGTCGTTCATGTCGGCGAGGAAGACGGTCGTGCGGACGAGATCCTTGTAGGTCGAGGCCGCCGGCGGTCAGCAGCGCGCCGATGTTCTCCAGCACGCGGCGGGTCTGCGCCGCGACGTCGCCGGTCACCATCGTGCCGGTCGCGGGATCGATGGGCACCTGGCCGGAAACGAACAGCAACTGCCCGGCGCGAAGGGCCGACGAGTAGGGCCCGATCGCTTTTGGCGCATCGGAACTGGAGATCGCCTGCTTGGGCATGACGTGAACCGCTCGACCGCTAGGCGGCAGAAACATGCGGGTGGATGTCTGGTGGCGAACACAGTGCGCCTTGCGATGATCGTCGAGGTGTCAGGCGGCTTTGACGACCTTCTGGGAACGAAGGCAGCGTGTGCAGACGCGAATCCGCTTGATGCCGCCGTTGATCATCGCCCGCACCTTCTGGAGGTTTGGCTCGAACCGTCTCGGGCTCACGTTGTGGGCGTGGCTCACCTGCCGCCCCACAACCGGACCCTTGCCGCAAATCTCACAACGCTTCGCCATTGCTCCAACTCCTTGCGCTTTCAGCTCTCAGCCGTCAGCTCTCAGCTGATCTTCCGCAGCAACAGCGCCGCCACCGGCCCATTCGCGAACGGCTGATGGCTGTGAGCTGAGAGCCTCTGGTAGGGAAACGTCAAGTATATCCATCACCTACGGCACTATCAAGCGCGGCGGATCCGGTGCCGCTGCCTTCTCGTCCTCCGCCGCGCTGCTCCTTCGGATGGTGCGGCCGAGGAGCTCGAGAAACGCCAGGCGGCGGTCGGGGACGAGCGCGCGCACTGCGCCAACCGCTTCCTCGAGGCGTCGCATGACGACGGCTGCGTCGCGTTCGAACGCCGTCCCGCCGTGCTGTCCGGCTTCGTTCAGCAGGGGCTTGAGCGCCGCGACGAGCCGTTCGGCGGGCAGCGATGCGGGCCGGTGCTCGTAAATGACGCCACGCGAGGCGGTCTCGAACGTGGCCGCGAGCGCCGCCGCCGCTTCCGCCACGTCATCGTCGATGAGCGACTGGAGCTCCGGAGGCTGGTAGCGGACCAGAAACGTGAGCGTCATCGCAAAGAGCTGTGACTGCCGCTGACTGAAGTCGCGAACGAACTGAAGGAGCAGTTCGACATCGAGCTGCTGCTGCCGGGCGGTCGCTGCGGCCGGATGCTCGCGCGCGACCGCGAGATAGCCGCAGTCGTCGGGACACTGGATCTCGGTCAGCCGCTTGGTGCCGCAGCAGACGGCGCAGATCTGCTGCCTGAGCGCAGGGCACGCGCGCCGCGCCTTTCGTTGGCCGCACAGAGGACAGATCACGGCTGACATGCAGACATATTGTATATTCCTCCGCAAAAATGTCAGTACTTCATCGGAACGCGCCTTGCAATCGCCGCCTATGTGTAGCCAAGCCGGGGGCTGTCTATGGACGACACGATGGTTCGACGCGAGTCGGCGATCGAGTACTTCAAAGAGCTCGTGGATGGCGCGCTGGCCCGTCAGGGTATCGCGGCCGGCGAGCTCACGGCCTTTTACGTGGTGCAGCTGCTTGACCGGGTTCATGCAGCGCCGGATCGCCGACGATGCCGAGCCGCTGGCCGTGAAGCTGGCGCGCGCGCTCGACAGCGGTGGCTCCGAGCAGCGGGCCAGTCTCAAAGAGATCGGCGACGTCTCGCTGTTCATTTCCGGGTTTTTTGCCGACTCCCTCCGGCGCAAGCTTGTTGACGTGGACTACTACGTCAGCATCGGCGGCTGCGCCTACAACGTCGCTGCGGCGGCACGAGACCGACACCTTTTCGCCCGTCTTCGCCGAGCTGGCCGACAACTTTGTCAGTTTCGTCGACGTGCTGTCAGAAGTGAGCGAGCGGTCGGCCTGTGGGTCCAACATGGACCTGCTGCGCCTGTACGAGCGATGGCTCAAGACGGGCAGCGCGCGCAGCGGCCGCCTCCTGGTCGAGCGAGGCGTCGTTCCCAACGCGTCACTGAGAGGCGCACGGATTCAGTAACCGGTCGTTGCTAGTTGGCGTACACCTCGACCATTTTCTGACACTGTTGTCGTCTCCACGAGTGGACAGCGTTCACGGGTACGGCGATCGAACCGGATCCTTCCTGCCGGCGTCTAAACGAGCATCAGTTTGAACAAGCGGTCGACTTCCCAGACGAAGTCATCGATTAAGTTGATTGATAAATATGTATTTACAGACAGTATGTGATTGTGGACTGTCCAAGCCGTGAGGCGAGGCGACTGCGCGAGGTGTCCAGTCGGTGAGCACGGCGTGACTGGTTCGGCGGCAGTTGCAATAGGACTCTAGTTCAGCTTACCATTGGCAACTTATTTGCATAGTCGACTCGGCAATTATAGCGGCGGCACCCGGGACACCGGGCATGGAAGGAGCGGCGACATGAAGGCAATCTCTGGAGCGGCGGCGAAAGGGAAGAGCGATTCCCGTTACAACGAATTGAAACAGATGCTCGATGATCGTCGGCGCCAGATTCACGCCGAAGTTCAGGGCAAGATGCGGAACGTCCGCGAGGAAGGCACCTGGGGCGGCAAGCAGAACGAGGTGCTGGACGCGGTCGAAAGTTCGGAAGCCGACATCCAGGAAGAAATCGAGTTCGCCCTCATCCAGATGAAATCGGAGACCCTCAACAAGGTCAACGATGCGCTCGTGCGATTGGAGCAGGGCGACTACGGCAACTGCTTCGACTGCGGCGAAGAGATTGCGGAAAAGCGTCTTCGCGCGCTGCCGTTCGCCGTCCGATGCAAGGACTGCGAGGAGGCGCGCGAGGTCGCCCAGCAGCGCGAGCGTCAACTGGCGGCGCGGCGCGGCACGGCGTCTCTGTTCCTCGACATGTAAGTATCCGGCACGCATCGCTTTACGTCATCAAGCGGGCTCCGCCGGTGGCGGAGCCCGCTTTCCTGCCACCTGCGGCTCCCGACGAGATCAATCACCCTGGGGCATTCGGCGCCAGCCGGATCGCCGACGCGGTAGAAATGGGGTCGCCATGAGCGATCAGATCGAGGATCTGAAGTCGGAGGACGTCTCGGCCGGCAGACCGGCCGCTGTCGATTCCGTCCGAGCTGCCGATTCTGCCTCTTCGAGACACCGTCTTGTTTCCGAACTCCTTCATGCCGCTCGCCGTGGCCCGCGAGAGCTCCGTCCGCCTGATCGACGACGCGATCGCGAACGGGAAGCTGGTCGCGGCCTTCACGCAGCGCGACGCATCGGTGGAGGATCCGGGGCAGGACGACCTTTACCGCGTCGGCACGGCGACGCATATTCACAAGATGTTCAAGCTGCCGGACGGCAGCCTGCGGCTCATCGTGCAGGGGCTCGCACGCCTGACGCTCGACTCGGTGGTCGCGACCGATCCTTACGTGCGCGCCCGGGTCAGCGCTGCGATCGAAGACACCAACGACGCCGACCGGCTGGAGATCGATGCGCTGGCGCGGAATATCAAGACCAACTTCCAGCAGGTCGTGTCGCTGTCGCCGCTGCTCTCTGACGATCTGCAGACGCTGGCGATGAACATCGCGGAGCCGGGGCGGCTCGCGGATTTCATCGCCTCCAGCCTGTCCACGATCACCACGGCGGTGAAGCAGGAAGTGCTCGAGACGCTCGACATCCGCGCGCGGATGGACAACCTCAACCGCATCCTGATCAAGGAGCTCGAAGTGCTCGAGCTCGGCTCGAAGATCCAGTCGCAGGTCCAGTCGGAGGTCGGCAAGAACCAGCGCGAATACTTCCTCCGCGAGCAGATGAAGGCGATTCAGAAGGAGCTGGGCGAGGGCGACGACCAGACGAAGGAGATCGAAGAGCTGGGCGAGAAGATCGAAGCGGCCGGCATGCCCGAAGGTGTCAAGAAAGAGGCGCGCCGCGAGCTCGACCGGCTCTCCAAGATGCCGGCGGCGGCCGCCGAGTACACCGTTTCCCGCACGTATCTGGACTGGCTCGTCGCGCTGCCGTGGGCGAAGCGGACCGACGAGGTCATCGACCTGCCGCACACCAAGAGCGTGCTCGACGCCGACCATTCGGGACTGGAGAAGGCCAAGGACCGGATTCTCGAGTACCTCGCGGTGCGCAAGCTGAATCCCGAGCGTCAAGGGCCCCATCCTGTGCTTCGTCGGCCCTCCCGGCGTGGGGAAGACGTCGCTGGCGCGGTCGATTGCCGAATCGCTCGGCCGGAAGTTCGTCCGGGTGTCGCTCGGCGGCATGCGCGACGAGGCGGAGATTCGCGGCCATCGCCGGACGTATATCGGCGCGCTGCCCGGCCAGGTCATTCAAGGCCTGCGCAGGGCGGAGTCGAAGAACCCGGTGTTCATCCTGGACGAGATCGACAAGCTCGGCTCGGACTTCCGGGGGGACCCTTCGTCGGCGCTGCTCGAGGTCCTGGATCCGGAGCAGAACAATACGTTCCGGGACCACTACCTGGACGTGCCGTTCGATCTGTCCGAGGTGCTGTTCATCACGACCGCGAACGTCCTCGATCCGATTCCGCCGGCGCTCAGAGATCGGATGGAGGTCCTCGAGCTGGCCGGGTACACCGAGGAGGAGAAGCTGCAGATCGCCCTCGATCACCTGGTCGAGAAGCAGGTGAAGAACAACGGTCTGACGGCCGACTACATCCGGTTCACGCCGGAAGCATTGAGTCAGGTGATCCGCGGATACACACGCGAGGCAGGTGTCCGGAACCTGGAGCGCGAAATCGGCGCGCTGTGCCGGAAGGCGGCGCGCCGTCGCGCCGAAGGCGACGAATCGCCCATCGAGGTCACGCCCGAAACGGTCGTCCTGATGCTCGGTGCGCCCCGATTCCTCGACGAGGAGATGGAAGAGCGCACGAAGGATCCCGGGGTGGCGATCGGCATGGCGTGGACGCCGGTCGGCGGCGAGGTCCTGTTCATCGAGGCGTCGCGGATGGCGGGGACGGGCTCGTTGACGCTGACGGGCCAGCTTGGCGACGTGATGAAGGAGTCGGCGCGGGCGGCGCTCTCGTGGATTCGCGCTCACGCGCGCGAGTACGTGATCGATCCGGACTTCTTCAAGAATGCCGAAATGCACGTGCACGTGCCTTCTGGCGCCATCCCCAAAGACGGGCCGTCGGCCGGGGTGACGATGGCGGTGGCGATGACGTCGGAGCTGACCGGCCGCCCCGTGCGCGCGGACATTGCGATGACCGGCGAGCTCACGCTGTCGGGCCGGGTGCTGCCCGTCGGCGGCATCAAGGAGAAGGTTCTGGCCGCGCGGCGGGCCGGCATTCGCGAGATCATCCTGCCGAAGCAGAACGCGAAGAACATCAACGAGGATCTGACGCCGGAGCTGCGCAAGGACCTGGTGATCCACCTGATCTCGACGATTGACGAGGCCCTGGCCCTCGCCCTTCTACCGGTCTCGTCGGATGTGCGTCCGCCGACGCCGGGCGGCAAACGGCAGAAGGACGAAAGCAAGGGTGACGTGAAAGCCGGGCGGACGTATGTGCCGCCCGCGCCGGCGTAGCGTTCCGGCGTCGAAACTGAGACTTCAGACTTCAGACTTGAGACTTACTCAGTCCGTCATTGAAGGTCGTCTACTCGCCGCGCTACGAAATCGACATCGGGCTGCACGTCTTTCCCACCGCCAAATACCGCGCGACCCGCGATGGCCTGATCCAGGCCGGCGTCATCGAGGCCGGCGATTTCGTCGAGCCGCAGCCCGCGACGTGGGACGACCTGGCGCTCGTTCACACACCGGATTACCTCGCGAAGCTGCGCGCCGGCACATTGTCCCCCGCAGACCTCGCCCAGCTCGAGCTGCCGTGGTCCGCGGAGATGGTGGACGGTTTCCGCGTCATGGTGGGCGGCACGATCACGGCCGCGACCATTTCGTGCGGCCTCGATGAAATCAGAAATCTGACGTCTGCAGTCGGAATTGCGTGTCACATCGGCGGCGGCCTGCATCACGCCTTCCCGAACCACGGCGAAGGCTTCTGCCCGTTCAACGACGTCGCGGTGGCGATACGCGTGCTCCAGGCGCGCGGCGTCGAGCGGGTCGCGGTCGTCGACCTCGACGTCCATCACGGCAACGGCACCGCCTTCATCTTCGAATCGGACGCCCGTGTCTTCACCTTTTCCATGCATCAGCAGCACAACTATCCGATGTGGAAGCCTCGCGGCTCGCTGGACATCGGGCTCACCGACGGTGTGCACGATGCCGCGTATCTGGTCGCGCTCGAGAGCGCGCTGCCGACGGTGATGGACAGCGCTCCGCAGTGCGTGTTCTACCTGGCGGGCGCCGATCCGTATGAGGACGATCAGCTGGGAGGACTGAATCTCACGCGCGAGGGTCTCCGCCAGCGCGACCGGCTGGTGATCGGGACGGTTGCCGCCGCCGGTATCCCTCTCGTCGTCGCGCTCGCGGGCGGGTACGCGAGAAAGCTGGAAGACACTGTCGCCATTCACATGGCGACGATCGAGGAAGCCGCGGCCGCGGCGGACAGGAAGCGACGCGACGAAACCTCGAACGCACGCGAAGATGTCTAGCGGTTTTCCTCGCCGATCGTCGCGATGCGCGCTATGGCGTCTTCGTAGAGCGCCCGCATGAAGTTCCGGCTCTCCTGATTCCCGGCTCGGATCTCCGCCAGGAGTTCGGACCGGATCGCAGAATTCCCGGCTCGGATTTCCGCCAGGAGTTCGGACCGGATCGCAGAAAATCCATCGCGGGTCTCCACTCGGAGTTGCAGAATCTGCGACTCGACTCCGGCCATTCGCTTCGGCAGATCCCGCAGTTCCTGCATATGCTGTTCGAGGATCGTCACTCTTTGTTCCAGAGATCGTCGCTGCACGTCACCACTCCGCGTTCAGGCCGCTTCCCTGATTGAAGCTGCCTGCAGGTGACCCGTGCGAGGAACGTACCCATGGGACGTGTCAGGCGGACGACGTTACCATCGTCCAACCTTCATCGCAATCCAGCCGTCTGGCCGTTTGCGCGAACTGTCCGGTCCTTTCAAGAGTGAGAGCGATACGCGGGCGGCCGGCTATCGTCAGCGGGAAACTGTCTGCCAGCTGGTTGGAGATCGGAACAATCCGGGTCCTATTCTTCGATACGTGCGTCCGTTTCCGGTCTAGTCAGGATATCGATCAGACCGATCTGCTCCGCCAGCGCCACAAGGGTCGCATCGGCGAAGTCCATATCGCCAGTTCGATCAGCGCGACAATGGAACGGTCGCGGGATCGCACGCGGGAGGTTGCCGGGGTCACTGGCCGCAGCAGCCCGCCGCTCAGGATCCTTTCGTGTTTTCGTGTTTTCGTTCCTTTCGTGGCTCGACAGGTACTCAAATCAACGTCAGCCCGTAGGCGGTCTTCAGGTCGATGATCTCCCCGCGGGCCGCCATGGCTTTGGCCTCCTCGACCGTAAAGATCTCGGCCTGAATGTCCTCGTCATCGTCGGGCTTCCGCCGATGCTCCGGGTCGGGCGGCCGCAACGCGGAGACTCGAAAGAAAATCAGCTCCTCGTCGCAGAAGCCCGGCGTCGGGAACAGCCCGCGCAGCCGCTCGATGCGCCCGGGAACGAGGCCGATCTCCTCCTCGCACTCCCGCTCGGCCGCGGCGTCGGCAGTTTCGCCGGGCTCGAGGCTCCCGGCGGGCAGCTCCCACAGATCCCGGCGAATGCCCGCCCGGTACTGACGAATGAGGATCACGTGTCCGCTGTCCTGCATCGGCAGGAGGACGACCGACGGGGATGGTGCACGACTTCGATTTCATGTTCGGATCCGTTCGGAAACCGCACGCGCTCGACCTCCACGGAAAACTTGCGGCCTTTGTAGACGATCGGCATTGGGTGATCCTTCGAAGTGCTGACTGCTGATGTGAAATGCTGATGTGGCGGAGCTGAGAGCTGACAGCTACGTGATGCAGTGTTCAGTCGTCCTTGCTTCGCAACTCGTCCATCACGCGCTGCAGATCGTCGGGCAAGGCGCTCGAAAACTCCATGCGGCGGAAGTCGCCCGGGTGCTTGAATACCAGCCGCGCCGCGTGCAGAAACGGACGATCGAGCCGGGCCACGGCGCGCAGGTCGCCGGGCACGCGACGGTGCACGCCCCCATACAGGGAATCTCCGACGATCGGATGCCCGATCGCACTCAGGTGGACGCGGATCTGGTGGGTCCGGCCTGTCTGGATCGCGATTCGCGCGAGCGTCAGCGTGCGGCCCAGGTGCTCGGCGCGAACGATCCGCGTGACCGCTTCGCGGCTGCGCCGCGCACGCGCCGACATTTTCTTGCGGTTCACCGGGTCGCGGCCGATCGGCGCGTCGATCCGCCGTCCGGCCTGCACCTCGCCCCAGACGAGCGCGTCGTACTCCTTTTCGACTTCGCGGTCGCGAAACTGGCGGGCCAGCTCCTCGTGCGCCGTGTCGTGCTTGGCGACGACCATCAGCCCTGAGGTGCCGCGGTCGAGACGATGAACGATGCCGGGCCGCTTCTCCCCGCCGATGCCGCTCAGATCGTCGATGTGATGGAGCAGGGCGTTGACCAGCGTGCCGCTCGCATGGCCGGCCGCCGGATGCACGACCATGCCCGCCGGTTTGTCGACCACGATCACGTCGCGGTCCTGATACACGATGGGCAGCGGCAGCTCTTCGGGCCGCGGAACCGGATCGATCGGTTCGGGGACGTCGATGCTGACCTGCTGTCCCGCTTTCACCGGCTGGTTCGCCTTCGCCGGACGTCCGGCGACCTGCACGTGTCCCTCTTTGATCAACCGTTGAATTCGCGAGCGCGATTGCTCGGCGAGCACCGACACGAGAAACCGATCGAGGCGGATGCCGTCGCCGTCATCGGGCACCGGAAACACATGGGTCGGCATCGACAGCGCGCGGTTCCGCCGCTACGCTGCTTTTCGCGCCCGCTTGGGTTCAGGCGCCTGCCGGCGGCCGAGGTAGAGCAGCATGCCTATCGCGAGTGGAGCGAGCAGCAGGGAAATGAACTGAGACGTGGAGAAGATGCCGATCGTGCCGCGCGGATCGCCGCGGTAGATCTCGATCACGTATCGGGAGATCGAGTAGAGCAGGATGTACAGCCAGAACGTCCGTCCAGGGTAAGGCCGGCCGCGCTTCTCGGTCGCGAGCAAGACCACCAGAATCAGGGCTTCTGCACCCGCCTCGTACAGCTGCGTGGGGTGTAGAGGCACGTTGAGCGGCGTGCCGACGTTGGCGGCGGCAAACGGATCGGTAAACGTGATCGCCCACGGAACGCTGGTCGGCTTCCCGTAACAGCACCCCGCGAACAGGCACCCGAGGCGGCCGACCACGTGTCCAAGCGCAATGCCCGGGGCGAACACATCGCAGGTGGTCCAGAGCGGCAGGCCGATACGCCGGATGTACCACAGCGCCACGCTGACGGCGAGAATCAGGCCCCCGTAGAACACGCCGCCTGACCGGGCGAGGCTCAACAGTTCGCGCGGATTGTCGGCGAACGTGCGGAAGTCGGTCACCAGCAGCAGCAACTTTGCGCCCACCAGCGCGCTGATGATGATGTAGATGCCGAGGTCGAGGATGCGTGTCTGGTCGAGATTGCGCGACTTCGCGCGCACCATGGCCAGTTTCAGGCCGAACAAGTACGCCGTGGCCAGCAGGACACCGTACGTATAGACGGTCAGGGGGCCGAGCTCAAGCAGTCTTGGATACATGGGATCCGGTGCTGAGCATGTCGATAATCATGATGACCACACCGACTGTGATGGCCGAGTCGGCGACGTTGAATGCCCAGAAATGGTACGTTCGCCAGTAGACGTCAACAAAATCCACGACCGATCCGACGATGACACGGTCCAGCAGGTTGCCGGCTGCGCCGCCGATGATCAGCGCGAGACCGAGTCGGGCGACGATCTGATGCTGCGCGAGGCCGGCCGAGTATATGCCGACAGCCACGAGCGCTCCAAGCGCGATGAGGGCGATCAGCGCGCTTTTGAGCGGAAAATCGGCGGCGTCGAGAAGGCCGAAGGCCGCGCCCGTGTTCCGTACGTGCGTAAAGTCCAGAAATCCCGCGACGATCGGCACGCTGGCATGCAGGGGCAGCATCTCACGCACCATGGCTTTGGTCACCTGATCGACGGCGACCACCAGGAGCGGCACCCAGATCTCGAAGCGGCGCCTGCCGCCGGCGTGTCCCTCAACCATTGACGGTCTCCGCCAGGGCTTCCTGGCACCGTTCGCAGAGGCCGGCCCAGGCCGGGTCGCTCGAGACCGATCGGACGTAGCGCCAGCACCGCTCGCATTTCACGCCGCTCGCGCGTTCGATGGCCACCGCGAAGGCCGGTCCCGGCGTCGGCGCTCGCGGGTCTGAGCTCGACCTCGGACACGATGAAGATCATCGGCAAATCGCCCAGGTGGGGGTGAAGGACGCTGAGCTCTGCCTCGGTTCCCGAAACGACGGCCTTGGCCTGCAGGGAGCTGCCGATCTGCTTGTCCTTGCGGAGCGGTTCGATCTGGCCCAGGACCTGTTCGCGGAGACCGATGATCCTCGTCCAACGCTCCAGCAGGTCGGCATCGGCGAACGCCAGCAGGTCCGCGCGAGCGGGGAACAGCGCCAGATGGACCGACTCCTCGCGGCGTCCGGGAAGAAACCGCCACAGCTCGTCCGCGGTGAACGAGAGGATCGGGGCCATGAGGCGCGTCAGGCCGTCGGCCATCAGGTACATCGCCGTCTGCGCCGCCCGGCGCTCGCGCGAGCGGGCCGCGAACGTGTACAGCCGATCCTTCGACACGTCGGCGTAGAACGCGCTCAGGTCGAGCGTGGCGAACGTGTTGAGCGCCTGGAAGATCGTTCCATACTCGTGCACCTCGTGCGCGCGCAGGATTCGCCCGGCGGCATCGGCATACCGCGCCAGGATGTACCGGTCGACCTCTTCGAGGCGTCCTCGATCGACCAGGTCGGTCGCCGGATCGAAGTCGTACAGATTCGCGACGAGATACCGGAGCGTATTGCGAATCTTGCGATAGGCTTCGACGACACGCGCCAGGATCTCCTTGCTGAGGCGCACCTCCTGGGTGTAGTCGCTCATCGACACCCATAGCCGGAGGATGTCGGCGCCGCTCTGTTTGATGATGTCCTGCGGCTCGATGGAGTTGCCGAGCGACTTCGACATCTTTCGCCCGTCCTCGGCCACGATGAACCCGTGGGTGATCACTTCAGAAAAGGGCGCGCGACCGCGGGTCCCCAGCCCGACGAGCAGCGAGCTTTGAAACCAGCCGCGGTGTTGGTCGCTGCCCTCGAGATAGACGTCGGCGGGCCAGGTCAGCTCCGGCCGGACGGAGAGCACCGCTTCATGGCTCGACCCCGAATCGAACCAGACGTCGAGAATATTCATCTCCCGCTCGAAGATCGCCCCGCCGCACTTCGGGCAGGTGAGCCCCTGGGGCACGAAGTCCGCCGTCGGACGTTCATACCAGGCGTCGGCCCCGTACGACTCGAAGACCGTGGCCGCCTGCTCGACGAGCGCCGCCGTGACGATCGCTTCGCCGCACGCCGCGCAGTCGAGCGCCGGGATTGGCACGCCCCACGCGCGCTGGCGCGAGATGCACCAGTCGGGGCGGTTGGCGAGCATGTTGTAGATGCGGTCGTGGCCCCATGGCGGCACCCACGACACGTGGTTGTCGACGGCGTCGAGCGCCGCTTCACGCAGTGTCATCACACGGTCCGGCTGACCGCCTCCGCCGAGGCTCCGGCGATCCGCCGAAGCTTCATGCGAAGGCGGAAGCCGGCCACTGCGTCCGGCGGCGTCCTGATTCGGGGAATCTTCGGGCGTCGCGGCCTCCTTCAGGCGGGCCTGGAGCGGCGCGTCCATCCGGATGAACCATTGCGACGTGGCGAGGAAAATGACCGGGTTATGGCACCGCCAGCAGTGTGGGTACTGGTGCGTGAACGGCTCACGGTGCCAGAGCCGCCCGCGCGCCGCGAGCGCCTCCTCGACCTTCGGGTTCGCGTCGAACACGCGCAGGCCGCCGAACATCTCGACGGTGTCGAGGAAATGCCCAGCCGGGCCGATCGGCGCGTAGATGTCGAGCCCGTATTTCATCCCCGTATTGAAGTCGTCGCTGCCGTGGCCGGGCGCGCGTATGTACTGCGCCTGTCCCGGCGTCCAGCGTGACGTAGTCTCCCAACACGCCCATCGAGTCGCGCGAGTACAGAGGATGCCGGAACCGGATCCGCTCGAGCTGCTCACCTTTCATTCGCGCCACCGGCGGCCCGAACGATTTGCCGACCGCGTCGCCAACCTTTCCGGCCAGCGCCTCGGCGACGATCACCGCACGGCCGTCCACCTCGAACGCGGCGTAATCGAGCTCGGGATGAAACGCGATCGCCAGGTTGGAGGGAATCGTCCAGGGCGTCGTCGTCCAGATCAGCACCGACACGTCCTTGCCGGACAGAGCGGGCACGCGGGCGCCGAGTTCGGCGGCGCCGTCGGCCGCCAGCGGGAACTCGACGTAGATCGACGGCGACACGTGGTCTTCGTATTCGACCTCGGCTTCGGCGAGCGCGGTCCGGCAATGTATGCACCAGTGGACCGGCTTCTTGCCCTTGTACACGAGTCCCTGCTCGACGAATCGCCCGAAGGCGCGCGCAATCGCCGCCTGGTACTTGAAGTTCATCGTCAGGTACGGGTCGTCCCAGGTCGCGAGAATGCCGAGCCGCTGGAACTGCTCGGTCATGGTGCCGATGAACCGCTCCGCATACGCTCGACAGGCGCGGCAGAAATCGGCCACCGACATCTGTCGCTTCTTGGCGCCGAGCTCGCGATCGACCTGCAGTTCGATCGGGAGCCCATGGCAGTCGTAGCCGACGACGTAGGGCGCGTCGAACCCCGCCATCGAGCGCGATTTGACCACCAGCTCCTTCAGGATCTTGTTGAGGGCCGTGCCCATGTGGATGTTGCCGTTGGCATAGGGCGGGCCGTCGTGCAGCACGAACTTCGGCGCGCCGCGGCGGCGTTCACGGATCTTCCCGTAGAGGTCCATCGCGGCCCACCTCGCGAGCGTCTGGGGCTCGCTGATGGGCAGGTTCGCCTTCATCGGGAAGTCGGTGCGCGGCAGGTTGACCGTGTCTTTCCACTCAGTCATGGGTAATTAGTGGTGCAATCGTGTGTGCCCGGGGCGCGAGCGGTGTCCCGACGCACCGCTAACGATTTTATAATGGAATGTGATGACCCTTTCCGCGGAAGCTCGGCAGCGTGCGGGACTGCGCTCGGCGACCCTCGACAACGGCTTGAAGGTGCTCGTGCTCGAGGAACACACTGCGCCGCTCGCGTCGGTCTGGTGCTGGTACAAGGTGGGCTCGAAGGATGAACGTCCTGGCCTGACGGGCGTTTCGCACTGGGTCGAGCACATGAACTTCAAGGGCACGACCAACATCCCGCGCGACCAGGTGAAGGGGATCATCGAACAGTTTGGCGGAACCTGGAACGGCTATACCTGGATCGATCAGACCACGTATCTCGAAACCGCGACTCGCGACGCGCTGGACCGCATGCTCTTCATCGAGTCGGAGCGGATGGCGCGGTGCCTGTACCACCCGGACGACTGCGAATCCGAGCGCACGGTCATCATTTCCGAGCTGCAGGGCGGTGAAAACGATCCCGATCAGCTGCTCGACCAGGAGGTGACCGCCACCGCCTTCAAGGCGCATCCATACCGGCATCCGACCATCGGTTGGCTGTCGGATCTGCAGACGATGACCCGCGACGACCTGTACGGCTACTATCGCCGTTATTACGTTCCCAACAACGCGACGCTCGTCGTGGTCGGCGACGTCGAGACCGAGGATGTCTTGCGGCGGGTCGACCGCCATTTCGGTGTCATCCCGGCGGGCGCCGAACCAGACAGGCTGCGCACGATCGAACCGGAGCAGACCGGTGAACGCCGCGTCACGATCCGCAAGGAAGGCACGGCGGCATATCTGAAGGCCGCCTTCCACGCGCCCGGCATCAACGATCCGCGGTTCGTTCCTGCTCTCCTGCTCGACGCGGTCCTCACCGGCGCGAAGGGAATCAACCTGTGGTCGAGCTTTCGAGTGCCGCCTCCGCAGCGTTCTGCCCGGCTCTATCGCGCGCTGGTGGAGCGGGGGATCGCCTCGTCAGTGTCAGGAGCGCTGCTGCCGACCGAACAGCCGTTTCTCTACTACCTGTCGGCGACGGCTATCGAGGGGACTTCGCTGGCAGCGGTGGAATCGGCGCTTCTCGATGCGCTCGAACAAGTGAGTCGCGAGGGTGTCACGGAGGCTGAGCTCGAGCGGGCCAAGACGCAGCTGAACGCGCAACTGGTGTTCGATCGCGACAGCATCACGAACATCGCCCATCAGCTCGGTTACTTCGGAACCGTGGCGACCACCGACGTGTTCACCGGTGTGGGTTCCCGCATCGCCGCGCGTGACTCTGGAACAGGTCGGCGATGCGGCGCGCGAGCTGTTCCGGGCCTCGAACCGCACCATCGGCTGGTTCGACCCGCTGCCCATCGGCGAAAGTCTCAAGCCTCACGTCTCAAGTCTCACACCTGGAGTCTGAGGAACAGATGACATCACGATTTGAGACTTCAGACTTGAAGCCTGAGACTTCTCCTTCCGGTCTCGATGCGATCCGGACAACGCTCGACAACGGCGTCGTCGTCATCGCCAAGCAGACGCGGAAGACGCCGGCGGTCACGTTGAATCTCGCGATGCGCGCGGGATCCATCTGCGACCCGCCGGGCGCACCCGGCGCGATGAACCTGCTGGCCCGCGTGATCGATCGCGGCACGACGAGCAGGTCCGCCGCGGAGATCGCCGACGACATCGACAGCCGCGGCATTTCGCTCACGATCACCGTCACGCGCCACCTGTTCTTGATCGTCGGCACCTGCCTTGTCGAGGATTTCGAAGCGATCTTCGCCCTTCTCGGCGACATCCTGATGACTCCGACCATTCCCGAGTCCGAGCTTGCGACGCGCAAGGGCGAAATCATCACGGCGATCCGTCAGGATGAGGACAATCCGGCCGTTCGCGCCGTCGAGCAGTTGATGGAGCTGTTGTACGGGGGCACCCACCCCTATGGGCGCCGGGTGAAGGGAAGCGTCCAGGCCGTCGAAGCCGCATCGCGCGACCAGCTCTTGCGGCTGCACGCGCAGCGCTTTGCGCCGAGTGAGTTGACGGCGGTCGTCGTTGGCGACGTGGAGTGCTCGCGGGTGCTCGAAGCGGCCGCCCGCATCTTCGGAGGTTGGCGCAGCGCTCAGCCGCCCCCCGTGTTGCTGCCACGTGTCCCGCCTGCCGCCGAGCGCCGCCGGGTCGTCATCCCGATGATGAACAAGGCGCAGGCGGACCTCGCCTATGGATTCACGACCCTCGCGCGGACCGATCCGCGGTACTACGCGTACTGGCTGATGAACAATGCGCTGGGGCAGTATGCGCTCGGCGGGCGGTTGGGCGACAGCATTCGAGAACGGCAGGGCATGGCGTATTACGTGTCGAGCTCCTTCGACGGGAACGTTGTCGAAGGGCCGCTGGTGATTCGCGCCGGCGTCAGCGAGGCCAATGTCGATCGCGCCGTCGCATCGATCGACGAGGAGCTGGCGCGGCTGCGGCTCGAAGGACTGACCGCCAAGGAAGTCAACGAGTCGCGGCAGTTCCTCGTCGGGTCCGTGCCGCGCGCCCTCGAAACCAACGCGGGCATCGCGAACTTCCTCCAGACCGCTGAATTTTTCGGCCTCGGCCTCGATTACGACCGTCGCCTGCCCGATCTGCTCGGAGCGGTCACGCTGGACGCTGCGAACGAGGCGGCGCGAGAGGCGGTCGACCCGTCGCACGCGACCATCGTCGTGGCGGGACCCTATGAAGATCGGTGAATTGGGTAATCTGGTGATTGGGTAATCTGGTGATTGGGTAATTGACGCGGCACCGGATGTGCTTGTCGCCTGTCCCGTGAGCGAACAGGCTGGGCGCTTGAAAGCGCGCACGATGCAATTTGCGCTCGATGTTTCCGGCCTGCTGAAACTCCTGCCGACGTCAGAACCGGGTCCGACCGTGAAACGACAGCTGGCAAAATCTGCCACTTCCGTCGCC
The DNA here is from genome assembly GCA_963745495.1 of uncultured Acidobacteriota bacterium. Lineage (GTDB taxonomy): Bacteria > Acidobacteriota > Vicinamibacteria > Vicinamibacterales > CAVVIG01 > CAVUXJ01. Next base: position 353,139 of record CAVUXJ010000009.1, read on the forward strand.
GCGAACTATCGCGCCGCTTGCCGCGCGCGCAGCCATGCGGAGTTTACAGCCCGGATCGGGACGGTGGCTGAGGAGGCGGACGAGACTTCGTTTTGGCTCGATTTCATCGCGGCAGCCAGAATGGTGTCGGCGCCGCAGCTCACCCAGTTGCAGGCGGAGGGACGTGAGTTGCTGGCAATATTCTCGGCGACCGTAGGCACGGCGCGTCACAACGCGCGCTCCCGAGCGTGAGAATACTGGCCGAGAGAGCGTGGCAGAATTAGCCTCAGGCGGGTCCTGTGCGGAGGTGGCCCCGTTAGGCGCCACCCGCGAACAGCTAGTTTTGCAACGCTCTCGAAGGGCTAGTGGACCTTGACGCCGGTCGGCTTGGCGGGTGCCGTGGTGGTTGGTTGGGGACGCTCCGCCGCCTGCTGCGCGATCTCCTTCGATAGGCGTTCGACACGGGCTAGCGCTTCTTCGGCAGTGAATTCAGCCATAGTGTCGACAGTACATCCAAGCCTGATGACCGTGCTGTACCGTTTCGCACAGGGGGTCTAAGCAATTACCCGACGAACTATCTGATTTACCAATTCTACCCAATTACCCAATTACCCAATTCCGTGATCCCCCGAGCGGTTTTCTTCGACGTCGATTTCACCCTGATCTATCCGGGACCGATGTTTCGCGGAGAAGGGTATCACGCGTTCTGCGAGCGGTACGGAATCGACGTCGACGTCTCGCGGTTCGATCAGGCGGTCGCGAGCGCGGCGCCGTTGCTCGACGACTCTGAGGACGCGGCCTACGACGCGGAGATCTTCGTCAAGTACACCCGGCACATCATCGAGCAGATGGGCGGTCGGGGTGAGCGGCTGGACTCCTGCGCGCGCGAGATTTACGGGGAGTGGGCAGCCTGCCAGCATTTCGAGCTGTATGAGGACGTCGCGCCGATGCTCCAGCGGGTCAGCGCGGCCGGCGTCCGTATCGGGCTGATCTCGAACTCGCATCGCTGCCTGACGTCGTTCCAGTCTCATTTCGAGCTGCAGGGTCTGATTACCGGCGCAATTTCGTCGCCTGACCATGGCTTCATGAAGCCGCATCCGAGCATCTTTCACGCGGCGCTGCAGCTGGTCGATGTGGCCGCGTCCGAAGCCGTCATGGTGGGGGACAGCGTGCGCCAGGACGTCGAGGGAGCGTTGCGCGCGGGTATGCGGGCGGTGCTGCTCCACAGGGGTGGACGGCACCACCCCCGCGAGCGTGAGCTGGCCGGCTCCGGCGTTTCCGTCATCACGTCGCTCGTGGACCTTCCGGCATCGCCAACCTGCCAGTCCCATCGCCAGATGAACAGGGTCCATCGCACGTCTGAACTGCTCAAGTCCGATCAGCACCGTGCGGTCCGGCCTTCCGACTCGCCGGTCGAGCGGCTCGTACCGCGCACGATGACCGTCACCCGATTACCAATTCTCCAATACCCGTTCTATCCCGGCGGCCACGCCATGCTGCGGCCGCCAAGCAGGTGCAGGTGTATGTGAAAGACGGTCTGACCCGCGTCGCTGTTCGTGTTGAAGACCGTTCTGAACCCGTCAGCTGAAATGCCGCGCTCCTTCGCGATGGCCGCCGCGCGGCGCACCAGCTCGCCCAGGACCTGATCGTCGCCGGGCTGAAGATCGTTCAGGGATGCGATGTGCCGCTTGGGCACCAGCAGCACGTGCGTCGGCGCCTGCGGATTGATGTCGTTGAACGCGAGGATGCGTTCGTCCTCGTACACGATCGCACCGGGAATTTCGCGTGTGATGATCTTGCAGAACAAACAGGTGGACATTCCTGAAGTCTACAGCTTACCGTTCACAGTCAGCGGTCAACAGTCGGCGAGCTCTCTCGGCTGTCAGCTCTCAGCTGAGCCCATTGTCGACTGTGAACTGTCAACTGTTGACTTTGAGCTTCTTTTCGCCACGGCCGTTCTCGCGATGCCTTGCAGATCGCGTTTCAGTTCGATCAGCGTGAGTTCCGGCGCATCCGCGATCAACTGCTCGACTTCCACGTCCTGGCCGAAGCCGAACTCGAACATCAGAACGCCGTCAGGGTTGAGGTGCGCGGCCGACTGCTCGACCAGGCCGCGGATGATCGAGAGGCCATCGTCCTGCGCGAAGATGGCAACGGCCGGCTCGTGGTCGCGCACTTCGGGCTGGAGGCTGACGCGATCGCGCTGTCGAACATAGGGGGGGTTCGCCACGATCAGGTCGAAGGACCCTTCGACCTCTCGAAGCAGATCGGTCAGGAGGAAACGGACGCGGCCCGCGACCCCGAGACGCGTCCCGTTCCGCCGGGCGACGTCCAGCGCTTCGGCAGACACGTCGGTGGCGACCAAGGTGGCGCGCGGGCGTTCGTGCGCCAGCGCCACGGCCAGGCATCCGCTGCCGGTGCAGACGTCCGCGATCGACAGCGGCGCGTCGACATCGGGAAACAGCTCGAGCGCGGCCTCGACAATCAGCTCCGTCTCGGGGCGGGGAATGAGGACCGCCGGCGAGACTTCGAACGTCAGGTCCCAGAACTCCTGGCGGCCGGTGATGTAGGCAATCGGCTCGCGCCCCGCCCGGCGGGCGACGAGCTGATCGTATGCGGTCGCGAAGCGGGCCGGCGCCGGGTCGCTGGCGGCCGTGAAGAACTGCGCGGCGTCCCAGCCGAGCAGCCGCTGCGCAAGCAGCCGCGCGTCGAGGCCTGCCTCGGCGTCCTTGATGCCCGCGTCGCGGAGTCGCGCGCGGGCGCCGTCGACCAGCGCGTGGATCGTGTTCAGGAGACCGCCGTGGCGTCTTTCAGCTTCTCGGATTGATAGTAGGTGAGGACGTTGTCGAGGAGCTCCGACAACTCACCATTCAGGACGTCGGTCAGCCGGTGCGTCGTGAAGTTGATCCGGTGATCCGTGATGCGGTTGTCGCGGAAATTGTAGGTGCGGATCTTCTCGGACCGTTCCCCCGTCCCTACCTGACTGCGGCGGTCCTTGGCGATCGCGTCCTGCTGCTTCCGGAGCTCCATCTCGTAGAGGCGGGCCCGCAGCACCTTCATCGCCTTCGACCGATTCTTGATCTGTGATTTCTCGTCCTGCTGGGAGACGACGACGCCGGTGGGGAGATGCGTGATGCGGACGGCCGAGTACGTGGTGTTGACGCTCTGCCCCCCGGGTCCGCTCGAGCAGAAGGTGTCGATCCGCAGGTCCTTGTCGTTGATCTGCACGTCCACCTCTTCGGCTTCAGGGAGCACGGCGACCGTGACAGTGGAGGTGTGAATGCGGCCGCTGGCTTCGGTGGCGGGTACCCGCTGAACGCGGTGCACGCCGCTCTCGTACTTCAGCTTGCTGTAGACGCCACGCCCCTCAATCATCGCAATGACTTCCTTGAGGCCGCCGCCGCCGGTGTCATTGCTCGACATGAGCTCGAGCTTCCAGCCCTGGCGCTCCGCGTACTTGCTGTACATCCGAAACAGCTCGGCGGCGAACAGCGCCGCTTCGTCGCCGCCGGTGCCGGCCCGGATTTCGAGCACGACGTTCTTCTCGTCGTTCGGGTCCTTCGGGACGAGCAGCGCCTTCAGCTCGCCGTCGAGCTTGTCGCGCCTGGCGATGAGCGACCTGAGCTCGTCCTGCGCGAGCTCGCGCATGTCGGCCGCGCTGGCCTTGGCGATTTCCTCGGTCTGGGCGATGTCGCGCGTGACGGTCCTGTATTCGCGAAACCGCTCGACAATCGGCTCGATCTCCGAGAGCGCTTTGGCGTGCTTCCGGTACTCCCCCGGCTCGCTCTGCACCTGGGCCGACCCGAGGAGCTGCATCAGCTCCTCGTATTGCTGCTCGGTTGCCGCCAGTTTATCGAACATATCGATGCTACGTTCAGTTCACAGTTGACGTTCACAGTCAACAGGTCTCTCAGCTTTCGGCTTCAGCGTTCAGCTTCAAGATTGCAAGTGCGCTGAACAGCTGATAGCTGAAAGCGATTTCGGGCGCTGTCAACTGTCAACTGTCAACTGTCGAACCGTGCGCCTATCCCCCCGAGACCGGCGGCAGAAACGCGACCTCGTCGCCGTCGCTGAGAGCCCGATCCATCCGCGCGTAGTCCGCATTCACGGCGCTCGAGATCAACTGCTCGTATCGCGCGAACTCGGGGAAGTCGCCGACGAGCTGCCGCCATACCGAACCAATCGTGGCGCCGGGCGCGCACCTCGCGCGCCAGTTCCGGCGCGCCCGCGATGTCGCGCAGTCGCGCGAACAGGCGCACGGTTACGCGCATGCCACCCGCTCCGCCTTGGCCCGGGCCTCCACATCGTCTGGATCGGCGGTCGCGCCCTCTATCCACACGTCGCCGCCCTCGAAGAACTCGCGCTTCCAGATCGGCGCGATCTGCTTCACCCGCTCGATCGTGTACCGGCAGGCCGCGAACGCATCGGCCCGGTGCGCCGACGCAGCCGCGATCGCCACGCTGGGCTCGCCGATCTCCAGCCGGCCAGTGCGATGGTGCAGGGCCAACCGGACGCCTGGCCAGCGGCCCTCGATCTCCGCCGCAATCCGCTCGAATGCCCTCCGCGCAAGCGGCTCGTACGCCTCGTACTCGAGATATCTGACGCGTCGGCCCGCGTTGTGGTTGCGCACCAGACCAAGAAACGTCGTCACGGCTCCGTCGATCCCCACGCCGTGCCGATCGCCCTCGGTGACCGCGGCCACCAGCGGCTCGAGCGCCAGCGGCTCCGGGCCGATCGCCAGAAGCGGCATGCTCACTATTCGAGTATACAGGTCCGGTTGAGGCCAGACACGACCTCCCGCTGTATTGTCCACGTCCTGCCGTCGCGTCCGGCTTTAGCCGTGGTGTGTGCCGGGCTTCGGCGTTCGAGCGAACGGCCGTGGTCCGGCTTCAGCAGGCTGCTGAAGACCACACCTGAAGAGAGAAGTGAAAAGGTTGCGGGCTTCTTCAGCAACCTGTCAGCCGGACCGCGTCTGCCAGAAATGATCCAGCGGGCCGTGGCCCTTTCCGATCGCGAGGCCGTGCCGGACGGCACCGACCACGTACTGTTGCGCCCGTTCTGTCGCGTCGGCGAGCGAGTGTCCGCGCGCGAGATACGCGGCGACGGCCGACGCAAACGTGCAGCCGGTACCGTGCGTGTTGCGCGTAGCGACGCGCGCCGTCCGAAATTCGGCGAAGCGCTCGCCATCGAACAGCAGGTCGATGATTTCTTCGCCCGCCCCATGGCCCCCCTTGACGATCACCGCCGATGGGCCCATCCCGTGGATCCGGCGCGCCGCCTCGCGCGCATCGTCGCTCGACCGGATGCGCCGCCCGGCCAACGCCTCCGCCTCGGGAATGTTGGGCGTGACGACGGTCGCGCGGGGTAGCAGCTCGGCGCACAGCGTCCTGACGCCGTCCTCGTCCAGCAGGCGGTCGCCGCTCTTGGCCAGCATCACCGGGTCGACGACGACCAAGGGCAGGTCGAGCTCCTCGATGGCGGCAGCCACCGCCTCGACGATGGCGGCGGTCGCGAGCATGCCGGTTTTCGTCGCGTGAATCGCGATATCGGAGGCGACGGCCTCGATCTGGGCTGTCACCAGATCCGCTGGAAGCGGGAAGGCGGCCGTCACGCCGATGGTGTTCTGCGCGGTGATCGCGGTGATGGCGCTCGTGCCATAGACGCCGAGTGCGGCGAAGGTCTTGAGGTCGGCCTGAATGCCGGCGCCGCCTCCGGAGTCGCTGCCGGCAATCGTCAGCGCTGCACGCAAGCCTCGATCGTTCACCGAGCCATCATCTCTTCGGGGACAGGGGACGAGGGGACGTGGCCGCGCCGAAGACGAGGAGGAACTGAAACGGCGGCACCGCGACGCGCGCCTGCAGGGTGAGCCCCGCCGCTTCGGCCGCTTTCACCACGGTTTCAGGGGCCACGCGCTCTTCGGGCGCCGGACCGGGACCGCCATCCCCCGGCAGAAAGCCGACGACACCCACGCGTCCCTGCGGGTTCAGCGAACGCTGGACGTTCTTGAGCAGGACGATGGGATCTTCTATCTCGTGGTACGCATCGACGATCAGCACCGCGTCGATCTTGCGCGGCAGGCGTGGATCGCTCGGCGTTCCCAGGACCGTGCGCACGTTCGTCAAGCGTTCGTGCTGCGCGCGCCGGCGGGTCGCGTCAATCATCTGTGGCTGGATATCTTCCGCGTAGACGAGGCCGTTCGGGCCGACGCGTCGCGCGAGCCGGATGGTGAACCACCCGCCGCCAGCGCCGAGATCGGCGACGACCGAGCCCTCGGCAATGCGGAGCTCGTCCATGATCAAGTTCGGCTTCTGCCACTGCTCGCGGTCAGGCGCTTCGAGCAGACCGAGGTCCAGCGCCGAGAACAGTCTGGCTTTCGGTTTTGCCGGCACGCCTTGGGCCCAGGGAGACTGGACGGGCAGGGCAGGAGAGGCGGGGAGGGCGGGAAGGGCAGGAAGGGCAGGAAGGGCAGGAAGGGCAGGAGGGGTAGAAAGGGCAAGAGGGGCGGGACGGGCTGGATTGGCGGAAAAGGCCGAACCGGAGCTGCCGGCGAGGCAACACGCAGCGATCGCCAGGACGCCAACGCGATGGTTCATTGCAGCCGATTATACTGACAGCCAATGCTTCCTTCCTTTCTCGACAGCGTGGTCCAGCTCATCGTCAGGACCTCGACGGACCTGCCGCCCGACGTGCGGGCGGCGATGAAAACATCGCTCGACGCCGAGACCGCCGGCAGCCGGGCGTCGCAGGCCCTCACGATCATCGCGCAGAACATCGACCTCGCCGTCGAGGACGAAGGCGCGATCTGTCAGGACACGGGCATGCCCACCTTCGAGGTGAAGGTGCCGGTCGGGGCGAACCAGATCTGGATGCGCGGTCAGATCCGCGAAGCCGTGGCCGAAGCGACGCGCCGGGGCAAGCTGCGTCCCAATTCGGTCGATTCGATCACGGGGACGAACTCCGGCGACAACCTGGGCCCCGGCACGCCGATCATTCACTTCGATCAATGGGATCGCGACGAGATCGAGATCAAGCTCATCTTGAAGGGCGGCGGCTGCGAAAACACCAACGCGCAGTACGCGTTGCCGGTGGAACTGCCGCATCTGGGACGTGCGGATCGCACGCTCGAGGGCGTGCGCAAGTGCATCCTGCACGCGGCCTGGAGCGCCCAGGGCAAGGGTTGCAGCCCTGGGGCGGTCGGTGTGTGCATCGGCGGCGATCGGACGTCAGGCTATGCCCATGCGAAAGAGCAACTGTTCCGGACGCTGGACGACGTCAATCCCGATTCCCGGCTGGCGGAACTCGAGGCGTCCGTCATGGGGGCCGCCAATCACCTGGGAGTCGGCGCCATGGGCTTCGGCGGCGCGGTCACGCTCATCGGCTGCAAGGTCGGCGCGCTCAACCGGCTGCCGGCCAGTTTCTTCGTGTCGGTTGCGTACGACTGCTGGGCGTTCCGCCGGCTGGGAGTCGTGCTCGACGCGTCGACCGGCGCGATCAAGAGCTGGCTGTATCGCGATCCGTCGACCCCCATCATCCCGATGCTCGATCAGGCCGGCTTCACGCGGACGGGACGCGAAGTGGCGCTGCGTGCGCCGCTCACCGCAGAAGACGCGCGGGCGCTGAAGGTGGGCGACGTCGTGCTCCTCTCCGGGCCCATGTTCACGGGACGCGACGCCGTGCATTCGCATCTGATGAAGCACGATCCGCCGGTCGATCTGCGCGGCTCGGTCCTGTACCACTGCGGTCCTGTTGTCGTAAAGGATGGCGAGGGCTGGCGGGTGACGGCCGCGGGGCCGACGACGAGCATTCGTGAAGAGCCGTATCAGGCGGAGATTATCAAGCGCTACGGCGTGCGAGCGGTGATTGGCAAGGGCGGAATGGGCGCGAGGACGCTCGACGCGCTCAAAGAGCACGGCGCGGTCTACCTGAACGCCATCGGCGGCGCCGCCCAGTTCTACGCGCGGACGATCAAGGCGGTCGACGGTGTGTCGCTGCTCGATTTCGGCACGCCGGAGGCCATGTGGCATCTCACGGTCGAGAATTTTCCGGCCATCGTCACCATGGACGCGCACGGCAACAGTCTTCACAAGGACATCGAGCAGGAATCCGGCAGCCACCTCGCCGCCCTCGGCGTGTGAACAGGGCGCCGGCGGTTACCGTCGCGGCGCGAATTCCTTCAGGGAAGGCCGCGAGGCGCCTCGCTCCAACGCCATCATGTCGAGGTCCATCGTCTCCATATCGGCGATGGCGACGAGCGGAAACGGCAACAGTTCCTCGGTCTCCACGGTTTTCAGGTACCCGGCGCACGCCGAGCAGATCTCGACGTGCCGGTCGTGCGGTTCGGCGGCAGGTGCGGCGGTCACGAACGACTCGCCCCCTTTGCCGCAGTAGACGCAGGCGGCGGGCGGCACCTCCCACGCCAACGCGCAGAACGAGCACCGCAGCACGCGGTGGCCTCGCGCGATTTCCGCCAGCGCCGGCCACGAACCACACGCCGGGCAATAGCCGTGCGTCCAGCCTGCCAGCGCCGTCGAGAGCGTCGCGTCGCCGGCGGACGGGTCGAGCCAGGTCCGCTGTAACGCGTGCGCGAATGCGCTCACGGTGAGCTCCGCGACGAGCCAGAGCAGGTCCGCCGCGAGCCCGAGATGCTCGCCGCCGGCTCGAATGACCTTTTGATCGCGCGCGAGCGAGGCCGTGAGCAACGAACCGGCATCCAGTCGCGCCTCGACGATCGCGGATCGGATGTGGTCACCGGCCTCGCCGGCTCCGCCGCGCGACAGCTCGTCACACAGGTTCAGCAAGGTCGGTTTCAGCGCGGCGACTGGTAGTGGAATCGGCTCGCCGGCGAGGACGGGCACGCCGCGGGCCAGTTTCGCGGCGAGGTACTTCGGCGGCAGCGACAGCTTCGGCAGCCGCCCGTGTTCGATGACCTCGGTCAGGTCGACGACCAGGCCGATCAGGCGGCGCTGCAGAGCCACTGCGGGCGCGAGATCCGGCTGAGCCGCGAGAATTCTGGCCCAGCGAGTGGCCGCCAGGGCCAGCCTGGACTCGCGGCTGGCCGGCGCCAGGGCGACAAATGGCATCGGACCGCCAATGGTATAATGATGGCAACCCTAGGAGAAACGATGATTAACGTATCGGAGACAGCGGCGGCGAAAATCAGCGAGCTGTTGACAGAAGAGAACAAGGCCGGCAGCGGGCTGCGGGTATTCGTTCAGGGCGGCGGCTGCTCGGGCTTCCAATACGGTCTGATGATCGAGGAAAACGGGCAGGGCGCGGGCGATCAGGTGTACGAGTCGCACGGCGTCAAGCTGTTTGTCGACCCGATCAGCATCCAGTACCTGAAAAACGCCGAAGTCGATTTCGTCGACACGGTCAGCGGCGGTGGTTTTACCATCAAGAACCCGAACGCCAAGTCCACGTGCGGGTGCGGCCAGTCCTTCACGGCTGAGTAACTCCGCATCGGGTAATCGCGTAATTGGGTAATCGGGTCGTTGATGGGGGCGCCCAATTCGATTACGCGATGACCAAATCATCCAATTACCCGATTCCCTGATGGACCATCCCCTTCCCGACATTGCGAGCCTGCGGCCTGCCGGCGGCAAGCGGTCCACGAAGCGCGATCGCATTCTCAGCATCTTCGTCCGCCAGCAAGGCCATCTGAGCGCGGACGATTTGTGCGATCTCGTCCGCCACGAGGACCCGGGCATCGGCCGCGCCACCGTGTACCGCACTCTGCAGTGGATGGTCGGCGCCGGCGTCGCGCGCAAGGTGGATTTCGGCGACGGTCGATCGCGTTTCGAGCCGGCGTATCGCCATCCGCGGCATTTCCATCTCATCTGCACCGTCTGCCACCGCTCGTTTGAGTTCCTCAGCTCCGACGTCGAGTCGCTGCTCGAGGAAATCGCCGGGGCGCGAAGCTTTACGCCGGCGCAGACCGTCGTGCAGGTTTCGGGCACCTGCGACGCATGCCGCACCGGCACGATGCCGGCGCCCACCGACGGCGGCACGACCGAGCTGGTGTTCGCGCGCGACGCTCTGCGCATCGCCATCGCGACCGAGCGCAGCGGGCTGGAGTTCTACAAGCGCGCGGCGAGCCTCACGAGCGATCCGCGCGGGCGCGGAGTGTTTCAGCGGCTCGCCGCGGAGGAAGGCGAACACCTGAGCACGCTCGAAACCAGGTACCGCGAGCTGCTGGCCGAAGATCCGCAGCTCGAGTCCCGGCCGGCGTTTCTCTTTTTCAAGGGCGCGGCGAGCGGATTGTTCGCCGAAGGCGACCGAGAAGCTCCGGCGTGGCATTGACGATCTCCAGGCGCTCCTCATCGGCATCAAATGCGAGCGCGGATCGCACAAGTTCTTCAAGCGGTACGGCGAACGATTCGAAGACTCGGAAGGGAAGCGCATCTTCCTCGAATTCGCCGACGAAGAGCGTGCCCACCTGGATCTCCTGATCCGGGAATTCCGGGCGCTGCGCGAGCGCCGCGGCTCGCGCCGGAGTCCGAAGAAAGCCGCCACGGCCAGGGCGCCGCGTTGATCGATCTGCACACCCACACGACCGCGTCGGACGGCCGGTGCGCGCCGGCGGAGCTCGTGACCCGCGCGGCCGCGGCCGGCGTCACGGTCCTCAGCGTCACCGACCACGACACGGTGGCCGGCTATCAGGCCGCCGCGGCTGCAGCCGCGACGGCCGGGGTCGAGCTGGTGCCTGGCATCGAGATCACGGCCGTCGTCGACGGCGCCGACGTGCACGTGCTGGGGTACTTCATCGACGTGCATTCGCCGCGCCTGCTGGCGTTCCTCGCGGAGCAGCGCCGGCGGCGGATCGACCGCGTCCGGCAGATCATCGACAGACTCGCCTCGCACGCCGTCGTGCTCGACTCGGACGCCATCCTCCAACCCGGCCTCGACGATCCGGGGATCGCCATCGGCCGGCCATGGATCGCGAGGGCGCTGGTGGCGGGCGGTCACGTCGCCGACAGCAACCAGGCGTTCGCCCGCTGGCTCGGGCGAGGACGTCCCGCTTTCGTGCCGCGCCTGGGTGCGACGCCAAAAGAAGTCGTCGCCCGCATCCACGAGGCGGGCGGCCTCGCATCGCTGGCGCATCCGGGGCTCGTCGGGCACGACGAGTGGCTCCCGGGCTTCGCGGCCGACGGCCTCGACGCGCTCGAGGCCTATCACTCCAACCACGATGACACGGCGACCGGCCATTACCTCTCGTTGGCCGCCCGGCTTGGTCTGGTCGTCACGGGTGGATCGGACTACCACGCCGACGAGGCGCACGGCTCCGCCGGTCCGGGCAGCGTCTCGCTGCCGCGGGACGCATACGCCAAATTGGTTCGCCTGAAGGCGGATGCCGACGACCTCCGGATCGCCCGCGCTCCGCCTGATCAGCTGTCAGCTTGCTGTCAGCGACCCGGCACGCCCGCTCAGCGCCCGCAAGCTGACAGCTGATAGCCGAGAGCTTCGACGTAGTGTCCGGCGTTAGCCGGACCTCTGTGCGGACGTTAGCCGGACTTCCTGGCAACGATCCGCGCGACAGCGTCCGGTTCCAGCGACCTCCTCGTAAAAGAGCACCTCGAACGTGTCGAAACGCGCCCGCAGTTCGCCCGGTGCCAGCAGGTGATCGGGCGAGGTGGGCCCGCGCCCGTGTCCGCGCTGCGCTTCGGTAAAGGTTTCAAACAACACGACGCCGCCGGGTGTCAGGGCGTCGCTCAGCGACGGAAAGAGATCGCGCTGCAGGTAGCGCGAGACGACGATCAGCTCGAAACGCTCACGCGGGAGCGGGAACCGGGTCAGATCCGCACACCAACCCCGCACCACCAGACCCCGCGTCGAAGCCCGCGCGACCGCGTCGCGAACCGCGTCGAGCTTCGCATCGACTCCGAAGACGCGAAACCCGTGTTCCGCCAGGACCAGCGCGTGCCGCCCGCGACCCATCGCGAGGTCGAGCGCCCGGCGAGGCGACGGGCACGTCGCCGCCGAGAGCGGCCGCCCATTCAGCGATGAATTGCGAGGGTTGATCTTGATCAGCCATACTGAATGTCCGTGGCACAGGCTCTTTTGACCGCTGTCGGAGCCGGCATCATCGGGCTCGTCGTGACCGTCGTGTTCGGCCTGAGCGGCTTCGACCTCTCCCGCCACATCTCGTTCGGCATCTTTTCGACCATGGTCACGCTGCTCGCCCACTCGATGATGATGTTTTATCTCATCGGCAAGGGAAAAGCGGTGAAGGACGCGATGGTCGAGGGCGGTCTGCAGGGCAACTTCTACAACCGAATCGCCCGCGCGCGCAAACCGGTGTTTTCGATCGGCACGCTGGCCATGTCCGTCACCATCGTGGCCGCCATCCTCGGCGCCAGCGTGGACACGGGAGCGTTGCCCGCGATCGTCCACGGGATGATCGCGTACGGCGCCGTGGCCGCCAACCTTGCCGCCGCGAAGATCGAGATCGACGCGATCGGCGAGGCGAGCCGCGTCGTCGACGAGGTCAATCGCCTGCTCGGTTCGTGACCCGCCCACTCCTGCAGCTCTCGGCCGTCAGCAAGGATTATCAGGGCCTCCGCCCGCTGCGGATCGAGCATCTCGAGGTCGCTCCAGGCGACCAGCTTGGCGATTGTCGGTCTCGATCGGCCGGCCGCCGAAGTCTTCATCCATCTCGTGACGGGCGCGACGCTGCCGGATCGGGGGGAAATCAGCGTGTTCGGCCGTCCCGACGGCGGCGATACAGGACAGTGCCGACTGGTTCGCGACCCTCGATCGCTTCGGCATCGTGAGCGAGCGGGCGGTTCTGCTCGACGCGCTCTCGGTGATCCAGAATCTTGCCGTGCCGTTCTCGCTGGAGATTGAGCCGCCGCCAGACGGCGTGCAATCGAGGGTGAGGGCACTGGCGGACGAGGTGGGATTGGATGCCGCCTCGTGGGACCGTCCGGTGGCGGAGCTCGACCCGCCCTCGCGTCTGCGCGTTCGGTTTGCGCGCGCCCTGGCGCTCCAGCCCGCTGTTCTCCTCTTGGAGCATCCGAGCGCCGGCCTCACCGGCGGCGACGCGGCGCTCATCGGCCGCGACCTTCGAGCGGTCAGCGAGCGCCGCGGGGTCGCGGCGGTGACGCTGACCGCGGATCCGGCATTCGCCGCCGTCATTGCCGCGCGTGTGTGGACCCTCGCAGCCCGCGACCGGTCGTCTCGTCGAACGGCGGCGCAGCTGGTTTCGAGGAATCTGATCGAGCCGCGGCCAGTTGCGCCAGGGGCGAATTGCAGAGGACAATGTGGCGCGAAAAGGAGACGTTCCCATGACCCTTGCGAAGTATCTCGGGCTGCTGGCCGCCGTCGCGCTGTCCAGCGCCTGCGGTTCGGAACCAGCCGCTCCGCCGGCGTCCGGTGGACCGCGCGTGTTCTTCGTCGAGCCGAAGGACGGCGCCACCGTGAAAAGCCCGGTTCATCTGGTGTTCGGGGTCGAGAACTTCGAGATCGCGCCGGTTCCCGCGGGTACGGTCGAAAGCGTCCGGCCGAACATCGGGCATCATCACGTCGGCGTGGACACCGATTGCCTGCCGCCCGGCACCGAAATCCCGAGGGCGAGCCCATGGGTGCATTTCGGCAAGGGCGACAGCATGATGGACATGCAGTTGCCGCCGGGACCGCACAAGCTGGCGCTCGAGATCGGCGACGACAAGCACACGACCATTGCCGGGCCTCTGCTCCGCGATCAACATCACAGTCGCCCCGTAAGCGCAGACTGGCCGGCGCCATCGCCGCGGACCGTGCTCGCGTGGGGCACGGTCCCGCAGTTCCCGCTGAGCCTCCGCTGCCGCGTTGCGTCCTGCTGAGATTTGTACACGCGCGTATGCGATCCGGTCGGATCCGGGGACGAGCTTCAGCGGCCGGCCGAAATTCAACCGCAGTTCGAGTGCGCGCGCGGCGGAACGAATCTTGTTTATAGCGGCCTTGGGTAGGCGTCCCCAAGGAGACTCGCATGGCAGGCGGCACGATCAAACGACTCGTACGGGATCGGGGATTCGGCTTCATTCGCGACGACAGCGGCCAGGAGTGGTTCTTTCATCGCAGCTCGGTTCAGGGGAGCTTCGACGAGCTGAACGAAGGTCAGCGCGTCAGCTTCGAGGAAGAGCCCTCAGCCAAGGGCCCGCGCGCCGGCAACGTGCGCAGCGACGCGGCCTGAGCGGCCGACCGGCACCTCGGCGGGAGTAGAATCGGCTTCCGCCGGTGACACAGACTGATCCTTTTCGACATTGACGGTACGCTTGTGCGCACGGCCGACGCGGGTCGCCGTGCCCTGTCTCGCGCCTTCGAAGAGCTCTTCGCGGTTACCAACGCGCTCGACGGCGTGCCCATCGCGGGGCGCACCGATTCCTGGATCGTCGCCGACGTTGCGGCCAGCGCGCAATCTGCCGATGTGACGTCCATACGGTTGAGCGTCTGCGCGGCGCCTATCTACGCTATCTTCCGACAGAGCTCGACGAGCCTGGTTCGCGCAAGGGCGTGATGCCAGGCGTCCGGCCATTGCTGCAGGCGCTGTCGACGCGTGACGACGCTTACGTCGCGCTGCTTACCGGAAATTTCGAGGAAGGCGCACGCATCAAGCTCGAATACTTCGACCTCTGGCGGTACTTCCGGTGCGGCGCATTTGGCGATAACGCGCCCGAAAGAAATGGGCTGCTGCCGCGAGCGCTGGCGCGCGTGCGGGCGTGCGGCGGCCCGGCGGTCGATCCCGGCGACGTGGTCATCGTCGGTGATACACCCCTCGATGTGGCGGTCGCCGTCGCCGGGGGTGCCAGGTCGGTGGCGGTGGCGACCGGTGATTGCGATGTCGACGACGCTTCGCGCGAGCGGCGCCGACGTGGTGCTGGACGACTTGAGCGATGTTCCGGCGGTGCTCGACGCGATGGGCTTTGAGAGGAGGTAGAAAGGAATCGAACCGCATCGTGGAAGCGAACGGGGCCCGGTGGCCCTCCCGGTCTTCAAAATCGGCCGCTCCCCGTTAGCGCGGGGAGGCTGGGTTCGACTCCCAGGCGCTTCCGCCAGCTACCCGAGCAAAAAAACGGCCCGAACGGGGAGCGTCCGGGCCGGAAATCCAAGAACCGCGACGTCTGTCAGCCTTCGATCAGGCGCACGTCACCCGCCCGCGGGCCCTTGCCGGAGTCCTCGGGGGTGAAGTCCACCCGCTGTCCTTCGCGCAGCAGCTCGAACACCGCGCCTCGCACCGAGCTGCGGTGGAAGAAGTGCTCGATGCCGCCCTCGTCGCGGATGAACCCGAATCCCTTGTCGATGAGGAGCCGTGCGATTGTGCCGGTCGGCATACCCGAAGCCCTCCGTTACTGACACACCCTGGGGAATCCCCAGGGCACTCAGCCGGCAACGGGCGCCTACGCGGAAACACCAGCCGTCGGGGACGCGGGGCCAGCTGAATTCGGTCCAGCCCTTTGATGAGCTGTGAAATCGCGGCAAGTCTAGGCAGTTCAGAACCGGAAGTCAAGCGAAGGTCGGGCTTTAGCGTGACGCCGGCAGCCGGCGTGCACCTGCCACGTTTCCGGCTCTTCCTCGTCGGCGTCCTCGTCGTCGCCGTTCTCCTCGTCGTCGAACTCGTCGTCGTCTTCGTCGTCCGGCTCATCGTCGAGCTCGCCGTCGAGTTCAAAGGTAGGTCATGGATCCCCCTGGTCATCAGGAAACCGGCTCGGTCGCCGGCTTGACTTTGTCACGGTTGGGCGGCGGGTAGGTCGACCAGAAATGGCGGCCGCACCGCGGGCAGACCCAGAATTGATCGGGAGTCCACGCCATGCCGGGGCCAGGATCGCGCATCTCCATTTCGGTGCCGCAGCGCTGACAGCGGATATGCAGGTCGACGTCCGTCATGGGCGGATTCTATCGCATCGGCTGAGTTGACAGTTAACAGTTGACAGTTAACAGTCAATGGTCGACTCAGGCTAGCTCCAGTCTCTCGGCTCCAGTCGTGCTGAGAACTGCGAGCTGATCGATAGCTGAACGACGCCTGTCAGACTGTCAACTGTCAACTGTGAACTGTGAGAGTCACCCAATGATTCCCGTCGCCGTGCTTGCGGCCGGCAAATCGACGCGAATGGGTCGGCCGAAGGCCACGCTGCGGCTCGATGACGCCGACACGTTTCTGACCCGGATCATCCGCACTTTTCAGGAGGCACAGGTCGACGATGTGGTCGTGGTGTTGGGCCATGAGGCGGAGGCGATTCTGAAGAGCGTCGAGCAGTCGGGACTATCGCCGCGATTTGTCGTGAACGAGCAGTACGAATCGGGACAGTTGTCCTCGGTGCTGGCGGGGCTGCGCGCGATCGACCGTCCCGGCGTCAACGCGATGCTCATGACGCTTGTCGACGTGCCGCTCGTCTCCGCGGCAACCGTCCGCGCGGTGCTCGAACGGTATCGGACAACCCGTGCGCCCGTCGTTCGGCCCGTGCGTGGCACACTGCACGGGCATCCCGTGTTGATCGATCGCTCCCTGTTCGACGAGATCCGCGCCGCCGACCCGCAACGCGGCGCAAAGCCGATCATTCGCGCGCACGTGTCGGCCGCCGGCGATGTCGAGGTCGAGGACGAAGGTGCCTTTTCCGATATTGATACGCCGGAAGAATACGAACGTGCTCGTCGACCTCGGAACGAAGCCTGGTGATTAGCGGGAAAAAGCTTGATACAATTGCGTCGCATCCCTCGATTGTTGTGGCAGTCAGCAACCCGGTGCCCGTCATCCGACTGACGGAATCTGATCCGTGGAGACACGCATGAAACGGCTGGTTTCACTGTCCGCCGCCGCTGTTGTCCTGATGGCAGGTCTTGTGAACGCGCAAGGGCCGACGATGTTCAAGCTGGGCACCTTCGAGCGTGCAGGCAGACAGTTTGTCGGTGTCGTGCTCCGCGATTCGGTCGTCATCGATCTCGCGGCCGCGAACGCGGCGCTCGCGTCACCTGCAGCGAAGTGTCGCGTCGCCGACGGACATGAAAGATCTGATCGCGCGCTACGATGCGGGCGTGCGCGACCGAATCGTGCAGATCGTGACGAGTGTGAATAGCGCCTCGGGCAGCCGGCCGGTTTACGTGTACGACCTGAAGGCGCTGAAGACGCTCCCGCCCATCATGTATCCCACGGCGATTCTGAATGTCGCGTTGAATTACGTGGAGCATTCTCGCGAGATGGCCGGCCTCAACAGCGGGCCGCCCGCAATTCAGCCCGGTGGTCCCATGCCTGGAGCGGCGACGAAGGACACCACCAGCATGCCCGGAATCTGGGAACGACAGGCGAATGACGGGCGGTGGAATCCGTACATGTTTCTGAAGGCCGCCTCTGCCGTGATCGCTGACGGCGAACCGATCCGATTGCCGGTGGGCCGGGACCAGGTGGACTGGGAATGCGAGCTCGGCGTTGTGATCGGACGCGCCGCCGCACGCGTGCCTGCAGCCCGGGCGAACGACTTCATCTTCGGGTACACGCTCGAGAACGACGTCTCTGATCGCGGCGGGCGCGGCGACTACGCGTTACGGCTCCGACTGGCTGGTCGGGAAATCCCACGACACCTTCGCACCGATGGGTCCGTTCATCGTTCCGAAGGAGTTCGTCGCCGACCCCCGGAAGCTGAAAGTCAAGTTCACCCTGAATGGCCAGGTCATGCAGGACGCCGACACGTCGTTGATGATCCACGATGTCTTCGAGCAGGTGTCCTATGGCTCGCACATCATGACGCTCCGGCCAGGAGACGTCATCGCGACAGGCAGCCCTGCGGGGGTCGGATCGGCGAGAAAGCCCCCGATTTTCTTCAAGCCCGGCGATGTCTCCGTGTGCACTTATGAGGGCGTCGGCACGCTGACCAATCCGGTCGTCCGGTGAACGGGCAGCGACGAGGCGCTTCTTGATTTCTCTCGCATCGAGCTGACCGAGGCGGCGACCGCGGCTGTGCACAGCGTTGCTTCCTTTCCACAAGATTCCACAAGATCACGGTTGACAGCCACTGCACGCGAGGTCTAGTGTCTCGTCCGTCAACGCGTACAGCGAAAATTGACCTGACCGTGGTTGCGCAGGCCTTCCCACCTTCCGCTCGAGACTGACGCAAGCCTCGGCGAGGGTCCGAGGGCGCGAACGGAGCCCTGCCAAGCGGTGCTGAAGCTTCCGGCCCTCGCAGTCGCGGTTCCCGTCAACGCCGATCGACGGCGTCCAGCCCCTGAGTAACGACGTCGTTTCCTCGGATGTAAGGAGGAGCAGATGACACGTTTCGGTCGGCCGGTCTCACCCGCATCGCTCGTCGGCTTGCTATTCTTCGCGGTTGGCCTCTCTGCCTTTGCGGAGCCCGCGACCGCGGGTCAGGGAGCGGCAGCCCCAGCCAGCATCGTCGGCCAGATTACGGACGGGACGGGGGCCGTCCTTCCTGGCGTGACGGTCACGGCGACGAGTCCCGCTCTACAGGTTCCGTCGGTGACAACCGTCACGGACGAGCGGGGCGACTATCGCCTGAGTCCGTTGCCGATTGGTGTGTATTCGGTCAGCTATGAGCTGGCTGGTTTCCAGATGCTGCGGCGCGAAGGCGTGCGGTTGACCGTGGGGTTTGCGGCGAGGGTCGACCAGGTGATGAATGTGGGCGCCGTGTCGGAGTCGATTACCGTTTCCGGGGCATCGCCACTGGTGGATACCACGTCGACGGCCACCAGGACCGAAGTGAGTGGAGAGGCGCTGGAGGTGCTGCCGACGACCAGAGACGGCCTCAAGGCCTTCCTCGGCCAGGTGCCTGGTGCGCGTACGAACCTTGAAGTTGGCATGTCCGGTCTGACCAACGGCGTCACGTTCAAAGTCTACGGACAGCTGAATGGTCAGTGGAACATGGTTGACGGGCTGCTGCTGGTCTCACCGAGCGGCACGAGCTCGAGAGGCTCCCATCTGGACTTCAACTCGATCGAGGGCACGCGGGTCCAGACCGTCGGCAGCAACGCGGAGATGCCGCGGCGCGGCATGCTGGTCGATTCCATCGTGAAGTCGGGCGGCAACGAGTTTCATGGCAGTGTCACGGGCTACGGGGCCAACAGCCACCTCGAGAGCAACAACGTCGACGACGCCCTGCGGGCGCAGGGCATCAGAGGTTCGCCGAAGCTCCACCATCAAGCGGAACTGAACGGGAACCTGGGCGGCCGGATCGTCCGGAACAGACTCTGGTTTTTCGCCGGCGGCAGCACCAAGTCGTACGACCGCGACATCCTGGACGCGTTCAACCTCGACGGCACACCGGTGGTGCTTCCGACGGACCAGAGCTATCACGTTGAGAAGCTGTCCTACCAGATGACTGCCGGGAATCGCTTCAACGGTTTTTTCCACCGAGCGTGGGACAAACAGGTGCGTGATGCGAGCCGATTCGTGCCGGCATCGTCGAGCTCGGTGGCGAAGACCGGGGTCAGCCTGGCGAAAGCCGAATGGCAGGGCGTGCGCGGGAATTCGCTGGTCACGTCGCTTCAATATGGTTTCTGGGACTTTCTCGGAGACTACGACGGCGTAGACCCGGGGAACGTGGCGACGACCGATATCAGCACGCTGTATGTCACGGGCGACGCGCTCCTCGAGGGCCGGGAGAACTCTGAATTCCGCCATCACAGCAAAGGCGTCGTGAGCTGGTACAAGTCGGATCTGCTGGCCGGCAACCACGAGTTCAAAGCGGGATTCGACCACCTGATGTCCTCGATCAACGACGCGCGAGATTCACGCCGCAGCGAGAACTACCAGCTGCAATTCAACAACGGCGCGCCGTTCCAGCTAGCCACCTTCAACTACCCGGTCAGCCCGCAGAACAAGGAGACACTATCTGGGTGTGTACGCGCAGGATGCCTGGACGATCGGCACGGCGGTTGACGCTCAGCCTCGGCGTCCGCTACTCGCGCGAGAACGCCTATGTGCCGGCGCAGTGCCGCGATGCCGCGGACTTCGCGGCGGCCGAGTGCTGGCCGAACGTCCAGATGAATGTCTGGAACTCGGTCGCGCCACGCCTCCACGCGGCGATCGACCTGTTTGGCGACGGCAAGACCGTCGTCAAGGGAGGCTGGGGACGATTCGACTACATGCGGGAGCAGATTCCGGAGCTGACGTCGACCAATCGTAATAACCCGACGACGACCAACTGGACCTGGCGCGATCGGAACGGCAACCGCGAGTACGATGCGGGCGAAGTCAACCTCGATCCGAACGGACCGGATTTCCAGGGGATCTCTGGGACGACCGATGCGGTGCCCAACCCGGACGAGAAGCAGCCGAAGAGCGACGAGTTTTCGTTGACGCTGGAACGGGAGCTGATGGCGAACTGGGGCGTCCGGGTCACCGGGATCTATTCCAGGAACGTCAACCAATACCGCCTGCTCGAGCCGCTGCGGCCGTACGAGGTCTACAACATTCCGATCACGAACCCGGACCCTGGTCCCGACGGTCTGGTCAAGACCGCCGACGATCCGGGCACGTTCCTGACCTACTACGACTATCCCGCCAGTTTGCGCGGCCGTGCGTTCGCGGGCACGATGTTGATCAACGATCCACGGGCCGAGCAGACGTTCAAGACCATCGAAGTGGCAGGCACCAAGCGCCTGGCCCAAGGCTGGCAGTTCATGGCGGCTTACTCCGCCACGAAGAGCCACGTGCCATTCCCGGCGACGACGACACGAATTCCCTACAATCCGAACGCGGAAATCAACGTCGCGAACAACACGTGGGAATGGATGGCCAAGTTCTCTGGCGCCTATGACTTCCCGCTTGGGATTGTCGGGTCGGCGAGCTTCGAGCACCAAAGCGGCGAGCCGCAGGCGCGGCAGGTGCTGTTGACCGGAGGCACCGCCATCCGGTCGCTCGTGGTGAACGCCGAGCCGGTTGGGCAGCATTCGCTTGCCTCACATCAACCTCCTGAATGTCCGTGCGGCGAAGCGAATCTCACTGGGAGCCGGACGGTCTCTGGAGCTGCGCGCGGATGTCTACAATGCGACGAACATCAACACGACGATAACCCGGGTCCTCCGCTCCGGGCCGGAGTACCTGAAGACAGGGACGCCCAACACTGCGGGGGGAACAGGCGTCGTCCAGGCGATTGTGCTACCACGGATTGTGCAGCTCGGCGCGTCGTTCTTCTTCTAGGCGTCTACGTCAGCGTGGGCAACCGGAGGTGGGCCTGCGAGCTTTTCGCAGGCCCCGCCGAGCCATGTGTCCGCCACTGTTAGGCGGACCCGTGAAGTCCCGGCTAAAGCCGGACACTACGTACTACGAGCATATGAAAACTGCTGCAGGGACAGCTAAGGTTGAAAAGCTCTCACCGGAGCCCATGGAGCATCGGCGTTCAGTCCTCGAGCAATTACAACCGCGTCTTGGTCGGACACAAGGAGGGGCAGATGACATTGTTCGGTCGCCCGGCATCGCCCGCATCGATCGTCGGATTGCTACTCTTCGCATTTGTTGTCTTCCCGCTGACTGCACCCGCGGCCGCAGGCCAGGGGGCCGCAGCACCGGCCGGCATCATCGGCCAGATTACGGACGGGACCGGCGCGGTCCTGCCCGGCGTCACGGTCACTGCGACCGGTCCCGCCCTGCAGGTTCCTTCGGTCACGACGGTGACCGACGAGCGGGGCGACTATCGACTGAGCCCGTTGCCGATCGGGACGTACACCGTCACCTACGAGCTCTCGGGCTTCCAGAACGTCCGCCGCGAGGGTGTGCGGTTGACGGTCGGGTTCACCGCTCGATTGGATCAGGTGATGAACGTGGGCGCGGTGTCGGAGACGATCACGGTTTCCGGCGCCTCGCCGCTCGTGGACACGACACAAACCGCCACGACCACGGAACTGACGCGCGAGCAGGTCGACGTGCTTCCAACCAACCGTGACGGCCTCAAGGCGTTCCTGGGCCAGGTGCCCGGCGCACGCACCAATCTCGAAGTCGGCATGTCCGGTCTGAGCGATGGGGTGGGCTTTCGAGTCTACGGGCAGGCGGGCGAGCAGTGGCACATGATCGAAGGGGTGCTTGGCACGACCGGAGGCGCCCACTTCGATTTCAATTCAATTGACGGGACGCGCGTCCAGAGCGTCGGCGCGAATGCGGAGATGCCCAGACGCGGCATGCTCATCGACGCCGTCGTGAAGTCCGGAGGGAACGAGTTTCACGGTAACGCGGTCGCCTATGGGACGAGCGATACGTTCGAGGGTACCGAACATCGACCAGGAATTGATGGATGCCGGTATCAGAGGTACCCCGAAGCTGCACTTCCAATCGGATCTGAGCGGGGGCTTGGGCGGACGCATCATCCGGAACAAGCTCTGGTTCTTCGGTGCCGGCAGCTTGAAGGCGTACGACCGGGAGGTTCTCGACGCGTTCATGCCCGACGGCACTCCCGTCGTGCTCACCACGGACATGTACTATTACGTGACGAAAATCTCCTATCAGGCGACGCCCTCGAATCGATTCGCCGGCTTCTACCACAAAGCGCAGGACACGCAAGTGCGTGACGCGAGCCGGTACGTTCCCGCCGAGTCGCGGATCAAGGCGTTCAACCCGGTCGACGTCTGGAAGGGAGAATGGCAAGGTGTGCGCGGCAATTCGATGGTCGCCTCTGTGCAGTACGGGGCCTTCGACTATCAGGCGATATACGATGGGGTACCCGAGGGTGCTGGCAAGCTGGCAACCACCGACATCGCGACGCTGTATCAGTCGGGTGCCCACCTCAACGACGGCCGGAGGAACGTGGAGTACCGGCATCACACGAAAGGCGTCGTGAGCTGGTTCAAGTCGGACCTGTGGGCCGGCAACCATGACTTCAAGGCAGGGTTCGACGGGATATTCTCGTGGAGGAGCGAGCGGTTCATCAACCGACAGAGCGGCAACTATCAAGCTCCGGTTCAACAATGGCGCGCCGTTCCAGATCGCGACGTTCAACTATCCGGTGACGCCGTTGAATGACGACAACTATCTCGGCCTGTATGTCCAGGACAGCTGGAACCTTGCCCGCCGACTGACGCTCAATCTGGGCATTCGCTATGCGTACGACAACGCGTATGCGCCGGCGCAGTGCCACGATGCCACCCAGTTCGCGCTCGCACAGTGCTACGACCAGATTGATTTGGTGACTTGGAACTCGGTGTCGCCGCGCCTTCATGCGGCGCTCGATCTGTTCGGCAACGGTAAGACAGTCGTCAAGGGAGGATGGGGGCGATTCGCTCATCTCCGGGAGATCGTTAATGAGGTGATGCCGGTCAATCGCAACAACCCCACGACGACAAACTGGACGTGGCACGATCTGAACGGCAACCGCATTTACGATCCCGGTGAAGTGAACCTCAACCCGAACGGGGCGGACTTCCAGGGAATCGCCTCCGGCGGGAGCCTTGGCGTTGTCAACCCGGACGAGAAGATGCCAGGGACCGACGAGTTCTCGGCGACGCTCGAGCACGAGGTGAGAGCAAACTGGGCCGTCAGAGCGTCGGGTATTTATTCCCGCAACTTCAATCAGTACAGGACGGTCGAGGTCGATCGGCCGGCCTCGGTCTACACCGTACCGATCACGAATAGAGATCCCGGTCCCGATGGGCTGGTCGGCTCATCCGATGATCCGGGGACGTTCATCACGTACTTCGACTATCCCACCGCGCTACGTGGCCGGCAATTCGCGACCACGATGTTGGTCAACGACCCCAACGCGGACCAGAACTTCAAGACTTTCGAAGTGGCAGCTCTGAAGCGGCTATCGCAAGGCTGGCAGCTCTCCCTGGCTTATTCGACCACGAAGAGCACCCAGCCGTTCACATGCGGCAACAACAATACGCAAACCTCCCGGTGCGCATGGAATCCCAACGCGGAAATCTTCGCGGCCAATAACATTTGGGAGCGGACGGGCAAGATCTCGGGCGCATACACGTTCCCGTGGGACATTATCGGGTCGGTCAACTACGAGTTCCGGAGCGGGACACCACAGGCTCGGCAGGTGCTACTCACCGGCGGCCAGGCCATTAGTTCT
Organism: uncultured Acidobacteriota bacterium; assembly: GCA_963745495.1. Classification (GTDB taxonomy): domain Bacteria; phylum Acidobacteriota; class Vicinamibacteria; order Vicinamibacterales; family CAVVIG01; genus CAVUXJ01. The sequence continues at coordinate 377,108 of CAVUXJ010000009.1, forward strand.
CTCGTTGTCAACGCGGAGGAGGTTGGCAGCATCGCCCTTCCGAACAGCAACATGGTGGACCTCCGGGCGTCGAAGCGGCTCGCACTCGGAGGAGGACGATCTCTGGAGCTGCGCGCGGATATCTTCAATGCGACGAACGAAAATACCACGCTCGTCAGGGTTTTGCGGTCGGGGCCAGAGTACCTGAAGCCAGGCGTGCCATTTACAGGACAGCTAGCGGTGGTCCAGGCAACCGTGTTGCCGAGAATCATGCAGTTCGGCGCCGCGTTCACGTTCTGATGTGGAAAGCCCGTAGTCAACTCCGGTTGAACAGGGACTAGTGCCCGTCCCAGTGGATCGCGGCACAAGTCCCGGGCGCGGCGCCCGGATGGCAAGGCGCGACGACCGAGCATACCAGGACGTATGTGAGCGAAGGAGCAACGCAGCCAGCCGGGATGCCCCGCCCGGAACGTAATCCTGTGATCAGCCGACAGGCCACTGGTGTCCGGCGTCCGACGATCTGGTCACGGCTTCCGGAGCGCGGCGCCCGGATGGCAAGGCGCGACGACCGAGAAAACCGGGAGTATTTGAGGAAGGAGCAACGCAGCCAGCCGGGATACCCCGCCCGGAACGTACGTCCTTGATCAGCCGACGACAGGACACTAGTTCATCGGGGAACCAATGGAGGCGGCAGACGCGGGTGTCCGGTGTTTAGCCGGATCTGAGAGTTGTCCCGGCGCCTGAACGTTCCGAAAGCGCTCGACATCGGGGGTCACTTCAGCGCCAGAATCAGCAGGCTCCGACAATCAGCCGTGGCACCAGTGAGGATGAATATGACGAAGAAAGTATCGGGTGTCTTTTTTGTGCTAATGACGCTCATGGTCGGGACGGCGGCCGCCCAGGATGTCAAAGCGGTCCTGCAGGCGGCGGCCAAGAACATGGGCGCCGACAACCTGAAGACCCTCCAGATTACCGGGAAAGGCTGGATCGCCGGCGTCGGCCAGAGCTACAGCCCGGCCGATGATTGGCCGCGGTTCGAGGTGACGACGTACACCAGAACCATCGATTACGACGCCAAGTCCTCGCGCGAGGAGCTCACCCGCCGGCAGGGAACCTACCCGGCTCGCGGCCAGGTGATTGCCGGCGAACAGCAGCTCGTCACGCTCAACACCGGCAGCTACGGCTGGACCATGCAGGGGACCAACGCGACTGCCATGGCACCCGACGCTGCGGAGATCCGGCAGCTCGAGATCTGGCTCACGCCGCACGGCTTCCTCAAAGCCGCCATGGCGCCGAACGCCAACCCGACGGCGCTCCGCACGCACATCTACGGCGATTTCGATGATGGCGCGGACGTCACGGTCGTTTCGATCATGGTTCTTGGGAAGTACAGGGTGAACGGCACGATCGCACCCGACAACACGGTCCAGCGGGTGCAGACATGGATTCCCAACCCGGTTTTCGGCGACCTCGTGCTCGAACATCGCTACGACAACTACAAGACGTTCGGCAATCTGAAATTCCCGAGCGGCCTGCATTCGCACCTGGGAAATCCCGTGATCCATCCGGGCCATAACTCGCAGGATATTCAGGTCGCCAATATCGTGGCGAACGGGCCGGCGCCCGCGCTCGCCATCCCTGACGAGGTACGGAAGGCCGCCGTCGCCCCGGTGACGGTCGAGTCGTCGAAGCTGGGGAATGGCGTGTATCAGAATCGCCGGTGGCACGCATCACAGCGTGGCCGTCGAGTTCAAGGATTACGTCGCCGTCGTCGAAGCGCCGCAGAACGAGGAGCGGTCGCTGGCGGTGATCGCGGAAGTGAAGAAGCTCATTCCGAGCAAGCCGATCAAGTACATCGTCAACACCCATCACCATTTCGACCATTCCGGCGGGCTTCGGACATACGTGGCCCAGAGCGCGACGATCATCACGCACCCGATCAACAAGGATTTCTACGAGAACGTGCTCCTGTATCCGGCGGCCCGAACGCTGCAGCCGGACATCATGTCCAAGTTCTACCCATGGGCGTCGTTCAACCGGACGCCCATCTTCGAGCCGGTCGGCCAGAAGTATGTGTTGAGCGACGGGACGCGAACGATGGAGATCTATCCCGTCACGCAGCTCGCGCACGCCGCCAGCATGCTGATCGCATATCTGCCGGCGGAGAAGATCCTGATCAACGCGGACCTGTATTCGCCGCCCGCGCCGGGAGCCACGCCCCCGGCGACTCCGAATCCGAGCACGGTGAGCTCTGAGGCGCAATATCCAGCGCCTGAAGCTGGATGTCGCCCAGCACGTGCCCATCCACGGGCGGGTGGGAACGCAACGAGGAATTCCTGGCGATCGTCGGCAAAGCGGGCGCGCCCGCGAACGCAACTTCGGGCGGTAACTAGAGGTACGAGCCGTGACGCGAGCCGAGGTGACGCCACTTCGGCTCGTGCACTCCATGCGTCTCCGGCTTCCCCGGGCCTTCCAGGCGGTATGTATCTCATCTACAGTCTGCTGACGCTGGCGGTCTTCGTCGTTGTCTCGCCGTATTTCCTGTTTCAGGCGGTCCGTCACAAGAAGTACATCAGCAGCCTGCGGCAGCGCCGCGGTCATCTGCCGGTGTCGCTCAACGTCGACGGTGAAGAGTCGATCTGGATCCATGCCGTCTCGGTCGGGGAGGCGTTGACGGCGCGCGCGCTCGCCGCAGACCTGAAGACGCGCTATCCTCGCCTCCGGCTGTTCCTGTCGACCACGACGATTGCCGGACAGGAAGTCGCCCGCCGCAGCCTGCAGCACATCGACGCCGTCTTCTATTTCCCATTCGACTGGGCATTCATCGTCCGCCGCACGCTGAACATCGTGAAGCCGCGGCTGTTCGTGATGATGGAGACCGAGATCTGGCCGAACCTGCTCCGCATCTGCCGGGACCGCGGCGTCAAGACCATCGTCATCAACGGGCGCATTTCGTCACGCTCGTATCCCCGCTACCTCTGGATCCGGCCGTTCTTCCGCCGCGTGCTCGCCAACGTGGACCGTTTCTGCATGCAGAGCGACGAGTCGGCGCGCCGCCTGATTGATCTCGGCGCCGATCCGTCATCGCGTGACCGTCACCGGCAGTTTGAAGTTCGATTCGCTGGAGATGCCGACCGCGTTCTCCCACTCCAAGCCGCGCGAGAGGGTGTTGAGGTACTTCCGTGTCGCGCCCGGCCGGGTGGTCATCATCGCGGGCAGTACGGTGCAAGGCGAGGAGGCCGCCGTGCTGCGCGCGTTTGCGCGGGTCAAGACGACGACGCCAGGCGCGCTGGCGATACTGGCTCCTCGCCACCCCGAGCGGTTCGGAGAAGTCGAGCGTCTGGCCCGCGACGCGGGGTTTGTGACCACGCGCCGGTCCGAGCTGCCGATCGATGTCGAGCCGCGCGCCGACGTCGTCGTCCTCGACACCATCGGCGAGCTGGCGCTGCTCTATCAGCTCGCGACGGCCGTGTTCGTCGGCGGCAGCCTGGTCGATCGCGGTGGACACAACATCCTGGAGCCCGCGATCTTCGGCAAGCCGATTCTGTTCGGCCCCCACATGCAGAATTTCAAGGAGATCGCCGACACGTTCCTGTCCAATGGGGCGGCCGTGCAGGTGGAGTCCGATCGCGAGCTCGAACAGACCCTGGTGATGCTGCTGGCCGATCCGGTGCGGAGGGCGAAGCTGGGTGCGGCGGCCCGCGCGCTGGTCGAAGCCAATCGGGGCGCCAAGGACAAGACGCTGGCGGTTATCGCTGAGCTGCTGCCGCCCGCCGATGTCGGGGGCGTGGTTCGTCCCTTCCGTCGGGTGCATTAGGGCGAGTTGACGGTCGACTCGCTCACCAGTTCACAGTTGACAGTTAACAGTTCACAGTTAAAAGCTCAACAGCTATCGGCCGTCGGCGTTCCAGCTGTCGGCTTCGCAGTGCCGCTGCCTGTCAGCTGTGAACTGTCAACTGTTAACTGTTAGCTGTTAACTATGAGAGCTCCATCCTAGCGTGATCCTCACCGCAGCGAGCTCTCTCTACGGCGCGGCCGCCCGGTGGCGGCGGCGATGGTACGCCCGCGATCCCCGGCGTCAGCGGTACCTGTCGCAGCCGGTCGTAAGTGTCGGCAATCTGTGCGCTGGCGGCAGCGGCAAGACGCCGGTGGTGGAGCAGATAGCGCGCTTGCTCGTCGCTCGCGGCGAGCGCCCGGCGATTCTGACCCGCGGGTATGCGCGGCGGCTGGCGCTCGACGGGGTGACGGTGGTCTCGAACGGTTCGACGATCCTGGCTGGTCTCGAGACCGCGGGCGACGAACCGCTGATGCTCGCGCGCGCGCTTCCTGGCGTGCCCGTGCTCGTGGCAGCGGATCGGTACCTCGCTGGCCGGCTGGCCGAGCGCCAGCTGGGCGCCACGGTGCACCTGCTGGACGACGGTTTTCAGCATCTGGCGCTGGCTCGAGATGTCGATCTTCTGGTGGTCGCCGAGGAAGACCTGACCGATCGAATCCTTCCGGCGCGGCCGGCTGCGCGAACCACTGACGGCCGCTTCCTCGGCGGACGCGCTGCTCACAGCCGCTGACGGCGACGGCACCGGGCGGTTGCGGCAGGCGCTCGGCGTCGAGACGACGTTCCACGTCCGTCGGGTGCTCGGGCCGGCACGATGGATGAGCGGCCATGAGTCGGCTGTTCCGGCCGGGAGCCTCGCTGTCGCGGTGGCCGCCGTGGCGCGTCCCGAGAGATTTCTCGCCGACGTCGCGGCCGCCGGATGGCAGCTGGCGGGCAGCCATCGTGTTCCGCGACCATCATCCCTTCACCGACCTCGACGTCGATCGCATCGCCCAGGCCGCGCGCGCGGCCGGAGCAGGCGTCGTGCTGACGACAGAGAAGGACGCCGTGCGGTTCGAAGCCTGTCATGTCGGCAACCTGCCCCTGGCGGCCGTGCCGCTTGGACGTGACCATCGAGCCGGAGGCCGCTTTCTGCGATTGGCTGTTCGCCCGCATTCATTCCCACGCGCTCGCCTCGAGACCCCAGAGGCTCATCCCCGCGCTGGTCCCCGGACTCTGGCCCACCGAGATGAGGCATCGTCTCGAATATATGGCTGTGAGAGCCCTCGTCGCCTGCCTGCGGGTGCTGCCGGCGTCGGCGGTAGAGCGTGCGGGCGCGCTTCTCGGACTGGCCGTCTATCTGTTCGACCGCGCGCACCGCCGAATCGCGCGGAGAAACGTCGCGGCCGCATTCCCGGCGCGATCGGCCGCCGAGCAGCGCGTCATCGTCCGCGGTGCGTTCGCCCATTTCGGGCGACTGTTGTTCGAGTTGCTGAAGTTCAGCACGCTCACCTCCGGCGCCATGCTGGCGCGCGTGGAGTTCGAGGGGGACGAGCGCGTTCGTCAGGCTTACGCGCAAGGGAAGGGCGTGCTGTTCGTCACCGGGCACTTCGGGTTCTGGGAGCTGCAGGCGATGGTGCATGCGCTGCGGCTTCGGCCGATGGCCGTCGTGGCTCGCGCGCTCGACAACCGCGCGCTGAACGATCTGCTCGAGCGGATGCGCACGCGCACCGGCAACACCGTCATCTATCGCCAGGGCACCATCCGGCGGGTCCTGCGGCTGCTGCATGCGGGGGAAGGCGTCGGCATTCTCATCGACCAGCACATCCAGAGCCGCGACGCCATTTCCGTCAAGTTTTTCGACCGGCCGGCGGCGACCACCTCTGTCGTGGCGGCCCTGGCGCTGAGGACCGGCGCGCCCGTCGTGCCGCTGTTCGCGCTGCCGCTCGGCGGGCGGCCGCTACCGCATGATCTACGAACATCCGGTCCAGCCGCCACCGGAGGATGCCGCAGACGCCGTTCACGACTTCACGCAGCGGTGCACCGACGTGTTGGAGATGTATGTCCGCCGTCACCCCGAGCTATGGCTGTGGATGCATCGCCGGTGGCGTGAGGACGATCGAGGGAACGACAGTGAGAGGACAGTTGACAGGTCAACGGATTGACAGACGTCGAGACTCTGCCCGGGGAGCTGCTGATATCGGAGACGCTGAAAGCTGAGAGCTGAACAGCTTCCCGTCAACGTCGCTGTCAACTGTTAACCGCTCAAGTGATGTCAGCATCCAGCCGTGCGGCAATCGGCATCCGCCATCCGGTGCCGAATGCGCGATCGGTGACCTTGAGGCCGGGCGCCGCCTGCTTGCGCTTGAATTCAGCCGCGCGGACCAGACGCAAGACACGGTGCACGGTGGCCGGGTCGAAGCCCGCGGCGATGATTTCGTCCGCCGGTTCGTGGCGCTCGATGTGGCGCTGCAGGATGTCGTCCAGGACGTCGTACGGCGGCAGCGAATCCTGATCCGTCTGGTTCGGCCGCAGCTCGGCGGAGGGCGCCTTGGTGAGAATCGGCTCCGGAATCCGTCTGCGGGCCGAGCTCTCGTTCAGCCACGTGGCGACCCGGTAGACCATGGTTTTCGGGACGTCCGCGATGACGCCGAGGCCGCCCGACATGTCCCCGTAGAGCGTGCAGTACCCGACCGCCAGCTCCGACTTGTTGCCGGTGGTCAGCAGCAAGGCCGATCGCTTGTTCGACAGCGCCATCAGCAGGTTGCCCCGGATGCGCGCCTGGATGTTCTCCTCCGTCACGTCGCGCGCGGTCCCGGCGAACGCCTCGGCGAGCGTGCGATCCATCGCCTCCATGACATCGTTGATGGGAAGCATCAGCGTCCGGATGCCGAGATTGGCCGCGAGCTCCAGCGAATCGTCGATGCTTCCGCGGCTCGAAAAGGGCGACGGCATGAGGACGCCGAGCACCTGATCGGCGCCGAGCGCCTCGGCCGCGATGGCCGCGGTCAGTGCGGAGTCGATCCCGCCCGAGAGTCCGATGACCGCCCGCGAGAAGCCGCACTTGCGGGCATAGTCGCGCGTGCCGAGGACGAGCGCGCGCCAGATCTCGGATTCGATGACGAGGTCTCCCGGTGGTGCGATCGGCGTCGCACTGTCCATGTCGCAGACGACCACGTCGGCGTCGAACGAACGGCCGCGGGCGATCGGCGCTCCCGCGGCGCTGAACGCGCAGCTGCGGCCGTCGAAGACGAGATCGTCGTTGCCGCCGAACTGGTTGACGTACGCGAGCGGGACGCGATACTTCAGCGCCATGCTGCCGAGCATCTCCTCGCGCCGGCGGTGCTTGCCCGCGGTGAACGGGGACGCCGACATGTTGACGATGGCTTCGGCGCCCGCGCGCACGAGCTCCTCGATCGGATCGTGGTGATACCGCCGGCGCTTCCAGAAGTCGCGATCGTTCCAGACGTCTTCGCAGATGCTGATGCCGAGCCGCCGGCCGCCAAGCGTCAGGATCTGCGCTCCGTGGAACGGCTCGAAGTACCGGTCTTCGTCGAAGACATCGTAGGTGGGCAGGAGCGCCTTGCGAAAGCGCTGATCGACGGTGCCGCCGTGGGCGAGCGCCGCCGTGTTGAACAGCGGCCGTCCCTCGTCGGAAGGATTCGGCTCCGGCAGGCCGATCAGCACCGGCGGGAGGTCGTCGGAGCTCTCGCGCCAGGTCGTGCAGCTGATTCCAGCTGCGCCTGATGAAGCCGGAACTGAGCAGCAGATCGCGCGGCAGGTAGCCCACGAGCGCCAGTTCCGGGGTGACCGCCAGGTCCGCGCCCCGCGCGCCCGCCTCGCGCACGGCGTCGGCAATCAGACGCGCGTTGCCGCTCAGGTCGCCGACCGTCGGGTTGATTTGAAGCAGCGCGACTTTCATTCAGTGAAGCGGTACTTGAGCAGCACCCACAAGGCGACGAGCCCGGCCACCCAGGTGATCTTCTTCCCTTCGTCGTAGCCGCGGCCCGAGTACGTGATCGGAACCTCGTAGACCCGGTACCCGCGCTTGAAGATCTTCGCCGTGAGCTCCGGCTCGATGCCGAACCCATTGGACTTGATCGTGATGGATCGCAGCACGTCGATCCGCATGACCTTGTAGCAGGTCTCCATGTCGGTCAGCATGGTGTTGTACAGCACGTTGGTCGCGAGGGTGACCACCCGGTTCCCCAGGTAATGCGTGAACAGGAAGACGCGGTGGCGGCCGAGAAAGCGCGACCCGTAGACCACGTCCGCGTGCCCGGTGCAAATGAGATCGATGAGATCCGGGTACTCTTCCGGGGAGTACTCGAGATCGGCGTCCTGGATCACGACCAGGTCGCCGGTCACGGCGGCGAATCCGCGTCTGAGCGCCGCGCCCTTGCCGGCGTTCGGCTGGCGCAGCAGCGTGAAGTTCAACGCGGTCCGCAGCTCGTCCAGGATCGGACCCGACCCGTCGGTCGATCCATCGTCGACCACGATCAACTCGATCCGCAGGGGGACGGCGAGCACCCGGCGAATGATCGCCTCGACCGTGGTACGCTCGTTGAACACCGGCATGACGACCGAAAGCAGTGGGTTCGGAGGAACGGTACGGCCGCCGCGCGTCTGATTCATGGAAACAGAAAACGTAGCACACGCGCAGAGCGCGAGCAAACGGCTGATCGTGTTCGCGCCAAATTGGCTCGGCGACGCGGTCATGGCGCTTCCCGCCATCGACGATGTGCGCCGGCATGCGCCAGGCGCGAGCATCAGCGTTGCCGCCCGGCCCTCGATCGCGCCGCTCTTCGCGCTGGTGCCGGGGATCCGCGACGTGGTGGTCGTCGATCGTCAAGGCGCGGGATGGCGTGACGGCGTGCGGCAACTCAGGGAGGGCGCCTTCGACACGGCGCTTCTCCTGCCGAACTCTCTGCAATCGGCGGTCACGGCGTGGCGCGCCGGCATCCCGGAGCGCTGGGGCTACCGCACGCAGGGGCGCGCCTCGCTGCTGACGCGCGCTGTCCGTGCGCCGGCCCCTCGCGCGCATCAGGCTCTCTACTATCAACGCCTGACCGAGACGCTCGGTTTCGCGCCCGGTCCGCTCGTACCGCGCCTCGACGCGCCGGCGGACGCCCGCCGCGCGGCCGCCGATCTGCTGGCGTCCGCAGGGTGGAACGGCCGCTCGCCCCTCGTCGCCCTCGCGCCCGGCGCGGCGTACGGCGGCGCGAAACGCTGGCCGGCCGCGTCGTTCGCGGCGCTTGCGACGGCGCTCGCCAGCGACGGCGTCGCGAGCGTGCTCGTCGGCGGCGCGGCTGACGCTGCCGCCGGCGCCGCCGTCATCGGGACGGGGCTATCTGTGGGTGAGGCGCCCGGCACGAATGTCCCCGTCTCCATCAACCTGATCGGCCGCACGGATCTCCCGACGCTGGCGGGCGTCCTCGCGCAGTGCCGCGCCCTCGTCTCGAACGATTCGGGCGCGATGCATGTCGGGGCAGCGCTGGGCGTGCCGCTGGTCGCGATTTTCGGGCCGACCAACGAGCGCGAGACACGCCCGCTGGGCCGCCTCGAACCCATCGTGCTCAGCCATGACGTCTGGTGCCGTCCCTGTATGCTCCGCGAGTGCCCGCTGACCCATCGCTGCATGCGTGGAGTGAAGGTCGAGACCGTGCTGGCCGCGGTCCGAGGGGCTTCGTGACGGCGGCCGCCGTGTTTCTCGATCGCGACGGCACGCTCATCGAGGAGATCGGCTATCTCGATCGTCCGGAACGTGTGGAGCTCTACCCCTGGAGCATCGACGCGATTCGCGCCTTCAACCGCGCGGGCCTGCGCGTGGTCCTGGTGACCAACCAGTCGGGCGTGGCGCGCGGATTCTTCACGGAGGCGGTCGTCGATCAGGTGCACCGCCACATCGCCGACCTGCTCGAGGCCGGCGGGGCGCATATCGACGCGTATTACCATTGCCCGCATCACCCCGACGGCAAGGTCGCCCGCTATGCGCGCGCCTGCGATTGCCGCAAACCGTCGCGGGGGCTGGTCGACCGGGCCGAGCGTGAGCTCGGCATCGATCCCCTGCGATCGTTCGCGGTCGGTGACCGCTGGCTCGACGTGGCGCTGGCGCGGACGGTAGGAGCGCGGGGCATCCTCGTCCGGACCGGTTACGGCGCGGGGGAAGAAGCGAGGCCTCAGGAAGGGCTGGCGGCCGACGCGGTCGTCAATAATCTGGTTGAAGCGGCGGGATGGATCTTGAGGAGCCTGAAATGTTGATCGCGCGGTCGGTTCACCCGCTGCCAGGCGATGCCGAGCGCAAGGAGCGTCTGCTGTCGCTCATCGACGGCTTCGCGAGCCGCCGCGTGCTCGTGGTCGGTGATCTGATTGCCGACGAGTTCATCTACGGCGAGGTCGCGCGGGTCTCGAGAGAGGCCCCTGTCCTGATTCTCAAGTACGACGCCACCGAGACGGTCGCCGGGGGAGCCGGCAACGCGGCCAACAACCTGGCGGCCCTCGGCGGAAGGGTGGCGCTCGCCGGACTCGTCGGGACGGATGCCGAAGGGCGCCGCCTGCTCGGCAGCTTTCATCGCGGCGTCGATCGGGGCGCCGTCGTGCGTGCCGCCGACTATCGCACGCCGGTCAAGACGCGCATCCTCGCCGGCGGCGTGCATTCGGCGAAGCAGCAGGTCGTCCGCATCGACCGCGAAGCAGGCTGGCCGTTGGTGCGCAGACGTCGGCCGGACGTTCGTCGCGGAAACTGGGGCCGGCGCTCGCCGACTGCGACGCGGTCGTCCTCTCCGACTACGGATCGGGACTCGTCACGCCCGCCCTGGCGTCGGCCGTCCGCGCCCGTATTTCGACGCGTGCGCGCCGCCGGCCCGTGCCGGTGCTGCTGGACAGCCGGTATCGGCTGCTCGACTACCGCGACCTGACGATCTGCACGCCGAACGAGTCGGAGGTGGAGCAGGCGCTGGACCTTCGCATCGACGACGATCCTGGCGCGCTCGAGCGGGCGGGCCGGGAGATTCTCACGCGCACCCGCATGCGGGGGGTGCTGATCACGAGAGGCAGCCGGGGGATGGCGCTCTTCGAGCACAAACGGCCGACCGTTCACGTGCCGATCTTCGGGTCCGACGAAATCGCCGATGTCACCGGCGCCGGCGACACCGTGATCGCGACCTGCGCGCTGGCCCTCGCCGCCGGCGCGTCGTTCTACGAGGCCGCGCTGTTGGCGAACTACGCCGGAGGGATCGTCGTGATGAAGCGCGGCACGGCGACCGTCAACGCCCGCGAGCTCACCGACGCCGTCGGGAGCGATCACGATACGTCGCTCGAGAACTGGTCGCAGGAAGGGCCGGCACAGGGGCGGAAGAAGTAGATCAAACCTGAAGTCTGAAACCTGAAATCAGAAAGTCTCAAGTCTCAAGTCTGCAAGCTGGATCGTTGCATTCAGCACTGCATTGCACTTAGCATTCAGCCGTATGGGTATCGTTCTGACCGAGTCGCAGCTTCTGGAAGCGGTGGCGCGCGATCGCGAGCACGGCCGCACGATCGCGTTCGCGAACGGCTGCTTCGATCTGCTTCACGTCGGCCACGTGCGATATCTGCAGGGAGCGGCGGCGGAGGCCGATCGGCTCGTGGTCGCGGTGAACGACGATCGGTCGGTGGCTCTGCTGAAAGGACGCGGTCGGCCGATTCTGACGGCCGCGGACCGCGCGGAACTCGTCGGTGCGGTCCGTGGGGTCTCCTACGTGGTGATCTTTGGGGGGCAGACGGTCGAGCGGCTGCTGGTGCTGTTGCGCCCGGAGGTGCACTGCAAGGGCACCGACTACACGGTCGAGTCGGTGCCGGAGCGGCGCGTTGTCCTCGTCCTACGGCGGCCGTACGGCCATCGTCGGCGACCCCAAGACGCACGCGTCGCGCGACCTGTTCTCGCGAATTGCTCGAACGGCGAACGGCGAACCCGAGACGCCGGACGCCGGGCAAACGTCGAACGACGAACACCGAGCGCCGCACGAACGTCACACGTCGAACGAGTAGCTTTGTCGCGATTCCTTCTGGTCCGTTTGGGCGCGCTCGGCGACATCGTGCACGGCATACCGGTCGCGGCCGCTTTGCGCCGCGCTCTTCCGTCCGCGCGCATCGACTGGCTCGTCAGCGCGAAACACCGGGAGATTCTCGACCTCGTCCCGGTGATCGATCGCCGCCTCGTCGTCGACGATCGCAGCGGCGCCGGCGCCGGCCTGCCGCTCATCGCCGCGATTCGCGAGTTGCGGCGGACGCACTACGACGTCGCGATCGATCTCCAGGGACTGATCAAGTCGGCGCTCGCGGCGCGCGCTTCCGGCGCCTTGCGCGTGGTCGGCTTCGCCTCCAGATACCTGCGCGAGCCGCTGGCGCGGTGGCTGTACACCGACGTGTACGATCCTGACGGCGACGCCGCTCCACGCGCCAGGCGAGCGAGACATGTCGTGCAGCTCAACCTCGGGCTTCTCGAGCCGCTCGGCATAGCCGCCGGCAGCCCCGGAGTTCCCGCTCGATCCGGTCGACTCGAAGGCGGCCCGGCAATTGAGCGAGCGGACCGGCGGGCGTTATGCGCTCCTGAACCCCGGCGCCGCCTGGCCCAACAAGCGATGGCCGCCTTCGCGCTTCGCGGAGGTCGCCACCGCGCTCCACGAGCGTCGCGGGCTCATGTCCGTCGTGCTGTGGGGACCAGGCGAGCTCGATCTCGGCGAAGCCCTCGTTTCGCAGGCGCGCGGCGCCGCCGTGCTCTCGCCGCCGACGTCGATTGCCGACATCCTGGCGCTTGCGCGCGGCGCCGCCGTGATGGTGTCGGGCGATACGGGCCCCACGCACATCGCCGCGGCGGTCGGAACGCCGATCGTGGGCCTCTACGGGCCGACACGCCCGGAGCGCAACGGTCCCTGGCGTCCCGAGGATCTGACCGTCTCACGGGCGGAGGTCTGCCAGTGCCATCACATGCGGCGTTGCCGGCTGGAGCGCATGTGTCTGCTCGACATCGGGGCTGACGAGGTCGTTCGCGCGGTCGAACGGCGGCTCGATGCGTGAACGTCTTGCGCGATTCGGCGGACGCCTCGGCGAAGACTTGCGCGCAGGCGCGCCTGCGTCGCCGAAGCGCTTGCGCGCAGGCGCGTGCCGCTCGGGTTCGTGTGCGGTGGTCTGGTCCTCTGGCTCTCCCGGCCGACGAGCGCCACGCTGATCGCCGGGTTCACGATCGCCAGCGTCGGCGAGGCGATCCGGTTCTGGGCCGCGGGGCATCTGCACAAGGCGCGCGAAGTGACCTTGTCCGGCCCGTATCGGTGGGTCGCGCACCCGCTGTATCTCGGTTCGTCGGTGATGGGGGTGGGCCTCTCGGTGGCGTGCCGCAGCGCGACGGTCGCAATACTGATCGCGCTCTACCTCGGTGCGACGCTCGTGGCGGCGATCAGGAGCGAGGAGGCGTTCCTGCGTCGCAGCTTCGGCGATCGGTACGATCGATATCGACGACCCGTCGCCGGCGGCCCGCCAGATACGGAGGTGGGTCGGGGCTTCAGCCTGGCACAGGCGATCGCGAACCGGGAGCACCGTGCGGTCGCCGGTTTGGTGCTCGTGTTGTTGCTGCTGTTCTGGAAGACAACGTATAATTGACAGCTCGGTGGACGGCCGGCACAGGCTGCTGGGAAGGCAGACCGTCGATTTCAGAATGCAGATTGACTTGCAGGATAAGCAAGCGAATCCACAATTCGATCTGAATCTGCAATCTGAAATCTACAATGATGTAAGGGCGGTTAGCTCAGTGGTAGAGCACCGGCTTTACACGCCGGCTGTCACAGGTTCGAATCCTGTACCGCCCACCAAGGTGGACGCAGGAAAATGCTAAATGCGAAATGTTGATTGCTCATTTGGTCAACGTCAAATTGGCAATGAATTTCGCAATTCGCATTTTGCATTCAGCAGTCTGGAAGCTTATTAGGGGTCGTAGTTCAGTTGGTTAGAACGCCGGCCTGTCACGCCGGAGGCCGCGGGTTCGAGTCCCGTCGACCCCGCCAACCTTCGCTCGCTGGCGCTGTGGCAGAGCGCGAGCTACGGTTGGCAAGCCAAAAGAAAGTTGCCCGCCATAGGTGTGCCAGTTTCCTTCCTCGCCCTGAAGGTGCACAAACCGCAGATCAGGTCGGAGCTGCGTAGAATCAGGCCCCCGGCTCGACCTCTGAAAAGGAACGTGTGAGGCACACGCGCTTCCTGTTCGGCCGACATTGAGTCCGCTGGGGCTTGGCCGATGTGAGTCCTGATGGCGTTTTGGTGAATGACAGGACCGTCGAGACGAAGATTCGCGGGCACTTGCGCCTGCCAAGAAGTCCGATCCTATTGCCGAGTTGATGTTGCGCTGTCGTGAGGGGAGGGCTGACGAGGGGCTGAGACCAGAGGTATGCTAACCGGGAGACGGCCCTAATGTTTCCTATCGTCCAATGGAGCCACCCCGATATTTCGGAGTTTTGTCGCCGCTCCTAGGATGCGAGGCGGCACCGGTCACCGCGATACAGCGCGCGAATACGCCAGATCTCGAACGGTACGCGCCGGCTCGAAGAGTTTGGCACCTTTGGTGCTCAAGAGTCAGCGGCGGCCACCGATTGATTGATTGCTCTCTTAGTGAGGAGTATGTTGGATGCGCAAACTACTGACAGCGTGCTTCGTGATCCTCGTCGCCTCGGCACCGGCGTCGGCCCAGGACAAGCCGGTCGACGTCAACATCGGCTTCGGCGCGACGTTCCCCACCTCCGGCTTCAAGGACAGCTTCGACACCGGCTGGGACGGCACCATCGGCGTGACGTTCAACCTCAGCGAGCATCTCGGGCTGCAGGGCGAGTACATCTACGCCCGGATGAACGGACCCGAGAAGACGATCTTCGTCAGCGCGACCCCGGGCGGAATAGGCAGCACTCAGCTGATCGAGAGCAATCAGCAGATGCACATCGGCTCCTTCAACCTCGTGTACAAGAATCATCCAAGTGACCGCGTGGTCGGCGGCTACGTGCTCGGCGGCTTCGGCATCTACCACCGCATGATCCAGTTGACCTCGCCGGCTGTCGGCTACACGACGTTCTGCGATCCGTACTGGTACGTGTGCTATCCGGCCGTCGTGTCGGTCGACAACATCCTCGGCGATCGGTCGTCGAACGACTTCGGCATCGACGTCGGCGGCGGCGTGACCTTCGGCCGCGAGGCGAAGTTCTACGTCGAGACGCGTTACCACTATGTGTGGGGGCCGTCCATCACGGCGACCGGTTCGACGCTCCCGGCGGCGGCGGCGACGGGGAATTGCTCGTCGGGCTGCAGCTCGAACGCTTCGTACTTCCCGCTGACGTTCGGAGTCAGGTGGTAACGACCCCGCCAAGGCCCGCCCGGCGCGTCTGGAGTCGCGTGTGTATGCGCGATCCTGACGAGCCTCGCGGGCTGCACGCTAGGTCCTGTAGGGTGTCGTCGGCTTTCACAGCGTGACCTGGGCGACGGTCCTCACGTATCTGCCCCCAACTTGAAGCCGTTCGCGTCGCCCTCAGCGAGGCGACCTGCTCTCACGAGTGGGCTTCCCCGAGATGGCTCTCGTGAGGGGGAGGGCTGACGAGGGGTTGAGAACAGAGGTTATGCGAACGGCGAGACGGCCCTAATGTTCCTATCGTCTTCGGGATCGTCAAGGGTCAACCAGGTCAGGACGCGACGAACCTCATGAGTCAGGGGGTCCTGCCGGGGACTCCTGCGTTCATGCCACCCGAGCTTGTATCTGGTGAGCCCCTCCTCGACGGCAGGGCCGACTTCTACTCGCTCGGCTGCTCGGCCTAGTGGGCCCTCACCGGGCAGCTCCTATTCCAGGCGAACAACCGGCGCAGATGCTCCTCCACCACCTGCAGACGCCACCGGTGCCACCGTCCGAGGTCTCCGAGTTGCCCATTCCAAGAGATCTCGAGGCCATCGTGATGGCGTGTCTCGAGAAGGATCCGGCACAGCGACCTTCCTCGGCTCTCGACCTCGATGCGCGGCTTGCACGCGTTCCTGGCGAACAGGACTGGACCGACGACCGGGCGCCGCGAATGGTGGGATGCGCACGCTCCAGACCTCGTTGCGGGACGGGATGATGGAGTGAAGGGGTGATGGAGTGAGATGACGAACGCTGGACGGAACGCGCGGTCATTGTGCCGGCGATCGTCAGCCGGAAGAACCAGTTTGGGGTAGGCTAAGCGAAGGCTAAGCGTGCCCTTCACCAAGGAGTTCATCATGCGAAGCATCCTGACCATTGTACTAGTCGCCGTCGTCGGGCTGGCAGGCTTCGTCACGAGCGCATTCGCGCAGCAGAAACCTCCTGCCCGCGGCATCGTGAACATCACCGGACAGCTCTACCGCGCGCAAAACGACAACCACTACACGGTGTTCCTGGTGACGCCCGAAGGCATCATCATGTCGGACCCGATCAATCGCGACTTCGCGCGCTACCTCAAGGCGGAATTCGCGACGCGCTTCAAGGTGCCCGTCCGTTACCTCCTCTACACCCATAAGGATTGGGACCATGCCTCCGGGGGCGTCGTGTTCGCCGATACGGCCGAGTTCGTGGGGCACCAGAACATGAGGGCCGGCGTCGCGCTCCCGCCCGGTAATCCGCCGCTTCCTGCCGACGCGCAGAAGATGGACGGCAACAAGAACGGGCTGATCGAGCGCAGCGAAGCTACAGGCGGCACCGCGGAGCGCTTTGATCTGTTCGATGAGAATCGGAACGGCATGCTGAGCGGTGCCGAGCTGATTCGCGGGTCGGTCAACGACGTGTACCTGCCCAGCACGACCTTCTCCGATCGGCATACGGTCACGCTTGGCGGCAAGCGCGTCATGATGATTCACCTCGGCGTTGCGCACACCGACGACAGCACCGTGCTCTACTTCCCCGACGAGCGCACGGTGTTCAGCGCCGACGTGCTCCAGGTGAAGCGTCTGCCGCAAAGCCTGTCGCCCTCGGTTGGCGCGTACATCGACGCGCTGCGCACGATCGTGGCGCTCGACTTCGACCACGCGGCGACGGGCCATGCGCTGATGGGGACGAAGAAGGATGCCGCCCAGTCGCTGCAGTACCTCGAGGACCTCTCGAATGGTGTTGCCGCCGGCATCGCCGCGGGCCGCAGCGTGCCGGAGATCCAGAAGTCGCTCATGCTCGACACGTACAAGGGCTTCGAGCGGTGGGATACACACCGCACGGTGCATATCGCCCAGGTTTACGAGACGATCAAGGGCAGCAGGCCAGCCCCGGGCGCGAAGCGCACGAACTGACCCTTCGTCTTCGGTGTTCGCAGTCGTCACTCGTGATTTTGTGATTCAATTGGTGATTCACGAATCACAAATGACGAATGATCGACACCTGCAGCGCGTTAGAACACCGGGATGCCGGTGGTGATGGTCGCCGGGCGAGCGGCGGCGGCCGCTGCCGTCGCGGCAGCCGTGGCTGAGGGCGCGGGTGCTTGGGCGGCCGAGGCGATTGCACCTACGACGCCGGCCGGCCCGGCTTCCTGCAGTGCCTCGAAATCCACCAGCGCCAGGTCGTACGCGAGGACGGCGGACAGTTCGTTCACCTTGGCCTGTGCCAGGTCGCGTTGCGCCTGAATCACCAGGAAGCTGGTGGAGAGTCCCACTTCGAAGCGCTTGCGTTCGGCGTCGAGCCGCTGCTCGGCCAGGTTGCTCGCGGCCCGCGTCGTCTCGATGCGCTTGGCGTTCATGTCGATCTTCCAGCCGGCGTCCCGCACCTGCTGAATCGCGCGGGCCTGGCCGCTCTTGAGGCGCTCGTCGGCCTGGGTGCGCTCAAGCCTGGCGCGGGCGTACGCCGCCTCTTCATTGCTCTGTCCGAGCGGGTACGAGACGCTGACGCCGACCGTCCATGTGGGGTAGTCGTTTGCGAACAGCTGGTTGAGCACCGACCCGAAACCGTTGGTCTGACCGGGTCCGACAACTGCGCCCGGGAAGCCGCCCGTGCGCAGCACCTGTGTCCCGCCGAGACCGCTCGCGACGTAGCTCGCGTTGAGCCGGACGTCGGGCAGCTTCTGATTGCCGGTGAACTTCACGGTCGCCTGGGCGTTGTCGATGTCACTCTTGGCCCGTGAGAGATCGGCGCGGCCGCCGAGCGCCCTGGCGACGGCCGCGTCCACGTCGATGGTCACTCTCGCCACGGGCGGCGAATCGATCGGCTCGATGCGCACGTTCCAGATGCTCCGGTCGGTGGGATCGAAGATGAGCAGCCGCAGGCGATCCTCGGCCTGACGGACCGTGGTCTGCGCGATGATGAGCTGCTCCTCGTTGGCGGCCACTTCCGCCTGGGCTGACACGAGATCGATCGGCGGCGACTGTCCGACGTCCACCTTGGCCTTGTTGACGCGCGCGAGCTCCTGCGCGAGGGTCAGTGTCGATGTGCGCGCCTCCACATTCGCAATCGCCGCCACCAGCGCCCAGTACAGGCTCTTCACGTTGGCCGTCGTATGGACGATGCTCTCGCGGAGCCGCGTGCCAGCGACGTCGCGGTTGATGCGGCTCGAGATGAGCTGCTGCCGCGACGCATCCACCGACAGACCGCGTCCGAGCGGCTGCGAAATGCTCAGCGTCAGACCCGACTGCACGAGCGGGTTGTAGCTGGACAGGAAGCTGTTGCTGTCGGTGTGGACGGCGTTCCACGCGATGTCGTACGACGTGCCATACCAGGGCAGCCTCTGGCTGAGGCCCGCGCTCGACGTCAGGGCGTCCGTCCGGGTGGACGTCGGAATCAGAAAGCTCGACGGCGGCTGCAGCTGGTTGTTGCGATTGACGCTCGAGTTGATCGTCGGGCGGAATGCCGCGTTCGCCGCCGCGACGCGCGTGTCGCTGATCTGCGGGTCGAGGCGATCCGCGTTGAGATCGACGTTGTGCTCGAGCGCCATCTTGACCGCCTCATCCACGGTCAGGCGGAGCGCCCCCGGCGTCTGGGCGGATACGGGCGCCGCGGCACAGGCGAAGACGAGTGCGAGAATCGAACGAGCGTTCAGCTTGCGCATGGTTACACCTGAGAAGGAGCGGGAGCCGCCAGTGGGCTCACGGGGTCGGTTCGCGCGGCGCTCCGCCGGAAGACGCGCTGGGACAGATCGTCGAACAGCGAATACGCGACCGGCGTGACGACCAGCGTCAGCAGAAGCGCCAGCGACTGGCCGCCGAAGATCACGAAGCCGATGGCGTGGTTGGTGCCGGATCCAACCCCGCGCGACACGATCAGCGGAATCATCCCGGCGACGAACGCAAAGGTGGTCATCAGAATCGGACGCAGCCGGTCGCGGCTGGCCTGCACGATCGCCTGGCGGGTCGGCAGTCCCTTCGCCTTCAGCTGGTTCGCGTGATCGATCTGCAGAATCGAGTTCTTCTTGACGACGCCGAACAGGACCAGCAGGCCGAGCGCCGAGAAGATGTTCAGCGACTGCTGGAAGATGATGATCGACAGGAGCGCGAAGGGCAGCGTCAGCGGCAGCGACAGCAGGATCGTGATCGGATGCAGCCACGACTCGAACTGCGCCGCCAGAATCAGATACATGAAGATCAGCGACAAGGCGAAGGCGAGCACGAAGTTCTGCGCCGCGCGCCCGAGCTCGCGCGACCGTCCGGTGAGGCCGCCGCGGTACTCCGGGCCGGCCTTGAGGTCCCGGAATGCCGCCTCCATCGCGTTCTGCACTTCGGCCTGCGATCCCCCGGGCAGCAGGTTGGCGAATACTGTGACCTGCCGCTGGCGCCGCAGCCGGTTGATGTCCGTTGGCGCCGAGCCGGATGAAAACGTGGCCACGTTGTCGAGCGACACCGTGCCCAGGCGGGACGAAGGCACGGTCAGGGCGGCGATCGCCTCCCGCGTGCTCCGGTCGGCGAGCTGGGCGCGGAGGTGGACTTCGTACTGCTCGCCGCCCTCGTTGTACGTAGTCACCTGGTCGCCGGCCACCAGCAGGCGCAGCGCTTCGGCCGCGTCCGCAATCTGGACGCCCATGTCGGCCGCTTTCGGCCGCTCGACCCGCACCGACAGTTCCGGCTTGCCGGCGTTGAGCGACGTGTCCACGTCCACCACGCCCTTCATCTGGCGGACGCGCGCGACCAGTTGCTTGCTGTAGGTGTCGAGCTTTGCCAGGTCGGGTCCGTTGATGATGAACTGGATGTCGGCGTTCTGATTGCCGCCGCCGCCGATGTTGGCGACCGGCTGCACCGCCGTCCGCAGCCCGCTCGCGAGCGGGGGAAGAATCCGGCTGCGGACATCGTCCATGACTTCGAACTGATCGCGCCGGCGATTCTCGATCGGCGTCAGCCTGACGTAGATGCTGGACAGGTTGCGCGTCTTCGGGCCGTCGCCGGCAATCTGCACCAGCGTGTACGACACCTCGGGCGTCTGGCTGCGGATCGCGTTCGTGATGCGGTTCGTGATCACCTCAGTGGATTCGAGGCTGGTCCCCTCGGGTGCGCGAAGAATGATCTCGAACTCCGACTGGTCGTCGTTGGGCAGGAAGTTCTTGTCGGCGATCATGAAAAGCGGCACGCTCGAGAGGAGCACCAGGACGGCGACGCCCGACACGATCGCGCGGTGGCTCATGGACCACTCGAGCATCCGCGTGTAGAACCGGTCCACGGCGCGGAAGACCCGCGAGTCCTTGGACGAAGCGCCGCCCTCGCCCTTGGGCTTGATCTTCAGGAAACGCGCCGACAGCATCGGCGTCAGGGTGAAGCTGACGACCAGCGACACCATGATCGCGAACGCCATCGTCAGGCCGAAGCTCTTCATGAAGCGGCCGACGATCCCGCCCATGAACGCGACCGGGACAAAAATCGCCGCGAGCGACAGCGTCGTCGCCAGGACCGCCAGGCCGATTTCCTTGGTGCCGTCGATAGCCGCCTGAAACCGGTCCTCGTGTTTTTCTTCGATGAACCGGTAAATGTTCTCGAGCACGACAATCGCATCGTCGATGACGATGCCGACGGATAGGGTCAGCGCGAGCATCGTCAGCGTGTCGAGCGTGAAGCCCATGAACCAGATCAGGCCGAACGTGGCGATGATCGACGTCGGGATGGCGACGGCGGAGATGAGCGTCGAGCGCAGGTTGGTCAGGAACAGCAAGACGACCAGCGCGGCGAGAATCGACCCGACGATGAGGTGTTCCTCGACGTTGTTGATCGACGCCTCGATGAACTCCGCCCCGTCGCGGACAATCCGCAAATCGTACCCGGCAGGGAGCGCCTGCTTGATTTCCTCGATACGTTCTTTGGCGTCGTTTGCCACCTGCACGGTGTTCGTGCCCGATTGCCGCCGTACGTTCAAGAGCACCGTGCTCGTCCCGTTGAGGGTGGCGATCGTATCGAGATCGGCCTGGCCGTCCTCGACCTCGGCGACGTCGGCGATCCTGACGGGATGGGCCTGGTTGGCCTTGACGACGATGTCGTTGAACTCCTGAACGGTCTCGACGCGGCCGCGCGTCCGCAGGGTCACCGACTGCGGGCCCTGATCCATCCGGCCGCCGGGCGTCTCGGCGTTCTGAAGATTGAGCGCGCGCGACACTTCGGTGACGGTGACGTTGTAGGCGCGCAGGCGATTGGCGTCCAGACGGATGTTGATCTGACGCGGCCGGCCGCCGACGACGAGCACCTGGCCGACGCCTTCGAGGCTCTCGAGCCGGCGGCGAATGACTTTGTCGGCGTACTCCGTGATTTCGCGGACCGGCCTGTTCGCGGTGAGCGCCAGGCTCAACACCGGAGCCGAATCGGGATCGAACCGGTCCACTCGGGGCTGCTGGATCGTCTTGGGCAGCTGGGGCAGGACGCTGTTCACTTTGTCGCGCACTTCCTGGGCCGCAACGTCGCCGTCCTTCTCGAGCAGGAAGCCGACGGTCACGATCGACACGCCTTCCGACGACGTCGATCGGAGCTCGTCGATGCCGCTGATCGTGTTGACCGCTTCTTCGATCTTGTCGGTGACTTCGGTTTCGATCTGCTCCGGCGACGCACCCGGCTGCACGGTCGTTATGAGAATGGTCGGGATGTCGACCTTCGGATAGCGATCGACGCCCAGCTGCATGAACGAAAACACGCCGACCACGGTCAGCGACAGAATGAGCACGGTCGCGAACACCGGACGTTTGACGCAGAGCTCAGCTAGCCATTGCATGATGCACCTAAGTCTTCAATTCACCTGTGTTCCATCCACAAGCTGGGCGACGTTTTCCGTGGCGACGCGCTCGCCGCTCTCGAGTCCGGACGTGATCTCGACGAGCGGGTCGAGCGCCTGTCCGGTCGTCACGATGCGTTCGTCCACGTGGTCGCCGGCGATGACGAACACGCGGCTCGTGCCCGAGACGGGACGCACGGCAGAGGAAGGCACCAGGACGGCCCGTTCCTTGTTCGGCTGCTGAATCAACGCCGTGGCGAACATGCCCGGCTTGAGCTCGGCGCTGGCGTTGAGGACCACGGCCTCGACGGTCAGCGCTCGCTGGTCGGCGCGGAGCGACGGTGACACGTAGCGCACCTTCCCCTCGAACGTGCGGCCGGCGAACGCGTCCACGCTGAACGTCACCGGCTGGCCGACCCTGACGTCCGCCACGAACTGTTCGGGCACGGTGAGCTCGATGCGCAGCGGCGTGATGCGGACGACGTCCGCGACCTTCATACCGCGGGTGACGTAATCGCCGGTCGAGACGAGGCGCTCGGCGACCAGGCCGGAGAACGGCGCGCGCACCACCGTATCGCTCGCGGCTTTCCGGGCGAGGGTCACGCGCGCGCGAGCCGCCTGCAGCGCCTGATACTGTTGCTCGGCGCCGTTTTTCGCCGACTCGAATTGCTGGCGCGCGGCCTCCACCTGCGTCTTGCGCTGGTCGTACTCCGATTGCGAGACGACGCGCTCGGCGAGCAGCTTCTCGATCCTGGCGAATTCCGACTCGGCGAGCGCGAAGTTGGCGCGTGCGTTGCCGACTTCCGGCACTCTGCTGACGTCGAAGCTGCCGCCGTTGGAGGGTTGCGCGAGCCGCGCTTCGATCTGGGCGGCGTTGGCCTCGGCCTCTTTGACGCTTGCGTCGGTTTCAATCGATGACAGCCGGATGAGCTCGGCGCCCTGATTGACCCGCGTGCCGCGCTCCACCGGCGTCGAGACGACACGGCCGGCGGTTTCGGCGGCGACGCTGGCTTGTTCTTCGGCCGTCAGCGTGCCCGTCACACGAATGAACCGGGCAATCGGCTGTTCGGTCGCGGCGACCGGCGCCACCGAAATGGCGAGCGCCACGGGCTGCCGGTCTTCGGTCTTGCCGTTGGCCGTACTGCACGCCGCCCAGACCAGCGGGCCCAGAAGCAGGAAGCTCAACACGGTGAATCGGATGAATACGCGCGACGTTGCCACCATTGGAATACGCTCCTCAGGAAACGTTCTTGCTCGCCGGACCTTCGTCCGCCAGGCAGTCGACTTCGACAAATGTGGATTCGAGCGCAATGCCCGATTGCAGGCCGCGCAGCGTGACGTTGAGCACGTCCCGCGCCAGCGCATCGGCATCTTCGCCGCGCCCCAGGCGGTTCGACAGCCGCATCATCGCCGCGCCCATCAGCCCCATCGTCAGCAGGCGGAAGGCGACGTGCGGGTTGACGTGCTCCGGGAAGACCTTGGCGTCGATGCAGGCTTGAATCTGCGCGACGAGGTGGATCTTCATCTCGCGGGCGAAGGCGAACCGCTCGTACACCTGGCTGATGCGCGGCACCGAGCGATCCATGAACATCAGCTCGAAGTACTGGGGATGCTGGCGGCTGAATTCGTAGAGGCGCCAGAAGATCGTGCGAACCCGGTCGAGCGGCTCGAGCTTGTCGAGTGCGGCGTCGAGCGCCGGCGCGTCGTCTCGCGCGCAGAGGAGTCTGAAGCCTTCTTCGGCGAGCGCGTAGAAGATGTCGTCCTTGCTGGGGAAGTATCCGTAGAGGGCGGCCGGGCTGTATTCGATGCGCTCGGCGATCTTGCGGATGGAGACGTTGCCGTAGCCCTCGGCCACGAACAGCTCGCGCGCGGCATCCAGGATGGCCCGGCTGACGGCCTCGCGATCTCGCTCCTGACGTTCTTTGATACCCATAACGCTGATCTTACTATGAACAGTGTTCAGTTAATCAACATTGTTAGACGTCAGATCATCGTTCAAAGTTGCAGGGGGACCTAAATGGCGAGAAATAAAGCGATTAGGCCAACAAGGAGATCGCGGAAGGGCTGGCTGCGAAAGATGGTGCTGCCTGTCGGGACGTTCGTTCAGAACACGACCATCGTGACCAAGACGTCGCAGGGCGTGACCGGGAAGCGCACGATTGCGGTTCGTTTCGTCCCGATGGTCGGCAGACCCCGATAGCCGCCAGCGTCGCGTCGATCGATGCGACAGTCCCTTCCGAACTAACCGACCCGGGCGTCCAAATGCATCCTGTGCATTCCCCCACGTCTGTCGCGCAGGAGGAGTGAGATGGCGACCGATTCGGGGGCGGCGCTGAGCCCGCAGCCGAACCTCGTGTCAAACGGAAACGCCCGGTGCCTCCCGCCGATGATGAGCGTGGAGCCAAATAGCGTCGTCAAGTCGCCGTCGGAAAAGAACAAGGGCGACGCCCGGCCGAACGGATCGCGGAATTGGAAGCCGATCTCGTGGAGGAACAGATCGTGGACGGACGCTGGACCGTCGTCGACCGTTAGGCAGACGGTCTGTGGCCGGACCGTATCCAGGATCTCTTAGGGCTCGCGCAAGAATAACCGAGTCACGTCACTGATCGCGGGACGATGGTGTAATTCCAATCGCCGTGAAATGTGTGTGGTTTGATCTGCAATTGGGCAAAGTGCTCGTCGGATACGTTGACGGCCGTGTGGTAGCGACGTGTGTCGATGGCGGCTTTCACGAGGAGGCCGGCGCGCGTCGTCGTGGCGGCAATCAGGTTGACGATGGCTGGTGGCTGATCAGGGGGGTCCCGCGCCAGTTCTGGGAGATGAAACTGAACAGCCGATGTTCGATCTTGTTCCATTTGCTCGTCCCCGGCGGGAAGTGACAGACGATGAGCGTCAAGCCGGAGTCATCGGCCACGCGCTGCAGGGACAGTTTCCAGAGGCGCGATCGTGGGCCATTGCTGCCGCCGGCATCGGCTGTGATCAACAGGGTACGCGCGTGCGGAAACCGGTACCGGCCCATGCGGGCCCACCAGCGGCGAATCGCGTTGGCGGCAAACTCCGCTGTGTCGTGATCAATCCCGACGCTGACCCAGCCTTGGTTGTTCGCCAGGCTGTACACCCCGTAGGGAATCGCTTTGCCGAGCGTCGGATCTAGAAAATCATGCACGCGCACGCGGGCGGGCTGCCCCTGCGGTCGCCAGGTGCGCCCGCCATTCTTGAAGTTCCCGACCAATTCCTTCTTCTTGGTGTCGACCGAGATCGCCGGCTGCCCGCCTTGATGAGCCCGCCGCACGCAACGATCGAGGTACTGAAACTGCGCGTCACGATCCGGGTGGGCGGTCCCCTCGCGGGTCTTGTGGTTCGCTTGCAAACTGTAGCCGGCGCCTTTCAACAGGGTCGCGACGGTGCGCGGACTCACCGGATGATCCTGTCGCCGCAGCTCGTCGGCCAACTGCGTCGTACTCTTGCACGTCCAGCGCAGGGGGGATTCGGGATCCCCGCGAGTCGTGGGTTCGATCAGCGCCAACAGCGCTGCGAGCACGCCCGGATCGGCGGTCGTGACCGCCGGGCGACCGCCTCCGGCTCGACGGACTCGCTGGGCCGCCGCAACCCGGTCCCGGGCCGGTGCCCGCAGTTCGCGCAACCCGGCATGGATGGTCGAGCGCGCCAAGCCCGTGGCCCGCGCGACCAGACTGACCCCGCCATGGCCCACGTCGCGTGCCTCGGCGGCCGCCCATTGTCGGCGCCGCCGCTCATCCAGTTCCAGGACCACGGCGCGGTACTTCCGACGAATCCGCGTCACCGTCGCCGCCGATGGCACGCCACCGTTATGACAGAATCCCCGCCGACGTACAAGTACTATTTGTACGAGTTATTCTTGCGCGAGCCCTTAGTGGCCCGTTTCACAAATACGGTGGCATTCGGCCGCCGATGCATCCCGTCCCGCGGCGTTGCTCGTCGGTCAAATACTCCCGGTATTCTCCCTCCTCGCGCCTTGCGGGACGGGCGCCTCGGCGCCCTCGGTGCGTCACCGTATTTGTGATTTGTGAAACGGACACACTTAGGAGCGTTCAGCGACGGGCGTCGGCGGTCTGGCGCCGGCGCAAGCGATCCCACAGCGATTGGGATCGCATCATGTGCTCCGTGTTCTCCGGTTACGTCACGTATGAGAACGTGTAGCCGTGCTCCTGCGCCCGGCTGACCGCCACGATCCCGGCCGGCACCATGCGCGCGTTGGGCACGAGGTGGTCGGTCATCTCCTTGAAGACGTCATCCACTTTTGCGCCGCTCTTCTTGGCGATCGCCGTCGCGGCTCCACGTGTCGCGAGGGAGCACACGGCCAGACGCACGCCGCGTTTCAGGAGGGCGCCGAGCAGCGGGGCGGCGTTCGCGGGCTCCTCGCCGTAACCGGCCGTCATGTAGATGTTGCTCGTCGGCGCCTGCTTCGTCTTCGGGTCCACGAAGCCGTTGGCCCGTTCCGCCATCGTGGCACCGTACTTCGCCCACATCGCATCGTTGAACGCGAACATCGTCGACCTGTGCCGCGCGCAGATGATCTGCGCGATGTCGGCATCGGCCAGCCCGTATCCGTTGGCGTTGCCCGTATAGAAGTTCCGCGCGAACGCCAGGGCCTGGACGAATGCTTCCGGGGATGTCGTGTCGAGGAAAAACCGGTGTCTGGCCGCCGGCTGATCGAGCCAGTCGTCTTCAGGATGGCGGACCGGCTCCCAGGGGCTCGCGGCCGCCGCCGGCTGCGAGGCTGACTGGGCCTGCGCCGACGATCCGGTGCCCAGCGCGGCCCCAAACGCCGCCGCCCCCGCGCCCATCCGTGAAAGAAACGACCGGCGGGCCAGCGGGCCCGGCATTCTGCGTTCGTTCATCGCGTCCTCCGTGGTTTGCAGGTTGTGTCGAAGTGCCGGGACTCCAAAACGAGAAAAAGTTGACATGATGACGAGCGGCTTGACACTATACGGCGGCTCTGTCCGCCGCGCGGCCGAACGGCAAAGCTTAACTCGGAAACGGGTAATCACGGGAGGAATTCTGCAGGAATCATTGCGCGGGCGGCGTTCCAACAAGCGAGGGAGGAAATTCTTGCGTACAGCGATTGTTTTCGGCGTGCTGGTCGTTCTGGCCGCGCCGGCAAGTACCGCTCAGGAAATCCCAGATCCGAGCACGGATCGAGAATTCATCGCCAAGATGACTATGTGCAACGCATGCCACGGCGTGAACGGCAGGCGCATAAATGCAACCATTCCGGTGATCTCGGGTCAGCAGGAAAATTACCTCGTGAAACAGCTGCAATGACTTCGAAAGGGAGCTCGAACCGACGAGGTCATGTTGTGGGCGACAAAAACCGTCACGCAGGAAGAACTGAGGGTCGCAGCGACTTATTTCGCGAAACAGACATGGCCGGCGCGGTCCGCTGGCGCCGCCTCCACGCCGCCGCCCCCTGGAATCGCCGTATGCCAGGGTTGTCATGACACGCCGGCGGCGCCGCGGCTGGCCGGCCAAAGCTACGAATATCTGGTCGAGGCGATGCGCCGCTTTGCCGACGGTGAGCGGAAAAACAATGCTATTATGATGAAAATGATGGCAGCGACTCCCGGCCGCCGACCGGGAGGCGATGGCGCGTTACCTGTCCGGCCTTTGATCGGCAGCAGCGTGATGGTAAGGATGTTCCAGCGGCTTCTCTTGCTGCCATTCGAAATGACGCGCTGACGATTTTATCGAAACACTTTAACGTTGGTTGAGCGAAGACATTCGGGCCAAGGCAAAGCTCAGCATCGGAAATTCGGGATCACGGGAGGAATCATGGATTCCAAGTCGATCTAGCCGGAGGCGGTTCCTGAAACAACTGCTGCACTGGCTGGTGTGGCCACAGGCGCAGGATTGGTCGGGAGAGGCCAGTCAGCTCACGCACAACACGCCCACGGCGATCCCCGCGCCCGCGCCGAGGGGCCAGATACAGCATCGATCACATGACGCACTACACCCCGCTTCAGGATTATGCGGGCATCATCACGCCGGTCCAGCTCCACTTCATGCAACAGCACACGTCAGAGTTTCCCGAAATCGATGTGCAGCAACATCGCCTCACGATCCACGGCCTGGTGGATCGTCCTTTGAGTTTCACCGTGGAGGAACTGAAGCGGCTGCCTTCCGTATCCCGGATGCATTTCCTGGAATGCCATGGAAACAGCTCTCCCGCGACCCATGGTGCTGGCAATCCGAACATGGGGTTGCCGGTCCAGTACATCCACGGCATGACCAGTTGCAGCGAATGGAGCGGAGTGCTGCTTTCCGTGTTGTTGAACGAGGCTGGCCTGCAAAAAGAGGCGACCTGGCTGGTTACGGAAGGGGGGGACGCTTGCAAGTTCAGTCACACCCTTCCGCTGGCAAAGGCCATGGAAGACGTGATCGTGGCCTACGGCCAGAATGGCGAGCCGTTGCGCGTTGAGCAGGGTTTCCCGATTCGGCTGGTCGTCCCCGGCTGGGAAGCGCCCTTCAGCGTGAAGTATTTGACACATGTCAAGGTGGTGGACAAGCCCTACGTGGCCTGGAATGAAGGCATGAATCATTCCGTCACGAGACCCGACCTGGGCGGCAAAGCGCGCTGGTACCATTTTCAGTTCGGCCCGAAATCCGTGATTACACGGCCTTCAGCTGGAATAGAAATGCTCGGCAAGGGATATGTCCAGATTACCGGCTTGGCGTGGTCCGGTGCGGGCGTGATCAAGAAGGTCGAAGTGTCCACCGACGGCGGACGGAGTTGGAAGGAAGCGAAGCTTCATGGGCCGGTGCTTTCGAGGGCGCATACCCGGTTTACGTTCGACTGGGCTTGGGACGGACAGGAGGCGGTGATCCAGTCTCGTTGCACGGACGAATCGGGTGAAGTGCAGCCGTCGCTGGCGGAGTTGAGCAAGAACTTTGGCATGGAGTTAGCGGACTGGAAAAAGACTCCACGTCCCCGCGCCATTCACTTCAATGCCATTCAACCCTGGAAGATCGCCGCGATGGGAGCATTTCCGATGTCATGTTCGCTTAGATTCCTCCTGCCAGTGATGATCCTGGCAATTCCGGTGGCGGCGCTGGCGCAGTCGAAGCCACGCACCTATCCCAATCTGGGCACGCCCCTGAGCCAGGCAGATATCCAGAACTTTGACCGGATGATTGGCCCGGAGGGAAAGGAACTTCCTCCCGGGCGCGGAACCGCCAAGGAAGGCGAGGCGATCTTTGCCAAGCGGTGCGAGATATGCCACGGGAAGGGGAGGAAGGAGGAAAACGGGCTCCTCCGGAGTCTGGTGATCGGCAGTCCCGGCCAGCCTTATCGCGGCACGTATTACGGTGAGGAAAGGAACGGGGTAAGCTACTACCCGTACGCGACGATCGCATGGGACTATATCAACCGCGCGATGCCCGTCCCCAATCCGGGATCGCTCACCCCGAACGAAGTCTACGCGTTGGTCGCGTTTCTGTTCTACCGGAACGGCATCATCCAGGAAAACGACGTCATGGATGAGAAGACACTGCCGAAGGTCGAAATGCCGAACCGGAATGGCTTCGTTCCGGCAGTGCCGGTGTATCCGCCGGAGAAGAAACCCAGCTGGTGGTGAAACCCAGTTGGTACTGAGCGCGTCGATGCCGGTCAGCGCGTCACGTGACACAGAAAATGGGGACTCCCCGTCCCCATTTCGCCCCGCCACCACACGGCACCTTTGACAGATCAGGCCTGCCACGAGTGAATCGACCGGTGTATGGGATCCATCTTCAGCATCGTTTACCAGCCGGCCGATCGCGAATACGGGAGTCGCTCGGAGGGCTTCATTCGCGTTCCTGTGCAGCAGGCCAACTTGATTGCAGGGCACGGCATCGAAGGTGACCGAAAGGCCGGCCATCACCCTGACCGGCAGGTCAATCTGCTTTCGCGCGAATGGTTGCTCCGGATGAAAGACGTAGGGTATCGAATCGCGCCGGGACAGTTCGGGGAGCAAATCACGCTGGTCGATATCGACTTGGAACAGTTGACGTGCGGCGAGCGCCTCCAGTTAGGTGCAACCGCCTGCATTGAGATCACGCGCGCGCGTCATCCGTGTAGCCGGCTTCAAGTGGCACAGCAGTTGCCGTTCGGGGGTTTGAAGGCGGTCGGGGTCATGGCCACCGTCATTTCCGGAGGCACGATCCGAGTTGGTGACCCTGTGATTCGACTCCAATCCGCCGTTAGCGCAGCACTTCCCGAATCTAACGCATGAGTCTCAACGAACACGCGACGCTCGCCGCCTATTGACTCCCCCTGCCGGAGTCTGCGACGCGTCCGTCAAAAACCGACAACGCCTGCCACTCGGTCTTGCGTTCGACTTTCAGTTACGCTAGAGTCTTCGTTGCTGCCTTTCCCCAGCACCACACCGACGAGACATGTCTCGCCAAGCGGACGCCGCTCTAGACGGTTACCCCGTCGTCTCTTCTCAGGGTCCTGTCGTCCTTTTTGCCGGCTCGGTCGTCTTATTTACCGGCTGTCGTTTTGTTGCCGTCTTTTAGAGGAGCGGAATCATGGCTGCACGCCCGCCCCCTAGAGGCGCTGCTGTCGCCTCGGACAGCATAAGCCGGACGGGACGCTCGTTCACCTCCTGCGTACCGCTCCGGGTTCGGATCAACACCCGCTCCGCACACCTGACGAAGCCACGCCCGCGTGACCAAGCTGTCAAGAGGTTGCAATGCCGGACAACATCATGCTCCAACGAATCCGCGCCGAGTACCTGGAAATGCCCGGTATGCGGCTGACAGCCCCGCAGGTTCAGCGCCTCTGCAGCATCGATCCGACGGTGTGCCAGTGGGCGCTTGATGCGTTGATCGATGCGAAATTTCTGCGGGTGACCCCGGGCGGACAATACTGCCGGGTCACGGAAGGAGACATTCCCCGTCCGCACCCCGCGAAGGCGGGCCTCAGAGCCGGCCAGGGTTCCGTGAAAGCTTCGTGACGCGTGGTCCGCTCGCTGGTCGCAGTGCCTTCTCCGCATGCCTGAGGTGGCAGTCGCCATAGGTCATCATCATATTTCGATGGGTCATCGCCGAATGTCGCGTGAGACCTCGGTACGTGCTCGTTTCGCCGCGCTCGCCTCCGCGGAAGCGATTTCCTGATCGGCGGCTCGAGGACGACCCCCCAGAAACACCAGGTTCCTTCGGCAACAGCGGGGAGGATGCCGACACGCCAGCGGTCTGATTGGAGCGGCCCTCGTCCTGCGGCGATGGCAGGCCAGCGGCAAGGATGGGACCCGGAACGGCTTCACTCCATTGCGCCTCCTGCGCTCGGACAACGATACGCGCGCGGTGGCGGCTATCGCGTCTGCGGTCCTCCATTATCCGGCCACGCATCCTCGTTCCAATCCGCCCGCACCTGAACCCTTCAACGGTGGCGGTGGACGCTCGGGAGGCGCGGGCGCCGGCGGCTCGTTCTAACGCGCCTCGTGGAGAACCAGAGATAGACTTGCAAGAGCCGCATGATTTCCTTGACCCGCATCAGCAAGCAGTACGGCCGGCAACTCCTCTTCGTTGATGCCTCGTTCCAGCTCAATCCCGGTGAGACCGTCGGGCTGGTCGGCCCGAACGGTTCCGGCAAGACGACGCTGTTCCGCCTGATCACCGGCGAGGAGGTTCCGGACGCCGGCGAGATCTCGGTCCCGAAGAAGCTGACGGTGGGCTACTTCCGGCAGGACGTCGAGGAATCCTCGGGCCGCTCGGTGCTGGACGAGGCGATCCACGGCAGCGGCCGCGTCGGCGACCTGCATCATGAGCTTGAGCGGCTCAATCACGCGATGGGGGATCCGGAGCAGGCCGACGACATGGAGCGCATTTTGGCCCGCTTCGGCGAAGTGCAGGAGGAATACGAACACCTCGGCGGCTACGCGCTCGAGGCGCAGGCGCGCGAGGTCCTTCACGGCCTCGGGTTCGACGACGACCGGATCGACGCCGACGTGGGGACATTGTCGGGCGGGTGGAAGATGCGGGTGGCGATGGCGCGCGTGCTCATCGGCCGGCCCGACGTGCTGCTCATGGACGAGCCGACGAACCATCTGGACATCGAGTCGATCGTCTGGCTCGAGCGCTTCCTCACATCGCGGCCGGGGGCGCTGCTCATGACCTCGCACGATCGGGAGTTCATGAACCGCATCGTGACGAAAATCGCCGAGATCGACGACGGCGAGATCACGATGTACTCCGGCAACTACGACTTCTATGAGCGCGAGCGGGGGGTCCGCGACGCCAACAGGGAAGCCGCGTACGCCCGGCAGCAGGCGATGCTGGCGAAGGAACAGCGGTTCATCGACCGGTTTGCCGCCCACGCCGCCAAGGCCGCGCAGGTCCAGAGCCGGGTCAAGGCGCTCGACAAGATTGAGAAGATCGAGCTGCCGAAAAGGCGGCGAGTCGTGCACTTCGACTTCCGGGCGCCGCCACGCTCGGGTGAGCAGGTCGCCGTGCTCGAAGACGTCGCCAAGGCGTACGGCCGGCGGGTCGTTCACGACGGACTGAACCTCACGATACGCCGGGGCGAGCGATGGTGCGTGATGGGAAAAAACGGCGCCGGCAAGTCGACGTTGCTGAAGATGGTGGCCGGGCAGCTGACTGCCGGACCGCGGTGACGTCCGGCTGGGCGCGAGCCTGAAGATGGGCTATTTCGCTCAGCAGTCGCTCGACCTGATCGATCCGGACCTGACGGTCGAAGAGCAGCTCCGCCAGGATTTCCCGAACGAATCGATCGGCGCGCTCGCGAGTCTGGCCGGCGCGTTTCAGTTTTCCGGCGAGGACGTCGACAAGAAGATCCGGGCGCTGTCAGGTGGCGAGAAGACGCGGCTCGTGCTCGCGCGCATGCTGCTGAATCCTCCCAACTTCCTGGTGCTCGACGAGCCGACCAACCACCTCGATCTCGCGACGAAGGAGATGCTGCTCGAGGCGCTCAAGGACTTCGACGGCACCATGCTGTTCGTGTCGCACGACCGGGCCTTTCTCCGCCGTCTCAGCAACCGGGTCCTCGAGCTTGGCGGCGAGAGCGGGACCGAGGCGCAGCCGCACCTGTACCTCGGCTCCTACGTGGAGTACGTCGAACGCACGGGCCACGAAGCGCCCGGTGTCCACGCGTGAGCCGGCTTCTTCTCGCGGGATTGGCGATCTCCTGTACCCTCTTGTCCAACACGCCATGCTCTGGTTTATCATCACAGCGCTGAGCGTCGTCTTCCTCGCGCACACCGCGCCGTTTCCGTTCCTCCTCGAAGCCTTCGCGCCGTCGCGATCGATCTGGCGCATGCCGATCACGGACCCGCCGCTCATCTATCTGACCTACGACGATGGACCCAATCCTGCCGCCACGCCGCAACTGCTCGATGCCCTGCACGATCTCGATGCTCGCGCGACGTTTTTTCTGATCGACGCGTACGTCACGGAGGAGACCGCGCCCATCGTGCGCAGGATGTTCAACGAGGGCCACGCTGTGGCGCTCCACGCGGACACGCGGGTACTGACGGTGAAATCGCCAGCGGCATTGGCCACGCTGTTCACGCGCAACGCCGATCGGATCGAGCAACTGACCGGTCACCGCCCGTGCCGGCTGTTCCGTCCGCACGCGGGATGGCGCAGCGGCTCCATGTACGAGGGCCTCATCCAGGTGGATTACCGGCTGGTCGGCTGGAGCTGGGGACTCTGGGATTGGAATTGGTACCGTCCGCGCGACGCGGCGCGGCTGGCCGAGCGGTTGGTGCGCGCCGTCTCCCCTGGGGATATCGTCGTCATGCACGACGGCCACCACGAGAATCCGGCCGCGGATCGTCGGTACGCGATCGAGGCGACCCGTCAGCTCGTGCCCGAGCTGAAAGCGCGAGGCTATCGATTTGCCGGGCTGTGCGAGCCGCTCGATCCGGCCAGCCACGGCGGTCGTGAACCCGTCGCGTTTTCGCGGTCCCGGCTCTCGAGCGAAGCGGCCATGACGACAGGCTCGGACAAGAGCGGCACTTGACGTCTATTCACGCGGGCGGCGGGCCAAGGTTGAAACGGGGATGCGGCGAAGTCCGAAAGTTCTGGAACTTTCGTCCCTTCCCGTGCCAATCATCTAAGAGCAGATGTCCGAACCAGACCCGTCCGGCGAAGCGGCAGATGCCGAGTTGTTGGAGCGAATGGCGGCAGGCAACCGCGAGGCGTTCGCGTCGCTGTTCCGGCGCTACCACGGGCTGGTCTATCGCTTCTCGGTGCAGATGTCCGGTTCCCGCGACGTGGCCGACGACGTCACACAGGAGGTCTTCATGGCGCTCGCCGAAAATCCGGCGCGCTACAGCCCGGCGCGCGGGTCGCTCAAGGCCTACATGTACGGCATCGCACGTCACCTGGTCGTTCAGCGTGAAAGGCGCTCATGGTTGCGACATGAAGTCCGCCTCGACACGATCCAGGGTGATGCCGCCCATACCGTGGCCACCTCATTCGATCCGATCGGCGACCTGTCGCGTGCCCAGGCGGTGCTCGCTCTGCGCCGCGCCATTCTCACGCTTCCACCCCATTATCGCGAAGTCATCGTGCTGTGCGAGCTGAACGGACTGTCCTATGACGAAGCCGCGCAGGCGATTGGCTGCAGGGTAGGAACGATCCGGTCGCGACTGAATCGTGCCCGGAGCCTGCTCATCGAACGATGTCGATCATGTCTATGTCCGACAATTGATACAGCCCGCGGTCAGGTCGAATTGCCGGCGTCGCGCCACGGAGCCAGGATCCTCAGCCCGGAGTCCGGAAGATGAGTGACGAAGCGCCCCACCGCCTATTGACGGAACTGCTGACCGGGATCGGCGCGGCGGACCTGCAGATCGAGGCTCCAGGAGGGCTGGAGGAGCGAGTCCTTCGACACTGGGATCGGGACGTCACCGCCAAGGCGGCTCGCGTCCGATGGAGACCGCGGACGCCTGGCAAGCTCGCTTCCGGTGCCGGCGCCCTCGCGGCCGCCATGCTCCTGCTCGTGCTCGTCCATCGCTCTTCGCGAGGCCCCATCGCTGTCGGCGTGCCTGTGGCTGATCCGGAGGTCCGTGCGCAGCCCACAGCGGTGAAAGCGCCGGCGGCAGCGGCAGCCGCCACGCGTCCCGGGGTTGAGACGCGGCCGATCGCCACCGCCCGGATTGGGCCGGAGCAGGGGGCGCCCCGCGTGGAACCACCGAGCGAGATCGTGAGCTACATTGCGCTGTCTCCCGAAGCACATCAGGACCTGTTGGGATCATTCCAGGTCGCCCGCGTCTTGCTGCCGCGCGAGGTGCTCGCCGATCTGGGCGTCGTGCTCGACGGCAGTCGCGTAGGCGGGCCCATCCAGGCGGATGTCGTGTTTGGAGAGGACGGGCTGGCGCGGGCCATTCGGCTCGCGGGTCAAGATGGCGGGAGGTCTCAATGAGCAGGTTTGCTGCGGCAATGGCGGTGACCGGTTTCCTGCTGGTGAGCGGCGGCGATGAGGCGTGGGCGCAGGCGCCGCCGCCCCCGATCGAGCATCAGGTCGACATCATGATTCTGCAGGGAACCCCTGAGACGGGGGCGGTGGCCCCACCTGTGATGGCCGGCGGCCCGGAGATCGATTTCATCTCGATGCCGCTCGGACTCGGGGGCGAGACGGTCACCGGTTCGCCCTATTCTGCCGAAGCGGTCACCGTTGTGACGCAGACACTCGCCGACGGCAACCGCATTTCCCGCGAGAGCAAGGCGGCCGTCTATCGCGACACGGCCGGCCGGACGAGGCGCGAGCAGGGTTTGGCGATCATCGGGGGAATGGTGGGCGGTCCCGAAGACCCCCAGCAGGTCCACATCACCGATCCCCAAGCGGGGATCACCTACCTTCTCGACATGCGAAATCGCACAGCTCACAAGCTGACAGTCCCGAGGATGACGAACGTCCAGGCGTCGGCGCCGGCCGCCGCTGGCGCCCCGACGTTCAACCTGCCGCTTCCGCCGCCGCCGCCGGGCAGCCAGGGCGCGGTGTTTTTCCGAAGGAGTGTCTTCGCCAATTCGAAGCCGCCCACGATCGAACAGCTTGGCAGACGGCTTGTCGAAGGGGTGCAGGCGGACGGTACGCGATCGACGACGATCATCCCGGCCGGCCAGATTGGCAACGAGCTGCCGCTGACCATCGTGTCCGAGCGTTGGTTCTCTCCGGAGCTCAAGGTACTGGTGGTGAGCCGTCAATCAGATCCACGGTTCGGGGAGACGACGTACCGGCTGACCAATATCGTACGGGCAGAGCCATCGCCCGATCTGTTCGAGCCGCCGCCGGAGTTCACGGTCGTGGAACCAGGCGCGACCGCCGGCACGATGATTCGGATGCGAAAGCCATGACTGAGTATTGGTCTGTTACGAGCTCTGTCTGGACCTGCCGAGGGCTGTACGGATGGCGGCGGCGTGTGTCAGGATTCGCTCGTCACGCGTGCCTGTCCGCAGCGCACGCTCGGAAGCGGCGAGGGCTTTGTCGAGTTGGCCGGTCTTGTAATACGCCCACGCAAGCGCGTCTTGCGTGAAGATATCGTGGCGGATGGCGGCGACCGACTCCGCAATCGCGACGGCCTCTGGCAGCTTGCGATCCCGCTCCGCCAGAAACAAGGCCAGGCCCGGTTCAGTCTGCGCGATGCCCGGTCCCGCGAGTTCTTCGCCGAGCTGATAGTAACGTTCAGCCTCGGCGGTGTTGCCCGCTTGCGCGTAGAGGTCGCCAACCCGCGCGGCGAGGTCCAGCGTCGGAGTGAGCCGGAATTGATCGAGAAAAATCGTCAGTGCTTCTTCCCGATTGCCTCGCAACACCTGCACCTTGCCTCTGTCCGATCGTCGCAAACGGGTAGTGGGGAAACAAGAACTCGGCGCGGCGATATTCCCGCTCCGCATCTGCAAGTTGTCCCATGCGGAGATAGAGCTCAGCGATCTGCGCTCCATACCATGCGCGCGCCTCCGGATCGTGTGCGCTGGTTGCCTCTCCCGCCATCTGCATCGCGCGGAGGGCGCCGCCTGAGATTCCCCTGCAGTTCGCGTGCGTACGCGACGCGCGCGTACGCGCCCGCGCTCGGCCGGATGCTCACCATGTGGTCGAACGCTGCGAATGCGGCCTCATATTCGCCGAGCTCGATCGATGCGTCACCGATCACACCGTAGTTCCACGCATCGCCCGGACGCAGGTCGCGTGCGCGACGACCAGCTTCTCGCGCATCGTGAAACCGGTGCTGGGCAAGATAAACCGCCCCGATCAGTCGCAGCGCCTCGTAGTGGCCGGGGGTGTCCTTCAACACAGCCGTCAGCAGGCTGCCGGCTCGAGCCGGCAGCCTGCCGTCGCCAGTGACACGTGCTTGACGCAATAATGCATCAGCGAGCAGCACCGCCGCACCGTTGTCGTGCGGCGATTCCTGCAGCCGTTTCTCCATCTCGCTGATTCGTCGAGCCAGTCCATCGGCGGAGGTCGTCGGCGCGCCCGGCATGCCCACAACCGGCGCGCTGCTCATCGGTGCTGCCGGGCCGCGCGATTGACGCCAGCTCACGTGAGGGAGTACCGCGGCGATGGCGGCGATCACGATCGTGGCGACGATCCATTCAAGTCGCGTGCGCATCGGCGCCGCTGATGCGGATGGTGTTTCCGCCATGAGCTATTCCTCCCGTTTCGCCATCACACGCTCAACCGACATCCCACGGCACGAGCGATCCTTGGAACGAGCGGCCGAGACGGCCCACGGAACACGCGAAGCGTTCCTCGACCCAATCACGGCGGACCTATTGCGTCCAGCTGACCAGCCTCCTCCAAGGCTACGGCGGTCCGCCCGACTCCGCGCCCATGCGCTTCGTCGAGGCTCGCCGTAGCTTCAGCGAAGGCGGAAGCCGGACCCTACGTACTGCAGGTCAGGGTGCATGGTGCCCATGCTCGTAGCCCTGGTGCGGGAGGGCGAGGTACGGGAAGTCGGCGGTGAACGGGCGATCGTTTTGATCCACGCCGTCACCCAGCAAGTTGTTCGGCGTGCGGTTGCCGTTACCGCCACAGGATGAAGCGACCAGCGGGCCCACCACGGGCCCGTAGCCGCACGCGAAGGCGCGAAGGTCGATGTCGGCGACGTCGTCCTCGAGCCGCCTGCCGTTCGGGAACCCCGCGAAGTCACCAGCCAGGGCGCCGAGACGGTCTCCCGAGCCGGCCGGGGCGCTCGGCGGGATACCCGTGTTGAGACGAAGCAGGTCGGCCTTTCGCCCGCCCGTGAAGTTCAGCCCCGGGACGCCCGTGAGCAGCACGGCGACCAGATCATTGCGGCCCGTCTCGGGCGCGTTATCGAGCGCCGGGTACAGGGCGTTCTCGAGCCGCGTGACCTCGGGCGCGGTGTACCTGGCGAGGAAGCGTGCGTCATCCATGGGGTCGGACATGTTCCAACGGTCCTTCTGCCCGAGCGGGATCACGACCTCGTTGATCAGCGGGTTGCCGAGCCGTGAGACCTGCACGAAGTCGGCCTCGTTATCGTCGCCCCGTTCATCCTCCTTGACCCACAGTCTCTTGCGGCTCGCGCTCGCGTAGATACCCAGCACGGCGTCAGGGTCGGTCGGTCCCGTGGGAAGCCGCCCGTCGCGAGTCAGCTGATCGATCGGGACCTGGATGGCGATCGCGTGCGTGTTGAAGCCGCCGACACCGTCCACCCCCGCTGCCGCCGGGAGCGGGATGACGTGGAGTGCGTTGAACGGCCGCAGGCCGGCTAAATCGAACACCGAAC
Source organism: uncultured Acidobacteriota bacterium (assembly GCA_963745495.1). Lineage (GTDB taxonomy): Bacteria > Acidobacteriota > Vicinamibacteria > Vicinamibacterales > CAVVIG01 > CAVUXJ01. The sequence goes on from CAVUXJ010000009.1 coordinate 415,788, forward strand.
CGAGGTCGACGTAGAACGGATCATCAACCTGTCCGGCGAACACCTTGATGCCGTTCGCGAGCGAATTGATGGCCGATGCGCGCAGGGACTCGTAGGCCGGTGTCGATCGGGGCCCGATGTTGACGGGCGGAGTCGGGAGGTTCCTGCCCAGCGAGACTCGCCGCCTCCCATGGATCTGCGTGACACTGTAGGTCTGCGGCATGTTCCAATCGGGATCCGAGGGGCTGTCGATCGGCCCGGTGTTGTAGAGAAAGGTATCCGGATTGCGGACCTTCGTCCGGAAGCGGAACTGGTAGGTGACGTCGTCCCTGGCATTGCCGTCGTTGTCGACATGGATCTCATAGAGGACGTTATCGTCGAAGCTGTTGAAGTTGGGCCCGCCCGCCGGCTCCTCGAGGGGAATGTAGTTGGCGATGATTGTGACCGTGTCCGGCCGGTCCGGGCTCACGAACGCATAGACATCCGTGTTGTCGGCGCGTGGATCACCGCTGATGAGCGGCGCCTCGCGGTGGCTCGAAGCAAGAGTCGGCAGCATCCAGAAGCCGGCGAACACCACGGCGAGCAGAAGCAGCATCATTTTCTTCACACTGGACCTCCTGCCGCGCTCCGTGGGCGGCATCGATGTTGGGATTGGTTAAGTGCTCCTGGGCTGTTCTACGGAGCTGGAAGGAGAACGGATTTGGACTCGCGCGGCGGTCCGGCGCAGGTGCGTTCCAGCACCGTCCGCGGCGTGGAATACGCTGCCCGATGACGAAGGGTTGATTAGCGTACCGGGTCGGGGAGGCCGTCTTCGGGCGGCACGATGAGCAGCACCTGGCAACCTTCTTCGGTCCGCAGCTCTCCGTGATCCGTGTTCGCGTCCGCGTGCAGAAAATCGCCCGCAGTCATTCGGCGACCGCACGTATACAGGCTGCCAGACAGGACGTAACATTCCTCGGCACCGGCGTGGTGATGCGCGGGAAAACGCGTCCCCGGCGCGACGTCGAGGAGCAGCGTCGCGTAACCTGCCGCGCGATTAAGGGCGAGCACTTTCATCCGGATACCTGGTACCGGGTGCGGCAGCCAATCGGCGTCGACCGCAAAGCGGAAGGCGAACCCCCTGGGTGCGGGCGCCCCGGCAAGACCGGCCAGCAGACGCTCTTTCACCTCGGGGCGTGGCGCGGGGCCGCCGGCCGTGAGGCTGGCAAACGCCAACGTCACCGTTTCGTCGAATTCGATCGCGTCCGGGCGAGGATCGTCAGTCATTACCGGACAGAGACCTGAGAAAGGTGCTGGCGCAACGTCAGCAACCCGGTACGAATGCGTGTCTTCACCGTGCCGAGCGGCAGCTTATGCCGTTCCGCCAGTTCGGACTGGGTGAGCCCCAGATAGTACGCCTCCTCGATCAGCTCCCGCTGCTCGGGCGGGATCGCGTCCAGGGCTCGCGCGACGGCACGCTGCTGCTCGCCGAGCCACGCACTGGTCTCTGGATTGTCGCTCGACTGGAGCTCGAACGGCGCCGATTCGACAGCGCGGACGCGGACTGCGTTCGCCCGGAGTCGATCGATCGCCCGGTTCCGCGCGATGCGGACCAGCCACGCTGCCGGCGAACCGAGTGCCACGTCGTAGGTTTCCGCCCGATTCCAGACGGTCACAAACACTTCCTGCAGCACTTCTTCCGCCTCACTGCGATTGCGCAGGATGCGGAGAATCAGCGCCATACAGCATCCGGCTGTGGCGGTCGTACAGGTCGCCCACCGCGCCAGCATCGCGAGACAGAATGCGTTCAATCAGAACGATATCTACGCGCCCGCCTGCTGAACTCTGGATTCCTGAATCCCAGGATTTCAAAGGGCTGCATTGTAACGTACGGGTCTGGGGAGCTCGCGCTCCTTCGCTCGTTCGTAGACGCAAATCGCCATCCCGCCTGATCAAACCGTGGCGGCGACGGCGTACGCGGCATTGACCGCCGCGCTGTCGGTGAACTCCTGGAACTCAGTCACCTTGCCATTGCGTAAGGTGAACACCATCACAAAATCCGAATCGAATCCTTTGCCGGCGGGTGTGGTCGCCGTGTAATGTCCCAGCGCGACCACCTTGTCGCCGCTCGCGATGAACTCGGTCGGCTCGAAGCGCGAGAAGCGCACGTTCTCGGCCACCTGCTTGAAGAACTCGCCAACCTGGACCTTGCCGCGACGCTCGCCGGCGGTCGGGACGTGCGGTCCTGCGCCGTACACCCCTCTCCACACGATACGGTCGTCGAGCTTGTCGAGAATGCCCTGAACGTCACCGCGGCCGAACGCCGCGTACGCATCCTGCACGACTTTTGTGTTCTGTGCGTCCGGCATGGCTCACCTCCATCCGTATCTACGGGCGAGCGCACAAACGGATTCGCAGCTTTCGGGTTGAGGCCTGGTGGTGCGGTCACAGACGCGCTTCTCGAGGACGATCAACAGCCGATCTCGGTGAAGGCCGTGACTACGTCGCTACGGCGCGACGGTAAACATCTGGAACGGCCCCCAGTTGTAAGGGCGTGCAAGGCTGCCGCCCTGGCGGACCAGGAAGAGTTTGGCGCTTCTCAGCGCGCGCGACGGGGATTCACCCGCCCGAAGTCCGGCGTAGACCCGGTCCATCAGCTCGGCGGTGGATCGATCGTCCACGTCCCACAACCCGGCGATCACCCGACGCGCCCCCGCGCGAAGAAACGCCCACGAGAAGCCGATCAGCCCTTCCCCGGCATACGCGCGTTCGCCGGCGCTTCGGCAGGCGGAGACGGTGACGAGCTCGGCTTCGAGAGGTTGTGCCGCCACGTCGCGCGCGTACAGCTTGGAAGGCGCGCTCCGGTCCAGACAGGATGACCGCCGAGTCCAGAGGACTCTCGACATTCGCCGTCGCGTGCGCAGTGAAATGGATGAACGAGAAGCGATCCGGTCGAGCGGCCCGGTAGGCGGCCGGTGAGGCGCCGTCGCCGTCGTACACCTGCACCTGCATCGGTATCGAAGTGCTTCGCAATGCTCGACATCTCGATCGACGCATAGCGCAGCGAGGGGAACTCCGGCAGACGCGATGTGGCGTTGCCCATGAGGAGCAGGGAAGCCGCGCGGCCACGGTCGGGCCTGGTGACAGCCAGACTGCTGAGCGACGGCGCGATCTGCACCTCTGCATCCTCAATCCAGTAGTGGCGGCGCGCACCGTCCACGGGGAGCGTCTCGAAGTTGATGCCGTGGAGCGAGCCGTCGGGAACGATGATGACCGGCGTGCCTGGCGTGAGCCATCGGGCCGCCGGGGCGACGAGCAGGCGATACAACTTGTCGCCGGCCGTGTCTCCGGCAGTCAGCGGGTCGGCCATCACGTTCGCAATCGTCCGCTGGTGCTCGCCGACGAGGCTGTCGATCTCTCCAGCGGGTGGCAGCGTGACGCGAGTGACGGCCATCGGCACCGACAATCCACAAGTACGATTTCACCGGAGTCATCCAGTAGAACAGCAGGACCGAGCGCGACTCCCTGGCAAGACGACGAAACGCCGCGACGCTGGATCGGCGCGGCGCCTCCACGCCCTGGCGCTCCGCGAGGATCCGGCCGCGGCTCGAGTCGGCGATCTCGAGCGCCCGATCGGCCTGTCCCTGCTGGATGAGCATCTCCACATAGCTCTGATAGAACGAGATCAGTTGTGCGAGATAGGACAGCTTGTAGTCGGTCTTCAGCAGGCCGGCGCGCGTCGTTTCGATCACGTTCAACGCCGCCTCGAACTCGCGGGCGGCACGCGCGGGCTGGTCGAGCGCAGCAGCGACGCCGGCCAGACCGGCATGAGCCTCCCAGAGAAGCGGCGGCGGCGCCTGCGGCGATGCAACCACTTCCTCGAACAACCGGGCGGCCTCGTCGAACTGCTTGAGACCGGCGGCGATGGTCGCGCTGTTGAGCGTGTTGTAGACGGAACCGCCTCCGCCGGCGACGCTTCTGAGCGCCTTCGCCTCTTCGTTGGCGCGTGCCGCGGCATCCCACTGCTCGCAGCTCGATGAACGCCATCGGCGAGATTCCCGGCATTCACCGCCGCGGCCGACGTCATGTGTGCGTCATTCGCCACCTTGAACGACTGCTGAAGGTAGGACAATCCTGCCCGCGCGTCCCGACGGATCGTTCGCCGGATTGTTCGGGTCGCCGGGATCCAGACCGGCCTGAACGGCATCCGAACAAGTACGTGTTGCCCAGGGTCCCCAGCGCCTGGGCGTGCTCGGTCGGCGCGCCGCGTCGCTCAAAGCTCTCGATGGCGCGGCGTTGAACGGCGATCGCCCGGTCGAAGAGGCCGAGCCTCGAATAGCAGATCCCGGCATTGTTCAACGCCGCCGAGTAGATCGTCATGTCGGCGAGGTCGGAGAACGACAGCACGCGCTCGAACAGAGCCAGCGCCTGATCGAACCTGTTCCGTACGAGTTGACCGGTGCCCAGCTGGTGCAACGCGAACGCTTCGTGATATCGATCGTTCGCCTCGGCCGCTCGCAACGCGATTTCATTGAGGCGCCGCTCCGCGTCGTCCCATCGGCCGAGCTGGAAGAGCACTTGTCCCTGAAAAGCGCCGATGTCGAGCTGAAGACCCCGGTCGTCGGCGGCAGACGCCAGTGCGTCGTCCGAGAGCATGCAGCGCCTCTTTCAGCTGCCGCTCGGCCAGCTTCGCTCGCGCGCGGAGAAACAGCTGGCGGCCGCGCAACGAGTCCAGTCCGTGGTCCGACGGGATGCCGGCATCCAGCAGTGGCCTGGCAGCCGGCAATTCGCGCTTCGCGAGGAGGACCTCCGCGCTCAGCAGGCGAAACTCCCACGACCATCGGGAGGTTGGGCTCGCCTCGGTCAGCGCAAGGCCGTGGCTGGCGAGCGCCTGTGCGCGCGGCAGCTCTCCGCGCAGTATCGCGAGGCGGCCGGATTCCAGGGTCTGTCGAAGGTCACGATCGGATGGACGGACGCAGGCGGAAGCGGCGAGGAGCGTGAGAAGAACAGCAACTCGCGTCATTTCCAGGCAGCGGACGTGGCTTCAGTAGCCCCAGATGATGTTGTCTTCAACGCCTCCCGCGGCTGCATGGCCGCCCACGTGGGACCCAAGCGTCAGGCGCACCATCGTCAGCGAGCGCGAGTTGGCGGAGATGAGAAGCTCGCCAAAATAGATGCGCCCGAAGTCGGGAACGATGACGATGTTGCCGTCGATCTCCGAATCGGGGAACGGCTTCCCGTCCCACTTGATGGACTTCACGATGGTCGCGTAGATCGTGCCGCTCGACGATTCAATCAGGCGTCCCGTCCGGGGCGGCGCCGGCTGCCCGTCGACCGGCGTGCGCAGGAAGACCGCGTCGCCACCGGAGGTCAGGAACGCCGGATCGTCCGCCGCGACCAGAAGCTTGGCCTGGGTATCGAGGCGCTGGAAGGTCGTCGGCTGAAGCTCGACGATGAGGCGATACTTGTCGATCGTGACGCCTTCAATCACGACATCCTGGTCGACCCGGATTGAAGGTTGGCCGCTTCCGAGGGGCGTCGTTCCGGTCAGCCCGGCACGGAGTTTTCGAATCGTCAATCGGGGTTGATCCCCGACCACGAGGCCGTTCACTTCGGCGCGCACCCGGGTGGTCGCCGTCAGCGTCTGCTCCTCGACCTGATGGTTGGTCAGGGCAAGGAACGCCTTGCGGTCGTCGAACAATCCTTCAGCGAAGGTCGAGGCCGACTTGATCTTGAAGAAATCGCCGAACTCCGTGGCCGGAATGCGGCCCACCGATCGGCCGCCGACGACCGTGAGCGCGCTGGCGCTCGGTGCTTCGAGGACGATGTCCTTGGGACGGATGATGTGACCGCCGAATGCGGCGGCGTGGGCGCTGAAAATCTGACGGCGTCGGTTTTCCATGATGTCTCGGCTCGTCGCGGTCGTTAACCAGGCTGCTGAAAAACGCAGCCTGAAGCGAGAACTTCAGGTTGCGGCTTTCAGCAACCTGTTAGGGCTCTCCAACCCTAAAGCGGTAATCCTCTTCCGTCAAGCCCCCGGACCCGGAACCGTGCACGCGCAGAATGTAGCGACCTTCCGGCCCGAGGAGGCTCGAGGGAATCGACAGCAGCAACGGCGCCCCCGCCGGCGGAGCCGTGGCATCGCCGGATGCGAGGACGGAGCCGCCGTCCCGCAGCAGTTCGTACCGGAGCGGGCCGGTGAATGCGGCTCCGCTCAGGTCCACCGCCAGCGTGACGATGCCGCCGGCACCGGGCGAGACGACGGCCTCCTGCCCCCGAGTGGCAGGTCGTAGCGTCGCGGGCGTGAGCACGAGCGGACCCGGACGCGGAATCTGCAAGGACAGGTATCCGGTCGCGAGCGCAAATGATGCTGCGGCGGCCCAGGGCAGCATGACCGATGGGCGCCATCGACGCCTCGCGATGAGCGGTGGCGGCACCTTCGCGGGCGCTGCGGCCGTCGCGACGCTGCTGATGAGGCCGCTGCGCGCCCCGTCGAGCATGACCGCGCCGTCCCGGAGATCGTCCGCGCAGTCCCTGCAGGAGAAAAAATGCCCCTCGAACTCGTCGCGTTCGGCATCCGTCATCTCGTCCAGCAGGTAGCGCTCGGCAGCCAGCGTGTTCACCGCTTGAAGATGATCCATATCGCTAGGATGCCTCGCCTTTCATGAAACCTACGCGGAAGCGTGCCTTGGCGCGATGAAGAAGGACACGCAGGTAGGCGCGATCGACGTTCAATTCCCGGCAGACCTCGTCTTTGTCCCGTCCTTCGAAAAACACCCACTGAAGCAGCGTCCGCTCTTTATCCGGCAGCGTCTCGAGCGCCTGGCGGACGCGCGCGCGCTCTTCGTCGGCCATGATCATCGACTCCGCGCTGGCCAACCGCTCGTCCGGTCCATCGTAGCCGTCCTCGAGCGGCATCGTACGCGAGCCGGAACGGTACATCTCGAACAGGACGTTGTTGCAGACCGAGTTGACGAAGGCGCCCAGGGTCTCTGGCACGGCGAGTCCGCCCTTTCGTTTCAGTGACGTGAGCACCCGCGCGAACGTTTCCTGCTTGGCATCCTCCACGAGCGCGGCCGAGCGGAGCCGGGACCGCAGTTTCAGGGACAGGAGGTCGCCAAAGTACCGGGCGAAATGGCGTTCCGTTTCGGGGTCCTCCGAGACGAGACGGTCCACGTAATCGCCGTTGAAGTCGAACCGGGGCAGCAGGGGCAAGTCCCGACATCGTAGAACGACTCTTTCGAGGGTCGCAACCCGTTGGGCTCCCATTGCTGCCGTCACCTGCATAGTGATTCGACGGCGCCGAACGTTTCACCGCCGGCCTGTTGAAACGTTCCGGCCGGTGCCTTCACCAACTGGGCAGCCGAGCCCTCCCGCTCACCCGGGCTCGCGGCAGCGAACGAGGAAATTACCAGGAGGCACGGAAGTGACCGCTCATGTGTTCGCCACACGAAGTTTCGCTCTCAGACATGCCGCTGCTGCGCTCGCTGATCGGACGGGGCAGACGGCCGAACATGCTCGTCGTTTGCTGCCGATACGGATGTCCCGCCAGCGTTCGAATGGGTTCGCGACGTGTTGGGGCCGCCCGTTCAGCCTCTGTGTCGCTGCCCGGTCCGCTCGAGTTGCCGGCCAGCGGGAGGGGGACCTTGTTCCTTCACGATATCGCCGCCTTGACCGCGGCTGCAGCAAATCACGCTGTACGACTGGCTGAACACAGGTGGGAGGCAGGTGCAGGTGGTGTCGATGACCGGGTCGCAGATGCTGCCGCTTGTCGAGACCGGCCGATTCCACGAAGGCCTGTTCTACCGGCTGAACATCATTTCGACCGTCGCGGGGAGCGCGTAGACAGCCACCGGCAGCGGCGAGTTGTCACCTCGCTCTCGCCGATCGCATCGAACGCGTCGCAGGAAGCCCGCCAGATCGGCCGAACGCAAGACCGTATAGTCACGACTGTGGCGCAGCGAAGAATCCGGTGCAGGCATCACCTGCCGGAGACCCGGATCCACGGGGCGGCAGGAATGGAGAGGAAACGATGAGATTCAGACACTTGATTTCGGTGGTCGCGGTCAGTCTCGGATTGGCTGCCTGCTCGGTGAATCCAGTGGGCCCGACGGCCGGGTCACTGCCCGCCGTATCGGCCATATCGATTGATGCGCCGACGCTCGTTCGGGGACCGGTCGAGGCCACCATCGCGCTCCATCCGGCACCGAAGCCGCCGCGTCGAACGGCACACCGCCTGCGCCCGTCGTCGCGCCGAAGCCGCCCGCTACGCCGAAGCCGCCCGCGGCGACCGAAGCCGCCCGCAGCGCCGAAGCCGCCCGCTACTCCGCCGCCGCCCACGCCGGCCGTGGCTCCCACGCCACTACCAGCGGCGCCGACCGCGCCTGTTGATGGTCCGTGCGGAGCGACTCCGTGCGCCCCACCCGTAACGGTGATCTGTCCCGTCGGCACCGTTCCGACTCTCCGCGATGTCGTGACATGTGAACCGGCGGTCCCACCCACGACGTGCCCACCGGGAATGCATCCCGTCCTGCGCGACGACCGTGACCTGTGAGTGGTGAGCGTCCGTGACGTCGAGGCGCGACGGTTCGCACCGAATTTCAGGTCTGGTTCGAACCGTCGGTGTAACGAAACAGCGGGAGCAAGCACTAAAGGAGCCATGACGCCAAGATATTCAGAGCCTGTGATCGCCGACGTCCCGATGGTGCACTCCTCAGGTCCATCTCGTTCGGCGAGGGGGAATGGGTCGACTCGCTCACCTCGGGAACGCCGCGCCCCAACTTGCTCGTCTCATGCAGTGGAGTCGGCCTGGAGCCCGTCGTCACGCGGCTGGCGAGGCTTTGCAAGACTCCGTTTGAGGTGTGCCCGGCACCGGGCCGGCTGCAGCTGCCGGAGCATCGAGTGAGCACCCTCCTGACTTATGACGCCGCGGCGCTGACACTGAAACAGCAGATTGATCTGTACGACTGGATCAGCGGCCGCGGCCGCGACACGCAGGTGATCGCGGTCACCTCCACGCCGCTGTTCTCGCTCGTCGAGAACGGTCAATTCCTCGAGAGCTTGTTCCACCGGCTGAACGGCGTTCACTTTCTCGCCGCCAGCGGGAATGCAGGAGAACTCCGATGATCCGGATCGACGACAGGGAGCCGCGGCTCCTCGGCAAGAGCGCCCACATGCGAGCCATCCACCACGAGATTGCCGCGGCGGCGCGGTCTGACGCCAAAGTGCTCATTACGGGCGAGACCGGCGTCGGCAAGGATGTGGTCGCGCGCCTCATTCATCAGGCGAGCGCGCGGGCGGCCGCGCCGCTGGCGACGCTGAACTGCGCCGGGGTGCCGGATTCGTTGATGGAGTCCGAGCTGTTCGGCCATGTCCGCGGCAGCTTCACCGGCGCGTATCGTGACAAACCGGGGATTCTCGCAGCCGCGGCCCACGGCACGGTATTTCTCGACGAGGTCGGGGAGATGAGCCTGCGCATGCAAGCGGCGCTGCTCAGGTTTCTCGAGACCGGTGAGATCCAGCCTGTCGGCGCCGATCGCGTGCGCGGGACCGCCAACGTTCGCGTCATCGCCGCGACGAATCGCGAGCTCGATCCGGAAATCGCCGCCGGCGCCTTTCGGCCGGATCTGTACTACCGGCTGAACGTCCTCCGCATCGCGGTGCCGCCGCTGCGCGAACGGAAGGAGGACATTCCCCTGCTGCTGGATCACTTCATGGGGTGCTGCAGCCGGCAGCCCGGCGCGGCGGTGCGCCGGCTTTCAGCGGAGGCGCTCGCGCGGCTGGTCGAATACAGCTGGCCCGGAAACATTCGGCAGCTGAAGAACGTGGTCGAGCGGCTCGCCTTCTCGCGGTGCGGGGCGACCGTCGAGCCCACCGATTTGCCCTCGGAGCTGCGGGACACGCCATGCGCAAGCGTGCCGGGCGGCGACGATTCGACGCTTGCACCACAGCTGGCGCGTCGAGGAAGAGCTGCTGTCGCGCATGCTTCAAGGCGGCGAGTCGTTCTGGTCCGTGGTCCACTGTCCTTTCATGAATCACGACCTGTCCCGCGCGCATCTCAAGAGCATCGTGACGCACGGACTGCAACGGACCGGCGGCAACTACCGCATGGTGGTGCAGCTCTTCAACATGCCGGCCGGCCACTATAAGCGGTTTCTCGGTTTTCTTCAGAAGCACCAATGCCAGGTGCCGTATCGATCGTTCCGCGTCCCGAGCGCCGCCACGGCCCGCGCCGCCTGAGCACTCCGTGACCGGGAACCCGCAAGGCCTGTGAGTTACGGGAGGCGTCCGCCATCAGTGGTACGCTGTCTGGCAGCGACGGTGAACGCCTTGAGCCCTTACCGCACGTTCCTGCCACTTCGACGTCGTCTGGTCGCGGCAGCATTCGTTGCCGCTACTCTGACGGCTGTTTCGATGTACGCCCAGCAGATCTGGGTCGGCGGCAGCGGCGGTATGACGGCACGATGGCCGGAGCGGGACGACTTCGATGGGGCCTTCATGTTCTGCCGCGGGTTCTACCGCGGCGGCTGGGGCACCGACTACCCCGGCGCCGACCACAACTTCTCCGTTCGTCTCGCCGAGCTCACGCGGATTCCGGTCAAATTCGACGCGAACCGACAGCCGCACCACGTGGTCGTCTCGCTGACCGATCCGCTCTTATACCGGTGTCCGCTTCTCTTCATGCTGAACATCGGTACGGCTCGTTTTTCGCCTGAGGAGATCCTGCGGCTCCGCGAGTACTTCCTGAAAGGGGGCTTTCTGTGGGTGGACGACTCGTGGGGGTCGAACGCCTGGAACAACTGGATCAGCCAGGTGACGCAGATCCTGCCGTCGGCTGAGTTCCCGATGTTCGACATTCCGCCGACCCATCCCATCATGCGCACCCTGTACGACGTGAAGGCGATCCCGCAGGTGCCCAATATTCATTTCTGGGCCGGTACCGGCGGTCAAACCTCGGAACGCGGCCGCGATAGTGCCGACGTGTATTTCAAGGGTATCCAGGACGGGCGGGGCCGTCTGATGGTCCTCATGACCCACAACACCGACATTTCCGACACCTGGGAACGCGAGGGCGAGGAGCCGCAGGCGTACTTCAACCTCTTCGCACCGACCGGTTATGCGATCGGCGTGAATGTCGTTCTGTACGCCATGACCCATTGATAACAGGAAGGCGTGATTTTGCACAACGTGTCCATCAGAAGGTCGCTACGAACATGAGCACACCGCGAGTTCGGCACATTCTCGAGACGTCGGTTTACTGCGACGACCTTGGCCGCACGGCAGACTTCTACAAACAGCTGCTCGATTCGGTTCCGATGCTCGAAACCGAGCGCCTGGTCGCGCTGGACGCCGGAGCGGGGACGGTATTGCTGCTGTTTCAGCGCGGCCGGTCGACACAATCTCTTCAGACGTCAGAGGGGCTCGTGCCCGCCCACGACGGTAGCGGTCCTTCGCACTTCGCCTTCGCGATCGATGCCGCCGAGTTGTCGGCGTGGGAAACCCGGCTGGCTGCACTCGGGATTCCGATCGAGAGTCGCGTCCAATGGGCGCGCGGAGGGCAGAGCGTGTACTTCCGCGATCCCGACGGGCGATCCGTCGAGCTTGCCACGCCTGGTATCTGGCCAACCTACTAAGTACTGCGTTTCACAATTACGGTGGCATTCGGCCGGCGATGCATCCCGTCTGGCTGCGTTGCGAGTGACATATCACGGCCGCGCATCCGGCTACTCTACGTCTGCGTCGTCGGGTTCCGGCCGGGGCCGTCCGAACATCCACGCAATGAGAATGCTGAGGAGGTAGAGACCGATCATCGGGGCGGCAAAGATCGTCTGCGTGACAATGTCGCCAGTGGGCGTGATGACAGCGGCGGCCACGAAGATGAGCAGGAAGGCAAAGCGAAAGCTGCGCCACAGGAATCGCGGCGTGACGAGTCCTGTCTTCGCGAGGAAGAACACGACCGTCGGCATCTGGAATATCGCTCCCATGCCCACCACCATCTTCATGTACAGATCAAACACCTCGTTCAACTGTGGCAGGAACGTCAGGTCGGACGTGTCGAAGCCGGCAAAGAACACCATCATGTACGGGAAGGCGACGAAATGGGTGAACGCGGCGCCGACGACGAAGCCGAGGCTGGTGAAGAAGGCGAACGGAATAGCGAACCGCCGCGCGCTTGCCGGGACCAATGGCGCAAGCAGCCGCCAGAACTGATACATGACGTACGGCATCGCCAGCGCGAGGCCCATGAGGAGCGCAATCTGGATATACAGCGTGAACGCTTCGCCCGGTTGCGTATAGATGAGCGTGCTGCCGGCCGGCAGCGCGCTCACGGTCGGTTCGAGCACGAAGTTGACGACCCGGCTGGTAAAGGAAAACCCGAGCACGATCCCGATGGCAACGGCGATGGCCGAACGCAGGAGCAGTCTTCTGAAGCCGTCCAGCAGATCCAGCACCGACGCATCGGGAAAGAGCCCGTCGTACGAGGCGAACCGGCGCGACGCTTTGGACTGCGAGAAAGGTAACAACGCCATCAAAGGCGTCTGAAAGGGCGAGTCTAGCGTCGATCAAACTGCGATCGGCCGCATTTCTACTCAGTCGTGGTCGCCGTCGCCCCGTCGCCGCGGTTGCGGCAGGCTTGTGCAGTGACTTGGGCAGAAACATGTCGATCTGATCGTCGGCGAGCACCGAGTCTTCGGCCGCCGAGGTCGCAGGATGGCTGCCCAGGTAAGCGACATCGTTGGACGAGGGGGCCTCGTAGATGGCGATCAGATCGTTCATCAGCAGGTCACGGCGGACGCGTGCCGCTTCGACGTCGATCGCGCCGTCCGCAAGGTCGGACAGCACCGCCTGGTATCGCTCGCGGATGTGCCAGAGACGAGCGGCGCACCAGGCGTTGGCGCGGGCCGATGCCTCGAGGTCGAACGCCAGCCGGACCAACAGCAGAACGAGTGCGACCGTCGCCAGGATGGCGCATACGAGCGCGTACCCCTGTCCACGTCCGACCGCCAGGCTCAGCGACGCGAAGAGCAGGCCAGCCATCAACAACGCTTCAGCCGCCTGCAGCCACCGGCTCCAGCGCGCCCGCAGGTGCGCGATCTTGAGGTGCGCGCTGTACCGGTGCGCAACATGCCCGAACGTGAGTCGGAGATGATCGAGCAGTGTCAGTTGGAACATGCTGTGGGCTCCATGGATGAGCGCATGGGCGCTCGTCAACACGTCATTACCTGCGGCTCAGCGATCCGGATGATCGTGCTCGAGCTGACTTCCACACGTAGGGCCCATCGACCTGGTCGCGAGAGGCGTGCGCGAGCAGGGTTGGTGTGGCCCGGAGGCGGGCGAGAGCGGCGACGGCTTGCGCGAGCTGGGCCGGACGGATCGGCTTGGCAAGATGCGCCTGAAAGCCTGCCGCCAGCGCCCGGTCCCGTTCATCGTCGCTTGCGCACGCCGTCACGGCCGCCGCGGGCGTATGGGCCAGCCGGGCGTCGGACGATTCACGAATGCTCTGAATGAACTGGTACCCGTCCTGCCCCGGCATGGCGATGTCCGCGAGGATCACATCGAAATCGCGGCCGGTCAACGTCTCGAGGGCATCGGTGGCCGAGGCGGCCGACGCGACCGTGGCTCCGCTCGTCTCCAGCGCCGCCGCCATCATCTCCCGGGCGTCAGGCTCATCATCGACCAGCAAGACCCGGACACCGTGCAGCAGCCTTCCGTCAACCGGTCCTCCCGCGTCCTCAGCGTTGCGGCCATTCGCCGGGGTGCGGCTGGCCTCGCCCAACCCGCGCGCGATCGGCAGACTGACGACGACGGTCGCCCCGTGTCCGAGCCCGTCGCTTTGCGCTCGTATGGTCCCGCCCTGCGCTTCGACGAAATGGCGCGCGATGAACAGACCGAGTCCCAGGCCGCCCACACGGCGCGCTGTCGTGCTGTCGGCCTGACGAAAGCGCTCGAAGACGTGGGGCAGGAACGCAGGGTCGATGCCGCGCCCGGTGTCCGCCACGCGCACGTCGACCGACGTGCCGGCGACGCGGATATCGGCCGTGATGCGGCCGCCGGCCGGCGTGAACTTCAGCGCATTCGTCAGCAGGTTGAGAAACACCTGTTCGAGCCGGCGAGGGTCGGCCATCACGGTGACGGCCGACGCCGCTTCGACCCGCAACTCGACGCCCTGGCCTTCCGCCAGCGGCATGATCGCTTCGGCGGCGCCGCGCAGGCTCTCCGCCAGGTCGAATTCCTGGAGGTCGAGCGACGCACGGCCGGCGACGATGCGCGACACGTCGAGCAGTTCCTCGATCAGGTGCGCCTGCCGCGTCGCGTTATTGTAGATCGCCTCCAGCGCACGAGCGGTCCGACTCGGATCGAGCGATCCGTTCCGCAGCATGGCCGCCCACCCGAGCATCGCATTCAGCGGCGTCCTGAGCTCGTGCGACACCGTGGAGAGGAACTCGTCCTTCGACCGGTTCGCAGACTCGGCGTCTGCCCGCGCGCGTTCGGTGGCTTCGGAGAGACGCGCACGATCGAGCGCTTGCGCGCAGTGCTGCGCGACCGATTCGAGGAGCGCCCGGTACTCGTCAACGAAATTGACGGGCGCGGTGAAGTGAAACGACAACACGCCCAGCACCGCGCCATCGGCGGCCAGCGGCAACACCGCGGCGGATGCATAGCCGCCATCGGCTGCCAGCGCTGCGGAGCGCGGGTACTGTCGTTGCCACTCCGCAAAGGAGCTGACATACACCGGCGTGCGCGTCGTCGCGGCGGTGGTTGAGCAGGATCCGGGCTCGACCGCAAATCGCCGGGACGTGTCGACCGCCGCTGTCGTCCTCGTCGTACAGGATGTCGAACTGCTTCCCGCCCTCAACGAGCAACGCGACAGATCCCGTGGACGCGCCGACGACGACCTTGCCCTGGCGCACGACGACCTTCGCGACCGCGTCCAGCGTAATCGCTTCCGACAACCCGGCGCTCAACGCATACAGGCGGTCCGTGCGCGCCGCCAGGGCGCGGTATTTCGCCTCACTCTCCCGCAGTGCCTCCTCGGCCTTCTGCCTCTCTCGCAGATCGGCGCCGGCTCGCACGCGAAACGCCTCGCCTTCAGCGCGTGCTGTTTCGGCTCGATCGAAAGTCCTCGCGCGCAGGAGCGCCTGGGCGATCTGACGGGACGCGCTCAAGATGAAGCGGCGTTGGCCGGCATCAAACGCTCGCGGCGCCTTGAAACTGAGGATGACGACGCCGATCGCCCGGCTGGCCATGAGCAGCGGCAGGACCGCTGCGGCCTCGTGCGCCGCAAACAGATGGTCGGCTGCGAGATCCGCGAACCTGGCGTCGCCGTCCGCCCGCGATTCGATGACGATGAGCTCCTGGCCTCGCACGGCCCGAGCGACCAGGCTTCTCGCCGCCGGCGAGTGCTCCGGTGACATGCGATGCGGATCCGCGTACCCGATGGCATGCGCGACCTCATACCCCGCTTCGTTCTCATCGGCGAGCAACACCGCTCCGGCGTCGGCGGCGAACCAGTGGAGGAGCTCCGTCAACCCGACGTGGATGACCTCACGTTCGCCTTCCGCCCTCAACAGCGCCGCGGTCAGTTCCTGAAGGCTGGTCGTGTGTCCCAGTTCGCGTGCAGTGTCGATCCTGACCTGCTCGATCGAGGCCGGCCCGCCTGCGAAGATCGCGCGTCCTGACGGTGACGACCACGGCGGCGAGCACGAAAAGCGCGAGCGCAAGCCCGTCGGCCGGATCGCTGATCCACAACGAATGAACGGGTCTCAGAAAGAAGTAGTCCGTGAGGACGGCCGCCGCCGCGGTGGCAACGAGTCCTGGTCCGAGCGATCCGGACCAGGCGGCCGTCACGATCGCCGCCGGGAACACGACAAACGGGAATCGCTCCCCGGCGAGCGGCTGCAGCCAGGTACTGGAGGAACGCGGCAACCGCGCACACGACGAGCGCCGCCGCGTAGTGCGCGGTGAGGAGTGGGCGCCCTTGTCGGCTGCCGGAATCGACAGACATACCGGACCGATCCCAGAGGGTTGCTCGTGGAGCCGTGATTACCTGCCGCCGTCGCTCGACTGCGCCCGCTGCGCAGCGGGACACGCCGCGCCCGCCAGCGTGGACAGCACGATCAATGGATTCCGGCCGCGGCGCTCGGTGGTATGCGGCAGGCCACGCGGAATGACCGTCAGCGATCCTGGAGCGAGCGTCATGGTCTCGTCGCTGACGCGCACCACGCCGTCACCGGCGACGACGTACAGAATTTCATCGAGGTCGGTATGCGTGTGCAGCGCCAGTGCATCCCGAAGCTGCAGCACCCGCGTCGTGGCGCCGGCCGTGCATCCAAGAATGGACTCTTTCAACGGGTCGCGTCCGATGAAATTCTTGTCGAGAAACGCGGGGATCGACACGTGGATCGGTGGTCGATCGGCAGCGGCTGCCGGCGGGGGCTCCGCTGGTGGTGCCGGGACGATCGCCGCAACGGGGACCGGTACCGGTTCGGGCGCCGGCGGCGGCAACGCGGCATCGAGGGCCACCATGATCGTGGCCGGCTGAGCCCTGCCGATCGTCACGTCGCGCTCCAGCGTGATGAACCGCTCATGCTCGAACCGAAGTCGGTACGTGCCAGGCAGCTACCGGAACGGTCGCGCGGCCTCGCGCGTCGGTGCTTGTCTGACGGCGCTCGGCACCGGACACGCCGATGTTCACGCCCTCGAGACCCGTGCCGCTATGGTCGTTGACCACGATTTGCAGCGACAGGGGCAGGAGCGGACGACGGTCAGGCACCGGCGTCTGCGCGAGGGCCGGGGTGACGAAGACCGCCGCGACCACAATGGCGCTGGCGTAACCGGACGTCTTTGACATGGAAGGCCGAGCTGGCAATAACCATGCTTGACGAATCAAGTTGAACAGCTCGCCAATCCGTGGTCACGCGGCTTCGGTGACGCAAGATCAGGACAGCGACAGGTAAAAGTTACACTCTCGCGCTGATCGCGCGAAGGCATCAGCGGCACTCCGACACGCCTCAGCCATCAGTCTCAATCCAGGGCGGCAGTGCCTGCGGGCACGGGGCTTCGATGAGGGTTGGTCCTTCATGCTCGAGCGCCGCAGCCACCGCCTCGGGAACGTCGTGCACCGAGCCGACACGGCACCCGCGTGCGCCGAAGGCTTCGGCATAGCGGACAAAATCAGGACTCCGCAGGTCGCCCCCAATGGATCGGGCCGGGTAGCGATAGCCTTGGTCTGCCTTGATCGTGCCGTAAGCAGTTGTCATTGAAGACCACGGCGATCACCGATACGCGTTCATGGACGGCCGTCGCCAGTTCATGGCCGCTGAACAGGAAGCCACCATCTCCGCAGAGCGCCACGACCGGCACAGCGGGTCGCGCCAGCTTGGCACCAATGGCTGCCGGGAGCGCGAATCCGAGGCAGCCGAAGCCAATCGGGTAATGGAAGGTTCGCGGCCGGCGGCAGATGAACGCGCCGGCGCCCCAGCACGCGATGCCGTTGATGTCGTTGAACACCAGCGATTCGTCCGGCAGGACACGACGCAGTCCTTCCAGCGTGCCCACCGCATCGGGCGCACGCTTGCGGATCGCGGCACGCCGCCCCTCACGAACGCGCGACGACATCCAGCCACGGACGCCGGGTGCCGAGATCCCGCTCGCGACACTGGGCCACGAGCGCCTCCGCCACTTGTAGTCGCGTCCCCGACGATCCCGATGCTCACCTGGATATGTTTGCCGATCTCGGTGGGGTCGATGTCCACGTGAACGATCTGGCCGCTGATCTTGCGCGTCCACCAACTGGTCGTGAGCGGCCCGAAACGCACGCCAATCGCCAGGATCGTGTCGGCCTGCTCCAGGGCCTCGCGTCCGAGCTGGTGCACCATCCACCCATCGCCGAGCGAGAGCGGATGATCCTCGGCGACGATGCCTTTGCCGGAGCTCGTCATGACCACCGGAAGCGAAAGCAGCTCGACCAACTCCTGCAGCGCACCGGAAGCCCTCCAGGCGCCGCCACCCAGCAACAGCAGCGGCCGGCTGGCCGCCGTGAGCGCCTCGGCCGCGCGGTGCACGTCTCCAAGCGGGAAGACACTCGACGCGTGCGTTCGCCTCTCTCCGTCTCCTTGCTGGCTGAGGGGCGTGGCCGCCACCTTCGCGCCGAGCAGATCCATCGGCAGATCCACATAGCAGGGCCGGGGTCGGCCCGTCTCGAAGCGGCGGAACGCCTCCTTCACGGCTCGACCGATGTCCTCGGGTCTCGCCGGCCGGACGCCCCACTGCGTGACGGACTCCGAGCACGGCTTCGACGTCACGCAGTTGGTGGAAATCCTCACGGTCCACGGTGACCGTGGCGCTGGGGAGCTGGCTGGCGAGCAAGAGCACGGGAGATGAATCGGCGTAGGCCTCTGCAATTGCGGTGAGCGCGTTGGTCACGCCGGGTCCCGGTACGGTCAAGCACACTCCGGGTCGGCCTGTCGCGCGGGCGTAGCCGTCGGCCATATGGCCGGCGCCACGCTCGTCCCGTGTCGTGACGACGCGAATGGCGCGTTCGTCGACAAGGGCGTCGTAGATCGCCAGGTTATGGATGCCGGGGATGCCGAAGATGGTATCAACCCCATGGGCTTTCAATGTCTCGACGAGCAGCTGTGCGCCAGTCACATCGTTGTCCTCTCCACGTGGTCCTCGCCACTCGAATGGTGCGCGGCCTCGGCCGGCGGCGTCGGATTCACGGACGGGTCGCCAACCCGGCAAGCCGCCGCACGTAAGCCGTCGCTGGACGGGAGTCGTAGCTGCGGAGCACCATCATTTTCTCCGCCTCGAGCGATCCTTCGGCGTGGACGGCGAGCACCTGCTGGTACGCGCCGAACGCGGACGCGACGAGATCCTTCACGAGCATCAGCGCCTTGAGGCGCTCGCGGCCGCCGACCCCGTGGCCGGCGTAGTACTTCTCGTAATAGCGCGCGGTCTCCGCTTCTTCCAGATCTTCGGCGCCCGGGCCGGTGACGAGCGATCCGCCGGCGATGTCCTGCACGTGCCGGATCGCCTCGTGATAGCCGTGGGCGAAATGGTACTTGGCCATGTTCACGTACAGCGGATCCGGCACGAGGATTCCCGCCTCGCGCGGTTTCGCGACCATCGCTGCGTAACGGGTGAGTCCCCGCAGCGTCTCGGCATAGCTGATCAGCTGCACCAGCTTTTCGCGCACGTGCCCCGCCTTGGCCACGCCGTTGACCTCCGCCATCAGCATGGCGGAGCCGACGAGCGCATCAACCAGCGGCAGCTTGTAGGAGATGGCGGTGAAGCGGTGATGCTCCACGAAGGCGAGCGCCAGGGGGCCGGCGAACTCGGATTCGCCACAGAGGAACACCCGCTCCCAGGGGACGAACACGTCGTCGAAGACGGTGGTCGTCTCCATCATCTTGTGGCGCGCGCTGATCGGATGTTCCACGACGGAACCCTGCGCGGCCGCCGAATCGTAGGGGGAGGCCAGCAGCACGAGCCCGGGCGTGTCGAGCGGAACGGCAAAGCTCACCGCGTAGTCGCGGTCCGCCGGGCCCAGCGCTCTCGTGGGCAGCACGATCAACTCGTTCGCGTTGGTGCTGACCGAGGTGTGCGCCTTCGCGCCGCGGACGATGATGCCGTCGCTTCGCCGTTCCACGATGTGCACGTAGAGGTCGGGGTCGGCCTGCGCCGACGGCGCGAGCGATCGGTCGCCCTTGACGTCTGTCTGCGCCACCGCGACCGCAAGATCGTTCGTGCGGCAGTGCTCGCGGAACGCGCCGACGCGCCGGCCGTACTCGGTGCCGTGCTTCTCGTCGACGGAGGCGGAGACGCGCAACAGCCCGCACAGCGCGTCGCTTCCGATCTCCTTGATCAGCACGACCAGGGTTCCACCCTCGGCGGTCGCCAGCTCGATGAGCGCGCTGCGTTGCAGCAGGTCCTCCGGCGTGCGGGGAATCTGGTAATAGCGCGAGTAGTCGCCGTCGCCGTCGTTCACGACGCGACAGCGCGCGATGGCGTGGCTCCTCGGCGAGGCGATAGTCGATGGCCGCGTGGTTGACGGCGACCGAGATCACGGGATGGGTGGTCACGTCCGCCACCCGCTGTCCGCGGAAATAGACCGTCCGCCCGTCCCGCAGGCTCTCGATGTACTGTTCGGCTGTTCTCAGCGCCATCTGACGCAGGCTCCTCGTGCTAGGTCTGTCTCCGAAGTTCGATTGCATTCGGCCGCCGATGCATCCCACCCCGCTGCGTTGCTGGTCAAACACTCCCGGTATTCTCCATCCTCGCGCCTTGCGGGGCGGGCGCCTCAGCATTCAGGCGACACGAACTTCGGAGACGGACACTAGAGTTCTTCGCGTGTTTCCGCATGCGCGCCGCGAAAACGCTCGCGCAAGGCTGATTTCAGGAACTTTCCGGTCGATGTGCGGGGAATCTGATCGACGAACTCGAAGGCGTCGGGCAGCCACCATTTCGCAAAATCAGGGGCCAGGTGCCGGCGCAGATCCTCGGCGCTGGCCTGGCGCCCGGCCTTCAGCACGACGACGGCGAGCGGACGTTCGCCCCATTTCGGATGCGCGATGGCCACGACCGCCGCTTCGGCCACCGCCGGATGGCCCATCAGAGCGTTCTCCAGCGCCACGGAACTGATCCATTCGCCGCCCGATCGAATGAGATCCTTGGATCGATCGCAAATCTCGACGTACCCGCGCGCATCGATCGTCACCACGTCACCGGTCCGGAACCACCCATCGTCGGTCACGCGATCCGAAGCCTCCGGCTCGTTGTAGTACTGGCTGGCGACCGTCGGGCCTCGCACCTCGAGCTCGCCCAGCGTCTCGCCGTCCCACGGCACCAGCCCCGCGAGGCTGCGGGCCCGAACCTCGAGATACGGCGCGGGAGTCCCCTGTTTGGCGCGCACAGTGTATTGAACGTCCTCGGATGCCTCGTCCAGGTCGGGAGGCAGCCTGCAGAGCGTGGCGATGGAGGTGGTCTCGGTCATCCCCCATGCCTGCAGCACGCAGACGCCGTGGCGCTCCTGAAAGCGGCGCACGAGCGATTTCGGCGCGGCCGATCCGCCGACGACCAGAGCGCGCAGGCTGCTGATGTCGCCGGCCAGCGATCCGCCGGCCAGCGCCTCGAGAACGCCGAGCCACACCGTGGGCACGCCGGCGCTGACGGTGACGCGTTCCGATGCGACGAGCTCCACCAGACTGCGGGGATCGAGCGACGCCCCGGGCAGGACGAGAGAGGCGCCCGCCAGCGCGGCCGCGTAGGGAAGGCACCAGCCGTTGATGTGAAACATCGGCACAACCGCGAGCACGACATCGCGCTGGCCGAGGCCGATACTGTCGGCGGTGAGCAGGTTCAGCGCTTGAAGCGCGATCGCCCGATGCGAATAGACAATACCCTTCGGCCGGCCGGTGGTGCCAGAGGTGTAGCACATCGCGGCGGCCGAACGCTCATCACCGTCGAGATACTCGACGCGCTTCAGGATCGGCCGATGCGAGCAGTTCTTCGTAGGCGATCGCCCGGTCCGGCAGGTCGCCGTCGCCCATCACGATCACGTGCTGGACACACGCCGGAATCGGCACCTGGTCGAACTGCGGCAGCAGACGACCATCGAGGATGATCACCCGGTCCTCGGCATGCTCGATGACATACGCGAGATCGCGGGCGTGCAAGCGAACGTTCAACGTGTGAAGCACGGCGCCCATGGCGGGCACCGCAAAGTACGCCTCCAGGTGTCGACGATCGTTCCAGGCCAGCGTCGCGACACGGTCGCCCGGACGGACGCCGAGGTCCGCGAGCGCGCCTGCGAGCTGCTTCGCCCGTCCGCAGCATGTCGGCATACCGGTAGCGATGGACTGTGGCGCCGTCGCGACTGACGATCGGCCTCTCGCCAAACAGCATGGCCGACCGCCGCATGATCGCCGGCACCGTCAATTGGTAATCCACGTCAGGCCAGCCGTGCCTCCTCCACGAGACCGAGTGATCGCGAGCGCCACTCGACGCTGGCATACGCCTCTCGCGGCGAATATGATACGCCCATGCATGTGCACACCCTGTTTGACATGTCAGGCAAGGTCGTCCTGGTGACCGGCGGCTCACGCGGTCTCGGGCTGGAGATGGCCATCGGGTTCGGCGAGGCGGGAGCCACGGTGGCCATCACGGCGCGGCGCGAAAGCTGGCTGCGGACGGCCGAGGAAGAGATTCGGGCGCAGGGCATCAAGTGCCTCGCGCTGACCTGTGACGTCTCCCGGCCCGAGGAGGCGCACGCCACCGTCGCCGCGGTCCTCGAGCGGCTGGGCCGCATCGATGCGCTGGTCAACAATGCCGGCATCAGCTGGGGGGCGCCCGCCGATACGATGCCGGTGGAGAAATGGAGTGACGTCCTCGCCACGAACGCGACGGGCTGCTTCCTCATGTCGCAGGCTGCCGGACGGGAAATGATTCGCGCCGGCGGCGGATCCATCATCAACGTTGCGTCGGTGTCCGGACTGATTGGCACCGCGCCCGAGGTCCTCGATGCCGTCGGCTATGCCGCCAGCAAGGGGGCGGTCATCAGCCTGACGCGCGATCTCGCGGTGAAGTGGGCGAGGCACGGCGTGCGCGTCAACGCGGTCGCGCCGGGATTCTTCGAGACGCGCATGT
This sequence comes from uncultured Acidobacteriota bacterium, assembly GCA_963745495.1. GTDB lineage: Bacteria > Acidobacteriota > Vicinamibacteria > Vicinamibacterales > CAVVIG01 > CAVUXJ01. The sequence goes on from CAVUXJ010000009.1 coordinate 438,393, forward strand.
CTGAAGGCGTGGTGAAGAAGGCCGGCCACACGATCGAGCAGATGACACCACTGGGCCGAATCGGCCGTCCCGGCGAGTTGAAAGGGGTCGTGCTCTTCCTCGCATCGGCGGCGTCGAGCTACGTCACGGGCCAGGTGCTGGCCGTGGACGGAGGCATGACCGCGTCGTGAGGGGCCATTAGTGTCCTGCGTCCGACGCTTTAGGACGTCTTCCGGGCGGGGCATCCCGGGGGCCGGCGTTGCTCCTCCCTCACATACTCCCGGTATGCTCGGTCGTCGCGCCTTGGCCGCCGGGCGCCGCGCTCCGGAAGCCGTGTACTGAATCGTCGGACGCAGGACACTAGCTCACGGTTTCCTGTAGGAACGAAACGACTTCCGGCCAAATCCGAGCCGCGAGCGCCGCATTCAACGTCCCCAGCGCGTTGTGCGGCGCCATGAAGGCGTGGCCTGTGCCGGGATGGACGGTCAGCGTCACGTTCTTGCCCATTGCCCTGCAGCTTGGCTTCGAGCGCACGTGCGGCGGCGGGAGGGAAGAAGTCGTCGTGCTCTGCCATGTGTCCGCTGATCGACGCGGTGAGCTTGGACCAGTCCGGCTCCGTGGCGCCCTGGGGGAATCCGTAGAAGGGCACCACGGCCTTGACCTTGTCGGGGCGATTGGCGGCGATGATGAACGCGAGCATGCCGCCCATGCAGAACCCCACCACGCCGATGCCATTGCTCGTGACCGCGCTGTGGTTGGAGAGATAGTCGACGGCGCCGCTCATGTCGCGCGCGGCGCGCTCGGGCGGGAGGGCGTGCATCAGTTGCGCCGCCTTGTCCATCTCATCGTGCGCGGCCAGTTCCCCGTGATAGAGATCCGGCGCGAGCGCCACGAACCCGGCGGCTCCAAGCCGATCGGCCATCTCCTTGATTCCGGAATCGAGGCCCCACCATTCCTGGATGACCAGCACTCCGGGACCGTAGCCAACCGGGGGCTTGACGAGATACCCCGACGCGACTGGTTCCATTGCTGCGGAATTCGACGGTTTCACCCATGCGGAAAGAATAACCGAGATTATCGCCGACCGGTAATTCATGCACCTGCCATTGCCGGGAGCGGTGCGGGTATCGAGCGGCGCTCGCCGATCTGCTGCCGCCACATCGCGTAGTACAACCCCTTCTGATCGAGGAGCGCACCGTGTGACCCCGATTCGATGACGCGGCCGCGTTCGAGCACGAAGATGCGGTCGGCGTGCATGATCGTGGAGAGCCGGTGCGCGATCAGGATCGTGATGACGTCCTGGCTCGCGGCCACGTCGCGGATGGTTTCGCCGATCTCCTCTTCGGTGAGCGAGTCGAGCGACGAGGTGGCCTCGTCGAACACGAGCAGATGCGGATGGCGCAGGAGCGCCCGCGCAATCGACAGCCGCTGTTTCTCGCCGCCCGACACCTTCACGCCGCCCTCGCCGATGACCGTGTCGAGGCCGCGGTCCGCCCGCGCGAGCAGGTTGTCGCACGCGGCCTGGCGCAGCACGTCCATGCACTCCTCGTCGGTCGCCGCCGGGTTCACGAACAGCAGATTCTCGCGGATCGTGCCCGAAAAGAGCTGGGTGTCCTGCGTGACGAAGCCGATGCGCTCCCGAAGCTGGTTCAGATCGATGGTGGCGGCCGGATGACCGTTGTAGAGAATGTCGCCCGACTGCGGAGGATAGAGGCCCACCAGCAGCTTCACCAGCGTCGTCTTCCCGGCGCCGGACGGTCCGACGAACGCGATCGTGTCGCCGCGGCCGACCTCGAACGAGATGTCGGTCAGCGCGGGAGAGGAGGCGGACTGATGCTTGAAGCTGACGTGGTCGAACGCGAGCCGGTTCAGCTCGGGCACCGGCACCGGGTTGGCCGGGCGCGGCTCCTTCGGGATGGCCAGGATGTCCTGGAAGTTCTTGAGCGACACCTCCGTCTCCCGGTAGACGTTGATGATGTTGCCCAGTTCCTGCAGCGGTCCGAAGATGAAGAACGAGTAGATGAACAGGGAGAAGAACTGCCCGACGGTGATCGCCTGCGTGAAGATCAGGTACAGCATCAGGAACATGATGCTGGTCCGCAGGAAGTTGACGGTCGTGCCCTGGACAAAGCTGAGGCTGCGGATGTACCGCACCTTCTTGAGCTCGAGCTGGAGGATCTTGTCGGTCGTCGCGTTGAGGCGCGCGATCTCCTGCTGCGCGAGGCCGAGGCTCTTGACCAGCTCGATGTTGCGCAGCGACTCCGTGGTCGATCCCGCCAGCGCCGTCGTCTCCGCGACGATGACCTTCTGAATCGTCTTGATCTTGCGGCTCAGCACCGAGCTGAGCACGCCGAGGAGCGGCACGGTCAGGAAGTAGGCCGGCGCGATGATCCAGTGCACGCTGAACGCGTAGATCACGACGAAGATGATGCCGACGAGCGACGTGAACAGCACGTTGATCGAGACGGAGATCAGCTTCTCGACGTCGGTCCGCACCTTCTGCAGCTTGCCGAGCGTTTCGCCGCTGCGCTGATCCTCGAAGACCGAGTACGGCAGCTCCAGCGAGTGCCGGATGCCGTCCGAGTAGATCCGGGCGCCGAGCCGCTGCGTGATGACGTTGATGAAGTAGTCCTGGAAGTTCTTCGCCACCCGCGAGACGAACGCCACGCCCACTGCCGCGCGCGAGCAGCACGCTCACGCCCCGGAAGAACTCGGCGGTCGTGTACTCCTGGAACTTCGTGGCGTACTCGTCGATGACGTGGCGGAAGATCAACGGATCGAGCAGCGAGAAGATCTGGTTGATCGCCGCCAGGACGAGTGCGAGCGCGACCAGGCGCCAGTAATCCTTCAAGTAGGCGGCGAGCAGCTTCATGGACCCGGATCTCCCGATTTCATGGGCAGCATAACGCAACCGCTCACCGGACTGGCCTTCTGCGTTCTCATGTTCAACGTTCGTCGTGCCGCCCGTGAACGTAGACACGTAGAACGCAGAACGTAGAACGTAGAACGGGTTGGCTGCCGCTATCCTGCGATCTTCACGACCACCTTGCCCATGGGGCCTTGCTGCAGTCGCGCGAACGCCGGCTTCACCTCCTCGAAGGAGAAAATGCTGTCCACGACCGGGCGCTTTCCAATCGTCGCGAGCCTGCTGACGATCTCGTGCCATGCAGCTCGTCCGGCTTCCGGCGTGTAGTCCGAAACAGCGACTCCACCGATTCGACTCCTGCGAAACAACAGCGACGCGGTGTTGAAGTGCGGAACGGCGCCGGCGCTCCTGCCGACCACGCTGATTCGGCCCTGATATCCGAGGATCGAAACGAGCTGATCGAACAGCGGCCCACCGACGCTGTCGATGACGAGGTCGACCTTCTTCGGGGCGATTGCCGCGTACACGTTCTTGCGCAGGAGCGGATCGTTCGGGTCGAGGACGACGTCGGCTCCCAATGCCTTCAGCCTGGCGGACTTTTCGGCGCTTCGTGACAACGCGACGACCGTGAGACCCATCGACTGGCCCAGCAACACCGACGCCACTCCCACGCCGCCCGAGGCGCCGGTGACCAGCAGGACGGAGCGCTCGGGTGGGGGAGCGGGCGGATCGTTCCACTGAGTGAGAGCCTGCCAGGCGGTGAGAAAGACCAATGGAGCGCCTGCCATCTGCTCAGCCGTCCATCCCGGGAGGAATGGGAACGAGGCTGTCCTCGGGGACGACCACCTGCTCGGCCAGCGTGCCCCATGCGTCCGCACCGACATGGCAGGGCAGAATGCCAACGGAATCGCCGACGCGCACGTTCGTGCACGCTCGGGTGGATTTCCCGCACAACACCGCACGCGTCCCGTCCCAGGATGTGTGGCAACGAGGGCTTGGCGGGATACTGCGCCTGAGCAAGGAAAGCGTCCGCCGGGTTCAGTGCAGCGTAGCGCACGGCCAGAAGTACCTCGCCGAGGTTCGGCTGAGGATCGGCGACCTCGTCCAGGTGGAGCTTGTCGATTCCCTCGTAGGAGTCCATCAGCCATGCGCGCATGGCACCATTCTGACGCGTCCAGCGCCGCTGTGCAGCAATCAGAACACGGGCGCTGCTGCTAGCGGTGGAGATTCAGCGCCATTTCAGGGCTGTTGCCGAGCTCAGATCCCGCTGACCGTCGACGGCGAAGCGACGGCAGAGGAAAGCGGCGTTACGAGGCGAGACGAATCGAAAAATGCTCGTGATCCGGTGGGGACGGACCAGCGGCCGCGATGGCGATGGCTCGTCGAGAGAACGCGTCCGATTCCTCGCACGACGGGCAGTGGCACAACCCTTCGTGCTTCACGCAGGGCTCTGCGCATTCCCTGGCGAAGACCAGGAGACCGGTCCAGAACTCCAGCGCGTGCTCGAGACAGACCCGCTGAGACGTCGACACGATCCTGCGTCGTCGCTTCACGCCGGCAATACGCACAACACTTCATGACGCACAGGATACCGCCTGAGCCTGATCTCAGCTGTGCCATATTGCACACCGCGCGACGCCTCTACTGCCCATGCCACGATATGTCGAAGACTGCAGCCGCTGACAGGTGCCAGGTCCGAGGATCCAGGCGTCTCCTGCGCGCGCCACTCCCGCGGCTCACGCGACGCTGACCTTTTCGTTGGCCATCCGCGCTGTTCCTTTCGGTACATCTCCCGACTGTCGCGTGCGCGTATAGTGGGCGGCGAAGCATTGCCTCACAGGGCAGACAGTACAAGTACTTGCATTTCAAGGGGAACCCGTGCCTTCAACCATGACGGTGACAGCGCCAGAGCGCGCGCCGGTCGTCGCACAGGCCGACGGCCAGGCTGCCGACACGCGCACGTTCTTCAGACTCCGCGCCATCATGCGGCAGGGAACAGCCGCGAGCCTGCCGGCCGTGTGGGAACGGTACGCCACGATCGATGCCGCGCGCGCGGCGGTCCGTGGGATGTATTCAAACGATCGAGTGTTGCGCGTGTTGATCGTCACCGACGAGGTGCCGCCACGTTTTGTGGAATGGGTGGAACGATAGTCTTCTCGTGCGTAGAGCCGGGTTTCCGCCCTGTGATTGCTGGAGACCCCGACCGGCGTCATCGGTCACCTGGCACGGTCAGGGTGAGAAGGTGCCCCCGCAGGTACAATCAGGGCGTCCGCAGCGGGCCCGAGAATTGCGATCCAGGCAACTCGAACCAAGACGATCCGGACCGCCCGGATGTCGAGCGCGCTGGAACCCGGGCCGTAAGCGCGGAAACGACAAGTAAGATACGTCAGCAGGCGTCATGGTCGCGGAACAGCCGTGCCGCGAGCCATCGCTACCTCACGCGGGGTCGATGATGACGAAGGCGAAGCTGGTTCTTGGCGTAACCGTCGGGTTAGTGGTGGCTCTCCTTGCCGGATGGGTGTGGGGGGCGTGGGGCCGATCGGATTTGGCCCGCGCCCTCCAGACCTCCGAGCTGCGGGGCGAGCTGCTCGGCGCGCGCGCGGCGGTCCTCGATGCTCGCGTGGCGGTCTACAGCGTCAACTTCGGCGAGGCGAGCAGACATCTGGAAGACGCCCGGGGTCTGCTCGGCCGCGCGGACGAGCGGCTCAAACGCCTCGGCCGAGACGACCTGGTCAAGCAGGTGCAGACAGCCCAGGCGAGCATAGACGACGCGCAGCGTATGGCCGGCAAGCTCGATCAGAACGCGAACTCACGCGCCGGCGAGGCGGCGAAACTGCTCGCAGACGTCCTGAACGGCGAATCGCGCTGACCCTCCGCGGGGGGACCTGTCGCCATCGCGGATTCCCTCTACGTCGGTCCGCGTCACGTTTCTTTCCCGTCCGGTCCCACGCGGTGCACACGTGGTCGGAAGGGCACATTGGCGACGGACGTAGGCGCGCCTAGACCCAAAAACGCCCCCACCCGAACACTGTTCAAAACGGTACAGCGCGGCGCGCCACAAGTCCGTAGACTGCCGGAATGCCAATTCTCGAACCACATCGCCGGACCCGCGGAACGATTCGAGAATTCATGCGTTTCGTGGCCGTTTTGCCCGAAGCGAGCGTCCACGATTTGCGTGCCGACGCTCCCCAAATAGGCATTTCTGATGCTGGCCGCAGCCTGCGTCTTCGCGCTGCGCAAGAGAAGGAGCTTCGCATGGGCGGCGCGCTCCCGAAGGACCGTACGACGTGTCGCTGATAATGTGCTCCGAGGGACTCTGCGCTCCGTCTTTGGCGGTACGGGACGCCAGCCTCCGTCGACGCCAGAAGGGGAGAGCCGTCGGGCGGCTGTTCACTTGTGCACAGTCGGCGACCGGACCGCATGCCATGCTCTGTCCATGAAGACCAGAAAGCCCTCCGGCGGATCCGCGCGAGCGCTGCCGCCCTTCAACGCTCAGGCGTTTCTCGATTCGTCCGGAATCGCGAAGACGATCGTCGAGTATGCGCGGGGAGCGAGCGATCTTCACGCAGGGCGACGCCTGCGAGGATGTCCTGTACATCCAAGCGGGCGGCGTCAAGCTGTCGGTGCTGTCGAAGACCGGCAGGGAAGCCGTCGTCGCCATGCTCGGCCCGGGCGACTTCTTCGGCGAGGGGTGCCTGGCCGGTCAGCCGGTCCGGATGGGCAGCGCCACGGCGATCACGCCGAGCGTGATCCTGCTCGTCGGCAAGGAAAAGATGGTGCGGCTGCTGCACAAACAGCATGCGATGTCCGATCGGTTCATCGCGCACATGCTGTCGCGCAACATCCGGATCGAAGAAGACCTGATCGATCAGCTCTTCAACTCGAGCGAGAAGCGGCTGGCGCGCACGCTGCTGCTGCTGGCGCGCTACGGGAAGCAGGACAAGCCGGCGCGCGTGGTGCCGAAGATCTCGCAGGAGACGCTCGCGGAAATGGTCGGCACGACTCGCTCGCGCGTGAACTTCTTCCTGAACAAGTTCAAGAAGCTGGGCTTCATCGAGTACAACGGCGAGATCCCGCTCAAGATCAACAGCTCGCTGCTGAGCGTCGTCCTGCACGACTGAGGAGTCTCATGAAACCCATCGCGATCCTTGGTCTCGTGCTGATCGTGTTCGGCCTGGCGGCGCTCGCCTATCAGGGCATCACCTACACCAGCAAAGAGACTGTCATCGACATCGGTCCCATCCACGCGACGGCGGATCGAGAGAAGACGTTGAGGCTTCCGCCGGTGGTGGGGATTGCGGCGGTCGCCGGCGGCGTCGTGCTGCTGATCGCCGGCGTCGCAAGCGCACCTAGCCTTGACGAATTGGTGGTGCGCAATCAGGTGGCGCGGTAAAAAGGCTATCGCGTCGCCTTCAGGAACCGCCCGCACCCGAGAAGAGCGAAAAGCCCGCAGAGCGCCCGCGCAAGCCGTCGCGCTCGCCCTGTTCCTGCTCGCGTCGTCTCTTCGCACGCCTGGCAACGCACCGCGAACGGCAGGGCTCGCAGCCGTCGTTCGGAAATCTCCGTCTCGCACTCGAAACACGACCCGTACTTGCCCGCGTCGAGCCGAACGAGCGCTTCGTCGATGCGCGCCAGCGACTCCGTCCTCATCTGGAGCAGAGACAGCGCGATATCTCCCTGGATGTCGGCGTCGGAATGCTCGAGGTCGTCGCGCACGTCAACGGACCGATCGGCGCGCCCGTCGCGAATGCGACTCTGAACTTCGTTCTGCATCTTGCGCCGGTGCTCGCGTAGTATTTGTCTCAGCTCGGCCTTCCGGATGTTCGTCGCTGTCATGTTCGACCTCCTGCATCTGCGCAGCATGCCGGAAAAGTCCCCGGAGGTCTGTGCTCTTGTGAACACCCTCCCCGTTCGCCGCCCGTGTAAGGTACAGCCAGGAGCACCAGTACATGAACGCACACACGCAGGACACGTCGGGACCACGGCTTCGTGCTCGGACTGTTTACAGGCACGGTGGCCGGCGCCGGCCTGGCGATGTGGCTCGCCCCACGACTGGCCTCGGAGCTTCGCGAGCGAGTGACTGATTCGGCGAGGAATCTGGGCCAGCAGGCTGCCGAGCAGTATCAGCAGGCCAGCACCCGTGTCGGTGAGGCGGTCGACGAGCTCACCCGGAAGGGTCAGGGCGTTCGCGACGACGTCGCCGATGCAGTGGCAAGCGGCGCCCGCGAACTCGAGCGCTATGCCACAGCCGCCAAGAGCGGTCGTGGTCAGACCGGGCAGCACTCCGGCGGCCGATCGACATCCAAGCCCGCGCTCGCTATAGATAAGCAGAGCGTCGGCTGAGCCGAACGTCCACGAATCCGTCGCAGACACGACGCCGCTATTGCAGCGTCTGGCAGGCTGGCTCGCACCAGTTCCGCCGACAGGCCGTGTCTCGTCACGATCTGTTGGACGAGCGCCGCCTCGCAGTTGACAACCCGAGTGTGCTGTTCGGCAGGGTCCTCGGTCGCGAGCATGTACCGTCTCGCGATACGAGCGCTCGATGCGAGGTCGGTCGCCAGATGCTCGCGGTCTGTCTCCCGGCTCAGGACGAGGATCCGCGGCGCTTCCAATGACAGCGTGCAGCTCGCGTCGGGGCGCTGAGCCCACATCGCCACGAGCATCACGATCATCAGCCCTCCGGCGACCAATGACAGCTCGAACCAAGCGGCGCGTGGTTTCATAGGCTTCAAGGCAACTGTCCCGCGGCGGCGTCGATCTCGCGGTCCGCCAATCACGCCAACCGTCGATATGGCAGCGGCGCCATCTCGAGTGCGACGTCACGAACCGAGGACCGGCTCCCGGCTCGGGAGCTTCATCGGCGTCCCGGTGGCGCGGCCGCAGACCGGTTCAGACCGCAAGCTCACGTGCGGGCGAAGATCGTTTCAAACGCGATGGACGCCGTGGCGAAGCGGCGATCGGATCGTCCCGTTCCCGTGCCGGTCGTCGTCTTCGCGTTCGTTGTGAGGTTCGCGCCGCCGGCGCGGATTATCCCGCGCGACCTCTTGCTGGTCATCGGTAGCTTCGCTGCCGGTAGGATCGGACCCTTGCTCTGTCAGAGCCGTTCTCATCTCATGACTCCGAGGGGGTGGGTGCGGATGTCGATTCCGCTGGTGCGTGTGCAAGCCCCCGATGTCCGACACTCTAGGCCCATCGGAGTGCCGCTGGCTGTCTCCTTTTGCACACCCTGAATGGCCCTCGCGTTGCACCGAAGAGGCCGCATTCGTTCTCGCCGAATCGGCATGATGATCGCAGTCCAGGGCGGGTGGCGCTCCCACGATGTGTGCACGCGCGTCCAGTCGCTGCCTGACTGCAGCGTCCTCCGCTCGCCGCGAAAAATGCGGCGCCCGACATCTCGAGTGCGACGCCTCGGCGGTGCGAACACCGGTGATCAAGCTCGTCGTCAATAAACGGAAGCCTTATCACAAATCTGTCGTTGGGTTTCGGTCAAGCTGGACTGACAGGATCGGTGGATATGCACACGAATCGTGATCGCAGGCAATGGGTGAGACGCGGCATACCTATTGCCCCTCCTGCAGCGATTAGCGATCCCTGAACTGAGCCCGCCAGCGTTCGAGCAGTGCCCCCTCCCCACTTGATGGGTGCGCGCCGACAGGCCCACTTTGGCCCTTTATCGGAGTGCACATGAAACGGTTGTCAGATCTTCGTTGCCAGCTGCAAGACCGATCCACCAAGGAAGCCACGCCCCGTACATGGTTGCTGCCTCGCCTGAAGTCAGTGATGCTCTGCCTTCTTGCCGCGACGCTTCTTCTTGGAACGGCGCCAGTGCTGAGCGCGGCGACGGTCACTGCGACATGGAACGCCAATTCAGAAGCCGACCTGGCCGGATACAGACTCTCCTTCGGAACGCAAACGGGCGTCTACACCACGACCGTCGACGTCGGAAACGTCACGAGCGGGCCGCTCACACTGCCAGGCGGTCAACGCTATTACTTTGCCGTTCAGGCGTACAACACGTCGGCAATGGCCAGCGCATACTCCGCGGAAGTGTTCTTCGACGTTCCGCCGGCGCCGAGCATGACGAGTCTGTCCTCGACGAGCGGGCCGGTCGGCACGTCGGTGACGATCACAGGCGCCAACTTCGGGACGACCAAGGGCACGAGCACGCTGACCTTCAACGGGACCTCCGCCACGCCGACGACGTGGGCCGCGACCAGTATCGTCGCGCCGGTTCCGGTCGGGACCACCACGGGCAATGTGGTCGTGACCGTCGCCGGCGTCGCCAGCAATGGCATCGCGTTCACCGTTGTGGCGCCGGCGCCGAGCATGACGAGTCTGTCCTCGACGAGCGGGCCGGTCGGCACGTCGGTGACGATCACGGGCGCCAACTTCGGGGCGACCAAGGGCACGAGCACGCTGACCTTCAACGGGACCTCCGCCACGCCGACGACATGGGCGGCGACCAGTATCGTCGCGCCGGTTCCGGTCGGGACCACCACGGGCAGTGTGGTCGTGACCGTCGCCGGCGTCGCCAGCAACGGCATCGCGTTTACCGTGGTTCCGACGCCGGCGCCGAGCATGACGAGTCTGTCCTCGACGAGCGGGCCGGTCGGCACGTCGGTGACGATCACGGGCGCCAACTTCGGGGCGACCAAGGGCACGAGCACGCTGACCTTCAACGGGACCTCCGCCACGCCGACGACGTGGGCGGCGACCAGTATCGCCGTGCCCGTCCCGGTTGGAGCGACCACGGGCAATGTCGTCGTCACCGTCGGGGGGGTCGCCAGCAATGGCCTCACATTCACTGTGGTACCGATGATGCCCAGCGTCACGAGCCTGTCCCCGACGAGTGGGGCGGTCACCACGTCGGTGACGATCACGGGCGCCAACTTCGGTGCAACGCAAGGGGACGAGCACGGCCACGTTCAACGGCAGCAACACCACGCCGACGATGTGGTCGGCCACGAGCATCATCGTGCCGGTGCCCATGGCCGCGACGACCGGGAACGTCGTCGTCACCGTCGCAGGCGGCGCGAGCAACGGAGTCACGTTCACTGTGATGGGCTCGGCGCCGAGCATCACGAGCCTGTCGCCGACATCCGGAAGCGTCGGGACGACGGTCACGATCAGCGGGGCGAATTTCGGGACGACGCAGGGCACCAGCAGCGCGGTCCGCTTCAACGGGACCCTCGCGACGCCGACGACGTGGGCAGCCACGAGTATTATCGTGCCGGTCCCCGCGGGCGCGACGACCGGGGCTGTCGTCGTCACCGTCGGGGGTGTCGCCAGCAACGGCGTCGGCTTCACGGTCGGCGTGGCCGCGCCGAGTCCGATTACGTTGACCCAGCATATCGGCCTCGACACCGGCGGGATGTCGACGCCGCTGGCGTTCCCCGCGAATAACGTCGCCGGCAATTTCATCGTGGTCGCGGCCCGCGCCCGGTTCGCGAACCAGACCTTCACCGTCAGCGATACCCGGGGCAACGTCTACCGGCGTGCGCTCACGGTCAACAACGGCACCGACGATACCCTGGCGATCTTCTACGCGGAGAACATCGCCGCCGGCGCCAACACGGTGACCGTCGGGGTGTCGACGGGGCCGGCCTCGATCCGGCTGGCCATTCTGGAATATGCGGGCATCGCGCGGGCCAATGCTCTCGACGGCATCGCGACCGCGGCGGGGTCGAGCGCGGCACCGAGCAGCGGGTCCGCGACCACGACGACCCCGGGCGACCTGGTGATCGGCGTCTTCTCGACGCAGAGCGGCCGCACGTTCACGGCGGGTAGCGGGTCGACGATCCGCGAAGCGGTGTCCGCCGCGCCGTCCACGAACCTGATGGTGCAAGACCGGATTCAGGCGACGGCGGGCGCCATCGACCGCGACCGCCACGCTGAACACGCTGGACGTCTGGGGCGCGGGACTCGTCGCGTTCAAGAAAGCGTCCACGGGGACCAATCTCGCGCCGACCCTGACGCAGCCGGTCGAATCAGACCAGCGCCGAGAACGCCACAATTTCGCTGCCGCTCATGGCCAGCGATCCGGAAGGCGCCGCGCTGACGTACAGCGCGACCGGGCTGCCCCCCGTGCTGAGCCTCAACACGGCCACAGGCGTGATCGCCGGCACCCTGACGTTCGCGAGCGCGGGCAGCTACACGGTGACCGCCACGGTGTCCGACGGGGCGTTGACCAACAGCAAGACGTTCCCGTGGACCGTGTCGAACGTCAACCGGGCGCCGACGCTCACGCAGCCGGCGAATCAGACCAGCGCCGAGAACGCCATCCTTTCGCTGCCGCTCGTGGCCAGCGATCCGGATGGCACCGCGCTCACGTACAGTGCGACCGGGCTGCCGGCGTCGTTGAGCGTCAACGCGACGACCGGCGTGATCGCCGGCACGCTCACCTCGACGAGCGCCGGCACCTACACCGTGACGGCGACCGCTCTCCGACGGCTCGCTGACCAACAGCAAGACGTTCACCTGGACCGTCACGGACGTGGCCCAGGCGCCGAGCATCACGACCTGGCGCCGACGAGCGGGCCGGTCGGGACGTCGGTGACGATCACGGGCGCCAACTTCGGCGCGACCACGGGGAGCAGCACCGTCACGCTTCAACGGCACGCCCGCGACGCCGACGACCTGGTCGGCCACGAGCATCGTCGTGCCGGTGCCCGCGGACGCGACGACGGGGAACGTCGTCGTCACCGTCGGGGGCGTCGCCAGCAACGGCGTCGGCTTCACGGTCGGCGTGCCCCCGCCCAGTCCGATTACGTTGACCCAGCATACCGGCCTCAACACCGGCGGGATGTCGACGCCGCTGGCGTTCCCCGCGAATAACGTCGCCGGCAATTTCATCGTGGTCGCGGCCCGCGCCCGGTTCGCGAACCAGACCTTCACGGTCAGCGATACCCGGAGCAACGTCTACCGGCGTGCGCTCACGGTCAACAACGGCACCGACGATACCCTGGCGATCTTCTACGCGGAGAACATCGCCGCCGGCGCCAACACGGTGACCGTCGCGGTCTCGACGGGGCCGGCCTCGATCCGGCTGGCCATTCTCGAATATGCCGGCATCGCGCAGGCCAATGCTCTGGACGGCACCGCGACCGCGGCGGGGTCGAGCACGGCACCGACCAGCGGGTCGGCGACCACGACGACCGCGGGCGACCTGGTGCTCGGCGTCTTCTCGACGCAGAGCGGCCGCACGTTCACGGCGGGCAGCGGCTCGACGATCCGCGAAGCGGTGTCCGCCGCGCCGTCCACGAACCTGATGGTGCAAGACCGGATTCAGGCGACGGCGGGCGCCATCACCGCGACCGCCACGCTGAATACGCTGGACGTCTGGGGCGCGGCGACTCGTCGCGTTCAAGAAGGCGGCGAGCGCCGCGCCAGCGACCCTCACCAGCGAGACCGTCACCAGCCAGGGCCTGGCGGCGTCGACGGCGAGCCCGCCACGTGGGGGCGCCGCGCACCGACGACGACTACGACGGCGACGGCAAAGCGGACGTGACCGTCTTCAGCCCCTCGACCGGGACGTGGTCGATCCGCGAGTCGAGCACCAGCACGGCCGTGAGCGCCACGCTGGGAGCGGCGGGCGACCGGCCGGTGCCGGGCGACTACGACGGCGACGGGAAGACCGACATCGCCGTCTATCACCCCGCGAACGGGCGAGTGGTCAGTCCTGCTGTCGAGCACGGGGGCGCTGACAGCGGTCACCTGGGGCTCGGCCGACGATCTGCCCGTGCCGGCCGACTACGACGGCGACGGCAAGACCGACGTCGCCATCTACCGCCCGTCCACGGGCGAATGGATCAGTCTCCAGTCGAGCAGTCAGACCACGCGGACCGTGGTGTGGGGCAGCAGCGCCGATGTGCCCGTGCCCGGCGACTACGACGGTGACGGGAAGGCCGACCTTGCGGTCTATCGTCCCAGCACCGGGTTGTGGCAGGTGCGGCAGTCCGGCACGAACACGCCGAGGACCGCCACCTGGGGGAGCGTCGGAGACCTCCCGATGCCCGGCGATTACGACGGCGACGGCCGGGCCGACGTCGCGGTGTATCGCGCCTCGACGGGGGTGTGGTCGATTCTGCAGTCGAGCACGACGACCGTGCGGACGGTGACCTGGGGCAGCACCAGCGACGTCCCGATCCCGGGTGACTACGACGGCGACGGCACGACCGATCTCGCCGTGTTCCGCGCGAGCACCGGACTCTGGCAGATCCTGCAGTCGAGCACGAACACCCCGATGACGCTGACGTGGGGAACGAGCACCGATATTCCCATGCCGCTGATGCACGTCGCCGCGGCCACCCGGGCCGAAAGGATCTGGCGCACAGCCGGCTCTCGGACGGTACCGGGAGGCCGACAGGATCACGCTCAATAATCGATCACGTGACGGCCGTGGTTCCCGTTCAAGGGGCCATTCTCGACAGCGTTCTCGACGCGACTCATCCAATCTCGCACGACGGCTTGGACAGGCAGGCGTACGGCAGGTTCGACGCGGCCCAGATGAAGACCGCCTGGGGGCGCCGTTGCCGGCGACGATTTGCGCTGGTGGAGGGCGTCACCCTTCTCGCCAGTGCGGAACGTTACGACCTGGCGGGGACTTTCGAAGGTCGAGCGGTGCGCATCTGCGGCATCGGCTCGGTATTCACCGAACCGTCGCGCCGTGGCCTCGGTCATGCGCGGGCTCTGCTGGGGACGCTGCTCGACCAGGCCGCCGCGGAAGGGAGCCGAGGTGGCGCTCCTGTTCCCACAGAGCGGCGTCGAAGACGACGCTCGCGAGACGGCTTCGAGGCGATCCCATTGACTGAGGTGACGCTCGACGTGGCATCGTCGCGTCACGGCGCCCCGATGACGATGGTCCGAGGTGGCGAGGAGCGGGATCTCGCGGCGATCGTAGCGATGGGGCGCGTGCGTGCCGACCCGTTCCGCTTCCACCTCGATCGCGATCTCGACCTCGTCCAGTACGCGATCACCAGGAAGCGACTGCTCGCCGGTCTCGGAACGGCGGCCGCGCGGCAGCTGCATTTTTTCATCGCCGAAGAAGGCATTACCGCGGCGGCGTATGTCGTCGTCAGCGTCGCCGGGAGCGCCTGGACGCTCGAGGAGTGCGGCGATCGCGACGCCTCCGGCGCGCGGGTCGGCGCTCTCCTGCAGGCGCTGATCGCGCGTGAACCCTCGGAGCGACGCCCGACGATCCGCGCGTGGCTGCCGCCGGGCTTCCGGCCTCCGCAACTCACAATCGTCTCGGCGGCGCCGTCCATCGGGATCATGATGGTGCGTCAACTCGGCGCGGTCCCGTTGCCGCCGCGGTTGTCCGCGGACGATGTGCTGTATTGGCGCAACGACCTCTTCTGACGTGCGACGACAACGGCATCCGGCCTGCCTCGACAGGATCGTATCAAGGTCACTTCAGGCTGTTGAGTCCGCGGGCTGCTGACAGGCCACATCGTGACAGTTCGGTGCAGTCGACCGTCGATAGTGCCCAGTTGACAGGCGCGGCGTCGAGTCAACGACCTGGCGATGTGAACGAGGACCGTGAACTGCGCTCCACCGAACTGCAGAACGCCATAGCAGCTAGGCCCAGCGCCGGGGCTCCTGCCTGGACTTCCGGAACACGAACACGACGACGGCGCCAAGGGCGAACCCGGCCACGTGGGCCATGAACGCGATGCCTCCGCTCTCCGCGCCGGACGTCGGGGTGATCGACCCGATGCCGGCGCCGAACAGCTGCATGAGGAACCAGAAGCCGAGCAGAAAGATTGCCGGCAGCTCGACGATCTCCCAGTAGATGAACAGCGGCACGAGCGTGAGCACTCGCGAGTGCGGGTACAGCACGAAGTAGGCGCCCATCACGCCCGCGATGGCGCCGCTTGCGCCGATGGTCGGGAGCATCGAGTGCGGATCCATCATGATGTGCCCGACGGCGGCCCCAATCCCGCAGAGCAGATAGAACACGACGAAGCGCCCGTGGCCCAGCCGGTCTTCGATGTTGTCGCCGAAGATCCACAGAAACCACATGTTCCCGATGACGTGCGACCAGCTGCCGTGCAGGAACATCGAGGTGACGAGCGTCGGCGCGCTGAAGGACGCCGGCACGACGCCGTACGTCTGCAGAAACACCGGCAGAAGGTCTTCCGGCACCGCCAGCTCGTAGAACCACGCCAGCGCGTTCAGGACGATGATCGTGACGGTGATGAAGGGAGTCGTCCGGGACGGGATGACGTCCCGAAGCGGGATCATTCGGTCATTCTATGAAATTGCAGATTGCAGATTGCAGATTGCAGATTGATTTCAGATTGATCTGGCAATCTGCAATCAATCTGCAATCTGCAATCTGCAATCTGCAATCGTCGAGCGTCAGACTAGACTCCGTGGCCGTAACCGACCGTCTCGGCGTGCGCGCCACCGGGGGAGCTCGGCGTGCCTCCGCCGCGCAGCCGCTCGACCATGCGTTTCAGATCGCCGTCGCCGATCGACTTGCGGTGCTCGCCCATCGTGATGACCGCGTGATAGACCTGCGCCGAGCTCGTCGGAGGTCAGCACGAGCCCGAGAATCTCGCACCGGCGCTGCACGGCGTGGCGTCCGGAGTGGCGGCCGAGCACGAGTTGCTCGGCGGTCTGGCCGACGTCCTGGGGCCGCATGATTTCGTAGGTCCGCGAGTCCTTCAGCATGCCGTCCTGGTGGATCCCCGCCTCGTGCGCGAACGCATTGCGCCCGACGATGGCCTTGTTCGCCTGCACCGGTTCATCGGTCACTCTCGAGAGCAGCTGGCTCGTGTCGAACAGCAGCTCCGAGCGGATGCCGGTGTCGTACGGCAGCCGATCGTGCCGCACCCGGAGCGCCATCACGATCTCCTCGAGCGAGGCGTTGCCGGCGCGCTCGCCGATGCCGTTGATCGTGCACTCGACCTGGCGGACGCCGCCGTCGAAGGCCGCGAGACTGTTTGCGACCGCCAGCCCGAGGTCGTCGTGGCAATGCGTGCTGAAGACCGCGCGGTCCGCATTCGGCACGCGGCGGCGGATCTCCTCGAAGAACTCTCGGAGGTCGGTCGGGCGTGGCGTAGCCGACCGTGTCGGGCAGGTTGATCGTCGTCGCGCCCTCGCGAATCGCCGCTTCGACGACGCGACAGAGAAAGTCGAGGTCGCTCCGGGTCGCGTCTTCGGCCGAAAACTCCACATCGTCGGTGATGCTGCCGCGCGCGGCGCACGCCGCTCGACGATCTGCTCGAGGCACGCCTCGCGCGTCATGCGCAGCTTGCGCTCGAGGTGCAGGTCGGAGGTGGCCAGAAACGTGTGAATCCGGCGGCGTTCGGCCGGCTCGAGCGCGCGCGCCGCTTCCTCGATGTCGGCCGGCCGGCAGCGGGCCAGCGCCGCAATCACCGGCCGCCGCACTTCGCGCGCGATCTGCAGGGTCGCCTCCGAATCGGCGGGCGACGCGATGGGGAAGCCGGCCTCGATGATGTCGACGCCCAGCGCGTCGAGCGCGCGGGCCAGCGTGAGCTTCGACGGCGACGTCCATCGAAAAGCCCGGCGCCTGCTCGCCGTCGCGGAGCGTGGTGTCGAACACGACGATGCGCGCGGAATCGTGGCTCATGTCCTAGAGTTGTAGCGGTCCGGCGAGGTAGAAGTCAAAGTGATAATGATTACGTTATAATAACAATAGTTTATGGACCTGACCGCCATCCGGATCTTTCTCGCCGTGGCCGAGGAGCGGAGCTTTTCGCGCGCGGCGGCCAAGGTGCACCGCACCCAGCCGGCCGTCAGCCAGGCCGTCCGCCGGCTCGAAATCGATCTCGGCGAGCAGCTCTTCGACCGGACGTCGAAGAGCGGGACGCTGACCGATGCCGGTCGCGTCCTGCAGAACTACGGGCAGCGGCTGATTCGCCTGGCCGAGGAGACCGAGTCGGCGATGCGCGAGCTGCGCGATCTGCGCCGCGGGCGCGTCCTGATCGGCGCCAACGAAGCGGCCGTCCACACGCTCCTGCCGCTGATGGCGCGCTTCCGTCAACGCGTGCCCGACATCGCCATCGACGTCCGCCGCGTGCCCGCGCGCCAGATCGCGGTCGAGGTGCAGCAGGGAAGCCTCGATTTCGGCGCGCTCACCTTTCGGCCGCCCGAGACCGGCCTGCTCGAGGTCGTCGTCGGCCACGACGAACTGGTGCTGCTCGTGCCGCCGTCGCATCCGCTCGCGAAGCGGCGGCAGGTGACGATGGAGGATGTCGCGGGAGAGCCGATCGTCGCGCACAACGACCCGTCGCCGGCGCGGGAACGCGTGCTGCGGCTGTTCGAGGAGCGTCACATCGCCTTGAAGATGGTGATCGCCCTGCCGAGTCTCGACGGGATCAAGCGCGCGGTGGAGTTGAAGCTGGGCGTCGCGCTCCTGCCGCGGCGCTGCGCCATCACCGAGATCGCGAGCGGCCGGCTGGTCGCCGTGCCGGTCGCGGCTCTGTCGCGCAGGCGGCAGGTCATGCTGGTGTGCCGCAAGGCGCACCGATCGCACGCGGCGAACGCCTTTCTGGCAGTCGCGCAGGAAAAAGTCTAGCGGGGCATGGCCCTAGTCTAGAAGCCGCTGACGTAAGGGAGGGCGTCGGCGACCGCGCCGCACCTCGTCGAAGCGGTCGAGCAGCATCGCGGTGGGATTCCACTGGCCGCTGACGAAGGCGTCGCGCAGCGCCGGGGGGATCGTCGCCGCCATGCGCATCGATCCCGCCGTGATGACGCCGGTGTCCACGCGTGCGTCGATGAGCGTCTCGGGCGCGCGCTCGACGAGCGACTGCAGCGCATCGATGGAGGCGTGGTCCGCCGAGAAACACGGAATGCCCAGCACGGCGGAGTTCCCGAGGAAGATCTCGGAGAACGACTCGCCGACGATCGCGGTGATCCCGAAGCGCGCCAGGCCCTGCGGCGCGTGCTCGCGCGAGGAGCCGCAGCCGAAATTGCGGTTCACGACGAGCACCGTCGCGCCCGTCGTATCGGGCATCGTTGAAGGGGTGCGAGGGGTCGGCCGCGCGGTCGTCTTCGAACAGGTGCTGTTCGAGGCCTTCGAAGGTCACGGCGCGCAGGAACCGCGCGGGCATGATCCGATCGGTGTCGAGGTCGTCGCCGCGCACCGGCAGCCCGCGGCCGCTGAGCATGGACTGACCTGATCGGCATGGATAATGGCTCGGATCATCAGTGCCGATGCCATACCGTTACCTCTTCCAGCATCTGTCGCGGACGTCGACGACTTCGCCCGCGACCGCCGCTGCGGCCACCATGGCCGGACTCATGAGCAGCGTCCGGCCCGTCGGGACTGCCCTGACGGCCCTTGAAATTCCGGTTCGACGAGGACGCGCAGATCTGGCGCCCTTCGAGCCGGTCGGGGTTCATCGCCGAGACACATGGAGCAGCCGGCGCCGCGCCATTCGAAGCCGGCCTTGGTGAAAATCTCGGGCAGGCCCTTCGCTTCGGCCGCCCGGCTCACGGCCTGCGATCCCGGCACGACGAGCGCCTCGCACGTGCGGCGCGACGTGGCGCCCGCGGACGAGGCGCGCGGCCTCCTCGAGATCGGACAGCCGGCCGTTGGTGCACGATCCGATGAAGGCGACGTCGATGCGCGTGCCCTGCACCTGCGCCGCCGCGCTCGAACCCCATGAACGTCAGCGCCTCCTGGTCGGCCGAATCGCCGATACGCTCGCCAATGCCCACCGACTGACCGGGGTTGATGCCCCAGGTGACCGTCGGCTCGATGGTCGCGGCATCGATCGTCACGCGGTCGTCGTAGTCGAGCGTCCGGATCCGAGGCGATCTGGCGCCACCAGGCGACGGCGCGATCGAATGCGGCGCCGGAGGGCACGAACCGGCGGCCCTTCAGGAACGCGAAGGTGGTCTCGTCAGGGTTGACGTAGCCGGCGCGCGCGCCGCCTTCGATCGACATGTTGCAGATCGTCATCCGCTCCTCGATCGTCATCGCGGTCGAGCGTGGTGCCGCCGTACTCGTACGCGTAGCCGACCCCGCCCTGGACACCGAGCCGGCGGATGATCGTCAGGATGACGTCTTTCGCGTAGACGCCCGGGCCGAGGCGGCCGTTGACGTCGATGCGGCGCACCTTCATGCGGTCGAGCGCCAGACACTGCGACGCGAGCACGTCGCGCACCTGCGAGGTGCCGATGCCGAACGCGATGGCGCCGAGCGCCCCGTGCGTCGAGGTATGGCTGTCGCCGCACGCGATCGTCATGCCCGGCTGCGTGAGACCGAGCTCGGGACCGATCACGTGGACGATGCCCTGGTTTTCGTCGCCGGGACTGCCGGGTGTCCAGAGCTGAATGCCGAAGTCGCGGCAGTTCCGCTCGAGCACCATCGTCATCTCCTCGGCCGTCACGTCGAGGAACGGCCGTCGCTGCGAGCTGGTCGGCACGATGTGATCGACCGTCGCGAACGTGCGTTCGGGATACGCGACGCGCCAGCCGTGCTGGCGGATCATGTCGAACGCCTGCGGGCTCGTCACCTCGTGGATCAGGTGCAGGCCGACGAACAGCTGCGTCTGACCGCTCGAGAGCACGCGCACGGCGTGCGCGTTCCACACTTTGTGAAAAAGGGTGTGCATGGGGTGACGCGTATAGAATACCGTTAAATTGCTGAAACCTGAAACCTGAAACCTGAAATCTGCACGCTCACGCTTGGCGCTGATCAGACTTCAGACTTCAGACTTCAGATTTCCGAGTGTTCATGCCCTGGAACGACCTTCGCCAGCGCCTCGGCGACTTCATGCACGGCGCGGCCTTCGGCCGCTACGAGTACGAACTGCGGCGCCAGACCGCCGAGCTGAACGATCTCTTTCTCCTGCTCTGCTTCATGGAAGCCACCGCATTGCCCAATCCCGCCACGCTCTATCTGCTCGAGGTCTATCCCTACCTCCTCGAACAGTTTCACCAGTGGCACCGCCGCATGGGCATCGAGCACTCGCCGATCGGCAGCCTGCCGTGTTGCTGAACTCGCTGATCGATCAACAGGTTGTGTTTTTCGGCGGCAAGGGTGGCGTGGGCAAGACCACCTGTTCGGCCGCCTTCGCGCTGGCCGCCAGCCGGCGCGGCCAGCGCATTCTGCTGGTCTCCACCGATCCGGCGCATTCGACCGCGGACATCTTTCAGGCCCCGATCGGACCCGTGGAGCGCGAGCTGCAGCCGCGGCTGACGGCGCTCGAGATTGACGCCGACGGCGAAGCCAGCCGCTACATCAGCGACGTCAAGCGCGACATCGAGCGGATGTTCAGCCCGGCGGTGATTCGAGCAGGCGCACCGCCAGATCGAGATGGCAGCCGCCTCGCCGGGTCTGCTCGAGGTCGCGCTGCTCGATCGGATGATCGACCTCATCCTCAACCGAAGCCGCGCCTACGACACGATCGTGCTGGACACGGCGCCCACCGGCCACACGCTGCAGCTGCTCAGGATGCCCGACGCGATCACGACGTGGATCCAGGCGCTCGTCCGGCACCGCCGCGCCGTCCTCGAAATCGACCGCGGAGCGGAGCAGACGCCGGAAGCCGCCGCGGCCGCCGATCCGGTGCTCGCCGCTCTCGAGCGCCGTCACGAGCGGCTCGCCCAGTTGCGCCGGATCATGACCGACCGATCGCGCACCTCGTTCGTCTTCGTGATGATTCCCGAGCGGCTCGCCATCGAGGAAACCGCGCGCGCCGCCGAGCAGCTTGCCGACACCGGCGTCGACGTGGCCGGGCTGGTGGTCAACCGGGTGCTGCCCGACGGCCTGGAGGGAGAGTTCTACCGGTCGCGCAAAGCCCAGGAAGAGACGTACCTCGAAGGAGATCGATCGGCGCTTCGCGCGGTTGCCGCGCGTTCGCGTCCGGCAGCTGCCGCGCGACGTGTACGGCCTGGAATCCCTCGCTCTGGTCAGCGACCAGCTCGTCGATACCGAGAGCACTCTGACCATCGTGGCTCGTTTGCTCTCCCCCGGCCTCGCGCGTATGATGGCCGTATGCTAGGCAGATCGCGTCGTCGTCTGCCGCTCATCGCGCTCGTGGGACTGGGTTTCCATATCCTGTTCCTCGCCGCAGCGCCGTTCGAGCATCACGACCTCATCTGCCACCTGAAAACGCCGCAACACTGCACGTCGTGCGCGTCGAACCCGCTGGGGTCCGAGTCACGAATCTCCGCGGCACCCGGCGCCTGCCGGCTCGCGGACGCCGGGCGAATCTTCGCCCTCGACGCCCTCCCCGAAGGCGCGCTGCTCGCCGTCAACACCCACGGCCGATCGCCCCCAACCTTCTCCTGAAGCGGTTCGTGAATCTCGACCGATGAACTGGCGACTTGCCTCGCCACGTCAGCGGCCGGGTCACGTCTCATCGTTCAGAGCAGGAGGCATGATGCGCGCCTGTCGATTCATCCGGAACGGGTTTGCCCTGGGCTTGCTGATCTCGCCGTTGCCGGCGCAGGCGCAGGGTCAGGCCCCCGCACCAGCGCAGGATCCAGCGCTCGCGCAGGCGTTGCGTGCGGAAATGGAGCAGCTCAGGAAGGACTTCGAAGCGCGGCTTGCCGCGCTCGAGGCGCGTCTCGCGTCGGCAGGGGGACCGCCCGCCTGCGGCTGCGCCAGGAGCCGTCGCTCCTTCTGTGCCCGCGGCGGAGGTCCCAGCGGGCGCGGAAGGAGCCGGTGGGCCGAGCGGCACGCTGCCGGTGTACGGCAACGTCTCCGCGGCGTCCAAGATCTTCAACCCCGACATGGCCGTCATCGGCAACTTCATCGGTGTCGGCGGCAAGAACGACGTCCGACGCGAACCGGCGCTGGCCATGCGCGAGGCCGAGGCCTCGTTCCAGGCGATCGTCGATCCCTACGCCCGTGCCGACTTCTTCATGGCGTTCGGCGAGGAAGGCGTGGACCTCGAAGAGGGCTACATCACGTTTCCGACGCTTCCTGGCGGCATCCTGATGAAGGTGGGAAAGCTGCGCGCCGCATTCGGCAGGGTCAACACGTTCCACACCCATCAGCTGCCGTGGCCGGATCGTCCGCTGGTCACCGAGAATCTGATCGGCGGCGAGGAAGGAATTGCCGACGCCGGCATCTCGGTCGCTCGGCTCATCCCGAACCGCTGGATGTTTCTCGAGGCGACGGGGCAGGTCTTCCGCGGCGATTCAGGGGATGCTCTTCACATCGCACCGGCGGCAGGATCTCAGCTATGTCGGCCATCTGCGCGGCTATCAGGACATCAACGAATCGACCAACATCGACGTCGGCGGCTCGTACGCGCATGGGCACAATCCCTCTGGCGCGCTCGTCGACGATCCGGATCCCAGCCGGTTCACGACGACGCTCTTCGGCGTCGACGCGACCCTCAGGTGGCGGCCGCTCCGGCGATCGATCTATCGCTCGTTCGTCGGCCGCTCGGAGCTCGTCTGGAGCCGGCGCGAGCAGCCGGACGGGCGGCAGGACGGCGCCGGCTTCTTCGTGTCGGGCGACTATCAGTTCGCCCGCCGCTGGTTCGCCGGCGCGCGCCTCGATCGGTCCGATCGCGCCGACGCGGCGGCCTTGCGCGATAAAGGCGGCTCGGTGCTTCTGACGTACTGGCCGAGCGAGTTCAGCCAGATCCGCGGCCAGTACCGGAGGACGACGTACGCCGACGGCCCGACGGCGAACGAGTTCCTGTTCCAGTTCCAGTTCTCGATTGGGGCGCACGGCGCCCATCCGTTCTAACCTTGAAGGCACGGACAGCAGGAAGGTCAGTCTCATGAAACCGAAATATCTCGCGTTCGCAATGGCCCTGCTGCTCGCATGGGCCGCTTCCGCCTGGGCGCAGGGCAAACTGAACGTCATCGACCACGACCGAAGATCTCGCCTCGATCGCGCGAGAGGTCGGCGGCGATCGCATCGTGGTCGAATCGATCGCGCGCGGATACCAGGACCCGCACTTCGTCGAGGCGAAACCGAGCTTCATCCTCAAGCTGCAGCGCGCGGACCTGCTCGTCGTGGTCGGCCGCGAGCTCGAGATCGGGTGGCTGCCGCCGCTGATCCAGCAGAGCCGGAACGCGAAGATTCAGCCGGGCGCCGACGGATATCTCGACGCCTCGCTGCAGGCGCAGGATTCTCGATATCCCACAGGGGCAGATCACGAGGGCGATGGGCGACGTGCACCCGCTCGGCAACCCGCACTACTGGCTCGATCCGGAAAACGGCAAGGTCATCGCCCGCGCCGATCGCCGCCAAGCTGTCGCGAGCTCCGGCCCAACGAGCAAGGCGTATTTCGACCAGCGGCTCGCCGACTTCACGAGTCGCCTCACCGAAGCGGAGAAGCGGTGGCTGTCGATGATGGCGCCGTACAAGGGCGTCAAGGTGGTCACCTACCACCGCTCGTTTACGAACTTTGCCGACCGGTTCGGCCTCAACGTCATCGGCTACGTCGAGCCGCGGCCGGGAATTCCGCCGACGCCCGCAGCACACGCTCGATCTGGTCAACGAGATGAAGCGTCAGAACATCAAGATCGTGCTGGTCGAGCCGTACTTCGATCTCAAGACGCCAAACGCCATCGGCCGGCAGACCGGCGCGCAGGTGCTCGTGCTGCCGCCGTCGGTCGGCGGTATCAAGGACGTGTCGGACTACTTCAAGCTGTTCGATTACGACATCACCCTGCTGGTAAATGCCATCAAGCAGACCGGAGCAAAATAGGAACCCCATGGAACTCGGCATGATCCAGTTTCTGGCGGCGCCATTCGCCGCCAGCCTGATCCTGACCGGCATTCACGCGTATCTCGGGGTGCACGTCGTGGAGCGCGGCGTCATTTTCGTCGACCTGTCGCTGGCTCAGATTCGCCGCGCTCGGCGCGACGATCGCGCTGCTGTTGCCGGTGTCCGGGGGCGACCCGCACGGTGGCGTCGTGTACTGCGGTCAGCCTGTTGTTCACCTTCATCGGTGCGTTCGTGTTCTCGCAGGTGCGAGGCCATCGCGCGCGCATTCCGCAGGAAGCGATCATCGGCATCTGCTACGCCGTGGCGTCGGCGGCGGCGATCCTGGCCATGAGCAAGGCGACCTCGGAGAGCGAGCACCTCAAGGACATGCTCGTCGGCAACATCCTCGCGGTCTCCTGGCCCGAGGTCGGCAAGACGGCGCTTCTCTACGGTGTGGTCGGGATCTTCCACTACGTGTTCCGCCACAGGTTTCTGGCGATCTCGATGGACCCGGAACGGGCCGAGGCCGAAGGGATCTCGATCAGGTGGTGGGACTTCCTGTTCTACGCGTCGTTCGGCTTCGTGGTCACCTCGTCGGTGGCGATTGCGGGCGTGCTGCTGGTGTTCTGTTACCTCATCGTCCCGTCGGTTGCCGCGATGTTGTACTCCGATCGCATCGGCAAGCGGCTGGCCATCGGCTGGTCGATGGGGACGATCGTGTCGGCGCTCGGCGTGTACCTGTCGCTCGCTCTCGACTTGCCGACCGGCGCGACCATCGTGTGCACCTTCGGGCTGGCACTTGCGATCATGGCGGCCGTGCGGCCGATCCTTCAACCGCATCGAGTGGTTCACTGAGGATGCGCTGTCGTCAGTGCGGAACTGAAATCGCCGACAAGGCCCTCATCTGCTATCGCTGCGGGACGGCGACGACCGAGGCGAAGTTCAAAGCCCCGGCCCCGGCCGGCCGCAGGCCGTCGCGCCGCACCCTCGCCGTCACCGTTGCGCTCGTGCTCTTGGTTCTGCTGGTGATCCTGCTTCTGCTCGCGAGGCCCGGCTGACCACCTCCGCTCCGACTCCGCTCTTCGAGATTCGTCGCGGCCTCGCCGTAGCGCTTCGCGCAAAGGCGCACGAGGGACGCTGCGTCCGTGGGATACGCACGTCGCAGTCCGCGCAACGCTGAAGGATCGCGCCTTCAGGCGTATCTGCCGCGGCGGCGCCCGTGCTGTGCATCCAACTACGGCAGGAGCTCGAGCGCGCGTGAGAGGCGGGGGCCTACGCGGAGCGCGCTGAAGTCGCGACGGTCGGTGGTCAGCACTCGGTGGACCTCACGCCGCTCGGCGAGTGCCGCGACCGTACCGTCGACCAATCCGAGATTGAGGTCTTTGAACTTGGCGTCGAGTTCAAGAGCCCGAACCAGATCGGAGGGGAGAGGCAATTCGTACTCGTAACGCGTCCCCGGATCGAAGATCTCGGCGATCAATTTGCGCATTGCGGCACGCTGATCTCGGAGAAAGCGATCGACTTCGGTCAGGACGAGCGCCGGCACGATGACGAGGCTGGCAGAGGTCAGAACAGTCTGGTATTCGGGAAAGCTCGGTTGGTGATCTGGTGTGCGGGCGAGTGCCCGGAGAAGTCCGCCCGTATCAGCAATGATCGGGCGACTCAACCGTCGAGGTCCCGAAACAGTTCGGACTCGTCTCCCAGCTTCGTGTCCGTGGATTCGAAAAGCCCGGTCGAAGGTGAACGCCGGCCGGAGTAGTACCGCGACGCGACGACGCGGAGCCCCTTGCGAACCAGGTCGGAGGCGGAATGGCCCGCCGCCCGCGCCCGCTTCAAGGCGCGGACATCCTCTTCGTCCAGGCGAATCGTGGTCGAAATCAGTCGTGCCATACACTCACCATACAGCGAACGGCGCGAGATCGCAATGTGTGCACGCTCGAGGAACGCTAAATAAGCTGCCAACTTTTCAGTTTCCCCTTCAGGCTGCGTTCTGTAGCAGCCGGCCAGGTTGCCAGAGCCGGAGACGAGGTGCGGCGGCTGGCCCAGTGATAAACTCAGCGCGGGTTATCCGTTGGAGACAGTTCACAGCTAACAGTCAACAGTTCACAGGCAGTTCACTGTCAATTGGTCACCGTCAACTTCGCTGTCAACTGTCAACTTGACGTGTCACTGATCCCTTCGCTCCGTCACGACTGGTCGGTCGCCGAAATCGAGGACATCTACACGGCACCGCTGCCGGATCTCGTCTTTCACGCGCAGAGCGTCCATCGCGCGCGGTATCGATCCGACGAGGTGCAGGGCTGCATGCTCCTCAGCATCAAGACGGGGGGCTGTCCCGAGGATTGCGCGTACTGTCCTCAGTCGGCGCATTATCGGACGGACGTCGCTCGAACCGATCTGGTGAGCCTCGCCGAGGTGACCGAGGCCGCCACGCGCGCGCGCGAGCAGGGCGCCACCCGGTTCTGCATGGGCGCCGCGTGGCGCGAGGTCCCGGACGGCCCGCCGTTCGAGGCGGTCCTCGCCATGGTCCGCGTCGTGCGTGGGCTCGGGATGGAGGCGTGCTGCACGCTGGGCATGCTGAATCAAGCACAGGCGGACGCGCTTGCCGCGGCCGGCCTGACGGCCTACAACCACAACCTCGACACCTCGCCCGAGTTTTACGGCCAGATCATCACGACGCGCACGTATGAGGAACGGCTCACGACCCTCGACCGGGTGCGCCGGGCGGGCATCACGGTGTGCTGCGGCGGCATCATCGGGATGGGCGAAGACCGGGGGGTGCGCTACCGGCTGCTCCAGCAGCTGGCGGCGCTCGATCCGCACCCGGAAAGCGTACCCGTCAACCTTCTGGTGAGAGTGCCGGGCACCCCGCTCGCGGATCATGCCGCCCGAAGATCCGCTGGAGCTCGTGCGTACCATCGCGACGGCGCGCATCCTGATGCCCAAGGCGTTCGTCCGGCTGAGCGCCGGCCGCCTCTCCCTCTCCGATGAGGCCCAGGCCTTGTGTTTCCTGGCGGGCGCCAACTCCGTGTTCCTCGGCGACCGTCTGCTGACCACGCCGAATCCCGGGGTCACGCAGGATCAACAGCTCCTGGATCGTCTGGGCATGCGGCTGACCACCGGCGTCGCGGCGGCGCCCTCGAATGCCACGGGATAATCCGCTCGAGCAGCGGATTCGCGCCCGTCTCGCTGGCCTGGGCGCGAACGGGCTCCTGCGAACGCTGCGCGAACCGGCCGGAATCGATCTGTCCTCCAACGACTATCTGAACCTGTCGAAGCACCCGGTCCTCGCGACGCGGTTCATCGAGGGCGCCGTGCGCGAAGGATGCGGCAGCACGGGGTCGCGTCTGCTGCGGGGCGAGCGTGCCTGCTTCGCGGAGGTCGAGCGCCGTTTCGCCCGGTTCAAGGGCGCCGAGAAGGCGCTGTATTTTTCGACGGGGTACCTGGCGAACATCGGTGTGTTGACGACGCTCGCCGAGGCCGGCGACGTTATTTTCTCGGACCGGCGCAATCACGCCAGTCTCATCGACGGCATGCGGTTGTCGCGCGCCCGCGCTGCCGTGTTTCCTCACAACGATGTCGCCGCGGCTGGAGCGGCTGCTTGCGGGTTCTTCCGGGAGCGGGGTCCGCTTCGTCGTCGTCGAATCGCTGTTCAGCATGGACGGGGACGTGGCGCCGCTTGCCGAGTATGCGGCGCTCTGCCGTTCCTCTGGCGCGGTTCTCGTCGTGGACGAGGCGCACGCCGTGGGCATCTACGGCGGGCGCGGCAGCGGGTTGATGGAAGCGGCCGGCGTCGATCACGAGGCTGCGTATTTCCATCAATACGGCTGGGAAAGCACTCGGGGTCGCCGGCGCGTTCGTCGCGGGGCCGTCCTGGGCCGTCGAGTATCTCGTTCAGCGCGCGCGCCCTTTCGTGTTTTCAACCGCGCCTCCCCCGGCCCTGGCCGATGCGCTGGACGCGAGCCTGACGATCGTGGCCGAGGAACCTGAACGACGGGAGCGGCTGCTGGTCCGCGCGGCGTACCTTCGCGCGCGTCTCGCGGCCGCCGGCATCGGCACGGGAGACAGTCGGTCGCAGATTCTTCCAATCTTCATCGGCGAGAACGACCGCGCCGTTGCGGTGGCGCGCGCCATTCAGGCCGAGGGCTTCGATGTGCGCGCCATCCGGCCGCCCAGCGTCCCGGCCGGCACGGCGCGCCTGCGGGTGTCGGTGAATGCGGGGTTGTCCGAAGCGACGCTCGATCGATTCGTGGACGTGCTGGCGGCCGCACTGCGGGAGGCCGGACGTTGTTCCGCGGCGTCTTCGTAACCGGGACGGACACGGGTGTCGGTAAGACCGTCGTCTGCGCGGCCCTCATGCACCGGTATCGCAGTCCCGGCTCACGGCCGGACACCAGCCGAGTCACCATGCGCTACTGGAAACCCGTTCAGACTGGCATCGAGCGAGACCGATGACACACGGGAAGTCCAGCGTCTGGGCGGCTGCAGCCCGCGCGAGATTCTGCTGGACGGCGTCCGATTACGGCGTCCGCTTTCACCGCATCTGGCCGCCCGCCTGAGCGGTGTGACGTATCAGCGTGGCGACGCTTCTCGATGCGCTTGCCAGGCAGCCGCCGTCCAGCCGTTGGATCGTCGAAGGGGCAGGCGGCGCCCTGGTCCCCCTCAACGAGTCGCACGCTGATGACGGATCTCATGGTTCAACTCGCGCTTCCGGTCCTCGTCGTGGCGCGCTCCCGGCTTGGCACGATCAATCACACGCTGCTGACGCTCGAGGCGCTTGCGGCACGAGCGCTCGCCGTCGCCGGCGTCGTGATGGTCGGTAGGCAGAATCTCGAAAACCGCCGCGCGATCGAAACGTACGGCGGGGTGGGAGTGATAGGCGAACTACCGCGGCTCGATCCGCTGACACCCCGCGCGCTCGCACGCTGGGCGGCGTCTGAGCTGGACGCCGCGGGACGACTGCAGGAGTGGATGCGGTGAGCGAGGAGACGTACGCTGATTGCGCGCGACCGCGCGTGCGTGTGGCATCCCTACACGCAGATGCTGACGCGACCGGACCCGCTCCCTATCGTGCGAGGCTCCGGCGTCTATCTGTTCACCGAGGACGGCCGGCGCCTGCTCGACGGGACCTCGTCGTGGTGGGTGAACATCCACGGGCATTCGCATCCGAAGCTGAACGAAGCGCTGGCCGCCCAGGCACGCGAACTCGAACACGTCGTCTTCGCCAGCTGCACGCATCGGCCGGCGTCGAACTCGCAGAACGGCTGCTGGCGGTGCTGCCGCCCGGACTGACCCGCGTGTTCTACTCCGACAACGGATCGACGGCCGTCGAGGTGGCGTTGAAGATGGCGCGCCAGTACTGGACCAATCGCGGGGAGCCGGAGCGCACGACGTTCGTCACCTTGAACCACGCCTATCATGGCGACACCGTCGGCGCCATGTCGACGAGCGGCGACTCGATCTTCACGCGGGCGTTCGCGCCGATGCTGTTCGACGTCGCGCGCGCGCACGCGCCCTATTGCTACCGCTGTCCGCTCGGCCTGGAGCGGGCCACGTGCCGGGTCGAGTGCCTCGGCGCCACGCCGGTTCCGGCGCCCGCGACGCTCGGAGCGCTGCTCGAGCGAGCTCGGCGGATCGGTGGCAGCCGTGCTCGTCGAACCGATGCTGCAGGGGGCCGGCGGAATGGTCGTGTGGCCGGCGGAGTTTCTGGCCGGCGTGCGGCGGCTCTGCGATCAGTTCGGGACGCTGATGATCGCCGACGAGGTGCTCACCGGCTTTGGCCGCACGGGGCGGATGTTCGCCTGTGAGCACGCCTCGGTGGCGCCCGACATCATCTGTCTGTCAAAGGCGCTGACCGGCGGCTATCTGCCACTGGGGGCGACCGTCTCGACGGAGGCCATCTACGACACGTTCCTGAGCGAAGATCGGACGAGAACCTTTTTTCACGGTCACTCGTATACAGGCAACCCGCTCGCCTGCGCGGTGGGCATCGCGAGTCTCGACCTGTTCCACGAGACCGGCGCCCTCGAGCGCGTCGCGGTACTCGAGCACTCACTCCGAAGGGGTCTCGAGCCGCTGCGCGACCTGCCGATCGTCGGCGACGTCCGCATTCTCGGCGGTGTGGGCATTGTGGAGTTGGTCGCCGGCAAGGAAGCCCGGACGGCGAGCGGCTATCTCGATCAGATCGGTCCGCGCCTGACGCACGCGTTCCTCGAACGCGGCTTGTTGCTGCGGCCGCTCGGCAATGTGCTCTACGTCATGCCCCCATACGTGATCACCGAGGCCGAAACCGCCTGGGTCCTGGAACAGGTCAGCGACGTGCTGCAGGACGAGTCGTTGTCTGCCGGCAGATAAAGGCAAAGCGCCCTCGGACCCACACGATCACCACGAAGACATGAAGGCCGCGAAGTCGCACGAACCAATTCATACAGGGACGTTCTTCGTGCGCTTCGTGACTTCGTGGTTCAAGATGCGATAATCATTTCATGCGGATGGAACCCGGAGGCCACACCGCGCAAACAGAGTTGGTGGTCAACGATGTGCGTCCTCAGCGATCCTCTGCGTGCACGCGTTGGGGTCGCGCTGGCGCTTTGGATCGCGCTGGCGCTCGTGGTCTGGAATGTCGTCTTCGATCGAGTGCTGGTGGTTGCCGGGCGTCAATATGTCCATGCCGCGGCCCGATCGGCGCGCGACTCCGGTCCGTACTGTGCGCGTGGACGACTGGATGCGCCCGGCTGAGCGGCGAGCCTTGTGGATGGCGAGCGTGGCCGGCGGCACGATTCTGGCGGCCGGTCTGGTGTCCATCGGTCTCGCCGCACGGAGAAGTCTGAAGTCTGAAGTCTGAAGTCTGAAGTCTCGTCAGACGTCAGACTTCGAGACTTCAGGTTTCAGATTTCAGATTTCTCGTCTGTGAGGTGTTGTGGTCGTACCGCACCCGCTGATCCACGATTGGAATCTGGACGGCGCTCGCCCGCGCGGAGTCGCCATGCTGGACGACGAGACGCTGCGGGACGGGCTGC
Organism: uncultured Acidobacteriota bacterium; assembly: GCA_963745495.1. Taxonomy (GTDB): domain Bacteria; phylum Acidobacteriota; class Vicinamibacteria; order Vicinamibacterales; family CAVVIG01; genus CAVUXJ01. The sequence continues at coordinate 469,910 of CAVUXJ010000009.1, forward strand.
AGTCGCCTTCCGTGCGGACGCCCACCATCGACGAGAAGATCGACATCCTTCAGCGAATGGACGCGCTCGGAATCGACACCGCAAACATCGGCCTTCCGGGCGCCGGACCGCACGTCGCCGCCGACGTCGAGCGTCTCGCGCGGGCGATTGGCGAGCTCCGTCTGCGGATCCGGCCGAACTGCGCGGCGCGCACCGTGACGGCCGATATCAGGCCGATCGCCGAGATTTCCCAGCGGGCCGGGATCGCGATCGAATGCTGCGCATTTATCGGGTCGAGTCCGATCAGGCGGCACACGGAAGGATGGACCCTCGAATTTCTGCAGAAGACGACCGAGGACGCGATTGGGTACGCCGTTCGCGAAGGGCTGAAGGTGTTGTACGTCACGGAGGACACGACGCGCGCGGATCCTGAATCGCTCCGGGCGCTCTTCACGACCGCGCTCCGGTCTGGAGCGTCGCGGTTGTGCATAGCCGATACGGTCGGCCATGCCACGCCGGCGGGCGCCGGCGCGGTCGTGCGATATGTGAAGGAGCTCCTCGCCGAGCTGGGGTCGGACGCGGGGATCGACTGGCACGGGCATTCGGATCGCGGGTTCGGCGTCGCGTCGGCGCTGGCGGCGCTCGACGCCGGCGCCACCCGGCTGCACGGTTCGGCGCTCGGCATCGGGGAGCGGTCCGGCAACACGCCGATGGACCTGTTGATGGTGAACCTGGTGATGATGGGCTATATCGACCGCGATCTGAGCACCCTTCCGGCCTATTGCGAAGCCGTGTCGCGCGCGTGCGACGTGCCGATACCGACCAATTACCCCGTGGTCGGCGCCGATGCGTTTCGTACCGCGACCGGGGTGCATGCCTCAGCCGTCATGAAGGCATTCCGCAAACAGGATCGCGCGCTGATGGATGCCGTCTACGCCGCGGTGCCGGCCACGCTCGTCGGACGCGAACAGGAGATCGAGGTCGGACCACTCTCGGGCCGCTCGAACGTCGTCTTCTGGCTCGAACGCCGGAACCTTCCGGTGACCGACGAAACGGTCGAACGCATCTTCGCAGCGGCCAAGGCGTCGAACCGGACACTTGCGCACGACCAGATTCTGAAGTTGATCCAGAGGACTGGTCTTGACCGCGACGACACGAAGGACACGAAGGACGTCTAGGAGACGTTCTTCGTGCGCTTCGTGGTTCACGAAATCATTTTGAGATGAGCCGCGCCTCGATCGGCGGCAGGGCGGCCAGCAGGACGTCACCCACAATCTGGAGGCTGCGCGCGCTGACGGCGTCGAGCGTGTCGCCCGCCGTATGCCACGGGGCATACTCGAGGTCGATGAGGTCCACGGCAGGAACCCCCGCCTCGATGAACGGCAGGTGGTCGTCCTCGATCCGGGTCGACTCGGACGACGAAGTAGGCGCCCAGCTTCTCGCGCCGGGCCGCATCCCAGACGATGTCCGTCAGCCAGGGTGTCGAGTTCAGGTCGCGCTTCATCCGCAGATCGCGGTCGGCCACCATGTCCACGAGAATCATGGCCCGCAGCGAGCGTAACGAGCCGTCGTGGCGGGCCGTTTCCACGTAATGCCGGCTGCCGTATGTGCGATCGTCGCCCTGCCACTGGACCACGGCTTCCTCTCCGTCGAGGAACAGCAGCTCCATCGTCAGTGCGTTCTTTCGGGCCTTCAGCACGCGCGCGAGCTCGATCAGCACCGCCGCGCTCGATCCGCCGTCGTTCGCGCCGACGAACCGAATGTCGTCGAAGCGCTTCGTGTCGTAATGGCCGGCGACGATGAGTCGATCCTTGCGGGCGCCTGGAATGGTGGCGATCAGGTTGACCATCCGGACGGCGCCGCGTGGCGTCGCGGCGTTCCACGCCTGCTCGACGAACGGGACGCCCGCCGCCGCCAGCTGTTTTCTGATGTATGCGCGTGATTGCTCGATCCCCGCCGACCCGGCCGGCCGGGGTCCCAGGGACACCAGCTGGCGCAGATGGTCCCATGCCCTGTTTGAATCGAAGCGGGTGGCCGCCGGCGCCTGCAGCACGATGGCGAGAACGAGAATGATCCTAGGCAATCACCAGATCCTTAACCGCGCTGGTCCCGCGGGACGTAGTCCCGCGCCGGGGGGCCGATGTAGATCTGGCGCGGGCGGGCGATCTTCTGCTCTGGATCGAGCAGCATTTCCTCCCATTGGGCAATCCAGCCGGCCGTGCGCGGAATCGCGAAGAGGACCGGGAACATCTCGCTGGGGAAGCCCATCGCCTGGTAGATCAACCCGGAATAGAAGTCGACGTTCGGATACAGCTTCCGCGAGATGAAGTAGTCGTCCTGCAGCGCGATCCGCTCGAGCTCGAGGGCGATCTCGAGCAACGGATTCTTTCCCGTCACCGCGAACACCAGGTCGGCGATCTGCTTGATCACCTTCGCGCGCGGGTCGTAGGACTTGTAGACGCGGTGTCCGAATCCCATCAGCCGGCTGTGGGCCTCGCCCGACTTCACCTTCTTGATGAACTCCGGCACCTTCGACACGGTGCCGATCTCGGTGAGCATGCGGAGCACCGCCTCGTTGGCGCCGCCGTGCAGCGGACCGTACAGCGCGGCTGCGGCGCCGGCGAGTGCCGAGTACGGATCGACCTGCGAGCTGCCGATCGTCCGCATCGTCGTCGTGCTGCAGTTCTGCTCGTGATCGGCGTGCAGGATGAACAGGACGTCGAGCGCGCGCACGAGCACCGGGTTGGGTTGATATTTCAGCTCGGTCATCTTGAACAGCATGTTCAGGAAGTTGCCGGTGAAGCTCAGATCGTTGTCCGGGTGGTTGTACGGCCGCCCGACGCTGTGCCGGTACGCATAGGCGGCGATGCTCGGCACCTTCGCGATCAGACGCTGGGTCTGCCGCAGCCGCGAGCTCTTGTCGAAGATGTTCTTCGCGTCGCGGTTGAACGTCGACAGCGCGCCGACGGTGCTCAGGAAGATGCCCATCGGGTGCGCGTCGTACTGGAACCCCTCCATGAACTTCTTCACGTTCTCGTGAAGCATCGTGTGGAGCGTGATCTCGTGCGTCCAGGCCTGCGACTGCGCCGCAGTCGGCAGCTCACCGAACAGAATCAGATAGGCCGTCTCGAGAAAATCGCTGTGCTCGGCGAGCTGCTCGATCGGATAGCCGCGGTACAGGAGGATGCCCTTGTCGCCGTCGATGTAGGTGATGGCGCTCCGGCAGTTCGCCGTGTTCATGAACGCCGGGTCGTACGTCATCAGCCCGAAGTCGTCGGCATCCGTCTTGATTTGCCGCAGATCCATGGCGCGGATCGTGCCGTCCTGGATCGGCAGCTCGTACTTCTTCCCGGTGCGGTTGTCGACGACGGTCAGCGTGTCGGCCATAAGGGACTTGGGAGCCTCGGGAGGCCATGCGCAGAGCGAGCGACGCCCCTCGCGTGTGATCGAGCATTATAGGTGCGTTCGGGCTCAGGACGCCACGCAGCGAATCGCCGGGCTCATCCATCGGCGCGGATCCCTCGCTCCGCAGTCCGGCCGAGGGTGCAGCCGCGCAGGAAGTAGAATCAGTGACTCATCAACCGCAGGCCTCCGGCCGCGATCACACTCAGAAGGAGCGATTGACCATGAAGCGTAGCGCCAGTGCCGTTTGGAAGGGTGGACTGCAGGATGGCAAGGGTACCGTCTCAACGGAGAGCGGCGTCCTGTCCGGCGTCCCGTATAACTTCAGGATGCGGTTCGAGAACGAGAAAGGCACGAATCCAGAGGAACTCGTGGCGGCGGCCCATGCCGCGTGCTTCTCCATGGCGCTGTCGAAAATTCTGGCCGATGCCGGGATGACACCAGAAAGCATCGACACGAAAGCCACCGTGAGCCTCGACAAGGGGGACGCCGGATTTTCGGTGACGTCGTCTCACCTCGACACGACGGTCAAGATCCCGAACGCGAACAACGCCGCCTTCGACGAAGCGGTCGAAAAGGCCAAGGCCGGCTGTCCGATTTCCAAGCTGCTGAACACGACGATCACGCTGAACGCGAAACTCATCTAGAAAGTGAGAACTGAAAACGTAGAACTTGGAAGGACTGAGACGCTTCGCTCCGGGCCTGAGCCTCCCAGTCCTTTTAACTTTTCAGTTCTCAGTTTCGGGTTTCCTAAGCACCCTCGCGGGCGTGGTGGCGCACGTCGCGGGCCGAGACGATGAAGATGACGTCTTCGGCGACGTTCGTGGCGTGGTCGCCGATGCGCTCGAGGTGGCGCGAGACGAGAATCAGATCGAGCGCCGGCTCGATCGTCGAAGGGTCCTGGAGCATGTAGGTGAGCAGCTCGCGGAAGATCTGCGTCTTGAGCTCGTCCAGCTTGTCGTCTTCGTTGAGCACCTGCTGGGCGAGGTCCACATCGCGGCGGACGAAGGCATCGAGCGCGTCCCGCAGCATCGACTGGGCGATCGAGGCCATCCGGGGGATGTCGATCAGCTTCTTCACCGGCGAGTGTGAGGCATAGCGCCGCGCCGCCTCGGCGATGTTGACCGCCAGGTCGCCCACCCGTTCGAGATCGGTGTTGATCTTGAGCGCGGCCACGATCGTCCGGAGATCCGCCGCCATCGGCTGATACAGCGCCAGCAGCGTGAAGCTGCGGTTGTCGAGCTCGATGTGCAGGGCATTCAGCGGCTCATCGCCGTGCAGGACGCGGTCGATCAACGCCTGGTCGCGATCGACGATGCCCTTCACGGCGAGACGGACGTTTTCCTCGGCGAGCCCCCCCATCTCGAGCAGACGCCTCTTGAGCTGCTCCAGCTCCTCTTGAAAATGCCGGACAACCTTTTCCATCGTGGCGGTCCTATCCGAACCTTCCTGTGACGTAGTCCTCGGTCAGCTTCTCGGACGGAGCCGTGAAAATCCTGTCGGTCCTGTCGCATTCGATGAGCTTGCCGAGCCAGAAGAACGCGGTGATGTCCGAGACCCGCGCGGCCTGCTGCATGTTGTGCGTCACGATCACGATTGTGTAGCGCGTCTTGAGCTGATAGATCAGCTCTTCGATGCGCTGCGTGGCGATGGGGTCGAGCGCCGACGCCGGCTCGTCCATCAGCAGGATCTCGGGCTCCACCGCCAGCGCCCGCGCGATGCACAAGCGCTGCTGCTGGCCTCCCGAGAGCGACAACGCCGAGGTGTGCAGCCGCTCGTGCACCTCTTCCCAGAGGGCCGCCGCCTTCAGGCTGGCTTCGACCCGGCCTCGCAGTTCGTCGCGCGTGCCGGCCATCCCGTTGATCCGCAGCCCGTACGCGACGTTGTCGAAGATGGACTTGGGGAACGGGTTGGACTTCTGGAACACCATCCCGATGCGCCGCCGCAAATCGACGACGTCAACTGACGGAGCGTAGATGTCCTGACCGTCGACCTGGATCGACCCTTCGACGCGCGTGTCCGGGATGATGTCGTTCATCCGGTTCAAGGAACGCAGGAACGTGGACTTGCCGCACCCGGATGGTCCGATGAACGCCGTCACCTGGTTCGGGAACACCTTGAGGTTGATGTCGTCGAGCGCCCGGTTGGCGCCGTAATAGAAGTTCATGCCCTTGACGTCGATTTTCGCGGGCGGCGTGCGTCATCGGGGTAGGGTGCGCCGACGCCTGCTCTGACGGCGCGACGGCTCGAGCGTCAAGCAGCATCGCTCCAGCCTATCAAAGGCCCGGCGGCCCCAACGTTTCGCTGATGTTAAATCGACACGGTCCGCACGCTCGCGGTGACCCTGACGAGCTGCCAAGTGGGCGAGCGGCCGGGAAACGCCAGCAATGCCCGCGGTAGGGCGAACCCCCCTGGAAGCCGGAATCGGTCGTTGGCCGCTCTGTTCCTTGAACGGCCCGGCTGATCGTGGCGACAAGACGACTAGAGGACGCCATTGGTCAGCAGCGCCTGGCGAGGGGCGGCCGACGCCTACATTTACGTATCGAACGCGCCAGTCACGACAACGTTGTACATTTCGTCCAACCACCCCGGTGCGTGCCGGGCATCACCGTGTGCGTCCCGGTGTTGGCCTTCACCTACTCTACAAACTTGTCTGATGAAAACATGAATCTGACAATACTGTCGTGTCTGCTCTGTCTCGGCGCCCACGCGGATCGTGTCGCTTGTGAGTTTGCCGAGCAAAAGTCGCCCTCTCGATCAAATGGGCCGAAGCCGCCGCGGCGTTGATTTTGCTAGTTCAGTGCTCCGGCATCCGCGCTGGTCTCTCGACGGCGAGCGTCCCGTCCCAGTGGATCCTGGCATAAGTCTCGGGCGCGGCGCCCGGCTGGCCAGGCACGACCCGCCGCCAAGGCTTCGGCGTGGCCTCGCCGACGCTCGCGGTGAAGGCTGGCGAGCGACGGCGGGCGCCGAGGATACCGGCCGCATCTGAGGAAGGAGCACGTTGCCAGCCCGGCTTCCCCGTCTGGTAGCCGTGTCGACGTGGAAGGGCGTGCCCCCCGGAAGGTCGCCGTTGATCAGCTCAACAAGGAGAAGAGCCATGGGTTCCGCGATATTAGCCGAAGCGATTCAGACGATCCGCGATTTCTCGATGTCCAAGGGCCAGGAGCCGAACACCGCGCGCGTGGGAGACGACTTTGGCAGTCTCGTGTTCCACGACGGGGTGCAGCAGAAGCGGCTTGCCGACGCCGGTCTATCACGCGCTGCGCCGGACGATCACACACGGGGAATCGCTGGATCCGTCGGTGGCGGACGCGGTGGCGTCGGCGCTGAAGGAATGGGCGGTGGAGCACGGGGCGACGCATTACACGCACTGGTTCCAGCCGCTGACGGGCATCACGGCCGAGAAGCACGACTCGTTTCTGAATCCGACCGAGGACGGCAAGGCCGTCGCGGAGTTTTCCGGCAAGGAACTGGTGCGGGGCGAGCCCGACGCCTCGAGCTTCCCCTCGGGGGGGATGCGCTCCACGTTCGAAGCGCGCGGCTACACGGCGTGGGATCCGACGAGCCCGCCGTGGCTGCTGAAAACGGGCGGGGCGGTCACGCTGGTGATTCCGACGGCGTTCGTGAGCTGGACGGGCGAGACGCTCGACAAGAAGACGCCGCTGCTGCGCTCGATGGAAGCGCTGTCGCGGCAGGCGGTCCGGGTGCTGAAGCTCTTCGGGTCGACGGCCGAGCGGGTGGTGACGACGTGCGGGCCCGAGCAGGAATATTTCCTGATCGATCGGATGTTCTACCTGTCGCGGCCGGATCTGATCAACGCGGGGCGGACGCTGTTCGGGGCCAAGCCGCCCAAGGGGCAGGAGCTCGAGGACCAGTATTTCGGCGCGATCGCCGACCGGGCGATGGCGTTCATGTCGGACGTCGAGACGGAGCTCTACAAGGTGGGGGTGCCGGTGAAGACGCGGCACAACGAGGTGGCGCCGAGCCAGTATGAGATCGCGCCGGTGTTCGAGAACGCGAACCTGGCGACCGACCATCAGATGATGACGATGGAGACGATGCGGCGGACGGCGCCGAAATACGGGCTGGAATGCCTGCTGCACGAGAAGCCGTTCGCGGGCGTGAACGGCTCGGGGAAGCACCTGAACTGGTCGATGAGCGACGACGAGGGGCACAACCTGCTGAGTCCCGGGGACCAACGTGCACGACAACCTGCAGTTCCTGGTGTTCTGCACGGCGGTGCTGCGGGCGGTGAACACGTGGCAGGGGCTGCTGCGGGCGAGCATCGCGAGCGCGGGGAACGACCATCGGCTGGGGGCCAACGAAGCGCCGCCCGCCATCCTGTCGGTGTTCCTCGGGGACATGCTGACGGACATCTTCGATCAGATCGAACAAGGGGGCGCGAAGTCGACCAAGCACGGCGGCATCCTCGACACGGGGGTGATGGTGCTGCCGAAGCTGCCGCGGGACGCCGGCGACCGCAACCGGACGAGCCCGTTCGCCTTCACGGGGAACAAGTTCGAGTTCCGGGCGGTGTCGTCGAACCAGAGCATCGCGTATCCGAACATCGCGCTGAACGTGGCGGTGACCGAGTCGCTCGACTTCATGGCGACGGAGCTGGAGAAGGCGATCAAGGGGGGCAAATCGCTCGAGCAGGCGGTGGCGGCGCTGCTGCCGAAGGTGATCAAGGCGCACAAGCGGATCATCTTCAACGGCAACAACTACGCCAAGGAATGGGAGAAGGAAGCGGGCAAGCGCGGGCTGCTGAACCAGAAGAACACGGTCGAGGCGCTGCCGAACCTGATCACGAAGGAGGTCATCGGCGTCTTCGAGAAATACAAGGTGCTCAACGGCCGCGAGCTGCACGCGCGCTACGAGGTGATGGTCGAGACCTACAACAAGACGGTCAACGTCGAAGGGCAGCTGATGGTCCTGATGGCCAACCGCTACATCCTGCCGGCGGCCTTCGACTATCAGACGCGGGTGGCGAAGAGCGTATCGGCGGTGAAGGCGGCGGGCGGCAAGTCGGTGGAGGGGAAGAAAGCCGCTCGACCAGGTGACGACGCTGACCGACGAGCTCAAGCGGCGCACGGACAAGCTCGAGAAGGCCCTGGCTCACGAGAGCAACGGATCGGCCGACAAGCACGCGAAGCACTATCGGGACAGCGTCATCCCGGCGATGGGCGCGCTGCGCGACACGGCTGATGCGCTCGAAGGCCTCATCCCGCACGACACGTGGCCGCTCGCCACGTATCGCGAGATGCTCTTCATCAAGTAGGGCTGGAAGGGCGGGAAGGGCAGGAGGGGCGGGAAGGGCTGTCTCAGAAGACCTGAAGCCTGAAACCTGAAGTCTGAAGCCCAAAGCCTGGCCTTCGAACTTCAGGTTTCAGATTTCAGGTTTCTCACGGTTTTCAGCGCGCCACGGCCTCCGGCTTTTCGGCTGGCTCGAGGAACGCGGCCACCTGTTTCCTCAGCTCGATCTGGATGTGCTCGACCGACCGGCGGGCGTCGAGGGTCCTGAAATGGAACTCGTCGGCCATCGAGCGCGTACTCGCGCAGCAGCTTGTTCTGGTACGCGCGGAAGCTGTCGTAGATGTCGTCGCCGTGCTTGAGATCCATCCCCGACTCCCAGAAATCCATGCCGCGGGCTTCGAGGACGCGGCCGATCAGCGTTTCGACGTCCACCTTGAGATAGAAGACCAGGTGCGGGGCGATGGCGAACCCGTACAGGTTGCGGAGCCACTGCCGATCGACGCCGCGAACGCCGGCGCGGGCCAGCGCCGTGAAGATGTAGCGGTCGGAGAGGACGACGAAGCCGGCCTTGAGCGCCGGAATGATTTCCTTCTCCAACCGGTCGGCGAAGTCGGTCGCGTAGAGCAGGACGAAGGTGAGCTTGTTGAGCGTATTGCTCGACTTCGCGAGCTCGATCGTCGGCTGCATGAGCGGCGAACGCGTCCAGCCGGTCTCGATGACGCCGTAGCCTTTCACTTCCAGCCACTCGCGGAGCAGCTGGATCTGGGTGCTGCGGCCGACGCCGTCGGTGCCTTCGATGGCGATCAGCTTGCCGGGGTACCCGTCGATCGGCAGGTAGGGAATGCCGCGGCCGTAGTACCGCCCGGCCTGGATATCCCCGTTGGCGCCCTCCTCGGCGTTCTCAGACGGGCTGTTCATCGACCACCTCGGTGTCTTCTTTTTCCGCAACGCGGGGCGCTATCAGCTTCCGCACGAGTCGCTGCTGTTCGGTGATGCTGGCGCGCGCATCGACGACGTCGAGCCCGAACTCATCCACGAGTCGATCGTACTCGTCGAGCACCTTGCCCTGAAACAGACGGAAGCTCTCGGTCGGGTTCGCGCTCCAGCCCAGGTCCATGCCCGCTTCGTAGAACTTGAGCTTCACGCGGCGCGCCATCAGCCGGTCGAGCGATACCTCGATCGGCACACGGAAATAGAGCGCGAGGTCGGGCCGGACGGCGAAGCTGTACAGCTCGCGCACCCACTGCCGATCGACGCCGCGCGTCGCGTCGCTCGCGAAGGCGGTGTAGGTGTAGCGGTCCGCGAGCACGATCATGCCGGCCTTGAGCGGCGGAATGATCTTGTAGAGCAGCCGGTCAGCGAAGTCGGTGGCGTGCAGCAGGCTGAACGTCATCGGGGTCAGCGCGTTTTTCTTCTTGCCGGTCTTTGTCGCCGCCTTCACGAGGGCGGACGAGTTCCATTCGGTGACGAACACGCGGTGCCCCTCGGCGCTCAGCCACTTTGCCAGCAGCCCGAGCTGCGTCGTCTTCCCCGAGCCGTCGATTCCTTCGACCACGAACAGCTTCCCGGATACTCGTGGGGCTTCGTCAGATTGTTCAACATGTGTCTGTCTGCTCACTTCCATCCGCAGCGGCTTGTCCGATCGCGCGCTCGAATGGCGCAGCGTGCCGTGCGGCGGCCCACAGCTCGAGCTCGGCGTCGCCCGAGGTCCGCAGCTGGAGCAGGGCATCTTCGCCGCGATCGTGCAGCTCGAGGTCTGTGATCGTTTGAGAATGACTGCGATCGAGGCTTTCTGCAAGCCGCAACATCGCGGCGAGGGTCCGGACGATCTTCCGTTGCTCTTGCGGAAGCTCCTCGTACCCCGCGTGACGCCGCTTGGGCGTCGCGCGGCGATGATAGCGCGGCGAGAAGCGCGATCGTCTCGATCTCGTCGGGCTCGAACCCGCGCAGGTCGCCGTTCCGGATCAGGTAGTACGAGTGCTTGTGGTGTCCTTCGTAGCTGATGTGCACGCCGACATCGTGCAGAAGCGCCGCATACTCGAGCCATTCCCGCTCGCGATCCGTCAACCCGTGTACGCCGCGCGTCTGGTTGAACAGCGCCGTCGCCAGACGCGCGACGTGGTGCGCATGGTCGGGCCAGTAGTTGCATCGTTCGGCCAGCTCGATCGACGCTGCGCCGCCGCACGTCAGGATACCGGTCGGCCTGCGCGATCTCCTTGCGGTGCCGCGCGATGTAGTCGAGCACCAGCCCTTCGCGCAGCGACAGATCGCAGAGCGTCAGCTCGGTGGCGCCGAGCCGCCGGAGGATCTCGTCGAGGAGGATCGCGCCGGCCACTGCGAGATCGGCGCGTCGCGGCTCGAGGCCGGGCACGCGAAGGCGCTTTTCGAGGTTGAGCGCGGTGAGCGTCTTGCGCACGCGGTGCAGCTGCTTGGCGGGGACGCGAAGGTTGCGAAGCGGCGTATCAACCGCACGCCCGCGCTCGGCTGCCGCGACCGCTCCCAGGCTCAGAATCGTGCCGGAGGTGCCGATCACGCGATCGAATCCAGCCTGCGCGAGCTCGTCGAGATAGTCGCCGCAGCTCGGCGTCGATGTGCCGGACGAGTTTGCGCTCGTCGCGCGGGGACGATCGGGTCGCTCTTCACGAACCGCTCGGTCAGGCGGATCACACCGAGCTTGAAGCTGCGTCCCTGGTCCACGCTCGGTCCCGCGCCGCGCGTGATCTCGACGCTGCCGCCACCGATGTCGATCGCGACGGCAATCTCGCCGCGCACGGCCGTGCCGTAGGCGGCGGCCAGGTGGATCAGCCGCGCTTCCTCGGTGCCGGAAATCACGCGCGCACGGATGCCGGTCTGCTGGAAAATCGACGCGGAGGAACTCGCCGCCGTTTTCCGCTTCGCGCACGGCGCTCGTCGCGACGGCAACGGTCTTGTCGACGCGATGCGATTCGGCCAGACGCCGGAACTTCGACAGGACCTGGAGCGCCGCGTGCATCGCCTCCGGCGTGAGCGCCCGGCCATCGAGGCCCCCGGCGCCCGAGGCGGACCATTTCCTTTTCGCGGTCGATGACCTCGAAGGAAAGATCGGCGCGTACGCGCACGACGATCATGTGCACCGAATTGGTCCCGATGTCGATGGCGGCAAGACGCATCACAGTTGAGCTTGCGTCGAGTCGACCAGTATAATCAAGGCTTCCGTTCCCATATCATGCCGTTGCCCACTCGCCGTTACGACCTCCTGAAGACCCGCATCGACAGGTTTACACGGATGTTACCCGGCGTCGAAGAAGGCGACGTGCGCGCGATCCATCGGCGCGCGGGTCGCGTCGCGCCGGCTCCGGGAGCTGTTGCCGATGCTCCAGCTCGACCACGACACCACCCGCAAGCTCGAGCGCAGGCTCCGCAAGGTGACGCGGCGTCTGGGTCCGGTGCGCGAGCTCGACGTTCTCCTGCCCCTGATCGACGAGCTGCATGAATCTCGCCGGGGCGGGCGAACGCGCTTTGAAGCATGTCGCGGACGCGGTCCGGCTCGCGCGTGGCGCAGCGCACGGTCAGGTCGCCGGCAAGACGGCCGCGGCTGAGCTGCGCCGCGTGAGCCGTAAGCTGGAGAATGCCGCGAAGATTCTGGAAAAAGCGGATACCCGGCCGAGCACGCGCGGGCTGGCAGTGGGCGTTGGAGGCGAGAGTCGCGCGGCGGGCCTCCGCTCTCCGAACGGCCATCGACGCAGCCGGCGCGCTTTATCTGCCCGAACGGCTGCACGCGGTCCGCATCGCGCTCAAGAAGCTGCGGTACGGCGTCGAGCTGTGGCTCGAAGCCGGAGGCTCGAAGGAGAATGCCGATCTGCGCAGGCTGAAGCGGAGCCAGGAACTGCTCGGACGCCTGCACGACCGGCAGGTGCTGATCGACGCACGTGCGCCGCGAGCAGGCAGCCCTCGCTCCGTCCGACATCGCTCCGTCCGACTCGAAGGTGTGGCGCGAGCTCGACGCGCTGGTCACCTCGCTCGAGAACAACTGCCGCGCGCCTGCACGCCCGCTACGTTCGGGATCGCGCGGCCCTCATCGCCCTGTGCGATCGGCTGGCCACTCGCTCGGATCGGGACGAGGCTGCGCGACGGGCAGGATAACGACTGAAAGTCTCAAGTCTGAAGTCTCAAGTCTGAAATGCCGCTTGGGCTGAGAGTTGAGACTTGAAACTGAGCCTGAGACTTGAAAATGCCCTACGAGCTGTACCTGATTCGTCACGGCGTTGCCGAAGAACGCGGCGACGCCTGGCCCGACGACACCAAGCGGCCGCTCACCGAGGACGGCATGAACCGCCTGCGAAAAGGTGCGCGCGGCCTCGCGGCGCTCGGGGTGTCATTCGACGTCGTGCTGACCAGCCCGCTGGTCCGCACGCGGCAGACCGCCGACATCGTCGCCGGCGCGTTCGACCCCCGCCCGCCGATCGTCACCGCCGACGCGCTGGCGCCGGGCGGCAGCGTGCAGACGGTGCTCGCCGATCTCGAAAAGCAGTCGCGCCGAACGCGCATCGCGCTGGTCGGCCACGAGCCTGGCATCGGCGAGCTTGCCGCCAGCCTGGCCGGCTCGCGTCACCCCTTCGAGTTCAAGAAGGGCGCCGTCTGCCGCATCGACGTCGAGACGCTGCCTCCGGCCGGCCCCGGCACGCTCCGCTGGTTCGTGACGCCGAGGATTCTCAGGACGATCAAGAAATAAGGCGGTTCTAGCGGCTCTAGAGCCCGCTCGAACCTCTACGCTCTCAGATAGTCCCCCTGCCAGTCCTTGATCCTCAGCTTGATCTCTTTGGATGTCGCGAGCGTGCCGGCGAGCACGTCGCGCACCAGCGCCGGCAGCTCCGCGTCGCTGGCGAAGCGCAAGCGCGATCGAGCTGACGCGGCGTCAGCGCCGGAATCCTGCCATGGAGATCGGCCGGCAGCACCTCGCGAAGGCGAAGCCTCATCTCCAGGCGAATCACGCGGTCCTGCACGCGGAGGACCATCGAACGCACCGAGAGGGCCAGCAGGAGCAGGCCGATGGCCATCAGCAGGTCCATCACCGACTGGCCCGTGACGCCGTCCTGTCAGCCTGAACGCGGCCCAGAGAAAGTTGACGAGGAAGATCCCGAGCACGCCAAAGTGAAACATGGGGACGAGGCGGGTGTGGTTCTTGTAGTTTTGGGCCGGTTCCATGATGTGTCCTCCGCAGAAGGTCAGTACCCCTAATCGCGATTCGGTAGGCAACCGACTGTTACAAAGAATTTACACCAGCCGGCTCGTCGGTACGGGCAAGATTGCCTCTTCGCTTGCGCACAACTGGCAAGCGAAGGTTGGGCCCAATGCCGCAGAGGTTCTTCATGTTCGCGCTAAGCCTTCGGTACGCCGATCACGTTCGCCATTATTCCATCTGCGCCGGGTCCGCCGGCTGGGAGGTGAAGCTCGAGGAAGATCGCACCCTGCGGCGTCTCGACCACTACCGGGACTGGCACCGCGTCGAGCGCGCCATGGCGTTGTTCGAGCGGGAAGTGCTGGAGCTGACGGCACAGCGGCTGGCGGTCGCGCGTGACGAGCCTGAGCTCAGTCGATGAACCGATAGCCCGAGCCCGACCACCGTTTCGATCTGACGGCCGGCTTCGCCGAGCTTGCCGCGCAGCCGGCCGACGTGGACGTCGACCGACCGCGTCTCCACGAGCCGGTCGTACCCCCACACGCGCTCGAGCAGCCGGTCGCGCGAGACGACGCGGTTCTTGTTCTGCACCAGATACCGCAGCAGCTCGAACTCGCGCCGCGTCAGCCGCACGGCCTCGCCGTCGACGGCGACGCGACACGGCGTCGAAGTCGGCGCTCAGCTGGGTCCCGTTGTATGCCATGGCGGGCCGCTCTTGCGGCTTCGTCGCTGCGCCGCAGGACCGCCCGGACGCGCGCCGTCAGCTCGCGCAGGCTGAACGGCTTGGTGACGTAGTCGTCGGCGCCCGAGCTCGAGGCCGTTGACGCGATCCTGCTCGCCGGTCCGCGCGGTCAGCATGATGATCGGCACGTGTTGCGCGTCGGTGCGGCCCGCAGGATGCGGCACACTTCCGTCCCGCTCAGCACCGGCAGGTTCAGGTCGAGAATGATCAGATCGGGCGGCCGCGCGGCAACGGCCTTCAGCGCGGCGTCGCCGCTGCCGACGATTTCCGCTTCGGCGTCGCCGCCCCGCTCGAGCGTGTGCTTGATGAGGCCGGCGATGTCCTGCTCGTCTTCGACGATAAGAACCCGGTGCTTGGGCATGGATTACGCGCGAGCGGCGCCATCACGGAGGACACGGAAAGGTGTGGATGACAGAGGACAGCGCCAGCCTATGTGGTGTGGCCGCGACCTCCGGCTGCTGTCCGTGACCTCCATGGTGACGCCGTTCACTACAATCCACGGTAGCGGTCGCAGGTTTCGCTGTCGTATCGAAGCTGTTAAATGTGGGTTACGTCGTTCGAGTATTTGGTGCTATTCTGCGGTAGACTCTCCCGGGTCGCCGCGAAAGGAGCCACGTGCGTCCGTCGTTCGCCAGGGCACCCTGGCTCGTAGGCGGTGTCTGTCGTCCTGGCGCCTTCGCTGACCCCGCGATCCGCCGCGGCGCAGTTCGTCTCGTTGCCAGGCAACCCCCGCAACATCCTCGAAGGCAACTGGCAGTCGTGCCAGGAGCCGGGCTCGAGCGGCTACGCCGAGCGCGTGTACGACCACGTGGTCAACGGCGTCGGACAGTTCGAGGTGCACCTCGGACCCCGGCGCGAGTTCGCGATTTTCAAGGGCGTCCAGGACGAGCACCGCGACGCACAACTCGCCGGACAACCTGCTGAAGCCGTATCAGGTGGCGATGCAAGGCACGCGCGCCAGGCAGCGATGGGAGATTCCCTCGCTGAACCTCGCCTTCACGGTCGACGCTCGGCGGCGGCTCCCGCATCGATTGCGAGAGCTGGTACATCCTCCTCGAGCCGCTCGAGAAGACCTCGGACTGAACGAATTCACACGCTTGTGAGCCTCCCGCGGCCCGTTCGTCACAGGGCGTCGCTAATATTCGGGCTGATGACCTGCCGAGCGCCCGGAACACGCCCCCCGGCATGAGGCCGACGATCACCGCGATCGTCTGCGCCTACAACGAAGCCCGCGTCCTTCCCGCCTGTCTCCATTCCCTCCTGGCCCAGACCCGGCCGCCCGACGAAATCCTCGTCGTCAACAATGCCAGCATCGACGAGACAGCGGCCGTGGCGCGCGCGGTGCCGGGCGTGCGCGTGGTGGACGAACCGGCCAAGGGGCTCGTCGTGGCACGCGAGACCGGGCGCCTGCGCGGCGCGCGGCGACATCCTCGCGTACGTCGACGCCGACTGCCGGGTGCCGCTGCTGTGGCTGGAGCGCGTCGAACGCCGCTTCCTGCGCGACTCCGCGCCCGTCGCGGTCACCGGACCGTATCGCTTCTACGACTGGGACTGGACGGGCCGGACGCTGATTCGCGCCTACGACCTCATCGTCGCGCCCCCGACCCATGCATTGGTCCACGACGCTGCTCGGGGCCGGCGCGATCCTCTACGGCGGCAATTTCGCCGTGACGCGGCGAAGCGACTCGACGCGGATCGGCGGGTTCGACCGCTCGATCGAGTTTCACGGCGAGGACACGAACCTCGGGCGCCGGCTGACGCCGCTCGGGTCGATCGATCTGGCGCCGGAGTGCTGGGTCTGGACCTCGGCGCGCCGCTACCACGCGATGGGCAAGCGCAAGGTGTTCGGGCTGTACGTCAGAAACTTCTGGTCGGAGATCCTTCGCCACCGTCCCGCGGATCGCGAACATCTTGATGTGAGGGCCTGACGTGCCGGGATACGAGCCGTTTCTGCTCTGCGATTTTCATGTGCATACGACGTGGAGCGACGGGCGGCTGTCGATCCGCGAGGTCGTCGACCTGTACGGCCAGACCGGCCGCTTCGACGTCATCGCCATCACCGATCACATCCTGATGAAGCGCGATCTGCTCGGCCGGGCCGGGCGCCTGGCGTCGCTCGGTCTGCGCCACTTCTCGGTCACCGAGGATCGGTTCGAGGCCTACATGGCCGACATCGCCGCCGAAGCCGAGCGAGCGAAGCGCCTGTACGATCTGCTGGTGATTCCCGGCGCCGAGGTCACGCAGAACCATATCCGCAGCAAGAACAACTCGCACATCGTCGCGCTGAACCTGCGCGAGTTCATCAGCGCCGATCAGCCCGCCGAAGACATCCTGCAAGGAGATCCGCCGCCAGGGCGCGTTCAGCATCGCCTGCCATCCGCATCACCGGACGACGCGGCGAATCGAGATCGGCACGTGTTATCTATGGGATCACCGGAAGCGGCTCGTGGAGCTGGTCGACGTCTGGGAGGCCGCCAATCGCGACGATCTGTTTTCGGTGACGAGCCTGAAGCACTATCCCGTACGTCGCCAACAGCGACTTCCACAAGGCGAAGCATCTGTACTCGTGGAAGACGCTCCTCAAGTGCGAGAAGAGCTGGGAGGCCATCGCGCCGCACGCTGCGCGCGAACGTGGACGTGGCGTTGACGCTCTACCGCAACGGGTCGTGGGCGGCCTGAGAGCGCCAGCTGGATCGCGTCATCTTGCTTCGCGTCGCAGGCCGGGCGCCGGCGTCCCCGTCGCAACCTCCCGGACCGTCTCGGCGCCGGATGCTGACCGAGGTTTGGGGCCCGACTCGATCTCGCCGAGGTCCGTCACGATCTCGAAGAGAGACAGGCGAAGGCCGACTGCGTGCTTCCGCACGCGACACGCGGGATCGCGCCGCTCGAGGATGCGCGCGTGCGCAACCGACGTCAGCGGGTCGCACGCGACATAGACGAGGCAGCCGCACTGGAGCGTGAGGTTGTAGGACATGGCTCCTCCTGTATACCGCCGACTGGTGACGACGCCGACACGTGCATGTGACACTTCGGCAACTTCGGTCCTGTCTGGAGTGACCCAAGCTCAGCAACACCACAACCTCAGCAACACCACAACCTCAGCCGACTGGCCGGCGCCCATACGATCACGGGTTCATCATCTCTGCTTCAAGACGGTGTTTGCCTGCTTGTGATGATCCTTTTGGGCCGCCGACACGCGCCCGTGGCGCAGTCGTAGTAACAGGACACTACCATCCACCTCGCGGCCATTTCAGGTACAGCCAGGGCCGCCTCGGCTTTCAAGACCGGGCCCGGCCAACGCCCCTTCACAAGGAGCCAGACGTGCGCATACTTCATCCCGGTTCATCCCGTCGTCTGCTTCGCGCAGGGGCGGTGGTCGTCGCCGGATTGATGGCGGTGACCGCGACACCCGGGGCTCACGATCACCATGATGACGAGTCTCGCGAGCGTCGCGCGACCGAAGGTGGTCCTGATCTCCCTCGACGGCGCCAAGCCGGAGCCTGATCGAGCGCTATCTGCGGCGGGGCGTGCTCGACCGGAACACCGGTCTCGGACGCATCAAGAAGTTCGGCGTCAGCGCGGCGCAGAACATCACCGCGACACCGTCCGTGACGGCCGTCTCGCACATCGCGATCGCGACCGGGTCGACTGCTCCGCACAACAACATCAGCGCGAACACCTTCCATCCGGTGGCGGGTCCGATCTCTGCGAGCCTCAGCGGGTTCGCTGCGCCGATTGGTGGCTACAGGATCTCACCGCTGGGGCCGGCTCCGTCGCCCAC
Organism: uncultured Acidobacteriota bacterium; assembly: GCA_963745495.1. Taxonomy (GTDB): domain Bacteria; phylum Acidobacteriota; class Vicinamibacteria; order Vicinamibacterales; family CAVVIG01; genus CAVUXJ01. Next base: position 488,225 of record CAVUXJ010000009.1, read on the forward strand.
CGCCGAGCCCCTGTGGGTCCAGGTACGAGCTGGCGGCGGCAAGGTCGTAACCGCGACGTGGCCTGGGGGCGACGGTGCCGAAATCCGCATCAACAGCATCCCCGTTCAGGCCGCTGTCCCGACGCGTACCGGTGGACTACACGGTCCCCTTCGGCGCGTTCGGCGGGGTGGGAGCGGTAGGATTCACGGTCACCGGGCCGAGCTTCACCCCGGCGGCGGCCGGTCTTGTGGATCAGATCGAAGCCGCCGGCCGTCGCTCGTACAGCCCGATTCAGGTCACGACGGCGCCGATCGAAACCATCTTCTGTGCCCCGGACCTGAGCTTGCTGCCGTGCGGAGCGAGCAGCCCGCTCCGGACGCTCAGGTACGACATCGCCGTGGCCGCGCTCGACCAGACGAACAACCGTCGGACCGACTACGACACGCTCGTGTTCTTCGACGCGAATGCGGGCGTCAGGCCGGGCCTTTTGCCCTTCCCTCCACTGGGCCGGCATATGCTCGCGCCGGCGGGCGGTCGGCGAGGTTCTTCTTCGAGGACTCGGGCAGTAAGGTAGGCACGTCGTTCTACGTGAACCGGATCGCGCCCGATCTCTCCACCGTCCGCTTCGCGAGGTACGGGGCGAACTTCATTCCGCGCAGCAGTCCTGTTCCCGCTGTTCTCGACTCCGTGGACGATGTCAACGGGCACGTGGGGTTCTGGGTGGCGCAACCAGACTTCAGGATCCCGGAGCGGCTGGGAACCCCCACCTTCAATGCCTTCTCGGACGAGGAGCTCGAGGCAGTGTACGAGGATCAGGTGAAGACCTTCGTGGAGTACCAGACGAAGCTGGCGCAGCGAGCAATTCGCGAAAACGAGGACGCCGACCTCGTGATGGTGTACATCGAGCAGCCCGATGGCTCAGGACACCAGTTCACGCTGACGGATCCGAGGCAGGCCACCGATCCGACCAATGCGGCGACGATCAGCGTTCCCGGGGCGCCGGGCGCTATCGGCCAGGACGCAGCGAAGGTGGCTCGGTATGCCCGCTACCTGGAGTTCGCGTACAGGCAGGCCAGCGATGCCGTGGAGAAGATCGTCCAGGCCGTCGGTGTTGACAGGCACGGGGAGCCGTTGAGCGACGTGTTCGTGGTGTCGGATCACGGAATGGCCCCGTTCCATACGGCGGTAAACCTGTCAACCATCCTCTCGAATGCGAGCATCAGCCTCAGCCAGATTGGCATTCGCACGACGGGACCGGCCACGAACATCTACGTCAATCTCGCCGGACGGGAGAGTGGGGGAACGGTGGACCCCGCCGCCTTCGAGAGTCTCGTCAACAGCATCGCGACAGCACTCCGCAACGCTGTGGATCCGAATCCGTACTACAACCCTTCAGGCCGGCCGCTTTTCACCCATGTCTGGACTCGCCCGTTCGGATGCGCCGCCGGGCCGGGCTTCTGCACTGACGACAACATCGGTCAGGACACAGGGGATGTTCTTGCGCTGATGGACGAGGGCTACAACTTTGATGGAGCTCAGAACCCGCTCGTGGTCAGGTTGGGCGATTCGGCGACGGGCAACCCTTACTCGGTCCCCAACTTTTATGGGGCGCATGGGCACGATTCTGAACTGTCGTCGATGAGCGCGATCTTCTACGCCGCAGGCCCAAACGTAAAGCAGGGCAGGAATCTGCGGCAGGTACGCAATATCGACGTAGCGCCCACGCTGTTGGAGCTCCTGGACTTCTCCCCCATGCCCACAGTTGATGGGCGCGCACTGTCCGGGATCCTGAGACGCCACCACGACGACGATTGAGGCCATTCGGACGGACGTTCACGAGTTACCGTGAAGGAGGTCCCATGCGATTCATGCCGATCCAGGACGCCATCGAGCTCATCCAGATGGAGTACGCCGAGATGCCCGAACTGCGTCTGACGTTTTCGCAGGCGCGGCGTCTCTGGAACTTTTCCGAAGAGCTGTGTGAACGAGCGTTGACAGAGTTGCTCGTGTCCGGGTTTCTCGGCCGCACGCCTGACGGTTCCTATGTCCGGCGACGCGCATCGCGAAGCAGCGTCGGAGCGGGCGCCTCGCTTGTTCGTGAGAGTGGGGGTGCGACGCCATGACTGTTTTCGCAACCAATCAGTCTTCACCGGTTGCCGCGCCAGCCATTGGTATTCCCGTGCTCGCTCAACGGCTGAAAGCGATGTATCAGGAAATGCCCGGCATGCATCTGTCGCCTGCCGACGCCGCACGGCTGGGGGGGCTCGACCCGACGGTATGCCGGGAGATTCTCGAAGCGCTCGCCGACGTGCACTTCCTGAAGCGAGGACACGACGGGACGTTTTCGCTGGCATGAAACGGCGGCCCGTTGGACCGCTCCGGGAAGGGAGCGCGGTGCTCTCCCTGCACCGCGCTCCCCGGCCTTCCAAGCAACGTTGTGGGACCTACTTCAGCTCCATGCAGCTCGCGTAGTAGCTCGACAGTGCCCGACCAGTCGGAGAAGATGCCCAGGATGCCCACCTGCTTGGCCAAGACATCCAGGGTGGTCATCAGGTCGCCATCGTTGTGGAGGGCGTCCAGCGTGGTTTGATAATAGAACGAAGGCGAGGCGGTGCCCTTGGTGGGCAGGACTTCCTGGACGATGCGTCCGGAACGCTCGATGGTCCAGGTAATGATGTCGAGTCCGGCGGCCTTCGCATCCTTGGCATACTGCGATGGCACGATCTTGCCGTTCTTCACGTCCAGCAGCACCCACATGGGCGGAGCGACGATCTTGATGCCCTGCTTGGCATAGCCCTTCAGCTCGGCTGCACTGGGCACGTCGGCCGGGACGTTGGCGTCGTCCAGATACACGGCCTGCTTGCCGAACGCCGGCTCGTTCGCGATCCAGTGCAGGACGTCGTCTTTATTGAACGACTGCGCCCACACCTTTCTGGGAGAAATACCAGCCGCCTTGTAGTCGTCGATCATCGCTTGAGCGTAGGCCGACTGGCTGCCAAACACCATTTCCACCTGCAAGCTTGGCGGTGCGGTTCGGGCCCTTCAGTTCCGGGGTGTACTTGCTTCCGAGCTTGTCGAGCAACTCGATGCTCTCTTTGTGGGTCAGCAGGGTCGCACCAGTGGAATAGAGGTCGGTGCGCCAGTTCGCGGTACCGCCCTGGAATGCCTCTGGAGTCGTCGCGTTCGGATTGGACGCGTCCATCTTGCCCTTGAGGGTCTTGAACTCGGACAGGCTCAGGTCACTGGTGCAGCAAAGCGCCGTCGCCGCCTTCGTCCGCTTGCCGCTGGCGTCAAAATCGGCCGGTGAAAACGGCTGGGAACACATGGCCGCAAGCGGCGTCACCAGGATGTTGGTGGTGGTGTGCAGGTCGCACTGGTCGTGGCGGCACACCAGTTGACCGTCCTTGGTGAACGTCACGTCACATTCTTGAATGCCCGCGCCCATGCGCGCGCCCGCTTCATGGCTTTCCTTGGTGTGCTCCGGGAATTGCAGCGTGCCGCCGCCCCGTGGCCGATCGAGAAATCCGTCTTGTAGAACGGACCCGCACTGCACTGTTCCAGCTTGCGCTTGAGCCGGCTGGGGCTCATCTTGATCGACCAGGTAGAAGGGACGCGGCCCGACCTGGACACTGGAGTTGCCTTGTCGCGATCGCGATCCCGATCGTCGTCGTGGGCGCTGGACACAATGGGTAGCAGGCACGTCATCGCCACGAACAGCACCACGGCGTTTCTGCGCGTGAACATCTTGCGTGGGAACATTCCGACCTCCGGTTCGGTGTACGGCGAGAACGGCACGGACTCGACCGCCGGGAGCCAGACGCCTGTCGTAAGCCGCGGCTCCACGGTCGCTTTAGGCTATTGGGGAAATGTGCCAGGAGGATGACTTGCGCATGACGTTCGCGACAATTCGCGATACTACCGGGACGCTGGCCCGTCGCCCGGACGTCTCACGTCTCGCATCCGAAGCGGTGATCGCGCCCGTGGCTTCCTCGGCGTTTCACCATCCGAGCAGCTTCAGCTCCCTGACCTTCGAACGCCACGGCGGCAATGAAATACTGTTCGAGAGCCACGGGGGGATTCGATGACGACGTTGAGAGAACCGTCCTCGGCAACGGCTCGAGTATTCGACTCACGCCCGTCGGCGCCATGATGACTGAACGACGACAAGCCCTGAAGACACGGCGAGCGCCCCTGCCGCGATCGCCAGCGGCGCGGCTGCATGCCGAGGGTGCTTGAGGTGGTGCGCGTCGCCGGCGACCGCCAGCACCTGATCCCGACGGGAGAGGTACCGGGCATGCAGATCGGACAGGTCGGCTGCCACGACGTGAGTAACGAGGCCCAGCTGATGAGCGGTTCCTCCATTGTCGCCATACGGCACGGCGTCCTCAAGCTCATCGATGAGCTCCTGGCGATCATGCAGGTCGCCGAGGATATCCTGAGCCTTTTTCAAGGCGGGAATGGCTCCGGCTGTTCGAAAGGTGCGGGTGGCTTCGGCGATCTCCATGACATAGCGCAATTTCTTGATGGCGATCCGAGCGGAGTGGGCTCGATGTGGGAAATACACTCCTGTCGCGTGGCGAACGGCATCCGTGGCGCGCTGCGCCCGGTCGCTGAGAATCGACTGCAGCTGTTGCCGCCACCGATGCCCCGGGCCCCTTCCCCAGCGTGAGTGCGCCCGCTTGCCAGGCAGGCCTTCGTGCATGAGGTCCAGCAGCTCGTCGTGCTCCAACTGCTTGATCAGCTTTCGCATGAGCTCGAGCCGGCGACGCTCCTGCTGCTGACGCACCCTCACCAGTGCCGGAACGGCGCTTGGGATTCGTGGTTCGAGATGCTTGAGGAGCAGGATCCGGACGTCCGCGTCGCGGACTCTGCCTAACGCTCGGCCAATCGCGCGAAATCCCTGGTACAGGTGATCGACGACCTCGGGCCGGTGCCATTCGCTCGTGAGCGGCAGCAGTTCCCTGATCCGGCGCGTCGCGATCCGAGCGTCATGAACGCCCTCGACGCCTCCGTCCAGTAGGGCCGGCGTATGGTCTTGGAGCGCTGACACCTGCTGCTGCAGGAGTGATTGAGGCGTAACACTGTCAAGCATCAAGGCGACCTCCGGAATGCGTGGTCATCATGCAAAACCCACGCCTCTGGGGTCGGAATCGCCAGTACGCGTACACGACTCGGAATCCGCGGTTGCTACAGCCGGAGGAGAAAGACGCGTCCAACGCCCGGGCTGGCGGGTTGCTCTAAACACATCAGTCGTGCGTCTTGCTCGCCGAGCCTGCAGCCGACGCTCGATCAGCTCACGAATGCTCTCCGGAGACGCCGTGCGATGGACGCCAATTGTCAGGCGGTGGATGGAGGAATCAGGATCGGCGTTCAACGCCACGATCAGCTCGGCGTATTCCGGAGTCGCCTTCCGCAGGGACCGCGCCCACGACTTCGTGATGGCGCTGACCGACGACGTCGCGGGCAATGGCCGTGAGCTCGTGAAGAGGCAGTTTCGGTTCGGTGTGACCATACCGTATTCTCCTGCAAACAACCAGCCGGTACGACTCCTCGTTGTGAGTAACTTTTGTGTAACCGGGGGAGGCGTGGCCATGAACGGCATGCGACGGTCATCTCCAGCGTCGCCAGGTATTTACAAACGGCTTACGATTCGGACTCGGTGCGGTCGCCAGCCAGTCATACGGGTCCTCTACCATCTTTCCGCCGTCGAAATGTTCTGACGGCATGGAGGATCTGCATGACGAGACGTTCAGTGTGTTCACTGTTGCTTCTGGGGACTCTTTCCGCCGCGCCTGGCTCGGCGGCCGCCCAGACGCTCGAAGGCTTTGCGACGTTTCCAGCCGACACCTTCGCGCCCGGTCCGACATCCGGGCAGCTGATCACACCCGCGAACGGCCGCCTGCCTCCGTTCGAAGACCAACAGCCTGTCCAGGGCATTTCCTCGGTGCTGGCCGGATCGCATGACGACTTCTGGGTCTGGCGGACAACGGCTTCGGTGCCAAGGAGAACTCTTCAGACTTCGTCAACGACAACAACTACCCGTTCAGCGCCGGCCGCGTGCCGGTTCAGCCCGACCCGAACGAATTCATCGTGATCAAGCTCGATCGACCGCTTCCGCGCGGCTGCCACAACAACCGTGGCGACGATCGGCACGGCCGCGACGAGGGAGGGTCCCGATGACGACGAAGAAGACTCGAGCGTCGGGCGGAAGTCGTAAATCCTGAAACGCCGACGCAAGAAAATCGATATCATCTGTGCATGAATGATCCGATCGCCCGGGTCCGCTCCGCTCATGATGTGGGCGACGCCTGGACTCCTGCGGATGCGGCGGAGCTGTACGAAATCGCGCGATGGGGAAAGGGCTACTTTACGGTTGGCGGCAACGGACAGGTGAAGGTCCATCCGACCAAGGACACCAGCCGATCGATCGACCTCAAGCAACTGGTCGACGATCTGCAGCGCCGAGGCATCAGTCTCCCGACGCTCATCCGGTTTCGCGACATCCTCGCGGATCGGCTTCAGGATATCTACGAAGCGTTCCAGCGGGCCATCGCTCAGCATGAGTACTCGGGCCGCTACATCTGCGTGTACCCCATCAAGGTCAACCAGCAGCGTCAGGTGGTGGAGGAGGTCCTCGACTTCGGCCGCCAGTATCAGTTCGGCCTCGAGGCAGGATCCAAGCCGGAGCTGCTCGCGGTCGTGGCGCTCGCCAGCAACGAGACGCCGATCATCTGCAACGGTTTCAAGGACGCGGAGTTCATCGAGATGGCGATGCTGGCGCAGAAGATCGGCCGGCGCATCATCCCGGTTGTCGAAAAGTACACCGAGCTGGACCTGATTCTCGAATATGCGGCGAAGGTGGGCGTCCGGCCGACCATCGGCATGCGGGTCAAGCTCGCTGCGCGCGGCGGCGGGCGCTGGCAGTCCTCGGGCGGCTATCGTTCGAAGTTCGGCCTGACGGTCGGAGAGGTTCTCCGCGGGCTCGAGGAGCTGAAGGCGCGGGGAATGGAGGATTGCTTCCAGCTGCTGCACTTTCACCTTGGCAGCCAGATCCCCAACATCCGCATCGTCAAAAGGGCGCTGAACGAAGCCGCGCGCGTGTACGTCGAGCTTGTGAAGGCCGGCGCCGGACTGCGGTACCTGGACGTGGGCGGGGGACTCGGCGTCGATTACGACGGGTCACAGACCGATTTCGAATCGAGCGTGAACTACACGCTGCAGGAGTACGCCAACGACGTCGTCTACCACATCCAGACGGTCTGCGATGAGGCGAAGGTCCCGCATCCGACGATTGTGTCGGAAAGCGGGCGTGCCATCGTGGCGTATCACAGCGTCCTGGTGTTCAACGTCCTCGATGTCTCGGGTCTCGGCGAGGAGTCCGTTGCGAAGGCTGTGACGCCCGAGATGGAACAGCCGTTGATCGACCTGATGGAGACCTACGTCGGTCTGACGTCGAGGAATGCGCTCGAGAGCTATCACGACGCGCAGCTGGCGCTGGACATGGCGATGAATCTGTTCTCGGGCGGCTACCTGCCGCTCGACCAGCGATCGCTGGCCGAGAACCTCTACTGGGCGATCTGCCTCAAGCTCCAGAAGCTGGTCCTGACGATGGACGAAGTCCCGGAGGATCTCCAGAACCTCGACGAGTCGTTGTCGGACACCTACTTCTGCAACTTCTCGCTTTTCCAGTCCATTCCCGACAGCTGGGCCATCAAGCAGCTCTTTCCCATCATGCCGATCCACCGGCTGGCCGAGCGCCCGACGCGGCACGCGGTCCTCGGCGACATCACCTGTGACTCGGACGGGAAGGTCGATCAGTTCATCGATCGACGCGATGTGAAGCGCACGCTGCCGCTTCATGTCCTCAACGGATCGCCGTATTGCCTTGGCGTCTTTCTGGTGGGTGCGTACCAGGAGATTCTGGGTGATCTGCACAACCTGCTCGGTGACACCCACGCCGTCCACGTGAGCCTGGACGGCAACGACGCCGTCGTCCTGGACGCCGTCATCAAGGGCGACACGGTCCGCGAAGTGCTGGACTACGTTCAGTTCGATACCGCGACGCTGATGGCCAAGCTACGGTCGGACGTCGAAAGCGCCGTCCGCGGCGGGCGATTCGACGTCGAAGAGTCCGGCCGGCTGCTCCGGTTCTATGAAGACGGCCTCAACGGGTACACCTACCTCGAGGAACATCGGTGACGCGCCCTCGAGCTCGGCCCGGGACTCCTTCGTTCGCGTCGGAACTCTGGGAGTGAACCATGGATCAGCGACACAAAGCCGGCGTCACTCGGGAGAGCGCGGCTGAACGGGCCATGCGCGACGAAGAGGTTCTTCGCGCGAACGGGGAGCTCGCGGCATATTTCAAGGGTCGACGTACCGAGCGCGAGGCTCGTGCGGCTCTGAAGACCATCAAGGCCTTCGTTCGCAACCGGGCGCGACTGGATCCGAGTAGCCGCCCGCCGTTGCCAGGTGCTGATTCGGCGAAGACGCCGAAGAAGGTCACAAACCGAAAAGCCGCCAGCGACGGTGGCGGGCGATACCCGCGCACGCCATCCCGCAAGGCTCACGGCAAGCTGTCCAAGAGCGCGGCCGTGTCGGGTGAGCCGAACGTGCGCACGCCCTCCGAGGTGTCGCCGGAATCAGACGAGGAACACCTTGACACCAGTGAAGAAGGCCGGACCAGGGTGTTGGTCTGATGTACCCCTCGCGATCGCGCGCGGCAGCCTTGTAGTCATGGAGGACGCCCGGAATCAAGGCAGACTCCCTCACGGAGAGCTACGGCTGGCCAGCCCGTAACCGCAGGGTCACCACGGGCTCGTGCGGGCCCCGAAGTACCCGCGCGAGCATGGTGCGCAAGCAGTCTGGCGTTAGTCGAAGATTTCCCAGAATCGGCCGAGCCCGAAGAACCAGGATTCTCCTGACCAATCGTCGAGTCCGTCATTGTCCGTGGCCACATAGGTGCGACCGGTCTGCGTCACCGCAACGCCTTCGACCTTGTCGGTGATCCAGCCGTGGGTCGCCAGGAGGTGCGGCAGGAGATCGTACACAGCCTTCGAGCCGTGGCCGATCAGTCCGCCGACGGGCGTGCCGCCGGCGACTTGCACAAGCGTCTTGAGGGCGGCAAAGTTGCCCGTGAGATTGTCACGCTCAACCAGAATCAGATTGCCGCCCGGCAACGCGGTGATCTCGGAGAGTCCGATCCACGCCGCATTTGGTGGCAGCGGCGCGAGCTCCCAGAAGATGTGGTTCCAGGTGTTGGCGACAGGGTCGTAGAGCCAGATGCGGGTCCATTTCGGCTCGCCGAGGGCGTTGAAGCCGCCGCCATCGTCGTCCAGGGTTTCGCAGGCCGCCGACGTGTAGTTCCAGCCACGTTGCTGGGCGATCGCGAGACGGTAGCCGGTTCCCGGCCCGGGCAACACGGTCACTCCTTCGAAGCCGGAGCCCAGCGTTCGGCGAGGAACCGTGCCGGTTGTTGCCGCGCGGCACGCGATGACGTCCGCTGGGAGTCCAATCTCAGCCAGCACGTTGCCGCTCGAGTCGAGCCTGAGCAGTCGATTGGGAATCGTATCGCTCGCGTTGCCCTCGCTGGCGACCCAGACCGTCTCGTCTGGCGCAATGGCGATCCCTTCCGGGTCGTAGTTGCCGGTGCCGATCGCTCCAGGATTGATCGTCAGTGAATCGGTGACGACCGCGGGCTTCTCCGAAACGTCGATGCGCAGGATGTTGCTCTCCGCGTAAGCTCCGTCCCAGACAGCCAACACGGAATTCGGGCGCCCCGGAACCCCGACCATCCCCGACAGCGCCGACCAGGGGATTGGCGATCCGCCGTCCTCATCGGACAGAATCTGCGGATAGGTGGGTTGGCCGTGCTTCAGCTGGTAGATCATCACGGTCGACCGCGCCGCGACTCCTTCGAGGTCGGTCTCGCCCGAGACGACCAGAAGGTTACGCTCCGGGATAGCCAGCAACCCTTCCGGCCCCTGCGGTCCAGGCAGCAGCTGTTCGAACTTTGGCCGCCCGAGCAGATCGATTGTGTAGACCGCGATGAAGTTCCCTCGCTCGCTCCCGACGAACAGATAGTCCTCGAACCCAAACCGCGCGTACAGAACCGACTCGGGCTCGGAGCCCTTGGCGTCGGATCGGCTTTCCGGATAGTGACCGTGCCGCACGGCGAGCTCCTCGAACGAGGTGCCGCTGTCGAAGGCCACACTGCCGTTGGGCCGGAAGATCGAGAAGCCGCGGCTGCCACCGAAGAGGTCGCCTTCGTTGGCCGTGGCGATTTGGATGGTGCCCAAGGGGCCTGGCGTCCACGCGACCGCGTCAGGCTCCCGGCGCACGTTCGGGAGAACGTCGGTGAGCGAGATCACGCTGTCCTCCACGGCGTCAACCCCATTGAGCGTCACTGTTCCGGCCCGAAAGTGGTTCTTGATCGTCCGCGTGGGCAGGTCGACGACGACGATGTGGTTGTTCTCCTGGAGGGTGACCACCGCCTCGTTGCGCCGGTTGATGTCCACGAACTCCGGTTCCGGATCGCCCCCCCCGTAGAGCGCGAGCCCCGTCAGGTTGACATCCTGAGGTACCCATGCTGCCGGAGGACCCGCCAGCCTGATGACGGCCAGGAACCCCGCGGGCGCCTGGGGAAGCACCCCGAGGGCGCCTCCTCCCCCGATGCAGTCTTCTTCGTCGACCTCGGTGCCGTCGAGCGTCCCGCCGACGCACAGGTCTTCGTTGCGTTGGTTCTCGATCGCGATGGCCGCAAATTTTTCATCCGGGCTCATCTTCAGCGAGTCGGGCTGGCCGCCCAAATCGATTGGCGCTCCCGCGGGAAAGGGCGCGGCCGGGTTGGAAATGTCCACGACGAGCAGGTAGCCGCTCGGCGCGTCGAACGCGCCGCTCGTCGTGTCCACCGTGACCAGCGCGTACCGGTTGCCCAGCACGTCCACCGACGTCGGACTGTGATCCACGTCGTCGTCCGGGTCGGGATCGAGGGGGAGAGTGCCCAGGGGCTGCGGGTTGGAAGGATTGGTGATGTCGATGAAGCCGATCGTGCCTCTAATGGCGTCCGTGTAGACCAGTGTCCTGCCGTTCGCCGTGGCCGCGACGATCTCCGATACGGTCTCGCCGGCAGCGTCGGCCCCATTGTTCAGATAGTTACCGAACGTCGAGATGCGCTGAAAGCTCTTCTCGCGGAAAGGGAAGCGGAAGTGTCTCGGGCGCTCACTCCAGAAGGAAAAACTGCCTGTGGCGTGCGTCTTGACCGACGCTAGGCCGCCGCCGAGGCTCGCCAGCAGAAGTCCGATCGTGATTCGTCTCATGCGGTGAAAAGGTACTTGGGCGCGGTAACGCTGAGATGACCGGCGTGTGACATCGACCTCACGATTTTGGGGGCCAGGGCTGAGGGAACATTTCCGCCCTGCGCGAGGTCCGCGGTCCGGCAGCGGAGCGCTTCACGACTCACATGGGCGTGGGTTCTCCTCTTCCACCGTCGGGTTCGACCCGTACCACCCGAGCAGGAGCTGCTGGGCGCTCACGCGAGTTTCATCCTTGTCTGGTTCAGCCTTCTGGTACTCGCCGTTCACGAGGACGTACGCCCGGTCGTTATCGCGCAGGTAGGCATCGAGCACCACGCCCCGGATGTGTTGGGTGATGGAGGCGTCTCGAACGCGGCAGAGCGTCTCGACACGCCGATCGAGGTTGCGTTCCATCAAGTCGGCGCTGCCGATATACAGCTCCGGCTCGCCGCCATTCTCGAAGTAGTAGGCGCGCGAGTGTTCGAGGAAGCGGCCGACGACGGACCTGACGCGTATGCGTTCGCTCACGCCGGGAATTCCCGGCCGAAGCACGCACGCCCCGCGCACGATCATGTCGATATCGACCCCCGCCCGGGACGCCTGGTACAGCGTTCGCGCGATCGCCGGGTCGGTGACGGCATTGCACTTCAGAATCATGTGCGCCTGGCGGCCCGCCTGGGCGTGCACGATCTCGCGCGCGACAAGCTCCGCGAAGTGCTTCCGCAGATTGACAGGCGCCACGATCAGATGGCCGTACTGCGTCTGCCGCGAATAGCCCGTCAGATAGTTGAACACCTCGGCCACATCGTCGAGCACGCCCGTGTCGGCCGTGAAGAGCCCGAAGTCGGTGTACACCTGCGACGTGGCGCGGTTGTAGTTGCCGGTGCCGATGTGCACGTAGCGGCGGATCCCGTCTGATTCCTTGCGGACGACCATGCACAGCTTGCAGTGCGTCTTCAGTCCCTCGACGCCGTACACGACATGAACGCCGGCATCCTCGAGGCGGGTCGCCCATTGGATGTTGTTCCGCTCGTCGAAGCGAGCCTTCAGCTCCACCAGCACGGCGACCTGCTTCCCGGCGCCGGCCGCCTCAATCAGCCTGTCGATCAGCGGTGAGTTCGCACCGACCCGGTACAGCGTCATTTTGATGCCGACCACGTTGGGATCGGTGGACGCTTGCTTGAGAAACACCTCGACCGCACCAAACGAGTCGAACGGATGATGCACGAGGTAGTCCTGCTCGCGGATCTCGTCGAACACGCACGGGTGGTGGACGTTCCACAACGTCCGCGGCGTGAACGGCGGGTCTTTCAGATGCGGGTAGAGCAGCTTGTGGAGCGCCATCCAGTCCGAGACATCGAGGCGTTCCATGGTGCGGACGACGATGTCATCCTCGATCTCGAAGTTTTCAACGAGCGTATTCACGACGCGCTGCGGCATCGAGGCCTCGACCTGCAGCAGCGAGGGCGGCGCATGACGGAGCTCGCGCAGCGTCCGATCGACCGACTCGAGCAGATCGTCGGCGTTGTCGTCCGGCACGTCCATGTCCGTGTCGCGAATCACCCTGAACAGGTGCGCGCCGATGAGCTCTACGCCCGGGAACAGCTGGCCGAGGTTCGCGCGAACCACGTCCTCGAGAAAGGCGAAGGTCGTGCCCGAGACACCCGGAGCCGTCGGGGCTCCGGCGAGAGGGATGAAGCGTGGGAGCAGCGGCGGGATCTTGACGCGCGCGAACTTGTTCCTGCGTCCCTGGCGAACGACCACCGCGAGGTTCTTGCTGCGACTCGAGATCACGGGGAACGGATGGCCTGGATCGAACGCCAGCGGCGTCAGCAGCGGAAAGATTTCCGCACGGAAGTATGAAGCGAGGTAGCGCGCGATCTTGGGCGTGTAGTCGCCAGGCTCGAGAAACTTGATGCCGTGTTCTTCGAGCTGCGGCCGCAGGTGCTCGGCCCAGCAGGCCGAGACATCCTTCATCATGACCGCCGCCCGATGCCGGATCGCCCCAAGCAGGACGGCAACAGTCTTGTCATCGATCGACTTCTGCTCGATTCCGGCGCGCTGCTTCTTCAGCAGCGTCGCCACGCGCACCATGAAGAACTCGTCGAGGTTCGACGAAACGATCGCCAGAAACTTCACGCGCTCGAGCAAGGGATGGTGGTCGTCCAGCGCTTGGTCCAGCACACGCTGGTTGAACTCCAGCCAGCTCAGCTCCCGATTCTTGTACAGCGAGGGGTCGTCGAGGGCGAGGTTAGGAGCAAGCGACAATGCAGTTGGTGCTGGCAACATATACAGACCTGACGTCAATCCTACACTCAGCAGTGCGCTCCGACCTTCTTACAAATGTAACGGGTTCGGCCTCGATGGCCGCGACCTGGGCCGCTGTCGGAAGGACGGAATATGTGCGCCGCTGCTCTATCCTGTGAGGATGGAAGCAAATACGGAAGGGCGCCTGGAGGAAGTGGTCGCTGAGGTCGACCGCCTGCTGCAGAGGCACCGCCTGCTCGAGGCGGTCGCGCGGCGGCAGGATACGCCCCGCAGCGCGTTGCTGGAGGAAATGCAGCATCGCCAGAACCTCGTGGAGCTGCAGAGGCGCCTCAGGACCCTGCACCCCGCGGATCTCGGTCATATCCTCGAGTCGCTGCCGATCGGCGACCGGCTCGTCGTCTGGCGCGAACTGAGTCCGAATCTGTCCGGCCAGTCGCTCACCGAAGTCAGCACCGGTGTCCGCGAGTCGCTGATCGAGCACACCTCGCGCGACGCGCTCGTCGGGATGCTTCGGGAGCTGGATGCCGACGACCTGCGGTATCTCTCGGAGTCGGTGCCCGCCGACGTGGTGGACGAGGTCTCCGGCTTACTCGACGCGCGCGACCGCTCCTGGGTTGAGCAGACGCGGGCGTACGCCGAGAGCTCCGCGGCCCGTCTGATGATGCAGGATGTCCTTGTGCTGCGGGACTCTCAGACAGTGGCGGACGCAATCGCGTTCCTCCGCCGTCGCGGCCGGCTGCCGGCGCAAACGGACCGGCTGTTCGTCGTGGATTCGCGGAACATACTGATTGGATCGGTCGGCCTCGGCGCGTTGATCATTGCCGACGCGGGCGTCGCGGTGACGTCGGTGATGGACGGCGACGTGCGGCGGTTCCGCCCCTACGACGACGCACACGAGGTCGCGAAGGCCTTCGAGCGCTACGACCTGCTCTCGGCGCCCATCGTCGACGATCGCGGCAAGTTGATCGGCCGCGTGACGGCGGACGCCGTCATGGACTTCATCCGGTCGTCGGCGGGCGACGATGTTCTGGCGCTCGCGGGATTGCGGAAGGCAGAGGATCTGTTCGCGCCCGCAGTCGATTCGGCGCGCAACCGGTGGCCGTGGCTGGCCGTCAACCTCGCTACCGCCTTCATCGCCTCACGGGTGATTGGCGCATTCGAGGGCACCATTCAGGAGCTCGTCGCGCTGGCGGCGTTGATGCCGATCGTCGCGAGCATCGGAGGAAACACCGGCAACCAGACCGTCGCCCTCGTCGTGCGTGGGCTGGCGCTCGGCCAGATCACCGCGAACAGCGCCTGGCATCTGCTCCGTAAGGAGCTGATCGTCGCCTTCCTGAACGGCGCGCTGTGGGGCACGATCGTGGGGCTGTTTGCGACGATCGTGTACAGGTCGATGCCGCTCGGGCTGGTCATGATGAGCGCCGTGTTGATGAACCTGATCGTCGCGGCGATCATCGGGGTGTCGGTCCCGCTCGTGCTCCACCGGCTGGATCGTGATCCGGCGCAGGGGTCCAGCGTCATGCTGACGTTCGTCACCGACAGCATGGGGTTCTTCCTGTTTCTCGGACTGGCGAGCGCCTTCCTGCTCTAGACCGCTATCCCGCCGCGCGGAATGTTTGCAGCGAGTTGACGCGTCGTTGCCGCATCCGTCATACCGGTCAGTTAGTTTCGCTCCACTTGAGCCACACAAACCTTGTTGGCCCAGACTGGAGACCGTCAATATGAGAATGAGAATGTCCCTTGATCGCGCGAGGCTCATCGCCGTTGGTAGCGTACTACTTGCAGGCAGCGTCGCCTTTGCTCACGGTGATGGGACGCGCTTTTCTGACTTTACGCCGCTTGCCAGCTCGGCCGGCCCGATCCTCCCGATTGGCGACGCAGCCGAAGCCGCACCGATTATCTTCGGCAACCCTGACTTCCAGCAGCGGTCCATTGCCGACCGCAATACCCAACTGGCCGACGACAAGCCCAATTCCGGTAATTGGGACATGAACACCGTGAATGAGACGGGTCGCCGCAAGGGCCGTTACCTGTTCACCGTGTTCGAAACCGGACAAGCGGGCGTACAGCGCCATGACTTGCGGACCGGTCAGACCGAAACGATCTGGCACAGTCCAACCGACGTGTCCCCGTTAAACCATGTCGCCTTCGATCCCTCGTTCTGGACGCCTTGGGGAACATTTATTACGGCGGAGGAATCCTGGGTAACCGCACCCCTAGGGTCCACCTCGCCTTACGGTCGCCTGTTCGAGCTGAAGAACCCGATCGGGGCGCCGGGCATCACCGGCACGCCCACACCATTCAGCAATGTCGGCGCGGACTTCGTGCACCAGAACGTGATTCCGCGTACTTCTCACGAAGGCATCCAGTTCGATAAAGACGGGAACATGTACTTCATCGATGAGCTGAACGGCGGGAGCCTCTACAAATACACCTCGGCGGCCAAGTTCGAGCACGTCAAGAACGGGCACGCCGACTACTTCGCCGCCGGCCGGACCTTCGTCTTGCGAGTCGGCGACGGCAACACGCCGAACGCAACCGGCGCGTACACCTGGGTTCCGATCACGAACGCCATTGGCGCCGCCCTACCCGGGGCCCTGACCATCACGGACGTGAACGGCGTCACCTCGGTCGATGCGCGCAACACCACCAATCTGGCGGCTTTCAAGGGCACGGACTACCAGCGCCCTGAAGACATGCAGATCCAGCAGATTCGTGGCAGGGAGTACCTGTATGTCACGACGACCACGACGAACGAGGTCTACAGGCTCGATCTCAGGAGAAATACGATTTCCGTCTTCGCCGACAGAAACACCATCGACCTGGCCACGGGGCTTCCGGTGGGCTCTGCCTTGGCGAATGTCGATAACCTCGCCATCGACCACGACGGGAACATTTACATTATCGAGGACTTTGGCGGTGGCGAAGGTGACGATATCTGGTTCGCGAGGGATCTGAACCGGGACGGCGATCTACTGGATGAGGGAGAAGGTCTCGGGCGCTGGGCGTCCAATGGCACGGTGGGGTCGGAATTCACCGGCCTGTACTTCGACCCATTCAACAAGCGTCGGGCCTGGGTCAACATTCAGCATCCTGACAGTGGCAATGACCGGACGATCGAGATCACGATTCCGAGGAAGCATCACAACGATCACGACGGTGACGACGACGATGATGATGATGATGATGATGATGAGTAAGGCCCATCGAGGTTGGCGCTAGTCTCAGTTGATAGAGGCATGCCCGCGCGACGCGCGGGTGTGCCTTTACCGGTTCCACCCCTGCAAAACCCGCCACGCGCGCCTCGTCTGCCCACACCGCGCACCTCATCACGAATGAGCCGCCGCCTTGGCTCTCGCGTGTCGAACGCCGCATCGGGCCCTTGGACGTGAACACGATTACAGGAAAGGAACGACAAAACGAGGTGAGCCGCTCCTCGCTTGCGGTATTCTGCGAGGTGTGAGCGAGATTCGCGCGGCTCAGGTTGTGCTCTTCTATCTCTTCGATGTCGCCGAGACGATTGATCTTCAGCCCATTCCGGGCCTGATCGGCGGGCCGACCGTGGCGGCGCGGCTCGCGCCCAAGCAGGCCACGCCAGCCTACGTCCAGTACGACAATCCACCGGTGACGTTCGACGGCGACGCGGTCGACGCCGGTGACGTCGATGGGTTTCACCCGCGATTTCGTGTCTACGACTACGGGATCATCTCGGTGGCGCTCACGCGGCTGTTCAGCGGGGCGTGGAGCGATCTCGTCGAGCTGGGCCAGACGCTGATCGAGAACGACGACCTCGAGCAGCGAGCCGAGCGGCTGTGCCGGACCATCGCGGACCGGCTGCGGCCGGCGCTCAAGGACTATCGCGAGGAGTACCTCGCCGAGGACTACCTCGTGTACGTGGTCCATGAGCTCGATCGTCCGCAGTCGGCTGACGATCTGCTGGCGGCGCGTGGCAGCGACATCGCGGCGATGCTGCGCGGTGAGCGCCAACCCCTGAGCAACCAGGAAACGCACACCGTCCTCGGCCACCGGATGTCCTACCTGGTGGACGATCTCGTCGTGCCATCCTGGAGCGCCGCGTTCGTGTACGACACGCCGGTCGGCGCCCAGGCCGCCCTCGAGATCCTCGAGTTCGCCAATTCGCAGCTCCTCGAGTTCCGCTACTACAACCAGCGGCTCGATCGCGAGCTGGCGGCGATCTACGCGCAGCTGCAGCGCCCGCGGCGATACGACCACTGGATCGGGTCCCGGTATACGCAGACCGCGCGCCACGTGCACGCGCTCTTGCTCGATGTCAACGAAGTGACCGATCGGACGGTGAACGCGCTGAAGTTCATCGGGGACATCTACGCCGCGCGGCTGTTCCGGCTCGTCGCCGATCGGCTGGGCCTCAGCATGTGGAAAGCGGATGTCGAGGGAAAAATCAAGACGCTCGACGATCTCTCGCGGTTCGTCGTCGAACAGTCGTCGATGGCGCGGGGTCAGTTTCTCGAGCTGACCATCGTGCTGATTCTCGTGTTCGAGCTGGTGCTGATTTTTCTCGGCGTCATGCAGTAATCTGCGTCTCGTTGCGATGATCACACCCGACGCGCCAGCCCGTGGTCCACAACCGATCTGAACAGGCGCCCCCCGCGCCTGCGTGATGTGGAGTTTACAAACATGTAACACGGAAGACATGCTCTGGAGACACACAGTGCACCGGTCCGCCCCAGACTGGCTGTCGGGGCCGCGACGGCCCCGATGGGAGGAGACATCTTGCGACTTCTTGCCTGGCTGCTGCCGCCGGTGCGCATCGGCAGCGTCGCGCTGGCGCTGGCCGCTTCACCCGTACGGGCGCAGCAACCGCCTGCGGCGTCAGCCGCGGCGAACGACACGCCGTCGATCCGGGTCGGCCTCTCGCTGTTCACCGACTACACCTACACGAAAAGCCCGGAGGTGACCGACGCAGATGGGAATTCCGTCAACCCCAGCCAGTTCAACATCGGCCGGAGCTACATCAACATCACCGGCAACCTGTCGCACCTCGTCGCGTTTCGCGTGACGCCGGACATCTCGCGTGAGACTGGAACGGGCAGCACCTTGAACGGGAGCCTCACCTTCCGCATCAAGTACGCCTTCGGCCAGGTGAACTTCGACGATTGGATGACTGCCGGGTCGTGGGCGCGCCTGGGCATTCAGCAGACGCCGTGGGTCGATTTCGAGGAGAACATCTACCGCTACCGGTTTCAGGGCACCGTCTTCACCGAGCGCGAAGGGTTCCTGTCCTCGTCCGACGCCGGCGCGTCGTTCCACTACAACCTGCCATCGAACTACGGCGACCTGCATGCGGGCTGTCTACAACGGCGAGAACTACAACCGGCAGGACCCGAACGATCAGAAAGCGTTCATGGTGCGCGGCACGGTCAGGCCGTTCGCCTCGAGTGCGATGAACGCGTTGCATGGCGTGCGGGTGCACGCGTTCTACAACCAGGATCACTACGTGAAGGACGGCGAGCGCCAGCGTTTCGTCGGCAGCGTCACGTTCGAGCACAAGTACCTGAATGCCGGCTTCGACTACCTGCGCGCCACCGACCAGCTGTCGGTGACCAGACCGGAGGCCGACGCCAACGGCTATTCCATCTGGGCAACCCCGCGATCCCCGAGCGGCTGGGAACTGTTGCTCCGCTACGATCACTTGAAGCCCAACACGCGCCTCGACTCCCAGGTTCGCACGCGCACGATCGTCGGCGTCGCCTACTGGTTCCGGACGCAGAACCCAGCGATGTCGGCGTTGCTGTTCGATTACGACGGCGCGACCTTTGATGAGTTCCAGCCAGCCGCGGCCGAAGGAGCAGCGGTTCGCCATTCATGCGCTTTACCAGTTCTAGGGACCGATTTTGGGCGTGTTACAACAATTTAACGTCTGCGAAACCCAGGCGTCGTTCCCGGTGCGATAGGCTGGTGGTCATGAATGCATGCATAAGACGGTGGGTACGTCGGTGTGGCCTGTCGTTCGCGATCGCAGCGGCGGCCTGCGGCGGCGGAGGACCGAGCGCGGACGGCAGCAAGCCGGCCCAGGTCATCACCATCGACGGGTCGAGCACGGTGTTCCCCATCACCGAAGCGGTCGCTGAAGAATTTCAAAAGGCAAACCGGGGAATGCGTGTGACCGTCGGCATCTCCGGAACCGGCGGCGGCTTCCAGAAGTTCTGCCGCGACGAGATCGACATCGCGGACGCGTCGCGCCCCATCAGTCCTACGGAGACCGAGGCATGCGCGAAGGCCGGCGTCGCAGTTCATCGAGCTCCCGGTCGCCTACGACGGCCTCGCGGTCGTGGTGAATCCGAAGAACACCTGGGCGACCTCGATCACCGTGGTTGAGCTCAAGAAAATGTGGGAGCCGGCCGCGCAGGGGAAAGTCACTCGTTGGAGCCAGATTCGCGCCGGCTGGCCGGACAGCGAACTGCACCTGTTCGGTCCGGGCGTCGATTCGGGCACCTTCGACTACTTCACCGAGGCGATCAACGGCAAACAGGACGCGAGTCGCGGCGACTACACGTCGAGCGAGGACGATAACGTCATCGTGCAAGGCGTGAGCGGTGACGAGAATGCGCTCGGGTACTTCGGCTTTGCGTACTACGACGAGAACAAGGACAAGCTCAAGCTCGTGCCGGTCGACGATGGCGACGACACGAACGGGAAGGGTCCGATCCTTCCCGCCGTCGAGACCGTCGGGAACGGCACGTATCGCCCCTTGTCACGCCCCGTTTTCGTCTATCCGAAGGTGAAGGCGCTCGACCGTCCGGAGGTGAAGAACTTCGTCGACTTCTTCCTGTCACAAGGCAACACGCTGGTTGAGGAGGTGGGGTACATCCCGTTGAAGCCCAGCGAATACGAGCACGTCCGCACCCGGTTCACGAGCCGGAAAACCGGCTCGATGTTCCAGGGGACTGACAGCCACAGCCAGTTGACCCTGGAACAGCGGCTTTCGCAATAAGATCGTCCGGTGACACGGTTCCGGACGCGCACGATCGTCGAGTTCGTGATCGAGAAGGCCCTGTTCTTCTGTGCCGCAGGGTCCATTCTCGTCACCGCCGGGATCATCTTCGTGCTGCTCTTCGAAACCGTCGAGTTCCTCCGGGAGGTGCCGATTCTCGAGTTCATCTTCGGCACGGAGTGGACCCCGCTGTTCTCCGAGAAACATTTCGGCGTGCTTCCGCTCGTTGCCGGCACGTTCCTCGCGTCGGCGATCGCGATGCTCGTGGCGCTGCCGGCGGGCCTCCTGACGGCCATATACCTCAGCGAGTACGCGGCCTCGGGCGTTCGCCGCATCGTGCGGCCGGTGCTCGAGGTGCTCGCCGGAGTGCCCACGGTCGTCTACGGGTACTTCGCGCTGCAGTTCGTGACGCCCCTTCTTCAGTCCTTCGTGCCGGGCCTGGCCGGCTTCAACGCCCTCAGCCCCGGCATCGTCATGGGCATCATGATCCTGCCGCTGGTGTCATCGCTCTCCGAAGACGCGCTGCACAGCGTGCCGAACGGGCTGCGAGAGGGCGCGTACGCGCTCGGCTCGACCCGCATGCAGACGGCGCTGCGCGTGGTCGTGCCGGCCGCGTTTTCCGGGATTTCCGGCGCGGCGATCCTGGCCGCGTCCCGCGCAATTGGCGAGACGATGATCGTCGCAATCGCCGCGGGTCAACAGCCGAGATTGACACTCGATCCGCGGGTCCCGGTCGAAACGATGACTGCCTATATCGTGCAGGTGAGCCTCGGCGACACGCCGGCCGGGACCCTGGAGTACCGGACGATCTTCGCCGTCGGGATGCTGCTGTTTCTCTTCACGTTCGCACTGAACATCGTCTCGAACTGGCTGAGGAACAGGTTCCGGGAGGAGTACGCGTGAAGGACGTGGCTGCAACGGCGGGCCTCCCGCAGGGACAGCGCGTGCTGCGGCATGTCGGCGATCGAGTGCTCGGCAGCGTCGGCCTCCTGGTGATGCTCCTGGCGCTGGCGGCGCTTGCCGCCCTGCTGTACGACATCCTGCACGACGGCCTTCGCCGCATTTCGTGGCAGTTCATCACGAGTTATCCGTCGCGCAACGCCGACCAGGCCGGGATCCTGGCGGCGCTGGTCGGCAGCATCTACGTCGTCGGCCTGACAGCGGCGATCGCCGTGCCTCTGGGCGTGGGCGCGGCCATTCACCTCGAGGAGTACGGCGGGCGGGGGCGTCTGTCCCGTCTGATCGAGGTCAACATCGCCAACCTGGCGGGCGTGCCGTCGATCATCTACGGCCTGCTCGGCCTCGGCTTGTTCGTCCGCCTCATGCAGATGGAGCGCAGCGTCATGGCTGGCGGGTGCACGCTTGCGCTGCTGGCGTTACCGGTGATCATCATGTCCACGCGCGAAGCGCTGCGTGCGGTGCCGAAGTCCCTCCGCGAGGCCTCCTACGCACTCGGGGCGACCAAGTGGCAGACCATTCGATATCAAGTGCTCCCCGCGGCGTTCCCCGGTATTCTGACCGGCCTGATCCTGGCACTGTCGCGCGCCATCGGTGAAACGGCGCCTCTCATCACCATCGGGGCGCTCACCTACGTCCCGTTTCTGCCGAGCGATATCTGGTCGCCGTTCACGGTGCTGCCGATTCAGATTTTCAACTGGGTCTCGCGGCCGCAGGCCGCTTTCGCCGAGAACGCGGCGGCCGGCATCGTCGTGCTGCTGGCCCTGCTGCTCGTCATGAATGCGGTGGCGATCGTGCTGCGCGATCGACTCCAGAAACGGACCTCTTAGGCTGTTCTTGCGTGAGTGTTCTAGATGTTTCGCGGAAACAGATCAGGATTGTCGGTAAAGAGGGCGTCGATCTTCAGCGTGTAGAGGAAGTGCGACATTTCCTCGCGCACGCTTGCGAATCGGCCCGGGTTGCTCGCCCGAAACGTATAGGCGGTCACCGTGAGGCGTGCCTGATGCGCTCGCGTGACAATCGCCGGATCCCGGTCGATGAGGGCCTTGTCAGGCCCGATGCCGGTCGCAAAGCCGGCTATCTCTTCCAGCCGCGCCGCGGCCAGTCCAACATCGAGTCCTGAATCCATCAGCAGGATCCGCGGAACAGCCGGAAGCTCAACCGCCAGCCGCCTGATCGTCGCCTCGTCGAACGACTGAGCGATTATCGGCGTGGTGCGCAACGACTCCGGCCGATCGAGGCCGTTGCTCCTGACCGACTCGACGAAGATGCTCACCATGTCGACGCCACGGCCGACATAGAGGGGCGGCGACTTCAGCTCGGGGTACAGGCCCGCTTTACCGCGCACGAGATCGATGGCGTCCTGCCATGTCACGATGTGTTGGCCGGCGAACGCCGGGTCGAACCAGGCGCCCATGTCGAGGCGGCGGATTTCGGCCAGGGTGAAGTCGTTGGCGATCCAGCGTCTGCCTGCCCCGCCAGATTCCTCGGAAAACCGCCGGGGGTAGATCTCGCCGACGTTGCTCGTCCGCTCGAGCGTGTCGTCGTGCAGGCAGATCAGCACGCCGTCGCGCGTGACGGCCAGGTCCTGCTCGACGTAGTCGGCGCCATGCTCCATGGCCAGCCGATAGGCGGCGAGCGTATGTTCGGGAGCGTACGCGGATGCGCCGCGATGCGCGATGAGCTGTTTGCTGGAAAGGTCACCACGCGCGTCAACGGGCACGACCTGGATCATACTGCGGAAAGTCTCAACTCTGAAGTCTCAAGTCTGATCAGACTTCAGGTTTGCAGATTTCAGATCTTCATTCGCAACATGGCCGGGCACGCGTCAGCCCGGTTGTCAGCGTCCGACGATCACTCTGAATCTGGCGGCAAGACCACCGAGATCGTGTTCGTCAGCTTCCTTCGAGATGCCGCCGTCGCCCAGGATGCCCGGCACCCGGGTGTACTGGACGTCGGCGGTGAGTCCCAGCCAGCGGCCAAGACGAAATTCCGCTCCTCCGTTCACCAGGTATCCGACATGCCGGGTCTTGAAGCTTTCATCGTCGGCCGAGAAATCGGACACTTCCTCGTAAGAGTACGAGCCGATCCCGGCTCCGACGTACGGCACGAGCCGTGGCGAGACGCGGAAGCGGTATCCGCCGCTGACTTCGACGGGCGTCTCGGTGACCGTCAGCGGGATGCCCAACCCGAAATTCTGGCCGTCGAACCTGAACGCGCGTTCGCCGGTTGCCTTGAAACGGGACACGGTGACGTCCACGAAGAGGACGCTCCGGAAGACCACTTGTGCGCCGCCCCCCCAGAACGGTTCGACCGTTTTGCCGAACACCGCGTCGAACGTTTCCTTGGCCGTGAAGTTCTGCCCGCTCGCCAGAAAAAATGGCCGCACTGAAATCGCAGGAGGGTCGGCGTATGGGGAGTTGGCGCCGCGGCCCTGGGCGGACACCGGCGCAACCCACGCGAGCGCCGCGAAGGTCAGAACAACTGTTCTCCTTGCGTTGGGCGTCATCGTGCCAGCCCCAGCCCGCGGAGGGCGTTGCGCGCATCAACCAGTCCGAACCCGTACGTGTCGTCGCGACCCGAGGCTCCCAGGTCGACCGCGAACTTCTCGAGCGCTGCCTCGACGGCGGCCGGCTTTGTCACGCCCTGTTGGATCAGCATCGCCGCCACACCCGCGACGTGAGGGGTGGCCATGGACGTGCCGATGCTGCCGATGTACGCAAAGACGTCGAACCGAGGCGCGCGGTACTGGGACGGCGGCAGCAGGTATGTTTCAGTGAAATTGAAATTGAAGGTCTGCTGCCAGATGAAGCCGTCGCGGCCGAACCCGCGCTCCGATCCGCCAGGCGCCGACAGCTCGACCCAGCTGCCCGTGTTGGAATAGTAGGCGTGGCAGTCCGGCTGGGCCGCCGTTCCCTGGCAGCGGTGGGTGCCGGTCTGTCCTGTGGCGCGGCGATCGACGGCGGCGATAGAGACGGCGCCAGGAACGCGCGAGGCGATCTCGGCGACGACTTCGGTCGGATTGCCGAATTCGAAGTCGTTTCCGCCGGCGATGACCACGAACGAACCCTTGCCTACTGCATACCTGATGGCGGCCTCGACAGCCGGTGCGCACCCGTCCATGGTCGGATTGGTCGCGCAGTTGGCGGGACCGGTGCGCCCGATGCTCATGTTGATGACCTGCGCGCCGTTGTCGGCCGCATACCGGATTCCGCGCGCGACCACATCGTCGGTGCCCTCGTTGGGCGACCCGAAGAGGTCATCCCAGACACTGCCGATCACTTTGACCGGCATCAGCTTGACGTTGAAGGCGATCCCGGCGGTCCCGATGTTGTCGTTCGTCAACTGCCCCACGGTTCCGCTGATGTGTGTTCCGTGCCCGTCGAAGTCGAGCGGTGTGGTCGTGTCCCAGATGAAATCGTGGGGCGCCACGAACCGCCCGAGGCCTCCGAGTTGCGGCGCGGCGGCATACGGAATGGTGACCCCTCCCAGCGCAGGATACCGTCGCCCGCTCTCGTCGGAAAACGCCGGAATGTTGGCGGTGAACATCGCGTGGTCATAGGCCACGCCAGTATCGAGGATCGCCACCGTGACGGCCGATCCGGCCTGCATCTGGATGTCCCATGCGCTCTCGAGGTCAATCAGCGGAAAATTCCACTGCAGCTGCGTGTACAGCGGATCGTTTGGCTTGAACCGCGTGTGCATCCGGTAGGCCGGCTGCGCGTATTCGACGTCGGGCCGCGCGCGCAGCGTGCGGGCGATGGCTTCGGCATCTTCGCCCGGACCGATGGTGACAACGTCGAAATCCGCGTACGACGGCCGCGCACGAAGCGTTGCGGTGCGCGACGCGGTCGAGAGCGTAGTGAGGCGCCCGGCCGGCGAGAGGCCATCGCGGAATTTCACGATGACGCGTCCTGCGGCGTACGGACGTCGCGCCTGGCCCGTCCGCTGAGCAGCGAGAGCCGCGCCGAGCGCCCGGCGCCGGATGGCCTCGGCCGTGTTGCCGGCGTGGCTGTCGTCCTGCAGGACGCCCTGGTCGATGGCGGGGAGGCCGAGGTGCTCGACGATCACGAGCGATTGATTCTCGGCGGTCTGGCCGCGGACGACCCAGGTGGCAACCAGGGCCGTGAACAAGGCGATCAGGGCGACACGGACAGGGGACGTACGCATCCCGCTATCTTACGTGCAGAGCCGCCTCGAGGCGCCAGCACGGGCCCAGCTAGACTGTAGTGCCGGGTTTGATCACGCCGTCCTTGGGAACGATCACGATGCCGTTTCTGATGACGTAGCCGTCGCCGTCGGCTTGTTCGACGCCGCCCGCGTTTTCCAGGCGCGCCCCGTCGCCGATGCGGGCATTCTTGTCCACGATGACCCGATCCAACACCACGTCGCGGCCGATGCCGAGGCGCGGTCCGTGGCCGCGCGGCGGCGCCGCGTCGTCGGTCTCGTAGAAGTCCGCGCCGAGCAATACGGAGCGGCTGATCCGGCAGCCCTGCTGGATGCTGGTGCGGATCCCCACGACCGACTCCTCGATGACGCACCGTTCGAGATAGCAGCCTTCGGCGATGATCGCATCCTTCACGGAGCAGTCGCTCAATCGGGAGCCCGGCAGGAACCGCGGGTGGGTGTAGATCGGCCGATCCGCATCGTAGAACTTGAAGGGGGATTCATGTCCCGTGAGCATGATGTTCGCGTCGTAGAACGACCTGACGGTTCCGACATCTGCCCAGTAGCCCTTGAAGAGATACGCGTTCACGCGATAGCGGTCGAGCGCCGCAGGAATGACCTCCCGGCCGAAATCCGTCGCGCTGTCCTCCTTGAGAATGTCCAACAGTACGTCGCGCGAGAACACATACACGCCCATCGACGCGACGAAGGGCCGATCGGCAACCTGTCCCGTGAAGGCGGTGCCCTGCGGGATGCTCTGACCGATGTCCTCCAGACGGGCCCGGTTCGGCTTTTCCTCGAACGCGGCGATTCGTCCGCTGCGGTCGAAGCGGAAAATTCCCATGCCGGACGCCTCGGCGATGGTCACCGGCTGCGCGGCGATGGTGATGTCGGCGTTTCGATCGATGTGCGCATCGATCATCTCGAGATAGTTCATGCGGTAGAGATGATCGCCTGCGAGGATCAAGTAATAGCTCGAATCGTGGCGCGCGAAATGGCGCATCGCCTGCCGCACGGCGTCGGCGGTCCCCTGGTACCAGTGGGGGTTGTCGGGCGTCTGCTCGGCCGCGAGGATCTCGACGAAGCCGTGGCTGAAGAGATCCATCCGGTACGATTGCCCGATGTGCCGGTTGAGCGAGGCGGAGTTGAACTGCGTGAGCACGAAGATCCGTCGGATCTCGGCGTGCAGGCAGTTGCTGATGGGAATGTCGATGAGGCGGTACTTTCCGCCGATCGGCACGGCCGGTTTCGAGCGGTGTTCCGTGAGCGGAAACAGCCGCGTGCCCTGACCGCCCCCCAGAATGAGAGCAAGCACATCGCGCATCCGGTCAGTTTACGGCGATTTGCACAATGAGGTCGGACGTCCTGGTCCGGCTCTAGCCGGGTCTGCCCGAACGTCCGCCTGAAGGCGCACACGGTCGCATCGTGAAGAGCGTGCTCGAGCCGCGTGGGTTTGGGCGGGAGAGAATCCGGGCCGAGCGTAGTGCTCGGCCCGGAAGGCGTGCTTGTGGTCGGATTCGTGTTCGCTTCGGTCTAGAAGGTGAACCGCACGGCGCACGGACCGAATTCGGTCACGGTATGTGTTACATCTCGCTACGCGCGATGCCCCTGCCGCCAGAAAGAACGACGCCCACGGCGATGATCCGTGGGCGTCTGCACTTCCGGCGGAATGCCTCGCCCCCTAGAAGGTGTAACGAATCGAGAGCTGCGTCTGCCGGGCGGTGCCCAGGCCAACTGTCCGGTTGAGCGGCCCGAGCATGTAGCCGAACGTGCCAGCCTGCACGTCGGTAAACGGCACGCCTGGCGCACCGTTGGGCAGGCTGGTCGCCGGGTTCTCGTAGTTCAGCCCGTTGAAGATATTGAACATCTCGAACCGGAACTGGAAGCCCTGGTTGCCGAACCGGAAGTCCTTGCTCGCCATCAGGTCGAACTGGGCGAACGTCGGCCCGCGGAGGTAGTTGCGGGGCAGGTTACCGAACGTGCCTGGCTGCGGCGTCGCGAACGCCGCCGGGTTCAGCCACCGGACGCCGTCAGAGTTGAGGTAGGGGTCGACGCCGGGAACCAGGTCGGGCCGCTGCGTGCCGCGGCTGTTACCGCCGGGGATGTTCGTCACGGTCACACCGTTCACCGTGATGTTGTCCGGACGCGCGATCGTGACGTTGACCGGCACGCCGCTGCGCGCGTTGACGATGCCGCCGAGGCGCCACCCGCCGCTCCACAGGCCCTCGCCGGGGAAGAGATAGACGACCGAGCCGTTGAACGTGTGCGGAATGTCCTGGGGATTGGTGCCGTACTCGGTAGCGAAATCGAACGTGTTCTGGGCCGTCCCCGCTTCGTTCGACCCCTGCGTGGTCCCCTTGTTGACCGAATACTGATACTGGAATCCTCCGGTGAACCCGGAGCGGAAGCGCCGCGTCATGCTGATCTGCAGCGCGTCGTACTTCGCCTCGCCGCAGCCGCCGGTCGGGTAGATGCCGGCGAGCTCGACGCCGTCCACACAGCCGGCCGTCTTGAAGTCGATCTGCCCGTAGCTCGGCACCGGCCGCACGCGCGTCACCGGGTCGAGCACGTTGCCGACGCCGCGAAGGAACATGTCGTAACCTTTGCTACCTGTGTAGCCCACTGTTAGGTTGAACGCGCCCGGCAGCTCCTGCGACACGCTGACGCCGTACTGCATGTTGTATTCGTTCGGGTAGTCGTGGGTGTAGCCGCGAATCGAGAGCAGACTGCGAATCGTCGCCGGATCCACTGGATACGCCAGCGTGTTGGCGGCGACGTCGGAGGCCTGGACGCGGCTGCGATCGATGTAGTTTTCGACCGGCTGGATGCGATCTTCGAACTGGCCGGGACCATAGAAGAGCCCGAAGCCGCCACGCAGCACGGTCTGGGGCCTGATCTGGTAGGCCGCCGACAGGCGGGGCGAGAAGTTGTTCTTGTCGGCGTTATAGAACCCGTTGCCGACCTCGCCGAAGTTGTTCTCCTCCACGAAGAACGGCTTGGCACTATCGTTCTTCTCATGCAGGACCGAGTAATAGTCGTAGCGCACGCCCAGCTCGAGGGTGAGCCGGTCGCCGACGCGCCACGAGTCCTGCGCGAACCCGATCAGGTAGAACTGCTGCGGCTCGAAGAACGGCGCGTCGGCCGTGATCGCGTACTGGTTCAGGCGGTTGTCGATGAAGTCGGTGATGCTGTTGTAGGACAGCTCGTTGCTGCCCAGAAACTGGAACTTCGAGGAGATGCTGCGGTACTCGAATCCGCCCTTCATCGTGTGCGCGCCGCGCGTCACCGTCGCCGCATCGGAGAACGCGAGCGACCGCGGATCGAACGACGAACCAATGGTTGACGAGGCGCTACTGGCGCGGATGAGGAGCCCGCTGCGTGCAATGCCGGTGGTGCCGCGCGCGTCGATCGAAGACGAGGTGAACGAGCCGGACAGCGAGACGCCGGTGGGGTCATAACCGGGAGGGCCGAACGCCGTCGCGCTCGCCTGCGGCAGGTTGAGGCCGACCTTGAACTCGTTGATGGTGTTCGTCCCGATGATGCTCTGGACGTTGCCGACGAGGTTCTGCGGCTGCTGCTTCGCGAGAACGCGGCGCGCGGTCACCGTCCGGTCCGGCGTGTCCACCTTGCCATTACTGAACAAGTAGCGCACGAAGGCCGACTGCTTGTCGTTGAAGCGGTGATCGACGCGCAACGACATGCTGTGCTCGTTCTGCTCCGCGGTGGTCGTGTTCGTGGCCAGCGCCACCAGCACGTTGCCGGTCGGCACTGTCCCCACCGGGAAGCCGTTCAGCAGCGGCGCCACCGCCTGCGTGCGCGCGGCGCTCTGCCCCTGGCCACTTCCGACCGGCTCGCCTGCCAGGATCCGGCGGCGGGCTTCGTCACTCGGCACCGCTTCGGTGAACGACAGCCCGGTGGTCTGCCGCAGGCCTTCGTAGCTGACGAAGAAGAACGTCTTGTTGGTCTTGATTGGGCCACCCACCGAGCCACCGAACTGGTTCAGCTCGAGCGGCTGCTTGGTGTCGTCGTACTTCGACGCGGAGTCGAGAGCGTCATCGCGGAAGTAATCGAACACCGACCCGCGATACCTGTTCGAGCCAGCCTTGCTCACCACCGTGATGTTGCCGCCGGAACCGAGGCCGCTCTCGGCCGGGGCGAGGCCCGAGTTGACGCGGAACTCCGCCACCGACTCCATCGAGGTCTGTAGGCGGAACTGCGATCCGGTCGCGCTCAGGTAGCCAGGCGTGGCGTCCCACACGTAGGTGCCGTCCACGCCGTCGTAGTTCAGGTAGTTCTGCTGGTTCGACTTGCCGTTGAACCGCACCGAGGCCCACCCGCCGTTTCCGTCGCTCGTCGCACCCGTCGCGAGCGTCATCAGGTTCGCGAAATTGCGCCCGTTGACCGGCAGGTTCTGCACTTCTTCGGGTGAGACGTTGACGCCGATCTTCGCCGAGCTGATGTCGAGCACGGGCGCTAGGGCGCTGACCGTCACCTGTTCGGTCACCCCGGCCACGGCCAGCTCCACGCTCACGCTTTCGACCTGTGCCACGCCGAGGAGCACTTCGCGGCGCCGCGCCTGGAAGCCGGGGAGCTCGATGTTGACTATGTACCCACCGGGCCCGAGGTTCGTGACGATGTAGTTCCCCTCAGCGTCGGTGACGGCTTCGCGAGTGGCGCCGGTGTCCTTCGCCGTGACCGTAACCGTGGCGCCGGGCAGCACTGCCTTGCTCGTGTCGAGCACTTTGCCGAGAATGCGGGATTCGGTCTGCTGGGCGAACGCCGGCCCAGCGGCCAGGAACAGCACGAGCGTCACGAGGGAAACAAGCCGCCTACGGATGCCTACCACCATTGTGAGTCCTCCAATGAACTTGCACCTGACGACTCTACCGGTGCCGGGTCAAGTGCTTGTGACAGGGGTATTTCACGTGGGTTAACTCAGTGTTCGGCTGACAATGGCTGACAGTCGGTAGAGGCGGGGGGGCCGTGCCGTGTCGGAGTGAGTGGCCGAAAAGCTCAGGAAAATCGCATGAAGTGGCTTCCAGCGGTCTACAGTGGCAGAGTGGAATTGGCCTGGGTAGCGTTTCGCGGCTCACGGAGCTACGTCGCGCGGCCTGAACACCGGAATGCTGTCGTACAGCCGGTAGAGTTCGAGCGTACGATGGCCCTGTAAGCTGGATGTGACGAACCTATTCCGGGCAGATTTAAACAGCTTTCCACCTCGTCTGTAGGGTCCTCTGGGGCGAAGATGTAACGTGAACGTAACACTGGCTTTCGAAGCGGGTGAAACGGTTCATCGGCTGTTACACAGATTGTGTAAAAGGGGAGACGCCGTCAGTCGTGGCAGCCGGAGACGCCTCATTACTCGGAACTGCATGTATGGTGGATGGCCGTTACAACGTTTTGTTCCTGTGCACGGGAAATTCGGCGCGAAGCATCCTGGGGGAGGCACTTCTTCGGCACTGGGGTGGAGAGCGCTTTCGGGGGTTCAGCGCCGGCAGCCATCCGAAGGGCACGGTCCATCCCTTGGCGCTCGACACCTTGCGCCGAAACCGCGTGTCTGCCGACAATCTGCGGAGCAAGAGCTGGGACGAATTCGCCGTGCCTGATGCTCCGCCGCTCGATTTCGTGTTCACCGTCTGCGACCAGGCGGCCGGGGAAGTGTGTCCGACGTGGCCGGGCCAGCCGATGACGGCCCATTGGGGCATTCACGATCCTGCACAGATCGAAGGCTCGGATCAGGAACGGGAACGCGCGTTCAACAAGACATTTCGCGAGCTCGACGCGCGGCTGAAGATTTTTACAAGTCTCCGGCTCGAGGCTCTGGACCGGGTTTCTCTCCAGCGGGAGCTTGAGGCGCTTGGACGGACGCGCCTGGGGTCCGACTGACAAAAATCGGCCCCACAACGGCTCTCACCGAGAGGTCGCCGGATTCAGCGCGGGTACGAGAAGCGGGCAGGCTCGACGACCGCGGCGTCTCGAAGGCCCCGGTCTCTCAGCCGATGTGACGACAATGTCTATCGGAAGTAACGGCGTGGAGCTTTAGCGGCGGCGAGGCAGGCGTGACGCGTGTCAGCTCTCGGGCTGCATTTTCAACTCGATGGTGAAGCGAGCGCCGCCCTCGGGGCGGTTTTCGGCGCGAACGCGGCCGTCATGCAGCTCGATCAGGTGCTTGACAATCGCCAGGCCGAGTCCGGTGCCACCCGGATCGCGCGCGCGGGACTTGTCCACACGGTAGAAGCGCTCGAAAATTCTGGACAGATCTTCTTCCGGGACACCGGGGCCCTCGTCCGACACCGCGACCGCCACATACCCGTTGTCGGAGCGTGCGTCGATGTGAATGACGGTTCGCTCGGGGGCGTAGGTGCTGGCGTTGGCGACAAGATTCCTGAGCGCGTCGTGAAGCTTCGCCGGATCGCCGGTCAGCGTTTCCGCTCCTGCCGCCACCGAGATCTTGACCCGCTGGCCCCGAGCTTCGAGGGAAGGGGTGAGATCGGCGGTGACGGAGTGCGCGAGCGCCCGCGTATCGCAGAAGACGAGCTCGAGCGTCTCCTGCCGCGCATCGAGCCGTGCCAGATGCAGCAGATCCTTCACGAGCCGCTCCATGCTGAGGGCCTGCCGTGTGATGATCTCGAGAAACCGGCGGGTTTCCTCCGCGCTCGGATCGCCGTCGGTCAGCGCCTCGAGATAGCCGCGGATCGCCGTGAGAGGCGTCCGCAGCTCGTGCGACACGTTCGCGACGAAGTCGCGGCGGATCTGATCCGCGCGCCGCAGTTCGGTGATGTCGTGGAGCACCAGAATCGCGCCGTGGCTTGCCGCCCGTTGACGTCGGCGCCGCTCTGGCCATGATCGTCCTCGTCGCGTCGCGCGGCGGAGAGAGCTGCACCGAGGCGGACGCGTGGCCGCCGAGCGCCGCTCCCACGAGATCGGTGATCGCCGGGTGGCGGATCGTTTCGACGTAGTGCCGGCGGATTGCGAGGTCGTCGATCTTCAGCATCTGCCGCGCGGCCTCGTTCAAGAGCTGCACGCGGCCCTTCGGGTCGACGACGATGACCCCTTCGATCATCCCGGCGAGAACGGCCGCCATTCTCGCGCGGTCGCGCGCCAGCTCGACGAGCCGTTCGCCGAGCTCCTGGACCGACCCATCCAGCTCCCGCGCCGCCCGCCCGATTTCGTCGTCGCCGTAGTCGATGACCGCCGGCGTGAAGTCGCCCTCGCGATACCGGCGAGCGAGATGGCCGATCGCCCGGACCCGCCGATCGAGCCGCCGGCCGACAGCCGCCGTGAACCCCGCGGCCCATGCCGTCGCGACCACGACACCAGCGGCGACAGCCGCGACGAGGGTCCGTCCGTCGGCCCCGCCGTCGGTGAACGCCGCGAACATGGCCGCCGCTGCGGCCAGCGCCAGAATGCCGCCTCCGGTCGCCGAGACGAACAGCTTGGTTTTGAAGGTCACAACAGAAGCTTCCAGCTGCCAGCTTTCAGCTGCCAGCTTACAGCCTAGCGCACGGAGTGTCCGAGCTGACAGCTGATAGCCGATGGCTCCGTGTTACTGAGGAGGCTGCTCGAGCAGCTTGTACCCGAACTGCTTGACCGTCACGATCGCATCGCCGAGTGATACGAGCTTTTCTCTCAACCGGCGGACGTGCACGTCGACGGTCCGCGTCCCGCCAGTGTACTTGTAGCCCCAGACGTCTGTCAGGAGGAGGTCGCGCGACAGGACCCGCCCCTTGTGTCGCAGGAGGTATTCGAGAAGCAGGAACTCCTTGGCGGTGAGCGTGACGTTTTTCCCGCCCGACAACACGGTATGCCGTTCGGCGTCCATGACAATCGGGCCATAGGTCAGGGTGCTGGCGACTGCCGGCTGCCGGTGCGCGCGGCGCAGCAGCGCCCGCACACGGGCGACGAGCTCGCTCGGACTGAACGGCTTGGCCATGTAGTCGTCGGCGCCAAGCTCGAGGCCGACGATGCGCTCGGATTCCTCGGCCCGTGCGGTCAACATGATGATCGGAATGGCCGCGGTTTGGGCGCTTGCGCGCGCAGCGCGGCAGATGTCCAGTCCGTCGACCTGCGGCAGCATCAGGTCGAGGATCAACAGATCGGGCGGCCGTTCGGCGAGCGCCCGCAGCGCCTCGCGGCCCGACGCGAGCAGCTCCACGACGTAGTCGGCCTTCTCGAGATAACGAGTGACCAGATCGCCGATGTCGCGATCGTCTTCGACGACGAGGATGCGTGTCATAGGAGGGTGGTGATATTTCAGATGTCAGACTTCAGATTTCAGATTGGCCGGAGGGTCCCCCAGGTTGAGGCCGCGTCATCGTGACCCTATTCTAGAGGACGGAAGTGCGCTGTCTGGAGGACACCCGAACTGCATAAACCCCTGGAACAGGGACAATTCGCGCTGGCACCGCCCTTGACTCTGCATGCTCTCGGGAGGG
The DNA here is from genome assembly GCA_963745495.1 of uncultured Acidobacteriota bacterium. Lineage (GTDB taxonomy): Bacteria > Acidobacteriota > Vicinamibacteria > Vicinamibacterales > CAVVIG01 > CAVUXJ01. The sequence continues at coordinate 522,296 of CAVUXJ010000009.1, forward strand.
TGGAGACCATGACGAACTTTTTCGCAGGCGTACTGAGTGTGATCGCGATGGGCATCCTGCTTGTCGCGTATGGACTGTTCAACCTGGCGTCGGCGTTCGATCCGCGTGCGAACACGGAGCCATTCGCCCGGCCAATGAACGCCAGCGAGCGCATGATGTGGCCGCAAGATCCGTACGCCGCGCGCTACGTCTACAACGATGGGTCCGTCGGGGTTCCCTACGGCTACGCGCCGTACGCCTCCCAGCCAGTTGGGTACTCGATGAACGACGCGCGTCCGGTGCGCACGGCGGCCGTGGCGCCGGCGCCGCGCCGCATCGTCGCGACGCAAACCGTCGACCGGAGGCAGGGGCGTGACTGGAAGAAGACCGCACTGATTATCGGCGGGTCGACCGCCGGCGCCGCTGGCCTTGGCGCGGTCTTCGGGGGGAAGAAGGGGGCGCTCATTGGCGCCGCGATTGGAGGCGGCGCGAGCACCATCTACGAAGCCACGAAGCGCTAGCAGACCGCAGGAATGGGCGACGTTGGAGAATCGCGACAGGGCTTGCAGGGATATCACACGGCGTTTCTGCGAGCCCTTCGTTTCCCGCGGTTCCCACTTTATAGAAGACGCGCGATCGCGGGATATCCCCACACGACTCCAAGCGCCGTCGTCAGACAGCCGACGAGCAGCGACACGCACCGTCCCACCGCGTGGTGCGTCCCGAAGCGTGCGAGCGGCCAGCCAAGCAGCCCCGACAACGCCGCCATGCTCACCGTCGAACCCAGCCCAAAGAGCACGACGTAGGCCATCTGCGCACCAGTAGACGGCAGTGTGGCGAGTACCAGAGCCGTGAGGGCGCCGCTGCCCGCCAGCCCGTGAATCGCGCCGATCAACAGGGGACGCCGGGCGAGCGTCCAGGCGCCGATGTGCACGTGCACGGGCACGCCGGCGTGGCTGTGAACGACGCGTCCGTGGCGATGGATGTGGGCCGGACCGTGGCCGCCCAGGCGCGCCGCCTGAACGATCGCGCGCACTCCCAGCCCCACGAGCATCAGCGCCACGGCAAACTCGAACCCGTCCGACGCGGCCGCCGGCATTTCGGTGCGCAGCCCCACGAGCACGGCGCCGGCCAGAACGAGCGCCAGCGTGTGGCCGAGGCCCCACCAGACGCCCAGCAGCGCGGCTCTCGCGAAGTTCCGCTCGCGGCTGACGAGCGTCGTCACCGCCGCGAGGTGATCCGGCTCCAAGGCATGGCGCATGCCGAGCAGCGATCCGAGCCACGAGCTTGTGAGGAGTTCCACGACGGGCATGATTGGCTGATTGTGAACGGCTGTTATTGTAGCGTGAATACCGGTTGGGCCGCGTTCGCTCGCGCTCAACCTGCACGCTGCAGCCTCATGAGCACCGGCACCTTGGGTCGGAGCGTCGCGCGCGGATCGCACTCGACCGGAGCGGCCGCGCTGCATCGCCAGCGCGCGGCGAGCGCCGCCAGCAGCAGGATTCCTTCCATCGTGGCGAGGCCCTGGCCGATACACGAGCGGGGGCCTGCTCCGAACGGAAAATACGCCAGTCGTGGCCGCGTCTGCTGGCGCGCCGCCTCCCATCGGCTCGGATCGAACGTCAGTGGCGCTGAAAAGAAGCGCGGGTCGCGGTGCAGGAGGTACTGGCTCACCACGACTATCGCGCCTGCCGGAATCGTCGTGCCCCCGATCTCGTGGTCCGCCAGGGCGCAACGGGTGAGCACCCAGGATGGCGGATACAACCGCAGCGACTCGGCCAGCACGTAGCCGGTATACGTCAGTTCCCCGAGGTGTTTGAAGGTGGGCGGCTCACCGCGGAGCACCCTGATCAACTCCTCGCGCAGGCAGGCCTCCGCCGTTGGATGGCGCGCGAGCAGTTGCCACGTCCACGTGAGGCCATTCGCGATGGTGTCGTGTCCCGCCACGAACAAGGTGAGCAGATCGTCGCGCAGTTGGTCGCTGACTGCCTGTCCGGCGGTCCCTTCAGCCCGTTGCAGCAGCGTCAGCACGTCATCGCCATCGTCGGCTGACGCCAGGCGCTCGGCCACCAGACGGTCCAGCAACGCCCGAAGGCTGTTGCGTGCCGGCCGCAGACGCCGGGCAGGCGCAAGCAGCGAGAACAGCAGATCGATCGAGGCGCTGGCGACCGCGAGGGCTCGGCGAACCTCGGCGGCCTGCGGCTCGAGGTTCGTCCCAAAGAGTATTTGTCCGATGATCGACAGGGTCAGCGCTTGCATGTCGGCCGTCATGTCGACAGTCTGACCGTCCGTCCAGCGTTCGTGGACCCGTGCGGCGCTGCGCGTGATCGTCGCGGCATAGGCCTCCATCCGGTCCGATCCGAATGCCGGTTGCGCGAGACGGCGCCGACGCCGATGCAGCTCACCTTCCGCGGTGAGCAGGCCGGTGCCGAGGAGCGCGCTCGAGCGTTGAAAGGCCGGCGGCTTGGTGAATTTCGAATGGTTCAGGACTAGGACGTCCTCGACGTAATCGGGATGGTTCAACAGGAACGCCCGATGGCCGCCGAGCGAAAAGGGCACCAGATCGCCCTCCACCGCAATGCTCTGAAGGAAGGCCATCGGGTCCTGCGGCGCTCGCCGGAGGCTCCAAATCGATTTCGGCGGATACGCCGAAACGAGACTCGTCATGGATTGTTTGCCAGCAGGTACTTCAAAAGCCGATCCGGATGTCGGCCACGAGTGGAAGGTGGTCCGACGCGACAAGCGACAAACGGGTGCGGGGGAGCTCGATGCCGATGATTTCGAGCCGTCCCGCATAGTAGATGTGATCGAGATGGAGGATCGGGAAGAGGCCGGGATAGGTGCGGCGCCGCTTCAGATACGACTGCAGATCGACGCTTTTCAGCTTGCTGCTCAGAAGCTTGGTGGTCAGGCCGCGCATCCACTCGTTGAAATCGCCGAGCACGAGCTTCGGCCCCATGACGTGTCTGTCGGCGACGATGTTGGCGATCCGCTCGGCCTGATGGCGCCGCTCGAGGATGGCCGTGCCGAGGTGGACGTTGTACATGTGCAACGTGTGGCCAGACACGTTGATGTCCGCCCGTTGCATGCCCCGCGATTCGCACGTCTTCCACGAAAGATCGTGCTCGACATGGTGCGTGATCGGAAAGTGGCTGAGGACCGCGTTGCCGAACTGATGGCCGCGCAGACGCCGCGTCGGGGCCATCACCCAGCCCATGCCCAGTGCCGCGCCGATCGCCTCGATGTGGCTTCCGCCGTTCGGACCGGCCCCAATCACTTCCTGCAGGGCGATCACGTCGGCCTTGACGTGCGAGAGGACGGCGGCCACGCGTTCCGGTCGCCGGCGTCGATCCATGCCGATCGAGCGGTGGATGTTGTAGGTGACGACGCGGAGCGTCGCCGAGCCGTCGTCGTTCACAGACGGTATGATAGTCCGTGATGGGAGGGCGCCTGCCCGGGCGGTTGGCGGTCTCCAGCAAGGCCGGCTTGACCAGGGCCTTGGGAAGGGAACCGGAGATGACCCGGCTCAAGTCGGAAATCGAAGTGATCTGTCCGTGCTGCCAGTCGACGCTGGTCATCGACGCGAATCTCGGACGGGTTGTTTCGCACGACGAACCCGAACGCGCGAACAAGCCTGAACTGAACGACGCTCAACGCATCCTTGCGGCGGAAGCCGATCGACGGGAGGCGATGTTCCAGCAGTCGGTGAACGCGGAGAAGACGCGTGATGACGCCCTGTCCCGCCGTTTCGAGGAAGCCTTGAAGCAGGCCAAGAAGGAGCCGATCACGAAGCCGACGAGGGATTTCGACCTCGACTGACGGATCGGGTACTCGAATTGGGAATTGGGTAATCGGGTAATTTGGTGATTGGGTAATTGCATTGCTGAAATTGCCCAATCCAATTAATCCAATTACTAAATTACCAGATTACTCAATTACCAAATTCCGCGGGTAACTCCGTCCATCGTTCCCGTCCGCGGTAATCGAGCGGTTTCCTGCCGTGGTTCGCGGCCCGGAACGCGCGATACCACGTCCGCAGCCGCCGGATGCGTGCATTCGAAGTGTTGATCGGTCGGTGCGGGTAGTCGAGGAGCATTCGTTCCACTTTCCACACGTTCGTGCCAGCGAGGCGCCAGTCGTACGTGCCCATCCTCTCTAGATCGACGAGGGCGTATCCAGTGACCCTCCCGGTGAAATCGACGTACGGATCGACGTAGCTGAGCGCCAGCGCGCGCGGCGTTGCAAACACCGGGCGGCGTCCGTGCAGGCCAGGGTCGCGCGAACGGGCGACCGATCCCCAGCGGCCCGCTTCCTGATACGCGAAAATCACGTGGTCCAGCTCGTCAATCGACTCGAAGCTCAGCACGCGCGGCGGCACGCCGTGCTGTTCGAGGACCACCGCCGCAAAGAGCGCGGCTTCCAGGCAATGCGCCGATCCGTGCCGGACCACGCCGCGAAAGCTGCGGAGGGTGGCGCCCTCCGGCGCGGGCTCGGTGTTGTAGGGCAGGTGATTCAGAAAGCGCTGCACCGCAAGGGGGGTTCGCAGCCGCGCGATCAGCCGTCGCTCGCGCGCCGTGAACGCAGTCGCCGGGGGGGCGCCAATCGGACGCGTGGCCGCAGCTGTCGCTGAGGCGGCCAGCCGGACGGCGTCAGTCCGTCGCGGCAATGTGTCTGAGGTCCGCGAGGACCTGATCCGGCGTCCATTCGTTGCCGGTATATGCCTTGACCAGCGCGCCCTTGGCGTCGACGATCGCCGTCCGCAGATTGTGCGTGATGTCCAGCGGATCGTTCATCTCGCGCGACACGGCGACGCCGAATCGGGCCGCGAACTTGTCGATCTCGTCCCGCTGGCCCGTCAGAAACGTCCAGTACTTCGGATCGGCGCCGAGCGTGGCCGCATGTTTCTTGAGCACCGGCGGGGTGTCGGCAATCGGATCGAAGCTGACGCTCACGAGCCGGACGTGCCGCAAGGCCGGCTCGGTCTTGAGCTTGTTCTGAATCGCCACGAAGTGCCGGTCCATGAGCGGGCAGAACGTCGGTATCGGACACCGCGTGTAGATGAACGTCACGACCAGCGTCGAGTCTCGGAACGACGCGAGGTCGCGTGTCCTGCCGTCCTGATCGACGAATTGGGCGTTCGGCACGACTTCACCGGGGCGCAGCAGCTCGAATCCCGAGGAGGCTGAGGGCGCCGCCGGCGTCGCTGTCTCGAGCGGCGCCTCGCCGACTTTCTTCACATCCTTCAAGTAGGCGCCGTTGCTGACGACGACGAGCGTTGCGGTAACAAGGTCGCCCGCCGCGACATTCTCGAAACGCCGCCCGTCGGCCGCCTTGTACGGCATCGTCATCGCGGGCATGAACCCCTTGATCTCTTCGTGCTTGATATTGGCTTCCCGGCCATCGGCGGCCACCGACAATACCTGACCCTGCAGTGTGTACTGACGCTGGTCCGTTCCCGCGCAGGCTCCAACGAGGAGTGACAGGGCGATCGCCGGCAGTATCGAAGCGCGCATGGATCTAGTTTACTTATACTTTCAGCTATCAGCTATCAGCTGGTAAGTTAGTTGTCGAACGCGGGCAGAACTGACAGCTGAGAGCCGAAAGCCGAGAGCTTGACAAATGATCTGGATCGGCACCTCCGGCTATAACTATCCCGAATGGAAGGGCAGCTTCTATCCTGCCGACCTGCCGGCCGCCAGGATGTTGCCGTTCTATGCCGCGCGGTTTCCCACCGTCGAGATCAATTACACGTTCTACCGGATGCCGACCGAGAAGCTCGTCGCGGGGTGGGCGGCCCAGACCCCTTCGCCGTTCAAGCTGACGCTGAAAGCGCCGCGGCGCATCACGCACGACAGCCGCCTCAAGAACTGCGGTGAGCTGGTCGACGCGTTCTGCCGGGCGGCCGGCACGCTCGAATCGAAGCTGGGCGCCTTGTTGTTTCAGCTCCCGCCCACGACAAAAAAGGATCTGGCGCTCTTCGATGCCTTCCTCGCGGATCTGCCGCCGAACGTCACGGCGGCGTTCGAGTTCCGGCACCCCTCATGGCTCGACGACGAGGTGTTCGACCGGCTTGCCAGGAGAAATCTCGCGTTGTGCGTGGCGGACAGCGAGAAGATGTCCACGCCCGTCCGTGTGACGGCCGACTACGCCTACTTCCGCCTGCGCGACGAAGGCTACGCCGCGGACGACATCGGACGATGGGCCGAGACGATCATGCGTGACACCGCGTCGTGCCGCGACGTGTTCGTCTATTTCAAGCACGAGGAAGAAGGCAAGGGTCCGTTCTTCGCGCGACTGCTGATGGAGCGCCTGGGTCTCATGCCTGCGTCGTGACGGCGGCGGACGCGTCCGGGCGATCATCCGCGACCCGGGCGTGCCGCGCGGCGAAATCCACGATCCGGTCCTCCGCCCAATATCCGTCGTCGTTTCCCTGACGAGGGCCGACGAAGCCGCAATGCCCGCCGTACCTGCACATGAGCAGCGCGATGTGCGGGTTGTTCGCCACCTTTGGATCGCGAAATGGCTCCGGCGGCACGAACGGATCGTCCTCGGCCGTGATAATCAAGGCGGGTACCCGGATGCGATCGATGACTCGCATGGCGCTGGCGCGATAGTAGTAGTCGTCGGCGTTCTGGAAGCCGAAGTGCGGCGCGGTATATGCCTCGTCGAAGTCGCGCACGGTCCGGACGCCGCTCAGCAGGGCGAGATCGTAACGGCCCGGCCAGGAGCGATCTTTCCGGCGCATCCGCCGTTTCAAGTCCCTCACGAAGTTCCATTGGTAGAGAACATTGCGGGGCCGTTCGAGTGCCCGGACGCATTCGCCGATCTCCAGGATGGGCGACACCGCAGCGACCGCGTGCAGGACAGGGGGCGGATCCGCGCCGAACTCGCCGGCCAGCTTCAGCGCGAGGTTGCCTCCGAGCGAGTAGCCAGCCACGGCGATGCTCGAAATTCCATCGACCGCCGACAATTCGCCGATGACGTGCCTGGCGTCGGCGGTCAGACCGGAATGAAAAAGACCGACCGACAGATGCTCCGTGTCGCCGCAGTTGCGCTGATTCAGCCGCACGACGTTCATGCCGCGGGCGAACGCCTTGGCGGCGATTCCCCGCATATAGTGCGCATGGCTCGACGCGTTCAGCCCGTGCAGCACCAGCATCGTCGGATGCGCCCATTGTTCGTCGTGCCAGTGGCAGTGCGCGAGCACCCGCGCGCCGGGTTCGACGTCGAAATAGCGAACCGTCGGCGGTGGAAGCCGCGGGAAGTACCGTGGGTTGCCCCAGCTGTACAGCGTCATCGCCTGTCCGCTCCGCAGGGCGGCGCGCGGCACGAACAGATCGGCAGCGTCAATCATCGGTAATATGTAGGCCTGGATGCCGACGAAGAAATTCTATTCGAACCTGTACTTCCAGGTGATTCGTTCAATCTCGACGGCACCGCCGCCTACATGACCATGGCCGCGCGCCCTCGATCTGAATCGCGCCCGGCGCATTCTCGACGGCGAGCCAGCGCAGGACCAGCCGGTCGAGGCCGTCATGGTGGCGCACGTTCAAGGGCCGTAGGCGGACCGGCCGGGATCACCCCTCGTCCGCCGACGGTCCGTAGATCGGGGGCACCGGGATGTCGTTCAGGCGCAGGTAGACGCTCAGTTGCCCGCGATGATGAATCAGATGACTCAGCACGAAGCTTCTGAACGCGGCGATGCGCGGCAAGGAGAAGATCTCCTGGGTGCCGCGATAGAGAGTCCACCGGGCGAGGAGCTCGGCGTCGGTCTTGTCCATCCAGCCGCGAGCCCGTTTCGTGCTCTCGTCGAACGAAGCCAGAATGTCGGCGTGTGACGCCTTCTCGGCGAGGGTCGGCGGCAGGCTCGCCAGATCGAATCGTGTGTCGTTGAGAATCGCGCCGCTCCACTGCGGCAGATTGGCGAGATGTGTTCCAAGCCCGCCGAGCGACATCGACTTGACGTGCGGCTTCCAGGTCAGCTTGTCGTCGGGTATCCGTTCGAGCAGCTTCCGCGTCGTGGAGATTTCATGATCGAATTCTGCGAGTAGACCGTCTTTCATCATGAGGAGCCTCACCGCCTTTCTGAGTGTAGCGCTGTTCTGCGGCAGCATCGGTTGCGGGTCCCCCACGGGTGGGCCGGCCCCGCCTTCCGCCGTGCTCCCGCCGATCGCCGGGACCATCGTGCTCGAGGGCCTGGCGGCTCCCGTCCGGGTCGTCCGCGACCGCTGGGGCGTCCCGCACATTGCCGCCGGGAATCAGGCCGATCTGTTCTTCGCGCAGGGGTTCGTGCAGGCGCAGGACCGTCTGTTTCAGATGGATCTCTGGCGGCGCTCGGTTCAGGGCAGGCTCTCCGAGGTCCTCGGCGCGAATTTCATCGAACGCGATTCGATGACGCGACGCGTCCAGTTCCGCGGCGACATCGACGGCGAATGGGGCAGTTACGCATCGGACACGAGGGCCGTCGCCGAGGCCTTTACGCGCGGCATCAACGCCTGGGTCGTGCGCGCGCGTGCGCGATTGCCCGAGGAGTTCGTGCTCGCCGGATGGACACCGGAGCTCTGGCGCCCCGAAGACCTGCTGAACCGCACGGATGCGTTCGTGGCGAGCGGCAACGCGCTCGACGAAGTGCTGCGCGCCAGGCTGATCGCGGCGCTGGGCGCCGATCGCGCCCGCGCGCTCTTTCCGGCCGCGGGCGCCATTGCGGCCAGCGTCCCGCGCGGTCTCGATCTCGCGGCGATCAACGCCGTGGTGAGCGATGCGCTGCGGCGGGTTGGTACACCTCCGTTTTTCATGGGTTTCGCCGCGGCGGTCGGCAGCAACGCGTGGGCAGTCGCGCGCAGCGACCGCGGAGCGCCGCTCCTTGCGACGGACCCGCATCGCCGGTTGGAGAACCCGCCGCCACGCTACCTCGTTCACCTTGACGCTCCGGGATGGCACGTCGCCGGCGCGACCTCGCCCTGGCTCCCCGGCGTCGTCATCGGACACAACGATCGAGTGGCCTGGGGCATGACGGCCTCGAGTATCGACACGCAGGATATCTACGTCGCGAAAGTGAACCCTGCAAATCCGCACCAGGTATTCGAGGGGGGGCGCTGGGTGGCGCTCGTCTCGGCCAAGGAGGGGATTGCGGTGAAGGGCCGTGCCGAGCCCGTGCCGCTCGAATTCGAATACACGACGCATGGCCCGGTGATCGCGATCGACCGCGACAGGCAGCTCGCATACCTTCTGCGATGGAGTGGTGCCGAGCCGGGCGCCGCCCCCGAGCTCGCGGCGCTCGCGATCGATCGTGCGCGGTCCTCTTCCGAGTTTCGCGACGCACTTGCGCAGTGGAAGATGCCTCCGGTGGAGTTCGTCTACGCAGACGTCGACGGGGTCATCGGCCGCCAGGTCGCGGCGCTGACGCCGATCCGCGGAGCCTGGGGGGGGTCCGTGCCGGTGCCGGCAGAGAGCGGTCAGTACGAGTGGCGCGGATGGGTCGCGCTCGATCGCTTGCCCCGCCTCTCGGATCCGCCGGCAGGCTTCGTCGCGTCGGCGAACGGGAACGAGGCGCGGTCCGGCCGGATCAGCGAAGTGCTGGCGGATCCGGCGGCGCGCGGGATCGAAGGGTTTCGACGCCTTCAACTGGACGTGTTCGCCTGGAACGCCGAACGCCTCGTGCCGCTGCTGAAGCGCGTCGTGCCGGATCGTGCGGATCTCGACGACGCGCGACAACAGCTTCTTCGGTGGGATCGACGCATGACGGCCGACTCCCAGGAAGCGACGGTGTACGTGGCCTGGGAAGGCGAGCTCGCACGCCGGCTCGCGGCGCTCCGGCTTCCAGCGGACCTCGCTGACGAGTACCTTCGGCGCGCGACGGGGGCGCTCGTGCCAGCCCTCGTCGAGCCGTCACGCGCGTGGTTCGATGGCGACGTCGAGAAGTCTCGCGATCGTCTGCTGCTCGACGCGCTGGCGGCCGCGGTCGACAATCTGCAGGGCAGGGGTCCGGCTGAGCGTGTCGCGTGGGGTCGAGCTCACACGGTGACATTTGCGCACCCGCTCGGTATCTCGGAACGTCCCGCGCGCAGGTTCAATGTCGGACCGTTCGCCGCGGGCGGCTACAGCGAGACCGTGCTGTCGATTTCATCGCCGGGCAGCGGTCGCAGCATCGGACCGTCCTTCCGGGCGATCTTCGATCTCGGTGACTGGGACCGTTCGCTGGTGATCAACGCGCCGGGGCAATCCGAGTCGCCCGGCAGCCCTCATTTCGGGGACCTCGCAGCAGGCTGGGCGGATGGTCAGTATTTCCCGCTCGCGTTCAGCGATCGCGCCGTTCAGGCGAATGCGCAGTCAACGCTGATGCTTGTGCCGCAATAGGCAGACCTCTAGAAGCGCAGCGTGTACACCAGCTTCGTGGCCAGGCGAGTATCCAGCGTGGCGAAAGTACGTACGGGCGCACGGAAGTCGCTCCAGTCATGCGTGTACACGAAGTAGAGGTCGTTTCCAGGCCGCCGGATCCAGCGGAAACGCATCTGCCAGCCGAGCTCATGGCTGACACTGTCGTACTGCAGGTTGTTGACGAGCGAGATCCATGGGCTGACTTGCGTGCTCGCGGTCAAACGAAATACGTCGGTGTCGAAGCTGCCCTCGGCAAGATCGACCTGACTGTGCTCGGTTCCCAGCCCGAGCGCGACGCCGCGATGTGGACGGATGCCGAGATCGAGCAAGTAATCTCGTCGGCGACCTGAGAAGAAATCTCCGATTTCCACCTCTGCGTCGACGCTCACGACGTATTGCTGGGCAGTCGACCCTCTGAAACGGTAGCGCGTGAACTCGTACGCGGCGCCGAACGGCAGGACGATGCCGTCTGAAATCTCGAAGTCCTCCTCGAGCCGCTGGTACTGCCGGTTGACCTCGAATCTGAGCTCGCTGCTGTCCCGGAAGACAACCTCGATCGGTCTCACCTGGAGTTCTCGCGTGAGCAATCGGTTTTCGGGATCGGCCAGCACGATGAGGTCCGTCCTGAACCGGAATCCCTGAATCCAGGGATGATTGCGGAGGCGGGGCGTGTAGTCGGCGCGGGGATTTACACGCTGATATCCTCGCCGCTCGACGAAGCCGACGGCGGGATCATACTGTCGCTGGATCTCCCGGACCGAGATCGACAGGTTGATGGGATCGTTCGGGTAGGTGGCTCGAAGGCCGTAAGCCGCGCTGTCTCCCGTGTCGAACGGAGCGCTCGTCCACACATAGAACCCGCTGAACTCCAAATTGCGATCTCTTCGAAAGGTCGACGTCTGCAACTGGAAATCGAGCCCGGCCGTGTGGCGATCGCTACTGCCCGGCGCGCGAGCCGACCGCCGGGTATACAAGCTGCCGAAGTACGACTGCTGGAAGACGCGGCGCCGTAGGCGAAACACCGAAAAGTCCTCTGCCGCGAGGGCGCCGCTCGCCACGGTGCTTTCCTGTTCCCCCGTGCGCACCTGGAGCACACCCACGTCGAAACCGCCAGCCTCGCCGGTCAGCTTCGCGCCAAAAGCGATGCGCTGCGGCACCCCGCTGTCGTCGAGTCCGATGCGCCGCGAAAAGAAGGGGATCACGGACTCGTCCGGTTCGCGGGCAAAATCGAAGAAGCTGGATCCTTCGAGAAAGAAGTCGCGCTTCTCCTCGAAGAATAGAGGAAACCGCGTCAGGTTCACGCGACGCACGTCCACTTCCGTTTCGGCGAAATCGGTGTTCACGCTGAGGTTGGCGCGAAGCGCGGGCGTGAGGCTGTAGAAAGCGTCGATGCCGACATCGGCGGTCGGGTGTGCGGACGGCTGTCCGAGGCCAGCCGCGGACGACACGCTCCCGACCACGTAGGGCTTGAGGTCCAACCCGAGACCCTGCGACATCCCCTCGAGCCCCTCGACCCGGCCCGCGTTCGACATTCGCGCCAGCCCCTGATTGAGGGCGTGCCCCGCCCAGAGGCTGTTTTCGCTCTTGCGGCGTACCGTCCGCTGGAAATTGATGCCCCACGCCCTGGCGGTCCCATCGAAGTTCAGCGTGCGAAACGGGATTTCGATTTCGGCCGACCACCCGGCCGGCGTGCGGCGGACGCGGGCGAGCCAGACGCCGTCCCACGATCTGTTGATGCCGGACCCAAGGTAGTCGCGCCCGGTCGGCCTCAGAGCGGGGTCGACCAGCCCGTCCCCCATGGCGCCCGACGGATTGATCTCGAAATAGTAACCGCTGCGGCCGTCGAAGAAGCTGTCGATCGTCCACATGAACCGGTCGTCGGCGCCAAACGATTGGTCCCGCTGCATCTGGTTTCCCAGAATGCGTTCGGGCTCACTGTCGTAGAGTGCCACTCCCAGAATCAACCGGTCGGCGTCGTACACGAGACGCACTTCAGTGGATTCCGTCGCCGGCGCGCCGTTGTCCGGCTCACGCTGAAGGAAACCAGCGGCGACGGCCGCGCGTTGCCACACGGCCTCGTCGAGTACCCCGTCGAGCCGGATCGCGTCGCCCGATTCGAGCCGAAGGGCGGTCACCACATGGTCAGTGGGCGGGACGCGACTCTGGGCCAGGCCCACGAGCGGACATAGAAGAAGCCCGAGAGCGCAAGGCGGACACAATCGTCGCCACATCGGGGCATCAGGCATGCGGGCTCACAAATGCCGTTCGCTGCGGTCTATTTCTCTGGTTGCGGCCAGGTGACGGATGGTCCTTGCCTCACCTGATGGCAGTGGTAGCAACCGAACGCAACGCGAGATCGATTGTAGTCGTACGGGCGCGTGAAATCGTAAGGCGGACGATGGAGCAGCCGAGCCATGCCGGGCATGACGACCTCGCGCATGTAGGCGGCCTTCGGCTGCTTGTCTGGTTCCGCGAGGTACCCGTAGATGGCATTGCGCATCTGTGCGTCCATGCCGCCGCTGTATTGTTCCCACCCGAGAATCCGGAAGTGTGGCTCGGGCAGCGCCACGACCGCCGGCATCCGCCAGTCGCGATCGCCAGGATGGCTGCCATGGCAGGTTTCGCAATGGACTCTGTCGCCCCCACCCACGATCGGGGCGAGAGCGACGCGCGCCCAGCTCATGACCGAGGTTTCCATGAACGCGACGATCGCTTCGCGGCTTCTCTTCCTGCCTTCCGGGTAGATCGCATCATCGGATGGATAAGGGGGTGAATACGCGATGGTGGCGGACGTGCGGCCGAGCGTGGCCAGCACGACGACGCCGGCGATCATGATCGCCGCGACGGCCGCCAGCGCCTTGCGCACACGACGCCTGACCGGCGGTTCCCACGACAACGCCGCGCGAGCGCTGTCCGGATCAAGTGCCGCGTGCGGATCGCCGGCGGCCAGCTCCAGCAGAGCGGCCAGCGGTGCCCCCCGGCGGACGTGACGAAGCACGAGCGTTGGCCGCCGGGTGTCTCGGGCGTGCACCTCGACGGTTGACGTGCCGAGTAGACAGTCGATGCGTGATCGGCCGCAGCGGACCTCGCCGATATCGTGGATCGCAATCTCCGCCGAGCGCCGGCCGTTCACGCGAATGAGCCGGAAGTCCGTCAACGCGTACCACGCTCCGGGCGGCCAGACGGCGCGGCTGCTCCACAGCAGGCGTTCCCACGGTAGCGGGATTTCCAAGGACGGGCTTCTCAGGGCTGCGTGAAGCTCACCTTGGGAACCTGCCTGGCTTCGGGCGGCGCCTCGAAGAACGGGTACTCTTTGAAGCGGAAGAGCGTCGCGGTGAGGTTCGAGGGGAATTGCCGCCGGGAGGTGTTGTACTCCTGCACCTTCTCGTTGTAGCGCATCCGTTCGACGGCGATCCGGTTTTCCGTGCCCGCCAGCTCGTCCATCAAGCGATTGAACTGCTCGTTCGCCTTGAGCTGAGGGTAGTTCTCCACGATTGCCAGAAGCCGGCCGAGCGCCGAGGTCTGCTGATTGGCAGCCTGAATCGTCTGCTCGGGTGTTTGAGCGCCGAGGAGCCGCGACCGCGCGTCGGCGATCTCCTTGAACACGCCTTCTTCGTGCTGCGCGTAACCCTTGACCGTCTCGACCAGGTTGGGAATGAGATCGCTCCGGCGCTGCAGCTGGTTCTGGACCTGGGCCCACTGCGCTTTGACGGCTTCTTCCTGGGTGACGAACCGGTTATAAGCGCAGCCGCTGAGCGGAAGGGCGGCGAGCGCGAGCACCATCAAGCGGGCCGCTGTTCTGCGAGTTATCTGCATCGGTGTCCTCATGAAGTCAGTGTAGATCTTTTCCTGACACGTGCGAGTCCTTGACAGGCGCTCACCAGCTCGACCCGCCTCCGCCTCCGCCGCTGTGCCCGCCGCCGAAGCCGCCAAAGCCGCCGCCGAAGCCGCCGCCGCCTCCACCACTCCAGCCTCCGCCGAAGGGCCCAACCCCGCTCGACCAGCCGCTCCAGCTTCGGCCTCCCCAGCGGCGCACGCCGCGACCCGGTCCGCCCCGCCGGCGGCTGAACAGCATCATCGCGAGGAAGATGAGGAACAGAACGGAGAAGGGAATGTCGCTGCGCGTCTGCGGCCGCACCCCCGAGGGAATCTCCACTCCGGTGAGCGTCACGTTCCGCCCCTGGGCAATGCGGGCGGCGATCCGTTGCGCTCCCATGAGCAGGCCCGCGCCGTAGCGCCCCGCCCGGAACTCGGGAGTCATGTACTCGCGGCTGGTTTCACCCGCAAATCCGTCGGTGATCCATTCTTCCAGCCCATAACCGGTCTCGATCCAGACGCGACGTTCCTTCGGCGCAAGGAGGATCAGAATCCCGTTGTCCTTGCCCTTCTCCCCGATGCCGCGCCCGTGATTCTCGAACAGCTTCACGGCGTACTCGCGAATATCGGCATAAGGCTCGATCGTCGGAACGGTGACGACGACGAGGACATCGCCGCTTGCAGCCTGCAAGGATCGGCTCAACTGGTCGAGTTGCTGCTCGGTCGAGGGGTCGACGACGTCGGCGAAATCGTGAACGGGTTGCGTCAGCTCGGGCAGCGGCGGATCGGCATAGGCGGCAAGGTTCGCCGCCGGCGCGGTTGCCAGGCTGAAGCCGAAAGCCGCGAAGAGCAAGACCAACCGGACGCCGGCCCTCATCTGGCGCTCCACCGATCGATGTAGTTGGTGAGGCGCTCGACGGCGTCGAGATAGGCGGGAAAGATCCGCCGGGCGGCATCAGTGGGTAACGGCCCGCCTGCCGACACCTTCATGATCTCGGTGAGGTTTCCGTCCGGCAGTCCGAGCGCGCGTTCCATCGCAACCGCCGCCGCGCCCGCATCCCGCGGCTCGGCTCCTCCGTGCAGACGAGCGACGCTCATCATCAGCGCCACAAAGGGCGCGGCCGACCGCGCGATGAGCTCGGCCAGCCGGTCGCCGCGGCCGCGCGTCTCGACGTACCCTTCGCGCAGGTGGAGCAGGTGACTGCGCGCCTGGATTTCACACGCCTGGCGGACGTGCACGGCTTCGACGCCGAGGCCTTCGAAGGGATCGCTGCCGACGATCACCACGTGATCGGCGAGGATCGCGCCAAACTCGAGCGGGAACGCGTCGAGCGAGCGGCCGAACTCTTGCGCGGCGAGAAGAAGGGGCGTCGCCAGGCCGGCATCGTGCCACGCGGCCACGCGCTCGGCGCACGCCCGCAGGTCGTCGGCCGTCAAGGCATCGACGACGGCCAGCGTCGGCGACGGGTCGCTTCCGCTCGCCGCGCGATACGCGACCAGCGACTGTAGACGAGGACCAAAGATCTCGCGGAGGTCGCGCTCGAGCGCCGGCACGCCGTCGGGAATGTTCACTGTGATCATTCTACGCTTTCAGCTTTCAGCCTTCGGGGATTGAAGGGCCACAGTCGAGTTCGTCGTGACAGCCAGGCTGTGGAGCCGAGCGCTGACAGCTGAGAGCTGCTGAGCGCGGTACAATACGTCGCGAATGCGCTTGCGCGAGATGAACGTCGGCTGCTTCGGTGGCGGTACCGGCCTTCCCAGTCTGCTCGGCGGTCTCAAGAACAACCCCTGGGTCCACGCCGACGCCGTCGTGACGATGTTCGACAGCGGGGGCAGCTCGGGTGTGCTTCGCGACGAGCTCGGCGTGCTGCCGCCGGGCGATATCCTCAAGTGCGCGCTCTCGCTGGCGCGCAACACTCGCGAGGCGCGGCATGTGCTGCTCGCGCGTCTGCCGACGCTCGAGCATGCCCGCCTCGGCGGCCATACCGGCGGGAACCTTCTGCTCTCGATGATGCAGCGCTACAGCGGCGACTTCCTGGACGCCATCGACGGCCTGCGCGCGCTGCTCGGGTGTACGGGACGGGTGTGGCCGGTCTCGGTGCAGCAGGCATCCGTTTGCGCCGAGTACGGCGACGGCTCGACGACGCGCGGCGAAGTGGAAGTGGACGCGGGACAGTCGTCCGGACGATTCGTGCAGCGCATCTGGCTCGAGCCGCCGGTTTCCATCCACCCGGCGGTTGCGGCGGCGATCGGCCAGTTCGATGCCGTGACCATCGGGCCCGGGAGCTTCTACACGAGCCTGATGCCCATCTTCCTGGTGCGCGGTGTCGCCGACGCGCTGCAGAACATGAAGGGGCCGATCATCCTGATCGCGAACCTGCTCACGGAAGGGCGCGGCATGACGGGATTCACTGCCGCCGACGCGGTCGCCCGCATCGAGGAGTCGATCCGTCGCCCGGTCGACGTCGTCATCACGAACACGAAGTGGCCGCCGTCGAAGGTCCTGGGACGGTATGCGCTCGAACACAAAGAGCCGCTGATGCCCGGGCCACTGCCCGATCACTGCGAGCAGGTCGGTGGTGAGTTCTGGACCGGAGAAATCGCCCGCCACGATCGACTCCGGCTCGCCTACGCGGTGTGGAGCGTCTTGTCGCGGCGGCTCTTGACAGACGGCTGACCTGGACGACGATCACTCAGGTCCTGCCTTTTCCGGAAGCGAAGCTGGAGCCTTCTTCCTTCCCGGATTCTTCTTGACGGTCCCCGTTGATCGTGGTGACGCCGCCGGCGGTTGCCGAGGCCGAGTCTTCGGCTTTCGTGGCCGTCCTTCGTCGCGTTTCGCTTTCAGCTTGGCCGCGCGCTCGATAATGTGCGCCAGCATCGCCCCGGCCTCGCCGCCTTTCGCGGGGCGGTTGGACTGCCAGATGGCCGGGGTCTTCTCGGCCAGGATGTCCTCGAACTCTCCGTTGCTCTTCACGCTCCGTGGTGCGAACGAGGTAATGTCGAGATCGCCGGACCACTCGTCGCGATGCTTGATCAGCAGCCAGCTTCGCGCGTCGGACCCGCTGCGGGCCCCGGGATAGCGGCCGCCGGTCCGCACCAGCACCCACGACCCCTTCAACTTGTAGCCGTTCAGCGTGAACTTGAGGTCGCCCTTTTTCAGCGCGGCGTCCACGTCGGGGACCTCGGCCGTCCACGTGCCCCGGTCCCAGAGCATGACGATCCCGGCGCCATACCCCTCAGGAATGACACCTTCGAAGTCGCCATAGTCCTTCGGATGATCCTCGACGTGCATCGCCAGCCGCTTCGTCTTCGGATCGAGTGAGGGCCCTTTCGGCACCGCCCACGAGAGAAGCACGCCATTGTGCTCGAGCCGGAGGTCGTAGTGCAGGTGGCTGGCCAGGTGCTTCTGGACGCAGAAGAAGCGCTCTGGCGCGTTCGATCGGCCGGCGTCCCCTGCCGGTTCCGGGCGTCTTGTTGAAGTCGCGCTTCCGGCGATATTCCTCGAGTGCCATGGCGGAAGGCTGGCCTATGTCTAGACCGTGTCGCGGCTCAGTCGGTTCAGCGGGCGCGAGAAGACGAGGAACAGGATCCCGGCACCCATCGCAAACGTCGTCACGGCGATGAATAGACTGGGCAGCGTCATCGACTCGTAGAAGCCTGCCGCGCGGCCGCCCACATAGTTGCCCACCGACGTGCCGAGAAACCAGACGCCCATCACGAGACCGCCGATCCGGACGGGGGCGAGCTTGCTCATCGCGCTCAGACCCACGGGGCTCAGGGCCAGTTCGCCCCAGGTGTGCAGTAGATAGGTGAGGATCAGCCAGCCGGGTCCGACGAGCGTGCCGCCTTCTGCCGCGTAGGCCGGAGGGATTAGCACGGCAAATCCGGCGCCAACCAGCAGCAGCCCGATGGCGAACTTGAACGGCGCTCCGGGCTCTTTTCCGCGCGCGGCCATCCTGATCCAGATCCAGGCGAACATCGGCGCGAAGACGATGACGAAGAGCGCGTTCACCGATTGGAACCAGCTGCTCGGAAAACTCCAGCCGAAGATCGAGTTGTTCGTGTTGCGGTCGGCGAACAGGTTCAGCGTGGAGCCCCCCTGTTCGAACGAGGAGGCGAACAGCGCGTACCCGACGAACAGCACGCCGATCAGGATCAGATGATTGCGCTCCACGCGCGTCCAGCCGCCCGAGAGGAAGACCCATCCGAAAAACCCCACCGACAAGGCGAGGAGGACGTAGCCCGCGGCGTCGGCGATTTGTGTCGCCGTAATCGGAAGCACGCCCGTGTAGATACCGATCCCGACCAGCACGAGCGCGGTCATGCCCAACCCGAGCCAGCGCGCCGCCTGCCGCTTCTGCTCGGCCAGGCCTTCGACGGATCCAGGGTCGGCGGGATGGAGCCCGGCGCTGCCAAGATACTTCCGTCCCAGCGAGTACTGGATGAGGCCGACGACCATGCCGACGCCGGCTGCCGCGAAATCCGAGGTGCCAGCTGACCCGCTGGCCGAGATATCCGCAGACGAGCGGGGCCACGAACGCGCCGGTGTTGATGCCCATGTAGAAAATGGAGTAACCCGCATCTCGTCTGCCGTCATCCGGTCCGTACAGTCGGCCGACGATGACGCTGACGTTGCCCTTCAGAAGGCCGGTTCCTATGACGATCAACGCGAGGCCGAGATAGAAGGTGGTGAGCGAGGGGACCGCCATGCTGAAGTGGCCCGATGCGATGAGAACGCCGCCGACGATCACGGCCCGCTGCGGCCCGATCAGCCGGTCGGCGATCCAGCCGCCGGGCAGCGTCATCATGTACACCATGGAGGTGTACAAGCCGTAGATCGCTCCGGCGGTGACCGCGTCAAAGCCCAACCCACCCGCCGCGGGTGCAGCGGTCATGAACAGGATGAGCAGCGCGCGCATCCCGTAGTAGCTGAACCGCTCCCACATCTCCGTGAAGAAGAGCGTCGAGAGGCCGCGCGGATGGCCGAAGAACGCACGATCGCTTTGTGACGCGAGGTCGCTACCCGCAGCGGTGCTCATGGACGGCAGTCTAACAGACAGTGTGACAGAATGAATTGGGAGTTGGTGAATTGGTGAGTTGGAGAATTGGTGAGTTCGTGAATCGATCGCGGCGCTCGTCGTTGCTCCTGACCTCTTCGACGCGATCAACGGGTATTCGGCAATTCTTCAATTCTCCAATTCCCGAATTCTCCAATTGATCATGCGTGCTCTTCTGATCTCCACCTACGACATGGGCCGTCAGCCGTTCGGCCTCGCATCGCCGGCGGCCTGGCTCCGCCGCGAGGGCATCGACGTGCGCCTGGCAGATGTGGCGAAGGAACCGCTCGATCCAGAGGCGCTCGGTTCCGCCGACCTGGTGGCGTTCTATTTGCCCATGCACACGGCCACACGTCTGGCTGCGCCGGTGATCAGGCAAGCACGCGCGATGAACCCCTCTGCGCGAATCTGCGCGTATGGGCTGTACGCGCCGTTGAATGCCGGTTTTCTCCGGTCGCTCGGTGTGGACGATGTGCTCGGCGGCGAATTCGAAGCCGATCTGACCGCGATTGCAGGAGATGTCGCTTGCGGGGCGGCCGGCGGTCGTCGAGGCCTTCCGCCATCGCTCGAAGCTTCCGCCTTCGCTGAAGCTTCGGCGGACCGCCGCAGCCTTCCACGCCTTCAGTTTCTCGTGCCCGATCGTACTGGCCTGCCCGGCCTTGCGACGTACGCGGCCTTACAGTGGGGCGACGGGACGCGCCGGATCGTCGGCTACACCGAGGCGAGCCGGGGGTGCCGTCACCTGTGCCGGCATTGCCCCGTGGTCCCGGTCTATCGCGGTCAGTTCCGTGTCGTGCAGCCCGACGTCGTCCTCGCCGATGTGGCCGCGCAGGTGGCCGCTGGCGCGGAGCACATCACGTTCGGGGACCCGGATTTCCTCAACGGGCCGACGCACGCGCTCCGCATTGTCGAGGCGCTGCACACCGCCCACCCGGCGCTGACCTATGACGTCACGATCAAGGTGGAACATCTGCTCCGGCATCGCGAGCTGCTTCCGCGCCTGCGCCAGACCGGCTGCCTGTTCGTGACGACGGCCGTCGAATCGATCGACGATCCTGTTCTGGCCTTGCTCGAGAAGGGACATACCCGCCGCGACTTCTTCGAAGCGGTGGCGCTCTGCCGTGCGGCGGGGCTGACGATCGTGCCGACGTTCGTGACCTTTCATCCCTGGCTGAGCCTCGAAGGCTATTGCGATCTCCTCGATGTGCTCCGCGGACCTCGATCTGATCGGGCATGTCGCGCCGATTCAGCTCGCGATTCGACTGCTGATCCCCGAAGGGTCCCGGCTGCTCGAACTCGAGGACGTCCGTCGGCTTGTCGGCGCCTTCGACGAGAGAACGCTGACATATCGATGGTCCCACCCGGATCCGCGGGTGGACCGCCTCCATGAGGAGGTGGCCGCCATTGTCGGCGCGCGCGTGACGTCTGACCGCAACGCGGTGTTCGACGAGATCTGTGCGCTCGCCTACGAGCGTGCCGGCCTCGGCCGCCCGGCGCCGCGTCCGGCACGCGATCGTGCGACGATTCCGTATCTCAACGAGCCTTGGTACTGTTGAGCGGAGCCGAATCCGGAGCAGGTGGCTCTGGTTTAGAAGCGAGTCGTTCACAGTTGACAGTTCACAGTTGACAGTGCGTTCACAGTTCACGGTTGACATAAGGGAGGCCGCCGACTTGTGAGCTGATCTCGGCCGTCGAGGATGCAGTAGGCCGCTGTCAACTGTTCCCGTCAACTGTCAACTGTTGACTGTCAACTATCTTCACAGATGCCAAGAGTTCTTCTCCTCGCCACGACGACCGGCTATCAGACACGCGCGTTCGGCGATGCGGCCGAGCGTCTCGGCGTTGATCTGCTGTTCGCGACCGATCGCTGCAATGTGCTCGAGGATCCCTGGCGGGACCGGGCTGTTCCGATCCGTTTCTCGGACGAGCCTGCATCGGCGCGGGCGATTATCGAGCTGGCCCGGACGAGTCCGATTGACGGTGTCCTCGCCGTTGGCGATCGCCCGACGGTGATCGCGTCCCTGGTGCAGGAAGGGCTCGGGCTTCCGGGCCATCCCGCCGCCGCAACGGCGGTCGCGCGCAACAAGCTGCTGACGCGTGAACGTCTGCGTGCGCTCGCGCCACCGAACCACTGGTTTCGGCCGATTTCGATGGCGATGGATCCGGGGGAGCTGGCGGCCTCGGTTTCTTTTCCCTGTGTGTTGAAGCCGCTCGCGCTCTCGGGAAGCCGCGGGGTCATGCGCGCCGAGGATGGGACAGCGCTCGCCGCCGCTTTCCACCGGCTGCGGGCACTGCTGGATGCGCCGGACCTGCGGGGAGAGCCACGAGACACACGCGACCTCGCGCTTGTCGAGGGGTTTGTCGAAGGCCGCGAGTTCGCAATCGAAGCGCTGATGCACCATGGCACGCTGTACCAGCTGGCCATCTTCGACAAGCCCGATCCGCTCGACGGCCCGTTCTTCGAAGAGACCATCTATGTGACTCCGTCGGCGGCCTCTGCCGAGGCGCAGCGCGCGATGACGGCCGCAGTGGACCAGGCGGCGCGCACTCTCGGCCTGCGCCACGGACCCATTCACGCCGAGTGTCGCATGAACGAGGCGGGCGTCTTCGTGCTCGAAGTGGCCGCACGTCCGATTGGCGGTCTATGCGCCCGTGCGCTGCGATTTGACGGAAAAGGGGACGCCATTTCGCTCGAGGAACTGCTGCTCAGACATGCCCTCGGCGAATGCCCGGCAGACTGGGCGCGGGAGACTGCGGCGTCCGGCGTGATGATGATTCCGATTCCCCGTCGCGGCGTCTTCCGCGGCGTGACCGGGCTCGATGCTGCGGGGCGGGTGCCGTTCGTCGACGACGTGCGAATCACTGCAAAAGTGGACCAGCTGTTGCTGCCGCTGCCGGAAGGCGCCACCTACCTGGGATTCATCTTCGCGCATGCCAGCACCCCCGAGCAGGTCGATCAGGCCCTGCGGGCGGCGCACGCGCGTCTCGAGTTCTCCTTCGATCCGGAACTGCGGGTGTTACAATCGGCCCATGGCTGATAGTTGTGGGCATACCCCAGCACCGCGCCCCGCAGAGAACAGCAGCGGCCGCAAGGTGTTTTGCGCGAAATTTCAGAAGGACCTGCCGGGCCTTGATGCCCCGCCCTGGCCGGGAGACCTCGGACAGCGGATCTACGAGAACATCTCGCTGGATGCATGGAAGCTCTGGGAAGAGCGGATGAAGATGATCCTCAATGAGTATCGCCTGATGCCATGGCAGAAGGAGGCTCAGGACCTGGTCGCCAAGCACATGGAGGAGTTCTTCTTCGGCGAAGGGGCGGCTCTACCTCCCGGGTTCGTGCCCCAACAGACGAAATAACTGCATCTCGAGGCTTTCACACCTCATTCTCGACGCGGGTATCGCCGCTATTCGCAGCACAAGGAAACGTCAACATCTGACCCTCTCGAGGGTCGGGCTGAGAGGGACTGAACTGACAACAACTGCCTTGAACGTCTTTTGAGGGCTCACCACCTCCACGAAGGGGCCGACGGCCGGTCGCGACGCCATTCACTACTACAAACAAGCCCTTCTGTAGCAAAGCGCTGCAACGGTCTTCTGTGCCGCACGGTCGTCGACGCCAAATGCTCGCATCTTACGCCAGCTTAGCCCTGGCTTTCGAGCTCGTGCATGGCATGGACTTTGAACAGCATGGGTTCGATGATGCGATTCGGCTGGCAAGATCGATCGCTTCGCACGGCCGAACCGCCCGAGCCGACGAGCGCGACGAGGCGCCGGACGAATCGCCCGAGACGCCGACCGACGAGCCGAGTCCCCCACGCGTGCAGGATCCGCCGCCGCAGCCGGACTCCCAGGGACCCTACGTCGTCACGGATGACGTGCCTTAAGAATGGAGGATAGAACAAGTGGATACAAGAGAACGCAAGGAACGGCGAGGCTTCGCGTCGATGTCGCCGGAAAAGCAGCGCGAGATCGCGAGCAAGGGTGGCCGCGCGGCGCATGAGAAAGGAACGGCCCACGAGTGGAGCGCGGATGAAGCCAGAGCCGCGGGCCGCAAAGGCGGCCAGGTCAGTCGCGGCGGCCGTGGCCGGCTGGCGACGCCTCTCGAGGGTTCCTCCGGCTTCAGTCGAATCCGACGAGGGGAACGCGCAGTGATCGATCGCTCCCTTGGGACGAGGCGGGGCGGTGAGGCCGCTTCGTGCAGACCGCAGACCGATTTGGAGGCGACAGACAATGTTAAGACGCGTAACCGTGGCATGTTCGTTGGTGCTGCGCAGCGGCGACCGGCGCGAGCGCCCAAAGCGGATCTTCCGCGACATCCACGGCGCAGAGTCCACCTGGAACCCAAACCTCGTCCTCGGGCGCCCCGCAGGAGACGCGACCGGCGACGCCGACCTTCTTCGGCGACACTGGACTGTGGTTTGTTCCGACCGGCGAGGTCCTCGGCCACGGTAAGTGGTCGGTCAGCGGATACCGGCGCGGCACGAACTACATCCAGGGGTTCAGCAACGTCAGCGACGTCGCCGGGACGTTCGCCGTCGGGATCAAGGACCGCGCGGAGATCTTCGGGTCGTTCCTCGTCGATACGCGGATCGATCGCGATCTGCGGCCGCTGTTCATCGACAACACGGACGTGGGCGGGCATCGTCGATCGCGCCCCGCGGGTGCACCAGGGCTGGACCGGCGACAACGTGGGCGACTTCTATCTGGGCGCGAAGTTCAACCTGTGGTCGGAGTTCCGCCAGCAGCCGGCGGCGCTGGCGTTCCGCGGGATGGTGAAGCTGCCGACGGGCGACGAGGACGCGGGCGTCGTCGACCGGGAAGGCCGATTTCCGGTTCGACTTCATCGGCAGCAAGGAGCTGCGGCAGCGCGTCGAACTGTCGGGGTATGGCGGGGTATGAAATCCGGGGCGCGCCCGACGGCTTCGACATTCCGGGCGGGGCGTTCCGGTGGGGCGTGGGGGCGGGCTTCCCGTCGCGCTCCGCGCTGCGCGCCACGCTCGAACTGGTCGGGGCGGTCCCGAGCAACGACGTCGCGACGATCGGGTCCGGCCTGGTGGTCGGCGACGACGGCAGCGTCCCGCCGGCGATCTCGGCGACGCAGAGCCTGACGCAGGCGAACGTCGGGCTCACGTGGCAGCATCGGAGCGGCTTCTTCATGGGCGGCGGCGTGGCGTGGAACGTCCCGATGAAGGATCGGCAGGACTTCCTCACGGACGACCCGGACCAGAAGTCGACCGACTTCGTCGACTGGCAGATCCGCATCGGCTACCACCCGGGCGTGCGCGTGTACGTGCCGCCGCCGCCGCCGCCGCCGCCGCTCCGGCCGCCGGCCCCGGCGCCCGCGCCCGCGCCGAACCGCCCGCCGGTCGTGAAGGCGCAGTGCGATCCGTGCACGGTGGAAGTCGGCCGCAACGTCGACGGTCACCGCCACCGCCAGCGATCCCGACGGCGATATGCTGACCTACCGCTGGACGACGCCGCAGGGGACGCTGGCGAGCCCGGCGGAACGGCAGACCCTGTGGACCGCGCCGCAGCAGGAAGGCACGGTGCCGGTGACGGTGACGGTGAATGACGGCAAAGGCGGCACGGCGTCGGAGACCGTCAACATCCAGGTGATTCGGCCGCCCGTCAAGACGTATACGTTCGAGGATGTGCACTTCGACTTCGACCGGTACACGCTGCGGCCCGAAGCGACGCGGGTGCTCGACGAAGCGGTGGCGGCGATGAAGCAGGACGCGACGCTGCGCCTGCAGCTCGAAGGCCACACGTGCAACATCGGGACGGCGGAATACAACCTGGCGCTGGGCGATCGGCGCGCGAACGCGGTGCGCGACTACCTGATCAATCGGGGCGTGGCGGCCGGCCGGCTCTCGACCGTCAGCTACGGCGAGGAGCGGCCGAAGTACGACAACGCGCGCGAGGAAACGCGCCGCCTGAACCGGCGTGCGGCGCTGGTGGTCAATTTGACAGAAGTAAGGGACATGCGATTCGTCCATCTCTACCTGGTCGGCTACTGTCGTGCTCGTCGTCGGCGCGGTCCTCGCGCTGTGGCAGTCCGGGGCTCTCGCGAAGGTCAGCGGCGTCTGGATCGCCATCGGTCTGGTGATCGCGGTGGGGCTGGGCATCATGCTCGCGGTCAGCTCGGGCAAGCCTGAAGTCACACGGGAGTAGGCAAGGTCCTTCCGCGTTCTGCGTCGCGCATCTCGCTTCCTGCACTTGCGCCGGGGACCTCCCCCGGCGCAAGCTGATTCCGATGCCCTTCACGCTCCGCTCTCCGCACTTTCACAGTCCAACACTGGTGGCACGCGTTGTGGTTCTGATCTAACCGCATGCGGCGCACCTTTCTGAGTGCTGGTCTCGTCCTGATCGCCGTGGCGAGCGGCGCCTGCCAGGAAGACGGCACGGTTGTCGTCCACAGCGTTCGCTTCAACGGGGTGATAGCCGTGGACGAGGCGCGGTTGCGAAGCGTGCTGGCGACGCGTGCAGAGTTCGAAGCTGCCCTGGGGCCGGAAGCTGAGTTTCAACCGGGCCCGCTTCGACGCCGATCTCAAGCGGATCCAGGCGTTTTACGCCGATCGTGGATATCCCGACGCGCGGGTCACCGGATTCGACGTGAAGCTGAACGACAAGCAGGATGCCGTGGATATGGCCGTGACGATTTCCGAGGGCGAGCCGGTCCGGGTGGCGGCCGTTGAACTCGTCGGTTTCGATATCATTCCGCCCGATCATCTGAACGGGCTCAAGGAACGCTTGCCGCTGAAAGTCAACCAGCCGCGCGATCGACAGCTGGTCATCACGACGCACGAGATGGCCGTCAACGAGTTGCGCGATCACGGGTATCCATACGCGCGCGTGACCACCGCCGAACGCGCCAACGGCCGAGACTTCGCCCTCACCTTTACCGCGGAACCAGGGCCTCTTGCGCACTTCGGCCCTGTCGAGATCGTGGGCAACAGCAGCGTCGGCGACGACGTGATCCGGCGGCAGCTGACCTATAAACCCGGTGAGCTGTACCGCCGCAGCGTCATACAGGACACGCAGCGGCGCCTCTATGGCATGGAGCTGTTTCAGTTCGTCAACGTCGAAGTGCTGAACCCCGAACGGGAGGATCCCGAGGTGCGCACGCGCGTGACCGTGGCGGAGGGCAAGCATCAGCGGGTGAACTTCGGCGTCGGCTATGGCACGGAAGAAAAAGCGCGCGTCGACGGCGAGTATCACCACGTCAATTTTCTCGGCGGCGCTCGCGCCGCCGGCGCACATGCCCGCTGGTCGTCGCTCGATCGCGGCGTCCGCCTTGATTTCACCCAACCGTATCTGTTCACGCCCCACTTCTCTCTGGGGATGGAAGGGCAGCATTGGTTGACCTTCACGCCTGCCTACCAGTCCATCACCACCGGGGGCAAGATGGCGTTGACGCACCGCACGAGCCAGCAATCGTCCTGGTCCGTCTTTTTTCTGAGCGAACGGAGCGACAGTTCGATTTCCGAGGACGCCCTTGCGGATCCGACGCTCAGAAACGATCTCATCGCGCTCGGCCTCGATCCGACGACCGGCCACCAGGAAGGGACGATCAATGCGTTCGGGCTTCGACTTCCAGCGATCGACCGCGGACAACCCGCTGGATGCACACCGCGGATACCAGCTTGCGTTGCACACCGAGTCGGCGGGACGACTCCTGCCGGGGACCTACAACTATTTCGCGCTGTCGGTGGACGGCCGGCATTACCTGCCGATCGGCGATCGCATCGTGGTGGCGAGCCGGATGCAAGTCGGCAGCATCGACGACCGGGGCAACGAGGGCACCCAGGTGCCGTTCTCGAAGAAATACTTCCTGGGTGGCGCAACCAGCCTGCGAGGGTGGGGACGCTACGAGGTGAGCCCGCTGAGCGGGTCCGGATTGCCGATCGGTGGCAACAGCCTTCTGGCATTGAATTCGGAGCTCCGCGCCAGGCTGCGGGGGCCGTTGGGCGGCGTGCTGTTCGTCGACGCCGGCAACGTCTGGGCCGACGAATGGCACATCGTCCTCAGCGAGGTTCGCGTGGCGGCGGGGGCCGGCGTGCGGTACGAAACACCGGTCGGCCCGATTCGGTTCGATTTCGGCTATCAGCTCAACCGGATTGAGGGTCTGATGATCGACGGCGCTCCGCAAGAACGACCCTGGCGCATTCACTTCAGCATCGGCCAGGCATTCTGAGATGCTCGAAAGTCTCAAGTCCCAAGTCTCAAGTCTGAGGTTGACTTGCAGAGCCCAGAAGTCTAAAGCTGAGAGCCGAACGCCCAGAGCTCAAACTGCCAATGAAACGGTTCGTTCACGCACTGATCATCGTGTTGACGCTCATCGTCGGCGTGACGGCCGCGGTGATTGTCGTGACCCAGACGGCATGGTTCAAGAACTGGCTTCGCGGGTATGTCGTGCGGGAAGCGAACCGGTTCCTGAACGGCCAGGTCTCGATTCAGCGGCTCGGCGGGAACCTGTTCTTCGGGATCGAGATGGAAGAGCGTCGCCATCTCGTTGAACGGCAGCGAAGTCGTGTCCGTCAAGGATCTCGGTCTCGACTACAGCATCTTCGAGCTCCTCTCGAAGGGACTGTTCGTCGACGACATCAGGCTCAATCAGCCGACGCTGTACCTGCGCCGCGAAGGCGACACCTGGTCGATCGCGCGGCTGATCAAGAAGCAGGAAAACGAAGCCGATCGGCAGGGCCCCGCCTACCCGATCGCCATCGGCGCGATCGGGATCAGCAACGCGTCGATCGTGGTCGACGATCCAGCCGGAACCTCGGGATTCGACGTGCCGGATCGCATCGATCGCCTCGATGCGCAACTGTCCTTCGAGTATCAGCCGGTGCACTTCTCGGTCGAGATCAACCACGCGTCGTTCAGGGGGACGGATCCGGCGGTCGGCCTCAACAGCTTGTCCGGCGGCATCGCCGTCCGCGACGACACGGTATACCTGGAGCGCATTGCGCTGCGGACCGAAGAGAGCTCCGTCCAGGCGGCGGGCGCCATCCAGCACTATTTGACGAAGCCGATCCTCAACCTGCAGATCTCGTCCGACAAACTGTCGATTCCGGAAATCGCGAAAGTGTTGCCGGCGCTCGCGGGCGTGCGGCTGCAGCCGGCGTTCGAGCTGAAGATGGCGGGCCCGGCGGAGGCGCTCGCCGTCGAGATGAACGCGAGGTCGTCGGCCGGCGACGCGGCGGGGAAGTTTGTCGCGGACGTCGCGATGCCCGGCCAGTCTGTTCAGGGCACCCTGTCGGTGCGCCACCTGAATCTCGCACCGATTGTGAACGACGCCCGGCAACGAACCGATCTGACGGCGGACGCGCGTCTGGATATCCGCGCGCATCGCTTCTCGAATCTGGAATCGATGCGCGGCACCGTCTCGGTGAACGCGCCGCGCCTCGTCGCTTCCGGCTACAGCGCGCAGAACGTCAAGGTGGATGCGCGAGTTGATGGGCGGCGGATTGAAGGACGAGGTCAGGCGGCGGCATACGGCGCCGCGGCGACGGCCGCCGGCCGCCTTACTGCTGCCAAAGGGGAACGAGCCGCTTTCCTACGATCTGCGCGGCCGGGCGCGCCACCTCGATCTCCGGCGGCTGCCGCCGCAGTTTGGTGTTCCACCGGCGGAGACCAACGTCGACGCCGGGTACCACGTGCGTGGAATCGAGCCGGTCGGGCCGGTCGAAGGCCCGAGTGGTTGACGGCGATCTGCGGTTCGAGGACTCGACAGTGGCGGGCGCGCGCATCGCGGGCGGCAGCACGGCGCAGTTCTCGGTTCGCGGTGAGGATCTCGCGTATCAGGCGGATGCCACCGTCGCCAGCCTGGATCTCCAGCGCGTGGGCCACGACTTCAAGGTGCCGGCTCTCGAAGCGGATCGCTACAAGAGCGACCTGAACGGGCACGTGCAGGCGAACGGGCACGGCAGAAGCGTCAAGGACATGCAGGTCACGGCGACGGGAACGTTGAGCGACTCGACGATTCTCGGCGGCCGCGTGCCGCAGATGTCGTTCGACGTCGCCTCGGCGAGTGAGACCGCTCACGTCAAAGCGAGCGGCGCGTTCGCCGGGTTCGATCCCGCTGCCCTCAGCGGCAGACCGGCAATGAAGGGATCGGTGACCGGTTCACTTGACGTCGACGCCACCATCGAGGGCGTGTCTGCGGGGGTCACCCCCGACAACGTGAACGGTACCGCCCGCATCACACTGGAGTCATCGACGATTGGGGGTTTGGCGATCGACCGGGCGATTCTCGACGGCGACTATCGCGACCGTTCCGGCGAGATCCGACAGCTCGATGTTACCGGGCGGGATCTCAACGCGAAAGCGAGTGGCACGCTGACGCTCAAGGACACAGGCGATTCGAACCTGGTGTTCGAGGCTGATTCGCCGAGCCTGGAAGAGCTCGGCAAGCTCGTCAACGTCCCCGTGTCGGGCCTCGCCAGGATCGAAGGTACGTTGACCGGCAACGGGGCGGCGCTTCGCGCGGACGGCACGCTGACGGGAAGCGGCCTCAAGTACGGCGACACCGGCGCGCTCGCCCTCTCGGCGGCGTATTCGGCTCGCGTGCCGGATCTTGATGTGGCGAAGGCGGAAATCACCGCCGAGACGAAGGCCACCTTCGTGACCGTTGCCGGCCAGGAGATCAACGAGCTGACGGCGAAGACGACGTACGCCAGTCAACACATCGAGTTCGACGCGACTGCGCGGCAGCCCCAACGCTCCCTCTCCGCCGCCGGCTCGATGGCGCTCCATCCCGATCATCGCGAAGTGCATCTGCAGCGGATGACCCTCGACACCCAGGGCCTCAGCTGGCAGATGGTCCCCGGCTCGCAAGCCGCCGTGCAGTACGGCGACGACGCGATCGTCGTTCGCGGTTTCGAGCTGGTGAGCGGCGACCAGCAGATCTCCGCCGATGGGACGTTCGGCCGGCCCGGCGACGCGTTGAAGATCACGATGAGGAACGTGGACCTCGCGGCAGTCGATACCCTCTTGCTGCGTCCCCCGCAGTTCAAAGGACGTGTCGACGCCACCGGCACTCTGCGGGGCACCAGACAGGCGCTGCAGGGCAACGCCGAGTTCCAGGTCAATAAGGGGAGCTTCCGGCAGTTCCAGTACGAAACATTCGCCGGCACGGTGGATTACAAAGGACAGGGGCTGACGGTTGATACCAAGCTCCAGCAGAACGCGACGCAGTGGCTTACGGCGAAAGGCTACGTGCCGCGGGCGCTCTTCACGCCTCGCGAAAGCCTGCTGACACCCTCGTCTGCCTCTCACGACATCGTCGTCGCTCCCGAGGATCGCGTCGATCTCACCATCGACAGCAGTCCGATCGATCTTGGGGTCATCCAGGGCTTCAACGACATGGTGACCGACGTCAAGGGCACGCTCGAGGCCCATCTTCGCGTGACCGGCTCGGTCGCTGATCCGCACCCGATCGGGGAGATTAGCGTCCGTGACGGGTCCATGACGGTCGTGCCGGCAGGCGTCCTGTACAAGAACATCGCCGGCCGTATCGAACTGCAGCCGGACCGGGTTCACATCGACCAGATCACGGTGCTGGACAACCACGACAGCGCGCTGTCGGTGACGGGCGATCTCGCGGTGCATGAGCGGCAGATCGGCGACATGCACATCTACGTGACGGCCGACGATTTCAAGATCATCGACAACAAGCTCGGCAACCTCCGGATCCACAGCCAGATGGAGGTGGCAGGCGAGCTGCGGGCGCCACGGCTGGAGGGGTACCTCGGGCTGACGACGGGCCAGATCAACGTCGACGAGATCGTCGATCTCGCCGGGCCCACGCCGTATGCGACCGAGCCGGCCAGTTACGGCACCGCGCCGGCGCCGGCGAGCGAAGCGCCTTCGATGGGCAGCCTGTTCGACCGCCTGAAATTGGATGTCGAGCTCAGCGTGCCGAACGATCTCGTGGTGAAAGCCGGCAGTCTGGAGCTGCCGGACGCCCCGATCGGGCTCGGCGCGCTGACGGTCACGCTCGGCGGCGACTTGCGGGCATCAAAGGATCCTGGCGGGCGGGTGCGCCTGGTCGGCGCCGTGAACACCATTCGCGGAAGCTACGATTTTCAGGGCCGCCGGTTCGAGATTCTGCGCGACGGCTCCATTCGCTTCAACGGTCTGGAGGACCTCGATCCGACGCTGGACATCAGGGCGCGCCGCATCATCCAGGCGGTCGAGGCGCACGTGAACGTGCGCGGCACGCTGAAGCAGCCGGAAATCGTGCTGACCAGCGTTCCCCCGCTCGAGCAGGCCGATATCCTTTCGCTCATCGTCTTCAATCAGCCGATCAACCAGCTGGGAGAAGGACAGCAGATTTCGCTGACCCAGCGCGCTCAGGCCATCGCGACAGGCGCCGTCGCCGGGCAGCTCGCGATGTCGATTGGGCGGGCGCTGAACCTCGACACCTTCGAGATCGACGTCGCCCCCGAAGGAGGCGGCGCTGCGGCGCTCACGGTCGGCCAGCAGCTCGGGCAGGATCTTTACGTGAAGGTGGAGCAGGGGATTGGCGAGCAGGGAACGACCAACTTCATCCTCGAATACGAGCTGACCGACTGGCTGCGGCTCCAGGGCAATGTCCTGCAGGGCGCATCGACCCAACAGTCGATCTTCCGTCGCGCGCAGGGCAGCGGCGCCGATCTCATCTTCTTTTTCAGTTACTGAATCTGGTGGTTGGGTAATCTGGGAATCGGATGATCGCACAATTCCCCGATCACTCGATTGCCCAATCACTCGATTAGCCGATTACTCGATTCACGCCGAAGGCAGCGACGCCACCTGCACGCGCGCGTCGTTGAAGCACGCGCCGCCACCCAGATCGGTGAGCGTATCCGGCGCGAGCGCCGTCGCCGTGAACCCATTTCGCGTGCTGCGCCGCCACAGGCCCTTGGGCAGGCTCACGGTGCCGGGCCGAACGACCGGAGCGACGGCGAGCGTGCAGTGAACCTCGCCAAGGTCGTTGAAGACGCGGATCAGGTCAGTGTCGGCCAGACCGCGTGCCGAGGCGTCGCTCGGATGCATGGTGAGCTTGACGTCGGGACGGGGCAGCTCGCCGAGGGTCGAGCTGATGGTTCGCTCGCTCGCGGGCGAGATGAGCGTCAGCGGAAAGCGATCGCTGGCTGGATCCGGCTGGTACCGGTAGAGGCCCGCCGGCGCAGTCGATTCGAGCGCCGCCGGAAACAGATCAATCCTGCGGTCCGGAGTGTTCGGGAAAACGTCGACGAACTGCACGGGCGCAAGGCCACAGGCCGGCGCGGGCCGGGCGCCGGCGCGAAGATCGTCGCCGATCGTC
Organism: uncultured Acidobacteriota bacterium; assembly: GCA_963745495.1. Classification (GTDB taxonomy): domain Bacteria; phylum Acidobacteriota; class Vicinamibacteria; order Vicinamibacterales; family CAVVIG01; genus CAVUXJ01. Next base: position 554,834 of record CAVUXJ010000009.1, read on the forward strand.
CCCGGCAGCGACTCGAGCACGCCCACGAGCAGGTCCAGCTCGCCGGACGGCTCTCCGCCGCCGAGCACTCCGAGCCGGGCGCACAGCTCACCGAACACGTCGGCGTTGGTCCGCGACTCGCCGACCACGTCGACGACGGGCAGCACGAGGTCGAGGTTGATGGGCCCGTACGCGCGCGCGAAATCGTAGCCCTCGAGGAACGTCGTCGCCGGCAGCACGATGTCGGCGTAGAGCGCCGTATCGGTCATCACCTGGTCGAACACGACGGTGAACAGGTCTTCGCGTTCGAGGCCACGAAGGACCCGTTTCTGATCGGGCACCGTTGCCGCGGGATTGCAGTTGTAGACGAACAGCACCTTGACCGGCGGGTCGGCATACTCGGTGAGCGCGCGCCCGAGATGGTTCATGTTGACGAGGCGGGTGTCGGGCTCCGGCGCATCGATCCAGGTCCGATCGATGTTCCAGGACGCCGAGTTGCTCATCGAATAGCCGCCCCCGCGCACACCGAACTTGCCGCCGACGGCCGGGAGCGCGAGCACCGCCATGGCGGCGTTGCCGCCGTTGCGGTTTCGTTCAAGGCCCCATCCACACCGCACCAACGCCGGCGAGTGTGTCGCGTACAGCTCCGCCACGCGCTCGAGCGAGGCGGCCTCGACATCGGCAACGGAGGCGGCATTGGCTATCGTCCACTCCTCGGCGCGCTCACGCAGCTGCTCCGCGCCCCTGGCGTGCTGGTGCAGGAACGCCTCCGCGGCGTAGCCGTTCGCGAACAGATACCGGTGAATGGCCAGCGCGACAGCCACGTCGGTTCCAGGTTTGACCGGCAGGTGCACATCGGCCGATCGTGCGAGCGGAGTCGACCGGGGATCGATGACGACGAGCTTCGCGCCTCGTTTCTGCGCCTCGCGCACATAGGGCACGAGGTGAATACCGGACGTCGAGGGGTTGACGCCCCACAGGATGATCAGCGCGGCTTCCGGATAGTCCTGATAGGTGACCGACGCCATCTTTCCGTAGAGCGCCATGTTGGCCGCGCCGGTCGGTGCCGCGCAGACCGTCCGCGCGAGCCTCGACGTGCCGAATCGACGCCACAGTTTGGCGTCGAAGTTGTCCTGCGTGAGCAGGCCGTTCGATCCGCCGTACCGAGTACGGCAGGATGGAAGCCCCGCCCGCATCGGCCTTCGCGCGCCTCATGCGATCGACGATCTGCTCGAGCGCTTCGTCCCAGGCAATCCGCTTGAACTTCCCCTCGCCCTTGCGGCCTTGCCGGATCGCGGGGTACAGGAGACGGTCAGGTCCGTATAGGCGATCGCCGAACTTCCGTACCTTCGCGCAGATGAACCCGTCGGTCACGGGATTCTTGTGCGACCCGTCAATCTCAATCACGCGGCCGCGCCGGACCGTCACCGTCAGACTGCACGCGTCCGGGCAGTCGAGCGGGCACGCGGTTTCGACCGCTGAGGTCGGTCCGCCGAGAGCCGCTTCGCGGGAGCCTTGCGCGGAAGACATGAAGTAACGATAACACGTACGGTTTCGCCCACAGGCCCTGTCGGCGCGGCTTGCCGCAACGCGCTTTCGCGCGCGAAGGCGGCAGCCGGACAGCCGGCCTAGACCACAAACGCTCCGTTTAGTGACAGCCCGATGCGGCACACGAGAGCGCTCAACGCGACGGGTCGGGGACAAGTATCGAGAGGATCGTGCTCACGATGCTCACGACGAGCGCGCCCCAGAAGGCCGCCCAGAAGCCGGCGACGTGAAAGCCCAGTCCGAGAGCCGAGGACAGACTGCTCGTCAACCAGAGCATCAAGCCGTTGACGACGAGAGCGAAGAAGCCCAGCGTGAGGATGATCAAGGGAAAGGTGAGGAATTTCGCGACGGGCCGGATGATGGCGTTCACGACGCCGAACACGAACGCCACGCCCAGAAACGGCAGCAAGCTTCCCGTGAACGTGACCCCCGGCACGACCCACGTGGCGACCCAGAGCGCTGCCGCGTTAATCAGCAGGCGGATGAGAAAAGACATGGGTCATGCTAACACCGGGCAATCCCCGAAGCGCATCGCCATGAGCGTCTGAGGAGGTATGCTATCTACGCGCAACTTGCCGGACACTGCCGCTTGCCGCACACTTTGCAGGAGGTTCTATGCGCCGAACGAACACGGAATCATGCCGCGTGGCCCTCGTCGCCGGTCTCTTGTCGATTGGCTCATTGTTTGGCGCGGCCTGTTCGGCGCCGGCTCCGGAACAGGCGCCGGCGCCGACAGGCGTGACGGTGTTCGAGGGGGCGCGGCTCATTGTGGGCGATGACAGCGCGCCCATCGAGAACGCCGCATTCATCGTCGACAATGGCCGTTTCACGCCAGGTCGGCAAGAGCCGGTGAGGTGCAGGTTCCCGCGGGCGCGGCTCGCGTGGACCTGGCCGGCAAGACCGTCATGCCGGCGATTGTCGACACTCACACGCATGTCCCCGTCATGCGAGACGGGCTCATCGACCTCCTGGAGCGCAAAGCGTACTGGGGAGTCGGCGCGGTCATGAGCATGGGCCAGGACACGGGTGATGTGGCGTTCCAGGTGCGTGAAGAGACGATCCCCGGTGCCGCGCGGTTTCGCACCGCCGGGCGCGGGATCACGATGCCGGAGAAGGGGCGCACCGAGGCTCCGTACTGGGTCACGAACCGAGGCCGAGGCACGGAAGGCTGTGCAGGAGCTCGCTGCCAGGAAGGTCGACATCGTCAAGATCTGGGTCGACGACCGCGACGACAAGTTCAAGAAGCTGACGCCGGACCTGTATGGAGCGATCATCGACGAGGCCCACAAGAACGGGCTCCGCGTCACCGCCCACATCTTCGATCTCGACAGATGCGAAGGGACTCATGAAGGCGGGGGTCGATGCGTTTGCCCACAGCGTGCGGGACAAGGACATCGACGAGGAGGGCCTCGCGATGTTCAAGCAGAACCCGAACCTGGTCGTCGATCCGAACCTTCCGGATCGAGGCGTGGCGGTGGACCTGAGCTGGCTGAGCGAGGCGGTCCCCGCTGAAGAGCTGAAGAAACTGCAGGAGCGAGGCCACCGACCGGCCGGAGGCCCAGAAAGCCTACGGGATCCAGGCCCGCAATCTGGCCAAGATCAATGCAGCGGGAGTGAAGATCGTGCTCGGAACGGACGGCAACGTCCCGTGGGCACACCACCTCGAGATGGCGGACATGGTGGCGGCGGGGATGACGCCGGCTCAGGTCATCACGGCCTCGACACGCGATGCCGCCGAGTTCATGCGCATGACGGACATAGGAACAGTGGCGGCGGGGAAGAGCGCCGATTTCATCGTGCTCGACGCCAATCCGCTGGACGACATCACGAACACCCGGCGAATCGCCAACGTCTACTTGCGTGGAGCCGCGGTCGATCGCGCTGCCATGCGCGCGCGTTGGACCACCCGCTCCACACAGTAAAGTCTCAAGGCGCTTGAAGACGTGGCCGCCGGCGTGAACCGCCGGCGGCCCGACGCTTCTACTTGTGTGCCTGATGCGGAATCTTCAGGACCTGTCCGGGCTTGATCTCGTCGGGGTCGGAAAGCTGGTCCTTGTTTGCATTGAAGATGTCCATGTAGGCGTTCGCATCGCCGAGAACTGTTTGGCGATCTTGCTCAGCGTGTCGCCGCTTTCACGGTGTACGTGGTCTGTTCCGCCGTCGCGGATGCTGACCTGACGCCTGATGTTGGCGACGATCTCCTGCTGCCAGGAAGCACCGTTTTGATCGCGTCCCAGATCTGGTTGGCCTCGTCCTGTGTCGCGTCGTGCCTGTGAATACAGCTTGCCGTCACGCTCCTCCGCCGACCCGTCCATTCGGAGGTTCTTCGCCGTCTGAATCGCATGCGCGTATTTGTCTCTAAGCTCATCTTTCCACCCTTCCGTGTCCGGTCCGGTTTCGAATGCCGACGGGACGTTGTGACACGCACCCGACGTGCCGCTCGCTCTGCTGACATCGAGTATTCGGATTCCTGTTCAGCTGTGCGGTCGCCTGGCCCTCGTGTTCCGGCTCGTCCGTTACGAACGCCTCCGGCGAATAGGTTTCGGTTTCGAACTCAGCGCCTTCCTCGACTTCAGGCTCCAGATCGTCTTGATGTTCGTCCATGCCTCCGGGCATGCAGCGATCGTGCCCTGTGGATGACTCAGAGTTCGGGAGTGTTTCCCCCGTGGACTTTGACCGCAAGGGTCGCAATAATCCTAGATCGATGCTCTGCAGGGTCTCATCACGCTCGTCCTTGCCGCCGTCGGTGGGGCGTTCATTTGGCGCGGAAGGCTCCATTCGGTACCGCTTCTCCTTTCCCGAGCCGCAGCACCGGTGGATGCAGGTCGAGGCCACGTTCGACGAGCTCGACAGCGCGGCGCTCGAGCTGAGGATGAGCCGCTCCTCGCCGGGCCGGTACGCTCTGCATGATTTCGCGAAGAACGTCTACGACGTCCACGCCTTCAGCGCCGAGGGCCGCGAGATCTCGACGAGCAGGGCGGATCCCTACGGCTGGACCGTTGCCAACCACGGCGGCGCCGTTACCGTGAAATACAAGATCTTCGGCGATTACATCGACGGCACGTACCTCGCGGTCGATGCGACCCACGCGCACATCAACATGCCGGCGGCGATCATGTGGGCGCGAGGCCTCGACGACCGCCCCATCACCGTGTCCTTCGACCCGCCCGCAGACAGGCATTGGCAGGTCGCCACGCAGCTTCAGGCTGGCGCGACCCCCTTCGAATTCACCGCGCCGAATCTTCAGTACCTGATGGACAGTCCCGCAGAGTTCGGTCCGATCGCGAGCCGCCGTTTCGCGGTCGGCGACCGGACGTTCAGGCTGGCCGTGCACCACACCGGCACCGACGCCGAGCTCGACGGGTTCGTCAGGGACGTCGAGAAGATTGTTCGCGAGCAAGGCAAGATTTACGGCGAGTATCCGCCGTACGAGCCCGGCCACTACACCTTTCTCGCGGAGTATCTGCCCTATGCTGCCGACGACGCGATGGAGCATCGCAATAGCACGGTGATGACCTCGTCCGGCTCGTTGCGGAACAATCGCATCGGACTTCTCGATACCGTGGCGCATGAGTTCTTTCACGGCTGGAACGTCGAACGCATCCGCCCGCAAGCGCTCGAGCCCTTCGACTTCGAGCGCGTGAACATGTCCGGTGAGTTGTGGCTGGCCGAAGGGTTCACGCAGTACTACGGGGCGCTGGTGCTGAGCCGGACCGGCCTCGTGGACGTTCGGGGGACCGCGGCGACCCTGGGGGGCATGGTTGCGAGCGTCATGGTGGGCCCGGCGCGCACCATGCGATCCGCCGAGGACATGAGCCGGATGGCGGCGTTCACCGACGGCAGCGACGCATTGGATCGGACGAACTGGCCGGCTACGTATATCTCGTACTACGACTTTGGCGGGGCGATCGCGCTCGCGCTCGACCTCACTCTTCGCGACCGATCGGCGGGCCGGGTGACGCTCGACGATTACATGCGTGAGATGTGGCGCGTGCACGGCAAACCAGGCGGGAGGCTTCCCGGGTACGTCGATCGGCCGTACACCCGAGCGGACGCCGAGGCGCGGCTGGCGGAGGTGAGCGGCGATCCGCGATTTGCCCGCGACTTCTTCGCGCGCTATGTCGAGGGACATGAGGCAGCCGACTACGCGAAGCTGCTGGCGCGCGCGGGACTCGTCCTGCGCAGGCGCAACCCCGGACGCGCGTGGTGGGGCGACATAGCCCTCGACGGCCGGACCGGCGTGGTGCGGGTCGGGAGCCGACCGCTCATGGGCACGCCTGTCTACGCCGCCGGCCTGGATCTTGACGATCAGATTTCCGGTATCGACGGACGACGAATCCTGTTGCCTCAGGAGGTCGCGCCGGCGCTCGAACGTCGCCGGCCGGGCGATACGATCGTGGTGGCCTTCGTCGATCGCGCTGGCGTCGCGAAGACGGCGCGTGTCACGCTCGCCGAGGATCCCCACCTCGAGGTGATCCCGGCCGAATCGGCTGGCGGTGTCCTGACCCCCGATCAGAAGCGTTTCAGGGAAAGTTGGTTGAATTGATGGCTGTCCCGTGGCTTCGGGTGCTGAACGCGGTGCTGGGCATCAACGAGATCGCGCGTATCGTGAAAGGGCGCCCTCCCGCCGCCGATCATCCCGATCAGCTGGCGGTCAGCGCGCCCGGAGGTCCGCTCGAGGCGCGCCTGGCGGGCGTGGTGGTCGCGGCGCTGAAAGAGGCGTTCGACCGCGATCATCAACGTCTCGAGCTCGAGCGCGAGCAGATCGAGGCCGAACGGATGCGGGCGGAGCGCATGCTGCGGATCGAGCTGGCGCGGCAGGCCGGCGATCAGGAGATCGGCCGTCTCCGGCTTCTCGCGGGCGTGGCGATGGCAAGCTGGCTCGGCACGTTGTTCTTTTCGGTACGCCTGGCCGGCGGTGCGTCGGGGGGGCGCGTTGCCCTCGGCGTCGGCTGGCTCCTGCTCCTCGCGGCGCTGGCCGCCTCGTTCGTCGCCCAGTCCACGGTGACGCGAGGCCTGAACCGCACCGACGCGCGGGAGTTCGCCTCGTCTGGCCCCGCCGGCGTCCTCGCGCCCTGGCTCCTCGTTTCCGGCCTGGCGGTTATCGGCCTCGGTGTTCTCTTCGCATGAACTGCAGGGACATTGAAAGTCTCAATCCTCAAGTCTGAAGTCTCAAGAGGAGCCGCCGGCAGCCCAGATGAGAGCTGAAAGCTGAGAGCCCCAGTGAGGCGAAGCACCTCAAGTCCATTGAGCCTTGAGACTTGAGAATTGAGACTTGCAGCGGGTCTCTGAAGTTAACGTTGTGGTCTGGAATCAGCGTGGAAACAGCACGCCTGGCGAAAGCTTCCACTCTGGATCGATCGCGCGCTTCACGGCGCGCATCTCTTCGATGCCGGACTTGCCGTAGAGGGCCCGGAGAAGCTGCTGCTTCACCGGATTGCGCCCGACTCCATGCTCGGCCAGCGGCGCCCCTCCGAGCCGCATGACTTCGCGCCCGAACTCCAGAATGGCGGCCTTGCCGGATTCGACATCCGTGACCGATCGCGGGATCACGTTCGGGTGGACGTTGCCGTCCGAGATGTGTCCCCAGACCGCCGCATCGAGGCCGCGGCGGCGAAACTCGGCGTCGTAGAAGTCGAGCAACGCGTCGAGCCGGTCGAACGGCACGATCATGTCGGCCGCGGTCTTGTCGATGCGTGAGTCGATTGTGTGCTTCGCGCGAGCCACGCGCGCGTTCACAGCGGCCGGAACCCCCTCCCGCACCGCCAGCAATTGGTCCTGACGCACGCGGTCGCCCGGCACCGCGATGTCCACCTGGTCGAGCACGCCGGCCTCGGCCAGCATGAGGCAGAACCGACGGAGCGGCGTGTCGCGGGCGCCGGGGTCGCGGAGCCGTCCGATTTCGTCAAAAGCCCGCTCGGCGCTCATGTCCGGTGAAAGCTCAAGCGTGACCAGGAGTGCGATGGTGGCCTCGGGTGGCAGCGTGACGCCGTTCGCGCGGTCCAGCCCGTCTTCCCTGAGCAGCGCGAGGCAGCGTGCGTCCATGTGCTCGATGGCCGAGACGTCGACACCGATCGGATCCCGGCTGCGCCGCGTCGCGATGGCTTCGTCTCGGAGCCGACGCACGAATGCGAGCGCTTCCCGCCGGTCTGTGAAGGGCACAAGCGCGAGACACTGCGCGGGTCGCTCGGGCAAGACGCGGAGCGTGACCGCCGTCACCACGCCCAGGGTGCCTTCCGAACCGATGAACAGATCGATGAGATCCATGTCTGGGGCGGCGAAGTAGCCTGCCGACAATTTCGGCAGTGCGGGCATGCGGTAGTGCGGGACGACGATATGAATCGTGCGGTCCGCCAGGTACAGCTCGAAGCATCTCCCCGCGCCGGCTCGCGTGACGCCCCGCTCGACGTCCAGCACGTCGCCCGTTGGCAGGACGACGGTCAGGGCGGACACCCAGTCGCGGGTCGTACCGTACTTGAAGGTGGCCGCTCCGGCGGCGTTGGTCGCCACCGTACCGCCGACGAAGGCGCCTGTGAACGTGGGGGAGGGCGGATACGCCCGGCCTGCACGCCGCAATGCGTTGTCGAGCGCGGCGATCGTGACGCCTGCCTGGACGCGCACGCGGTCCAGACCAATGAATTCGATGACGTTCATCCGCGCCGTGCTGAGGAGCGTCTCGCCCATCGGGGTCGCTCCGCCGGTGAGCGAAGACTGCGCGCCGATCGGCAGGACCGCGGTGGACCCGCGCAGCACGGCCGCGACCTCGGCCTCGCTGGACGGCGCGAACAGCTCGGCGGCGTGCCCCCCGGAGAAATGCGCGGCATCGTCGAGGTGCGAGGCGAGGATGTCGGGGTCGCGGACGCGTTCGGCCGGACCAGGGTCGCCCATCGGAGGCCGCGCACGCAGGGAATGCCCCGGCACGGCACTATATTAGTCGCGCGGGGAGTGGCTATACTTCTTCGCACCATGCGCTTCGCTCCGGAGTACGTCGCACACGTCCTCAATCCACACTTCGAAGACGCGAAGCACGAGTTCCTCTCGCCTCTGCTCTCGATTCACTACGCCCATCTCGTCATGCTGGCGGCCTCGGAGATCGTGTCGCCGGCCGATGCGAAGGCGCTGCGCGCCGGACTCGATGCGGTCTGCCAGGCCGATGTCCGCGGCGTCGCCTACGATGGCACCTGCGAGGATCTGTTCTATTACGTCGATCGGCTCCTTATCGAGGCGTGCGGCGAAGACGTCGGGGGCCGCCTGCACACCGCGCGAAGCCGGAACGACATCGACATGACGATGTACCGCATGCGGCAGCGGGAGCTCATCCTTGGACTGATGGCCGCCAGCTTCGATCTGCGCGGATCGCTGCTCGACCTCGCGGGCCGTCATCGCGAGACCGTGTTCGCCGTCCATACGCACACGCAGCGCGCTCAGCCGACGACCGTGGCGCACTATCTGCTGGCCGGGATCGAGCAGTTGGAGCGGGACGGCGCGCGACTGAGAAGCGCCTTTGAGCGTACGAACCGCTGTCCCCTTGGAGCCTGCGCGATCACAGGCACAGGATTCCCCATCGATCGGCAGCTCACCGCCGATCTCCTCGGCTTCTCCGGCGCGACGGGAAACACGTACGGCAGCATCGCGACGGTCGACTATCTTCTCGAGAGCGTGGCGGCAGCCGGCGTGCTGCTGGTGGGACTTGGGCGCATCGTCCAGGATTTCCTGCTGTGGTCGACGGCCGAGTTCGATTATCTGCGGCTCGGGGACGGCTTCGTCCAGTGCAGCAGCATCATGCCGCAGAAGCGTAATCCGGTCGCGCTGGAGCACGTGCGGGCCATCGGCAGCAAGGCGCTGGGACAAAGTCAGGCGATTGTCACAAGCGTGCACAACACCCCGTTCGGCGACGTCGTGGATACCGAGGACGACTTGCAGCCGTTGGTCTTCTCGATGTTCCGCGACGCCACGCGCGCGGTGAACCTGATGGCCGCCGCGATCGGCGACCGCCGACTTCGACCCCGGCGGCTCGAGGCCCGGGCGGCCGATGGCTGGACCACGCTCACCGAGCTGGCCGATGCGCTGGTGCGCGACCACGGCGTGCCGTTCCGGACGGCGCATCGGATCGTCGCGCGTCTCGTGCCGGCTGAACAGCGCCGGCTGCCGGGCCAGGATCATGCCGAGAACGGCGAGAGCGAAGGGGCGCCGCGTCCGCTTGCCGAGCGCCTCGCCGAGGTGTCTGCCGAAGTGCTTGGATCGCCGCTGCGCTACTCGGAGACGGCGCTCGCCGAGATTCTGAGCCCGACGCATTTTGTCCGCGTCCGGAAGACGCCGGGCGGTCCCGCGCCCGAAGAAACCGCGCAGGCCGTGTCGCTCTCGCTCGCCGAGCTCGAGGCCGATCGGTCCTGGTGGATGAACACGACACGAGGCCTGAGCGAATCCGAACGCCGCCTGAGCGAACGAGCAGCGGCTCTTTGACGTCGCCGCCTCGACGCCAGTCGCTGGAGAAGCTGAAGTCTGACGTCTCATTGTCTCGAGACCTGAGAGTTGAGCCTGAGCGGAAGACACGCTTGTCAGATGCCAACAACGACGCACCTCAAACAGTCACCTACATCAGCATCCTGACCCTCGAGGCGGCGATCATCCTGCTGCTCTGGGTCCTCGATCGCGTGTACGGGTTGCGCTGAGCGCGAGTCCCACCGCGAACACGACAAACGCGCCGATCACGTTGTGCCAGAGAAACGACACCTCCGGCAGCCCGAACGCCACGGCGGCCACCGCGCTCATGCCCGCGATGAGGCCGACGAACGCCCCGGTGCCCGTCGCGCGCCGCGTCAGAATCGCGAGCATGAAGACGCCGAGGATCGATCCGTAGAAAAACGAGCCGAACCGGTTCACGACCTCGATGAGCGATCCGAGGGTGCTCGCGTAGACGGCGACCACGGTGGCGAACAGGCCCCAGAACGCGGTCGCCAGCTTCGAGACGCGGAGATAGTGCTCGTCCGGCGCGCCCTGGTGGTAGAGGCGCTGGTAGATGTCGATGACGCTCGCCGTCGCCAGCGAGTTGAGCTCGGCCGCAATGGTGTCGGTCGCTGCCGTGATGATCGCCGCAATCCACAGTCCCACGAGGCCGATCGGCAGCGCCGTGACGATGAAGGTCGGAAACACGTAATTCACGTCGGTGTAGCTCGCGTCGCCGGTCGTCTGCCGCACCATGCCGGAGGCGCGCGCGCGAATCGCGGCGACTGCGGCGTCGCGGGCGCGGATGGACTCCGCGGCCCGCGCCTCCGCTCCGGCGTCTCCCGATCGGCGCGCGAGCACCAGTTCGCTCGCCGCCTGCCGGCGCGCGTCGAATGCCAGCCTGAACTCCTCCTCGAGCGCATCGTAGTCCGCCGCCCGGCCGCTCGCGCGGACCGTCTGCTCGTGGACGCGGTTGAACAGCATCGGAGGCCGCTGGAACAGGTAGAACGTGAACGTCAGGACGCCGACCATCAGCACCAGGAGCTGCAGCGGAATCTTCCAGTAGGCGCTCATCATCAGCGACGATCGTCCCTCGTTCACCGACTTGGCCGTCAGATACCGCTGAACCTGGCTCTGGTCGCAGCCGAAGTACGAGAGCATCAGAAACAGCCCGCCGATCAGTCCCGACCAGACCGTGTAGGTTTCGTTCAGCGTGAACCGGAAGTCGAGCGCATCGAGCCGGCCGGTCGCGCCGGCAAGGCGCAAGGCATCGGTCAGGCCCACCTCGCGCGGGAGCCCGAGAAGCAGCACGACGCCGGCGGCGACGAGGACGAAGACCGTCAGGCCCATCACCTTGACGTCGGTCCACGTCACCGCCTGCACGCCTCCGAAGATCGTGTAGATGACGGCGGGCACCGCAATCAGCAGCGCCGTGAGCGTCACGTTCCACCCGAGAACGACCGACAGCACGACCGCCGGCGCGGCGACCACGGCGCCGCAGGCCATGCCGCGCGACAGGAGAAACAGCAGGCTGGTGAGCGTCCGCGTCTTGAGGTCGAAGCGCCGTTCCAGATACTCGTACGCCGTGAAGACGCCCGCCCTGTAGAAGAACGGCACGACCGTCAGCGACAGGATGATCATCGCGAGCGGGAGGCCGAAATAGAACTGGACGAAGCGCAGGCCGTCGGTATAGCCCTGCCCGGTCGTCCCCACGAGCGTAATCGCGCTCAACTGGGTGGCCATGACCGACAGCCCGACGGCCCACCAGGGAAGGCTGCGGTTCGCCAGGAAATAGGAACGGGTCGTCCGCTCGAGCCGTGTCCGCTTGACGCCGTCGAAGACCAGCCACGCGATGTAGCTGGCGACGATGGCCCAGTCCAGGGCATGCATGAACGCTCAGTACGCTAATGGCGCGCGGTGTGCATCTCAGCTGGCGGAGGCACTATGAAGCTCATCGGGATACTGCTGATTGTATGTGGGATTGTCGCGCTGGCTATTGGGGGCATCACGTACATCGATCGCGACAAGGTCCTCGACATAGGCCCGTTGGAAGCGACGACAGAGACGCGCAGGACGATTCCGCTTTCGCCGATTGCGGGTATCGCCTCGATCGTCGCTGGCGTGGCGCTCGTCTCGGTTGGCGCGCGGCGCGGCACACGAGCGTAGCCCGCTTTCGGATGCGCGAGGCCGCTTGACCGTCCTATCGCGGTGAAGGGGACGCGAACACCTCGTCGAGCGGCAGCTCTTTGATCGGGCCGAGGTTCAAGGCCCGGACGCCTGGCTCGATCGCCTTGCGGTCGCCGACCACGACCACCGCAAAGCGATCGGGTTGGATGTATTTCCGCGCGACCCGCTGCACATCCGCGGCAGTCACGGCCTGAATGTTCTGCACGTAGGTCGAGAAGTAGTCGTCCGGCAGGCCATACACGAGGACCGCCTCGAGGCGGGCCGAGATATCACTGGAGGTCTCGAAGCCGCCCGGGAAACGCAAGGCGATGTAGTTTTTCGCTCTCGCGAGCTCATCGGCAGGGACGGGCTGAAGAATGCCGTTCAGCTCGTTGAAGAACTCCTGCAGCGATTCTTTCGTCTTGTCCGTCTGCACGCCGGCCGCGGCCGAGAACGGACCGACGAACTTGCGCATGTCGAACGTCGAACCCGCGCCGTAGGTGTAACCGTGCTTCTCGCGCAGGTTGAGATTCAGCCGCGAGCTGAACGACCCCCCGAGCACGGTGTTCATCACCTGAATGGGGAAGTAGTCGGGCGTCACGCGTGGCGCGCCGACCCCGCCGATCCGGATCTGCGTTTGCGGCGCGTTCGGCTTGTCGACGATGTACACCTCGCGCCGGGCCGGCTGGGAAGGGGCCGGCAGCGCCACGCGCGCGACGGCAGCTCCCTGCGGCTTCCACGCGCCGAATTGCGATTCCATGAGCGGCAGCACGCTGGCGGCCGTGACGTCGCCGACGACGAGCAGCGCCGCATTGTCCGGCCGGAACGCCGACAGGTAGAACGCCCGGAGATCGTCCTGGGTGAAGGCCTTGATCGTGTCGGCGGTTCCGAGCGTCGCGGTGCCGTAGCGATGCGACGGCCCGAAGATCGTGCGTGAGAAGGCCATCGACGCAATCGTCGGCGGATCGTCGCGCGCCTGAAGGAGGCCGACCAGCCGCTGCTGGCGAAGCCGCTCGAGTTCCTCTTTCGGGAACGTGGGCCGGAGCGCGACGTCGGCCATGATCGGCAGCGCATCGGCGAGCCGCCCGACCGGGACGTGCAGGCGCACCGCGGCCGAGTCGAAGCTGCTCGACGCGGACAGATCGGCGCCGAGAAAATCGATGGCATCCGCGATCTCCAGCGACGTGCGCGATCCCGCGCCTTCGGTCAGCATCGCGGCCGTCAGGCTGGCAAGGCCGTATTTGCCGGCCGGGTCGTCTCCGGCGCCGCTCAGGACGACGAGGTTCACCTGCGCCACCGGCACTTCGTGAAGCTCGACGAGCCAGACGGGCAGACCGTTGCTCAGCTGGCGTTTTTGAATGGCCGGCAGTTTCAGCGCCGGGGCGGTCCCCGGCGCTGGCGGCTTGCTGCGGTCCGGTGACTGCGCAGCGAGCGTCGCCGTGGCCATCAGGAGAGCAATGACGAGGGAGCGTCGTATTCATGGCAGAACATTGCCAAATCGAATGCTAAATGCTGATTGCTGAAGCTTGCATTTAGCAGTCATCATTTCGCATTTGGCACTTCGTTCTTTCTCCGGCACAACGGTCAGCTCGACGCGCCGGTCCGCAGGCAGGAAGGCCGACGCGGCCGCCCTCACGTCGGACGGCGAAATCGCACGATACCGCGCGAGATCTTCGTTGAACCAGTCGGGATCGCCGGTGTAGGTGTAATACGCGTTCAGTTGCTCCGCCTTGCCGCGGTATCCGCCGACGCGTTCCATCCGGCTGAAGAAGCGTCGATTCGGTCTGATTGATCGCGCGCTGCACTTCGTGTGCGGTCGGTCCCTCGCGCTGCAGCGTGGCGATCTCCTCGTCGATGACCTTCTGGAGCTCCTCGATCGTGTGGCCGGGCCGCGGCGTGGCTTCGATCAGGAAGTACGATGACAGCGCGCGAGATGCCTGGTAGGCTTCGACGCTTTGGGCGATCTGCATCTCGTACACGAGGCGCTTGTACAGCCGTGAGTTCTTGCCGCCCGACAGCACCGACGAGACCACGTCCAGGGTCGCATCGCCCGGCGCGTACATCCGCGGGGTGAGCCAGGCCAGATAGAGACGGGGGAGCTGCACCCGGTCGGTGATGGTCTTCTTCTGCACGCTGGTGAGCGCGACGCCCGGAATCGTCATCGGCTCCGGAGGCGGTCCGGGTTTCACGTCGCCGAACCACTTCTCGACCAGCCTGCGCGTCGCAACGGGGTCGATGTCGCCGGCGACAACCAGGCTCGCGTTCGACGGTGAATAGAACCGCTTGAAGAACGCGACGACGTCGTCGTACGTCGCAGCGGTCAAATCCTCCATGTACCCGATCACGGGCCAGTGATAGGGGTGTCCTTCGGGATACAGCATCTCTTCGAGCACGATCTCCGCGATGCCGTACGGCTGATTCTCGACGCTCTGCCGGCGCTCGTTCTTCACGACGTCGCGCTGCGCGTCGACGGTCATCGGGGTCATCGTGTCGAGCAGGTAACCCATCCGATCGGACTCGAGGAAGAGGGCGAGCTCGAGCGCGTTCGACGGCACGTCGATGTAGTAGTTCGTCCGGTCGTTCGTCGTCGAACCATTGTTCTGGCCGCCGACACTCTCGAGCAGCGTGTCGAACTCGCCCGGCTTGACGTGTCCGGAGCCCATGAACATCAGGTGTTCGAACAGGTGCGCGAAGCCAGTGCGCCCCGGGCGCTCGTTCGCGGATCCCACGTGATACCAGACGTTCACGCTGACGATCGGCACGCTGTGATCCTCGTGGAGGATCACGTGCAGACCGTTGCGAAGCGTGAATGACGAGTACTCGATCTCCAGCGGCGCGGGCGTCTGGGCCGGTGCCGGCGCCGCGAGCGCGAGGCAGGAGGCGAGGAGCAGTGCTGCGCGTCTCATACAAGGATTTTACTGACTTTATGGTGAAATAGCGTCATGCCAGACACGCGTCCGCTCGTGGGCGTCATCATGGGCAGCCGGTCGGACTGGGACACCATGCGGGAGGCCGACGCGATCCTGACGGGGTTCGACGTCCCGCACGAGTGCCTGATTGTCTCGGCACATCGCACGCCGTCGTGGATGGCCGAGTACGCAAGCACAGCAGTGGAGCGCGGCCTGCAGGTGATCATTGCCGGGGCCGGGGGCGCGGCTCACCTGCCGGGCATGGTCGCCGCCCACACGCTGCTTCCGGTGATCGGCGTGCCGGTCCAGAGCGCGGCGCTCAACGGCCTCGATTCGCTCCTGTCGATTGTTCAGATGCCGAAAGGCGTGCCGGTCGCGACGGTGGCGATCGGCGCCCCGGGGGCGGCCAACGCGGGTCTGCTCGCGGTCGCCATCCTGGCGACGACGCGGCCCGATCTGCGCGCGAAGCTGCAGGCTTTCCGCGACGAGCACACGGCGAGCGTCCGCCGCGACCAGCTGACGTGATCCGGCCGGGCTCCACGATTGGCGTGCTGGGCGGCGGCCAGCTTGGCCGGATGTTCGCGATGGCCGCGCGCCGCCTCGGCTACCGCGTCCACACGCTCGCGCCCGAGCACGACACCCCCACCGGCCAGATCGCCGACGTCGAGGTCCAGGCGTCGTACGACGACCTCGATCGGATTCGCGCGTTCGCGCGCGCCGTCGACGTCGTGACGTTCGAATTCGAGAACGTGCCCGCGGCGGCAGCCGCCGCCGCCGAGGAGCTCACGATCGTGCGGCCGAACGGCCGCGCGCTCGAGATCGCTCAGCATCGCATCCGCGAGAAGACGTTTCTGGCGCGGCACGGGCTGCCCGTGACGCCGTTTGTCCAGGTGCAGAGTGCCGAGGATCTGGCCGAGGCCGTTGAGCGTTTCGGCCGCCAGGCCGTGCTGAAGACGGCCGTGCTCGGATACGACGGCAAGGGACAGACGCGGCTGACCGGCGAGAGCGATTTGGCCGAGGCGTGGCATGCGCTTGGAGGCCGCGAGGCGATTCTGGAGGCATGGGTCGACCTCGATCGCGAGCTGTCGGTGATTGGAGCCCGAGCGGTCGACGGATCGTCCGTGTGCTTCGGTCCCATCGACAACGCGCACCGGCATCACATCCTCGACGTGTCGTTCGCGCCCGCGCAAGTCACATCCCAGATGGCCGCCGAGGCGATCGAGGCGACACGGACGGTGATGGAAGCGCTCGAGTACATCGGTGTCCTGTGCATCGAGTTTTTTCTGACGCGCGACGGCCGCCTGCTGCTGAACGAGCTGGCGCCGCGGCCGCACAATTCCGGGCACCTGACCTTCGACGCCTGCCGGACGAGCCAGTTCGAACAGCAGGTTCGGGCGATCTGCGGGCTGCCGCTGGGATCGCCTGAGCTTCTGCAGCCGGCCGCCATGGCGAACCTGCTGGGTGACTTATGGACGGCGGGGGAGCCTGACTGGGCAGCCGCTCTTAGCCTGCCGGACGTCAAACTTCATCTGTACGGAAAAGTAACGCCACGTGCTGGCCGGAAGATGGGCCACCTCACGGCGCTCGCCGCCACGCCTGAGGCGGCCAAGCTGCGTGTCTTGGAGGCTCGCGCGGCCCTTGCCCGGAGGGACGTCACGGCCGCTAGACATATCGTCGCAGCGGGCCGATGTGGTCTCAGGCGCAATACTTGCTTTACCACTGGCGTGCAGCGCGGCTTGGTCTGGGGGGCGTTCGGAGCAGTCGGGGTGGTTCTCGCCAGCCACCTCGCGGCCGTCGCCGCTGTCGGCGAGGCCTCTCGTCCCGCAGGTGGTGGAACGGTTTCTCGCCGGGGACAAGACGGCGCCGAGTTACCGGGCCCTCCGGCGTCTCGAGGCGCGGAGCGAGCATCGCGAACGCATGGATGGATGTCTGGACCGAAGCCGATGCCTCAGGCTTCCGCTATGAGGTGGCCTCTCAAGGCGGCTCCGGCTACATCCGGTCGCGTGTGTTCACCGCTGCGCTGGAAGCGGAACGTAAGATCTCGGCCACGGGCACCGCGCATCTCGCCGCCATCACGCCCGACAACTATCGTCTTCGAGGATCGTGGCGCCAGCCCAAGCGGGCTCGCATGGGTCGGCCTCGTGCCCCGCCGCAAGGAATTGATGCTCGTCCAGGGTTCGATTTTCCTGCGCCCCGAAGACGGCGATCTCGTGCGGATTCAGGGGTCGCTGGCAAAACCCCCCTCCTTCTGGATCCGGCACGTTGACATCGATCGCCGCTACGAGCGGATTGGCGGCGTGCGGATGCCGGTGTCGCTCCAGTCGGTCGCCCGCGTGCTCGTCGCGGGCAAGTCCACGTTCACGGTCACTTACCAATACGAGACGGTGAACGGGCAGCACGTGGGTTCCCCCGTTCCAAGACCCGATTCGTCGGTTGACGATCGGATTCAGTCGACAGTCCAGAACCGGTAGTTGACAGTTCACAGTCGACAGTCGACAGCCCTCATTAGCTCTCACGTTAGCTGCCGCTTTCGGCAACGGTGCTACTGCCGCGCGGCGCTGTCGGTCTGTCCGCTGTCGAACTGTCGGTCTGCCTCGAACTGTCAACTGAACTGTAACTGTTAACTGTTAACTGTTAACTTCCCGTCTATAATCCTTACAAGTAATCGCTGCGGATCATCCCAGGAGGACAGCTTCATGAGACTGCGTCATGCGGCCTGCGTTACCGTCGCGGTGGCTCTCTCCGTTTCCGCGCTGGCCCAGTCGCCGCGGCGTGACGGCCGATGGGAAGTCAAGACGGAGATGGAGATGCCCGGCATGCCGATGAAGATGCCGGCGATGACCACGACCCAGTGCATCACCAAGGAGCAGGCGGAAGACCCTCAACGGAGCGTGCCGCAGGGACGCGGCGCACCGAACAACTGCAAGGTGTTCGACTACAAGGTCACCGGCAACAAGGTCACCTGGTCGATGAAGTGCGAGGGCCCCGAGGCGATGTCCGGCACCGGCGAGATCACGTACGGCGAGAATACCTACGACGGTGTCATGAAGATGGAGCGCCAGGGTCAGACCATGACGATGAAGTATGCGGGGAAGCGCCTCGGCGACTGCCTGAAGTAAGACACCACGCGGCCATCGCGCGCGCTTTTCCGCCACGGGTCGTGATCGCTACAATGTTTGTCATGACCAGTATCCGGGCGCGTGCCGCCATCAGATCGATCATCGATCGCGTGCGCGATCGCGTTGCTGACGCTCACGAGCGTCGCCCAGGACCGCGATCGCGCGAAGACTCCCGACAAGTACAAATGGGACCTCACGGACGTCTACCCGACGGAGGCCGCCTGGCGCGCCGCGAAGAGCAAGCTCCAGGCTGAAATCCCGCAGATCGCGCAGTTCAAGGGCAAACTGTCGAGCGGGGCGGCCGTGTTGGCCGACGCGCTCGACACGCTGAATGCGCTCGACAAGGAACTGTCGCGTTTGTACGTGTACGCCAGCATGCTCGCGGATCAGGACACGCGTGACGCCCAGCACCAGGGCATGCGGCAGGAGATGGTCCAGCTTGCCGCCAGCTTCAGCGCGGAGGCGTCGTACATCGAGCCGGAGATTCTGCGGTTCCCGAAAGGCACCGTTGAAACGTTTCTCGCGTCCGAGCCGCGGCTGAAGATCTACCGCTTCTACCTCGAGAACATCGCGCGCCGCGCCGCTCACACGCTGAGCGACGCCGAGGAAAAGATTCTGGCCGAGGCCGGGCCGCTGTCCGGCTCGCCCTCGAACATCTTCAACATCCTCTCGAACGCCGATTTTCCGTATCCGACGATTACGCTCAGCGACGGCCGCCCGGCGAAAGTCGATCAGGCCGGGTACAACTCGCTTCGGGCGCTGCCCGATCGAACCGATCGCCAGAAGGCGATGTCGGCGTTCTTCCAGACGCTCGGCGGCTTCAGCCGGACGTTCGGGACGACCATGAACGGCGAGGTCGCAGAAGGTGCAGCTTCTTCTCGAAGGTCCGCAGGTATCCGTCGGCGCTGGCGCTGGCCCTCGACGGCCCGAATATCCCGCTGTCGGTGTATACGCGGCTGATCGACGGCGTCAATCGCAACCTCCCCACGTTCCACCGCTACCTGAAGCTGCGGAAGCGGATGATGGGCGTTGACGCGCTCCATTACTACGATCTGTACGCGCCGCTCGTCGGCTCCGTGAATCTTGCATACGGCCCGGAGGAGGCGGAGAAGCAGATCCTCGCCGCTGTCGCCCCGCTCGGACCCGAATACGTGTCGGTCGTGCAGCGAGCGTTCAACGAACGCTGGATCGACCTGTTCCCGAACGAAGGCAAGCGCTCGGGCGCGTATTCCGACGGCGGGGCGTACGACGTGCACCCGTACATGCTGGTCAACTACAACGGCAAGTACGACGACATGAGCACGCTGGCCCATGAGCTTGGCCACACGATGCACAGCTACTACTCGAACAAGACACAGCCCTACGCCCTGGCCTCGTACCCGACGTTCGTGGCAGAGGTGGCGTCCACGTTCAACGAGGCGCTCCTCATCGACCACATGCTGAAGCAGATCAAGGACAAGGACGCGCGGCTCTCGATCCTCGGCAACTATCTCGAGAACATCAAGGGCACGGTATTCCGCCAGACGCAGTTCGCGGAGTTCGAGCTCCGGATGCACGAGATGGCGCAGCGCGGCGAGCCGATCACCGGCGACGCGCTCGCGAAGCTGTACCTCGACATCACGAAGCGGTACTACGGCCACGATCAAGGCGTCTGTCTCGTGGACGACTACATCGCCCACGAGTGGAGCTATGTGCCGCATTTCTACCGCGACTTCTACGTCTTCCAGTACGCGACCTCCTTCACCGCCTCGTCGGCGCTCGCCGAGAAGGTGAGAGCGGGCGGCGCGGGCGCCGCCGAGGCGACGAAGCGCTACCTGACGTTCCTCAGCTCGGGCGGATCGAACTATCCGATCGATCTGCTCAAGGCGGCCGGCGTCGACATGACGACCGACGAGCCGCTGCAGCTCACCGTGCGCGAGATGAACCGGGTGATGGACGAGATGGAAAAACTGCTGGCACCGTGACGGTCGCGCAGAGCAGCTGATGGCTGACCGCTGATAGCCGAACCTGACACTTGGGAGAGCTCAGACGTGCACCTCCCGCTGCGGACCTGCGAGGTCCGCTCCTGGCAAATCGGCGACCTGGCAGCGCTCGTCACGCACGCGAACAATCGGAAGATCTGGGTCAACCTGCGCGACCGCTTTCCCCACCCCTACACGCACGCCGACGGACGTGCGTTCATCCGCGCGTCCCGCCGGGCCGAGCCTCAAACGAGCTTTGCCATCGCCGTAGCGGGCGTTGCGGTCGGCGCCATCGGCTTTCATCTGCAGTCCGACGTGGACCGAGTATCGGCCGAAATCGGCTACTGGCTGGGCGAAGCGCTCTGGGGGCGCGGCGTCGCGACCGAGGCGCTCTCGGCGGTGACGCGCTACGCCATCGAACGCCACGGGTTGACGCGCATCTTCGCGCTGCCGTTCGCCCACAACCCGGCGTCGTGCCGGGTGCTGGAGAAGGCAGGATACGTGCGCGAGGGCTACCTCCGGCGCAGCGCAGTGAAGGACGGCGTCATCGTCGATCAGATCCAATACGCGTTCATCGCGGCGTAGGCTCGTGCCCGGAGACTCTCAAGTCTGAAGTCTCAAGTCTGATCAGACTTCAGACTTCAGGTTTCAGGTTTTTGAGTTGTTGTCCGTGCGCCGGCCGTTGACGTGCGGCTTGAGCGCCGTCGCGATGAAGCGATGAACGGGTGTCTCGACGCCGACTTCCTGACCGATGCGGACGATGGTGCCGCTCAGCCAGGGGAGCTCGAGCCGCCGCCCGCGCTCCAGATCCTCGAGCATGGATGACCGGGCATTCGAGGGCAGCGTGCCCATCGCCTTGTCGATGTCGTCGAAGGCTTTCTCTGGCAGCGGCACGCCCTTGGCCCGTGCCACGGCAATCGATTCGAGCAGCGCGGCCCGCATCATGGCCAGGAGATCGGGGTCCTCGCGCAGCGGCCCGATCGAGCACCGCGTGAGCGCAGTCATGCCGCTGAACACCGTGAGGCGCACGAACTTCGCCCAGATGTCGCGCCATGATGTGGTCGCTCAGCGTGACGCCGAACCCCGCGTGGCGGCACGCCTCGAGGAGGCGGTCGAGCAGCGGCGATCGTTCGCCGTCGAGCGGGCCAAAGATGATGCTGCCCATGGCGGTATGGCGAATCAGGCCCGGCTCGGCGATGACGGCCGCGACATATGCGGTACCACCGGCGACATGCGCACGTCCCACGGCGCGGGTCAGCGCCTCGACGCTGTCCACGCCGTTCTGAAACGGCACGACGAGCGTGTCGGGTCCGATGAGCGGAGGCAGCATTCGTGCCGCCTCTTCGGTGTCGTACAGTTTGACGGTGAAGAAGACGATATCGACGGGGCCGATCGTGGCGGGGTCGTCGGTCGCCTGCACGCGCGCCACCTGGTGATTGCCCTGAGGACTGTCGATTCGAAGACCGCGCTCGCGAAGAGCCGCAAGATGCGCGCCGCGGGCGATGAACGTCACGTCCGCGCCCGTCTCCGCCAGACGTCCGCCAAAATAGCCGCCGACGCCGCCGCTGCCAAGGATCGCAATGCGCATGATCGGGGGAATGATACCCGTGTTCTCGGGTAGTCGTACGGATCCGCTGGCGCGCCGGGCCCTCCACGAGCGGCCTCGATCGGCGTCCGGCGCCTCCAACCCGTACAGTGGCATCGTGAATCGGGTAATCTGGTGATCTGGTTATTTCAATCAATCCAGTCAACTACCAGATCGTCAATCAATTACCAGATCACCAGATTTCCCAATCACCAGATTCTCAAGTTCGAGCGCAAGAGTCGGATAGCGGCCGACGTCCCGATTCAGCCATGATGGCCTCATGATGCAGATGGCCCGCCAGCAAGCCGAACACGTCGACGCCGGCGCGGCGTGGCGTGCTGTCGCCGCCCGCGATCGCGCGCGCCGACGGCCAGTTCGTCTACGCCGTGCAATCGACGGGCATCTACTGCCGGCCGTCCTGTCCCAGCCGGCGGCCCGGTCGCGCCCGCGTCACGTTCTTTTCGACCCCGGCCGGCGCCGAACAAGCCGGGTTTCGCGCGTGCAGGCGCTGCCATCCGGAGGAAGGGGCGCCCCTCGATCGATGGACGGAGAAGATCCAGCGCGCCTGCGTCTATCTCTCAATGGTTGACGGGCATCCGTCGCTGGCGGCGCTGGCCGCCCGGTTCGGCGGCAGCCCGTACCATTTCCAGCGCAATTTCAAGCGCATCGTCGGCCTGACGCCGCGCGAGTACGCGGAGGCATGCCGCCTTCAGAAGGTGAAGCGGCGCCTCCGTCAAGGCGCGGCGGTGACGGCCGCGATGCTCGACGCAGGGTATGGATCGAGCAGCCGTTTCTACGAACGCGCCGTCGCAAGCTCGGCATGTTGCCGACGATCTACAAGCAGGGAGGAGCCGGTATGAACATTCGCTATACGATTGTGGACTCGCCGCTCGGGCGGCTCCTGGTGGCGGCGACCACGCGCGGCGTGTGCGCGGTGGCGATGGGCCGCTCGGACGTGGCGCTTCGGCGCGCGCTCGCCCTCGAGTATCCGGGCGCCGCGATTGGCGAAGGACCGCGGCGCGCTCAGCGGATGGACAACGGAGATCCTCGCGCATCTCTCAGGGCGCCGGCCGCGGCTCGATCTGCCGCTCGACGTGCAGGCGACGGCGTTTCAGTGGCAGGTGTGGAACGCTCTCGCCGCGATTCCCCGCGGCGAGACGCGCTCGTACGCCGAGGTGGCTTCGGCGATCGGCCGCCCGACGCGCGGCACGAGCCGTCGCCCGCGCGTGCGCAACCAACCCCGTGGCGCTCGCGATTCCCTGTCACCGCGTCGTGCCGGCCGCGGCGGCGTCGGCGGCTATCGCTGGGGGACCTCCCGAAAAAGGGCGCTGCTCGCCGCTGAGGGTAGAATGCCGAAGCGATGACCAAGTACGGGCAATCCCCCTGGATCGACGTTTTTCCCCGGTCCCGCGTTCCCGCTCTATCCCCGCCATCGCGGTCATCTCGACGCCGACGTCGTGATCGTCGGCGGCGGCCTGACCGGGTGTGCCACGGCGTATGCGTGTGCCGCGGCCGGCGTCAAGGTCGTGCTGGTCGAAGCGGCGCGGATCGGCCGCGGCAGCACCGGATCGTCGGCGGGATGGATCGCCGACGATCCCGGCGTCAGCTTCGCCGACGTGGAGAAGGCGATCGGGCTGCGGGCGGCCCGGAGTGCCTGGCAGGTCTGGCGCCGCGCTGCCCTCGACTTCGGCGCGCTGATCCGCCGGCTCGAGCTGAAATGTGACTTCGAGCCCCGCGGCGCGCTGCTGGTCGCGACGACCCCCGAACAGACGGCGCGCCTCAAGCGCGAGCAGAAGGCGCGGCGCGCGGCCGGCCTCGCCGCGTCGCTGGTCAACGCCGCGCCGAGTCGAGGCCGAGGTCGGGATCGTTGGCGCCCCCGGCGCTTTCGCAGCCGCGACGGCGCGACGATCGATCCGTATCGGGCCGCCGCTCGGTCTCGCCGCGCGCGGCGGCCGATCGCGGTGCGCGGCTGTTCGAAGGATCACCGGCGAAGCGGATCACGTTCGGCCGCCGGTCGGTGGATGTCACGACAGCCGGCGGGACGCTTCGCGCCGGCCGCGTCGTCGATCGCCACCGGTACGCCGACGCCGCTGTTCACGTCGCTCGCACGGCACTTCTGGTTCAGGAGCTGCGTTCCTCGCGCTCACCGACCGCGTGCCGGCCAAGATCCGGCCGCGGCTCGGGCGCCGCGCGATGGTCGTCCGCGACTCGGCGACGCCGCCTCACGTGATTCGCTGGGTGGACGACGAACGTCTGCTCGTCGCGGGCGCCGACAGCGACCGCGTGCCGGCCCGGCTGCGCGACAAGGTGATCGTTCAGCGCACCGGCCAGCTGATGTACGAGCTCTCGACGATCTATCCGGACATTTCCGGCATTCTCCCGGCCTACGGCTGGGATGCGCCGTACGGCAGAACGGCCGACGGCCTGCCGTTACATCGGTCCGCACCGCAACTTTCCGCATCATCTCTTCGCGTTCGGCGACGCGAGCCACAGCGTGACCGGCGCGTACCTGGCGAGCCGCATCCTGCTCCGCCACTGCCTGGACCGGCTCGATCCGGCCGACGAGGTGTTCGGCTTCCGCTGGGATCGATAGCGCTGATAGGCCAATGGCCGTCGATCTGCTCGTCTTCGGGCCGCATCCCGACGACCTCGAAATCGGTCTCGGCGGCACCATCGCGCGGCACGCGGCGCTCGGCCTGCGCGTGGGGCTGTGCGATCTGACGGCCGGCGAGATGGGCAGCAACGGCACCGTCGAGGAGCGGCTCGCCGAAGGCGAGGCGGCGCGCGCGGCGCTCGGCGCGGCCTGGCGCGAGAACCTGCGGTGGCCGGACCGGCGGATCGGCAAGGACCCTGCACATCTGGACGCAGGCGGTCGCCTTCATCCGCCGGCATCAGCCGCGGACCATCGCCGTTCCCTACTGGTCGGATCGTCATCCCGATCACGTGGCCGCGAGCGAGGTGCTGACCGAAGCGGTGTTCAACGCCGGCCTGCGGCGCTATCCAGGCGGAGGGCGAGGCGTGGAAGCCGGATTGGATCTGCTACTACTTCATCAACGACAGCAGCGGCGCCGTCGTTCGTCGTCGACGTCTCCGAGCACTACGAACGCAAGCGCGCGGCGCTCGACTGTCACGCGAGCCAGTTTCAGCGCGGGGCGTCCGACGCGCCGCGACGCGGCTGAACACGCCGCTCTTCCGGCAGCTGATCGAAAGCCGCGACGCGCAGTTCGGCGCGCTCGCCGGCGTGTCGTGGGCCGAGGGCGTCGTCGTCCGCGAGCCCATCGTAGAGCGAACCTCATGCGGCGGGCCTGAACTGAACGGCCATGGCATCCATCCATGAACATCGGCATCGTCTGTTACGCGTCGGTCGGCGGGAGCGGCGATCATCGCGACCGAGCTCGGCAAGGTCGCTGGCCGCGCGCGGGCACCGCGTCCACATCCTCAGCAGCGACACGCCCGTCCGGCTCGGCGACTACCAGCCCGGGCTCTCGTTCCACCGCGTCGAGACGCCGAGCTACCCGCTGTTCCGCGAGCCGCAGTATCTGCTGTCGCTCGCCGAACAAGATCGTGCAGGTGTCGCGCGACGAGCGTCTCGACATCGTGCACGCGCACTACGCGATTCCGCACGCGACCGCCGCGTACCTGGCGCGGCAGATTCTCGGCGTCGACGCGGCTCGGGCGCGGTCCCTCGCGTGATCACGACGCTGCACGGCACCGACATCACGCTGCTCGGCAGCGATCCGTCGTACTCGGAGACCGTCGCGTTCTGCATCGAGCAGTCGGACGGCGTGACGGCCGTGTCCGAGAGCCTGCAAGGCGGACACGAATCGCGAGCTCGGGCGTCGACGCGCGAGATCCGGGTGATTCCGAACTTCGTCGATTGCACGGCGAACCGCCGGCGCGAGGTCGGCGCGCTTCGCGCGCGGCTCGCGCCCCGCAGACGAGAAGCTGCTGATTCACGTGTCCAACTTCCGGCCGGTGAAGCGGGTGACGGCCGTCGTCGAGGTGTTCGCGCGCGTGCGCGCGCGCGTGCCCGCCCGGCTGCTGATGGTCGGCGACGGTCCCGACCTCGCCGACGCGCTCGCGGCTCGCGCGCGCGCTCGGCGTCGCCGACGACGTGCGACTTCCTCGGCGAGCAGGATCAGGTCGTGCCGCTGCTGTCGGCTGCCGACGTCTTCCTGCTGCCGTCGGCGCAGGAGAGCTTCGGGCTGGCGGCGCTCGAGGCGATGGCCTGCGAGGTTCCGGTCGTCGCCTCGCGCGTCGGCGGGCTGCCCGAAGTGATTCAGGACGGCGTGAACGGCTTTCTGCACGAGCCCGACGATCTCGACGGCATGGCGCACTCGCACGCTGCGGCTCCTGACCGACGAAGACGCTGCACCGGCGCGCCGCGGCGGCAGCACGCCAGACGCGCCGAAGGCCGGTTCTGCGACTCGAAGATCGTGCCGCTCTACGAGGCGTACTACGAGGAAGTCCTCGCCGGTAATGATCAGCGCCGTACTCGGGCAGAATGCGCCTATGAGACCTCGCTGCTCGTCGTTGCCGCTTGTGCTCGCGTTGGCCTGGCGGTCCCGCGCGCGCAGATGCGCGTCGTGCCGGTCGACGAGGAACAGGGCCACGTCGCGCTCGGTCTGGCGCTGCGGCATCTCGGCAACACCGGCATCTTCATGAAGGCGACGGCGCATCCCGACGACGAGAACAACGGGCTGCTCGTGATGCTGAATCGCGGGCAGGGGTATCCGCACGGCGCTCGCGACGGCGACGCGCGGCAACGGCGGCCAGAACGAGATCGGCCCCGAGATCTTCGAGGCGCTCGGCGTCCTGCGCACCGAGGAGCTCGCCGCGCTGCACCGCTTCGACGGCGCCGAGCAGTACTTCACGCGCGCGGTCGACTTCGGCTTCTCGTTCAGCGTCGAGGAGACCTTCGAGAAGTGGGGCCGCGACGAGATCATCGGCGACTACGTCCGGCTGATCCGGACGATCCGGCCCGACGTGATCCTCGGCCTGCGCGCCGGACGGCACCGGCGGCGGCCAGCACCATCAGGCGTCGGCGGTCATCGCGCGCGACGCCTTCAAGCTCGCCGGCGATCCGACGAAGTATCCCGAGCAGATCGAAGGAGGGCCTGCGTCCGTGGCAGCCGAGGAAGTTCTACTTCGCCGGCCGTTTCGGCGGCCCGGGCGAGCAGACCCAGGCGGCGAAGACTGCTGGCGACCAACCTCGCCGTGTACGATCCGCTGCTCGGCAAGACCTACTCCGAGATCGGCACCGAAGCGCGCAGCATGCACAAGTGCCAGGGCATGGCGCAGCTGCTCGCGCTTGCCGGGCCCGTCGCCGCGACAGCTATCCAGCTCGTCGAGTCGACGATCGCCGGGCAGCTGGAGCGCGACGAGACGATCGCTCTTCGACGGCGTCGACACCTCGATCGCCGGCCTCGCGCAGTTCGCCGGCGCCAGACCGCCGCGAGACCTGGTGGACGGACTCGCCGCGATCGCGACGACCGTGCAGAACGCGCAGCAGCGGTTCGACACCGAAGGCGCACGGCGCGACGCTGCAGCCGCTCCTGACCGGTCTGCGCGCCGTCCGCGCGCTGCGCGCGCCAGCTTCGCGACCCTGGCGATCGACGAGGGCGGGCGCTTCGAGCATCGACTTCCGCCTCCGCCAGAAGGAGCGCGAGTTTCAGCAGGCGATTCTCCTCGCCAACGGCGTCCGCGTCGAGGCGCTGGCCGACGACGGCGTCGTGGTGCCCGGCCAGCCGGTCCAGGTGTCGGTGCGTGGTCGCCAACCGCGGCGCGGCCGACGTGACCGTCAAGCAGGTGAAGTTCGACGGGTTCGACGGCCGACGCGCCGTGCACGCTGACGGCGGTCGTCGCGAGCGGCCGTGGCCGCGGCGGCGCGCCGGCGGCGCCGGCGGCGCCGGCGCCGCCGATCTCCACGCTCAGGAAGGATCAGGCGGGCCGGTGCGAGCCGACGCTGACGGTTCCCGCGACGCGCGCGGATCACCGAGCCGTACTGGCACCGCGAGGGCGAGGCCGGGCGCTACACGTTCGACGCCGACGCGCCGTTCGGCCTGCCGTATCGGCCCACGCCGTTCTACGTGCAGGTGACGCTCGACGTTCGCGGGCGGCGACGAAGTGATCAGACGGGCTGCCGGTGCAGTATCGCTACGAGGGCAACATCTTCAGCGGCGAGAAGCGGTCCGAGCTGCTGGTCGTGCCCGCGTTGTCGGTGCGCGTCTCGCCGGAGATCGCCATCCTGCCGGCGTCTTCCGTCCGTGCGTCGGCGCCCGAGCGTGGCACGCGGCCGGCCGCTGGCCCTGGCGGGCGGGGAGCCTCTCCGGGCCGCGGCGCCCCGGCTGCGGCGCGGGGTCAGGCGTCCGCGGCACCCGTCCCCGCGCGCGACCAGCGCGAAATCCGCGTCACCGTGGTCAACGATGCGAAGGCGGCCGCCGCAGGCGTCGTGACGCTGGAGGTGCCGCCGGGCTGGTCGGCGGCGCCGGTCGAGCAGACGGTCGAGTTCTCGCGCGAGGACGAATCGCAGACGGTGCGCTTCCAGGTGCGGGCCGCGCCGAACGCGCCGAGCCGGCGAGTATCCCATCCGCGCGTCTGCCACCGCCGCGCGGCCAGACGTTCGCGCGCGGGTACCAGGTGATCGAGTATCCGCACATCCGGCGGCAGCACATCTACCACGACGGCCGACGGCGAGCGTGAAGGTCATCGACGTGAGGACGGCGCCGAACCTGACGGTCGGCTACATCATGGGCGTCGGCGACGAGGTGCCGGCGGCGATCGAGCAGCTCGGCGTCAAGGTCGAGATGATCACGCCCGAGGATCTGGCGTGGGGCGACCTCTCACGGTTTCACACCATCGTCACCGGCGTTCGCGCGTACGAGCGGCGCAGCGATCTGCGCGCCAACAACAGCCGGCTGCTCGACTACGTCCGCAACGGCGGCACGCTCGATCGTCCAGTACAACAAGTTCGAGTTCAACGACGCGCAGTACGGGCCTTACCCGGCGAAGGTCAGCGCCGATCGCGTGACCGACGAGCACGCGCCGGTCGACGTGCTCGCTCCGGCGCGATCCGGTGTTCAACGTCCCGAACGAGATCACCGACGCGGCCTGGAAGGGCTGGGTGCAGGAGCGCGGTCTGTATTTCCTCGGCGAGCGCGACCCGCGATACCGCGATCTCGTGGCGCTCGAGGATCCGTTCCCGTACAACAAGGGCGAGAAGCGGGGCGCGCTCGTCGCGACGCCAGTACGGCAAAGGGCGCTGGGTTTACGTGGGACTGGGCCTGTGGCGGAGCTGCCGGCCGGCGTCGACGGCGCGTATCAGCTGCTGGCGAATCTGATCAGTCTGGGCACAGCCATAGAACATACGAGATCTGACATTTCAGATTGCAGATTGCAGATTGCAGACTTCAGATTGCAGAAGTTCCGACTGCAAGTCTCGAATCTCAAATCGTGTCAACTCAAATCTGCAATTCAATCTGCAATCTGCAATCTGAAATCTGCAATTTCATGGACTTCCTCCATCCTGGTTGTTGGCGCCGGGCCTGCCGGCGCGACGGCCGCCCGGACCCTCGCTCGGGCGGGCGTAACCGTCCGGCTGCTCGACCGGTCTAACTTTCCGAGAAACAAGCCGTGCGGTGGCGGCATCAGCCTCAGGGTCCTGAAACGATTTCCGTATCTCGAACGGGAACTGGGGCGGATTGCCACGCACAGAGTGGCGCGGCTCCATCTCGAGGGTCCCTGCGGCGAGTCCACGATCATCGACGCGGACGAGCCGGCCGCCTTGATGATCCGCCGCGTCGAGTTCGATGAGCTGCTGGTGTCGCTGGCGGTGGAGGCCGGCGCGGAGCTGGTCGCCGGGGCGGAGATCGTCCAGGCTTCCTCGACCGACGCCGAGGTCGACGTCGTGGCGCGCGACGGACGGCACTTCAAGGCGCCCATCGTGATCGCCGCCGACGGCGTGCACAGCGTCGTCGCACGGCGGCTTGGGATCAATTCGGGTTGGCCGGCCTCGTCCGTCGCCCTCGACATGATGGAGGAGACGTCGCGAGAGGTGTTGCGCGATCGCGATCCGTCCACGTTGTGGGTGGCGTACGGCCACGATCCCGCGAGCAACGGGCGGGGCGCCGCGTCACACGGAGGCCCTCGCCGGGCGCCCGAAGGGTATGCGTACATGTTTCCCAAGCGCGATCACGTGAACGTCGGGATCGGATACGTGCTCGCGCACTACCGGGACTCGATTGGCACGGCGCCTTACGAGCTGCAGCGCGGGCTCGTGGATCATCTGCGAGCACCGGGCGGTGATCGAAGGGGAATCGGTGCGGCGCAACTTCACGCCTGCGTTCATCCCGGTCGCGGGACCGCTTCGGCGTCCCGGCCGGGGGCGCGTCCTGCTGGCCGGTGATGCCGGCGGGTTCGTCAATGCCTTCACCGCGGAAGGAATTTATTACGCGATGGTGTCAGGCGAGCTGGCGGCGAAATCTGTAATCGGGACGCCAGCAGGCTCCGTGACCACGCCTCGCGCGGCGCTACCGGCGGGCGTGCGATCACGAAATTGGCGCGGAGCTGCGAGATTCGGTGTTGATCCAGCGCTATCTGTTCGCGGATCGGCGCAGAATCGCGAGGGCGATCGAGGGTGCGCGTCGTGCACCCGCCGCGACACGCCTCATCGTGGACTTCGTCAGCGGACGGATCCGCTATCCCGAGCTGCGTCGGCGGCTCCTGTTGCAGGCCCCTGGCCTGGCGGGACTTATGCTCTGGGAGCGGCTCCGGGCAACATTGTGGCAGGCGGGAACGGCAGCGGGCTCACCAGATGGCCTTCTGTCCTTGATCGTCAGTTCGAGCATCTGCTCCGGCGCGCGGGCTTCGGCGCGCGCCCGGACGAGCTCGGCTTGTACCGCGCGCTGTCGTTCGGCGGGCGCGGTCGACGCTCTGGTCAACTACGAGCAGATCGCGGACGACGTCGATACGAAGATCGGGCAGCCTGGCTACGCCCTGCATGGACGAGTCCCCGCGGCGCGTTCTCGCCGCACACGAACATCCTCGACGCCCGGCAGCGGTGGCTCTTCCGGATGCTTCACAGCAACCGGCCGCTCCAGGAGAAGATGACCCTCTTCTGGCACAACCACTTCGCGACCGGGTACACGAAGATTGCCGGGGAGCTGGGCGCCGCCGAGGCCACGCGGTACATGGCCGCCAAACCGTCCGAGGATCCCGCCGGCGTGCGCGGCCAGATCGAGATGCTTCGCGACAACGCGCTCGGCAACTTCCGCGACATGCTGATGGCGATCGCGAAGGACCAGGCGATGCTCGTATGGCTCGACGGCCGGACGAACACGAAGACCAGGCCGCAGGAGAACTTCGGACGCGAGGTCATGGAACTGTTCACGATGGGCGTCGGCCACTACACGGAAACCGACGTGTACGCGGCGGCTCGCGTCTTCACCGGCTGGAACTTGCGGCGGTCGGGCGACCAGGCCGCCGGCACGCAGGCCCTCCAGTTCGTCTACAACGCGGGCCAGCACGACACCAACGCGAAGACGTTCAGCTTTCCCATCTATCCGGACGGCAGCAGGACGATTCCAGGCCGCCCGGCAGCCGAGCGGCATGCAAGACGGCCTGGACCTGGTTACGGCGCTCGCCGGCAGCCCCGATACGGCACGGTACCTGGCCACCAAGCTGTATCGCTTCTTCGTCTCGGAGTTTGGAAGCGTGAGCGGCGCGTTCGTCGATCGGATCGCGAACGTCTACCTGCAGAACCGGTTCGAGATGAGGCCGGTGTTACGGGACGGTCCTCATGTCTCCGGAGTTCCGGGATTCCGCGTCGTATTTCACGCGGTACGCCTGGCCTGTCGAGTTCGTCGTGCGCGCGATGAAAGAGATCGGCTGGCGCGGCTTCTCGCTGAACGATGCGCTGCCGGCGCTGGCGAACATGGGCCAGACGTTGTACGACCCGCCGGACGTCGCCGGCTGGGATCCGGGCAAGCCGTGGTTTTCGACCGGCGCGATGCTGGCGCGGATGAATTTTGCCGCGACGCTGACCTTCAATCAGAAGTTCAACCTGGCGGCTGCTGCCGCGCCTCATGCACAGACGCCCGACTCGTTGCTGTCGTACGTGCTCGACTCGTTGTCGACGGCGCCGCTCGACAGCAGCGTGAGGTCGGAGCTGGCGAATTACCTCCAGGCAACCGGGCCCTGGACCGCGAGCGCGGCACAGCTGGAGGCGAAGGTCCCGGGGCTCGTTCATCTCGTGGCCGCGACCGCGGAGTATCAGTTCGTATGAAGGTCACCAGGCGACAGTTCCTCGGCCGGGGCGCCGCGGCAGTTCACCGTCACCTGCGCCGCGCCCGAGTTCCTGTGCGACCTCGCGCAGGCCCAGGGGGCGCGCGCCCGCAACCTCGTCGTCCTGTATCTCGGGGGCGGCAACGACGCTCTGAGCACGCTGATTCCTTATAACGATCCCTTCTACTACAGCCGCCGGCCGACGCTGGCGGTGCCAGCCGGCACCGTGATCCAGGTCGGTACCGACCGATCGAAAGTGGCGCTCGGGCTTCATCCGCGGCTGACCGGTCTCAGGCAGATTTTCGATCGCGGAAGCCTCGCGCTCATTCAGCGCACGGGCTACCCGAACCAGAGCCGCTCGCACTTTCGGGGAACCGACATCTGGGCGACGGCGAATCCGGCGAACCCGTCAGGCTACGGCTGGCTTGGCCGTTACCTCGACACTCTCCAGTCGCCGCTCGATCCGCTGACCGGGTGGAACACGACGCGCGACCTGCCGCGGGTCCTGCAATCCGAGCATGTCGCGATCCCCGCGATTCCAAACGCCGCGGCATACGCGTTTTCGAGCCCGAACAGGGGCGCCCGAGGTGTCGCCGAAGCGGCCGCCGAGCGACATGCCGCCGTGAGCATCACCTCGCACGTCCCGATCGGTCGTCCGGAGCTCGCGTTCGTGTACAGCAGCGCGCAGGCCGCGATGGCGACGCTCGATCGGGTCGCTACCGTCGCGACCTACGTGCCATCGGTGACCTATCCGAACACCGGCCTGGGCCAGGCGCTTCGAGCCGTTGCCGGCGCCATGGTCAGGGGCATCGGCACGAAGGTGTTCTATGTGACGATGGGCGGATTCGACACGCATTCGGGACAGAATGTCAACGTGCCGAACGGGTCGTACTACAACCTGATGGGCACGTTCAACGACGGCATGCTGGCCTTCCATGAGGATGTGAGGAACCAGGGCCTGCTGCAGGACACATTGGTGGTCGTGTTTTCGGAGTTCGGGCGCCGCATCAACGAGAACAGCAGCGGCGGGAGCGCCGGCACGGACCACGGCGCCGCGACGCTGATGATGGCGATGGGCGGGCGGGTGAATGGCGGTGTGTACGGCACGGCCGCCTCGCTTGCGCCGGATCCGGGAAACCCGACGCTCGAGAACAACACGGCCGACGTGCGCTACGAAACGGATTTTCGCGCTGTGTACGCGAAGGTGATCGACAACTGGCTGGGCGCGGATTCCCGGGCGCTGCTGGGCGCGGACTTCAGGAACCCCTCGTTGACCTTCATCTGAATTGCGCTGATTTTTCCAGCCAATCAACGGCTTGGCCTCGTTGAATCTGGTAATTGAGTAATCTAGTCATTGCGTGATCGGTGGCGCTGGACGCTCTGCGTCGATTCCCCGATCATCAAATTACCAAATTACCAAATTCCTCCAACAGCGATAGACTCCGCAGCATATGCCTCCGATCAAACGGACCAAGTTCAAGCTGGCGCCGGAACAACTGCTGGAGATGTTTTACTGGCTGAAGTTGATCCGCGCCTTCGATGAGAGGCTCAGCATCCTCGTCAAGCAAGGCAAGGTCCGGAGCGGCGTGTACACCGGCATCGGCCAGGAGGCGATCATCGTGGGCACCTGCTTCGGGCTCCGGAAGGAAGATTACGTCTGCCCGCTGCACCGCGATCTCGGTTCGCTGCTGATGAAGGGCGTCGACGCGCGGACCATGATGTCGCAGATGTTCGGGAAGGCCACCGGACTGTCGAAGGGGCGGGACTCGGCGCTGCACAGCGGCGTACCGGAGCTCGGCATCTTCGGCAACACGAGCATGCTGGGCGCCAATCTGCCGGTCGCCGCCGGCCTCGCGCTCACGTTCAAAATGGAGAAGACGGACAATGTGGTCGTCGCGTATTTCGGCGAAGGCGCGAGCAACACCGGCGATTTCCACGAGGCCCTCAACTTCGCCGGCGTCCACCAGCTGCCCATTCTGTTCATCTGCGAGAACAACCAGTACGCGTACTCCGTCCCCGTCGAGAAGAGCATGGCGATCGACGATGTGGCCGATCGGGCCGAGAGCTACGGGTTCGACGGCGTCGCCATCAACGGCAATGACGTGCTGGCGGTCTACCAGACAACGCAGGGCGCGCTCGCGCGGGCCAGAGCCGGCGACGGGACCGACGTTGATCGAATGCAAGACGTACCGGTGGCACGGGCATTCCGAGCACGACAAGGCGTTCTACCGGTCGGATGAAGAGCTCGCGATGTGGAAGAGCCGCGATCCGATTCCCACCTTCACGACGTACTTGAAGGGCATCCGCACGCTCACCGACGAGAAGATCAACAGACATCGAAGGGCGGATCACGTCGGTGATCGACGATGCGGTGGAGTTCGCCATGAACGCCCCGGACCCGAAGCCCGAGGATGCGGTGACGGATCTGTATGCGTAAGGACACCGTCGCCACGAAGAGACGAAGAGTTTCGACTACGACGCCTTGACCAGGTGCGTGGCGCCATCGATCGTCCGACCAATGCCAATCCTTCGATGTGCTTTCGTCGAGCCCTTCAGTGGTTGTCGCGATGAGCAAAGAACTCTCATACCTCGAGGCCATTCGGGAGGCGCTGGTCGAGGAGATGCGGCGCGATCCGAAGGTCTTCGTCCTCGGCGAGGACGTCGGCCCCTACGGCGGCGCCTTCGGCGTCACGCAGGGCCTCTATGACGAGTTCGGCGAGATGCGCGTGATCGACACGCCGATCTCCGAGTCGGCCATCGTGGGCATCAGCGTCGGCGCGGCGCTCCGCGGCTACCGGCCGGTCGCCGAGATGCAGTTTGCCGACTTCGTCACCTGCGGTTTCGATCAGATCGTCAACCAGGCGGCGACCCTCAGGTATCGCTACGGCGGCCGCGCGGCGGTGCCGATGGTTGTCCGCGCGCCGAGCGGCGGTAACGTCGGCGGCGGTCTCTATCATTCTCAGAACCCCGAAGCCTGGTTCGTGCACCGCCCAGGGCTGAAAGTGGTCGCGCCCTCCACGGCGTACGACGCCAAGGGACTGCTGAAAGCCGCCATCCGCGACGACAATCCCGTCGTCTACTTCGAACACAAGTATCTGTATCGACGCGTCAAGGGCCCCGTGCCCGAAGGCGACGAGATCGTCCCGATTGGTGTGGCCGCGACCAGACGGGATGGGACCGACCTGACGCTCGTCACCTACGGCGCGATGGTGCTCCCCTCGCTCGAGGCGTCGGACCGGTTGTCGAAGGAAGGCGTCGAGGTGGACGTGATCGACCTCCGCAGTCTCGTGCCGCTCGACAAGGCGGCGGTATTCCGATCGGTCGAAAAAACGAATCGCGCGCTGATCGTTCACGAGGACGTGAAGACGCTCGGCATCGGCGCCGAGTTGTCGGCGCTCATCATGGAAGAGCGCTTCGATCATCTTGACGCGCCCGTCCAGCGTCTCACCTATCCGGACACCCACTGCCCGTTCGCGCAGGTGCTCGAGCAGGCCTGCCTCCCCAATGCCGACACCATCACGGCGGCGCTGAGGCGACTGGCGGCCTATTAGACCGCCGATATGGACGCGGCTCGCGCGATCTCGCATCCGGCCACGCGATCCTCGTGGCTGGTGGGCTGCGCGACAATCGCGGCCGCCGCCCTGCTGGTCGGCGTGACCGTCGCCTTTCACGGCCCGATGACCTTCCGGCCCCTGGGCGTGCGTGTCCAGATGGGCGACCCGATGCGGCCGGTCGCTCTCGCCGCGATCGCCGACGTCGCGCTGTTCGCGCTCGCCTTCCGCCGGCGCGCGTGGCTCCGGGTCGCATCCGTGCTGGCGGTTGCGATCGTGGCCGTTTCGGTTCTGGCGGCTGCGCGCCGGGCGGCGCCGGCATATCCGGTTTCCGACAAGGCGCTGATCGAGCTGGCGACGATGAATGCGGTCGACGGCCGGCAGCTTTACGGACCGTATTCCCGTTACGGCTGGCAGCACCCGGGTCCGCTGCTGTTCTACCTGCTCGCGCCCTTCTATGCGGCGGCCGGATCGCGAACGGCGGGCCTCGCGGCGGGCGCGCTGGCGATCAACCTGGCGGCGCTGGCCGCGGCGGTCTGGGTGCTGGTCCGACACGCCGGTCCAGCCCTCACCGTCGCGTTCGCCGCGCTGATCGCGTTGTACGTCGGACGCGTGCCCGGTCTGGTGGTCAGTTCATGGAACGCCCACGCCACCTTCTTCGCGTCCGCCGCCCTTGTCGTGATCAGCGCCGCGGTAGCGGCGGGCCGGATCCGGTTGCTGCCCCTGTTCCTGGCGGTCGCCTCGTTTGTTCTCCAGACCCACGTCGCGACGTTTCCGCTGGTGCTCACCACCGGGGCATTCGTCGTGGCGGCAACCGGGCGTCGATGGATCGGTGCGGCCGCGGAGGAGAGAGAGGCGCTGAAGGCACAGGCGAATCGCGCCGCGTGGGTGCTGGCGGCGCTCTGGCTGCTCCCCCTCGTCGAGGAGTTGAGCCGGCCTGCCGGCAACATGAGCGCGATGTGGCAGTTCGCCCGTCAGCCGCCGCGCGGAGGAACATTCCTCCAAGCGTTCGACGCCTGGGCGGGTGCGTTGACTGGTGTCTTCCGCGGAGGGCTGCCGCTCCCTCAGGGACGGCTCATCGCTCGCAGCGTGGTCGCGTGGCCGCGAGTCATCGCGGTTCTGCACCTGTTGCTCCTGGCCGGCGTCGTCGTGTGGGCCAATCGGCGCGGACGGGATGTCCACGCGTGGATGGCGGCGCAGGCGCTGGCGGCGAGCGTGGCGGCGTTGTGGGCGGTGACGCGGATCCCGGACGGGATCCACGACCACGAAGTGTTCTGGATCGCGGCAGTCGGCGTCGTGGGCGCCGCCTCCATCGCTGCGGCCGCGATGAGCCCCGTTGCTTCAGAATGGCGGCCGCTGGTCCGCTCGCGGGCTCCGCTCGTCGCCGGCCTCGCGTCCGCGCTGCTCTTGATCGGCGCGTCGCTCGAGGGGCTTCGTCAGGTCACTGTCGCCGGAAGACCTTCGCGTACGAAGGCGGCTGACGATCACCTGATGCAGGTGACGCGGGCGATTCAGTCGGAGATCGAGCGCCAGGGCTCGCGCCGGCCGATGGTCGTGATCGATCAGCGGGTGTGGGACTGGGCTGCCGGCGTGATCCTGCAGCTGCGCAGGCAGGGAACCCGCGTCGTCATCGACGACGGGCTGGTGAAGATGTTTGCCGGGACGCTTGCGCCAGACGGCCGCGAGGATCTCGAGATTTCCTTCTGCGGCGGCCCGTGTCATGCGCAATCGATCTCGCGTCCCGGAAACGTCGTCGTGCTGGTCACGGAGCACATCGCGATCGATGCGCGTCCGCTGTACCGCTAACCGGTCTCTACTGCTTCGGGATCGTCCAGTAATAGACCTTGCGGCCGTCGACGTCGAGCGTCTGCTCGGGCACCCAGTCGCCCATGTCGAACGCGTGCGACACGATGCGGGTGCCGGGCTTCAGTTCCGCCTTCAACTTGGGCAGGAGCTTCAGGTTCAGGCTCGGCAGCAGGTACAGAGTCACGACCGTGGCTTCGCTGAGATTCGTCGTGAACAGATCCTGATTGAGAAAACGGACCCGGTCGCCAACGCCGGCTTTCTGGAGGTTCGCGGTGGCCTCCTTGATGCGCTGCGGATCGATGTCGATGCCAGTGGCGCGTGCCGCGCCGAAGTCTTTCACGGCCGCGATCGGAATGCGCCCGTCACCCGATCCGAGGTCGTACACGATGTCCCCCTTGCCGACCTTGGCCACCTTGAGCATGGCCGCGACCACTTCAGGCGGAGTGGGCACGAAGATCACGTCCGGCGACCGCAGGGGGGATTGCGTGGCCGTCTGAGCGGCGGCGGCCGCGGGGAGAGCAAGCGTCACCGCGACGACGATGGCTGGAAAGGATTGAGTTCGCATCATTCGATTCTCCTCAAACGAAAACCCCAGGAAAAGGCGCTTCCGACGCCGTGGTCGGCTATCTTACCGCAGGAGCGCCGTGTACGAGAGCCCGACATTGCGCCGCCCCGTGCTGGTCCCGCGAGCTCCGATCCGCCGTGTCGGCGGAAACACGACCGACTGCTCGGCAATAGAGCGACAATTTCTACGACAGATCCGGAAATCTGGACACCGTACCTGAATCGCACGTGATTGGCGATCTTACGGCTTGCGTCAGATTCGACGCTGTGTTAGTTCTACGTCCCAGTTTCATACTCGTTCAGTCAGACTCGCTTCATACCCACGGCGTCGATTTCATACTCGCCAATCCTTCTCCTTCTGGAGACGTCCGCGTTCTAACGCTCTCACTCGGCGTTTCAGCGCTCTTGAGTCTCACCCGCAGCAGCATTTAGGCGATTCCGATAGGGTCACCCACGCCAGGGTCTCGTTCGTCGTGTTGCACCGGAACTGGAGGGAAAAATGATGCGTCGTCGTCAAATCGTGCACGCAGCAGCTCTCATCTCTTTGGCTTACTGCTTCCTGCCTGGGGCCGCCTCGGCCCAGAGCCAAATCACCGGTATTGTGACGGATGCCAGCGGGGCGGTGCTGCCCGGGGTCACGGTGGAGGCCACCAGCCCGGCGCTCATCGAGAACGTGCGCACCACTGTCACGGACTCGGCAAGGACGATATGCGATTCCGGCCCTGCGTCCCGGCACCTATAAGGTGTCCTTCAACTTGCCAGGGTTTTCTCCCTTCGTTCGTGACGGCATGGCCTTGCTGTCCGATTTCACGGCCACCGTCAATGCGGAACTGAGGGTCGGCAGCCTCCAGGAAACCGTGACCGTTTCCGGTGAGTCGCCGACCGTTGACGTGCAGAGCACGCAGCGGACCACGGTGATGGATCGAGAGCTGCTCGATGCGGTGCCGACGGGCCGAACGTTCTTCGCCGCGGTCGCGCTCGTCCCGGGCGTCACGGTCAGCGAACCGAACGTCGGCGGCGCAAAAACCTCGATCAACCAACGGTTGTAACGTACACGGGGGCCAGCCAAAGGACACCACCACCGACCTCGACGGGATGCGGATCATTACGCTGTCAGATGGCGGAGGCGACCAGGCGGATCACAACGAGGGGATGACCGCGGAAATGACGGTGCAGACCAGCGCCCTGGGCGCCGAGGTCGCGCGTGGCGGTGCGCACATCAATTTCATCCCCAAGGAAGGGGGCAACACCTTCAGCAGCACGAACTACTTCGGGTACTCAACGGGCGGGTGGCAGAGCAACAACTTGGGGGACCTGCCCAGCCGCGGCCTGAGGCAGCCGGACGCGACAGACTACGTCTACTTTGCGAACGTCGCGGGAGGGGGGCCGATCAAACGCAACGCGCTCTGGTTCTACGCCTCGTATCAAGACAACGGCAACCAGAACATCGTCGCCAATTCCTTTTTTCGGGACGGGACGCCCGGCACGTTCGACCAGCGACTCACGAATCGCTCGGCCCGGATCACGTGGCAGGCCACGCCCGAGGAACAAGATTAGCGGCCTGGTGGACGACAACGACAAAATGATCGACCACGAAGGACGCTCCGACTACGTCGCCGGTGAAGCCGATAATGGCCGGATTCCGAGACGGAAGCGCATCCTCTCCGTCAAGTGGACCTCGACGGTGAGCAATAAGCTCCTGTTCGAGGCCGGCGCCCTCGAGCACGCGTACGATGCGGAGCGAAAGTATCAGCCGGGAGTCTTGCAGGAGCGCGGCACGCCCGAGTGGTACGCCGGCGCAGCGCGGCAGGACATCACCTTGCAAAAGTGGTCAGTGTCGCACCGCAGACCATTGCTCAATTCGTACAATCATCATCGTTTTATCACCTCGTCCGTGACGTACGTCGCGGGCCCGCACACGCTCAAGGCGGGCGGGCAATTCGGTTTCGGGGAACTAGGTGAGGACTGGTACACCACCAACGCCGATCTCAACCAACGCTATCGAAACGGTGTCCCGGACTCGGTGGTCGTCCATAACACGCCGACGTTTAGCAAAAACCGGCTGAATTCCGACCTCGGGTTCTACGTGCAGGACGCGTGGCATGTCACCGATCGTCTGACGCTCAGCCCGGGTCTGCGGTTCGAGTATCTCAAAGCCCAAACGGTGGCAGTGTCCCTTCCGGCGGGCCGCTTTGTGCCGGCCCGGGAATTCCCCGCCATGTCCAACCTGCCCAACTGGTTCGATCTGGCGCCGAGATTCGGCGTGGCCTACGACCTGACGGGCGACGCAAAAACCGCGTTGAAAGGCACCATCAATAAATACAACAGGAGTTACCTGGTGGACCTGGCGGCTCAGTACAATCCGGCTTTCCTGCAGACTGACACCCGCAACTGGCGCGACTGTGATTACACCCCGGGCACCTCCACCTGCTCGGGCCTGGCGTTGCCGACCAACGGCGACGACATCGCCCAGGACAACGAGATCGGGCCGAGCAACAACAAACTCTTCGGCGCGGCGGCCAACCGGCATTTCGACCCGGACAGCAAGCGACCGTACGACCTCGAGTACACCATCGGCGTCGAGCGCGAGGTGGTGCGTGGCCTGTCGGTCGGCGTCACGTGGATTCGGAAGGACTCGTACAACCTCCAGCAGACGATCAACCGGGCGATCGACGACTCCGACTTTACCTCGTTTCAAGTGCCCAATCCGCTGCTGAACGGCGAGACCCTCACCATCTACAACCTCAACCGGGACAAGCAGGGGCAGGTCGATTTACTCGACACCACGGCCGATGGTTCGAAAGCGGGCCTCCACTTCAACGGCTTCGACGTGACCTTCAGCGCACGACTGCCCGGGGGTGGCAATTTGTTCGGAGGGTGGGCCGCCGGGAAATTGGTCCATGTCGCCTGTCAATACGTGCTTTTTGACGGCATAGCCGACTATTCCCCGCAGCTGGCAATCGCGTCCGATCCGAACGCACAACGTAACTGCGACCAGACTCTGCTCGACATTCCCTACCGGCACGGCTTCAAGCTCGCCGGCAACTACCCGCTCCCGCTGGGCCTGATGGTCGGGGTGTCGGCGGTCAGCCTCCCCGGTTCACTGATAGGCTCCACCGTGGCGGATCAATCGCTGTTTACGAACTGGAACGTTCCGTCTAGCCTGTTTCCGGGCGGCCGGACTCAAACGGTCAACCTGCGACTGGACGAGCCGGGGAGCCAGTGGTTGGAGCGCTGGAATCAGTTGGACCTCAATCTTCGAAGGATGTTCAGAGTGGGAAGGATGGGGTTTGAGCCGGGCGTGGACGTGTACAACGTCTTCAACACCAACCCCGTGCTCACGGAGAATCAGGAATTCGGGTCATCGCTGGGAACGCCGATGAGGATCCTCCAGGGACGTCTGATGCGGCTCACGGCCCAAATCACCTTCTGATATGGAAAAGGCCGGCGTTCAACACGCCGGTCGTTTCAGATCATTCGCTCGGTTCTCCTGAAGGCCCGCTCTCGCAAGAGGGCGGGCCTTCATGTTGTTGGGGCGGTCATCCGACGGCAAGTTGATCTCTTCCTCGAGTGCTGAGGCTGACGATCAGTGCGTGTGGATGGTCATGGTTCGGCGAGCCGGGCGGGCATGACACGGAGCGAAGTGGTCTTGGGCGGCCGGAGGTCACCATCCAGCGACGCGCGTGCGGACCGCGGCCGGCGAGGTCGCGCCGCCGACGTTTCAGACGATGGCCGCGACCGATCCGCTCAGTCGACGCGTCGTCGAGCAGATGCTGGTGGGGGTGGCACGCGGCAGTACGCGCGAAGCTCGGAGCCACTCGGCCCCGAGATGGAAAGCCGTGGTAAGAGTAAGAGCGCCGTCAGCCGCCGCTGTGTCGCGAAAACGACGGTGCAGCTCGCGGCCTGGCAGAGCGCGCCGTTGGACGCCCTCGACCTGGTCGCGTGGCCGATCGACGGCGTGACGATCGCAGCCTGCTCGTCATCCTTGATGGCTCGAAGGCCCTGCGCAAGGCGTGCGCGCGACCTTCGGTGACGCGGCCCTCGTCGAGCGGTGTCACGTCCACAAGACCCGCAACATCCTCGAGTATCTCAGTGACCGGCAGCGGCCCTGGGCGCAGGCGATCCTGCGGCGCGCCTACCAGAGTGGCGACGGAAAGACCGCCCAACGGCTGTTGCTCGATCGTGCACGACGCTCGGAACGGAGTATCCCAGCGCGGCCGAGAGCGTGCGCGAAGGTCTGGACGAGACGCTCACCGTCCTCACGCTGGCCCTCTCGGCGCGGCTGCGCCGCTCCTTGGCCACGACCAACGCCGCCGAGAGCCTCCTCAGTCGCACGCGTCATGTGAAGCGCAACGTCAAGCGGTGGCGCGGCGGCCAGATGATGCTGCGCTGGGTGGCGGCCGGTGTCCCGGAGGCCGTCAAGGGCTTCCGTCGACTGAAGGGGTATCTGACATGCCGATGACATGGAAAGTGCCGAGAGGGAGGCACGGGCACAGTTTTCTAGTCCTACCGCGTTTCGCAAGGGCCGCCGGTAGGCTAGCTGTCTTCCTTCCAGGCCGTACAGACGAGGGGCCGGCCCCCTATGGAGCCGGCCCCTCATTCCCACAATCATGATTGTGGGAAACCGCTACATCCAAATCACGTGCGTGCCCTAATCCTGCTGCTGAGTGGTCGCCCTGCCGGCCGGGATCACCATCGTGTGGTTGCGCTTCGGCACCTGTCCGACGGCGATCTTGGCGACTTCCTTCATCGTCGGGATGTCGACCACCAACGTGAGGTTCCCCACGGGGTCGGCCACGTAGGCCTTCTTGCCGTCAGGCGTGACCGTCACCCAGGCGCAGCCCCTGCCGCTCAGATTGGCTGTCCCAGTCACCTTCAAATCAGGGAGCGAGTACGAGTAGAGCGCGTTGTTCAGCCGGCTGCAGGCAACCATGGTCTTCTGGTCAGTGGTGACCGCCAGGCCGTGAGCTTCACCGGAACCTGACAGGATTGGCGATCTCCCAGCGGCCAACTTGGGGTATTCGATTAGCTCTTGGGATATCTTGCGCGTCTTGAAATCGATGACGCCAATCCCATTCTCGTCACCCCACTGGACGTAGATATTACGGGTCGAGCCATCGGGATTCTTATCGGAGGTCATCGGCCGGATGCCATCGGGAAATTTGACCGACCACGCAGGCGTGTCAGTCTGGGCATCGAGGACGCTCACATACCCCTTGGTGGGGTCGCCGGCGAACACGAACTTGCCGTCCTGCGTGACATACAGATTGTGGACGGGCCCTTCGGTACGGATGCTCTTGACCTTGGTGAGAGAGACTGTATCGATCACATCCGCCACGCCCGGATTGTCCCCGACCGCGTGCCTGATTCCCACGTAGACTTTCTTCCCGTCAGGCGTAATCGAGATGTTGTTGGGACGGCCCGAGAGCGGGACCTTCTTGGTGACCTTCAGCGTCTTGACATCGGCCACGTCCAGCGTGTTGTCAGCTTCATTGCTGACGTAGATCCGGGTTCCGTCGGGTGACGCCGTGACGCCATGGGCCGACTCGATGCCCGGGATCTCTCCCACGATCTTGTTCGTGACCGGGTCAATGAGATGAACTCGATCCCCGGCGGCGTTGCTCTGGAGGATCCGAACCTGGCCTTGAGCTGCCAGCGGCAGCGTCAGCAGAAGGATCGCCAGAGGCTTCAGGCAGCAACGAACCACGTGAACAGTACTCATCGGCAGCTCCTCGAAAAAACAGGACGTTTACCTTCCTACCCGCCAGTGTCCGGTCGGCCATCTTGCGAGCCGCCACGCGCCAATCCCGCGCTGGCTACGACACGTGCTGGACCGCGGCGTTCGTGTCGCGATCGTCCACGGTCCAGGAGATCACTCCCCGCCGCACCCTCCGGTCAACTCGACGACCTTCTCGGTGGCTTTCCGCCCGCACACCCAATTCGCGAGTACCTGCCACTCCGGATTGAGGAAGGAGTTCCAGTGTTTGCCTCCCGAGTGGTAGAACGTGCCGCCGATCTCGGACACAAGCGGGTGAATGAGTAGTTTACTCTGACTCAGGCTGTGGGGGATCACCCGCGCTGCGACAACCTGGAAGTTCCGTTTGGATTGCTCCTCGGTCCAGGTGGTGGCCCCTTTCGCGAGCTCCTGGAGGCGCATGGGGGTCCCATGCATATGGCAGGAGGCACAGCGGGTGTGCCCTTCGCGCCTCGCCATGAAGATCGGCTGGACCTTTGTCTTGAAGTACTCGAAATCCAGAGCCGCCATCGCCGCCGAGCCGGGCGGGGGTGGGGGCGCCTGTGCTCGCAGGAAGGCCGGTTGTTGGGTCAGCAACGCGGCCACGAACAATAGCAACAAGGCGATGGGCATTGCGCTTTACCTCCTCAATTCGAGCTTGGCGTTGCTGCGGGAACTTGCACCAATCTAGTGCAGCCGGCTGCAGATTAAAGGATCGCGCGCCAGGAATCAACAGGTAAGATTGGCTGTTTTTGCTCGCATTTTCGAGAAATGCTGGGGAACTAGTGTCCTGTGTCCGACGATTTAGGACACGGCTTCCGGAGCGCGTCGCCCGGCGGCCAAGGCGCGACGCCCGAGCACGCCGGGAGTTGGAGGGGGAGCAACGCGGCCCCGGGATGCCCGCCGGCACACGTCCTAAAAGCGTCGGACGCAGGGCACTAGAGGGGTGGGACCGGCCGTCACCGAGGTGTCGGCGTCATGGACGAAGATGGAGCGTCAGGCGTCGTCCAACCGCCTGAACGTGGACACGTAGCCGACCGCTT
Source organism: uncultured Acidobacteriota bacterium (assembly GCA_963745495.1). GTDB lineage: Bacteria > Acidobacteriota > Vicinamibacteria > Vicinamibacterales > CAVVIG01 > CAVUXJ01. The sequence continues at coordinate 599,525 of CAVUXJ010000009.1, forward strand.
CGCTCGGCCGGGATGGCCCGCTGCCCGGAGAGTAACAGCGCCTCCGCCATCTCGCCCAGGAGCAATTTCAAGGCAAGGGCAGGGGCCGGGCGGAAAGCCGGCTGTCGCAGCGTGTCCGATGGCGCGTGCGAATTCCGCGTTGGTGACCGGCGCCGGCGCGGTCGCGTTGAGGGGGCCCGTCACCGCGGGATGTCGATTCGCGAACCTCACCAGATTGGTCCAATCCTGCTGATGAATCCAGGGCCAGTATTGCCGGCCCGAGCCGACAGGCCCGCCGGCGCCGACGTGGAAAGGCGGCAGCATCTTCGGCAGGGCCCCGCCACTTCGCGCGAGGACGAGGCCCGTGCGCACGCACACGACGCGCGCGGGCCTCAGCGCCCATGGCCGCCACCTCCCGATCCACCGCGACGCGCGCGAGGAAATCGGCGCCCGGCGGATGCTCCTCGGTCACGATGCCATCGTCGAGCGGGCCGTAGTAGCCGGTCGCCGACCCGCTGATGAACACCGCCGGGGGCGTGTGCGCCCGCTCGATTGCGCCGGTGAGGCTGCGCGTCGCGAGCAGGCGACTGTCGCGAATCCGTTGTTTCTGCGGCGCGGTCCAGCGCCTCGCCGCGATCGACTCGCCAGCGAGGTTGATGAGGGCCTCCGCGCCGCTGACGATCGACGCCCACGGGCGACCGAGCCGTCAGGTGTCCACGTCACCGCGCGCGAGCTCCCGGGGCCCGGCCCTCTGGGCGGCGGGTCAGGATGACGACCTCATGACCGTCCTTCGCCAGGGCGCGGGCGAGCGCCTGTCCGAGAAAGCCCGAGCCGCCGGCAATGAATGGGCATGGGTCGGTCTATTCCCTTCAAGTTTGAAGTCTGAGTCTTACCCCTGAAGTCTCAAGCCCAAAGCTCAAGCCAGAACAGTATCAGGTTTTCGGCCTTCAGGTTTGCCGGGTGCTCCCGCGTCAGGCGGCTTGACAGCGGAGGCGCGATGTAATTAACTAACCAGTTAGTTGCTATGGGTCGCCCCGCGCGCGTCTCGCCCGACCGCATCCTCGCCGCCGCCGCCCGGAGTTCGCCGGACGCGGCTACGCCGGCGCGCGCGTCGATCGGATCGCCCGCCGTGCCCGCG
>CAVUXJ010000010.1:0-108219 GCA_963745495.1 uncultured Acidobacteriota bacterium
GGACACGGATGTGGTCTTCGTCCGCAGTCGCGCACCGTTTCGTGCGTTCCGCTCGCATTGTGCCGTGTCGGTGATCGTCGATCGAGCCTTCGCCCGCGCGGGCGTGACCCGCCCAAGCCGCGGTGCCGCACACTTGCTGCGGCATTCGGTCGCGACGTCGATGCTCCGTCATGGTGCCTCGTTACACGATGTGGCGGCGCTGCTGCGCCACCAGTCGGTCACGACGACCGAGATCTACGCCAAGGTCGATGTCACGGCGCTGCGCACGATCGCGCAGCCGTGGCCCGAGGTGCAGCCGTGATAGCCGCAGCCGTCGCCTCGTATGTCGCGGTTCGGCGCGCCACCGGCTTCACCTTCCGATCGGAAGCGGTGCTGCTCGAAAGCTTCGCGGCCTTTTCGGATGCAAAAGCCGCGTCGTATGTTCGTGCGGCCCTCGCCATCGAATGGGCGGGGCTCGCTCGATCGGTATCTCCGCGTGCCCGTCGGCTCGGTCACGTCATACGACTTGCTCACTACCTCCGGGCGGAAGACCTCCACCACGAGGTGCCGCCTGCGGTGTTCGGGGCCGAGAAGCGATCCCGTCCGGTGCCGTACATCCTCTCACCGGATCAGATTCGTCAGCTGGTTCTGGCGGCGTCGCGTTCAGGGTACCGGACGCTTCGGCGTGACACGTACAGCACGCTGTTTGCGCTGCTCGCGTCCACCGGGTTGCGCGTGTCAGAGGCTATCCACCTCCGATTCGACGACATCACGCCCGATGGCCTCGTGATCCGGTGCTCGAAATTCCGCAAGAGCCGCCTCGTCCCGCTGCACGAAACCGCCCGAGCCGGGCTCGAGCGGTACCTCAAGCGACGCCGGGCGTATGCGCCCGGCGAGCCGCACGTCTTCGTGTCGCTGCGGCGGAAACCGCTCTAGCTCCACGATGTCGAAGTCGCCTTCCGCACCGCCGCGCGAGCCATTGGCTTGCCGGACGCGCCGCGGGCGCGACCGACGCCGCACTCGCTTCGCCACACGTTTGTCGTGCGGGCGTTACAAGCCTGCCCGGACGGCCGCGACGCCATCACCCAGCACATGGTGGCGCTGTCCACGTATCTCGGCCATGCCAAGGTCGCCGACACGTATGGGTACCTCGAAGCGGTGCCGGAGCTGATGATCGACATCGCCGATCGCTGCGAGGGCTTCGTCATGGGAGGGCGACCATGACGCCCCTCGCGCCACACATCACGGCGTTCTTTCAGCAGCGACTGCCGGTCGAGCGCCGCGCCAGCAGTCACACCACGGATTCGTATGCCTACGCGTTCAAGCTGCTCCTGGAATACGCCAGTGAGCGAGTGCACGTCCCGCCCTCGGCTTTGCACCTGGAGCAGATCGATGCGCCGCTGGTCGTCGCATTTCTGAATCATCTCGAAACCACCCGCGCCAACCGGCCGAGTTCCAGAAACGTCCGGCTCGCGGCCATCAAGTCGTTCATGCACTTCCTGGAGTTTCGTGAGCCCGCGGCCATCGATCAGATTCGGCGAATCCTGGCGATCCCGCCGAAAAAGGCCGACACGCGATTGGTCCGACACCTGACGGTGGAGGAAATGCACGCGATCCTGAATGCGCCCACGCCGTCCGAGTGGGATGGCGTCCGTGACCGCGCGATGCTCCATTTGTGCTTCGCCGCCGGGTTGCGCGTCTCCGAGCTGGTCGGGCTGCAGCTTGGTGACGTGACGCTGCACCCGCAGGCGAGCATTCTGGTGCACGGCAAAGGCCGCCGAGAGCGTTCCCTGCCATTGTGGAAGGTCACGGCGACCGCACTCCGAGCGTGGCTGGGAGTACCGGGAGCGCCGCCAGCACCGGAAATCTTCGTCAGCGCACGCGGTCAACCGATGACGCGGTCAGGTTTCGAGTACGTCCTCGACAAACATGTCCAGACGGCTGTCAAGTCGTGTCCCTCGCTGGCGACCAAGCGGATCTCGCCCCACGTTCTGAGGCATACGTGCGCCCTGACCGTGCTGCAAGCCACCAAGGATCTACGAAAGGTCTCACTCTGGCTGGGACACGCTCACATGCAAACGACGGAGATGTACACGCGTGCGGATCCGTCGGTGAAACTGGAAGCGCTCGAAGCGATGATTGCGCCGAAGCTGCGATCCGGCCGCTTCAAGGCCACCGACAAACTGATCGCCTCGCTGACAACCCGCTCCGTAATGCGGAGCACCACACCATCGAGCTGACGCTCTGGCGGGGCCTCTTCGCACGAGGCTCCGCATAACAATCGACTCCGCATTAAACCGCTTATGCGGTGCACCGCATAAGCGGTTTGACGTCAGGAGCGTCGAGGCGCGCTCGTAGCGACGCATGACGACTTCCAGGAGGTCTTCGGCGGCCGTGTGGGGGAGTTTCCGCATCCCGAGGTCGTCGACGATCAGGAGCGGGACGGCGGTCAGATCCGCGAAGTAGGCTTTGCGGGTGCCGGCCAGCGTCGCGTCGGCGATCTCCTCGAGGAGCAGGTGCGCGTCGCGATAGCGGACGCGGTAGCCCTGCTGGATGCGCCGCGCGGCCGATGGCTTGCGCCAAGTGGCTTTTCCCCGTCCCTGGCGGTCCGAGAAACAGCGCGTCCTCGCGCTGGGCGATGAAGCGCGCGGTCGCCAGCTCGTGGATCAGCGCGCGGTTCATCTTCTTGTTGAAATCGAAATCAAAGTTGTCGAGTGAGCGGGTCGGGATCGCGAAAGCCCGCCTGTTTGTGCCGCCGCTCGAGCAGGCGGTCCTGCCGACGCAGGAGTTCGTCGGACACGAGCGCCGACACGAGATCGATCGGCGTCAGCTTCTCGGTCTGGGCGTGGCGTAAGCGCGTTTCGAGGACGGCGGCCATCCCCGAGAGGCGGAGTTTCCGGAGCGCGTGATCGAGCTCGACGAGATTCATCGCGGGTCTCCTGTTTTGCGATCGATGAGATCGCGGTAGAGGGTGAGCTGCCGAATGAGCGGGTCGACCTGGCGGAGCGTCAGGGGCGCCGGCAGGCGGCGTTCGAGATACCGACGGAGAAAGCGGTACGTGGGCACGCCGAGATCGAGCGCCGCTTTCGCGGCCTCGTCCACGACAGCCGGGCCGTGCTTCTTGGCGAGGGCCAGCACGCCGAGGATGCGGCGGACGCCGGCGGCCCCTTCGTGCTCGTGGATGTGACGTGCAGACGGCGCTGATGGACGGGCCCGTGGACGTCGCGGCGTGCGAGCAGCGCCACCGTGCTCGGCGGCGTGCGCGCCGGCCGATCGGCGTCTGGAGCCGGTGCCAGCCGCGCGGCGCGCGCAGATGCTCGCGCAGGAGTTGACCCGGTCTTCGGGGCGAGCAGGCGGACGTGCAGATCGTTCCATTGCACCTGGACCCGTTGGCCGATCCAGCCGGGCGGGGCGCCGTAGTACGCGGCCTCGACCTCGACGCAGCCATCGAGGTGGACGCTGCGGACCCCGAAGCGGTAATAGCGAAACGGTTCGAGCGGCAGCGGGCCGAGCGCGGGCTGCTCCTCGGCAAACATCGCGACGACTTGGCGTTTCGTCGTGCCGTGGATACGCGTGTCGGCCCAGTGCGCTTCCCAGCGATCGAGGTAGGCTTGCGCCTCATCGAGCGTCTCGAAACGCAGGCCGCGGAGCGGTGTCTTCTTCGCGTGCCCGACGCCCGCTTCGACCTTGCCCTTGCGATCGGGATCGCCGACACGACACGGCAGCGCGACGGCGCCGTAGTGTGCGAGGACATCGCGATAGAGCGGATTGAGCGCGGGGTCGTAGATGTCCGGGGTGAGGACGCCTTCCTTGAGATTGTCGAGGTTTTGTGCCCGCTCGCGTTATGTGCCCACCTTTGAGCTGCGGACGCCCACGCCTTCCGAGATAGAAAATTCCGGGCACATAACGCGATGAGACGGTGGCCGATGATCCCTGAGCGCCTGCGCGCGCAAGGAGGTTGTCCGCCATGCTGGAGCGCTACTTCGTCCGTCCCACCACTGTTGATCGCCTTCGCGGTTCATGGCTTGGCGAGCCACTCGATCGATACGTGAGCTGGCTCGCCGGGCACGGGTACGCCGCACGGAATGTGTTCCATCGCGTCCCGCGCATCATGCAATTCGGCGAGTTCGCGAAAGCGCGAGGCGCGCAGACAGTCACCGATCTGCCGGCCCACGTGGACGATTTCGTCGAGTCCTGGATCAACCGACGGGACTATCGTCGACGCGTCGCGCCCACACGCGAGGCGCTGCGAAAAGAGATCCGAGGACCGATCGAGCAGTTCTTGCGCGTCGTGCTGCCGGATTTCACCGGGCGGGGTCGGGCGCGTCGACAACGACCGATGCCCTTTCCGGCGATCAGCCCCGCATTCGTGGAGTACCTGCGCGATGAACGCGGGTTACGCGAGGCGACGATCAATCACTACCGGTTTCATCTCGAAGCCTTGGCCGCCTATCTCACTCGTCTTGATCTCCGTCAGCCGGCCGCATTGTCCCCGGTGGTACTGAGCGGCTTCATCACCGATACCAGTCCAGGGCTGTGCAAGACCAGCATCCGAGATCGCTGCGGGGTGCTGCGTGTCTTCTTGCGCTACCTCCACCGGGAGCAGCACGTCCCGCACGATCTGAGTGCAGCGGTCGGAGCGCCCCAGACACATCGCCTGTCGGGGATTCCGCGGGCCGTGACGTGGGAGGAAGTCCGACGCATGCTCGCCCAGGTCGATCGTCGGGCGATCGTGGGCCGACGCGACTACGCGATCCTGCTGCTACTGGTGACCTACGGACTCCGCGCCCGCGAGGTGGCGGCCCTGACGCTTGACGATGTGGACTGGCGGAATGATCGGCTCCGCGTCCCCGCCCGCAAAGGCGGCCATTCGACCGCGTATCCGTTGTCACCGATCGTCGGTAACGCCATTCTGGATTATGTCCAGCACGGTCGACCGAGCACGTCCGATCGCCATCTGTTCTTTCGTGTCGTCGCGCCGCTCACGCCGGCGACATTCAATGTCATCGGGTGTGTCGCGGCGCAGCATCTCCGAGCCGCGGGTGTCCGCGTTCCTCGAATGGGCTCGCATACGTTGCGCCATACCTGTGTGCAGCGCCTAGTGGACACCGGCCTGTCCCTCAAGGTGATTGGTGATTACGTGGGGCACCGCCATGCCTCATCGACACAGATCTACAGCAAGGTCGACGTCGAGACCCTTCGAGCGGTCGCCTGCGGCGACGGCGAGGAGGTGCTATGACACGCCGCTGGCTCGGTTTCACGAGTGTGCTCGCGGACGCGATCGAGCACTACCTCGCCCACAAGCGCGCACTCGGACGGCGGTTCGATGTGGAGGAGGCCGTCCTCCGCGTGTTCGATCGATTTCTGCGTGAGGAGCGCATCACGGACGTCGACGCGATCACGCCGCCGGTCATTGACGCCTTTCTGGCGTCGCGTCCGCGCGTCAAGCCACGGAGCTACAACCATCTCCGCGGCACGCTCGTGCGCTTCTTCGACTGGTCGGTGGCACAGGGACGCGTTTCAGGCTCGCCCGTGCAGGCGCCTCAGCGCCGCGTGACGGGGCAGCGCGTGCCGTTCATCTTCGATCAGACGACCGCCCGTCACCTCCTCGACGTCGCCAAAGCTCTGCCAGCCAATGGGCGTGCGCCCAGTCGTGGCCCCACGTACTACACGATCTTCGCCGTGCTGTACGGGCTCGGGTTGCGCGTGGGCGAGGTCTCGCGGCTCACCATCGCCGACATCGATCTGGCCCGACGGCTCTTGATCATCCGAGAGACGAAATTCGGCAAGAGTCGGCTGGTCCCGTTCGGGCCCAACCTCGCCGGCGTCCTGACCGCATTTCGGGCGGCGAGTGAGATCCGACGAGGTCCGCTTCGGCCGGACATGCCGTTCTTCTCGTTCACCCGTCGCGGGGCGATTCACCCATGCACGATCACGCAGACATTTCACCATCTCGTGCCACGGCTCCGATTGGTCATTCCGGATGGCGTGGCCGCCCCGCGTCTCCACGACCTGCGCCACTCGTTTGCGGTGGGCACGCTGCTGCGATGGTATCGCACGGGTGTCGACCCGCAAGCGCGTCTGCTGCATCTCTCGACCTTCCTGGGTCACGTCGATCCGGCGTCGACGGCTGTCTACCTGACCATCACACCGGCCCTCTTCGCGGAGGCGAGCGAGCGGTTTGCCCGGTACGCCGCACCACGCGCGGCCGGAGACGCGCCATGACGTCGGAAGATCTTGGTCCGTACGTCCAGGCGTTCTTCGTGGACTATCTCGTCACCCAGAAAGGGCTTCGGCCCAGCTCGATTCGTGCGTACCGGGACGCCTTCCGTCTGTTCCTGACCTTTGTCGCCGGTGATCGCCGTTGCGCCCTGTCACGGCTGACGCTCGACGACCTCACGGCGGACCGGGTGTTGCGGTTTCTCCGCTCGTTGGAAGCGGATCGACACAATCACGTGCGCACGCGCAACCACCGCCGGGCCGTGGTCGTCAGCTTCTTTGACTACCTCGCCCGCCGGCGCCCGGACCGCTTAGCGGTGAGTCAGCAGGTCACCGGCATTCCCGTCAAACGTGTCGCTCCACCTGAAACACGGTTTCTAGAACGCGCTGACATCGACGCGTTGTTTCAGCGCCTGCCCACTCGCGGGCGCCAGGCAACCCGCAATCGTCTCCTACTCCTGTTTCTCTACAACACGGGTGCGCGGGTGCAAGAAGTCGCCGATCTCCGGGTCGGAGATCTCGACTTCGCGGCGCTGCGCGTCAGATTGCATGGCAAAGGCGACAAGTGGCGGACCTGTCCACTCTGGCCCCAGACCGTGACGGCGCTGCAGGAAGACCTCGCAGCCAGAGGGGTTTCGACCGCGACGAACGCCGCGGTCTTCGTGTCACACCAACGGCGCCCGCTCACGCGCTTCGGCATCTACAAGATCGTGCGTCGACTGACTCACGGAATCGGTCTCCCAGCACGTCCGGCGAGTCCCCATGTCTTTCGCCACACCGCGGCGGTCCATCTGCTCGAAGCCGGTGTCGACGTCAATGTCATTCGCGGCTGGCTCGGACACGTCAGCCTCGACACGACGAACCGGTACGCCGAAATCAACACGCGCATGAAGCAGGCGGCAATCCAGCTGTGTGAACCACCCGTAGACCGCGAGCAAACACGCCCCCGACGCGCCGTCTGGCACGACGATGCCACCCTCCTGTCTTGGCTGGCGTCGCTCTGAGATGTTATGTGGCCACCAATGCGTGCTCCACCTCGACTTGATGCGCCCTGGGGCCCGCGACGCTACATAACGCGAGCGGGCACAAAACCTCGATTGTGTGCCCAGACACATAATCGAGGACAATGACCCGGACGGTGCCGCCCAGCCGACGAAACGCACGCTCGTGCAGCTCAGCCCAGACCTGCGTGCTGGAGTGCCAGACCAGGAGCCGGACCGCTTTGCGCGAGTAGCCGAGCGTCAGGACGAAGAGCCGCGTGCGGCGGTACTTGCCGGTCTGAGGATGACGGACCATCGGACCGTCCCCGTAGTCGACCTGACCTTCTTCGTTATGGTCAGCTGACCATAACGAAGATTATGGTGAGTCCGCCATTATGGTGAGCGACCTCCTGATCTTTTCTAACCGTCGAGACGGTTGCCGCGTCGTCCCGTTGATCTCCTTCCCATAATCCCTGCTCCGAGGCGAGCGTCTGTGCGCCTCGAAGGAGGGATGTCATGTTCGCTGGGTACTATTTCGCGGACCAGATTCAGCGCTATCGAGCCTCACCACATAAGCCGCGGATTGATCACGTCGCCCAGGCGTTGATCCGGTGCCAGTACCTGAAAGAGGTGGCGGCGCAGCATCTGCGGGAGTGGCTGCGATTCACGGCCGACTGCGATGCGCGCGGCATCGCCTTGCCGCAGACCGTTCATGCACGGGAGGTGCAGGAGTACGTCGCACGTCGGTTGCCGCGCGGCAGCGCGAGTCGGCGTCGATTCGTGCGCGCGTCGGTGCGGATCTTCCTCGAGACCGATGCCGACGGCGTGTTCCGGCGACGCGTCGGGACGGCCGTACCGCCCACGGTGCCGGCGTGGATCGAGTCCGCGCTGCAGGCCTACACCACGTTTCTCCAGGAGCATCGGGGCCTCCCTGCTCGCACCGTGCACAAACGCGTGTGGCAGCTGTGCCGTGTGGCCGACTTCTGGGACCACTCCGGCGCCACGACATTGTCGGAGGTGCGGGCCTTCCACATTCAGCAGTTCTTCCTGCAGTTGGTGCATGAGAAGCCCGCGACACGGCGGACGTACGGCGTCACACTTCGGAGTTTCTTGCGGTGGGCGTATCAGGACGGACGGCTGCCCCTGGATCTACGCGCCGCTGTGCTGACCGGCCGCCACATGCGACAGGCCCAGGTGCGCGAGGTGCTGGCGGCCGAGGACGTCGAGCGCGTATTGGCGGCGGTCGATCGATCGCGTGCCGTGGGTCGGCGGGACTACGCCGTGCTCCTGCTGGCCATCCGCTACGGCATGCGGCCCTCGGATATTCGGCAGCTCCGCCTCGACCATCTCCAGTGGCGACAGGGACTGATCGCCCTTCGACAAGCCAAGACCGGACGGCCGTTGACGCTCCCCTTGCTGCCGGAGATTGCGGAGGCCTTGGCCGCCTATCTTCGGCAGGGGCGTCCTGAGACGACGGCGCGCGAGGTGTTCGTTCGTCACCGCGCACCGTTTGCGCCCTTCGTCCCGACCAATAATCTGGCGGCGATTCTGCGACCGGTCCTGCGCCGGACCGGTCTCGACCGGCGGCCCGGCGGTCGCGGGTTGTACGTCTTTCGCCATGCGCTGGCGAGCCGGCTCCTGGCCGCCGGGTGTCCGATCAAGTCGATCGCCGATGTCCTCGGCCATCAGTCGACCGACACGACGATGGAATATGCGACGGTCAATCTCGCCGCCCTCCGCGGTGTGGCGTTGTCGGAAGCGGAGGTACGCCGATGAGTACGCGTCCGTCGCTTCCAGTGCCCCCCTTCTCGTCGCCGCTGGCGGACGCCTTGTCGCGCTTTCTCGCGTTCAAGCGGGCCGCGGGGTGTCGCTACGTCGACGAAGCTCGCGCCCTTCACCTCCTGGATCGATTCCTGAGCACGATCCTCAGCCCCGATGCCCCGGTGATCACCATGGAGGTGGTGCGCCGGTACGTTGCCCGCCGAGGCGAGGAATCCGAGACCACGCGCGCGCATCGACTCAGCCTGATCCGCCAGGTCTGCCGCTTTCTGGCCCTCGAGCAGCCGCGAACGGCCGTCCCGGCCCCGCGATTCTTGGCCATTCACCGCCGCACGTTCGTCGCGCGGGTGATGTCACAGGAGGAGGGACGTCGCTTCCTCACCGCCTGCGAGCGGCTGAGGACACGGTCCTGGTCGCCTATCCGAGACATCGTCTTGGGCACCGCGCTGGTCCTCCTGTATTTCACCGGACTGCGGACGGGCGAAGTGCTCCGACTCACCCTCGCGGACGTCGACCTCGCGGGCGCCGTGCTGCGCGTACGGGATACCAAGTTTGGCAAGTCTCGTCTCGTCCCTCTCGCGTCGGACGTCGCCGCTCGGCTTGACCGCTGCCGCAGGACGATCGAGCGCCACCTTGGCGCGCGCCGGCCCGACGCGCCGTTCTTTCCGACCGCGTCCGGCCGCGGGTACTCCCACAGCGCGCTCTCCGCCGCGTTCCATCAAGTGCTGGCGGGAGCCGATATTCCTCGCCACAGCGCCGGCCGCTCCCTCCGCCTCCATGATCTCCGGCACGGATTCGCGGTGCTCAGACTGCTGGTGTGGTACCAGCAGGAGGCCGATCTCGGCGCACGGTTGCCGGCCTTGGCGACCTACCTGGGGCATGTGGGCCTGGCCAGCTCCCAACGGTACCTGCAGCTCACCGCCGACATGGTGGGCGAGATCGTCCGTCGGCATGAGCGGCGCTTTGGATACCTGATCACCGAGGGAGGGCCGTCATGACGGCGCCAGACCTCTCGACGCTCGTGACCGCCTTCTTCCTGCGCCACCTCGCCACGGAGCACAATGCCAGTCCGCACACCACCAAGGCGTACCGAGACGCGCTCAAACTCTTGCTCCGATTCGCCGCCGTCGCCTGTCATCGACCGACAGCCGCGCTGCAGCTCGAGGATTTGAGCCCGGATCTGATCCTCCGATTTCTCGCGGACCTCGAAACGACGCGCCGCAATTCGGTCCGGACCCGCAACGCTCGCTTGGCGGCGATTCACAGTTTCTTCCGGTACGTCCTCGACGGCCACCCCGAGTGCGCTCTCACGTGTCATCGGGTGCTGGCCATTCCCGTCAAGAAAGCCACGCGTCGGCTGCTCGGCTACCTCACGGAAGCGGAGCTCGCCCATCTGCTCGCGCAGATCGATCGCACCACGATCGACGGTGAGCGCGACTATGTGCTGATCGCCCTGCTGTACGACACCGGGGCACGCATCCAAGAGCTGCTTGACCTGACGCCGCGCGACGTCCGATTCGTACCACCCGCCTTGGCGCGCCTCCATGGCAAAGGCCGACGAGAGCGCCTCTGTCCGCTGCTGCCGCAGACCGCCCGGATCGTGAGTCGGTACCTCGCCCGTATCGGTCGTCCGCTCGATGATCGCGGCCCGTTGTTGCGCAATCGGTATGGGCAGCCATTGAAGCGCCATGGCGCCCGCTACCTGTTGATGAAGTACCTTGACCGCGCACGCGCGTCGATGCCGAGTCTCCGTCGATCCGGCATCAGCCCTCACACGGTCCGACACACAAAGGCCATGCACCTGCTGCAGGCCGGCATCCCCCTCATCACGATCAAGGACTTTCTCGGTCATGCCGACGTGAAGTCCACGGAGGTGTACGTGCAGATCGATGTCGGCATGAAGCGCGAGGCGCTGGCCCTCGCGGGATCACCGACGTCGGCCACACCGATGGCGCCGCGTCTGTCGAAAGACCTCCTGACATGGCTGGAGGCTCTGTAGGAATTATGCGAAGAGCGTCCGGAAGAACGCCGCGCCACACGGTCGCGCTTCTTCCGGACTCACCATAACGGCGGACTCACCATAATCTTCGCCCGCTGCGGTGGTGATCACCACACGCGCCTCGGCGGGGATGCGCCACGCAGTCGCACGACGAAGCGCCGGACACTGGCATACCGCGCGGAGAAGCCGTGGTCGTCGACGAGGTCCTGCCAGATCGCCATGGCGTTGCGACCGGCTGAGCCGAGTGAGCGCGTCGGCGATCAGGTCGCGATAGGGCTCACCGGCGCTCGGCACTCGGGGCTCGCGCTGGCGAGTCGGTGGACACCTCCCGGGAGCAATGGCCGGTTTTGGGCCAGGGTCGGTGGACACCTCCTCGGAAATTGTCGGTTTTGGTGAACATTCGCCTGGCCGCCCACGGCCACGCACGGCGATTCCCGCTGCGCTCAGGTAGCCGCCGACCGTCACGCGACGAACGCCCGTGGCGTCGGCGATTCGCCGCAGCGTCCAACCCAGACGGCCGAGCGCGCAGAATCTCGTGTTGTTTGTGATCGTCCAAGACGTTGCTCATCCCGGCGAAGGACCATGCGTCCCTCGCCTTCGTCAACGTCTCGGCCGCCGTCAGTTAATGGCCGGTTTTGCAGGTGTCGACTAATGGCTGGTTTTGGGTGTCCACCGAGGGATTAGTATGTGCAGTCGCGCTGTGCTTGGTCAGTCCGCCAAGGCTCGAACGGCAGCGGTTCCTGGGCTACACCTGCAGTCCGGCAGATTCGTACGAGATTTCCATCGGCAGCCCGACGTACTGCTCCGCGAGGCTCGTCATTGCCGCACGCGAGTTCGTAAGGTAGTCGAGATCGGCGATCTGGCGCTGGTAATCGAACGCCTTTGCGTCGGGAAATTGGTGCAGCGTCGACGTCATCCACCAGGAAAAGCGTTGCGCCTTCCACACGCGGCGAAGACATACGTCGGAGTACTCGCCGAGCCACTCGGTTCGCCCCCGCTCGTAGAACGCCTTCAGCGCCCGGGCGAGCACGAGAACGTCAGAGGCGGCCAAATTCAGACCCTTTGCTCCGGTCGGCGGGACGATGTGCGCAGAATCGCCGGCGAGAAACAGCCGCCCGTGTCGCATTGGCGCGGCAACGAAGCTGCGGAGTGGGATCACGCTCTTCTGGATGATGCGGCCGACATTCGGCTGCCAGCCGTCTCGCGTCGTCATGCGCGCGAGGATCTCGTTCCAGATTCCCTCGTCCGACCAATTCTCGATCGGCTCTTCCGGCGGCACCTGAAAATAGAGGCGCGTGACCTTCGGCGAGCGCATGCTGAACAGCGCGAATCCACGCTCATGGTACGTGTAGACCAGCTCGTCGGATGTTGGTGCGGCGTCCGCGAGAATCCCAAGCCAACCGAACGGGTAGACGCGTTCATAGACGGTCAGGACGCCATCGGGAATGGAAGGACGGCAGATCCCGTGAAATCCATCACAGCCGGCGACAAAGTCGCAGTGCACCTCGTGCTCGGTGCCGCCATGCTGAAAACGAAGCACGGGGATTGACGACTCAAGCGCGCTCACCGAGACGTGGTCAACCCCAAAGTACAGTGGGCGCGCTGACGCGGTGCGCGCTTCGATTAAATCCCGGACGAGTTCGTTCTGTCCGTAGATGGCAATCGCTTTGCCTCCCGTCAGGTCGGCCAGATCGATGCGGTGCCGCTGTCCCTGAAAGCTGACGTAGAGTCCCTCATGACGCAGGCCTTTACGTTGGAGACCTGCACCGACGCCCATCGCCGTTAGCAGGTCCACAGTGCCCTGCTCGAGGACACCCGCTCTCACGCGGTCGATGACGTGCTCGCGGCTATGGTTATCGACAACGACGGAGTCGATACCATTCAGATGAAGCAGATGCCCGAGCAGCAGTCCCGCCGGGCCTGCTCCGACAATTCCGACCTGTGTCCGGAGGGAACCCACGCGTTAGAACCCGCTGCCGGTCAGGAAATACCGGAACCGGTGCATCAGGACGCGGAACGGTTGCGGGCGGAGCGGCGTGCCCATGCTGGGTCCAGAGAACAAGCCTGTGCGGCGACGCCCACGACGACAAGGAAGGTCTGGGAGAATCGATGAGGAGCCGTCCGGAGGAGAGCCGCAGAACGCTCTGCGGCTCTCCTCCTCCATGTTGATCATGCCGATCGGACCACCCGGCGCCGCGGCGGTCCGGGCTCAGCTACTTCGCGGGAGGGGCGGCGTACCAATCGGGGAGCCGGACCTCGACCGCCTCGTTCTTCAACGCCTCTTTGAATGCGTTGAGCGTCTGAGGGACCGTCAAGCCGCCAGGATTGTTCCGCTGCGGCGCTTTCGGGTCCGTGAATCGCGCGGCGCTGGTGTTGTCGTAGTGAGTCACGTACACGGCTTTCGGCTTGAGCACCTTCACGCAATCGGCGGTCGCCGAGGGCGTCATCCGCGCGGGCGGGATGTTCATGGGCATGAACGCGACGTCGATGTTCTTGAGCGCCCGCATCTCCGGGATGCATTCGGTCACCCCGGCAAAATACACGCGCTTGCCCCCGAGCGTGAGGAGATACCCGTTCGCTTCACCCTTGGGATGCACGGGATCACCTGGCGTCAAGTCGTATGCCGCAATGGACTCCACGCGGATGCCGGCCAGCGTCGCGGACGTTCCGTTGGCGAGCACCGTGCCGTCAGGCACGCGATCCTTTCCCTTGGCCGGAATCACCACAGGCGCGCCGGCTTTTCGCAGCCGCTGGATCGCTTTGACGTCGAGATGGTGAACCGGGTCGTCCGTCACGAGGATCAAGTCGGCTTGCTTGGCGCGCGACAGGTCGGCCACGCTCCAGGGATCGACCTGAATCACCTTGCCGGCGTGCTCAATCTGCACGCTGGAGTGCAGGAACGGCGTGATTTCGATATCACCCCCGCTCGCCGGGTATCGGTCGGCCGGTGCGGCGGAAATCGCGCCCACGAGCAGGGCCAGGCACCCGGCGAAGGCGCCAACGCGCAGCACCGGGTTACGCCGTCTTTCTTTCCATCCCGCCATCCTGAAATTGCTCACACTCATAACGGCACCCTCATGGCAAATAGATCGACGCTCCGCTTGGATTGGACAGAAGGTCATGATACGCCATGGCACGCCATTCTGCCGCGGGTCGTCAGGTTATTTCAGGCCGGATAGCCAAGACGACATATGACCCGCCCCGCAGACCATGGGGCGACCCGGATCTGCAGGGTGTCTGGGACCATCAGAGCCGGAATCCCCATGTAAACGCCCTCCTCAGCTCAAGGGCAGAGCCACGCTGAGGGATGCGGAACTCCACTACCAGTTCTTCTTCAGATCCATTCCCGCGTACAGCTTTCCGACCTCGCTGCCGTAGCCGTTGAAGGTCAGCGTCTTGCGCTTGAAAAACTCGCCGATTCGGCGCTCGGTGGCCTGGCTCCATCGGGGGTGGTCAACGCTCGGATTCACGTTGGCATAAAAGCCATACGAATCCGGATCGACCTTTTGATAGGTCCCGATGGGCTGATCCTCGACGAAGCTGATCCTCACGATCGATTTGATGCTCTTGAAGCCGTACTTCCACGGTACGACCAGGCGAATCGGCGCGCCGTCCTGGTGCGGCAGCGGTTCGCGGTAGAGACCGATCGCCAGTATCGCCAGCGGATGGGCGGCTTCGTCCATGCGCAGACCTTCGGTGTACGGCCAGTCGAACGGCAGACGCAGGCTCATCGGCATCTGGCGCGCATCGTAGTGGCTCTCGAACGCCACATACCTGGCCTTCGCCGTGGGCTGACACTTCCTGATGAACGCCGCCAGCGGAAACCCGACCCACGGGATGACCATCGACCATCCTTCGACGCAGCGATGGCGATAGACGCGTTCTTCGAGCGTCTCCCCGTCGAGCACCTGGTCGAGCGAATATTCCCCCGCCCTGGCGCACTCCCCTTCGACGGTGATCTTCCACGGTCTGGTGATCAGGTTCGCCGGAGCAAGCTGCGAGGGGAGATCCTTGTCGTCGCTGCCGGCGAATTCGTAGAAATTGTTGTACGACGTGATCGCATCCCACGGCGTCGGCGTCTGAGCGGTGCTGAAGCGGCTCGTGCGCACACCGGCGAGCTTCTCTCCGTGAGCCGCGGGGCGTCCTGCTGCGAGAATCCTTTGCGGGCTGGCCATCGCGGCCGCCGCCGTGACCGCGGTCGCGCTCGCGGCCCGGCAGAACTCGCGCCGGTTCAGGTACAACCGCCGGTCAGTGATCTCCGAACGCACGATCTTCATCGCCGGTCCTCCGGATTCGCAGGGCCGAGTATGCGCAAAAGGGGTCGTACCCCTTTTTCGGCCGCGCCACGCCAAGCGCCTTGCGGGATCAGGGCAAGGCGAACACGTAGATCGCGCTGTGGCCGAACACGGCCCGCGGCATCGCGGTCACCGCGATCGGTCCGCTCGTGGCCGACACCGCCCCGCCTGTGTACACCATGATGTATTGCTTGCCGTTGACGGCATAGGAGATGGTGCTGTTGACAATCATGCCGCCGACCACGGCCTCCCACAGGACCTTGCCGTCGTCGGCGTCGAGGGCGCGCAGACGCCGGTTGAGATCGCCGAAGAACACCAGGTCGCCCGCGGTCGCCAGCGCCGACCCGTTGGTGGGTTGCGCCTGCGAGTAGATCACTCGCATCTCGCCCGTCGCAACGTCGACCTTGGCAATGTTCATGTAAGCCTTCGGGTCGGAGCCTGGACGTCTGACGCCGACGCGCCGCCCGAAGCCGGTCTCGCTGGAATTGGTGGCCTGCATGCTGAGGCACTGATCGTGGAACGGAACGTAGAGCGAGTTCTTGCCGGGATGATAGGCGATTTGCCACAGGCCGCGCGTGTTGTGGAAGCAGCCGATGATGCTGTCGCCGTCTTTCACGAAAAGCTTCTCGGGATTGACGCTCGTCTGACCGGTCTTGACGTCGACGACGCTCATGTTGACGTTGGGATCATCGAACGGGAACGGCCGCCCCCACAGGAACTGACCGGTCTCCTGCGCGACCGCAAACATGCCGCCGCCTTCGGCGACGGTTACGACGACGTCCTGCTCCGGCATGCCCGTCACCGCCGGATTGATCCACTTGACGAACCGCCGGTCCGGGGTGACGCGGGTGCGAACCAGAATGCGTTCCTGATTGTGGTCGGCGTCCCAATCGTCGCCCGGCAGTTCCTGGAAGTACCAGACCAGCTTGCCGGTCGCGACATCGAGCGCCAGGGTCGAGTTGCTATAGAGCTCTGCCGGCGATGTCAGGGAAACGGCATCGTAGCGGCCGTGGCGTTTCATTCGCGTGTATGGATTGGGATTGGCCACGCCCCAATAGACGACCTTGCGGACCGGATCGTAGGAGCCGGGCAGGCCCCAGGGACCGGCGGCCCGCTGGTCGACCGGCACGTTGCCCCAGGTGTCTCCACCCGGCTCGCCGGGTGCGGCCGTGACATAGAACCGCCAGACCTCTTTGCCTGTCTTGGCGTCGTGAGCGGCGATGAAACAGAACTCGCGCTTTCCCTGCTGACAGGTGCGGTTCGAGATCACCTTGCCATCGGCGACCAGCAGGCCGCCGGCGGTGATCTGGCCGTTGTCGACCTTGGTTTCCCAGCGCAGCTTGCCGGTCCGGGCATCGAGCGCCAGCAGAAATCCGTCCGGCGCGCCGAAATAGATCATGTCCTCGTAGATGCCGAGGCTCTTGCTGCGCGACGCCGCGGCCACGGCGCTGCTTGGATACTCGCGCTGATACTCCCACATCAGATCGCCGTTGGTGGCGTCGAGGGCCTGGATACGGCCGCCCGGAACCATCGCGTACATGACGCCGCGATAGACGATCGGCGTCGATTCCTGGGTGCCCGCCGGCAGGCCGCGCGACCACGCCATGCGCAGCTGGGCGACGTTGGCTTTGTTGATCTGGTTGAGCGGACTGAAACGATGCTGATTGTACGTTCGACTGATATGGAGCCAGTCGGCGGGATCGGGATTGGCCTGCATCGCCTGGGTGACCGGGACGAACGCTCCGGTCTGCGCGAGCACCGCCGGAATCACCGGACCCGCGGCTGCGATAGCCATCAGCAATGACGACGCAACGAGATGGGACCTGTTCACTATGCTTCCCTCCCAGAAATGCTTGACGCGTCTCCCGCCAGCTTGTCGTGCGTGGTCACACCATAAACCTGAACCCCGAGGCTGACAAGTATCTAGAGGTTCGAGAGGTTCGAGAGGTTGTCATCGACGTGATGCGTCGCCATCTTCCTTCAGCCAAGGAGTCAGATTCGTGCGTAGCCTGATTGCCGACGACGAGCGTGTGTCAACGATGATGCTCGGCCGAACGCTCGAGCAATGGAGGTTCGAGGTGATCGTCGCGCACGACGGCACCGCCGCCTGGGAGCGCATCGTCGGCACCGAGCCGCCGGCCCTCGCCATCGTCGACTGGGAGATGCCGGGACTCGACGGCATCGAGCTCTGCCGACGCATCCGCTCCACCGTGCTCCGTTCGCCGGTGTATGTGATCCTGTTGACGGCCCGAAACAGCCGGCAGGATCTCGTGGCGGGCCTGGAAGCCGGCGCCGACGACTACCTCACCAAGCCGTTCGATCCCGACGAGCTCCGCGCGCGCATTCACGTCGGTCAGCGTACGCTCGGACTGATGGCGAACATCAAGCGATTGACAGGACTTCTCCCGATCTGCAGCTACTGTAAGCGCATCCGATCCGATCACGATTACTGGGAGCAGGTCGAAGGGTATCTGACCGAGCACACCGACGTCCTGTTCTCGCACGGGATCTGTCCTTCCTGTCTCGAGCGGGTCATGGGCGAGTTCGATGCAGCCGCGGGCCCGCCGCCGAACAGCGCGTGAAGTCGTCGCTGAAGCCCTTCGCGCGAGACCGATCCTCGTGACGGGTGGCCGAGAACAATCCGGCGAGCTCGAGCGCCGATATTGCCGCGACAAATCAAATCAGCGTTCCAGGGGCTGAAGGACTTTGCCCTGCGGTTTGCTTGCCCGGACAAGTTTGCAGAGAACACGATTCCACCACATCATGGCGCCGGTCACGAACATGACCGCCGGCACCAGACCGAACAACGCCCACACCGCCTTGAGCGTCGACTCGCACAGCCCGCCGCGGTCGCACCCGGGCAACCGGCCACCGAACCGCCCGAAGTGCAGGTACGCAAGCCAATATGTGATCGAATCGCCGACGCGGATCCCGAGATTATCGTCGGTTGGCGGTTCGACAGCATCGAGAACCGCTTGAAAAGGATCCGGGGCGCTCAAATACGCGCCGGTAACACCGAACAGCAGGACGAAGCCGACAGCCCAGAATCCCAGCGCGCTGTGCAGATCCCAGTTGAACCGCGGCCAGCTGACACGCCTGTGCAGCATCAGGCTCCGGCGCCACGTCTGGATACCGGGCCACCAAATCACCATGCCCGTGCACGCCACGAGGATCAGGCACAGCGCTCCGGCGCCGTTGACCAGGCGGCCGGTCCGGGCGAAGAGCAGATTGTCGTGCAGGTCCAGCAGCCACGACATCACCCGGATGCCCCATTCGATAGCGTTGCCGAGGTCCTTCCCCGAATAGGGATCGAAGAGCCGCTCCCGTTTGTCGTCGCCGCGTGTCAGGCTGACGATGACGGCCTGGTTGGGATTCTTGACCTCGTAGACGCGGTCGACCGTGAACCCTGGGTGAGCGCGGATCGCGGCTTGCGTCAGCGCTTCGGCCGTCAGGCGCGGGCCAGACGGCGACACGATGATCGGATCGCGTGTGGCGGCGCGGTACAGCTCGTTGCGATAGACGAGGACGCTCCCCGTGAGGCTGACGACGAGGATGTAGAGGCCGAGGCCGATCCCGGCCCACAGGTGCACCTGAAAAAGCGCGCGGCGCAGCCAGAGCCGCTGCGGCTGACGGACCCACTGCCTCCACACGTTCATGCTGATCTCACCCTATTAGGCGATCGAGTAACACAACCCCAGGCGCACCTGAAGAGCCGCCTGTACCGGCTGGAAGGCGTATCGTAGCGCACGTGCGGTCGGTACTTCACGCCCACCCCAGGTGCCCTGCTAATGGCGGCTCACGGCCGGGCGCCCGCCCTGTCCCGGAAATGCGCGACGACGGCCCGATCGCTCGGATCGAGCCCGATCAGGCGTAACGCCACCACATAACCGGCGAGGTAGACGAGGGCGCTGCCAATCTCGGCGGTGGTGCCATCGGTCGGGAGGCGCACAAGCAGGGCCAGGGGCAGCGCTGCGAGGGCGGCCGTCCACGGCTTCACCAACACGCCCCACGGCCACGACCAGGTGAAGAGCCACGAGATCTCCACGCCGCGGAGCACGTTCTGAATCGCATAGGGAACGATCACGCCGAGCGCCGCACCCAACGGTCCCAGCCGGAATGAGCAGGAGCTGGACTCCAACCACGGAGCCCAAGGCCGCGCCCGAGTTGAGCATATTCAGTCCGGGGCGCTCCACCATCAGAATCGTCTCGCCGAGCAGTGCGAACGCGTTGAGCGCGCACGCGCTCCCAGGATCGGGGTCCACGCCCCCCCTCTCCGAAAGGGTTCTCCGAAGATGGTCATGATCGCTCCCCCAGACAACGCCAACACGGCCACTACCGGCAGCAGCACGGCCAGCATCCAGCGCGCGAGGTAGCCGTAGCTGTCCGCCGCCCGACTCGTCTCCCCCGCCGCAATCTGCCGCGCGACAACCGGCGCGAAAATCGGCGAAAAGATCTGGCTGATCCTCCGAAGCCCGGTGGCCACCTCACCAGCGGCGGCATAGATGCCGAGGGTTTCAAGAGTGAGGCCCGGCGCCTGACCGACGTACAGCCCGAGCATGACGACGTCGATCTGCATGACGACGATGCTTGACCGATTGTCGCGAACTTGCTGACGATGTCGGTGACGGCCCAGGCCAGCACGAACGTGCCGAGGACCGCGCCGCCGAGCAGCCGGGCGACGAGCAGGATGAAGATCCCGCGAAGACGAGAAGCGAGGAAGGCCAGCGCGTTGAAGAACGCGCCGCGCGCGAGCGTGGGCGCCGGTCTGCACGTCGGCGCGGTCTTGCGGCCCTGTCCCGATCATCTCAGACGCGCGCGGCAGCCGCCGCCTCGCGGTACACGTCGAGCGTTTCCCGCGCGCAGCGATCCCACGAGAACTCGCCGGCGCGCGCCAGCCCGCTCTCCGCCATCGAACGGCGCCGCTCCGGAGACATCACGACCTGCCCGACGGCCGACGCCAGTGCTCCGACGTCATCTGGCGGCACCAGGAGGGCCGCGCCATCGGCGATTTCGCGGAACGGCGGAATGTCCGTCGCCACGACCGGACACCCGCAGGCCATCGCTTCGATGACAGGCAGGCCGAAGCCTTCGTAGAACGAGGGCTGCAACAAGGCGCCCGCGTTCTGGATCAACGCGGCCACGTCGTCTTGTGCCGCGTGGGACAGCCAGATCACTCGATCGTCGACGTGCAGCCGGCGGGCGAGCTTCTTCAAGCGCGACAGACGCCTCAAATGATCGTACGTTCCAGCCCGCTGCAGCATCACGAGCCGCCAGGGGCGGGGAGCCCCAGCCGCGAATGCCGCGAGCGCCAGCGCGTGGCGTTTCGCCGGATTATCCGCTCCGACGACAAGCAGGTAGGGATCGGTGACTCCCGTGAGCGCCACGACCCGTTGGCGGGCGCCGGCCGGATCAGAGGCCGGGCGAAAACAGCGATCGGGCGCGTTCCAGATGACGTGCAGTCGCGCACCAGCCTCTGGTACGAGAGCGCGCACGCGATCGGCCGTCGCCAGCGTCGGGACGATGAGGCGGGTGGCACGACGCAGGGCACGCCAGACGGCCTGCGGGTAATACACACGCAGCACCAGCCGCTCGAAACCCTGCAGATGGAGGCCGGGATCGTCGATCGCCATCACATCGTGCACCGTGACGACGGTTGGACACCGCATGCCCCGCGACATGATGTTATGCGGGCTGTGGAACACGTCGACGTCGGCCGTCTGGGAGTAGCGGTTGGGCCACCAGACCGGCGCGGGCGCATTGGGCCCGGGCCGGACCGTGATGTCGTGCGCATTCGGCGCATCCGACAGCGGACGGGACGCGAGTGGGTTTGCCCAGAACAGGAATCGATCCGACGCGGCCAGATGCGGCACCCGATCGACGATCGCCTTGACATACGTCCCGATACCGCTCGGTTTCTCGCGAATGTACCGGGCGTCGATCGCTATCCGCATGAGCGGCGCGGCATCCTCCTACGGTATCATCGGTTCGGGACCGCGCGAGAACGCCGGGTGCTCGGCGCGGCGGCACGCTGAAATCCATCCAGCGAGAAACGGTCTCGCGCGCGCTCGATCGTATCGTGCATCATGCATGACGCAGCTCAGGAAGCCGGCACGGCCGGTGCGACGGCCGCGGCACTCCCCTTCCGGCTCGTGTCCGAGGAGCCGAGCCCGCGATTTCTTGGCTTGACTGCCGCCGAACGGAACCTGCGGGTCGCGCGGCGGGTGAGGCCGTCATGGGTCACCGGTCTGGTGTCGGACGCCGGCATCGACACACGCCTCACCCTGACGATCCCGCCAGGCGTCATCATCACGCCCGCGCTCGTCGCCGGATTGCCAGCGCCAGCCGCCACGTGGCATCTGGTGTGGGATCCATTGCGGCCGCCGATCGTGTGGACGGCCGCCGGTGCGAGAACGCGCTCCTGCAGGCGGGGCTGACGCCGAACGCCGCCACCTTTCTCGCGTTCCTCCTCGGTGTCGCCAGCGCGTGGCAGCTCGCCCAGACCTCGCACGCGACCCTGATTGTCGGCGCGCTCGTTTTCTGGTTCGCGTCGGTGGCCGACGGCATCGACGGCGAGATGGCCCGACTTACGCTCAGGGAGTCGGCCTGGGGCGAACGGCTCGACACGGCCGTGGACCAGGTCACATACCTGGTGGCGTACGCCGGGCTGCTGGTCGGGTGCTGGCGCCAGGGCATTGGCCGGACGGGCTGGGCGCTGCTCATCGGCGTCGCGATTGGCGTGCCCCTTCTCCTCTACTGGGATGTCCAACTGATGCGGCGCGCACGCGGCGCGCACGAGGACGTGTCCGTCGACAAGCCCATCGAGGTGGACGTCACCGGCGCCGCCGCCACCGGCGCCCCGGCGCTGCGGCTGGCGTCCGGCCTGTTCACCCTGTTTCGGCGCGAGTCCTTCTCGATGACGTTCGTCCTCGTCTCGCTCGTGACAAGCCAGCGGATCGTCATCCCGGCGATGCTGGCCGGCGGCATGCTCGTCGATCTCGCGACGCTGGTGTGCTATCGCGTTCCGATCGAGCGCGCCATGCGGATCCGTTACGTCGCCGCGGCAACTTCGGAGGGTCTCTCGGCGGCAAACACCATGGCGGCGAGCAGCAGCATTTCGCCGACCAGGTAGTAGTAGTTCATGAAGGCCTGCCAGCCGGTCAGGAAGGTCGCGGACAGCGCGAGCGAGGACGCGAGAAGAAGCCCACCCAGACCGTGATCGCGCAGCCGTGCGTATGCCACCCCGGCGACGAGAAACTGGACGCCGACGCTGAGCCAGCGTGTCACGTGGACTCCGGTGAGTACGCCGACGAGCGCCACCAGCGAAGTGGAATCCAGCCGAGGCTGCGCGGGCGACACCATCTGCGCGACGATCCCCTGCATCGTGGACCGCCAGTCCCAGATCAGGAACGGCACGACCGTCGCCGATGCCACAGCCACCGCAGTGGCGGCGACCGACACGCGCGGCCGGCTCATCGCCAGAAACAGCACCACGGGCGCGACGATGTACTGCTTGAGGGCGGGCAGAAGCAGGAAGGCAATCGCCTGGGCCGCGCCGCCCGGCGCGCGCGTGGCGAGATAGACGAATGCGGAAAGGACCACGACGAGCAATGGCTCGTTCCATCCGAAACAGGTGAGCCACGCGCCGCGCGGAAACAACAGAAAGGCGAGCGTCGTAGCCTCGATGAACCTCGAGTCGAGGCCGAGCTGGCGCCCGGTCGCGCGATTCAAGGCAATCGTGGCAGGAACACAGAGCGCCAGCATCACGCGGAAATCGCCGAACAACGCGTAACCGGGCGCGAATGCCACGAGCGTCAGCGGCATATAGGGGTACAGGTTCGCGGTCGGGCCCAGGAGATACACGTTGGTAATCAAATAAACGACATCCACGGTATACGGATGGACGCCCCGCAGGAGCGCCTCGAGGCAAGCCTGCGTCCAGACCCACACATCGATGTCCGGGGCGGGAACCGCAACCAGTGTCACGAGATGGAGCGAAATGGCCGCGACCGTGAGGGCCCCGACCGCCCGTGTGGTCTGCCGCGCGGAGCCGTAGCGGAACACACCGACAACGGCGAGCCCGAGCACAAAGTACGCGCGCTTGGCGAGGTCGTACCACAACGGCCCGATCGTGGACGGCGCGGCGAGGCCGACCACAGCCATGACGGCCAACCACAGACAGGTCTTCGGCAGCCACGGCGCCCCCCGGCCGAGGACCGGGCGATCGACGACCGACGAACAGTGCGCGCCTCCGACGGACCACATGACGCGCCACGCGACCGCGAAGCCCGCGAGTACCACGGGTAGTCCGAGAACGAAGAGCAGGTCGCCCCTGATGCACGACCCGATGCCCACCCACAGACAGGCACGAAGCGTATCGATGGTGACGATCGGAACGTCGGGGGCGGGCTCCTGGGCGGTTGCCACCGTCACGGCCACGAATCATAGTGCCTCCGGCTTCAGGTGTCTCGGGCGTTCAACGGGTTCGCAATCGATGTGGAAACCGCCCCACACTGGAAAGGGTGGCGCACGGGACGGGTCTGCGCCGGCGCACGCTCCATTCCGTCGGCTGCCCGAGCGCCAAATTGGCCGGGAAGGGTGTATGCTCCCTAGGTCCGATCTGGGCCGGCGCCCCGCCAGCTCGAGGACGGGGGTTTCAGGATGATTCGCAAGCTGCTCCGCGTTGCAGCCGTTGCCACCCTGCTGCATGTTCTTGCGCCCGCGGTCTGCGGCGCTCAGGAAGTGGCGATCGACGGCACGTACCGGTCCGAAGGCGTCAATCCGGACGGGACGAAGTATCGAGGCACCGTCGAGATTGCCAAAGACGACCAGACATACCTGGTGCGCTGGCTGGCGCGCCAAGTCACTTCCATCGGGATTGGCATCGTCCGTGGCGATGTGCTGGCGGTCAGTTACTACACCGGCACGAATATCGGCATCGCCCTCTATCACATCGAAAAGGGCCCGCGGCTGACTGGCGAATGGACGGTGTTGGGAGCAGACGGCCAGCGCTATCCCGAAACGCTCACGAAGATGGGCAGGGACGCGCGACAGCAGGACCCTGAGGTGCTTCCCGGCGCCGCATCACGAGAAGATGATCGCGGCGGAAAGCGTTAGATAAACAGGCCGTCCTCGTCTTCCGCGCGCGCCCGCCCCCGGCCCGCGCGCATGTCGCGAATCACCGACAGAGCGGTGCGGACGCCTGTCAGGATCGCCGCGCCCTCCCGCGCCGTCCCGCCGACGGCGACCTGCACGGTGTTCATCAACCCATCGACGCGTTGGACGACATCGGCAAACAACCGGTCGGCGCGTTCGACCTGGGCGGCCGCGAGCGACGCCGCGCGAGACGCATCCCGTCCGATCACGTTCACGTGCTCGACGAACGGGGTCAGCTCCCGCTCGATCCTGTCAGTCAACCGTGCGATGCGCCGCGCCAGGAGTCCCGCGGCGACGAGCACGCCCACCTGCGTGATCGCACTCACAAGCGTCGCGGCGGCGATCACACCGAGAAAGAACTCGGCCCAGTCGGTCACACGGTCTCCCGCGTCCGGGCCTGTTGATAGGCTTCGCGGCCCCGCTCGATCGCAGTGTTCAACGTCTCACGGCTCTTTTCGATGACCTGACGTCCCTTCTTGGCGGCCTCGGTCGCTGTCTCGCGTCCCTCGCGAGCCCTCTCGCCTAGCAATTCGCGCGTCTCGCGGCCGGTAGTCGGCGCGTACAAGAGCGCCACTGCGGCGCCGCTGACGGCCCCGAGGAGGAACGCCAACAGAATGTTTCCAGCTCCAGCGCTATCGTCCCGTGCCATGTCACCCTCCAGAACTGCTGAATGTCAAATGCGGATTGCCAAATGAAAGGGTGCAAGCCAATTGCTGAGCCCGCCCCGGAGGCTTCAGACCTGAGACTTGAGACCTGCGAGCATCAGAAAATGCTCACTCTTACATTGAGGTACTTCTTCGGGTCCTTCGTGATCTCCGCGATCAGCGCGGACAACTCGGTTGTCACGTTGTTCATGTTCTCATATAACTGTTTGTCTTTCAGCAACTGTCCCGCCGTGCCCTCGCCCTCAGTCAGACGGGTCACGAGCAGATCGAGCCGTTCGGCCACCGAATTCAGCCGATTGAAGAGCACCGGATCCGTGATCAGCTTTCCGGCCGTGCCCTCCCCGCGATTCAGCCTGCCGACGATGGTATCGAGATTGGTGGTGGCGGAGGTCAGCGTGCGAGAGAAGCTCTCGTCGTTCAGCAGCTTCCCAAGGCTGCCCTCCCCCGCATTCAGGCGGCGGGTCAGATCCTCGATGTTTCGCAGCGACGCTTCCAGCGCGTTCGCGCTTCCAGGATCGTTCAGGAGCTTCCCCAGCGTGCCGCGGCCCTGCCGCAGCCCGTCTGTGAGGTCGCCGGCAGTGGCGACGAATCGCTGAAGCTCCGTGTACAGCAGCTCGTCGGTCAAGAGCTTACCGACGGTCCCGCGTCCGGATCGAACGTCGCGAATGAGGCTGGTGAGATCCGCGATGCCCTGGCCGGCCTGATCCGTGATGTCTGACAACTGCGCAGGGGCGCGTGCGGCCGGCACATAGCCCCACTCCGGAATCGGAGTCCCCGTTGCCGATGGGGTGATGTCGACCGCGCTCTCGCCGAGAAGCGAGATCGAGCCGAGCTTTGCGACCGAACCGGTCGTGATCCGGTTCTGGACCTCCTTGTTCACCTCGAAGACCACCTCGACTTCGTTGTCGGCCAGCTCGACTTCTGTGACCAGGCCCAGCTCCTTGCCGGCGACGCGTACGGGTGACCCGGCCTTGAGGCCGGCGACGTTGGTGAACCGCGTCTTCAGGTTGTAGCGCTGCCAGAAGAAACCCCGGCTGCCGGTCAGCATGAAGATGGTGACGGCAGCGATCACGACCGCGATGATCGTCAGGGCGCCGACCTTGAGCTCGGCCCATGCGAGTGAACGGGTGCGGGGCATATCGAAACCTCACTTACGACTGATAGTTCACAGTTGACAGCGAACAGTGACCGTGAACAGACCGTGAACTGTCGACTGTCAACTGTCAACTGTCAACTGTCAACGTCTGGTTCACTACGATAGAAACTCCCGTATATACGGATCGTCCGAGCTCCGCAACGCGTCGGCGTCGCCCTCGAACGCCAGCACGCCCTCGCGCAACATCAGGAACTCGGCCTCGCGCTCCTTCTTCTCGTCGGCGGCGACGATGCTGATCTCGCCCTTCTCGTCGCGCACCGCGGTATGTGTCGCGACATAGAACGCGTCACGCAGCTGATGCGTGACGATGATGGAGCTGACGTTCTCCAGATCCCGCAGCTTGATGATCTCGTCGTCCACGGTCGTCGCCGTGATGGGATCGAGGCCGGTCGTCGGCTCGTCGTACAGCAGAATCCTCGGCTTTGACGCCATCGCGCGCGCGATCGCCACGCGGCGCCGCTGCCCGCCCGACAGCTCGGCCGGCATCCGGTCGATGAACTCGGCCAGGCCGATGAACCCGAGCACTTCCCGCACGCGCTTGTCGATCTCCTCGAGCGGCATGTCGGTTTCCTCGTAGAGGCGATAGCCGACGTTCTCGCGAACGGTCAGCGAGTCGAAGAGCGCGCCTTCCTGAAACACCATCCCGACGTCGGCCCGGACGACCATCAGGTGTTCTTCGGACAGCTGGTCCACGCGCTCGCCGTTCACCCAGATCACGCCGCCATCCGGCTTGAGCAGTCCCAGGATGATCTTCAGCGTGATCGATTTGCCGGCCCCGCTCGCGCCCAACATGATCTTCGTGTGGCCGGACAGCAGCGTGAAGCTGACGTCCTTCAGGATGACCTTGTCGTCGAATGCCAGCGACACGTGGTCGAGCATGACGACGGGCGCACCCGGCTGACTGAGGACCTCTTTCACCGCTTCCCGTTCCGCTGCCTCTTGGACCATTTCTCCTCTGGGCTCTGGGCCTGGGCTGCAGGCAGTGAGCCCCAGGTTCTTGTTTGAGACTCCAGACTTCCTGCCATCTCAGGTCGCCTGAACCGGACACTACGTACGAGTCCCTGAACCTCCAGCTATCAGCTGTCAGCTTGCTCTCGTCAGAAGGCCACTGACAGCCGAGGACTGAGTGCTGATAGCTTCATTATCCCTAATCAATACATTAACGAAATCAACACGCGCGTCACGAAGAAGTCCACCGCGATGACCGCCACTGATCCCGCCACCACCGACATGGTCGTCGCCCGGCCGACACCCTGCGTGCCCCCGCTCGTCCGGAGCCCGACATGACAGGCGATGGTCACGATGACGAAGCCGAGCGCGAACGGCTTGATCAGGCCCATCCAGAGATCCTGCATATAAAGCGCCTGAAGGATCGAAGACCAATACACGCCGCTCGACACCTGCAACTGATACCTCGCGACAATCCAGCCGCCGCAGATTCCGACGAAATCGGCGACAACGGTCAGTACCGGCGCCATGACGATGCCGGCGAGCATCCGCGGCACGACCAGCTTCCTGATGGGATCCGTGCCGAGCGCGCGCAGCGCGTTGATCTGATCGGTGACCACCATGGAGCCGAGTTCGGCCGCAATACCCGACCCGACCCGGCCGGTGAGCATCAGACCCGTCAAGACCGGTCCGAGCTCCTTGATCATCGACGCGCTGACGAGACGGCCGACGACCGGCCTGGCGCCGAACTGATCGAGCGTCAGACCGCTTTGCAGGGCGAGCACGGCGCCCGTGAAGAACCCCGTCAGGAGAACGACCGTCAGCGACTTCACCCCGATCGCATCGAACTGCTCGACGATATCGTAGCGATAGTAGGGTGGCGTGAACACACCGCGAAACGCGGCGAGGAGCAGCCGGACGTACTCCTGCACCTCGAAGGCGGCGTTCTTGAGGTAGCGATCGATGATCACGCGGAGTCTGGTGTCCCGTCCCAGTGGTTCGCGACACAACTCCCGGGCGAAGCATCCCGCCCCAGGATCTCCGTCGCGGCAGCCGCGTTGGGGTGGAGGAGGGATGCCGTCGAACGCAGATGGAATGGCATCACGGGCGACTACGCCCTCCGGGCCTGGCGCGGCAGCCCGAGATCGGGGTTGCGCAAGCGCTTGATGTCGTCGCGGAAGGCGGCTGCCTTCTCGAAATCGAGATTTGCCGCCGCGGCCCGCATCCCCTCCTGCAGCGTCGCGATGTGGGCGTCGAGTTCCGCCTGGGTCCGGAACGCCTCGGTGCCGTCGACCCCGAACGCCGGCGTCATGTAATCGCGCTCGAAAACGCTCGACATGACCTCGTCGATCTGTTTCACGATCGACTGCGGCGTGATGCCGTGTTCCACGTTGTAGGCGTGCTGCAGCGCGCGGCGGCGGCCCGTCTCCGCGATCGCGGCGCGCATCGAATCGGTCACCCTGTCCCCGTACATGATGACCGTGCCGTGGACGTTTCTGGCAGCTCGCCCCGAAGTCTGTATCAGCGAACCCGCCGACCGGAGGAAGCCTTCCTTGTCGGCATCGAGAATCGCGACCAGCGAGACCTCAGGGAGATCGAGCCCTTCACGAAGCAGGTTGATGCCGACCAGCACGTCGAACTCGCCGCGGCGCAGATCGCGCAGAATCTGCACGCGCTCGAGCGTTTCGATGTCGGAATGGAGGTAGCGCACGCGTACGCCCAGCTCCTGATAGTACTGCGTCAGGTCCTCGGCCATGCGTTTGGTGAGCGTGGTGACCAAGACGCGCTCCCGCCGTGCGACTCTGGCGCGAATCTCCTGCAGGAGATCGTCGACCTGGCCCTTGACCGGGCGCACCTCGATCGGCGGATCGATCAGCCCGGTGGGCCTGATGATCTGCTCGACGACGACCCCCTGGGACTTGGACAGCTCGTATGGACCCGGCGTGGCCGACACGAACACGACCTGGTTGACGCGCGCCTCCCATTCCTCGAAGTTCAACGGGCGGTTGTCGAGCGCCGACGGCAGGCGGAACCCATACGCCACCAGCACTTCCTTTCGGGAGCGATCGCCGTGATACATGCCGCGAATCTGCGGCACCGTCTGGTGGCTCTCGTCGACGATCAGAAGCGCATCGTCTGGCAGGTAGTCGAGGAGCGTCGGCGAGGGCTGCCCCGGCGCCCGGCCGGTCAGGTGCCGCGCGTAGTTCTCGATGCCGTGGCAGTAGCCGATTTCACGCATCATCTCGAGATCGAACATCGTCCGCTGATGCAGCCGCTGCGCCTCGAGCAGCTTGCCTTCCGATTCGAGCTTGGACCTGTACCAGGCCAGCTCCTCCTTGATGGCTTCCACCGCCCGTTTCGTCTGCTCGCGCGGCGCGACGAAGTGCGACTTCGGGTAGACGGCGATCTTGTCGTGCCGCCGGAGCGTCTTGCCCGTGAGCGGATCGAAGGAGGCGAGCTCGTCCACCTCATCGCCGAACAGCTCGATGCGCAGGCCCTGTTCTTCGTAGGAGGGATAGACCTCGACGATGTCGCCGCGGACCCTGAACGTGCCGCGCCCGAAGTCGTGGTCGTTGCGCTCGTACTGGATCTCCACCAGCTTCCGCAAGACCTGCTCGCGGCCGATCCGCTGGCCGCGCTCGAGCGGCAGCAGCATGCCGTAGTACGCCTCGGGCGACCCGAGGCCGTAAATGCAGGAAACGCTGGCGACAATGATCACGTCGCGGCGCTCGAAGAGCGATCGGGTCGCCGACAACCGCATCCGGTCGATCTCTTCGTTGATCGTCGCTTCCTTCTCGATGTACGAATCAGTCGCCGGCACGTAGGCTTCCGGCTGGTAGTAGTCGTAGTAGCTCACGAAGTACTCGACGGCGTTGTCGGGAAAGAAGCGGCGGAATTCCTGGAACAGCTGTGCCGCCAGCGTCTTGTTGTGCACCATGACCAGGGTCGGACGGTTGACGCGGGCAATGGTGTGCGCCATCGTGAAGGTCTTCCCCGAGCCGGTGACACCCAGCAGGACCTGATGCGGATCCCCGCGCGTCAACGCTTCGGTCAGTTCGGTGATCGCCTGCGGCTGGTCGCCCGCGAGCTCGAAATCCGACACGAGGGTGAAGCGGTCGTACAGCGAAGGCATCTGAACCTACCATCGTACCAGAGGCTGAATGCTAGGGCTTGTACGGGGCGAAGTACCCCTTGCGCGCGCGGATTCGAAGACCCCGGGCGCCGGGCTTGCTGACCTTGACGTCAACCTTCCGCCAGCCGCCATCCCACTTGTCGTTGGTGGAGAGATACCCGATCGTGTACTGCGCGCGCAGCTCCGCCAGCACCTGGTCGTAGACCTTGTCGAGCTCCTTGACGCCCGTCGGGAAGAACGCCTGGCCACCGGTGACCTCGGCAATCTGCCGCAGCACCCGTTCCTGCGGCAGCCGGCCCGAAAGCGACTGCTGCGCGAGAGATCCGATGGCGTACACCGTGACGTTCGACGCCTTGAGCAGCTCCATCAGCTCGGGCAGAGTGAGCGTGCTGCGCGTATCGCCGCCGTCGGTATACAGCAACATGATCGTCCGCCCGTCCCGATCGGCCGCTCCGTCAAGATAGACGCCGATCGCGTCGTAGAGCGCCGTCAGCCCGCTGACCTTCCGCTGGCGGATCCGCTCCACGAGCCGCGGAAAGTCACCCCGGCTGAAGCGCGCGACCCGGACCTCGGTGTCGAAATCGACCACGGTCATGTCCGCGGCCCCCTGCAGGGCGTTCAGGAACTTGATGGCGGCCGTTCTGGCGAAGCCGATTTCTCCGGCCATACTCTCGCTCACGTCCAGAAGCACCCCCACGTGGAGGCTGGGCGCGGCCCCGCCGACCGGATCGCCCGCGAGGAAGTAGCTAATCGTCTGTGTCTTGCCGTCCTCTCGAATCTCGAAATCCTCCCGACCGAGATCGGCGACAGGCCCCCCCATGCGGTCGGTGACGGTGACGCCGACATTGACGAGGTCGATGCCGGCGCGGAATGCCGGCGCCTGCGGCGCCACGGCATGCGGCATCGCGGCCAGCACGATCCCGGCGGCGGCGCAGGCGTTGGTGACAACCCAGGGAAGGCTCACGGATTCTGCACTTTACTATATGCGCTGGAAGCGATTGCGGCCCAGAGGACGGGAGCTCGGCGGGGCGTATAATGAGAGGTTGGTGATTTGATGCGGTGCCTCGCCGTCTGTCAGGACGAGCTGCTCATCAGGATCCTCGACGAGATCCTGCTTCCAGGCTTCGAAGTGGAGTTCATCGTCGAGAACCGGCCGGCCGCGCGGCGCCTCCACGACGCCGGCATTCAGGTGATCGCCGGCGATCCGCGCCGCATCGACACGTACGTCAAGGCCGATCTCGGGCCGAGCACCTGCGTGATCGTCGAGGACAACGCGCGCCGCAATCCGAAGAAAATCCTGGAGGCCGTGCGGGACGCCGGCGGCACGCTCGTCTACGTGCTCGGCGTCGGCACGGAGGCCACCGAGCGGCGCGCGGAAGAGTTTCGAGCCGAGTTTCCGGACGTGGCCTACCTGGCCATGTCCGAGCTGTTCGGCGGCCCGCTCCTCACCGAGTTCAGCCGGTCGCTGACGCGCGCCCGCGTGCAGCAGTACCAACGGTTGTTCAGCGACGCCGATCGCGTGCTGATCCTGCTCCACAACGACCCCGATCCCGACGCGATGGCCAGCGGGCTGGCGCTGCGCAATGTGCTCAGACGGACGAAGGCGACCGCGATCATCGCCGCCGTCCAGGGGGTGACGCGGCCGGAGAATCTGCGGATGACGAACCTGCTCGATATTCATGTCGAGATCATCCCGGTGAGCGCGGTCAAGGAGTACGACCGCGTCGCGATGGTGGATGTGCAGCCCCACTATTTCGGCGGACTGATCGACCACGTGGATCTGGTCATCGACCATCATCCCGAGCAGCCCGGCTACACCGCGGTTCACAAGGACATCCGCTCCGATTACGGATCGACCTGCACGATCCTCACCGAGCACCTGCGCGCGGTCGACGTCAACATCTCGGAGCGGACCGCGACCGCGATGCTGTACGCGATCAAGTCGGACACGCTCTTCTTCAACCGGCAGGCGAACCGCGTCGACATCGAAGCGTTCTCGTACCTGTATCCGCTGGCGGACGCCGCGCTCATCCGCAAGATGGAGGGGGCGGAGATCACCGACGAGCGGCTGGGATATGTCCTGAAGGCCTATCGGGGCGGATCACTCGTCGACCAGGTGTTCTGCGGCTTCCTCGGGACATCGCCCCGAGAGGATGTGATCCCGTACGTCGCCGACTTCTTCCTCCAGATGGAGGACGTGAAATGGACCGTCGTGGCGGGACTGGTCAACGAGTCGCTGATCATCTCGGTCCGGAACCTGGGGTACTCGAAGAACGCCGGTGAATTCGCCCGGCGGTTCTTCGCCGACATCGGCAGCGCGGGCGGTCACCGCGCGATGGCCAAGGCGGTGGTGCCGGTGAGCGCCTTCCGGGAGAAGTTCGGCGATTTCGGCCTCGAGGAGCTCGCGCCCAGGCTGCACGAACTCATGGCGCAGTTCTTACACGAGCCGCCCCGAGAGAAGGACAAGGAAGGCAGAAGTCACAAGGTCGAAGGACGAAGTGAACACGAGGAAATCAAGACCCGTTAGCTCCACCTTCCACTTTCCAACCTCTAACTTCCTAAAGCCTGATCCACGTCCGCGATCAGATCCTCCGCGTCTTCCAGACCCACGGACAGCCGCAGCATGCCTCTGGTCACGCCTGCCTGACGCAGCTGGTCGTCGGTGTAGTTCCACTGGGACGTCAGCACCGGCATGCTGACCAGACTCTCCACGCCGCCGAGGCTTGCGGCGCGCTTGATGACCTTCAGCCGATCGTAGAACCTCTCCGCCCGTTCGAAGCGGCCATCGAGATCGAAGCAGACCATTCCTCCAAATCCGGCCATCTGCTGCTTGGCAATCCCGTGATCGGGATGCGACGCCAGACCCGGGTAGTACACCTGGCTGACGCGCCGGTCCTGGCTCAGAAACTCCGCCATCCGGTGCGCGTTGGCGTTGTGCCGTGCGATCCGCAACGGAAGCGTTTTCAAGCCGCGCCCCAACGCATAGGCCGGGTAGGGATCCATCACCGTCCCGATCAGGCGACGGATTCGCTCGACAGGATCGACGAGCGCCCGCGGCCCGGTGACGACCCCGCCGGTGACGTCGCTGTGCCCATTCAGGTATTTCGTCGCGCTCTGCATCGACAGATCGACGCCCAGCGCGAGCGGCTGCTGGTTGATCGGGCTCGCGAAGGTGTTGTCCATGACCGACAGCACGCCTCGTTTCCGGCACGCCTCCGCAATCGGGCGAATGTCGACGCAGCGCAGCGTGGGATTGACCGGCGACTCGAACCAGAGGAGGCGGGTCCGCGTGCCGATGACGCTGTCCGGGCGCGCCAGCTCCTCCAGCGAGACGAAGCGCGTCACGAGGCCGAACCGGCTCAGCAGGTCGTTCAGCAGGTGAAGCGTTCCGCCGTAGACCGCCGCGCTGCAGACGACCTCGTCGCCGGCGCTCGCGTGCGCCATGAGGATCGTCACGGTCGCCCCCATCCCCGACGAGAACAACAGCGCCGCTTCGGCCCGGTCGAGCGTCGCCAGCTTGCGCTCGACGCTCACGACCGTCGGGTTCGCGTAGCGCGAATACAGGTACTTCGAGGAGCGGCCCTCGTTGTAGGCGACAACTTCCTGCGTGTTCTCGAAGACAAAGGTCGCCGTCTCGTAGATCGGCGTCGTCAACGGCACGGCGGTACCCAGATCCGCCTCGCCGGCGTGAATCAGATCCGTCGCGGGCTTCATGAGACCCCCTGCCCCACACGATCGCCCGAGGCGCCGACCACCGGCTCGACGAACTGGTGGTAGGCATCTTCGTAGCCGCGTGTCATGAGCTCGGCGAGCGGCTGCACGCGATCGGAGCGATCGTCGAAGCCGCCTGCAAAATCGAACGGGCCGATCGGATTGTGGGCGGGCTGTACCGTGAAAATGCGCGGCCCGCCCTCGACCGTGCGCTGTGCCACATCGCGGACGGTTGCCGCTTCCGACGACTGCAGATACTCGCCGACGCGGCCCCGGCCGTCGAGCCGGGGCGGCGCCAGCGCGTGCGGGCCCGGGATGTCGGGCGCGGCAGACACCAGGACGATCTGCTCTGCCCCGAGGATCGCGAGCTCTTCGACCAGGCGGAGGAGGGTGCCAGGCCGGTCGCAGAGGCGGTGGGCTTCTCCCCGCCAGTAGGCATCGGGAGCAAACTGGATCGTGTGCGGCTCGGTCGCCAGCGGGACCGCCAGCGAGGCGGCGATCGCGTCCGTCAGGTGACCCCGAGCCACCCCAGAGAGATCAAGCAGCTCGGCCCGTCGCATGTCGGCTTCCGCGGAGGTCGCCCGCCTCATCAGATCGCGGCGGCGTGCTTCGCCGACCAGGGCGAAGATGAGATCGCGGTGGGTGTCCACGTCGTGCACCGCGATCAGGAGCTCCCGGAAGCCCGGCTGTCCCAGATTGTCCGCCAGCAGCTCTCCGTACCGACGGCCCAGGTCGTCGGGAGCCGGCTGCTCCAGCACTGCCGCGCCGCGTACCAGGTCCCACATCACCGCCCAGCAGTGGTTCACTGCCGTGGCGGTGGACAGCGGCGCGCGCACGACACGCCACCAGGCGCTACCTCGGTGACGCCGCCGGCTCCGTTCGATCCAGCCTGCGGCCGCCGCCGTGATGCCCGCCAGCCCCAGCACGACCAGCACCAGACGCGGGAGCCACGTCGGCAACCCCGTCGGCGCGAACGCGGTCTCGGCAAACTCCAGGTATCCCCGCACGAGGCCGCTTGCAGCGGACACGCCGAGCATCTTCAAGGCGAAATCGATCGGGAAGACAACCAGGCCTGCGGCCATCACCACGAGCGGCACGGCCACGAGCGCGAGCGCGACAACCAGTGCGCCGACGGTCAACTGCAGCACCGGACGCCACGGATAGAGGCGGCGGACGGCGGGAGCGCGCCAGAAGCCCTTCTCATCCCACAGGCGCTGCGCGCCATCGACCGCGGCAAACAGCGCCCCGACGCTCCCGATGCCGCGGCCCGCCACGATGTCCAGCTTGACGCCGGCCTCATGAAGCGCGCGCAGGGCGCCCGCGTGATAGGCGCCGGCCGTACCGGTACCGGTCAGGATGAGCGCGGTGCGACGTCGGGGTGAGTAGGGATCAGCGAACGGGGCCCGGCCGCGCTCGGTCATTCCGTGGCTTCGTCGTGAATGGTTTGCAGCGTGACGATTTCGAACTCGCGCATCCCGCCGGGCGTGACCACCTTCACGGAATCGCCGGGTTCCTTGTTCAGAAACGCACGGCCGATAGGGGAAGTCGTGGAGATGAGCCCCCTGGCCGCGTCGGCGTCCTCCGGCATGACCAACTGGAACACGAGATGCTCGCCGTTCTTCTCCTGGACGTGCACCGTCGAGCCAAAGCCGGCGCGATCGGTCGGGATCCGATCGACGTTGATCAGGGCGATCTCCGAGACGCGCTTCTGCAGCATGCTGATGCGCGACTCGACCAGGCGCTGCCGCTCCTTGGCGGCGGAGTACTCCGCGTTCTCGCGAAGATCGCCCAGTTCGCGCGCACGCTTGATCTCTTTCGGCAGCTCCAGCTTCAGCTCGCGATCGAGCGCGTGAATCTCGGTCTCGAACTTCTTGATCAGCCGGTCTTTCATCGTCTCGGACATGGATCGCAGAATCCGACTATCGGGTCAGCGCGGGCATCGAGCAGGCGGCATGTACAGTGATGTGCTGGTGTCGTGTCTCCGAAGCTCGCTTGCATTCGGCCGCCGATGCATCCCACCCCGCTGCGTGGCTCGTCGGTCACATACTCCCGGTATGCTCCCTCCTCGCGCCTTGCGGAGTGGGCGCCTCGGCGCCCTCGGTGCGACAACGAACTTCGGAGACGCGACACTAGAGAGGTCATGGTACCACAGTGCTATGCTTCCAGGCCGCGCGGCGCCCGCGTCAACGCAGAGTCCGTGGAGCGCCGGCCACGCGGTTTCAATGGTCCCGGCGCTCGCGTTCTCTATGAAGAGTGCTGAGCGGTCCGACCGACTGATATGAAGCGGATCACCAGCCGGCAGAACGTGCTCGTGGCGAGCTACCGGGCGGTCGCCAAGGGCGACGAGCCCGGCCTGATGTTGCTCGACGGTTTGCACCTCGTCGCCGCCGCCGGAGCCGCCGGGATCCGTCTTCGCCACGTCATGATCGCCAGCGACGCCGTCCAACGGCTCGACGTTCAGACGCTGATCGCGCGCATCGCAGCGCACGGAGCGGATATCGCCGCGGCGTCGGCGTCCGTCATGGCTGCCGCCAGCCCCGTTCGATCGTCAAGTCCCATCGTCGCGATCGCCGAACGTCCGATGCACGCTGAAGATCGCCTCTTCGCAGGGCCGGCGCCGCTGGTGCTCATCGCCTGCGACGTTCAGGATCCCGGAAACGTCGGCGCTATCGCGCGCGCCGGCGAAGCAGGTGGCGCGTCGGGAATGATCGCGGCCGGGGAATGCGCGGATCCGTTCGGGTGGAAGGCCTTGCGGGGATCGATGGGCAGCTCGCTTCGGCTCCCGATTGCGACACGGGCGTCCGCCGACGAGGCGGTCACGTACGCGCGGCAGCGCCGGTGCCTCATCGTCGCGGCTGTGCCCCGCGACGGCCGATCCCTGTTCGAATCCGACCTTCGCGGGCCGGTGGCGATCTGCGTGGGCGGCGAAGGCCGTGGACTGGCACCGTCGGTGATCGACAACGCCGACCAGCACGTCACGATTCCGATGCGGCCGCCCGTCGAGTCGCTGAATACCGCCGTCACCGCAGCGTTGCTCGTGTACGAGGCGCGCCGCCAGAGGCTCGAGGCTTCGCCTTAGGGGCCCACTTGGACAGCGTTTCACAATTACGGTGGCATTCGGCCGGCTATGCGTCACCGTAATTGCGAAACGCAGTACTCAGCTCTCCTTCAGAAACGCCAGCAGCGGAGGGTAGAACTTCTCGGGCGCTTCCATGTGTGGCACGTGACCAAGACCAGGAATCAGGTGCAGGCGCGCCTTTCCGCCAGGGACCGTACTGACAAGGACCTTCATGCGCTCCGGGAAGTTCGGCGTCAGGCTGTCTTCCGACCCGCCGATCGCGAGCGTCGGCGCCTTGATGTGCAACCAGTCGTAGACGACAGGGTCGGCGTACTGCACCTGCGTGAGCAGCGTCTGCACCATCGCGTACCGCGGCCAGTCGCCGCTGAGCGTCCACGCGTATCGAATGCGAACATAACGGTCGAACTCCGGCTTCCATGCCGTGGGACTGTGAGAGAAGTATCGGGAGATCGCCGTGTAGTTCGTCTGGTAGGTCGAGGCCAGCGTCTGTTTGTACGCTTCGTCGGTGCTGCTCCACGGCCGGGCGTACCGTCCGTCGACGAGCCCGATCGGATTGTAGATCACGAGGCGCTCAGTCATGTCCGGATACTGCGTCGCGAATC
Source organism: uncultured Acidobacteriota bacterium (assembly GCA_963745495.1). Lineage (GTDB taxonomy): Bacteria > Acidobacteriota > Vicinamibacteria > Vicinamibacterales > CAVVIG01 > CAVUXJ01. The sequence goes on from CAVUXJ010000010.1 coordinate 37,699, forward strand.
GGGTCGCCAGCATGCCACCCATCGAGTGCCCGACGACCACCGCCTTCGCAATCTTCAGATGGTCCAGGATGCGCTTGGTGTTCAACGCCATATCGTTGAAGTTGTAGGGAATGATCGGCTTCGAGGAACGGCCGTACCCGATCTGGTCGGGGACCACCACCCGAAAGCCTTCCTTCCTGAGCACGTCGATCGGACCGCCCCAATAGAAGCCGGCGAAGTTGTTTCCGTGCAGCAGGACGACCGTGCGTCCGTTTGCCTGGCCAGACGGCGGCGCGTCCATGTAGGCCATGCGCACGTCCTGTCCATACATCGTCAACGGCAAGTACGACACCGGCTGCGGGTAGGGCACGTCTTCGCACGTGATGCTCCCCGGCTGGACATCCTTCGGGGTCGGCGGAAGCGGCAGCGATCCGGCGCCAGGCCCCTGGGCAGCCAGGCGCTGGGCCATCACACCGGTGAACGCCGCAACGATGAGAGCTGCGAAGAATCGAGTCTTCATGATGAGGTGATTGTACCAGAGGATCTTTTGACTGTTGGTACAATGAGACACTTATCTGAACGCTGAAAATCTGAAATCTGAAACCTGAAGTCTGATCAGACTTGAGACTTGAGACTTCAGACTTTGATCGAGTCCTCCCCGGTTCATTGCGACCCGGCTGTTGGCTGAGCAAGGATTGCATGGACTCCCTGTTTCCCGAAGAGCTTCTCCCCGAGACGCAGGCACCGGCGCCACTGGCCCAGCGGATGCGGCCCCGGACCTTCGACGAGTTCGTCGGTCAGGAAGAGCTCCTTGCGCCCGGTAAGCCGCTCCGCGAAGCCATCGAGCGCGATCTCCTGCAGTCCATCATCCTGTGGGGGCCTCCCGGCACAGGCAAGACCACGCTCGCACGCATCATTGCCGACACCACGAAGGCACGGTTCGTCTCGTTCAGTGCGGTCCTTTCCGGCATCAAGGAGATCCGGGACGTCATGGCGGTGGCCGAGCAGCTTCGCCGGACGCAGGGCCGGCGGACGATCGTGTTCATCGATGAGATTCACCGGTTCAACAAGGCCCAGCAGGACGCCTTTCTTCCGCGCGTCGAAGCCGGGGACATCGTGCTCATCGGCGCGACGACCGAGAACCCGTCGTTCGAGGTGAATGCGGCGCTGCTGTCCCGGTCCAAGGTGTTCGTGCTTCGCGGCCTGACCGCCGACGAGATCGCGACGATCGTGACGCGCGCCCTCGAGGATCCCCGGCGCGGCCTCGGGGCCTCGCACGTGGCCGTAGACCCTGACGCCGTTCACGCGATTGCCATGTATGCGAACGGCGACGCACGCGCGGCGCTGAATCTTCTCGAGCTGAGTGTCGCGGCTGCCCCGGACGCGACAGGTGGACGGCGTGTCGACACCGCCCGCGTCGAGCAGGCCATCCAGCGGCGGGCGCTGCTCTACGACAAGTCCGGCGAGGAACACTACAACCTGATCTCGGCGCTTCACAAATCGATGCGCAACAGCGATCCGGATGCGGCGGTCTACTGGCTCGCGCGCATGCTCGAGGCCGGCGAGGATCCCATGTACATCGCGCGTCGGCTCGTGCGGTTCGCCTCGGAGGATATCGGCAACGCCGATCCGCAGGGTTTGACCGTTGCGGTCGCGGCCAAAGAGGCGGTCCATTTCATCGGCATGCCCGAAGGCAACACGGCCCTGGCGCAGGCAGCCGTCTATCTGGCGACCGCTCCCAAGAGCAACGCGGTGTACGAGGCCTACAACCAGGCGGCGACCGATGCGCAGACCGATATTGCGGAGCCCGTACCGCTCCACCTGCGAAATGCGCCCACGAAACTGATGAAGGAGCTCGCGTACGGGAAGGGGTACGCGTATGCCCACGAAGAGGCGGAGGGTGTCGCCGACATGACGTGCCTGCCGCCGGCGCTCGAAGGACGGCGCTATTACCTGCCGACCGACCGGGGCTTCGAAAAAGAGATCAAGCGCCGCCTCGACGGCTGGGAGGCGATCAAGAAGCGCCGATCCACGCCCTGACCTTCGTGCCGAGGAACGTCAGCGGCACGGCGCCGTCTTCGAGGACGCGGTCGTGAAACGCCTTGATGTCGAACTGCGGCCCCAGCTTCTGCTGGGCCTCGTCACGCAGCCGCCTGATCTCGATCATCCCCATCATGTACGACGTCGCCTGGCCGGGCCAGATGATGTACCGATCGATTTCGGAGGCGACGCCGACCGGCTCCTCCGCCGTGTGCGCCAGCATGTAGTCGATCGCCTGCTGCCGCGTCCAGCCCAGTGCGTGCATCCCTGGATCGACCACCAGGCGCGCGGCCCGGAACGCCTGGAGCGAGAGCATGCCGAGACGATCCAGGTCCGACGAGTACAGATTCATCTCGTCGGCCAGACGTTCGGCGTACAACGCCCATCCCTCGACGTAGCCACTGTTGAACAGGTAGCGGCCGATGGGATGGATCTCTTTGCGCTCGAGCGCGATGGCGACCTGAAGGTGATGGCCTGGAATCGTTTCGTGAAACGTGGTCGATTCCGCGCCCGCCCTGCTCTTCTTTCCGGCCTGATAGGCGCTGATGAAGAACGTGGCCGGCCGGCTGCCGTCCTCGGCCGGCGGGTTGTATTCGTTCGGCGCGTTCTTCTCGCGAAACTTCGGATACGGCTGAATGATCACGTCGGATTTCGGCAGAAGGCCGAAGCTGCCTGGCGCGGCCGCCTTCGCTCTCGCGAGCGCAGCCGTCGAGCGTCGTATCAGTTCGTCGCGATTCTTGAACAGGTTGCGCCGATCGGTGCGCAGCGCCTTGAGCACACCCTGAACATCGGATGTTCCGAACGACCGGCCGGTGATGGTCTTCATCTCCGCCATCAAGCCATCCATCCGCTGGAGACCGAGCTCGTGGATCTCCTGGGCAGAGACCGTCAACGTGCTGTAAACCCGGACGGAGGCACGATAGCAATCGCTTCCCATCGGGAGCGCCGCCACGGCGATCTCTGTCCGCGCCGCCGGCAGGTATTCCTGGCTGAGGAAATCTCTGTAGCGAATGAAAGCGGGCGTGAGCTGATCCTTGACCAGGCCCTCCCAGGCCTTGCGAAATTCTGGCGTCTTGTCGCGCTGAGCCGGCGACATGAAAGGTGAATCGGCGGCGGGACTGCTGATCAGAGTGTTGACCTGCTCGATGACGATGCCGGCGATGCCCTTTGGCGCTGAGTATCCGCGCTTCAGGCCGTCGCGCAGGTTCTCGATCTCGGTATCGATGTATGCCGGCAGCGACTGCCAGCGCGCGAGCGCTTCGGCGCGGGCCTCGTCGGTACCGACCGGCTGAATCGTCACCAGGTACCCGAACTGCACGTGCCAGCCCGTCATCTGGCTGACATTCCACAATTCCGTGTGACAGGCTCGCGCGGCCACCCCGCCCTCCAGCGCTTCGCGGACGATTGCGTGCGTGGCTCTCAGGGGGGCGGCGGCGATGGTCCCAGGCTCGATCGTCTGGGCCTGCGTCAGCCATGCGCCTTCCTTCGCCTGCCACGCCTTCAACGCGGCCGCAGAATTGTCGGTCAGCCGATCGTGGCGCCGGTCCGCCACGCCGTAATACGTGGCCAGTTCAGGATTCCGTTCGAAGTAGCCGTCGAGATATGCGTCGGCGAGCGCTCTCGCGCGGTCATCGCCCGGCGTCGGCGCAGAAACTGGTGGCTCGGGGGTGGTGCTGCAGGCGGCTGTCAGGACAAGGGCGGAAACAACCCCACATCTGGTCATCTGGTTATCCAGTCATCTGGTTGCCGATTGGTCAATGCAAAATCAACCAACCAGATAACCAGATAACCAGAGAATCGGATTTCCGCGCGACGCTACCGCGCCGCCACGACGGGGGCCGGAGCCGGGGTGAGGATGTGGATCGCAGGAACCTTCCGGAACATCTCTGCGCGAATCGGCAGGATGAACGAGAAGCGATAATCGCCCTGCATCCGCCCGACGGGGATGCCGACGAGGTCGCCTTTCCGGTTCAGGACGCCGCCGCCCGACACGCCCGGGTGGCCGTCGGTCAGGCACGTGACCAGGCCGTTCGACGTCCGCTGCCCGACGTAGCCGGTCGAGGGAATGATGCCCTTCGAGTAGTCGTTGCCGAGGCGGAAGATGGGTTCGGCGAAATCGTACCCGAACGAGGTGTCGGGACGCAGCGCGGGCAAGTCGAGCACTTTCGTCTTGATGATCGCCCAGTCGCCGCTGTGGACCTCGACGTCGGCATCCCCGGCGTCGATGAGCGTCGCCGGGATCTCCTTGCCTTGATAGAGCACCTTGATTGACACGATTCGCCGGGGGCCGCTCCGGCCTTCTTCGTCATCGAGCGCCACAACGGCGTGCTTGACCGTGACGAAGTATCCGCCGCCCAGATAACCGGCCGTGCCGTAACTGCTTTTTCCGGCGTTATCGGCTGTATACAATTCCACGAAGCTCGTCCGCCGGTCGCGCAGCAACTGGAGCGGAAGGAGGCCCATCTCGTTCTGGAGCTCCTGCTTGATCTCGGCGACCATGTTCGCCCTCGTCGCTTCGTTCGGCACCGGCGAGGGAGCATCCCAGGTGTCGCCCCCGGTGCCGGCCGGAAGGACATCGCCGCGACGGGTCTTCCCCAGCTGGCTTTTTACTTCGGCGCGGATAGCGTCGAGCTTGGCGTCGTAGACGGCACGGTCCGCTGCGTCGCCCGCGCGCGCATGAAAGACACCGAGGAGGAAGAAAGAAGTGGCCGTGGTGATGACGGCGATCAGAACCAGGAAGCGTCGCGAGATCATTCGAGACTCCAAGGTCGCCGAATCACTTTACGAAAATGCGACGTCTGCCGCCTTGCGGATCAGCGTGCGCCGCGGATCACGAAGACACCCGCAGCGAAGACGGCAAGCCCTTATCTCGAGAAAGGGATTGGCTATGAATTGTCGGAACACCGGAACTCTAGCAGCGAACTATTGCGCCGTCAAGCGCGGCAAGGCTTACAAGCGCTCACAAGGCCCCAGGAGCAGGTCACCGCTCAAGTGGGCGCTATGTCGCTCCTCGGCCGTCAAATTTCGTGAGCGCCCACCCGACGAGAAACACGACAACCCCGGCCGCGAACAGCCGGGGGTTGGGTCCCTGCGGACCGGCGGTAAAGACGTCGACCAGCAGCAGCCACATGCCCACCAGCTGGCAAAACCGCCCGACATAGTAGCCGACGACGCCCATTGTGATTGCGGTTGAAGCGGGATGTCGCGAGCGGTTCAGCCGATCGCCGCCCGCTCGATCGGGTTTCTCAAATTCGGTCGAAATTCTTCTCGATCTCGCGCCGGGTCAGACGCAACATCACGGGGCGACCGTGCGGGCAGACCGTCGAATACGCCGTCGCCCTCAGCTCCTCGAGGATGTGCGTCATCTTCTCCCAGGTGAGTGGGTCGTTGGCCTTCACCGCGGCGTGGCACGCCGTGGTGGCGGCAATCCGCCGCAGCGCGTCCTGCACCGGCGCGCCGCGGTCGAGGCCGTCGAGATCGGCGGCGAGCGCTTTCAGCGCCTTCGCGCTGTCCTCCATCTTGAGCAGCGCAGGTACCGCCGTCACATTGATGGTGTTCTCCCCGAACGCGTCGATCTCGAAACCGAAGCGCTCGAGCTCGCTTGTACGGCCGACGAGCGCCTGGTGCGCGGCCGGTGCCATCTCCACCAGCAGTGGCACGAGCAGCCGCTGGGACTCGAGACGGCCCGCCGTCAGTTTTTCCATGACGCGCTCGAACAGCACACGTTCGTGCGCCACGTGCTGATCGATGATCGCCACGCCCTCATCGTCAACGGCAATGATGAAGGTGTCACGGAATTGGCCGAGCGGGATCAGGGGCCGGATATCCGGAGCGGTGCGGCTGAAGGCGGACACCATCGCCGCCGTCGTCGCCGCCATCGTGCCGGCCGATTCCGGGGTCGCCGTCCATCGGTTCGGATAGGCACCACCGCCAAGCACCCCAGGGATCGTCGCGGCAAACGGCGCCGGCGCCGCGTGTTCCGGCCGCAACTGCAGTTCGGGCGCCTCGGCCTGCCCCAACGCCTCCCTCAGGGCCCTTCGGACAACTTCGTGCACGAGCGACTGGTCGCGGAATCGCACCTCGGCTTTCGTCGGGTGCACGTTGACATCCATGGCTCCAGGCGCCATCTCGATGAACAGATGGACCTCCGGGCTTCGCTCCTTGATTGACGCGACGCTGTATGCGTCGATGATCGCGTGGGCAATCGTGCGGTCCTTCACGATGCGGCGGTTGACGAAGACGTGTTGGGGCCCTCTCGTGGGTCCCTGGTCCGCGAGCGCGGCCACGTACCCCGTGACGCGCACGCCCCCCGCTTCCTTGGCGACCTCGATGAGGTCCTGACGCTCGCCGTAAAGCTGATACAGCCGATCGCGCAACGATGCCGCCGGCGGGCTCTGGAGCACCGTGCGCCCGGCGCTCGTCAGGGTGAACCCGATCTCTGGGTAGGCCAGGGCGAGCTGGGTCGTGATCCGCGACACCTGCGCTGATTCCGCGGCATCAGACTTCAGGAACTTCTGCCTCGCAGGCAGGTTGTAGAAGAGATCGTTCACCTCGACCGACGTCCCCTCGGCCGCCGCCGCTTCCACCGTCGATGCGACGACGCCGCCGTGGACCCTGATGTCGGTGCCGCTTGGCCAGCCACGCGCGCGCGTGCGGAGCACGAAATGGGAGACGGAGGCGATCGACGGCAGCGCCTCGCCGCGGAACCCCAGCGTGAGGATGGCCGCCAGATCATCGGCCTTGCGGATCTTGCTGGTCGCGTGGCGCTCGATCGCGAGGCGCGCATCGTCCGGCTCCATGCCTTCGCCGTCGTCCTCGACGCGTACCTGACGCTTTCCGCCGAGCTCGATATGGATCCCGATACGGCGGGCGCCGGCGTCGATCGCGTTCTCGACGAGCTCCTTGACGACCGACGCCGGCCGCTCGACGACCTCGCCGGCGGCGATCTGGTTGGCGAGCTCTGGAGACAGGCGCGTAACGGTCGACATGCCGCCCTCAGACCCAGTGCTTGCGGCGGAACATCACGAGCATGCCGGCGACGATGGCGGCCATGATGCCGATCAACCACCAGAACTGCTCGCGGTCCGTTCCCGGGAAGTGCGGCAGCGGAATGTTCATGCCCCACAGACCCGACAGCAGCGTCAAGGGCATGAAGATGGTGGTGAGGACGGTCAGCACCTTCATGACTTCGTTCAGCCGGTTGCTGACGTTCGACAGGTGCGCCTCGAGGATGCCGTTGATCCGGTCCTGAAACAGCGCGGCATCGTCCGCGATCCGCACCAGTTGATCGTACACGTCGCGGAACCTGAACGCGATCTCGCTGCTGATGTTGACGAACTCGCGGCGCGCCAGCCGTGCGACGACATCGCGCTGCGGTGTGATGATTCGCCGCAGGCTGGACACCTGGCGTTTTTCGACGAGAATGCTCCGAACGAGATGCCGCGGCACGCTCTGGGAAAAGACCGTCTTCTCGATCATCTCCAACCGCTCCTCGAGCTTCTCGACCTCGGGACGGTAGCGTTCGACCAAGGCATCTACGATTCGATGCAGCAGCGAGACCGGTCCCTCGTTCATGATCTGCGCCCGGCGGCTCACGCTCTCCTGGATGTCGCGGATCGATCGGGAATGGCCGTCGTGGACCGTCACGAGATAGTTCGGCCCGACGAAGAAGTCGATGTCGTGCGTGGCAAACCCCTTGTCGCCTGAGTGAAAGTCGATCCCGTGCAGGATCAGATACAGATACCCGTCGTACGTCTCGATCTTGGGATAGTGCACCTCGGACATCGCGTCCTCGACCGACAGGGGATGGAACCCGAACGTCTCGGAAAGGATCAGCGATTCGGGGACCGAGGGAGCGGCCAGATCGACCCAGACGACGACGCCCGAGGCCGGGTCGAGCCAGGCGCGATCGATGCTCGGCACCTGCTCCGCCTTGCCGTCGCGACACACGAAGATAGTGGCCATTCAGGAATCGTGATCGGGGTCAGGTGCAGGGAGGAACAGTCCCCGATCGCCGACCCCAGTCCCCACGCGGCATTCAGTCCCCGACCCGGACCGAGAGCGCGGCCTGCGCGGCAGCCAGACGCGCGACAGGGACCCGGTACGGCGAGGAGCTGACGTAGTCGAGACCGACCTGGTGGAAGAAGTGAATCGATGCAGGATCGCTGCCGTGCTCCCCGCAGATTCCGAGCTTGATGTCAGGCCGCGTCTTGCGTCCCAGCTGGACGGCGGTCCGCACCAGGGAGCCGACGCCCTCGACGTCGATAGAAGCGAAGGGATCCTTCTCGAGGATCTTCCGATCCAGGTAGATCCGGATGAACTTGCCGATGTCGTCCCGGGAGAAGCCAAAGGTGAGCTGGGTGAGATCGTTGGTCCCGAACGAGAAGAACTCCGCTTCCTGGGCGACCCGATCGGCGGTGATCGCGCCGCGCGGGATCTCGATCATCGTTCCGACCATGTACTTCACCTTGACGCCCTGCGCCTTCATCGTCTCGGCGGCCACGCGGTCGACGATGGTTTTCTGATCGCGCAGCTCCTTGACGTCCCCGACGAGCGGGATCATGATTTCGGCGTCGCCGACTTTCGCCCCTTCTTTTTTCAGCTGACACGCCGCTTCGATGATCGCGCGCGCCTGCATCTCCGTGATCTCCGGGTAGGTGATGCCGAGCCGTGCGCCGCGGTGGCCGAGCATCGGATTGAACTCGTGGAGCTGCTCGACACGGCTCAGCAGCCGGCGTTTCTCTTCGAGCTCTTTCGTGTTCTGGCCCTTCACCTCCAGCCGCACGATCTCAACCATGAGTTCCTCCCGCTTGGGGAGAAACTCGTGCAGCGGTGGATCGATCGTCCGGATGGTGACCGGCAGGCCGCGCATCGCCTTGAACACTCCGTAGAAGTCGCCGCGCTGCAGCGGCAGCAGCTCGTCGAGCGCGCGTCGCCGCTCGGCTTCGTTGTCGGCCAGAATCATCCGCTGAACGATCGGGATCCGGCCTTCGCCGAAGAACATGTGCTCGGTGCGGCACAGGCCGATGCCTCTGGCGCCGAACGCGTACGCGACCTCCGCCTGATCCGGCAGATCGGCGTTGGCCCGCACGCCAAGGCGGCGGACCTTGTCGGCCCAGGCCAGCAGCTTCTCGAACCGCTGGTAGATATCCGACCGCTTCGCCGTCAGCGTGCCGGTCACCACCTGCAGAATCTCGCTGGGCTTGGAGCCGATGCGCGCGATCTTCACGTCACCCGACAAGCCGTCGAAGGAAATGTAATCGCCTTCCTTGACCGTCTGGCCGCTCACCTTGAATTGCCTGGCCGACTCCTGAATCTCCAGCCCACCGGCGCCGACCACGGACGGCTTTCCCATCTGACGGCCGACCACCGCCGCATGCGAGGTCATGCCGCCGGTGGCGGTGAGGATGCCCTGCGAGACGAACATGCCGTGAATGTCATCCGGCACCGTTTCGCGCCGGACGAGCACGACCTGTTTTCCTTGTCGCGTCCACTCCACGGCGCTGTCGGCTGAAAACACGACCTGGCCGCTCGCCGCGCCCGGCGAGGCCGGAATGCCTCTCGTCGCCGTCGGGATCTTCCGCCACTCGTCCGGATCGAAGCCCGGCGCCAGCAGCTGGTTGAGCGACTCGGGATCGACCAGCAGCACCGCTTCCTTGGGCGTGACCAGTTTCTCGGCGACCATGTCGGTTGCGATGACGATCGCCGCGTAGCCGGTGCGTTTGCCGCTGCGCGTCTGCAGCATGTAGAGCCGTTCGTCCTGGATCGTGAACTCGAAGTCCTGGACGTCCCTGTAATGCCGCTCGAGTCGCGTCGTGATCTCGCGCAGCTGCTTGTAGGCCTTCGGCATCACCTTTTCAAGCTCGCGGATCGGCTGCGGCGTTCTGATGCCGGCGACCACGTCCTCCCCTTGCGCGTTGATCAGGAACTCGCCGTAGAACTCCTTTTTTCCCGTCGCCGGATTCCGGGTGAAGCCCACCCCGGTGCCAGAGCGGTCGCCGGTGTTGCCGAACACCATCATCTGGATGTTCACGGCCGTGCCGATATGGTCCGGGATGTCGTAAATGCGGCGGTATTCCTTGGCGCGCGGGTTCATCCAGGAGCGGAACACGGCGTCTCTGGCCATCTGGAGCTGAACCCCCGGATCCTGCGGAAACGCGCGGCCGGCGCGCGTGTTCACGATGTCCTTGTAGCGCGAGACGACAGCGCGCAGCGCCTGCTCGTCGAGATCCGTGTCCAGCTTCGCGCCGTGCGATCGCTTCATGGCTTCGAGCTCGTGCTCGAACGCCTCCTTCGGAATCTCGAGGACGACGTTGCCGAACATCTGGATGAACCGGCGGTAGCTGTCGAAGGCGAATCGGCCGTTCCCGGTCCGCCGTTTCAGCCCTTCGACCGCATCGTCGTTCAGCCCGAGATTGAGGATCGTGTCCATCATGCCGGGCATCGAGAACTTCGCCCCCGACCGAACAGAGACGAGCAGCGGCCGGTCGGTCGACCCGAGCTTTGCGCCGGCGGCCTTCTCGAGCTTCTTCAGGTTCTCGTCGATCTCGCGATCGATCGCGGGGGGAATTCTTGCCTTCTGCTCGTAGTAGATGGTGCAGACGTCGGTTGAGATCGTGAATCCCGGCGGCACCGGCAGGCCCGCGTTCGTCATCTCGGCGAGACCCGCACCCTTGCCCCCGAGCAGATCCTTCATCGTGCGATTGCCGTCGGCCTTTCCGCTGCCGAAAAAGTAGACATGTTTCCGCTTCTTGGCCATCTCAACTCCGCGAATCTGGTAAGTGGGTAACCTGGTGATGGATAACGTTCAACGCAGCGGGCATCATTCTATCTTCACTGGCGTCGACTGGCGTTCCCCGCAGCCTCACGCCGGCATGGGGGCAAGCCCGGAGATGTTCCCGAACTCGGAAATCCGGTCGCGGACCTCCGCCAGCAGGGCGAGCCGCGCCTCCTGAAGCCCCGGATCGTCGACCATGACGCGAACCTCGTCGAAGAACCTGGCCAATTCGGGTTGAATCGATGCAATGGCCGCCAACGCCCGCGCGGGATCCCTCTTTTCCAGCGCAGACCTGATATCGGCGCCCAACCGCTGTACGGCTGCCCGCAACTGGATCTCCGTGGGCTCCTGCAGCCGGTCCGCGTGCAGTCCCCAGGCTGATTCCGTGTCCCTCGGGCCCCAGGCGGACTCGACGATGTTGTTCGCGCGCTTATACGCTTCGGCGACCAGGGCAAAGGCCGGGGTGTTTCGGCCTCTGGCCAGCTCACGCACCCGGTCCTGCAAGTCGGCGGCGTTGACCGAATCGATGAACGAGGCCTGCCCGGTAATCGCCTGGATTTCCTCGGTCCCCAGTCCCCTGGTCTGCATCAGGTGCCGCAGCCGCTCCATGAAGAAGAGCCATAGCTGCTCCTTCTCCTCCTGGGTCACGGGCGCGAGCTTCAGCTTCTCGACCAGCTCTTCGCGCGCCCTCCACAGCATCGGACCAAGCGCGGGCCGCACGGGTAACCCTGTCAGCGGCTCGATGTCCACCAGGAGTTTGATCACGCCCTGCGCCGCACGCCGAAGCCCGTACGGATCGCGCGACCCGGTGGGCTTCTCGCCCGCGGCGAAGAGGCCGACAATCGTATCCAGCTTGTCGGCCAGCGAGACGGCGGCCCAGCTGACGGCACCGTGTCCGAGCTGCGCACGCGAGGGAGGGGCGTCGGCCTCGACACCCACGGGCAGATAGTGGAAGTAGATCGCCTTCCAGACGGCCTCGGGAAGTCCCTCCGCCCGTGCGTAGATGCCGCCCATGATCCCCTGGAGCTCCGTGAGCTCGCGCACCATGTCCGTCGTGAGATCGGCTTTGGCGAGCCGCGCCCCGTGCGCGGCGTGGGCGGCGGCCTCGTCGGACGCACCCAACGCCTCTTTCGCGATCCAGCGCGCAAGCCGCGCGATCCGCTCGGCCTTTTCCTTGTACGTCCCCAGCTTCTTGTGAAACAGCAGCGTCGCCAGGCGATCGATCCTCGAGTCGAGCGTCGCTTGCCGGTCGCCCTCCCAGAAGAAGCGGGCGTCGCGGAGCCGCGCTCCGACCACCCGTTCGGCATTTCTCGAGATCGTCCGCTCGGTGTCCGGCTCGGTGTTGATGACCGCCAGAAACGCGTTCTTCAGCTTTCCATCTTCGAACTCCACCGGAAAGTAATGCTGATGATGAATCAATGTCGTCGTCAGCACCTCGTCCGGGAGCTCGAGGAATTCCACGCCAAACGTACCGGCGATCACAGACGGGTATTCCACGAGGTCGGGCACCTCCTGCAGCAGGCCGGAGTCGCCCCGGACCGCCCGGCTGACGCGGCCCTGCAGGCGCTGTGCCTTCGCATCGAGCTCGCGGGCGATCTTGTTGTGGCGCTCGGCGCGTTCGAGCATCACGAAGTTCTCGAGGAGCCGGGCGCGATACTCGTCGAACGAGCGCACCTTGATGGCGCGTCCGGCACGGCCGCTCGTCGTCAGAAACCTGTGACCATACGTGACGGCGCCCGAATTGACCTCCTGCACCTGTCCCGTCTGCGCCGCCGGCTGCCGCGAAATCGTGAACGGCACGACGCGTCCGCCGTACAGAAACAGGATCCAGCGGATCGGACGGCCGAACAGCAGCTCGCCGCGGCCGTCTTCGAGCAGGGCGTCCCAGTGCATCAACTTCGGGAACGTCAGGCTGCGCAGCGTTCCGCCCAGGACGCTGGGCAGCACGTCCACAGTGGTCTTGCCGCGCTGTTTCCTGCGGTAGGCGAGGTAGGTACCCTTCGGCGTGTCAACACGCTCGAGCGCCGCGACGTCGACGCCCTGCCTCGCCGCAAACCCGGCGGCGGCGGCGGTGGGCGTGCCGTCGGCCGCGAAGCTCGCCGAAACGGGCGGCCCGTTCACGAGCTCCTCGAGGTCGCTCTGCCGCTCGGCCACCTTGGCCACCCGCACGGTCAGGCGTCGGGGGGTGCTATACGTCTCGGCAGGCGCTTCTGGAGTCACGCGGTGGCCGCGGAGCTCGGCCAGAACCACATCGCCAATCTGCTGCGTCAATGCCGGCAGCCAGCTGGCCGGCAGCTCTTCGCACCCGATCTCGAGCAGGAGTTCTCGATCCATATCAGACCGCGGCTTTCTGCGCGGTCTCGCCGACGTACGCTTTGGCGATCCCGACCGCGAGCTGCCGGACGCGAAGGATATAGGCGGTCCGTTCGGTGACACCGATGCTGTTGCTCGAGTCCAGGATGTTGAACAGATGGGAGCACTTGAGGCAGTGCTCGAGCGCAGGCCAGATCAATCCGTTGCCCAGCAGCACCTCTGCAAACCGGTAGTACCTGTCGAACATGTCGCGATGAAACGCGCCGAACTCCCCCTCCGGCATGTGCACGCGGCCAAAGACGTACTTCGACTGCTCGACCTCCTCGCGCAGCCGCACCTCGCCGTATTTCACGCCCTGCGCCCATTCGAGGTCGTACACGCTGTCCACTCGCTGCAACGCCATCGCAATCCGCTCGAGCCCATAGGTGAGCTCCGCGGAGATCGGCGACAGCTCCATGCCGCCCGCCTGCTGGAAATAGGTGAACTGCGAGATTTCAAGGCCGTCGAACATCACCTGCCAGCCGATGCCCCAGGCGCCGAGAGTCGGCGATTCCCAGTTGTCTTCCTCGAACCGGATGTCGTGCTGTCTGGGGTTGATGCCGCAGGCCTCGAGGCTCTCGAGGTACACCTGCTGGACCTCGTCGGGCGCCGGCTTGAGGATCACTTGAAATTGATGGTGCTTGAACAGCCGGTTGGGATTTTCACCGAAACGCCCGTCCGCTGGCCGCCGCGACGGCTGCACGTACGCCACGTTCCAGTGGCCGGGCCCCAGGACGCGGAGAAACGTCTCCGGGTGCATGGTCCCGGCGCCGACTTCGATGTCGAGCGGCTGCTGGAGCGCACACCCCCGGGACACCCAGAATTCCGACAACTTCAAGATGAGGCCTTGGAAGGTCATAAACTGAAATGCTAAGTGCTAAGTGTTAAATGAATAGCATTTACGTTTAGCATTCAGCATTTAGCACTTAGCATTTCCTTCAGCACCCTCACCGACTTCAGATCCTTTTCGAGGTGCATCCGAATCAGCGCGCGGTGCGACGCTTCGAGCTCCCGCAGCACCGGCGGAGACGTGGGAACACCCGCTACGGCAAACGGACTGCACGAGCGGGCCGCGGTCAGGAACGCGTGCGCGCCGTCCGACGCCCGCGGATCCGGCGCGTAGACGCCCTGCAGCCGCAGCAGCCAGTACTCGAAATACCGCGCCAGCGGGTCAATCGGCACCCCTGCGCCGATCGCCTCCATGACCGACGAGCCGAGCCGAAACAGCGTCTCGTTCGGATCGGCTTCCTGCGCCCATTCGTCGATCAGCTCCGCGAAATAGCCCACATACCCGAGCGCCTCGCCGTCCACCGCCGAGAGCGGCGACCGTGTGGGCTCGACGTAGTGCAGCAGCACCAGCTCGCGGCGCTCGCGCTCCATATACGACACACGACCGCACGTCATCGGCTCGAGTCCTGCGCCGAACCGGCGGCGGCTCTGCCGGGCGTTCTTCGCCACCCCGCGTTTCTTGCCGCGATCGCGCGTCAAGAACACGACGATGCGATCCGACTCACCAAGCTTGTAGGTTCGCAGAATCAGCGCGTCGGTAGTGTAGAGCGGCATCTCAGAGGCGGGTCACACCTGTAACTATATTGCAGAAGCTCTCGGCTTTCAGCTTTCAGCCAGCTGTCAGGCTGGCCACAGCCTCGAGCTACCCGGAGCTGATGGCTGACGGGTGATAGCTATTCGTTTCTGCTCCCGATCCCAATCTCTCCCAGCACGCGATCGTCCTCCCGCCACTCCGCTTTCACGCGGACGTGGAGGTCGAGGTACACGCGTGCCGAGAAGAACCGCTCGAGCTCCTCTCGGGCGGCGGTGCCGATGCGCTTGATCATCGCGCCGCCCTTGCCGACGACGATCGGCTTCTGCGATTCCCGATCGACCACGATCGTGCAGTAGAGACGCAGAATCGGCTGTCCTTCGCCTGGCTCATCGAAGCGATCGACCACCACGGCGCTCGAAAACGGGATCTCCGCATGCGTGAACTGCAGCAGCTTTTCACGCACGATCTCGGCCGCAAAAAAGCGCTCGGGCTGATCGGTGAGGTAATCCTCGGCGTACCGACGCTCGCCCTCGGGCAGGCTCTCGACGATCACCCGTTCCAGGCGATCGACGCCGTCCCCGGTGGACGCCGAGATCGGGATGATCTCCGCGAAGGGCCTCTCCTGCCGGTACCGCTCGATGATCGGCAGCAGCTTCGACTTCTTGATGAGATCGATCTTGTTGAGGATCAGGAAGACCGGCGTCCTCACGTCCTTGAGCAGATCGAGCACGAACCGGTCGCCTTTTCCCGGCGGCTCGGCGGCATCGACGACGACGCCGAGCACGTCGACTTCGCTCATCGTGTCGAGCGCCGTATCCACCATCCGCACGTTCATCCGGTGGAGCGGGCGATGGATGCCGGGCGTGTCGAGAAAGATCGCCTGGGCGTCGGGGTAGTTCTTGACGCCAAGGATGCGCGTGCGGGTCGTCTGGGGCTTGTCGGAGACGATCGCCAGCTTCGTACCGACCAGCCGGTTCAACAACGTCGACTTGCCGGCATTGGGACGGCCGATGAACGAGATGAATCCGACTTTCAAACGGTCTTCGCTCCTGCGGGCGCCGGGACCGCCTCGCCGGGCATGATGCGGACCTTGTGGATGCGCCGCCGCTCCACTTCGAGCACGTCCACGAGGAGCCCGTCGATTTCGACCCGTTCGCCCACGGCCGGCACGCGCCCGAGGTGCGTCAGCAGGTAGCCGCCGACGGTCTCGAACCCTTCACGCGCGATACGAACACCGAGCCGCTGGGCGACTTCGTCGATGTCCACCCTGGCGTTGACGACGAAGCGGCCGCCTCCCTCGTCGACGATCGGCTCGGACTCCACGTCGTACTCGTCGCGAATCTCGCCGACGATCTCCTCGAGCATGTCCTCGATCGTCACGAGCCCCGCGGTGCCGCCGTACTCGTCCACGACGATGGCAATCTGGGTCTGCTGTCGTTGAAACTGCTTCAGCAGCTCCGGAATCCGTTTGCTCTCCGGCACGACTACCGCCGGACGGAGGAGGGACGTGATCGGCCGCGTGTCGTCTGAGGAATCGAGGGCGACCAGATCTTTCACGAACACAAACCCCGCGATGTTGTCGAGGCTGTCCTTGAACACCGGAAACCGTGAGTACTCCTGTTCGCGGAACAGCGCGCGCAGCTCGCCGATCGTCGCGTTTTCGCGGATGCCGACGATGTCGGGGCGCGGTGTCATCACCTCGCGGGCGAGCGTGTCGCCGAAGTCCACAATGCTCTGCAGCAGCAGGCGTTCCTCGCCTTGAATGACGCCTTCCTGCTCTGCGGCCGTGAGATACGCTTTCGCCGGCTCGCCCGGATCTTCCGCGGCCTCATCGTCGGATTGCTGCAACGACGGTGAACGGGGCGGCGCCGCCACCGGCCGGGAGGTCCAATAGGTGAGCTGCGCGAGCGACCGGGCGACCGGGCTGAACGTCGGCAAGAGGAGCTCCAGCACGCGCTCCGGATCGCGCCCGACGATCAGCAGCGGCAACAAGAGCTCGAACAGCACCACGAAGGCGACGACACTGACGATCACGATCATCAGACTCTCGGGCCGCTCGACCCCGATCGCGCGCGCCAGCAGCGCGGTTGCCGCAGCGTTCGCCAGGCCCAGCAGCAGGCGGACGGGCACGAACAGCAGGACGGGATCGTCCAGGTAGACGCTCAGCGCTCCGGGGCGGCCGCTCCGCTCCGCTGTCAGCCGCAGCGACAGGCGCATCAGCGCGCTGAAAGCGGCTTCGATCGCGCCCAGATAAACCGCGAGGCACGCGAGCAGGAAGATCAACAGCGGGATCATCGTCTGGCCGCCCCTCGACGGCGCATGGGACCGCCCTGACCGTATCGGAGCGCCGGGAGGTCGAAGGGTCGAAGGGCGGAAGGACCCAGGGACCCAACGGCAACACGCCGGGCCACTGAGCGATCCAGCAAGCCCTCGGCCAATCCACCCTTCCGCCGCAACCGACGCTCGACCCGCGCCATCATCCCCTCATCGCGCTCGTGGTCGTATCCCAGCAGGTGGAGCAAACCATGCAGCGCCAGCACGCGAAGCTCGGTGAACGCGTCGTGGCCCGCGACCTGGGCCTGCCGTCGAGCTACGCCGCGAGCGATCACGATATCGCCCAGGTGGGCCGCTGCCGCCCCGAAGCTCATGTGTCCGATCCGCGAACGGGATCCGGCCGCCGCCGCGCCTTGGGCGCTTCGGCGAGCCTCGCTGAAGCTTGCTTGCTTGGTACGCAAGCGAAGGCGGGAAGCCCGAGGCCTGGTGGAGCTGCGCAGACGCTTGCCGGTTTGGTACGCGAGCGGAGCTGAGGAAAGAGAATCAGCGGCTGGAAAACTGAGGACGTCGGTCGCGTGGTCCTGCCCCCGGTATTTGCGGTTCAGGGCCCTGACACGTGCGTCGCTCACGAGCGCGATGCCGACCGCGCCCCGCGCACTCACCGGCGCCACGCGCGTCAGCCAGCGGGCCAGGCCGCCTGAAGGGACTGGGCGTCCGCGTTCGTCGGTCACGATGACGGACAACGTTGGGACGGGCGGCCCCTTTTCCATCGATCGACGGCGCACGCGACATTGGTCGCCGGGAGCCATGGCAATTACGACGATCTTCCCGACCGGGGGACGCAGTTGCCGCCAGAAAACGCCTCGTAGGCCTTGACGATCTGCTGAATCAGCTTGTGACGGACGACATCGCGGTCGTCGAAGTAGATGAACGAGATGCCCTCGATCGCGTTCACGACCTTCATCGCCTCGATCAAGCCCGAGGTCTGCCCGGAGGGCAGGTCGATCTGCGTGATGTCGCCGGTGATGACCGCCTTGGACCCGAAGCCGAGGCGCGTCAGGAACATCTTCATCTGCTCGGACGTCGTGTTCTGCGCCTCGTCGAGAATGACGAACGAGTCGTTCAGCGTCCGGCCGCGCATGAATGCGATCGGCGCGATCTCGATCGTCCCGCGCTCGATGTAGCGGCCGACGCGTTCGACGTCGAGCATGTCGTAGAGGGCGTCGTACAGCGGCCGCAGGTAGGGGTTCACCTTCTCCTGCAGGTCGCCGGGCAGGAAGCCGAGCTTCTCCCCCGCTTCCACCGCCGGCCGCGCCAGGATGATGCGGCTGACCTTCTTCGCAACCAGAAACGACGACGGCCTGCGCCATCGCGAGATAGGTCTTGCCGGTGCCGGCCGGGCCGATGCCGAAGACGATGTCGTTGGCTTCGATCGCGTCGAGGTATTTCCGCTGGTTGATGGTCTTGGGCGCCACGCGGCGCTTGCCGGCGGCCGTGACACTCCCTTTCAGGAAGTGCTCGCGCAGATCGATCGTCCGATCCCGGGCGACGAGGTCGGCTGCCGTCTTGACGTCGGCGTCCGAGAGCTTGCAGCCCTCGCGCAGCAGTGAGGAGAGTTGGCCGACGATTCGATCCACGTTTTCTGGACCGGGGGAATCGCCGTCCACTAGCAGGTCGTGGCCCTGCGTACGGATCCGGACGCCGAAAAGCGATTCGAGGTGCTTGAGGTTCTCGTCGTAGGAGCCGAAGAGCGTTTCGATTCCTGCCTCGGGAACGGTGATGCGTTTCAGTCCAGCATCTCCTTACCTTACAGACACTTAGCCATCGATTATACGCCGCTCCGCCTGGAGCCGCAAGTGCAGGTCCCTCAACTGTTTAGCGTCGACAGGCGAGGGCGCGCCCGCCATCAGATCGATGGCATTGGCGGTCTTCGGGAAGGCAATGACTTCGCGGATGGACGCTTCGCCGGCCAGCAGCGCGACGATTCGGTCGAGCCCGAGCGCGATGCCGCCGTGCGGCGGCGTGCCGTACTCGAGCGCCTCCAGGAAGAACCCGAAACGGGCCGCCGCCTCGTCGCTGCTGATGCCGAGGCGCTGAAAGATGCGCGACTGCAGTCGCGCGTCGTGAATTCGGATGCTGCCGCCGCCGATCTCGCTCCCGTTGAGCACGAGGTCGTAGGCCTTCGCACGCACGGCGCCCGGATCGCTCTCGAGCTTGGCGATGTCCTCGTCGGCGGGCGAGGTGAACGGATGGTGCATCGAAAACCACCGCTGCTCGTCGCTGTTCCATTCGAGCAGTGGAAAATCGGTCACCCACAGGAACGCGAACTCGTCCGCGTTGAGAAGGTTGTCCTTCTTCGCGATCGCCAGCCGCAGCTGACCGAGCAGCTTCGACGTGGCGTCCGCGGCACCGCCGGCCATCAGCAGCAGGTCGTCCGGACCGGCGCCCGTCCGCTCGAGCGCGGGGCGAAGCGTCGCCTCGCTCAGCGCCTTGACCGAACTGACCGGCGGCTCGCCCGGACGGACCCAGATCAAGCCGCGTGAATCCCATCTGCTTCGCCTGATCGACCAGGACGTCGAGCTGGCTGCGCGTGTACCGGTTGCCGCCCGGCACGGCGAACCCGCGGATGACGCCGCCTTCGGCGACGATCTGCTTGAACACGCGGAACTCCGACTCGCGAAACACGTCGGACAGGTCGGCGATCTCGAGGCCGCATCGCAGATCGGGCTTGTCGGACCCGTACGTGGCGATGGCCTCTGCATAGGGCATCCGGCGGAACGGCGTCGCGATCTCGCGGCCGATCTCCCTGAACATCTCCTGCATCAGCGGCTCGATCGATGCCGTACACCAGTTCGGGCGTCGCGAACGACATCTCGACGTCGATCTGCGTGAACTCGGGCTGGCGATCGGCGCGCAGGTCCTCGTCGCGGAAGCACCGCGTGATCTGAAAGTACCGGTCCGTGCCGGCGATCATCAGGATCTGCTTGAAGATCTGCGGCGACTGCGGCAGCGCGTAGAACTCGCCCGGGTGCACGCGGCTCGGCACCAGATAGTCGCGCGCCCCTTCGGGCGTCGATTTCGTCAGGATCGGCGTCTCGATCTCCCAGAAGCCGTGCGCGTCGAAATACCGGCGCGACGGCGAACGCCACGCGGTGCCGCAGGCCGAGGTTGTGCTGCAGGCGCGGACGCCGCAGGTCGAGATAGCGGTAGCGCAGCCGCACGTCCTCGGACACCGGCGAGTCCTCGGCGATCTGGAACGGCGGCGTCTTCGCCTCGTTGAGCAGCCGGATCTCGCGCGCCAGCACCTCGACTTCGCCGGTCGCGAGCTTCGGGATTGATCGTCTCTGCCGAACGCCGCTGCGACGAGACCGCGCTACCGCCGATCACATATTCGGGCCGCAGCCGCTTGGCCACCGCGAGCAGCGTCTCATCGTCGCGCACGACGACCTGCGACACGCCGGCGCGATCGCGGATGTCGATGAAGAGCACGCCGCCCAGATCGCGGACGCGGTGCACCCAGCCGAGCAGCATCGCATCCTTGCCGACGTCGCCGGATCCGGAGCGCGCCACAGGTGTGCGTGCGAACGAGGTTGCCGAGGTGTTCAGTCATTCGGTTCACTGTTCCGATTCGGACGCGCTTGGCGATCGCATTCGGCGGCACTGCGCGCGCGGCGCGCTGTCCTGCTGCCGCGTCTGCAGATCCCTCACCGCGACTTCCCCGCGCGCATGCTCGTCCTCGCCGACGATCGCCAGGACCGGCACGCTGCGACTCGACGCGTACTTGAGCGGCTTGTCGAGCTTCGATCCGGCGTCGGGATAGATATCGACGCGCAGCTTCTCGGCCCTGCAGCTCCGCGGCAAGCTTGAGCGCGTCCGCACGCAGACTCTCGTCCAGAACCGCGATCATCACGTCGACCGCGCCGCGCGAGACCTTCGCGGGAAACATGTTCCGCTCGGTCATCACGACGATGATGCGCTCGAGGCCGAGCGAGAAGCCGCACGCCGGCACGTCGCGACCGAGGAACATGCCGACCAGGTTGTCGTAACGGCCGCCGCCGCCGAGGCTGCCGGTCAGGTCCGGCACGGCAATCTCCATGATCGCGCCGGTGTAGTATGACAGCCCGCGCGCCAGGCTGGATCGACGCGCAGCTTGCCGGCGGCCGCGGTGCGAGTCGGCGAGCGAGACCACGGCGCGGCAGGTTGGCGATCGCGCCGTCCGCCTCCGCCGAGCAGCCGCTCGCAGCCGGCCCAGTGTCTCGCTGGCGAGACTCGTCCGGCCCGCCGTCGAACGCTTTCAGGCAGCGTCTCCGCGACCGTCCGCTCGATTCCGCGCGCGGCGAACTCTCGGCGACCCCGTCCGTGCCGATCTTGTCGAGCTTGTCGAGCGCCACGAGCGCGTCGCTCTGCTGCGCCGTCGGCGACGCCGGCCGCATCGAGCAGCGCCGGACAGCACCGCCGATGATTCAGGCGGATCACGAAGTCGTCGAAGCCCAGTCGCGTCAGCACCTCGCTGACGGCCCCCAGCAGCTCGGCCTCGACGACCGGCGACGTCGAGCCGATCGCGTCGATGTCGCACTGGTAGAACTCCCGGAAGCGCCCGCGCGCCGGCCGATCGGCGCGCCAGACCGGCTGGATCTGATACCGCTTGAAGAACTTCGGCAGCTCGTTCTGGTACTGCGCGACGACGCGCGCCAGCGGCACCGTCAGGTCGTAGCGAAGGGCGAGATCGGCCTCGCCGGTCGCCTCGTGCTCGCCCCGGCGCAGGATCTTGAAGATGAGCTTGTTGCCCTCCTCGCCGTACTTGCCAAGCAGCGTCTCGATGTTTTCGAACGCCGGCGTCTCGAGCGGCTCGAACCCGTACTGCTCGTACACGCGCCGGACGATGCCGATGACATACTCGCGCCGGCGGACATCGTCCGGCAGAAAATCGCGCGTTCCCCCGGGCGGCTTGGTTGATGTGGGCAAGGTTGACTGATTATATGCAGGCAGGAGAGGCAGGAGGGGCAGGAGGCAGGAGGGGCAGGATCGGACGGGAGAGGACGAGTCTTGCCTCCAGCCCTTCCCGCCTCTCCAGCCCTTCCCGCCCTGAGTGGGTCAGTTCGCCGATTTGGCCCCGACCACCGGGCTCGGGCCGCCGCGGAACGTCAGCAGGTAGTCGCGAATCGCGCGGATCTGCGCCTCCGCGTCCCCGCCGAGCTGCGGATAGAACGACTTCGGATAGTCGGGCCAGAACGCCGGCATGCGCGTGCCCGGCAGAATCGCCGCCGGGTTCTTCAGCCAGTCGAGAATCCAGTCCGGCTGCAGCCGCTCGGTCGCCATGCGGAGATCGGGCGCCAGGTTCGACGGTCGGCTGATCCTTCGGAATCGCGCCGAGCACGTGGCACTGCTGGCACTGCAGCAGCTCGAACAGCTCCTTGCCTGGCCGTCGGTGCTCGCCGCCGTGCGCACCATCTCGTGCGTCTGGAACGGCTCCATCGTTGTTCGAGATCGCGCCGAAGTAGCTGGATCACGCCGTTCAGGTTCCGATCGTCGAGGCCGAACGTCGGCATCCGCACGTCGAGCCAGGGCCGAATCGTGATCGGCCCGCGCAGGAACGCATACAGCCAGTCGGGCTGCACGCGCGCGCCTTCGGGCGTCAGCATCGGCGGGCCGAGCGACGGATCGGCCACCAGCTTCAGGTAGTCGCCGCCGTCGCCTTCGATGATGTGGCAGCCGACGCAGTTGCGCCGCTGCACCAGGTTCCGCCCCTGAGTCGAGGAAGTCGCGGCGCGCCGATCTTCACCGGCATGCGCCTGCGCCGGCTGAATCTCGCGCTGGAAGCTCATGATCGCCGTCGAGCAGCCGCGTCGATTTCCTCGTCCGCGAAGTCGAAGTTCGGCATCCGCAGCTTCTCGTCGCGGCTGCAGCACGCGGCCCTGGTCGAAGATGCGCGGATCGTGGAGCTTGGTCTGGAACCAGCGATCTTCGAGGTGTGCGGGATGTCGTCGACGAACGCGAAGTCGAGCCGCGAGACGAGCTTGCTGCCCTCTTCGGACAGCTCGGTGCCGATCGGCTGCGTCGTTCTCGAAGCCCTTGATCTCGTGGCAGCTGAAGCAGCCGTAGCGGTTGATCGACCCGCTGCCCGAGCTCGAGCTGCTTCGCCTGCGCGTCGAGCTTGGCGACACCGCCGCCTTCGCGTCCTCGAACGGCATCACGCCTGGAAGTAGTCGAGCAGGACCTCGTCGACGGCCGCCTGATCGGGCGTCGCCTTCGCCGCGATCGCCCGCCGGCCCGCTTCAGCCCGGACAGGAACGTCGCCACGTCGGCGACCTGCGCGTCGGTCAGGCGCAGATCCGGCATGTAGGTGGCCGGGCTGTAGTGCTTCGGATCGCGCACCCAGTTGTAGATCCACTCGTAGGTCGTCTTGTTGCCGATGTTCTGCAGCGGCTGGCCGAAGGTCCGGCGCGGACCGGCCTCGACGCGCGTCTTCTCGTCGAGCACGTGGCAGCCGAGGCAGCCGATCGACTCGCACGATCTGCTCGCCGCGCTTCGCGTCGCCGCGCGGCGGGCTCTTCACCGCCGAGCTCGTGCTTCTCGCTGTTCGCGAACAGATACGCGACGACCGCGTTGATCTCGACCTCGTTCCGGACCGCGTCTTCCGGCGAGCTGGAGTTCGAGTTGTACCAGACGCGCGGCATCCAGGTCGTCGGCTTCACCGCCCGCGGATTGCGGATCCAGGTCTTCACCCACTCGGGCGTCAGCTTCGAGTCGATCTTCGTGAGAATCGGCCCCGGCTTCCGGAGGTTCTCGAAGCCCGCGCGTCTTGTGGCAGGCGTAGCAGCCGGCGCGCTCGTAGGTCGCGTAGGCGATGTTCAGCTTCTCGGCCTTCGGGACGAAGACCTCCTGCTTGTGGCACTTCGCGCACGACGCTTCGGTCATGCCCGCCGGCAGCATCGGGTAGTCCCAGAGGTGCGGCTCTTCCCAGTCGAACTCCTCCTCCCACTTGGCTTCTTCTGCTTCGTCGGTCGCGCGGCATGTGCGACGGCATCGCGGAAGCTGACCGACTGCCCCATGCCCTCGTGGCAGACGGTGCAGCCGACCTGATCGATCGGATGCGGCGAGTCGCTGCCGAGGTAGGTCGACAGGTTCGGATGCGTCGTGAACGGCTGCGGATACTTCTCGTAGCCCATCGCGGTCGATCGCCAGATGGCAGGTCGTGCACCGATCCATCTTCGGCACGCGCGTGAAGTTCACGTCGTCGACGATGTTCGGCAGGATGATCTGCTGCACCTTGATCGTCGGCGCCATGAAGTCGAGCAGCGGCGCGTTCGCGGAAGTAGTCCTTGACGACGCTCGGCGCGAGCACGTCGAGGCGCGTCTGCAGCCGCGTCTGCTCGGCGTGCAGCTCGTCGATCTGCTTCTGGATCTGTCGCCGACCTCGCCGGTGAACTGCTCGAGCTGCTGCTGCAGCGCCGTCGCGCTCGGCGGTCGTCTTCTCGACCATGCAGGTTCAGCTCGGTCACGCGCTTCTCCAGCTCCGCGACCGCCTCGCCCTTGCGCTCGGCGCTCGACGGCCGCCGGCGCTGCGCGCGGCCTCGAAGTCGTAGCGGTCCTGATCGTAGGTGGCCTTGGCGAACTGGTAGTCCTGCGTCTCGCGGTACAGCCGCGCGTCGACGTCCGCGAGCTTGCGCCTGCAGCTCGTCGACCTTCTGCTGGTTCGCCGCGACGTTCTTCTCGCGCGGCGGCGAGCTGCGCCTGCGAGCTGCGCCAGCTTCGTTCTGGTCGACGCCGCCGGCGCGCCTGGTCGAGGCTGCGCCTGCGTCACCTGGATCTCGAGCTCGCGCGAACCGCCGCTGCGTGTTCTTCCACTCGCGGTCGAAGTCGTCCCAGACCATCCAGATGACCGACAGGAACAGGAACAGGCTGGACGCCGCGAAGACGACGTTCAGGAAGTCGATGTTGTAGGCGTGTCCGACGCCCTTCTTTTCAGCCATGAGTCAGATGTTGAAGAAGAATTCAGGAATGGCCACGATGTACTTCAGGTTGAAGATCCACCGCAGCAGCATCTTGATCGGCAGCGACATCATCATCAGGAACAGGAACACCGTCGACGTAGTAGCGCGGCGCGCCCAGCTTCTCGTAGTAGCGTCTTGAACACCGTCTTCGCCGAGCACGACCGGCAGCGACGAAGACGTAGACCAGCACGAACAGGATGCCGAAGATCTCGCGCACGAACCAGTTGCGTCGGCAGCCCCGTGCCGAAGCGCGCGCACCCAGATGTACTCGGACAGGTTGACGTTGACCAGCGCTTCGAGCTTGTGGATGTCCCAGAACTCGAACGGCCCGAAGAAGTTCCAGTTCGGACCGCGCAGGAACGTGCCGAGCACGATGAGCGAGGACCAGAGGATCACGAAGCCGAACAGGAAGAGCGTGATCTCCGCCTTCCGCTCGTTGAACGTGTAGTAGCCGTTGCCCTTCGGGTTCTTGTCGATGTAGGGAATCGCGATCAGCCCGACGATGATCAGGCCGGGCAGCACGACGCCGGCCAGCCACGGGTCGAAGTAGACGAGCATTTCCTGCAGGCCCGAGGAAGTACCACGGCGCCTTCGACGGGTTCGGCGTCACCGACCGGTTCGCCGGCTGCTCGAGCGGCGCCTTCAGGAGGATCGACCAGACGATCAGGACGACCGAGCAGAGGATCAGCGAGATCAGCTCGGTGTAGACGAGGTCGGGCCACACCCAGACGCGGTCCGACTCCTCCTTCTCGATCGGCCCCTGCCCGCCGCAATGCGCCGGTCGTTCAGCACCGCCTCGCGCATCGCGTACCAGGTGAAGAAGACCAGCAGGAAGATCAGGCCGACGATCGGCACGTTGTCGGGCTTGCGCGATGATCAGCCGGAAGTTCGGGTCGAACGCGCCGAAGACGAAGAACAGCGCCGAGCAAGCCCAGCATGCCGTAGCCGACCGCGTTCGACGCGACCTGCTCGCGCTTCCAGACCATCACCGACCAGCGCCGACGCACGGCGAGCATGAAGAACAGCCGCGGATCGGCGAGCGCGTTGAAGAAGCCTTTGATGAAACCCATCGTAGCGATCCTCGCAATTAGAATTAGAATTAAGAATTCAGAAACGTCGACGATTCGCCGCCTTCGAATTCTCAATTCTTAATTCTCGACTTCCTAATTCTCTAGAGCGGTCCCGAGATGCCGCCGTCCTTGCGGACGCGCCAGAAGTGCACCGCCATCAGCACCGCGATCGCCGAGCGGCAGGCCGACGCAGTGCAGCACGTAGAACCGCAGCAGCGCGCCTTCGCCGACGAACGACCCGCCGAGCAGCGCGAACCGCGCGTCGTCGTACGCGTGAATCAGCGGCACGTCGCCCAGCCGCAGCAGCGCGGCGCCCGGGCCCTCGTGGCCGAGGAACGGCGTCGCGCGCGCCATGTTCGAGCCGACCGTGATGGCCCAGATGGCCAGCTGGTCCCACGGCAGCAGGTAGCCGGTGAACGACAGCAGCAGCGTCAGCACCAGCATGATCACGCCGACCGACCAGTTGAACTCGCGCGGCGGCTTGTACGAGCCGGTCATGAACACGCGGAACATGTGCAGCCACACCGTGATGACCATCGCGTGCGCGCCCCAGCGGTGCATCTCGCGCATGATGCCGAGCGGCACGTGCTCGCGCAGGCCGACGATGTCGGTGTAGGCGTACTCGAGCGTCGGCCGGTAGTAGAACATCAGCAGCAGGCCGGTGAACGTCAGCGACAGGAACAGGAAGAAGCTCAGCCCGCCCATGCACCAGGTGTAGCGCAGCTTGACGCCCGACTTCCGGATGCGCACCGGGTGCAGGTGCAGGAAGACGTTCGACAGCATCACGAGCACGCGGTTGCGGTCGCGTGTCGGGCCGCTCGTGCCGGAAGATCGACGTCCAGACCTGCGTCTCGGTCAGCCAGTTCCAGAACCGCGTGCCGGCGCCTTCCTTCGGTGCAACGGTTTTCGTCTCAGCCATATTCAGTCTCGAGTTCAGCATTCAGCAGTCAGCTGTCGATCTCAGCGATCCGTCACACGCTCGAATCGCAGCTGACAGCTGCGAGCTGAAGCCTCATTCACGCCTTCAGAAACGCTTCCGGATCGGTCCACTGTCCGAGCTCGTACTGGAACTTCCGCGCTCTTGTCGACCAGGATCTGCCCGTCGTCGGCCAGCACGATGCGCGCGCGCTCGAGCGGCCGCGGCGCCGGACCCTCGAAGTTGATGCCGGTCGTGCCGGAACCCGCTGCCGTGGCACGGACACTTGAACTTGCCTTCCGCCGACAGGTAGTTCGGCGTGCACCCCAGGTGCGTGCAGGTGACGAGCAGCGCGTAGAACCCGCTCGCCTGCGCGACGATGTCGTCGGGCGTCCGGACGATCCAGACGCCGAACTTCTCCTTCCAGCGCTCGTCGACGCCCATGCCGTACTCGTTCGGGAAGCCGGCCTTGAACTGCTGCGGCGGCTCGTTGAGCACGTTCGGGAACATGAAGCGGCCGGTCGCCGCGAGCGCGGCGGCCGACGCCGCCGAGAACGCGCCCCAGGCCAGGCCCATCCACGCGCGCCGCGTCAGCAGCGGCGACGTGTCGTCCGGATCGCGCGTCGCGGCCGGCCGCCGCCGGCCGCGGCGGTCGCGGCCGCCGCTCGCGCGGCCGCGCCGCCGGCGCGAGGCCGCCGTCGTCGTCTTGCCGGCAAGATCCGGAATCGGCGCCGCCGGCGGCCGCGGCGCCGCCGGCGCGCGGCGCGGCCGCGGCGCAGTCGCCGCCGGCGGCCGCGGCGCCGGCGGTGCGCCGGCGCCGCGGTCTGCGGCGGCGTCGGCCGCGGGCGTCGCGCTCGGTCGGTCGGCGTCGCTCGGGCATCGTCCGGTTTGCGTCTCGTCAGCCATCGTTGCCTCATCCGTCATGTCACGAATCTATCCCATGACCTTCAGCGCTTCGATCGCCGCCTGCCGGACCTTCATGCTCCGATCCTGCTGGCTCAGCGTCTTCGATCGACGGCCTGCGAGGCTGGCATCCTTCAGCGCCGCCGCCGCCCGCAGCCCGCTGATCATCACGTCGGCCACCGGATCCGATCGTCGGCTCTGGCCGCACGTCGCGCTTGACGGTCTGCTCGACGTACGACGCGATCGAGCATCTGCCGCAGCACCGGCACGCCCTCGCGGCTGCCGTGCCGCGCCAGCGCCACCGCCGCGTTCCAGCGGACGTCGGGCGCCGGATCCTGCAGCGCCGTCGCGAAGCGTCGCGACCTGCGCGTCGCCCGGCAGCGCGCCGAGCGCGTACACGACCATCTTCCGGATGCCGGCATCGCTCGACTCGTAGAGCGGCTGCAGCCGCGGCACGACGCTCGGGTCGCCCGACGAGCCGAGCGCCCAGATCGCGCTGATCCGCGCCTCGCCTGTCGCGTCGGTCGTCTCGAGCGGCCGTCGGCGTCAGGACTCGTCAGCGACGCGCGCTCGGGCGCGGCAGCGGCGGATCGAGCCGGCCGATGGCCAGCGCCAGATAGCGGCGCACGCGCGGATCGTCGTCCTTGGCCTCCTCGAACGCCTCGACCAGCGCCGGCGCCGAGCGCGCGGTCCGCGCGCACCGTCGGGATCGGCCATCAGCCGCGACAGCTCGTAGGCCGCCGGCCACCGGCGGTTCGCGCCGCCCGTCGCGGATCTCCGGCGAGATAGTCCTGCGGCGTCGCGCTCATCGGCCAGCAGCGACCGGAAGCCCACGTAGACCAGGACCGTCACGCCGACGACGGCCAGCGGGATCAGAAAGAACTGAACAGCGAGGGCGGGCGCGGCGACCAGCGGGTTTCGAGTCGCGGTTTCGCGCTCGACGAGTTTGTCCATGTAATCGGGATCGGGCGGCAGACCGTCAGACAACGCCCGAGGTCGCGCAAGTTTTACTACGTCAGTCCGTTTAGCGGTCAAGCGACGCGGCTGAGCCGTCGACGCGCGCTGCTCAGATCTTCGGCAGCGTGACGCCGCGCTGCGCCTGATACTTCCCCTTCTTGTCCTTGTACGACACCTCGCACGGCTCGTCGCTCTGGAAGAACAGCACCTGCGCGATGCCTTCGTTGGCGTAGATCTTCGCCGGCAGCGGCGTCGTGTTCGAGATCTCGATCGTCACGTGCCCTTCCCACTCCGGCTCGAACGGCGTCACGTTGACGATGATCCCGCAGCGCGCGTAGGTGGACTTGCCCGAGACAGACGGTCAGGATGTCGCGCGGGATCCGGAAATACTCGATCGTCCGCGCCAGCGCGAACGAGTTCGGCGGGATGATGCAGACGTCGGCCTTGATGTCCACGAACGACTTCGGGTCGAAGTTCTTCGGATCGACGACCGTGTTGTAGACGTTGGTGAACACCTTGAACTCGTCGGCGACGCGGATGTCGTAGCCGTAGGACGACACGCCGTACGAGATGACGCCGGCGCGCGTCTGGCTCTCGACGAACGGCTCGATCATCTGGTGCTCGAGCGCCATCCGCTTGATCCACGTGTCGGCTTTGATGGACATCGATCAGCGTCACGCGTCAGACCGTGAGCACGAGCGCTCGAGGACCGTCCGTGCGTCGAGCATCGATGCGGTCAGCGTCGGAAGAAGGCGAGGAGGAGCGTCAGAAGGATACTCAAGACGATCGAGGTCGCGAGCGGAAAGTAGAAGCGAGAAGTTGCCGCGCCTGACCGCGAAGTCGCCCGGCAGGCGGCCGAACGGCACGCCGAGCATCACCAGCAGGCCGAGCGCCGCGATCGCCGAGGCCGATCAGGACGAGCGTCTTGCCCATACGCTGTGTCACTCGATCACACGGGTCACAGCACGCGAGAGTGCTCGATCAGACCAGGTCGACGCCCGGCGAAGAAGTACCCGATCTCGTACGCCGCCGTCTCGGGCGCATCGGATCCGTGCGTCGCGTTGCGCTCGATCGACTGCGCGAACTCCTTGCGCAGCGTGCCCGGCGTCGGCCTTGGCCGGGATCGGTCGCGCCCATCAGCGTCCGCCACTTCTTGATCGCGTCCGGCGCCTCGAGCACCAGCACGATCGCCGGCCCCGACGACATGAACTCGGTCAGGCTGCGCGAAGAACGGCCGCTCGCGATGCACGGCGTAGAAGCCTTCGGCCTGCGCTTCGACAGGTGCACGCGCCGCATGGCACGAATCTGGAATCCCTCGTCCTCGATGCGCTGAATGATCCGGCCGGCGAGCCGCCGTTCGACGGCGTCCGGCTTGATGATGGCCAACGTCCGTTCGGTCATCCGGCGATTATAGCAGGCGCAACCTCAGCGACTTGCCGATCGAGAAGCCAGCGATCGACGGACGACAACGTGACGTCCACAGCCGCACGCCGATCCGGACATCCACAAAGGCGCGATCGAAGGCGACCGTCCCGCCGACGAGCAACAGGGCAACCCGCACGGCGACGGCATCGACGAGAACGGCATGCCGAACGATCCGGTCGCGACCGCGGAGGATGCAATCGGGGCGAACGAGGACGAGTCGCAGGGTTGAAAAATCTGCGATCTGCGACTTGGCGATCGACGATTTATCGAACGATTTCGACGAACCGCGGCCTGGCACGCCGGCTGCTCTGACCCGGCATGAGCTCTGACGAACTCCGCAAGCGGACGATGCGATTCGCCGTCCGGGTCGTGCGCTTCTGCCGACATTGCCAGACACGTGGGAAGCACGCGCATTGGCGGTCAGTTGATTGACGCGCGACATCGGTCGCATGAACTACTGGCGCGCATGCCGAGGGCGCTCGCGGCGCGAATTCATCGCGAAGCTCGGAATCGTGGTCGAAGAAGCGACGAAGCGGTCGGCTGGCTGGAACTGATCGGCCAGCTCGAGCTGGCGCCAGCGGACCAGAGTTGGTCTGGCTGCTTGGTGAAGCGAACGAGCTACTGGCGATCTTCGGCAAGTCTCAGAAGACCGCCAAGGAGAACCGCCAGCGCGACGTCAGTCACAGCTAATCAGCCGATAAATCGTCAATCACCAAATCGTCAATCGTCGATTACCTGAGGCCCTCCATGATCTCTTCGAGCGCTTCCGGGCCCGGCCGGACGCGCTCGAGCGGCAGGCTCGCCAGCGGCTCGTCGACGACGTTGAGCTGCGTCAGGAAGTCGTCGCGATCCGGCTCGATGTAGATCAGGCCGGTCGCGAACTCGCCGCGGCGCGCGGTCTCGTGCAGCCGCTTGCAGCGCGCCGATCTTGTCGGTCGGATCGTAGCCTTCCTCGAGCTTCTTCAGATACAGCTTCGACCCGTCGTGCATCGTCACTTCCTGCGTCGTGCCCGGCTCGTAGTCGACGGCGATGTCCTCGAAGAACGGCACGAAGCTGACCTCCTCGAGCGGATCGTCGTGCTCCTTCACGTACGCGTAGCTCTTGGTCGAGCCCTCGTGATCGTTGAAGGTGACGCACGGCGAGATGACGTCGAGCATCACCGTGCCGCGGTGCGCGAGCGCCGCCTTCAGCAGCGAGAGCAGCTGCTTCTTGTCGCCGGAGAACGAGCGCGCCACGAAGGTCGCGCCGAGCTCGATCGGCCAGCGCGCAGGTGTCGATCGGCGGCAGATCGTTGACGACGCCGGTCTTGAGCTTCGAGCCGAGGTCGGCGGTCGGCGAGAACTGGCCCTTGGTGAGGCCGTAGCAGCCGTTGTCCTCGATGATGTAGATGATCGGCAGGTTGCGGCGCATCAGGTGCACGAACTGGCCGATGCCGATCGCGCCGGTGTCGCCGTCGCCGCTGATGCCGATCGCGATGAGCTTCTTGTTCGCCAGCATCGCGCCGGTGCCGACCGACGGCATCCGGCCGTGCACGGCGTTGAAGCCGTGCGAGCTGCCGAGGAAGTACGCCGGGCTCTTGCTCGAGCAGCCGATGCCCGACAGCTTGATGACCTGGCTCGGGATCGACGCCCATCTCGTAGAACGCGTCGATGATGCGCTCGGAGATCGCGTTGTGGCCGCAGCCGGCGCAGAGCGTCGTCTTGCCGCCCTTGTAGATCTGCGGTTCCAGCCCGATTCGATTGACTCTTGAGGGTTGCCATATATGAATGACCCGTTCGTCACAGTCAGCAATCTGCATCGCATCCGCAATCATCGATTCCGTCTACTCCCCGCCCGCATGCCGCGCGCCGACGCGGTCCGTCTTTTTCGCGACCTCGTAGCCTTCCTGCGCCAGCACGTCGTCGGTGACGCTGCGGGCGTCGATCGGCAGGCCGTTGTAGTGCAGCACGCTGCGCAGCTTCGCGATCGCGCTCGGGCGTCAGCTCGAGCCTCATCAGCTGCAGCAGCTGCGCGTCGCGGTTCTGCTCGATCGACGTAGACGCGCTCGTGCGCGTCGATGAACGTCGACGAGCTCCTCGGTGAACGGATAGGCGCGCAGCCGGAAGTACGACGTCTTGACGTCGGTCTCCTCGCGCAGCTGATCGCGGCTCTCGGTGATCGCCCAGTGCGACGTGCCGTAGCCGATGAAGCCGATCTTCGCCCCGGCGACCGTCTCGACGATCGGGCTTCGGCACGAACTGCGCGCGCCGTCTCGAACTTGCGCGACGAGCCGATCCATGTTCTCGACGTAGTCGTCCGGCCGCTCGCTGTACTGGCCCTTCGCGTTGTGGCCCGATCCGCGCGCGAAGTACGACGGGCATGCCGTCGCCCGGCACCGTGCGGTACGGAATGCCGTCGCCGTCGACGTCCTTGTAGCGGCCCCACTCGCCGAGCTTCTTCAGCACCTCCGGCGTGAGCACGCTTGCCGCGGTTGATCGGCTTGTCGGGATACTTGAAGCCGTCCGACATCCAGTTGTTCATGCCGAGGTCGAGGTCCAGCATCACGAAGACCGGCGTCTGGAACTGCTCGGCGAGGTCGAACGCCTCCTGCGCCATCGTGTAGCACTCCTCGACCGAGGAGGGAATGAGCATGATGTGCTTCGTGTCGCCGTGGGAGAGGAACGCGCGCTGCGAGCAGATCGCCCTGCGCGGTGCGCGTCGGCAGGCCGGTCGACGGTCCGACGCGCTGGACGTCGAAGATCACCGCCGGCACCTCGGCGTAGTACGCGAGGCCGGCGAACTCGGACATCAGCGAGATGCCGGGGCCGGCCGTCGACGTCATCGACCGCGCGCCCGCCCAGCTCGCGCCGATGACCATGCCGAGCGCCGCGATCTCGTCTTCGGCCTGAACGATCGCGAACGTCGCCTTGCCGGTCGCCTTGTCGATCCGGTACTTCTTCATGTAGGTCGATGAGCGACTCGCAGAGCGACGACGACGGCGTAATCGGATACCAGGCGACGACGGTGACGCCGGCCATCATGCAGCCGATGGCGGCGGCGGCGTTGCCCTCGATGAGGATCTTGCCGGCGGTCTCGTTCATCGGCTCGATGCCGAACGGATCCTGCTTGGTGAAGTTGGCTTCGGCGTAGTCCCAGCCGGCCTTGAGCGCGCCCTGGTTGAGCGACGACGGCCTTGGCCTTCTTCCCGAGCTGCTTGCTGAGCGCCTTCTCCATCAGCGCCAGGTCGATCCCGAGCAGCTTCGCCAGGATGCCGTCGTAAATCATGTTGCGCACGAGGCGGCGCAGCTTGGCGTCCGGACAGACCGGCGCGACGAGCTTGTCGAACGGAACCGGGTAGAACACGAGATCGTTGCGGAGCGTGTTGAGCTTGAGCGGCTCGTCGTAGACGACCGCGGCGCCCGGCTCGAGCGTCAGCACGTCTTCTTTCGCCGTCTCCGGGTTCATCGCGACGAGGAAATCGACTTCCTTCTTGCGCGCGACGTAGCCGCGCTTGCTCGCGCGAATCGTGTACCACGTGGGCAGCCCCGCGATGTTCGACGGGAACATGTTCTTGCCGGACACCGGGCACGCCCATCAGCAGAATCGATCGCAGCAGCACCATGTTGGCCGTCTGGCTGCCCGACCCGTTGACGGTGGCGACCTGAATGCTGAAATCGTTGACCACCTGCGCTGTGCCGGCGGTGGCCTTGCTGTTCCTGAACCGCTAGATCTGTCGGTGACATTCGCAAGTCCTTACAGGCTGTGAGTGGTATAGGGGGAGTAGATCCCTAGAAGTATAACATTTCGACGTGCGCGGCACCGAATGCCCTAGGCGCACCAGCCGTCTCCTTGATCGCCCTTCCCATATCGGCGGGACTCTTCACGACCTTCACGCCGGCCGCCGTCAGCGCCGCCATTTTCTCGGCCGCCGTGCCCTTCCCGCCGGCGACGATCGCGCCCGCGTGGCCCATCCGGCGTCCGGGCGGCGCCGTCTGGCCGGCGATGAACGCCGACGACGCGGCTTCTTGAAGTTCGCCGCGATCCACGCCGCGGCTTCCTCTTCGGCGCTGCCGCCGATCTCGCCGATCATGATGACCGCGTCGGTGTCGGGATCGGCGGCGAACAGCTTCAGCGCATCGATGTGCGAGGTGCCGATCAGCGGATCGCCGCCGATGCCGAGGCAGGTCGTCTGGCCCAGGCCGAGCCTGGTGAGCTGATGGATGGCCTCGTAGGTGAGCGTGCCGCTCTTCGACACGATGCCGATGCGGCCTTCCTTGCAGATGTGACCCGGGATGATGCCGGCCTTGGCCTTGCCCGGCGAGATGACGCCCGGACAATTCGGCCCGACCAGGCGCGTGCCCGGACGCGCCTTGAGGAACGTCATCGCGCGCATCATGTCGAGCGTCGGAATGCCTTCGGTGATGCAGACGACGAGCGGCGATCGCCCGCGTCGGCCGCTTCCATGACGGCGTCGGCCGCAAACGGCGGCGGGACGAAGATCACCGACGCGTTCGCGCCGGTCTTCTCCACCGCCTGCTGCACGGTGTCGAAGATCGGCCAGCCCTCGTGGGTCGTGCCGCCCTTGCCCGGCGTGACGCCGCCGACGACCGTCGTCCCGTACGCCGCCGCCTGCTTGGCGTGAAACGTCCCCTCGCGGCCCGTCAGGCCCTGCACCAGCAACCGCGTCGATTTATCAATCAGAATTGACATGCGTATCTCAAGATGCCAGCCACGAAAACACGAAGCGCCACGAAATGGGACACGAAGACTATGGCTAATCCAGAGAGCTCTTCGTGATTTCAGCTTCGTGGCTGATTCTCTTCGTGCCTTTCGTGGTTTCGTGGCGTTGTTCAACCCGCCAGCTGCACGACCTTGGTGGCCGCCTCGTCCATGTGTCGGCGGTCGTGAAGTTCATCCCGCTTTCCTTCAGCAGGCGCTTGCCTTCGTCGACGTTGGTGCCTTCCATCCGGATCACGATCGGCACCGGCACGCCGAGCTCCTTCGACCGCGGCGATGACGCCCTGCGCCAGCACGTCGCAGCGCAGGATGCCGCCGAAGATGTTGATCAGCACGGCCTTCACGTGCTTGTCCGACATCAGGATCTTGAAGGCGTTGCGGATCTGCTCGGCGTTGGCGCCGCCGCCGACGTCGAGGAAGTTGGCCGGCTCGCCCCCCGCCAGCTTGATGATGTCCATCGTCGCCATCGCCAGGCCGGCGCCGTTGACCATGCAGCCGATGTTGCCGTCGAGGTGGATGTAGTTGAGGGAGAACTTGGACGCTTCGATCTCGAGCGGGTCTTCTTCGCCGAGATCGCGCAGGTCGCGGATGATCGGGTGGCGATAGAGCGCGTTGTCGTCGAAGTCCATCTTCGCGTCGAGCGCGAGGAGATCGCCGGACGCCGTCGTGACGAGCGGGTTGATCTCGACGAGCGACGCATCGGTCGCGACAAAGGCCTCGTACAGCGCCGTCATCAGCGTGACCGCCTTGGTCACGTGCGGTCCGTCGAGGCCGATCGCGAACCCGAGCTGCCGCGCCTCGAACGGCACGAGGCCGACGCCCGGCTCGATGATACACCTTGACGATCTTCTCCGGCGTCGTCGCGGCCACCTCCTCGATGTCCATGCCGCCGGCGGCGCTGGCCATCATCACCGGCTTGCCCGACGCGCGATCGAGCACGAGGCTCAGGTACAGCTCGCGCGTCATCTGCAGCCCCTCTTCGACGAGCACGCGCGAGACGACGCGGCCCTCCGTGCCGGTCTGATGCGTGACGAGCGTCATGCCGATCATCCGCCGCGCGAGCGCCTCGGCCTCGTCCGGCGACTTCGCGACCTTGACGCCACCGCCCTTGCCGCGGCCGCCCGCGTGGATCTGCGCTTTGACGACGACGAGGGGGGTCGCCGAGACGGCTGGCGATCTCGCCCGCCTCGACGGCCTTGAAGGCCACCTCGCCGCGCGGCACCGGCACGCCGTGCCGCGCGAGGATCGCTTTCGCTTGATACTCGTGGATTTTCATGCCGGCAAGGGAACGGCTGATGCTAATTCGCTTCAGCGATCTGCGTCAACGCCGCGCCCGCGCGTTGTGCTCGTGTTCATCGTGCCGATGACGATCGCGATCCTCATCGCGGTGCTGTCGTACACGTGGCTGCTCGAGCCGAGGGTGGACCACGACTTCGTCGGTCTTCCCGTGGGTGTCGTGGCAGCGATAGGCGTCTTGAATGCCGTCCGCACGGGAGAGTGGGGGGGCGCTCCCCGCGCGCTGATCCCCGGTCTCCGGGCGGCGGCGCTGTTCACGATCCCCTTCGTCGCTGTGTTGCTGGCCGCAGGTGCCGCGCTCGGCACCTTGCATGATCGTGGAGACTTCCTCGCCAAGTTCGGCGGCCTCATCGTCTGGGGCGCCTCCCAGCAATGGATTCTGCAGACGGTCATCCTGCGCGAAGCGCAGCGTGCGTCATCGCGAACCACTGGCGCGATCGTGGCCGCCCTGTTGTTCGGGGCCTTGCATCTCCCGAACCCGCTCCTCACGGCGGTCACGCTGGTCGGAGCGCTCGGCTGGTGCGCGATTTACGACCGGTATCCCAACATCATCCCGCTGGCGCTCTCGCACGCGCTCGGGACGCTGGCCCTCATGTACGCGTTCGACGACCGGATCATCGGAGGTCTGCACGTCGGCTATTCGTATTTGAATTGACAGGCAGTGGTCGTTTGTCGAGATGCAGCTAACCGGGCTGCGGCAGGGTGTCGACGACGCTCCGCCAGGCGAGGCTGGTACTCGGGTCCGTTTCGAGGAGAGACGCTCCGCACAGCCAGGTACCCGACGGTTCGCGGCGGCTGGTCCACATGACGTCGGCGCTGACCGACAGGCCGAACGGCATCAGACTCACTTCAATCGACGGCGGCGGCTCTTTCTCCGGGGGCATGGACATTTCCAGGCAAAGGCCGCCGTAGCTCAGGTCCACCACCCTCGCGGGAACGCCGCCGATTCGCGCGCGGAGCCCACCGACCACGCGCTTGCGGATCCACCGGCGCTGCTTGCCACGGCCGGACAGTTTTTCCGCGACGATCGCCAGCAGCCGCTGCGGGTCCATGGGCTTGAGGCTGTACGTCGCGCCAAGGCGGTTGACCTCGGCTTCGACCTTGGGATCGCGAGCACCCGTGAGCGCGATGACCGCCATGGCGGGCTGCTCTGCGCGAGCCCGGCGAATCAGGCGTAGGACGCTGTCCGCCTGGAGCCGAAGGTCGGCAATCAACAGGTCGAAAGAAATCGTCTGGACGAGATGAAGGGCGGCGGCGAGATCGGCGGCCCCGGCCGCGCGATAGCCGGCATTGCGCAGGAGTACGCGCAATCCTCGCAGCGTCTCCACATCGTCGTCGACGACCAGTATCCCGCCGGATGTTTCCATGGAGTCTGACACCCGCTGACACAGCAAGCGCAAGGTGACTGCTCGGCAGGACGCAAGTATCGGACCGGACGGAGCACGACGGGAAGTCCGCGCAATACTGACACAGGCGAGCGGACGAAGACCGTCGCGGTTACGACTTTGGTGTGGAAAGAACAACACTGGATGCTGATTGTCTTGCCCTCGGCCTTCGGCGCTGGTTTCCACGCCTGGCGCGATTGCGATCGGCGTGCCCATCTTACGTTTCTCGTCAGGTCCGGATTCTTCCGACACTTGCAAACAACGTGTCTGCTTCGAGATGCGGCCGATCACGCCTCCACGCTTGCTATAATGCCGACATGCCCGATGAACCGTCTCGGGCGCTTGTGACTGATTCAAGGCGATCGGCTCGCGCTCCTAGACAGAGAGCCGCTCCTAAACAGAGAGCTCAGAGAATCACTGCGCTCAACGCCCAGATCAAGCGCGAGATCGGCGCGCGCGCGCGCGCAGAGAAGACGCGCCTGAAGCTGGAGCAGGGCCTCCGGGAGGTGCGCGAGCTCTTCGAGACCGCATTCGGCAATGCGCCGATCGGCATGGCGTCTCGTGGACATGAACGGCCGCTGGCTGCAGGTCAACGGCGCGCTGTGCCGAATCACAGGTCTCGCTCCCGACGAGCTGAAGGCCACGACCCTCGACGCCATCACGCACCCGGAGGATGTCGGTCTCGCGGCCGACGACATGCAATCGCTCCTCGCGGGTCAGATTCCCAGTTACCAGGTCGAGAAGCGGTACCGCCACGCGTGGGGACACTTCGTCTGGGTGTTGCTCACCGTTTCGGTCGTTCGCGATGTGAACGGCCGCACGCTCTATGTCATCAATCAGGTACAGGATATCTCCGAGCGCAAGGAGCGGGCGCGACAGCTCGAGTATCTCGTCGATCACGATTTCCTGACCGGTCTCTACAACCGGCGGTGGTTCGAGCGGGAGTTGGCGACGGGAAGTCGAACGAGCAGCGCGGTACGGAACGCCCGGAGCCGTGCTGGTCATCGATCTCGATCACTTCAAGAACATCAACGATAGTTTCGGCCACCAGGCCGGCGACGATCTCCTGAAGGGCGTTGCCGGGTTGCTGAAGCAGCGCGCGCGGCAGTCGGATGTCCTGGCGCGGCTCGGTGGAGACGAGTTTGCGCTGCTCCTTCCGCAGACGTCTCCGGACCGGGCAGAGATCGTGGCCGATGAGATCGTCAAGACCCTGAACCGGCGCATGGCCGCGAGCGCCGGGCAGTCGCTCGTCATCACGGCAAGTGTCGGCGTCGCCATTTCGGATGGTCTGACGGACACAGAACTGTTGGCGTATGCGGATCTGGCGATGTACGAAGCGAAGGAGGCCGGGCGCGAATCGCTTCGCCGTGTACCGGCCCGTCAAGGGGGGAACGCGTCTCGGCCCGGCTGGCCGAGGCCGAGAGGATCCGCCATGCGCTGGAGGAAGATCGCCTCCTTCTCTACGGTCAGCCA
This sequence comes from uncultured Acidobacteriota bacterium, assembly GCA_963745495.1. GTDB lineage: Bacteria > Acidobacteriota > Vicinamibacteria > Vicinamibacterales > CAVVIG01 > CAVUXJ01. The sequence goes on from CAVUXJ010000010.1 coordinate 76,799, forward strand.
GTCCTGGACTTCCAGACCAACGACGCTCCACAACTACGAGCTCCTGGTGCGGCTCCCGGGCGAGCAATGGCGGCGAGCCGCTCCTGCCCAGCGCGTTCCTGTACGTCGCCGAGCGCTTCGGTCTGATCCAGGCGCGTGGACGCCTGGGTCGCGCGCACCGCGATTCGGTTGATCGCCGATCACGAACGTGCTGGACGTCAGCTCGTGCTGAGCGTCAACCTCTCGGGTAAGTCGATCTGCGATCCCAAGCTCGCGTCGCTCATCGAGGCAGCGCTGGATGAGGCAGCCATCGACCCCGGCCGCCTGATCTTCGAGCTCACCGAGACGGCGGCGATCGGTCATATCGAGCAAGCGAGGACATTCGCCACCCGCCTGCGCAGTCGCGGTTGCCAGTTTGCTCTGGATGACTTCGGCGCGGGATTCGGCTCTTTCTACTACCTCAAGAATTTCCCATTTGACTACATCAAGATCGACGGAGGGTTCATCCGCGAATTGACCTCGAACCCCATGGATCAGCTCGTCGTTCAGGCCATCGTGACGATCGCGCAGGGACTTGCCAAGAAGACCGTGGCGGAGTTCGTCGGCGGATCAGGAAACATCGAGTCTGCTCCGCAAGCTCGGCGTCGACTGTGCGCAGGGCTATTACATCGGGGAGCCGCGGCCCATCGCGGAGGTTCTCGGGATCGAGTCACACCTCATGTGATTCGCCGCGTGGTCGTCCAGCTGCAGACTCATCAACGTCCACCACGATCCGGCGCGCCCGTGCAGTCCAGCCGAGGTGTCCACGCAGCCCCTTGCAAGGCGCGGGGAGGCACTCGCATGAGGTCGATGATAGGATCTTTGTAGCTTCCACCCCTGAATGAACCGCTTCGAACAGGTGCGATGACGCTTCCTCGCTCTGACTCCAGCTCGATCGTGGCAGCCATGCTCGGTGCTGGCGCTGTCACGGCGCAGTTTGTCGGCGGCAAGGCCACGCGCGACGCGCTGTTCCTCGCCTCTCTGGGCTTCACGGCGCTCCCGACCATGGTCATCGCGACACGGCTGCTGTCTCGATCGTGCTGCTGGCCGTGAGCTCGAGAAACGCTCACAAGATCTCGCCCGCGACGCTGGTGCCAGCCGCCTTCGCCGCAAGCGGCGTGTTGCTTGCTTCTCGAGTGGTTCCTCACGTACCAGGCACGCTCGCTCGGCGCCATCGTCGTCTACCTGCACATCTCCGCCCTCGGCCCCCTTCTCGGGTCCGGGTTCTGGCTGATCGTGAGCGAGCGGTTCGACCCGCGCACGGCCAAGAAGCACCTCGGCCGGATTGCCGGCGCCGGCACGCTTGGCGGGCTCCTGAGCGCACTTCTTGCCGAGCGGGTCGGCGGCCGCGTTCGGCATCGCGGCCATGCTCCCGTTCCTCGCCGCCTTTCACTTTTTCAGCGCATGGCAGGTGCGGCGGCTCGCCGTCCAGTCCGAGGCGGCGGGAAGGGCGGCCGCCCTGGAACCGGCCCCTCCTGTCCCCACGCTTTCCGCGTGGCGCGTCCTTGCCGAGGCGCCCTATCTTCGACGTCTCGCGACGCTCGTCCTGCTCGGAGCGACAAGCGCGGCGCTCGTGGACTATCTGTTCAAGGCTGAAGCCGTCAAGATGTTTGGACGCGGCGACAATCTCCTGCGTTTTTTCGCCATCTACCATGCCGCGACGAGCCTCATCGCGTTCCTCGTTCAAACATCCTCCAGCGGGGCCGTGCTGGCGCGGTTCGGACTTGCGCTGACGACGAGCACTCCTTCGTTTGCGCTGCTCGGCGGGGGCATCGGTGGTCTGATCGCACCAGGGCTCGGGAGCTTGATGGCCGCGCGCGGCGGGGAATCGGTGCTTCGCAGTTCGCTGTTTCGCTCAGGTTACGAGCTGTTCTACACGCCGATTCAGGCCGAGGAAAAGCGCGCCACGAAGGCGATCGTGGACGTCGGCGTGGATCGATTGGGTGATGCGCTCGGTGGCGCCCTGGTCCGGGGCGCGCTCCTGCTCACGCCCGCCCTCCAGTACCCGGTGATTCTCTCCATGGGCATGGCGTGCTCGGCGGCCGCCATCGTCGCCGCGAGCCATCTGACCCGCGGATACATTCATACGCTCGAGAAGAGTCTGCTCAACCGCGCGGTGGAGATCGATCTCTCTGAGACCGTCGATGGAACGACACGGACGGTATTGTTCAAGACGCTCGGTCGACATCCCGGACCGCGCACGGCGACCCAGACCGAAGCGGCCAGACGCGCCGGCGCGACGACCTCGACGGCGCTGGACCCGGAGATCCAGCAGATTCTATGGCTCCGGTCGCGCGACCGCGCGCGCGTGGCCGAGGTGCTTCGTAACGAAGCAGGACTCACGCCGGCCCTCGTGCCTCACGCGATCCAGCTGCTCGCCTGGGATCCTGTGGCTGCCGACGCTCTGTTCGCGCTGCGGAAGGTCGCAGCAGAGCGAGTGGGAGAGCTGATCGATGCCCTCATCGATCCGAACCAGGATTTTGCCGTCCGGCGCCGTCTGGCCCGCGTGTTCTCGGTCGTGCGTCTCCCAACGCGCGGCGGACGGTCTGCTTCTGGGCCTCGACGACCTTCGCTTCGAGGTGCGTTATCAGTGCGGCCGGTCGTTGGCCGCGATGTTTCAGAGGAATCCCGCCCTCGTCTTCGACCGCGAGCGGATCTTCGCCGTGGTCGTGCGAGAGACCAACGTCGGTCGTCCCATCTGGGAGAGCCGTCGCCTGCTCGACGAGGTCGAAGCCCCGCCGGGCGAGCCGTTCGTGGACGAATTCGTGCGGAACAGGGCGGGCCGGAGTCTGGCGCACGTGTTCACGCTGCTCACGCTGGTGCTCCCGGCGCAGCCGCTCCAGATTGCGTTTCGCAGCCTGCACACTGAAGATGCGCAGCTTCGAGGCACGGCGCTCGAATACCTGGAGGGCGTACTGCCGGCACCGATTCGCGATCGTGTGTGGCCGTACCTCGAGGTTCGAGGTCCCGTGAGCCGGCGTGCACGCCCGCAAGAGGAAATCGTGGCAGACCTCATGCGGTCAAACCACTCGATCATGGTGAACCTCGAGGACTTGAGGCGGCGCGCCGACACCTCGCGGGCGGGCGAAGGCACGGCAAAACATCCGCCCCAACCTGTGACGCCCGTGGAACCGGTGTAGCGCCGCGGAGGTCAGATTTCACACACGTCTTCACCGCGAGTAGAATGTTCCCGCCACATGCCGAAACCGACCGCTTCTCGACGTCAACGAGTTCCACGCATCGTGGCGCCCATCGTGGCCGCCGTCGTCCAACCCGTCGCGAAACGCCTCTCGCGGATCGAAGCCCTCTTGGTTGAGATGCGACACGAGCAGGACGTGCAACTGAAGCGGAGCTCACTGCTCCAGCAGCAGTTCGACACGCTCGCTGAACTGTCGCCGCGAACAGCCCGAAGACACGGCGCAGTTCGCGCTAGCACACCCTGAGCCTGGCCAGGATAGTGACCATGACCGCTTCAAACTGCTGCGCGGACGCGACCTTTCACGGGTAGCGAGTACCTCGAGAGCCTGCGTGACGACCGTGAAATCTGGATTTACGGAGCACGTGTCAAGGATGTGACCACGCATCCGGCCTTCCGGAACACGGCTCGAATGATCGCGCGCCTGTACGATGCGCTGCACGATCCCGCTCGAAAAGACACTCCTCACCACGGAAACCGATACTGGCAGCGGCGGTTACACCCACCGCTTCTTCCAGGGTTCGCGAAACGCCGAAGACCTCGTCGCCGCGCGCGACGCCATCGCCGAATGGGCTCGCATCTCGTACGGGTGGATCGGCCGCAGTCCCGACTACAAGGCCGCGTTCATGGCCACGCTCGGCGCAAACTCCGGGTTTCTACGAGCCGTACGAGGAGAATGCCAAGCGCTGGTACAAGAAGGTCCAGGAAGAAGTCACGTTCGTCAATCACGCCATCGTGAATCCGCCCGTCGATCGCGACAGGCCGCTCGACGAGGTGAAGGACGTGTATATGCACGTCGAAAAGGAAACGGATGCCGGCCTGATCGTCAGCGGCGCGAAGGTGGTGGCGACGACGTCGAGTCTGACGCACTTGAACTTCATCGCCAACAACGGCGCGTTGCCGATCAAGACCAAGCCGTTCGCCTTCGTGTGCATCGTGCCGACCGCCGCGCCCGGCGTGAAGCTCTTCTGTCGGCCGTCGTACGAGATGACCGCTGAAGTCATGGGGACGCCGTTCGACTATCCGCTCTCCAGCCGCATGGACGAGAACGACTCGATCCTGGTATTCGACAAGGTGCTGGTGCCGTGGGAGAACGTCTTCGCCTACGGCGACATCGACAAGGTCAACAACTTCTTCCCGCGTTCCGGTTTCCTGCCCCGGTTCATGTTCCAGGGCTGCACGCGGCTGGCCGTCAAGATGGACTTCCTCGCCGGGCTGCTGCTCAAGGCGGTCGAGGCCACCGGAGCCAAGGAGTTCCGCGGCGTGCAGGCGCAGGTGGGCGAAGTGCTGGCCTGGCGGAATCTGTTTTGGGCACTCACCGACGCAATGGCTCGCACGCCGATTCCGTGGACGGAGGGCTACGTCCTGCCCAACCTGGAATACGGGCCTGGCGTATCGGGTGATGGCCAGCCTGGCGTATCCGAAGATCAAGGAAATCATCGAGAACACGCTGGCCAGCGCGCTCATCTATCTGCCGTCGAGCGCCCTCGATTTCAAGGTGCCCGAGCTTCGACCGTATCTCGACCAGTTCGTGCGCGGTTCCGACGGTTACACGGCCGAGCAGCGGGTCAAGCTGATGAAGTTGCTGTGGGACGCGATCGGCACCGAGTTCGGCGGCCGGCACGAATTCTACGAGCGCAACTACTTCGGCAACCACGAGAGCATCCGTTTCGAGACGCTGATGGCGGCCGAGGCGTCAGGCGGGACCGCACGCTACAAGGGCTTCGCCGAGACCTGCATGTCTGAATACGACCTCGACGGCTGGACCGTGCCCGATTTGATCAACGCCGACCGACGTCAGCGTCGTGATGAAGAACTTCAACCAATCGAAGCGCAACGACAGTTGATCCCAGTCGGCGGTTGGCGGATTTCGTGAGATGAGTGCAGGCTGAGACGCTCGGGCGCGTGCCGCGGTACGCGTCCTCGAGCAACTGACGCACGCCCGCGTAGTCGATCGGTCGCGGGTTGTAGTAGGGGATTCGGTGGCGAGCCGCGCCGCGCGGTCGAGACCGTCGGCCGGCATGCCGATGTCCTTCAACGCGATCGGCGCGCCGAGCCGGACGGCGAGATCGTAGAGGCCTTGCGCCACGTCCGCGGCCGCCAAGCGCCGGCGGCCACGCGCGCATCGCCTCAGGCGCCGCGCTCGCGATTGAACGCCACGGCGTGCGGCAGGATGACCGTGTGCACTTCGGCGTGCGGCAGATTGAACGTGCCGCCGAGCGTGTGACACAGCTTGTGGTGGATGCTCATGCTCGTCGCGCCGAGCGCCGATCCCGCCAGCCACGCGCCGTATAGCGCGTCGGCACGGCCGTCGAGGTCGGCGGGTTCCTTCGACGACGACGCGGCAGCGACCGGGCGAGCGCGCGAATCCCTTCGGCCGCCATCAGCGAAATGATCGGATTGGCGTCCTGCGCGTACAGCGCCTCGACGCAGTGCGCGATCGCGTTCATGCCCGGACGGACCCGAGATGCGCGGCGGCAGAGTCACCGTCAAGCGTCGGGTCGTAGAGCACCGTTTTCGGCAGCACCTTACGGATCGCGGCCCGTTCGCTTGAGACCGCCTTCGGTCAGACCGTAGATCGGCGTCATCTCCGAGCCGGCGTAGGTGGTCGGCACGGCGACGATCGGCAATCGCGCTTTCGAGCGCGATCGCCTTGGCCAGGCCGATCGTCGATCCACCGCCGATCGCGACACAGCAGTCGGCCTCGAGACGCCTGGCCACCGCGCGCGCCGCGCGAGCCGTTTCGATCGGCACGTGCATGACCGCCTCGGCGTAGACGCCGCGCGAACGCGCTGCCCAGCCGCCGCGCGGCCTCTTCGGCGTCGCGCGCTGCCGCGGCGTCGCCAGAACGAGCGCGCGCCGCGCGCCGAGACGCTCGACCTCCCCGCCAAGACGGTCGAGGACGCCGTCGCCGAAGATCACTCGGGTCGCTGGGTGCTCGTACACGAACGATGTCATGGCCGAGGTACCTTGTACCACGAGCCCGTTGATCGCGACCCGGCGAATGGTGGAAGATGCGGCCGCAGGCGGGTCTGAATGTCTGGCCAAGACATGAACACGGATCGCGAAGAGACGCAGGACCACGGAGGACGACATCACAGCCGAGGTGCTGCGGCGCCTGGAGGCGACCGAGCAGCCTCGCCTTCGGCAAATCATGCAGAGCCTCGTCGGCCACCTTCACGCGTTTGTAAAGGACGTGGAACTGACCGAGGCCGAATGGGAGACGAGCGATTCAGTTCCTGACGGAGACCGGACAGATGTGCAGCGACAGACGGCAGGAATTCATCCTGCTGTCCGACACGCTCGGCGTGTCGATGGTCGTCGACCTGGTCAATCACCGTAAGCCTGAAGGCGCGACCGAATCGACCATCTTCGGGCCATTCCACCGCGATGGCGCACCGCAGTTGCCCGCCGGCGGCAACATCGCCCCCCGCGACAAGACCGGTATTCCGACCATCGTCACCGGCCGCGTCCTCGATTTGAACGGCCATCCGATCGCCGGCGCCGCGCTCGATGTATGGCAGGCGGATTCGAGTGGTCTCTACGATTCGCAGTACGCGGAGACCGACGATCTCCACATGCGCGGCCAATTCCGTAGTGACGAGGACGGACGCTTCCTCATCCAGACCGTGCGTCCGGTGCACTACGCAATCCCGACGGACGGCCCGGTGGGACGTATGCTGCGTGCGACGAAGCGGCATCCGTGGCGGCCGGCGCACATCCACTTCGTGGTCTCGGCCAAGGGCTACGAGGGGGTCACGACGCACATCTTCGACGACGCCGATCCGTACCTCGATTCCGACACGGTGTTTGCGGTCAAGGACTCGTTGATCTGCACCTTCCAGCGCCATGATGCCCGTGATGAAGACGCGGAACGCTTCGAGCTCGAACCGCCATTCTGTACAGCGGAGTTCGATTTCGTCCTCAAGCCGAGTCTCGAATGCCGGGCGAATTCCCTTTTTCCTACGGACTGATCACGATGGGTGGAATGCGCAACGGCCCTGCGATATCATCGCCGTCCACGTCGAGTGAACGTTCGCCGGAATCCGAGAGGAGTGCGCGATGAATTTAGTAGTTTTGCTGATTATCCTTTTGTTGCTGTTCGGCGGAGGCGGTTTTTACGTGGGTGGCCCGAGAGTCGGGGGCGGTCTTGGCGGGGTTATTCTGCTCATTCTGCTCATCTTGTTGTTGACAGGCAGACTCTAGGAGGAAGCCAGGGCGGAGGCGCCTGGATCGGCCGCAGCCCGACCCCTCGGCCCGGCCGCCGAATCGTGCCGCCTCGGTCCGCCTCCAGCTCCCGGCCGAGCGCCCCGCTCAAATCTGGCCGGGCGGCGCCATTTCGCGATTGGTTTGCAACGGAGATTGCGACGAAGGCGGGATCGAGTCGATCCATCCCGCCGTTGACTCGAATAGCGGTCCGCTTCGCGCAGCCCTTGCAGCGACCAGCGCCCTCATCTGCGACGCGCTATCGCCTACCAGTGCTGCGCTTGATGTTGTCGCTCTCATGCTTGAACTTCTTGGTACCAGGCCCATCACCTCCAGGCTTGTGAGATCCAACTGAAGCGGCGCCTTTTTCCGACCCGGCACTCCGGCGATTCTGGCCCCTGCTGCCGTATGCTCCGCCAGCATTTTTTCCGATTTTATCGGCCGGCCCGCGCTGCTTTTGTCCAGAAACGGTCTTCTGGTGGTCGTTGTCGGTTGTCTTGTCTTGCTTCGAGTCGTGTTTTGACTTCATGAGAACCTCGCCGGCTGAGCGAAGCAAGAGCGGTACCGGTAGAGATTCGTCGGAGAGAGAAATGAATCGTTGGTCACCGTTTGAAGATCGGCGCTGTTCACGACAGCCGCAGGATCTGCTCCACCTTGGCGAGCAGCATCGCTGCGGTTGCCGGGTCGCGAAAAGTGGCCTTGTTTGTTCCCGGCACGACCATGGTGAACAGCCGGCCCTTCAGCTGGGGAAATCGCGCTTCGACCTCGGCGACCCACGCGTCTTCCTCGCTCTTGGTCAGCCAGTCCCGCCCGCGCGAGTAGACCAGGAACCGCACCCGCGGATTGGTCACCGCCTGATACGCGAAGAACAGCGTGAGGCGGTTCCGGGCGACGTCGAACAGCGCCTCGTTGAGGGCGGTTCCCGTCGGCGCCCAGCGGAGATCGGCGAAGCCGGAGAGGTGGCTGACCACGAGGTCCGGGCGCTGTTGCCGGACCTGCTCTTCGCGGTGCCACATCGGGCTGATGTTTTCCTTGTAGATCGCGATCTTCCGTTCCCGCAGCGCATCGCTGATATCGTCCGCGCTGAGGGCCTGGACGCGATCGCGGTGGTCTCGGCGTCGGCTCTGAAGTGGCTGGAGAACATCGCCACCGGCGACAGTCCCCATCACGCATCGATCGACAGGAGCGGCCGCACGGTGTCCGTCGGCCTGGTGGCCACCAACGAGATCGCACTCATCGATACGGAGACGGACGAGGAGGTCGCGCGCCATTTCACCAGCGCCACGACCACCGCGAAGGCTCATGCGCCGGCCTTCTCACATGGCGGCCACTTCATTTTCGTGCCGCATGAGACCGGCAACCTGCTCACGGTGCTCCACCGGGCCACCGGAACCATCGTGGTGGACAACTTCAACCCGGGTCTGGGGCCGAGCGAGGTGTTGCAATCCCGCAGCGGCCGCTATCTGTGGGTCTCGCTGCGCAACGAGGGCAAGGTCAAGCGCTTTGACCTCCTGGGCATCGAGGCACCACTGGAGGTGCTCATCGGCGCCGGCACCTCGCCCGAGTCGCTCCTGCTCACGCACGACGAGCGGACGCTCATCGTCAGCCTGCGCGCCCCGCTCGCCAGGCTGGCCTTCGTCGACCTCAGAACCGGGAGTGTGAACCTGCTGGTCATCGGCGGCGACGATGCGTTGGGGATTCCAGCCGCCGGCACGTTCGGGGATCTCGCCGTGCTGTCGCCGGACGGACGGTATGTCTACGCCACGTTCGACTCGGGGATTACCGGCCAGGGCGGCATAGCAATCGTGGACGTACATCGTCAACAGAAAGTGGGGACGTGGGCCTATCCGACCACCGGCAGGCCGCACGGCATCGACTACTCGACGGTGCGGCTGCGGCGCAACTAGTGGCCCGTCCGTGTCAGTTGTGCAGCGGATTTTCGGAGCGCGGCGCCCGGACGACCACCCCAGCGCGGGTGCCGCGCCGGGGACCCCGGGGCAAGGCGTGACGACCGAGGATACCGGGAGTACCGGGAGTATCTGAGGGAGGAGCAACGCAGCCAACCGGAATGCCCCGCCCGAAAGGCGCTGTACAAATGACGCGGACAGGCCACTAGATCGTCACCATCGTCCCGTCGAACTTCCTGAACTGGAAGCCGACGAACGACTCGTTCCACGTGCGCCGCATGTCCTGCAGCACGGCAATGGCGCACGCCTCGCCCAGGTACATCCCCTGGTCGCAGTCGCTCCGCCAGTGCACCCCGCACGGGCCGGCGCGGCCCACGGCCACGTTCGACGCCAGCTTGTCGATCTCGTTGCCCGCGGTGAGCGGCGGCCCGGCGTACGGGACGAGCGCCGATCCGGTCGCGTCGGGGACGACGGGATTGGCGATGACCGCCTCGGTGTTGAAGAACGCCTTGAGGATCGTGGCCCAGGCGCCAGAGAAGACCGAGTGCCCACTCGGATACGCCGGGTGCACAGGGCAGCCTTCGGCGAACGGCATGCGGCAGCAGCGCCGTCCCGTACTTCACGCGCGAGCGCGCCAGCGCCACGGAGTCGAGCACGTCGCGGTGAATTGGCCGCGGCAGCCCGAGCGTGAGCTTGTTGTGGAGCGATCCGCCGAACTCCTCGGGGCGCACCTTGCGGTCGACCGACCACTTGTGGAACCAGCATCCCTGCAGCGCATTGTTGGCGACCGATGCGACCAGATCGAGGATCTGCGACACGCCAAGCGTGAAGTTGCCGAGCTGCGTCTCCGACGTCCAGATAGGGGTTGCCCGGCGCGAGGCCGACGCCGTTCGCCATCAGGATGAACACCGCGTTGGTGCCGCCCTGATGGGTGAAGTCGCGGTGCAGCCACTCGGCGAGATCGCGCGCCGTGATGATGTAGCGCCGCGTCGTCCCGACGAACTGCTGAGCGCGCGGGGGCGCGCCGCCGTTCTGCACCGTCAGCCACTCCGTGTAGCTCCAGAGGTAGTCGGCGTTTGGATCCGCCGTGGCCGGAGGCGTGACGCGGACGCGCTGATCGACCACGTACGGCCCGTAGTTGATCGGCTTCCACAGCAGCTGCGAGATGAAGGGCCCGATCAGATCGCCGGCGGTCGGGCCCCGGAAGATCGTGCCCGGCGTCACGGCGCCGCCGATCTTCGGGCCGCGGAAGTCACTCAGCGCCGACAGTTCCGCGCACGCCGCCGCGATCGTCGGATCGGTGGCGTACTCATCGAAGGGAACGTCGCGCGCCAGCGCCGCCCAGTACAGCTCCACCATCTCGCCCGCCGTTTCCGCGCTGGCGAATCGCGGCAGCACTCGGACGGGGCTCGCCTGCGCGTCCGCGCCGCAGAAGCCGAACGCGAATCCGGCCTGCGGGTTGACCAGCTTGCCCGTGCCGCCGAGGGGAATGAGCTCGAAGTCCTCGGGATCGGCGGTCCGCATGGCGTGGACCAGCGCCGCGAACGCCGCGCGGTCGACCTCGCCGTTTGCGTCGTGCGGAAGGTACTTGGAGAAGCTGCCGATCTTGTTCTCGTAGCGCCGCTCGTCGCCGTTCGAGCGGTGCTGCGACGTGCCGCGCCGCATCTGGAAGAGCGCGGCCTTCAGCCGCACCTCGAACGCATCGCGCGCCCGCTGCGACACCCGGTGGACATCCCGGAAGTGCTGAAAATCGTCGTCGTCGTGCGCGGCGACCGGCGCCGGCAGGGCGCCGGTCAGGCGGCGGCGGCCGCCGCCGTACCGCCGACGCGCGACAGGAATTCACGCCGACCGTGACCGGAGGGGTCCCTGCGGACATGCGGCACCTCCGTGTCTTGTGAGTTGTCCAAGAGGGAAGTGCCGACGCTATAGCAGATCCGGCGGCGAGTCAATCGCGCTCGCGCGCGGGATGCACACTTCATGGCGACGAACGCGGCCGAGATCGCGGCAACGAGCAGAAGGAGAAAGGCCTGGCGGAAGCGCGTTTCTGTCATAGCGAAGCCGGAGCCGCTGGCGACGGTCGCGATCAGCTCGAACGCGAACTATACGACCCGTTGCCGGCGAGCACTACTTCGCTCGGATCACCAGCTCGTTGACAACGCGCGAAACACCCTCGTTGCTCTGCGGCGATCGCGGCCGCGCGCGCCTTCCCTGCGTTCGACGTCACATGGCCTTTCAGCGTCACGACGCCATCGTCGGTGTCGACGTTGATGTTGCTATCCTTGAGCAGCGACTCATCGACGAACCTGGCACTCACCCTCGAGTTAATCCAGGTGTCGGTGATCGTCTCACCCGTCGTCGAGACGACCTTCTTGGTCGTGTTCCCTACCCCTTTGGCAATATCTACCGTCTTGTCGGCTGTCGCTCCAGCAATCTCTTTCGTCTTATCGACGGCTTTCTCCGCGAAGTTCTTCGTCTCGTCCGCGGCCTTCTCGCCGGCTTCCTTCGTCTCGTCGATGGCCTTGTCGACGGCCTTGCCAGTTTCACTGCCCGCTTTCGACGTGTCGACCGTGATCGTCGTACCGGTCGTTTCGTCCGCGGGTTTTTGTGCGCACGCTGAACCCGCCACGACGACGCCGACCAGAGTCGCCAGAATCAACCACTTGGAAATGTTCATATGTCCCTTCAGTTCCGTTGCTGCGCGAATGTACACGCGCATGCAGTCTACCCGGTCGCGACGCGGCGACGTGTGCTGAACGGCACACGTGGATTTTCAAGTGTCCAGAACCGAACATCCGGGCCGCCGGCTTCACCCGTACGCTTCGCTCGACATGCGCGCAGCCAAATTCGGAAGCCCGCTGAGCTGGGTCGACGTTCTCAAGGAGACCGGTGTTTGGGCGTCATTGTTCCCAAATTGTTCCCACGTTCAGAGGCTCGAAACGCAAGCGACCTCTACACGTCATCGTCCTGCTCACAACGGCTGGCGGTCGTGCATCGAGCGTGCGGCCGGCGTTTGCCTGGCGGTCGAGGAGATGCTAGCATTGCTAGCATCGGGAGGGATCGGAACGTGGCTCAGCTCATGGTCCGCAACGTCGACGACGCCGTCGTACGGGAGCTCAAAAAGCGCGCCGCCAAGCGCAACCACAGCGCCGAACAGGAGCATCGGGAGATCCTCGAGCAGGCGTTGTTGCGCCCCAGGCGCCGCTCGCTGGCTGAGGTCCTCGCGGCGATGCCTGACGCCGGCGAAGACGCCGACTTCGAGCGCCGCCAGATCGACCGGCGGGCGTGACGAGGGCTTGTGTACCTCGTTGACACCGACGTCATCAGCAACGCGCGAAAGCGCTCTCGCGCCAACCCCGGTGTTCGTCGGTTCTTTGGCGATGCTGCGACGCAGGGTATCCCGCTGTTCCTGTCGGCGGTCACGATCGGCGAGCTGCGTCAAGGCGTTGAAGCAGTGCGCCATCGCGGCGACCTCGCGCAGGCGACTCGGCTCTCTCGTTGGCTCGGCGCGGTCACACGCGACTACGCTGACGCGATCCTCCCATTCGACGAGGAGATCGCGCAGATATGGGGCCGGCTGCGCGTGCCACATGCCGAGAATCCGCTGGACAAGCAGATCGCAGCGACGGCGCTGATGTACGGCCTCACCGTCGTCACGCGCAATGTGCCCCACTACGAGCCTACGGGCGTCGCTGTTCTGAACCCTTTCACGTGAACCCACGAATCTGCAAACGGTCGGATCGACCGTCGACACACCCAGCGATAAGCGAACAGTTCGTACGTCAGGTCGAGAACGACTGCGACGATGAACACCTTGCCCACGTCCGCCCATCCCTGCCGCAGCAGATCGTGGCGGGTGGCAGCGTGTGTGAAGACGGACCAGAGATAGGGTGGCCGGCCCTCGCGAGCGTCTCGCCATCCAGCGCGGATGGCGAAAATAGCCGCGACCGCGTGGCTCGCCGTCGTTTCCATCCACTCTCCTCCGTTCAGGCGGTCGGCGACGGCAGGGACTCCAGCATTTCACTGTCTCCTTTAGGGGAAGGATCCAAGTCCAAGGGCAGCGGTTAGACTGCGTAGCGATCATGTTCACAAAACCTACAGTCATCCTGCTGCTGGCGATGCTCTGCGCGATGCCCGCCTCGGCGCAGGAACTCGAGCCGCGCGCCTATTCCGCGTCTCCAATCGGCACCAACTTCTTGCTGGTGGGCATCGGCCGCTCGAGCGGGGGGGTCGTCTTCGATCCGACAGTGCCTCTCACCGACGTGCATGCGGACATCAACGCCCCCACTCTCGGTGCCGGACGCACGTTCAATCTGGGCGGGCACCTGCTGCTGGCGACGATCGCCCTCCCTTACGTGTGGGGAGAAATCACCGGCAAGGTGTTTGAAGAGGCGGCAAGCACCACCCGTTCCGGCCTCGGGGACGCACGGATGAAGGTGTCCGTGAATCTGCTCGGCACACCGGCTCTGACGCCGGCAGAATTCGCGAAGGCCCCGCGGCGGACCAACATCGGCACGAGCCTCACCGTGGCGGCGCCCGCGGGGCAGTACTACCCCGACAAACTGATCAACATCGGGACGAACCGCTGGGCGTTCAAGCCCGAGGTGGGTCTCTCTCATCCGATCGGCCGCTGGACTCTTGACCTCGCGGGCGGCGTGTGGCTGTTCACGGCGAACGATCAGTTCTATCAGGGTGATTCGACACGCACGCAGGAACCGCTGTTCGTGGTCCAGGGGCACGCCAGCTACAACGTCACCCGGCGCGCCTGGGCCGCAGTGGACGCCACGTGGTATGGCGGCGCCGACGTTCACGTGGATGGCGGCCCGCCGTCGGCCAGGCAGAACAACGCCCGCCTGGGCGCCACGCTGGCGCTGCCGGTCGGCACCCGCCAATCACTCAAGCTCGCTTACAGCACCGGCGCGTCGACGCGGACCGGTGCGAATTTCACGACCGTAGCGGTCGCGTGGCAGTACCTGTGGTTCGATCGGACCTCACCCAAGGGGCCTTAGCGGGAGGCACCTACGAGTCGCACATTCAGCGCGCCACGCGGCGAATGGCGTCGAGCACGGCGGCACCGGAATCGGTCTTTCGGAAGAACGCGGCGCAACCCGCTGCTTCGGCGAGCGCGCGCGTTTCGGGATCCTCGTGACTGGTGATACAGATGAAAGGGGCATAGCGGCCTTCGACCTCGAGCCGCTGGCCAAGTTCGATGCCGGAAATCCCGCCAAGATGAACGTCAAGCACCAGGCAGTCGAATACGGGATGTTTTCTATCCGCGAGGAACTCCTCGGCCGAGGCATACGTGATCGGCTGCATGCCCGCCGCGCGAAGCAGCCTGCCAAGCGATCGGCAGAAATTCTCGTCGTCATCGACGACGGCGACGTAGAGAGTTGCGGCTTTACTCATCTTGGCCAGTCGGATGACGTCCGCCAACGACTGCGCGAACTCCGCGTGTGCGGGGCATTCGCCACCGGTGAGCACTATATCCAGCGTCAGCGAAGCCGACTACTGCCCTTAAGGGAAGGTTGGCTTCGACTCGGTCAGCAGGCCCGCCTCGTCGGTCAGCCTGGTGAGTTCGGCCACCGACTGCACGCCAAGTTTCGTCGTGATCGCCGTGCGGTGCAGCTTCACGGTCCGCTCGTGGATGCCGAGGTCGCCGGCGATCTGCTTATTGAGCTTGCCCCGCACGACATGGCCGAGCACTTCGAGCTCCCGCGCGGTGAGCAAGCCGAAGCGCTCGCGCAGTTCACGCAGCCGGTGGCGCGCCTCGCGCTCCCGCGCGTCGCGAGCGAGGGCGCGCCTCACCGCCTCCAGAAGGTGTTCTTTCGACGCGCGCTTCTCCAGAAAGTCTTCCGCCCCATCGCGCATCGCGCGAACACTCGAGGGGATGTCGCCGTGGCCGGTGAGAAAGAGAATCGGCAGCGGATTGGCCGAACGGGCCAGCGCCGATTGCAGCTCGAGGCCGTTCATGTCGGGCATCCGCACATCGGCGAGCACGCAGCCCGGCGCATCCTCGGCTCGCTGCGTGAGAAAGTCGCTCGCCGATCCGAACGTCCTGACCGCAAACCCGCTCGCCCGCAGCAGCCGCGAAGTTGCCGCAAGAAACGGCGCATCGTCGTCGACGATGTGGACGGTGGGTTGGGTTATGTTCATACGGCGGCGCCCGCCTCCGCGATCGGCAGCGTGAAACGAAATGCCGCGCCGCCGCCGCTCCTGTTCTCAGCCCACAGTCGCCCGCGATGCGCCTCGACGATCGTGCGGGAGACCGCCAGACCGATGCCCATGCCGTTCGGCTTGGTCGTGAAAAATGGGTCGAAGATCCGCGCAAGCTTGTCAGCAGGAATGCCGTGCCCCGCGTCGCCGACGGCAATCTCGATAAGCTGCGAGCCCCCCGGGTGACATCGGCCCGTGCGGTCACATCGACGCGCCGATCCTCGGGCCTCGTTTCGTGGAGCGCGTCCATCCCGTTGAGGATGAGGTTGAGCAGCACTTGCTGAATCTGCACACGGTCGCCGCGAACGTGCGGCAGATCGGCTGGCACATCGACATCCAGCTTCACCTGCCGCGTCGCGGCATCGACCCGCACGAGCGCCGCCACATCGCCGACCAGCGCGCCCACGTCGAGTCGTCCCGTCTCGAGCGTCTGCCCCTTGAGCAGCCCGCGCATGCGATCGATGACGTGGCCAGCGCGTTCGTCGTCCGAGCGGATGTCCGAAAGAATCGCGCGGATCTCGTCGAGATCCGGTGAAGGGTGCTGCAGGAACAGCTCGGCCGCCTCCGCGTTGCGCAAGATCGACGCGAGCGGCTGATTGATCTCGTGTGCCAGCCCCGACGCGAGCTGGCCCATCATCGAGACGCGCCCCGCGTGCGCAATCTCCTGCCGGAGCAGCTGTGTCTCCTGCTCAGCCTGTTTAGGTGCGGTCACGTCGCGATCCGCGCCCCGGATCAGGACCGGCCGGCCCGCGGCGTCGAACTCGACACGGCCTCGCGAGGAAATCCACCGGGTCCCGCCATTCGGGCACATCAACCGGTATTCCGTCTGGTATGCGCCTCCATTCGAGCCCGCGAGCGCCATCGCCTCATCCTTTCGAAGCATGTGACGGTCGTCAGGATGCAGCCGCTGCAGAACCCTGTCGAGGTCCAGGTGTTCCGACGGCTCGAAGCCAAACAATGTTCGCCACGAGTGGCTCGCCCACATCTCGTTTTGCGCGAGGTCCCGAAATCCAGATGCCAAGGTTGCCGGCCTCGAGAGCCAGGCTCATGCGTTTCTGGCTCTCGCGCAGCCCGGCCTCGCTGGCTTGAAGCTCGTTGACGAGTCGCGACGCCCGGAGCACGTCACGACTCACCTCGGAACCCATGACGACGACCAGACCGAGGTAGAGCGGGCCGATGAGAACGGGGATGGGCAGTTGGGCCCAATGAACCAGCGAAGCCTGAACGGTGCCGAGCAACAGAAAGAACTCGACACTGCCCCCGATCATCAACGCCTTTCGGCGCTCGCCTCGCCGCCAGGCCGTGACGCTCGCATCCGCAACAAAGACGAGGATCAGCACCATCGTCGCGTAGCCGAACACCATCCAGGGATTCGGCACCCCTTCGAACACCGTGATCGAGTCGCCGAGAAACGGCACGCGCCGCAGGCTCGTGATCTCGAGGTAGTTGACGTTCCCCCAGATCAGAAACGCGACCAGCAGGTAGAACGCGCGCAGGCCCATGACGGTCCACGCTAGCCATCGCCGCCCCGCTCCGAGGTACAACGTCACGAACCAGGCGGTCGAGACCAGCACACCCAGCAGCGCAACATGCGTCCACCGCATCGCCGAGAGGAGTTCTTCGGACGTCCCGACGAGCATCTGGCGCAATTCACAAAGCGTGAAGGCCGCTGTGGAGGCTGCGGTCATGGCAAAGAGCAGATTGGCCCGGGCGGTGCGGTTGCTCCACCACACCAGAAAGTAGATCACGGCCAGCGTGAGGCACGCCGCCGCGACCATGGACCAGATGACGGTGACCCAACTCATGTCGCCAACAGCGCCCATCTTAAGGGCAACGCCCGTGCCGCTTTTGACGGAACCACCGTAAAAGACAGCGCGCCATTCGGAGGCAATCAGCGGAGACAGAACACCCCTACACGCGGGGTCACGGTGGGCCGGGACTCCTTAACCAAATGTGGTGAGCGCATGCGGCACGGGGTGCGTCCGAAGACCAACCCAACGCCTTGGGCTGGACGTCTTCTTGCATGCTTACGGAGATCGTACCCATGAAGGGCTGATGTGAGAGTTTGTACGCGTCATGCGTGGCCTGGCGCTTGGGTCGGTGCTTCGCTTGTATGCGTCATCGCAGGGAACGGGGGGGTGTCCGCCGAAGCGCAGACGGTAACCGCAACGACTGGTGCCGTCAATGGAGTCGTCACAGACAGCACGAAGGCCGTCGCGCCGGGCGTGACCGTCAGCCTGTCGGGGCCTTCATTGATGACCACTCTCACCGCCCTCACGGATGAGGCCGGCGTCTACCGGTTTTCTGCAGTGGCCGTCGGCGACCACACCCTCACCTTTCAACTTTCCGGTTTTGGCACGCTTGTCCGCGAGGGTATCTACGTCGGTCTCGGTTTCACGGCGACCGTCAACGTCGAGTTGAGCCCGGCGACCATCGACGACCGCGTTACCGTCAGCGGCGCGGCGCCCGTGGTTGACGTCGCGTCAACAGCGGTCACGACCCACTTTGACAGCGACACGCTCGCGAGCCTGCCAGGCGCGCGGGACTTCTTCGCGATCGCGGCGAACACGCCGGGCGTGGCGCTTCTCGAGGATGGACGTGGGAGGTAACGGCGCGATCACGCTGCAGGAATACACCGCCTATGGACTGCGCGCGACCACCGGGGTCAACCGCAATGAGGTTGAAGGCATTCGTGTCGGCGGGGCCAACGGGCCGAACGACAACTACTTCTCCGACTTCGCGTCGTTTGCGGAGATCGCGATCACGGCTGTGGGACAAACGGCGGCAATGCCGGTGCCCGGCACCCTGGGCCAGTACGTCAGCAAGTCCGGAGGCAACGCCTATCGGGGGAGCCTGTATGCTGATTTCCAGAACGACGCGCTTGAAGCGACCAACATCGACGACGATCAGATCGCTCGCGGCGTATCAGGCGGGCCAGGCCTCGACGCGCGCGACGTCAACCGGCTGCAGCGTTTTCGCGATTTCAACGCGGACGTAGGCGGATACCTGAAGAAAGACAAGGCGTGGTGGTATAGCGCGTACCGCTCCACGGAGGTTGCGCAGCAATACCCCTGGCTGCTCGACACGGTTGCCCCGCGAGACGCGACGGTCGTGACGGGCAAGGTCACCTACCTGCTGTCTCGACGTCAAAAGCTCGTCGGATACCTCCAGCACGAAATTTTCCGGCAGTCGAGTTATTTCACCCCGAGCACGAGCCAGCCCATCGTGATCAGCGATGCGCTGCAGCGCGTGGTATTTCCCGTGAGCGTGTGGAAGGGCGAGTACAACGCCGCCGTGACGGACGCGCTCTATGTCGAGGCACGCGTCGGAGGTTATCGCTCCGCCTTCGCCGCAACATCTCAAGAGCACGGACCCGCGCATTGCGGACATTGGTGCGAATACGGCGCGCGGTGGCGCGGTGTCTCAGGAGCGACTGATCAACCGCCCGCAGGCCAACGGTTCCGTGAGCTTCCTGAGGACCGGGTGGGGCGGCAGTCACACCTTCAGAATCGGCGGCGAGTACATGAACGACCGGCTCGTCGCACCGACCGGCGGATACGGCAATCCCTGCAACTGCGCGTCGACGCTGAACAACGGCGCGCCCGCTCAAGTGCAGATCCGGTTGGGCCCGAACGTGTCGAAGAACGCGCTGACGACCGCCGCTGGTTTCGTGGACGACGCGTGGCGTCTCAATGGCCGGGTCACCCTTTCCTTCGGCATGCGCCTGGATCGCTACCAGCCGATTCTTCCCGAGCAGCAGGGACCGTCAGGGCAGATGTTCGCGGCGATGGACCCCGTCCTCACGTTCAACAACTGGGCCCCACGCGTGGGCATGAGTACCGATCTCACGGGCGACGGCAAGACGGTGCTCAAGCTCCATTACGGACAGTTCTGGATCTACCCCGGCACCAATTTCACGTCAGCCCTCAACCCGAATCCTGTCCGGCTGGTCGCAGACCTATGTCTGGACCAACGATGCGAACGTCAACGGCCGATGGGATCCTGGTGAGGAAGGAAATCTGATCGCGGTGTCCGGCGGCAGCGCGTCCACGCGGCTCGATCCGCGTATCGAGAATACCTATGTCCGTCAGGCCAGCGCCTACATCGAGCGCGAGGTGGCACCTCGCTGTCGGCGTCCGGACCGGCATGGTCGTGAACGCGAAGCGGCAGCCGTACGGCACGATCAACGTCAGCCGGCCGCTCAGTGCGTACTCGGTGCCGGTCGCTGTCGTTGATCCCGGCCCAGACGGGCCGAACTCGGTTCTGCCGATGATGGCGGAAGCGTGACCGCCTACGAGCTGACCGCGGCCTCCTTGAGCGCGTCGCCCCTGAACCTGACCACGAACCTGCCCGACAGCAACAGCGAGTACGTACACTTGGAGATCACGGCGACGAAACGTCAGGGCACCGGTTGGTCACTGCTCGCCAGCTTCACGGAGACGTGGAGCCGCGAGGCCGCGCTTGGGACGGGCAATGATTTCACGCCAAATGCCCTGATCAACGCCGCGCACGGCCAGGATCTGTTCAGGACGTGGCAGGCGAAACTGAATGGCACGATCAATCTTCGCTGGGCTTTCTGGTCGTTCCAGTCGTCCGGCATCAGTCCGGTACACCGTTCGCGCGCACCTTCGTTCAAACGCTGAACTATGGGAGCGCGACCATCAAAGCCCAACCGGTCGCGGCCAATCGGACCCCCGACGTCACGCTCGTCGACGTTCGCACCGAGAAGACGATCCGCATCAAATCAGTGCGTGTTATGGGATTCTTCGACTTGTACAACATATTCAACACCAATGCGGAACAGGCGCTGACGACCACCTCAGGTGGCTCGTGGCTGCGGCCGACCGCAATCACGGCACCGCGCGTCCTCCGGATCGGTGCCCGGTTGCAATGGTAGCGATGGCGCTGGCGGCATTGAAACGGGGACGTGAGCTCATGAGTTGGTGCGGCTCTCTCGCTTTCTTACGACACCTGCCCAGGTGTTCTCTCCAGCGCAGAGCGATCCGACACGTCGCGGTTCAGGGCGGCTGCGGAACCTCGCCTTGTCGGTCAGCTCCCGAAAGCCTGAGGGCAGCGGTCTCCAGCTGCCCCCAGTTGCCTCGTTTCGCCTGGCTACGAACCAGGAGGTCGCACATTCGAGTCGCCGGACTCTAAACCGAACGGATTCGAAACCGGGGACGTCGCGGGACGCCGGGCCAATTTCCCGTCTCCACAGTGTCTCCAACATGTCTCCACGACAGGGGTGGATTCGAGGAGAACGGTAGGGTTCGCGGGAGACTCGCTGACGGTTGCCAACTGATTGGTGCTGAGCAGCTTGCGACCACAACCTGCGCTTCATCTATGACTTGTCGGGACGGGGCGACTTGGTTTCGAGTCCTGTCCACCCCGCCATAACCCGAAGAACCGAGACCCGAATTCGGTGACCATACCGCTCAGTTCGAATGACAAACGGCAGACAAACCGCGATTGTCTCCTGACGGGGGGCCAGCGGCGCCCCGTCTTGAGCTAATCGGCACTGCGCTTTATGACTCGAAAATCGCGGCTGGAAGAATCGGCGACGTCGGCGACATCGGTACGAGGCGCTGGCGTCGACACACCATCAGGCTAACTCTCAGCGCCCGCTCGGTCCTTTCCCCAGGTCGGCGTATACGATGATCGAGAATGTCAGGCACAACAGCATTCCGCTCTCGACGAAGGACTGCCATGAACTCCAGTCGCGGATGCACCCGAGCGCCGAACGTCCAGAACACGCTGAAGGCGACGACGCCAGGGAGGATGAACGTCAGCAGATCTACGGCCAGCTGAATGGCTTTTCGCGACGTCCGTCGCGTGTCACTGCGATGGAAGGGCTCCCATCCGAAGACCTCGACGATTGTATGCTCGCTCCGTCATCGCCGGTGATCGTGATTGGTGGTAGCGACGCGAGCGGTGTGATCCGAGGGGTCAGCACCTCGCGCGCATAGCGTCCGATGCGCGACACCGCATGATCGTTCACCAGGTAGGCCCAACCAAGAATGGCGCACACCCAAGGGACGATGAGCAACGCCTGAAGCCCGTAGGTATCCCCAAGGTGGGTCAGACTCCAGGACACGACTCCGCCGACCGCTGCCAGCTGAACGAACAGCATGTTGTCGCGGAAGCCGATTCGTTGCGTCTGTTCGGCTTTGACCGCCTGATACTCCCACTCGATGACCTTCAGGGATGCATCGGTGTCAGTTCGGGCGCCTCCGTGGGTCCGGTCCTCGGTCATCGATGTATCTCCTGCGGCGCCGTGCCAGGGCCGTTCCTGCTGCGGGGCTGCGCGCGAGGTGGACCATCCCATCCCGTCAGCACAGCGTGTGGACAGCGCTCTTGTGACGCGTCGAAGTGGTGAGGCAGCAGATCCAGCAGCGTCGCGCCACGCGACAGGAGGAAGCGCAGTCCCGGCTCATCCACGCCACCCGTCCGCAGCATCTGGAGGTACTTTTCATGCGGAGTCGATGGTGGCGGCATCCGCTCGAGGCGCGCCGAGCCGACAATCCGATTCACGCACAGCCGCATCGACGTTTCCCATCGGAAGGCAAGAAGAGCGCTGCCAACGCCTCTCTGGCGGGCGGCAGGATGCACGAACAGGTCGGCGGCGTACATGACATGCCCATTGCGGGTATCGTGTGTACGAAACCAGCCGGAATCGATGATATCCATGTACACGAACTGCCCAGCACCACGTCCTCGCACCTCACGACAAGATTGAGCGACGCGCCGACGATCTGCGCCGTGTCGCGATCGATCGCGATCAACTGGCCGGCTGGGAAAATGTGCAGGTGTTCGTTGAGCTGCTCGATCGGCCACCCGGTAACACCTGGATATACGAGCGCCGCGAGTGCAGAGACCTCACGCATGTACCGCGGTTCACTTGGAATGATCGTGACGTTGTCAGTCGGATCGATCATGCGGCGGCTTCCGTTCAATGCACGTCGGATTGCCAAGCCGAAATAAGCTACCGTATTCTTTCACGGACTCCATGGACTTCGGCCTTGTCGACACACATCAACGGCTCGACCGCGCGATCGCACTGTGACCGTTCACGTTTCGTGTCCGACTGGAATGGCACTCACCCGTTTGCCGCAGCATATCTGGGCCCGCGGCGCGGGCAGTTGCACCGTTACCAGCCGGCGGACCGATACATCTACCCGAATGACGACGACGCGCTGCTCGAATCGATTGGCCGACGTCATCGGGCGGTGGAAGGAGTGAAGCCAAAGAACTCAAACATTGTCGTCGGCTCCGGATCCAGCCCGCTGCTGGCTGCCATTTGTTTCTGGCTTGGCCAGCGACGAACAGAGCGCGTCTGTTATTTCGCGCCGATGTATTACACAACGCACTATTTTCTGCGACTGCTGGGCCTGAGACCTCGCCGCCTGGCCGAACGCCACCTGTTCGACCTTGACGAATTGCCAGCATTGCCGAAACAGCGGTCCGTGCTCGTCTTGTGCGATCCAATTTGGTACGCCGGCGTGCGCGTCACTCGGGAACACATGAGAGTGCTCGCCACCTGGCAGCAGGCCACCGGATCGCTCGTCATCGTGGATGGCTCGTTCCAATTCATGCAGTGGGATAGCGAGCGCACAGAGCATAGCGCCATGCTTGATCCGGACCTTACGATGCGCGTCATCTGCCCAGCCAAGGCGCTTGCGCTTCCGTCGGTCCGTTTCGCCTACGCTCTTGTTCCAGCGGCCGCGCGTGACGAACTCATGTTTCTCTCCGAAAGCATGTCGGGCTCGTCCTCGGCTGCCGATATGTCGCTCGCACGACGCACGATGAAGGTGCTCGGCACCGGAGAGAGCAACCGAAAGTTGACCGATTATCTGCGGCAGACGTACGAGGCGCTCGTTGCCGATGGCCTCGTTCGAACGAACATCACGCCCGAGTGTGGATATTTCGTGTTTGCGCGGTTCGGTTCGCGTGTTCGCAGGCGCGTTGGCATGGATCAACACTACTTCGAGCTGACCGGTTACCGAGGTTACGCGCGCCTGAATCTTCTCGTGGCCGATCGCCTCCGCGAGATGACGAGCTGAAACGGTGAGGAGGATCGACGTCGCGATTCTGACCGCCAAGGCGGAAGAGCACAGAGCCGTCCTCGATCGACTGCACAACGTGACGCAGTATCCCGGCTTGCGAAAGACACCGAATCAATATGCGTGGACGTGCGGCGAGATTCCGTCGACGCGATCGGCGGGTGCCTATCGCGTCGTCGTCGGCGTTGCGCCCGATCAGACGAACACTGTGTCGGCGGTCGCCGCCATGTCCGCCTACGCCACCTTCGAGCCGCGGTATCTCATGTTCGTGGGCATCGCAGGGGGCTTGGACAAGAACCTGCACAAGGGCGACGTCTTCGTCGCCGATTACATCCGGTCGTACGAGTATGGCAGCCTGGACGACGACGGGTTTTCGCCTCGGCACAAGTTTCAAGAGGAGACGGATCAGGCGTTGCGAGCCGCGGCCGCAGCGTTCAACGTCGACTCGGACTGGCCGAAGGAGGTTGGCGAGAAACCGGACGCGAGCGGCTTCCCGGAATTGTTCTTCGGCGGACTCGCCTCGGGCGAGAAGGTGGTTGAAAGTGCGGACGCGGCCGGCTTCGCTCCCGTACTTGCCGGCGATCCCCGCCTGGGAGCGGTCGAGATGGAGAGTGCCGGACTCGCGGCCGCCGTGCAGCATCTCAGATCGGAAGGCCACCCGGTTGGATTGATGATCGTTCGCGGAATTTCGGATACGCCGTCGGTGCCGGGAGTTCCGACGTCGACAAACAGATTGACACGCCACCAGTGGACCAACTTCGCCTCGCGGGCCGCGGCCGGCTTTCTCGTGAGTTTCATTGCCAATGCATTCCCGTACCCTCCTGACGAAGGCGATGAGGAGAGCCAGGACGGACGTCAGCTTGAGTCGAGAGCGTTCCTGGGCTACACGAGCCATTTCGTGACGATACGGGAGATGCCGGACATCCACCGTATCAATGAAAGGGCGTTCGATAGCTCGGTGCAACTGCTCCCGCGCCCGCAGCTCGAGTCGTGGTGGCGTGCGAACCCGTTCTCGATACGGCGTGTGATGACGAGCACCGGCCAATCGGTTGGCTACTGGAATGTCGTTCCTGTGGTCCGCGAGGCGTATCTTGGTCTCGCGGAAGGCATGCACGAAGGTGAGGTGACTGACCGGCAGATTCTGTCCTACGACGCCGTGCAGCGCGGTGCCTTGTATCTGTACGTCGGCGCTATCGTTGACAGCAATCGGTCAGCAGCGACCTCGGCGGCCATCATTCTCGATCTTGTCGCCTTTCTCCGTATCCTCGATCGTGGGTTCGGCATCAACGCCCTGTGTGCGCAATCCGTAGCGGACGACGCGGTGCAATCACTTGTAAACTTCCACTGGCGGCAGAAGGCTGTCCGCGAAAGAGTCACGACGTGGGTGCTCGATTCAAGGCCTGTCATCGAGCGCGCGTTTCGAGAAGCCGATCGTCATATGCGAGCCTTGAAGGGCCTTCGACCTCTGCCAGTGCCTCAAGAAGAGTCGGCGGTTCGACGACTGCTCAAGCGATAGTCAGCGAACACTGTCATCATCGCGGAACCGCTGCCGGATTGGTTAACGGCTTCGCGAACGCAGCGTCAGCTGCCCACCGAGCGGCGTTAGGCAGTTGCGGCTGGTGCTTCGGCACGGTCGATCGCTACCAAGCGATTCCCGCAGCAGCTGGCGGTGCCTTGCCGAGCCAATCAGCAGTTCTGGCGGTCATCCACTCCCCACTCGTCGGTCCGCTCGGTTCGGGCGTCGAGGATTGCTTCTCGGTCAAGCCGTCATACCTCTCGACGCCGGGCAGACGATGGATGTTGATCTCCGCTATCGCGTCCGAAAGTGGCCGATACGCCCAGGTTTGATCGCTCGTGCGGGCGTGTCAACAGCTCAGCTCGACTCCTAAGAAACAGCTCCGTCGATGAGTTCTCCGGTCGAGAGGTCGACCAGCTGAAAGCCGAGCAGGTGGGCTCGGTGTCGGAGGCGTCGTACGACGTGTGTGCGATCCTGAGCGTCATAGGTCGCGGCCCCCGGGTCGGCATACACCAGCCGGTCTTTGATCGTGCGATAGACCGAGGATGGCGAGCTTGGCCTGCTCGTCGAGCTGCAGTGACCGCCGATGAAACGAACCCTTATCGCCATCGGTCTCGTCGTGCTCTTCCTGATCGCGGGTATTGGCGCCGCGATTGCCTCGGCGTTCATGGGCCGGCGCGGCGTCACCGACGGCGAGGAGATCAACGGAGCCCGCTTGGTGGCCGACGGCATCGGAATCGTCGCCGTGCTGCCGGCCGGGCCCGGGAAGGTCGCGCTGATTGACGCGGGGAACGACGCCGATGGGAAAGGCGCTGCTGGCCGCGCTATCCGCGCCGCGGCCACGGGCCCGAGGCAGTTGTCGCCATCCTGCTGACCCATGGCCACGCGGATCACATTGGCGCGGTGCCCAGGTTTCCGGCCGCGCAGGTGATGGCGCTCGAGCGCGAAGTCGCCCCTTATCGAGGGTCGAGAGGGCGCGCAGGGACCACTCCTTCGGCTCATGCCTGTCCGCTCCACCGGCATCACCGTCACGCGGGCGCTACGCGACGGCGAGATCGTCATGGTGGGCGACGCCGCCGTGCAGGTGTTCGGGTTGCCGGGACACAAGCCGGCAGCGCCGCCTACCTGGTTCGCGGCGTGCCTTTCGTCGGCGATTCGGCTGACACCACTAGCAGCGACGCGCTGCGGGGCCGCCGGTGGATCTTCAGCGACAGCCAGGCGCGGAACCGCGCCTCGCTCGCCGCCCTGGCCAGGCGCCTCGCGCGGGAAGGGCAGGCGATTACGGCGATTGTGCCCGCGCATTCTGCGGCGCTCATCGAGGGCCGGCGCTCCGCTCGACGCCTTCGCCCGCACCCAGCGGGAATAGCCCCAGGAACGCGGGCGAGGCCTGCCCGTGGCGGGTGTTGCCGATCGCCTCGACCACGACGGGGCAGTCTCGCGTGCCCGTGCTAAGGGTGCCGGCGCGAAAGGTAAGGCGACCCAGCTGCTTCAAGAGAACGGCTACTGGTGCTCCGTCTTCTCGCAGAGGACGTCGGGAAGGAGCTCGATGTAGTGCTGGACGCGATCCTGCGAGCGCTCAGCCCCCAAGCATCATCTGGGTCAGTGAGCACCCTGCACTTCGTGCGGGGACGGGCGTAGAGTGGCGGCGGCTATTCAGCTTCCGCCAACAGACAGACGACGTCGTCGCCGCCCGCCGCCGCCAATGCGCGATCGAAGGTAATCACGCGACTTGCATGGCGTCGTGCCAGTCCGAGAAGATAACGGTCGGTGATCTGCTTCGCGGTTGTCGCTGAGCGCACTTCACCCATGGTCGCGGGAGGGATCGCGTCAGGCCAGAACTCGTATTCGCCTCTTGCGGAGGTCAGGAGCAGAAGCCGATCCGCGGTCGTCTCCGGTGGCCAAGGCCCTCCAGGCAACTGCGCACAGACACGAATCACGCCGAGCTCGGTTGCCGCGCAGGTCGCCCAACCCTGACGAACCGCTTCTTCCGTGAACCACGCCATTGCCAGACTGTGATGCTGATGTTCGGGAACGAGCAACGCCACCAGGACATTCACATCGAGCAAGCCGACCACGAGATTGAACTATCCGGCGCCGTCGCTGAGGCGGTCCACGTCTTCGACGGAGAGTGTGGGGGCGCCAGGTCGTTGAGGAAACACTGGAACGCCACGATCGAAACGGATGTCAGCGTTGGCGATTCGCCGCAGGAGCGCCTCGACGAACTCGTCGACAGGCTGTCCCGACTGGCTGGCGAGCTCTGCGAGTCGCGCTTTCAATGCTGCATCCACGGTGATCGTGGCGTTCGGCATACCGTCATTGTCCCACGACACAGCACCCGGTTCGACTGTCCCAGAACTGTTCCAGAACTCCATCCGACTGACCGGCGTGGTCTCGAGCGGAGACTTCGGCCCGGAAAACCTGGGAGCAGTTGTCTCCAGCTGCCCCCAGTTGCCTCGTTTCGCCTGGCTACGAACCAGGAGGTCGCAACGTCAGAGTCGCCGCACTCGGAACCGAAACGTCCTCAAAACTAGGGGGACGTCGCGCCGTAATTTCAGTCTCCACAATGTCTCCAACATGTCTCCACGACAGGGGGGATTCGAGGAGAGCGGTAGGGAGCGCGGGGGACTCGTTGACGGTTGCCAACTGATTGATACTGAGCAGCTTGTGACCACAACCTGCGCACCATCTATGACTTGTCAGGACGGGGGCGACTTGGTTTCGAGTCCCGTCCACCCCGCCACTCAATTCGCACATCGCTTGAGACTTTCAGCCCAATGGCTGACGGTCGCCGGATTCATTCCAGTCCGCTCCGCAAATACTGCATGCGCCAAAGTAGTCTTGGGCAATGAGTTCGAAGCCTCCGACCAGTCCAGTCCGCTCACGGCGCGGCGCCGCTCTTGCTCTGACAGCCGTGCTGCTGGCGCCGGCCGTTGCTCTCGCAGCACCGCCTGAGTATCGAGCCGCCCCGTGTCACGGGGACTACGCCGGCATCGCCCAGACCGTGACGTGCGGCACGCTGGTCGTGGACGAGACACGGGGCAGCAACAATGGCCGCCGTCTGGCGCTGCCCGTGGCAGTCGTCAAGGCCTTGAAGCCCCGGGCAGGAGCGGTCCCCGTGATCTATCTGCACGGCGGGCCTGGCGGAGGTGCCGTCGACAGCCTGCCCAACGCATTGCGCGCGGCCCGGGGAATGGAACTGGGACGGACAGGACCAGGACTGGATCTTCTTCGACCAGCGCGGCGGCATGCTCTCGGCCCCCTCGCTTGACTGCGGACCGAGCCTGCCCCTGAACGACGCGGGGCCGCTGTCGGAGGCCGCCGCCAAGGGGTTGATCGCCTGCGGCTCGCGACATGCCGCCGCCGGCGTCGACCTGTCTTCGTACAACGCCCTCGAGGTGGCCCGCGACGTCCAGGATTTGCGGACCGCCCTTGGACTCGAACGATTCGACCTGTTCGGGGTGAGCTACGGCTCCCGGGTCGCGTTCTCGGTGCTGCGGGCGCACGCGGCAGGCGTGCGGGCGGTGGTTCTCGACTCGGTCTGGCCGCCCGAGGCCACCTGGGCCGAGGGTGGACCCAAGCCACTCGCGGATGCCGCGCACCTGATCCTGGCCCAGTGCGCGGCCACGCGCGCCTGCCGCACGCGCTTTCCGCACGCAGCCACGGAATTGGCAGCCTTCGCCACGCGACTGCTCACTGGCCCCGTCACCGTCAAGGAACGCACATATACCGCCGACGACCTCGGTGGCTTCCTAATGGACAGACTCTACGACGGGGATGGTGCCCGGTCGCTCCCGCGCGACGCCCACGCCTTCTCCCGAGGCGACTACTCGGCGCTCGACGCTCAGATCGCAGATCGCAGCCAATACTTGGAGGCGCAGCACCTCGCCTTTCTCTGCAAAGAGGAGTTTCCCTTCGAACGGCGCGATCACGTCGCCGACGGCATCGGCAGCGACCCAGATCGGTCTCGTCTCCGTGAAGGGCTTCCAGCGCTACTTCGACGTGTGCGCGTCCTTTCCGGTGGGCGCCCCGGAACCGGCGGAGAGTCATCCCGTGACGAGCGATGTGCCGACGCTGTTCCTGTCGGCGCAGTTCGACCCGGATGTCCGCCGCCGTTAGCAGAGGCCGCAGCCAGGCGTTTTGCACGATCGCAGTTCGTCCTCGTGCCCAACACGACCCACGGCGTACACAGGGTGAGCCCTTGCGGACGCCAGATGATTCGCGCCTTCCTGGCGGACCCGACGCGCCCGGTCGACCGCGCGTGCCTGAGCGCAAAGCCCGATCGCTTTGACTTCGCGTTGAAATAGCCCGAGCGCCCTGGTTCGTCGACCGTGCCTACCCTAGGCGGGGATTGCGCGGTCACCAGCCAGTTGAGAAACTCGTCCCGCACGGCCCGCCATCCAAGCTCACTTCGTTCGCTTGTCTGACGGGGACGTCCTCGGTCAGCCCGCCGAGGCTTTCAGCCTCGGCGAGGCAGTGCGGTAAAGGAGCGCCGGGACCACCGAAAGGATCGACCAGCAGCCTGCCCATCGACAGGCCGCCACCTGAACACTCGCAGTGCGTACGACTTACCGTACACTGCTGGCTTCACACTCCGCGTCGCACGACTGCGGGCAGTCGGCGGGGCCTCAATGAGCGTGAGGGGAAGCCTCACATGAGAGCGAAGTGGTTGATGGGCCTGCTGGCCCTGGTCATGCTGTCGATTGGCGCCTGCGCACGGCAGCCCTCGACGTCGGTCCCGCAGGATGCGAAAAGGGACGGCGGTATCGCGCCCGATGTCCCGGGACTTTCGCTCTTGGAAGAGCAAATCGACCTGGGTAGCGGCCAAGGGGCGGCGCCGCTGCAGATCCTCGGGCCGCCAGACGGCGTGCAGCCTCTCGAGAAGGACATGTTCACCTCGACCAACTTCTACCAGGATCGACAGCAGTGGCTCGACCCGCGCTACTACCGGTGCAACACACCGCGCGAGCTGTTCAGCCTGAACATCCGGGGAACGATTGGCCCGAATCCGCCACGGTCCGCCTCCTGGGCCGACTGCGACGACCGGCACTGGACGCGCGAGCGCATCCTGAGCCCCTATCCGTACCGGACAGCGAAGGAACACTACGAGGCGCTCCTCGCCGCCTCGAAGGCCAAAGGCGGGCCGACCCAGCATACGAGGGTGACCGTGCCCGAGTGGGACGGCTACTATCAGCGCGACCGGCGGCCCGAGCGGGGCTCGGAGTGGATCTGGGGCGTCAGTCAGGCGCCGACCGTGCTGTCGGTGCTCACGCCGGTGTATCGGCAGCGCATGGTGCAGCACATGTACCACGAGGCGGTGACGAACGCGCCACAGTGGAACGCCGCGTTCTGCTATCCCGAAGGCTTCATCCGCTGGTGGTCGGAGCCCTCCGAGGCGGGAAACTTTCAGCTGACGATGACGACCTGGCAGGTGCAGTTCCTGTCGGGCGTCGCGGACAACTTCCTGCGCCAGGTGATGATCGGGAAGGCGCACGCGCAGAAGTCCCCGCAGTGGTACGGGGAAACCATCGGCTTCTGGGACGGCACCACGCTCGTGACCTGGACGGCCAACGTTCAAGCCTGGACGTTGACGCACGCCATGTTCGACACGAGCGACAAGATGGAAACCGTGGAAACCTTCAAGCCCGTGTACGACCCCAGCGGCAAGTTCTACGGCCTCGATCACGAGACGATCTTCTACGACCCCGACGCCTTCGTCGCCCCAGTCCGGGCGGCGTTTCGCTTCCAGCGGATCGCGACGACCGACGATCCGGAGCGCCGGTACACCTTCATCGAGTGCCTGGGCCAGCTCAAGAACGTCAAGGGGCGGCCCGTGCAGTTGCCCCCCACGCACCCCGACTTCATCGACTACTACAACCGACCGTGGGCCAAGAACTGGGAGAAGTGGTTCGAAGCCGGCTGGAAAAAGCCAGCAGAGGAGCCGCCTGTGGATGTGTTCGGTGGGCGTTGACTCGTCCCGGGAACAAGACTGAATTAGGGCCGGAGAGGGAAGCGCGAGCGCGGATTCAGCCGAGCGTGAGACAGCACGCCTCAACGGGTGGCTCGACACCCGGTACAACGACGAACTCGCGTTCAGCCCGCTCGAGAAAACGCGGCTCGGTCGCAAAGACGACAAGATCGACGATTTGTCCGAGAGCGGTGCCCAGGCGGAGCTCGAATGGCGGCGCGGGACCGTTCGCGACCTCGAGCGCGACTTCGATCGGGGGATCACACTACGTTTGGGAACGAGACAGGCTGGACGATACCAGATCCCGACTCGGCCGGGATGCACTACACGAGTGTCTGTGCCGGGA
>CAVUXJ010000011.1:0-407594 GCA_963745495.1 uncultured Acidobacteriota bacterium
GTCCTGAGACATTCGCGCAACGCGCGTCCCGTGTCGGGGCCGCGTGTCTTTCGGAACAAGGCCAACCTGGCAACTTGCGGGAGGGACAATGCTGTTGTGTACGTACGTCGCTCGATTGTTGGCGCTTCCTCTTTACACTCAGGTCGATCGGGCTGCTTCCGTGGACGACGCCCGCGGTGGCCGGCCAGGGGGCTGGAAATCCCGCCGGCATCTCCGGCGTGGTCACGGACAATTCCGGGCGCCATCCTGCCCGGCGTGACGGTCACGGCGACCGAGTCCCGCGCTGCAGGTGCCGTCAGTCACGAGCTGTCTCTGACGAGCGCGGCGAGTACCGCCTGTCGCCGTTGCCGATTGGCGTCTACACCGTGCCTCTTCGAGCTCCCCGGCTTTCAGAACGTCCGGCGCGAGGGCGTACGGTTGACGGTCGGGTTCACCGCGCGGGTGGACGCGGAGATGAACGTGGGCGCGGTGTCGGAGACGATTACGCGTCTCGCGGAGCCTCGCCGCTCGTGGACACGACGTCGACCGCCACCTCGACCGAGCTCACGCGCGAAGCAGGTTGGAGGTGCTTCCCGACCTCTCGGGATCGGGTTCCACGCCTTCTTGAACCAGGTGCCCGGGCGTGCGCACGAACCTCGACGTCGGCTCGTCCGGGTTGGGCGACACGGTGGAGTTCCGGGCTGTACCGGACAGCTCGGCTCTCCGTGGCAGATGGTCGAAGGGAGTGCTGGCGTCTGCCGGCCCACGGCCGCTCGGCGCGCAGGGCAGCCACGTGGACTTCAACGCGGTCGACGGGACGCGCGTGCAGACGGTGGGCAGCAACGCGGAGATGCCACGGCGCGGCCTGCTGGTCGATTCCGTGATCAAGTCCGGCGGCAACGACCTTCACGGGAGTGCCGTGGCGTACGGGTCGGGCGGGGCGCTCGAGGGCAACAACATCGACGACACCCTCGCGGCGCCGGGCATCAGGCTGGCCGAGCTGCACACGGTGCAGGACTTCGCCGGCACCTTGGGCGGCCGGATCGTCCGGAACAAGCTGTGGTTTTTCGGCGGCGCCCGGTATCAGAAGGTCGAACGCGACATCCTGGACGCGTTCGATCCCGACGGCACGCCGATCACGAATGTCAAGAAGGGCGACGTATTACTTCGGCAAAGCTCTCGTATCAGGCGTCGACCGGCGAATCGCCTCACCGGCTTCTACCACTGGACCAACGATTACGAACTGCGGAATGCGAGCAAGTTCATCCCGCGGGAATCGATGGAAGAGAAGGACAATCCGGTCTCGATCGCGAAGGGCGAATGGCAGACCGTGCGCGGCAACGCGCTGGTCGCCTCGGTCCAGTACGGGCGATGGAACTTCAGGGGCCCCGGTTATGCAGCGCGCCGGGGAAGGTGTCGACGACCGACATCGCGACGCTGTATGTGACCGGCGACAATTTCTCCATCAATGGACGGGACCAGGACGACCACCGGGATCACACCAAGGGCGTCGTCAGCTACTACAAGCCGGATCTGCTCAAGGGCAATCACGAGTTCAAGCTCGGGGTCGACCACCTCTTCACCTCGTTCAATGACGGCTATGGGGCCATCGGCCCGAACAACGAGCGTCGGCTACCAGCTCCGCTTCAACAACGGCGTGCCCTTCCAGCTCAACACGCGGAACACGCCGGCCAAGGGGCTGAACTACAGCAAGTACTTCGGCATCTATGGGCAGGACTCGTGGACCCTCGCGCGCCGGGTGACGCTCAACCTGGGGCTCCGCTTCGACCACGAGTCGGCGTATGCGCCGGATCAATGCCGCGAGGCCTCGGCCTTTTCGGTGGCCCAGTGCTTCGACGAGTTCCACCTGAACACCTTCAACTCGCTCGGGCCGCGCGCGCATGTCGCGTTCGACGTGATGGGCGACGGCAAGACCGTGATCAAGGGCGGGTATGGGCGCTTCAATCAGCTGCGCGAGCTGCAGCCGGATCTCACCAGCCATCAATCTGAATGTCCCCGCGACGACGACCTGGGACTGGCACGATACCAACGGCAACAAGCTGTACCGAGGCCGGCGAGGTCAACCTCGATCCGCAGGGGCCGGACTTCCGGTCGGTCACGGGCATCGGGGGCAACGTCAACGGGGTGATCAACCCGAACGAGAAACAGCCCAAGACCGACGAGTTCTCGGCGACCTTGGAGCGCGAGCTGGTCGCGAACACGGCCGTGCGCGTCACCGGGGTGTACACGCACAACTTGAATTCCTATGCGCTGTCGGACATCAGTCGCGAAGGTCAGTACACGATTCCGATCACGAATCTGCGATCCGGGGCCCGATGGCCGGCTCGGCACGGCGCGACGACACGGGCCAGTCGATCACCTACTACGAGTACCCCGCGAGCCTGGCGGCCGCCTCGTTCGCGAAAACGATGTTCACCAACAGCGAAGCCGCGGATTCGAAGTTCAAGTCCTTCGAAGTCGCGTTCACGAAACGGCCGTCCCGGGGATGGCAGATCGCGGGTCGTACTCGACCACCTGGCTGGACATTCCGATTCAGTGCGGCGCCGCGGGCACAGGGCTCGGCAGCGGGATTCCGTTGATCTGGTATCCCACCCGGTGCGCCACGAACCCCAACCAGGCCTTCAACACGGCCAACAACACCCGGGAGTGGCAGGTCAAGGTGTCAGGCGCGTACAACCTGCCGTGGGGGATTCTGGCGTCGGCCAACTACGATATCCGGAGCGGGCTGAAACAGGCTCGGCAGGTGGTCTTTTCACCGGGGGCCGACCATTCGGTCGATCACGTTGAACGTGGAGCCCATCGGCAGCACGAACCTCCCGAACACCCACGAGTTGGACATCCGTCTGGCGAAGCGGGTGAGTCTCGGGAAGCGCGCCGCACGCTCGATAGAGTTGCGCGCGGACATCTACAATGCGCTGAACAAGGGGACGGTCAGGTCGCAGGACCCTGCAGTCGGGCGCGAACTACCTGCGTCCCGCGCTCATCATGTTCCCGCGCATCATCCAGCTCGGCGCCACGTTGAACTTCTAGCACGCGCCGGTTCGAACGTCCTACATTGACCGTCCACCACAGATGGGCGCGCCGCCTCTGGGTGGCTGCGCCCATCGCTTTCCAGGACTCCATATCGCCCTTCGTCGGTCATTCGCAGCGAAGGGCCATTCTGGTCCGGGGGATTGGAGCGGTGCAGATGACCGAATGTGGACCAGATGCCCAACTTGACCGGGATTGCCGTTGACTCCTCAGGCACTGTGATTTATCACCCGCGAAAATGGTCCGGCAAGAACCGGCGCATAGCAGGAGGGGCAATGTTGTCGATGTGTAACCGTACGGCTCGATTTGTTGGTGCCTCTTTATTCTTACGGTATTACCGGGCTGCTTCCCTGGGCGACGCGCGGTGGCCGGCCAGGGGGCTGGAAATCCCGCCGGCATCTCCGGCGTCATCACGGACAATTCTGGAGGCATCCTGCCCGGCGTGACGGTCACGGCGACCGGTCCCGCGCTGCAGGTGCCGTCCGTCACGAGTGTCTCTGACGAGCGCGGCGAGTACCGCCTGTCGCCGTTGCCGATTGGGGTCTATACCGTCCTCTTTGAGCTCCCGGGCTTCCAGAACGTCCGGCGCGAGGGCATCCGGTTGACGGTCGGGTTCACCGCGCGAGTCGACGCGGAGATGAACGTGGGCGCCGTGTCCGAGACGATTACCGTCTCAGGGGCCTCACCGCTCGTGGACACGACGTCGACGGCCACCTCGACGGAGCTCACACGCGAGCAGTTGGAGGTGCTTCCCACGTCTCGAGACGGGTTCCACGCCTTCATGAACCAGGTGCCCGGCGTGCGCACGAATCTCGACGTGGGGTCGTCCGGGTTGGGCGATACCGTGGAGTTCCGGCTGTACGGCCAGCTGGGGTCCCCATGGCAGATGGTTGAAGGAGTGCTGGCGTCTGCTCCCACGCTGCTCGGCGCGCAGGGCAGCCACGTGGACTTCAACGCGGTCGAGGGGACGCGCGTGCAGACGGTGGGCGCCAACGCGGAAATGCCGCGGCGTGGCCTGCTGGTCGATTCGGTGATCAAGTCCGGCGGCAACGACCTTCACGGGAGTGCCGTGGCGTACGGGTCGGGCGGCGGGCTCGAGGGCGACAACATCAGCGACGAGCTCGCGGCGGCGGGCATCCGGCTGCCGGCCCTGCACACGGTGCAGGACTTCGCCGGCACCCTGGGCGGCCGGATCGTCCGGAACAAGCTGTGGTTCTTCGGCGGCGCCCGGTATGAAAAGGTCGAGCGCGACATCCTGGACGCGTTCGACCCCGACGGCACGCCGATCACGAATATCAAGAAGGGGAACTACTACTTCGCGAAACTCTCGAACCAGTTGTCGACCGGCAATCGTCTCACGGGCTTCTACCACTGGACCAACGATTACGAACTGCGGAATGCGAGCAAGTTCGTTCCGCGGGAATCGATGGAAGAGAAGGACAATCCGGTCACGATTGCGAAGGGCGAATGGCAGACCGTGCGCGGCAACGCGCTGGTGGCCTCGGTCCAGTACGGCCGATGGAACTACAGGGGCCCCGGTTATGAAAGCGCTCCGGGCAAGGTGTCGACGACCGACATCGGGACGCTGTTCGTGACCGGCAACAATTTCTCCATCAATGGCCGGGACCAGGACGACCACCGGGATCACACCAAGGCGGTCGTGAGCTACTACAAGCCGGACCTGCTCAAGGGCAATCACGAGTTCAAGCTCGGGTTCGACCACCTCTATACCTCGTTCAATGATGGCTACGGGGCCATCGGCGAGAACAACCAGAACGGCTACCAGCTCGTGTTCAACAACGGCGTGCCCTTCCAGCTCAACACGCGGAACACGCCGGCCAAGGGGCTGAACTACAGCAAGTACTTCGGCATCTACGGACAGGACTCGTGGACCCTCGCGCGCCGGGTGACGCTCAACCTGGGGCTCCGCTTCGACCACGAGTCGGCGTATGCGCCGGATCAATGCCGCGAGGCCTCGGCGTTTTCGTTGGCGCAGTGCTTCGACGAGTTCCACCTGAACACCTTCAACTCGCTCGGGCCGCGCGTGCACGCGGCGTTCGACGTCATGGGCGACGGCAAGACCGTGATCAAGGGTGGGTATGGGCGCTTCAATCAGCTGCGCGAGCTGCAGCCGGATCTCACCGGCCATCAATCTGAATGGCCCCGCGACGACGACCTGGGACTGGCACGATACCAACGGCAACAAGCTGTACGAGGCCGGCGAGGTCAACTTGAATCCGCAGGGGTCGGACTTCCGGTCGGTCACGGGCATCGGGGGCAACGTCAACGGGCTGGTCAACCCGAACGAGAAACAGCCCAAGACCGACGAGTTCTCGGGGACCTTGGAGCGCGAGCTGGTCGCGAACACCGGCCGTCCGAGTCACCGGGGTGTATACGCACAACTTGAACTCCTATGTGCTCGTCGGACATCAGTCGCGAAGGTCAGTACACCATTCCGATCACGAATAAGGATCCGGGGCCCGATGGCCGGCTGGGCACGGCCGACGACACGGGCCAGTCGTTCACGTACTACGAGTACCCCGCGAGCCTGGGTGCCGCCTCGTTCTCGAAAACGATGTTCACCAACAGCGAAGCCGCGGATTCGAAGTTCAAGTCCTTCGAGGTCGCGTTCACGAAACGGCCGTCCCGCGGATGGCAGATCACCGGGTCGTACTCGACCACCTGGCTGGACATTCCGATTCAGTGCGGCGCCGCGGGCACCGGGCTCGGCAGCGGGAATCCGTTGATTTGGTATCCCACCCGGTGCGCGTCGAACCCCAACCAGGCCTTCAACACGGCCAACAACACCCGGGAGTGGCAGGCCAAGATGTCAGGCGCGTATAACCTGCCGTGGGGCATTCTGGCGTCGGCCAACTACGACATCCGGAGCGGATTCAAACAGGCTCGGCAGGTGCAATTCACAGGGGGCACCACCATTCGGTCGATCAATTTGAACGTGGAGCCCATCGGCAGCACGAACCTCCCGAACACCCACGAGTTGGACGTCCGTCTGGCGAAGCGCGTGAATCTCAAGTCGGCGGCACGCTCGTTGGAGCTGCGTGCGGACATCTACAATGCGCTGAACAAGGGGACGGTCAGGGGCAGGACCCTGCTGTCGGGCGCGAACTACCTGCGCCCCTCGCTCATCATGTTCCCGCGCATCATCCAGCTCGGCGCCACGTTGACCTTCTAGCACGTCCCGTTCGTTCGCCTTTCGTCCACACAATGGGCGCGCCACCTCGGTGGCGCGCCCATCGCTTTTTCCGCCAGACAGATCTGAAGGCCGAAAACCTGAAATCTGAAATCTGAAATCTGACGACCTGAAGTCCGAAAACCTGAAGTCTGAAATCTGAAGTCTGACGACTTGAGACTTGAGATCGCTCCGCAGCAGGGGCGGTACAATGACGCATCATGGCGCGGCCACGCACGTTGCGCAGGCAGTCGCCGCCACCGGCGACGGCATCGGTGACGCCGACACGCATCTGGTGGTGTGCCGCGATCATCGCCATCGCCGGCTTCCTCGCCTACGCGAACAGCCTCTCCGGGCCGTTCGTTTTTGACGATCGCGTCTCGATCGTCGAGAACGCCCAGATCCGTGACGTGTCGAAACTCGAAGAGGTCCTGTTTCCCCGCCGCGAGCTGCCGACCGCCGGCCGTCCGCTGGTCAATCTCTCGTTCGCCGTCAACTACGCTCTGGGCGGTCTGAGTGTCGGCGGCTACCACCTCGTCAACCTGGCCTTCCATCTGCTCTGTGGCCTGCTGGTCTTTGGCATCGTGCGGCGCACGCTGGAGCTGCCGGCGTTGAAGGGCCGGTTCGGCGGCGACACCAGCGCCGTGAATATCGGGTTCGCGGCGGCGCTGCTCTGGACGCTTCATCCGCTCAACACCGAAGCGGTCGATTACCTGACCCAGCGGACCGAGCTGATGATGGCCCTGTTCTACCTGCTGACGGTGTACGCCAGCATTCGCGCCTTGTGGTCGACGGGGCCAGCCTGGCGGGCGATCGCTGTGCTGTCGTGTGGCGCTGGCATGCTGTGCAAGGAATCCATGGTGACAGCCCCGGTCGTCGTCGTGCTGTACGACGTCGTCTTCGTCTTCGCGTCTTTCAAGCGGGCGCTCAGCGAGCGATGGCGTTTTTATGGGGCTCTGTGCGCGTCCTGGGTCGTCCTGACGGCGATGATGTGGTCCGGTCCACGCGTGCGCTCGGCCGGATTCTCGGTCGGCGTGGACCCATGGACGTATCTGCTCAACCAGACGGTGATGATCACGCAATATCTCCGGCTGACCGTCTGGCCGCGGGCCCTCGTGGCGAATTACGGATGGCCGGTGGCGCTGACGCTTCGCGACGTCCTGCCGCAGGCGTTGTTCGTGACGGCTCTTCTGGCGCTGACGGCTGTCGCGCTCATTCGCCGGCCGAAATGGGGCTTCCTCGGCGCCTGGTTCTTCGTGACCCTGGCCCCGACGTCCAGCATCGTGCCAATTGCCACCGAAGTGGGCGCCGAGCGTCGCATGTACCTCCCTCTGATCGCGCTCGTCGTGCTCGCGGTGGTCGCCGCGTCGTTCGTGAAGCGCGCCGCGGTCTCGGCGGGCGGCGCGGTGGTGCTCGCCTTGGTCGCCACCGTCTTCGCGCTAGGGACCTTCATGAGGAACCGGGAATACAGGTCTGAGCTGGTGCTCGCGCACACCATCCTTGAACGCTACCCGACCGGCGTCGCCCATCACATCCTCGGCATCCAGCTGCTGATAGCGGGGGAGCGTGACGCCGGCATGAAGGAGCTGCGCCAGGCCGTCCCCGGCGCGCCCAGAGCGTATTACACGCTCGGGGTTGAGCTGGTGAAGGACGGGAAGAACCGGGAGGCGATCGGCGAGCTGCAGGCCTTCCTGCGGGAACAGCCGAACCTTGTCGAGGCGATCTCCGCGCGGCAATTGCTTGGCCGGGCGCTTGCCCAGGAGCGGCGATGGGCGGAAGCGATCGAGCAGGAGCAGCGGGTCCTGACGATGAATCCGTCGGAGAATCAGCGCCTGGAGACCCATGCGCTGCTCGCCGAGGCGTTCCTCGGGGCCGAGAACTTCACCGAAGCGATCGCGCATAGCCGTGCGTATCTGCGATCGCGGCCGAACGACGGGGCCGTCCTCACCCGTCTCGGCATCGCTCTGAGCGCGACGGGCGAGCTCGAGAACGCTATTGCGGCGTTCCGGCACGCCGCGGCCGTCGCTCCCGGACAGGCCGATGCGCAGCGCAACCTGGCGATTGCGCTCTCCGATCACGGAGATTTCGAGGACGCCCTCGGCCCCGCGCAACGGTTGGTGGCGCTGCGACCAGGCGATGCGGACGCGCATCGCCTGGTCGGACGCCTGTTCGTCCGGCTGGGACGGTTTGACGAAGCGCGGTCTCAGTTGGAACGATCGCTGCAGATCGATCCGACCGACGTTGATGCGCGCGAGATCTTACGAAAGCTGCCCGCAGCGAGGCCTCGATAGCGAAGCGGCCACTCATGCGGACGTATGGATGGGCTGGACACGAACGGCCGTGAAGCACCAACACGTTGATATAATCCCCGATCGTCTTTTCTCCCGGGAGTCAGATCGGAATGAGTGAACCGAGCCGACCGTCCTCCAAGAGAACTTTGAAGCCCACACGTGGACTGACGAAGGCACCCACCGGGATTCTCGGGCTCGACGAGGTGACGGGCGGCGGCCTGCCGCGGGGCCGCCCGACGCTCGTGCTGGCGGCCCCGGGTGCGGCAAGACGCTGCTTCGGCCTCGAGTTTCTGGTTCATGGGGCGTCGACGATACGGCGAGCCCGGCGTCTTCGTCACGTTCGAAGAGCGCGCGGAAGATCTGGTCGACAACGCACGCTCCCTCGGCTACGACCTCGAGGACCTCATTCGACGCAAGCGTGCTCGCGATCGAGTACATCCGCGTCGAGCGCGTCGGAGATCGAGGAGACGGGCGAGTACGATCTCGAAGCCTTGTTCATCCGCCTCGATCACGCCCTGCGCTCGATCAGGCCACGCGCATCGTCCTCGACACGATCGAGTCGCTGTTTGCCGGACTCGGCAATGCCGGCGTCCTGCGCGCCGAGCTGCGGCGGCTGTTCGCCTGGCTCAAGGACCGCGGCGTCACGGCCGTCATCACCGGCGAGCGCGGCGTGAACACGCTGACGCGGCAGGGGCTCGAAGAGTACGTCTCGGACTGCGTCATCGTGCTCGACCACCGGGTCACCGACCAGATTTCGACCCGCCGCCTGCGCGTCGTGAAGTACCGCGGCTCGAGCCACGGGACCAACGAGTACCCGTTTCTCATCGACACGGACGGCATCGCCGTGCTGCCGATCACGTCGCTGCAGTTGCAGCACAAGGCCACCACCGCGCGCATTTCGACCGGGCTGCGACTGGCTCGACGAGATGTTCGGCGGCAAGGGCTATTTCCGGGGCAGCAGCGTGCTGATGTCCGGCGGCGCGGGGACCGGCGAAGACGAGCCTCGCGGCCCATTTCATCGACGCCGCGTGCCGCCGCGGCGAGCGCGTGCTCTGCTTTCCAGTTCGAGGAATCGCCGGCGCAGTACACACGGAACATGCGGTCGATCGGCCTGGATCTCGAACGCTGGGTCGAGGAAGGGCCTGCTGCGCATCCATGCGGCGCGGCCGACGCTGTACGGCCTGGAATTTCACCTCGCGACGATGCATCGCGACGATCGATGCGGCGACATCCGTCGGTGGTCGTCGTCGATCCGTTGTCGAGCTTCACCGGCGGCACGTTCGAGCGAAGTCAACAGCATGGTGATGCGGCTGATCGACTATCCTGAAGGGCCGGAACATCACCGGCCTTGTTCACGCATCTCATTCCCGGCAGCGGCTGACCGCAGCGACATCGAGGTCGGCGTGTCGTCGCTGATGGATACCTGGATCCTGCTGCGCAATCGCCCTCCCGGGGAACGCGGCGGGACGTCACCTGTCGATTCTGAAGTCGCGCGGCATGGCCCACTCCCCGGACGCGGACGTTCATGATGACGGACCGGGGGGTCCGCAGCGCGTCGTCCACCGGCAGACCGGTCGGCTGGTCGCCAATCGATGAGCCGCAAGACGACCCGGGCCCGGCCGGCGAAGCGGCGACGAAACCCCGGCGGACCCGGCAGACGAAGGTGGATCCTGCGGCTGTACGTCGCCGGCGCGACGCCGCGCGCGACCGCGGCGCTCGAGAACCTCGAAAGCGATCTGCGAACAGCACCTGGCCGGACGGTATCGCATCGAGGTCATCGACCTGCTGAAGCAGCCGCAGCTCGCGCGCGGCGATCAGATCGTCGCGGTGCCGACGCTGGTCCGCCACCTGCCGCCGCCGATGAAGAAGATCATCGGCGATCTGTCGAATGCGGAACGCGTGCTGGTCGGCCTCGACCTGCGGCCGTCGGCGCCGGACGCGAACCGAGCCGCGAATGAAGTCCAGTCCCGCCAAGAAGACCGCGCGACGGCGCAGCCGCCGCCGCCGGCGCTATGTCCTTCGGCTCTACGTGACCGGCACGACCGGCAGGTCGGTGCGCGCAATCGAGAACGTGCGCCGCATCTGCGACGAGCATCTCGCGGGCCACTACGAGCTCGAGGTCGTCGACATCTACAAGAACCTGCCGCTCGCCCGCGGCGATCAGATCATCGCCGCGCCGACGCTGATCAAACGGCTGCCGGCGCCGCTTCGGCGGCTGATCGGCGACATGTCGGACGAGCAGCGGGTCCTGGTCGGACTCGATCTCCGGCCGCGTCGCGCCCATAGGGTGGAGGTGCCATGGCGCATCAGCGGAAAGCCCGGCGCGCTCCGCAGCCCTGCCCATCCAGCGCTTGCGGCGGCGCCTGCAGGAGGCCGAGGACACGCTCGACGCGATTCGCGACGGACACGTCGAGGCGCTGGTCGTGCGCGCCGGGCGACGGCGAGCAGATCTACACGCTGCGCAGCGCCGACCAGCCGTACCGCCTGATGGTCGAGCAGATGCGCGAAGGCGCGCTGACGCTCGGCGCCGACGGGACGATCCTGTACTGCAACGCAGCGCTTCGCCGAGCTGATGGCGCGCCCGCCGGAGCGCATCACCGGACAGACCATTGCCAGGATCTTCTGTCGCAGCCGGCGATCGGGCCAGGCTGCGGCGATGCTGCAGCAAGGCGACGTTCCGCGACGAGTTCCAGCTCGCGGGACCGCGCCGGCGCCTCGATCCCGGCGCAGCTGTCGTCCACGGCGTTGACGATCGACGGTCTCCGCACGGTCGCCGTCGTCGTCACCGACCTGACGCACGAGCGGACCGAGCGCGGCGCTGCGCGAATCGAATCGCCTGAAGGACGAGTTCCTGGCGACGCTGTCGCACGAGCTGCGCACGCCGCTGAACGTCATCCTCGGCTGGACGCGCATGCTGCTGACCGACCACCTGACCGAACGCGCGACCAGGCACGCGCTCGAGCTGATCGATCGCAACGCGCAGGCGCAGGCGCAGCTCGTCAACGATCTCGTCGACATGTCGCGGATGACGACCGGCAAGCTGCGGCTCGAGCTCGAGCCGCTGCCGCTCGTGCCGGTGCTCGAGGCGGCGCTCGAGAGCGTGCGTCCGTCAGCCGAGGCCAAGGACATCACGATCGAGTTCAGCGATCGCGCCGCGCGGGACGTCAACGTGCTCGCCGATGCCACGCGCCTGCAGCAGGTGCTGTGGAATCTGCTGTCCAACGCGGTCAAGTTCACGCCGCCAGGCGGCCGTATTCGCGTCAGCGCGCCAGCAGGTCGAAGGACCGCATCCGGATCGAGGTCGCGGACACCGGCATCGGCATCGATCCCGCTTTCCTGCCGCACGTGTTCGATCGGTTCCGGCAGGCGGACAGCGGGACGACCCGCACGTACGGTGGTCTGGGCCTCGGTCTGGCGATCGTGCACGACCTCGTTCACCTCCACGGTGGAACCGTCGAGGCGAGCAGCGCGGGAACCGGTAAGGGCGCGAGGTTTGTCGTCGTGCTGCCCGTGGGCAAGTCGCAGGAGGAGGTGGCCACGCGGGCCCGCAAACCCACCGGCCGGCGGCTCACGAAGGATACGCGCGTGCTTGTCGTCGAGGACCACGACGACAGCCGCGAGCTGGCCGTGCGGATTATCGAATCAGCTGGCGCGTCAGTCGTCGCCGTGGCGAGGGCCGACGAGGCGCTCGACGCGCTGGCCCGGAAGCGGTTTTCGGTCGTCGTCGCGGATATTGGGCTGCCCGATCAGGATGGCTATTCCCTCATGAGCCAGATACGCGCGCATCGGCAGGAGCGATTGCGCGCGGTTCCTGTGATCGCGGTGACTGCGTACGTTTCCGTCAGGGACAGGGAACGGGCGCTGGCGATGGGGTTCCACCAACACGTCGCCAAGCCCGCCGATCCAGTCACGTTGATTGATGCCATCGCCCGCGCGATCGCGAGTCGTTCGGCTGGAACGTCTACCTAGCCACCAACCGTTCCTTCTTCGCCCGGCTCCAACGTTTGAGCTCGTGCTCTCGTTTCAGCGCCTCCCCTCGCGATCCGTACCCTTCCGAGTAGACGAGACGCACGGGGCGACGGCCCGCCGTGTACCTGGCCCCACGGCCGAGATTGTGGACGTTCTCGCGCCGCCGTGGATCGCGGGCGTACCCCGTATAGAGCGTACCGTCGGCGCAGCGGACGATGTAGACGAAATGCACCTAGTGTCCCGTCCCAGTGGATCGTGGCATAAGTCCCGGGCGCGGCGCCCGGATCGCAAGGCGCGACGAGCGAGCATACAGGCCGTATGTGAGCGAGGAGCAACGCCGCGAGGCGGGATGCCCCGCACGGGAATTGTGTCGCGAACCACTGGGACGGGACACTAGCTCGCTCGGCGTCTTGACGCGGACTGTGGCGTGGTCTACCGTTGTTGGTATCTTAGCAAATCCCATTACTCGATCGTCTCGAGAGGAGCCTTATGAGGCTGCGGTTCGCAGGTGCCTTGAGCCTTGCGGTGGCGTTATCGCTGAGTCAAATACCTGCAGGCGCCCAGGCCGCTCGCGGCGGTACGCCGGCGTCTCCGGCCCCGGTCATTCCACGCGCGCGCGATGGCAAGCCCGACCTGTCGGGGATCTGGCAGGCATCGATGAGCGCGGCGAATTACGACATCCTGCCGCACGCCGCCAGCAAGGAGGTTCCCGCCGGCCAGGGGATTGTAGAGGGCGACGAGATCCCGTACCGACCAGAAGCGCTCAAGAAAAAG
Source organism: uncultured Acidobacteriota bacterium (assembly GCA_963745495.1). Classification (GTDB taxonomy): domain Bacteria; phylum Acidobacteriota; class Vicinamibacteria; order Vicinamibacterales; family CAVVIG01; genus CAVUXJ01. Next base: position 13,255 of record CAVUXJ010000011.1, read on the forward strand.
CAGGAGAACTACGCGAACCGCCACAAGCTGGACACTGAGGCAAGCTGCTACCTGCCGGGCGTGCCGCGGATCACATACATGCCCTTCCCGTTTCAGATTATTCAGCTCCCGGGGCAGACCACGATTCTGTACGAGTACGTCCACGCGACCCGCTATATCTACACGAATGGGAGCCCGCATCCTCCCGGGCCGATCGAGTGGTGGATGGGGGATTCGCGCGGCCGCTGGGAAGGGGACACGTTCGTTGTCGACGTGACCCACTTCGACGATCGAACCTGGTTCGACCGGGCCGGCAACTTCCACAGCGACGCACTGCACGTCGTCGAACGCTATACGCTCGCCGGCCCCGATCACATCAACTATGAGGTGACGATCGAAGATCCCAAGGTGTTTACGAGGCCCTGGAAGATGCGGTTGATCCTCTATCGCCACAAGGAACCGAATTTCCAGCTTCTGGACTACGATTGCTTCGCGTTTCAGTGGGAACAATATTATCCATACCCCGGACGTTGATCGCTGCATAAGGAGCTTTCAGATGAGATTGCACCACGCGACGCTCGCTCTCGGGATCGGTGCGGCGCTCCTGGCGAGCGCCGCCCCTGTGTCCGGCCAGGGTGAGATGCCACGCCCCGCGGCGCCTGCCGCCAGGCCGTGGCCCCCAGCGCCGACGCCGGACGGGCAGCCCGACGTGCAAGGTACGTGGCGTCCCGAGATCCCCGGCACTCACTCGTTGAACCCTGCCCTGAGCAGCGGGGCGGAATTCGAGGAGCGGGTAACAGGAAAAGGGAAGCGGAACCCGAGCAGGATCGTGGATCCGCCCGACGGCGCGATTCCGTATCAGCCGTGGGCGGCGGCTCTCCAGAAAAAGCTGGAAGCCGAGTTCGAAACGCCGACCAGACCGGAGCATATCGACACGGCGACCCGGTGTCTGGTGCCAGGCGTGCCACGACTGTACTATTTCCCGGCATTTCGGATTATGCAGCCGGCGGGCAGCGTCGTGTTCGTATGGGACGATCACCATGCGTACCGCGTGATCCCCCTGGACGGGCGTCCGCATGTCGGACCGGATGTGAAACTGTGGATGGGAGATGGCCGCGGGCGCTGGGAAGGGAACACGCTGGTCGTCGACACCAGGAACCTCAAGGCGAAATCACGGCTCGACGTCGTCGGCGATTTTTTCACCGACAAAACCCATCTCGTGGAGCGGTTGACGTTTGTCGACGCCAACACGATGAATTACGAAGCCACGGTCGACGATCCGACGGTGTTTACACGGCCCTGGACCATGCGTGTCGTCCAGCGGCGGTTGCCGGACGACGAGATGTGGGAATGGGCGTGCCACGAAGGTGAGCACGATGCGGCCCGGTCGTACTTGGGGACGCCCGAAGCAGAAAAGCAACAATAGGTCGCGCGGCTGATTGCCGGCCGTCACGTCTTCGCGGGGACGGGACGCTTACGAAAGCGACAACGGCGCAGGAGTGGAGTCTGTGGACCGCCGGCCGCCGCGCGAGGAAATGCGCCGGTCTGGCTCGGCCGGATTGCGGCGGTCTTGCGGCGGCAGCGCCGCTCGAAAGTACGCAGGCAGCGCGCGATCGACACGGCCGCTGGATTCGTAAAAGGCCCCAACCCGCTGCGCTTCTCGGGCGAGCCAGAGGTCTCGGTGGCGTTCGTAGACCACAGAGTGAATCGGCCGCCGCGAGGTTTCAGCGAGGTGTACCAGCTGCAGGCCGTTGAATGCTCCGAGGCGAATGTTCGTGAGCAGCCAATCGGTACGGCTTGGAAGTCAGGTGCCTCCGGGCGCTGAAAAAATCGGCGACGTCGTCGATCTCGGCGACTGGGCGGACAACGTCACGCAGGTGACGGCGCTGGGCGTCGTCTGGTTCGACGAGCAAGACGCGCTCTGAACTTCCCGGTGCCGTGCGCAGAAACGAGTGTGACGGCACGGTCAGCCGACCCGTTCGCGGCGGCGTCTCACCAAGCGCCGTGTCGGTCTCACGTCTACTTCTCATGACGGAAGCCCTCCCGTTTTCCCCGAGCGTGTGCAGAGGGTACAACGGGCCGGGATTTGGCAGCTGTACAGTTTTGTACACCTGCGGCCGCTGGAATCCCCCGTACTTGCAGGACTGTCCGGCTCCCGGCGAGCGCTGGCGAACCACGGCCTCGCGAGCGTGAAAGCGGACGCTACAGTAGTCCAAAAAGCGTTCTAGGCCAAGGCCTTGCGCGGTGCGACACTAGCGGCGATCATCAGGAAGCGTGTGACGCGTGGGTTTCCCAAGCGGTTATCGACCAGAGCCAGTGGATACGGCCGGGATCGAGCTCGACGCGAGCATCGAGCCGCTGATCGAGTTGCTCGCCCGCAACGTGCACGACCTGTGGGCGCAGGAACGCCTGGCCCAGGGCTGGACGTACGGGCCGGCGCGGGATGATTCGACAAAGCAGCATCCTGGCCTGGTCCCCTACGAAGAGTTGCCGGAGTCGGAGAAGACTTACGACCGGCAGGTGGCCGTGGGCACGTTGAAAGCCATTGCCGCGCTCGGATACCACGTGACGCGGAAAGCGTGATGCCTGGGCGATCAGGACAGTCGGGCGAAGCAGACCCTTCCGAATCGTCGCGGATCTTCATCAGTTATCGTCGCGACGACAGCGCAGGGCATGTCCTGGCGCTATTGCCGGCGCTGCGGAACCACTTCGGGGCCGACCGGATCTTCAAGGACACCGAAAGCATTCCTGTTGGCGAGGATTACCGCGAGTTCATCAAGCGCGTGCTCACGACGTGCTCGGTGATGCTGGCAATCATCGGAAGGGACTGGCTGACGATCCAGGACGCAAAGCTCAAGACGCGACGTCTGGACAATCCGGACGATCCCCTGCGCCTCGAGGTCACAACAGCGCTCAAGAACGAACGAATTCGAGTGATCCCGGTGCTTGTCGACCGGGGCGTGATGCCGAATCGCGAGGATCTCCCGGACGACCTCGCCGCGCTCCATTTTCGCAACGCCCTGGAGCTCAGTGATACTCGGTGGGAGTCCGACGTCCAGCGGCTGATTCAGGCGATAGAAGAGGCGTCCCCAACCCCGGTGCAGCGGACCAGGGCCCAGTCTCGCCTCAGGTCGGGCGTCTGCAAGCCACTCGAGCCGTCGTGCCTCAGCTCAACTCACGAGTCACACCCGATCGAGTTGATACCAACCGATCCCGCGAGCCTGACGTTTACCGGGCGCGCACCACAAGCGCCTTGCGGAAGCCTTCGAGAAAGCGTTTCCGACGTATCAGGATCTGGAGATGATGGTCCGGTACCGGCTTGGACTGAATCTCGAGAGCGTGGTGGCGCGGGTGAACAAGTTGAGCTACGTCACATTCGAGCTGGTGCGGACGCAGGCACGCCGCCGGCCTTCTTCTCCGGCTCATTGCCGCCGCGCGCGCCTCGCAACCAGACAACGCGCAGCTCGCCCTCGTGTCGGAGCAGTTCGGCCTGGCCATGGCGACGCCGCGATCCGAGCTGGCGGCAATTGTCAAGAGCACCGGCGTTCCCTTCGACGTGGCGGTATGGCGCGAGCGGTTGGCAAGGCGCGAGAAGTGTGTCTGCCGGATCGACGTGCGAACGAATGCAGGGACGGCACACGGCTCGGGATTTCTCGTCGGTCCCGATCTCGTCCTCACGAACCATCATGTCATCGCTCCGGCGATCGCCCACGGGGAGGGCAGGAGCGCCCCAGCGGGTCAGACAGCGGATCCCTCCGCCGTGACCGTGCGATTCGACTACAAGGCGCTCGACGACGGCACGACCATACATCCCGGTTTGGAGGTGGGTCTCGCGGAGGACTGGCTCGTTGACGCCAGCCCCCACAGTCGATTCGATTTGCAGGGTCTGCCCAAGGAGGGCATGCCCGATCCGGGCGAGCTCGATCACGCGTTGATTCGCCTGGCCACTGCCGGTTGGCGAGCTGCCCGTGTTGCTGGGTGAGGCTGAACCAGGAGCGAAGGATCGTGGCTGGATTGAGCTTCCCAGCGAGCCCTGGCCCTTTCAGGACCACACTGCGCTGTTCATCATTCAACACCCTCGAAGCGCGCCGATGAAGCTCGCCCTCGATTTCGACGCCAGGATGGAGGTCAACGCCAACGCCACCCGCGTCCTCTACCGGACGAAAACCGAGGAGGGGTCGTCGGGATCGCCCTGCTTCAACGAGTCCTGGGACGTCGTCGCGCTGCACCACGCGGGCGACGCGTCGTACGAGGGGTTCTACGACCCGGCGTTCAACGAAGGCATCCCGATCAGCACGATTGTCGAGCGTCTCAGGGCGCGGGACGCGACCTCAGGTCTCACGATCGTCTGAGACGCTCGACGCGCGCCTGCGGGAGTCGGAGACCAACGACTCGAGAATGGTCAGGTACTCGTCGACGACGGCTTCCATACGCTGACGTTCGCAGTACTCCAGATTGCGCAGCGCGTCGTGCCAGCGCGTGTCGGCCGGCGAATCAAGAATCCGCTCGATTCCCTGCTTGAGGCTTTCCTTGTTTCGCCATTCGAAAAAAGTCAGGCTGAGGCCTTCGGCCTCCAGCGCGCGAAAGCCGGGGATGTCCGACGCCAGGATCGGAATGCCGTACATGGCGGACTGAATGGCCACGCTCGACATGCCAGTGACGGTGCCATAGGGAAGAACCGAGATTGCCGAGCTCTGGAAGAGGGCCGAGACCTCGCTCTCAGGCACGTATCCGAGGAACGTGACGTAGCCGCGTCCCTCGTGACGGCGCCGCAGGTTCTCCAGGTACTGTGGCGTGTAACGCGAGCTCGTCCCGCCGATGCGCAAGTGGACATCGGTCCGGCGCTCGGACAGCTCAGCGACCGCCTCGAGCAGATGCTCGAGCCTCTTGCTGCTGCCGAAGTGACCGAACGCCAGTAACCCGTGTCCACGTGCCGCGGGCGGGGTCGTCAGCGGCGTCCCAGGGGTGCCGAGCGGGATGTGCCGTACGCGGTGCAAGCCGTAGCGGCGAACGCAGCAGATCGGCGTACTCAGGCCGTGGCACGCACATCATGCTCGCAGCGCCCAGCAGCCTGGTGGCGAGATGCGCGCCCCACACGTCCAGACGGCTCGCATTCAAACGCGTTTCGGTCAGATCCGTGAGGCCGAGCATGTTGTGCAGGGTCACGAGGGTGACAAACCGCGCGCATCGGGCGAGGGCCGGCGCTGCGACGCCGGCGAGCCGGCTCAGCTTCGTATTGCCCGACGAGGTGAGGTGCAGGTTGAACCAGATGGCATCGACGTTCAGGCGTCGCGCCTGCCGCACGATGTCGACCGGCAGAAACGTACCTCCGAACGACCAGCATCGGATGACGTCCGGCGTCGCCGGTGTCTCGGTCAGCGGGCCAGACAGACGGTCGGCCAGGACGTAGACCCGCTCGACCCGTTCGCTGAGCTTGAGGTATTCGACCAGGTGCCAGCCGTACTCGCTCAGAGGGCCCGTACTGGGCGGATAGGCGGAAACGAGCGCGAGCCGGAGCTTCCTGGTGTCACTCTTCAAGGCAATCGAACGACCATCGACACGACCACATCCGTCGCGTCCGGGCTGAAGCTGGTCGCCGCGTCGATCTGCACGCGATTCAGGAGGGTCACGCCCCCACCTGCCGTGACGCCGACGTCGGTCTTGGAACGGCCGGTATTGAACCGGAAGTTCAGGAGATAGTCGGCAGGATGGTCCGGGTTGTTGCCACCGCTTCGGAACCGCAGCCGGTGGTCGGGATCCGTAAACGCACCGCCGCGAAGTGCGAAGGTCGTTCTCGCGCCATAGTGGCGCCACTCCATGCCCGCGTGCACTTCGTACACGTCGTTGATGAAGAAATTGTCGGGGGACAGGCCGGCGGCCGGATCCTGAAAATCGACGATCAGAAACTTGTCGGTGATCTGCTGCGAGTAGTTGACGCGCGACACATCCCCCAGCACCGTCAGGCTGTTGCTCGGGCGCCACGACATGCCGGCGGAGTACCGGTCCGGCAATACGTAGTTGAGGTCTCGCTCGTCACCCGTGTAGTTCACGTCGATTCTGCGAGGCGGATCGCCGGGCAGAGTGAACAGGAAATTCCCGAACAGCCGGGTCTTGACCTCGAAGATCGCTCCCTTGTTGTAGGTGAAACCAAGCGCCAGCGAGGACATCGGTTTGACGAGCACGCCGGCCAGGCCGCTCCACTCCAGGTCCGAGTCGATGGTATTCGTGCCGTTCCGAGGGTTCAGCGGCGTACCCGACCGCGCCTCGCTCGCCAGGTCGAGCGACAGGAGCGTGGCCGATCCTCCCACCGAGACGTAGCGGCTCAAGACGTAGGCCCCACCAAAGCCGAAGCTCTCGACGCTGGCAGCGATGTTGCCAAACGTGCCGTCCTCGGTCCCGTTGATGGCCGGAACGAATCGATCGCCAATCTGGTACCGCTCCCGGTAGTTCTGGAGGGAATTGCGGAAGACCGAGAGCGTCGCGCGCCTGAGGGGTACGACGTAGCTGAAAAACGACGGCGTCAGCACCACCTCGCCGAACGTCTGGAGCTCGCCGGCCTCGCTCGGGAAGAATCGCTGATGCTTGATCTTCGTTCCGGTGAACTCGAACGAGAATTCCTGCTCGAGCAGATTCGACAGCCCTGCTGGATTGCTGACGGCGGCCGTCGCGTCGTCTGCGAGGCCGATGAACGTCTTCCCCATCGCCACCGCCCGGGCGCCGGGCGTGACGAATCGGAAGTCGAGGTCCTCGTAGATGCGCTCGTTGGTCTGTGCGATCGCCGGCGTGGCGGCGCGCACAGAGGCACAGCGCTGCGGCGCAGACACGCGCCCAGGGCGACCGTCGCGGCGGGCGGCGGTGGCCCACGTCAGCGCGGGGTTCGGCCACCTGTGACCTGCTGCACCGCAAAGTAGAAGTAGGGGTTGTAGTAGATCGAATAGGTCGAGCGATCTGCCTTGTGGCAGTCCGGCACCGGGCTCTCGGCCAGCGCCATCCGCAGGCACGCCGCCGCCCCATCGAGATTGCCGCGGCGGAGGTGCTCCATCGCACGGTACTGGGACGTCAGGCCGGCGGCGTTCGCGAACTCGAGTCGAACTTCCGGGAATCGCTCGTTGGGAATGCTGGGGCAGGCCGGAGCGGGACCACCAGCCGCCGCCAGACTCTGCGGCCATTGCTTGACGTCGGGGCTGAGCTGCAGCCGGTTGAACAGCTCGGTCAGACTGCGACCGCACCTCCGTTGGCCACGACGAGCTCGCTGCCGAGACTCAGCTTCTTCGACGCGTCGGTTGGATCGTCGAGGATGCGCATTGAAGAGGTATGCCCTGTGCAGCCGCTCGGCGACGGCGCTGCACGGCGAACCAATCGCGCTGTTGTAGAGCACCCGCAGGTAGCTATCGGATAGGGCGCTGCGGAGTTGGTCGTCGGGCGCGTCCTGGTTCGTCAGCACGATCGGATACGGATGCTTCAAGAGAACGCCGTCCGCATCGGGGCTCGCAGCAAGCGCCGGCGTCCCCACCGAGGGGAGTCGTGCCCACACCGTCGCCAGAAAGCCAGCCGGCTCGGGCTGTGTCTCCCGCGCCTGCTGCTCGACGAGCACCGGTCCGTCTGTTCTCGGCACCGCGGCCATCGACATGCCGGTCGAGAACGACGGCACGGTGCTGCGAAGGGCTGGAACGATCGCCGACGGCGCAACGATCACTCCATCCAGGGCCAGCTGCGTTCACATGGATGCCCGGCTGCAGGCCATCGGGAGCGAAGGGCTTCGGAGGTCGTTGATCGGCGTTGTCCCGATACGCGCGCTCGAAAGTCTTCGACCGTCAGGGAGGCGTCCTGTTCCACGATCACGGCCCACGAGATCTGCAGCCGGACACTGCGAAGCCGACGCGGTGAACTGGCCCTGGGCCAGGCATCTTGCCATCTCTGCGATGTTCTGGAAGGGAACGACCTCGAGGCCTCGCGGGCCTCTCAGAACCCGGTGACGAGCAGAGGCTTCAGCGTCTCGGCCGCGATCTCCTGATCGGCATACACTCCGACGTTTGGCGAATTCGGATTCTGCTTGGAGGCCTCTTCGTTCTCGAAGACGTGAAGGGGCCGGGTGAACAGCCGCAGGTTCATGACGCGAAGGCGCAGGTCCCTGACGAGGTCGGCCTGGCGCCGCAGCAGATTCCCAAGAGCGGGACTGTCCAACAGGACGAAGATGGCCTGCTTGGTGGGAGCGCTTCCATACTGCTGCAATGCGCTCACGACTTCTTCCACGGTCGCACAGCCCGCCGCCGGAGGCGCCGCGCCTGCCGCGTGCGCGTCGACGCGAACACCACGCCTCCCCCGCGGGCGACGGCGGCGCTGAGGTCGTCGTTCAGCGTGGCGAGAACGGCCCGGTCAGACTGGGAAAGCTCGCGTGAAGGGCACACGTAGAAGTGCACCGACGACGGTGAAGACGTCGGCGTCTGCCCGCTCGGCTCGGCCTGGAGCAGGCCGCACAGCACGACCAACCATACTGCGACGGGCCGCCGGGCCCTGCTCCCAGTCGTCAAGCGAGAACGTGCTCTTCGTTGCGGCGAGAGTGGAGCCATCGATCGAATCACTGAGCTGCGCATACACCGCTACCTCACTCGGATTCGGCTGGGCATCGGTGGACCGCTGGCATGTGAACAGCACGGTGTGGATGCCCTTGAGCTGTTCGAGATGCAGGGTGAACTTGATGCTCCTGTCGAAGACAAACAACCGCGGTTCCGCTTCAGACTCGATCACCCGGTCGCTCAAGACGCTGGCGAGCGCTCGGTCGAATGCGACATCCGCGAACGTGACACCCGGGGAAGCTTCGCCAGTTCGTCGTTCAGATCCCGGGCCTGCGGCGGTACGAGCTCGATTTGAACGGTCACCTCGCGGGCAGCGTTGCGCGAGGCCGCGTAGATGTCCACGCGATAATACGTCCTCGAGAACCGATCGCGCTGCGACAGACCCGCGCGATCCGGCCCTTGGAGCTCCATCGTCGAGGACGTCGGGAACGACTTGACCACGGCGAACTCCAGGTTTCGCCAGATGGAGCCGACGTTCCCCTCGCTCGAACGACACGCGCACCGGGCTCGGTGCTGCCCTGCACGAGCGCGCCGAGGCTCGACGCGACGACCATCGCGGCGCCAAATGCCAGCCAGTCTCGCCGGCTGAGACGGCTGTGAGCGACCAGCCGGCGCAACAGCAAGATCCCCGCGAGGGTTCGAATCGGGCCGCCTATCAGTCGCTGGTACAGCACCCAACCCAAGTACGAGACGACCGCCACGAGCGTCACGCTCAGCAGCAGGCGTGTGATGTCGATCGAGGTTCACCATCCACACCTTGACCAGCGCCACGAGCAGCAGAACGTTCATCACCCAGACCAGCCACGTCGCGAGGGGCACGAACCTCGCGAACCAGCGATCCTCGATCAATTCCGGATCGCGAACGTGCTTGACCGCCTCTTTCAGGTGAGGGTTCGCCGGAACCTCGGCGGCGGCCTTCTCGATCAGCTCCTTGAGGCGTCCGTTGCGGTCCGCCCACCGAACGAGATCCCACACCTCGTCCGAGAAGTTGCCTCGCCGTGTGACGTTCTCCAGCTCGATCTCGAGATTCACGACGACGAACTGCTCCAGCGTCACGCGATCGAAGGCGCGAAGCAGTGCCCGGTGAAATATCTGCTCGGCGCGGCCGGAATATGCCATCGAGTCGCCCTGGCCTCAGTACGCCTGGCGTCACCGACACTGTCGTCGTCGCGGTGTTTCTGTTGCCCATCGTGTCCTCGATGGTGAGGGTGATCGTGTACACCGCGTTCGGGCTGCCGATCTTTCCTGTCTTCATGTATTCGAAAACGGCCGTCGGTGAATCCGGAGTACACGGCTTGCCGTGGGGCGTTTGTCCGCAGTTCCAGAACCAGTGAGCGATGGGAAATGGCGTCGACGTCGAACTCGTGCCGCTCACGGTGAGGTTGCGGCCGGCATCGATGGAGTAAGGCCCGCCGGGGATGGCCCGGAGCACGGGAGCCGGCGGGGCCGTTGTTGTTGTCGTCGCGATTGTTGTCGTCGCGATTGTTGTCGTTGATGTTATTCCCGATGGTTCCGTACCACCGCAAGCCGCGCAGGCCAGGGTCACGATCGCCAACACCAAAGAGATCTGCTTCACGATTCGCCTCCTTCACAGGCGCGAGTGACACGCGCGTCCGAAATCCTGACAATCAAATGCTCGCCTCCGGCGGCCGTCACGGCCCCGTGGAATTTCATCGCCATCTGAAGGGCGAGCGCGCGACTCTCCAGATAGTCGAATTTGCCCGTGTCCAGCACGAGGAGGGCCACTGAACGGCCGCCGCATTCGATGATGCGCTCGAGGGCGCTGCCCGGTCGTCACGACCTTCGCTCCCGCATAGAAGCCGCGGCGTCCTTCAACTCCCGCCGCGGTGTACCGTTCGACGATCCGTGCGGAGGGAAGCAGCCAGTAGTCGACGCGCCCGGCCAGGAACTGACAAGCGAGCTCGTCGTTGCAGATGACGCGGTCCCCAGGTTCGACGTTGGCGAGGAAGAGGTCCGCGCGCCAGCGCGTGTCGGTGGGTGGCGCGAACATCGAGGCCCTCGATGCGGCCGGCAGCGAATCGCTGGCCCGAAGGACGCCGAGGTACTGGTCCCCGATGAACGCGATGACGAGAGCAACAGACACAATGGCCGCAGCAGCACGCCGCGGCAGGAGGCTCGATTCAAACGGCATCCTGCGCACGAGCCACTGCCCGGCGGACTCGATGAACTGCGCCGACAGGAGGAACACGGGCGGCGACGCGAGGAGAACGTACCGCCACTGCAGCTCGACGCTCGAAAGGCCGAGGACCGCCAGGGTGATGACGCTGAACAGCGCCACGACGCGAAGCCCGGCATCCTTCGGCGATTCCGCGCGACGGAACACGAGCGCCGTCGCGGTGACAGCCGCCGCCAGCGTGGTCAGCGTGAGCGTTTCGCCCAGGCGCACGAGCCCTTCCCACGGATACCACATCGTCGACGAGACGAGCTGGTAAGCCAGCCTGAGAGAAAACTGCGCATCGGTGGCCGTCGCGGTGTAGAGAATCCATGCCGCCGGCGCTGCCCGCGGCAAGCATCCCCCCGGCGAGAAGGATTCGCACCGCCTGGCGGGGTTGCGAGAGCATCGCCACCACACCGACCATGAGCAGGGCGCCCATTTGGAACAGGAACGCGCACACCCCGTATGCCACGATCGCCGGCCACGGCGCGTGCGTGATCCGGCGTGCCACGACGCCAGCCAGCAGGTGCCAGGCCGCGATCAGGAGGAGAGCGGCCGGGCCTGCTAACCGATGGACGGGCAGCGGAAGGGGTGCGAGCGGCACGCTGCCGAAGAACCCGAGCCTCAGGTTGGTCGTCCCAAGGTGCGTCGCAATCGACAGACCCTCGAGCCCGGTCAAGCCGATCTGGATGACGCCCAGGAGCGCTGCCGACTTCAGGCACAGCGCAAACCATCGACGCCGCGAGCTGATCCCCACGCGGCGCACAGACCGCCTGGCACAGTGGCAGCAGCGACCAACACCACGGCAAACTCGTGCACCAAACGGCAGACCCCCAAGGCGACCAGGAACGCCCAGTCGTTCCGGCGCGTCTGTCTGCGACCGTTGAAAGAGCCAGATGGCGCACAGCGAGGCCGCGACGAACGCGCTGTAGAAACGCGCGAACACGGCGGCGGCGATATGTGGACTGGTACGAGGCAAGGAGCAGCGCCGCCCAAACCGCCGTCGTGGTGGTGGCGACTTGACGTGCGACGCAGAACATCAGGAGCACGGCGAGAATCGCGAACAGCAGGCTCACCGCGCGGTAGACGGGAAGGCTCTGCCCGAGCACGCGGCCGGCCAGCCAGGCGGAATAGGTATACAGCACGCCGCGAAGGTACAGGATCCCGGAGGGCAGGACCGGCAAGCCGGTTGCGGCGACACCGCGCACGGTCAGCGCGGTGATCTCTTCGTCCGACGAAAACCCTGGCTCGATTGACGGTCGGACCCGCCGCGAGCACCAGAATGACAACCGCGGCGATCAGGCCGATGAAAGCCGGTGTCCTGACCAGGTCGGCGTCGGACCTCAGATCCAGAGAGGCCTGCTCGTCGCGCGCGAGTGGCAGGTGGGTCGACGTCGCCGGCACGGATGCCTCTGTCCTCCTTGGCACCCTGCTGCAGAACGTGCGCTACGGAAGCTGAACTCAGCCATTGTAGTGGCGCACTCGGTGGTGTCAAGACGTGTCAACAAGCCTACAGACGGTGTCAACAACAGCGTCTGGCTTCGTCGCGCACGTGAGCTGTTCCGGTCGTCGCCGGTCGTGGCCAGACCGTCGATCAGATCGCTCCTTGGCCAGGAGTGTGCGATCATCGGACGCTTCTTCCTGCAATGCGCGTTGCTGTAGCACTCGCGATGTTGGCGCTGGTCGCCTGCGATGAGAGCGTGACCGCTCCGACCGTCGGGTTGAACCAGGAGTTCGTGCTGGCGCCCGGTGAGGTTGCAAAGGTCGCGGACACCGGTCTCCGCATCCGGTTCGTCGGCGTGCGGGGAGACTCGCGCTGTCCCGCGGATGCCGTGTGCATTCTGGGCGGCGACGCCATCGTGCGACATCGAGGTGCTCTCGTTCGGCGGCGGTCGGCAGGAGTATGAGCTCCACACCGGCGATCTGCGGCCAGTGGTGCACGAGGGCTTCGACGATTGCCCTTGTGAAACTGGAGCCCTATCCGTTCAGCTCGCGGACGATTCAGCCAGATGAATATCGAGCGACCCTGCGCGTCACACGTTAAGGCCTGCGCATCACCCACCCATCACGTGGCTCTAGACATCAGCTCCTCGCCGGCTCCGGGACAGCCGCGATCCTGGGCGGAGCGCTTACGACGACAACGGGGCATGTGGCATTCAAGTTGCTCCTCCGTCGCCGAGAAGTCGCGAAGCCATGAATATCTTCCGCTGCGACCATTGCGGCCACCTCGTGTTCTTCGAGAACAGCGCAGTGCGTGCGGTGTGGGTATCGTCTCGCCTATCTGCCCGACGTCGGGCAGATGGGGTCGCTCGAGTCACTCGCCGACGGCCGCTGGCACGCGCCCGCGGCCGATGGGGCAGGCACGGAGTACCGCCTGTGCGCGAACTACAGCGCGTACAACGTCTGCAACTGGGCCGTCAACGCGTCGGACGGGAATGACGCTCTGCCTGTCGTGCCGGCTGACCCGGGTGATTCCCGACCTGGACGTGGCGGGCCACCGGGACGCGTGGTACCGGCTCGAAGTCGCGAAGCGGCGGCTGCTGTACACGCTCCTCGAGCTCCGGCTGCCGGTCGTCGATCGACAGACCGACCCGGCCGCGGACTCGCATTCGAGTTCGTGGCCGACGTCGCCGGCCCGCACCAGCCCCGGGTGATGACCGGACACTGCGACGGCGTCATCACGATCAACGTCGCGGAGGCGGACGATGCGGAGCGCGAGCGGCGACGCGATCGCGCTGAACGAGCCCTATCGCACGCTGCTCGGTCACTTCCGCCATGAGATCGGCCACTACTACTGGGATCGGCTGATCGAAGGACAGCGATCGGCTCGAGGCATTTCGCGCGCTGTTCGGCGACGAGCGTCAGGACTACGCCGCCGCTCTCGAGGCGCTACTACGACCAGCAGCCGCCGACAGGACTGGCAAGCGCGGTTCGTCAGCGCCTACGCCACCATGCACCCGTGGGAAGACTGGGCCGAAACGTGGGCGCACTACCTGCACATCACCGACACGGTCGAAACCGCCGCGGCCTGCGGCATCGCGCTCCGTCCGCAGCGCGCCGACGAGCTCGTGGTCACGCAGCTGCCGGCCGAGCGCGGCGTCGCCCGACGCGCCATTCGATCGGCTCATCGACAACTGGTTTCCGCTCACCTACGTGCTCAACAACCTCAATCGTGCACTCGGCTTGCCGGACGGCTACCCCTTCGTGCTGTCCCCGCCGGCCATCGAGAAGCTGCGGTTCGTGCACGACACCGTCGGGGCGGCCGCGACGTCTAGGGCGATCTGCACGTGCTGAGCGTCGTTCGCAGTCAACAGTTCACCGTCGACAGGTCGCTGCCGTCGACGGCTCCGCTCTGGTCAACGGGTGAACCGTCAACGTGTCGACTAGCACGCAGGCATTCCGCTGGCGTCGGTGACGCTCACGTCGACGTCCATCCCGAGAAACGAGGACGCCGCGCCGATGAACGTTCCCCAGAGAGGCAAGGCATGGCCGTGATCCCACGCGACGGCGACGCGAATCAGATTGCGATTGCCGACGATGCTGTTGGTGGGATCGAAGTCGACCCAGCCGGCGCCCGGCAAGTACACCTGCATCCAGGCGTGGGTCGCGCCGCCGCCCACCGTCGGCCGCCCGGTCCGCCTCCGGCACGAAGATGTAGCCGCTGACGAACCGTGCCGCGAGGCCGAGCGAGCGGACCGCTTCCATCATGAACAGCGCGAAATCGCGACAACTGCCTGAGCGCCGCCGAAGCGTGTCTTCCGGAGGCTGCACGCCCTTTTCGGATCGGCGCACGTAGGCGAATTCGTCCTTGATGCCCGACGTCATCGCCTCGAGCAGCGCCATCGTGTCGGTCGAGTCCGGCGGGCGACAGGAAACGCGCGGCCCAGCGGCTCACCTCGTCTCCCGGGTAGTGACGAATGAGCGCCCGCACCAGATCGGGCGCGTCATCATCGGAGTAGCTGAACGGATAGGTTTGCGCCTCGATCTCGAGCGCATAGTCGGGCAACGGCGTTTCCAGATGCTCCAGCGTGACGGTGCTGTCGAAGCGCAGCTCCAGCGTGGGGTCGCCGAACGTGGCGATGGCGACCGAGTTGTCGAACACATCGTGGAGCCAGCGGAGATCGGTGGGACGCGGGACGATGTCGAGTCTCGTTCGCACGAGGCGAAGATCGTGGCTCTCGCGCGGGCGAAACATCATCCGATGCTCGCCGAGTCTCACGGGTTCCGAGTAGCGATAGACCGTGACGTGCCGCACCGTGAGCAGGCGCGATGCCGGCGGTCAAGACGCGAGTCGCTCGCTGATTTCGTCCGCCCACACCTTGAAGCCGACCAGCGTGTTGGGACCGAACGCGTTGCTGATCGCGACATCCGTCGCATCGCGACCGCGCGCGATGAGGATCCGTCCGATGCGGGGCACGTTGTTCCTCGGATCGAAGGTATGCCAGTGGCCGTCCACGTAGGCCTCGAACCACGCCGCAAAGTCCATCGGGCCATACGGCGGCGGCATGCCGACGTCGCCGAGGTAGCCGGTGCAGTAGCGCGCGGGAATGTTCATGCACCGGCAGAAGGCGATCGCCAGATGCGCGTAGTCGCGGCAGACGCCCGTCCTCTCCGTGAACGCCTCCCACGCCGTCCTCGTCGAGCGCGCGTTCGCGTAGCCGAACGCGATGTGCTGATGCACGTAGTCGCAGATCGCCTGAACCCGCTGGGCGCCGCCGGGCGACTGCTCGAAGAGCGACCAGGCCACGTCCGAGAGCCGGTCGGTTTCGCAGTATCGGCTGCCGAGGAGAAACTGCAGGCACTCCTCGGGAAGATCCTGCACCGCGTGCTGCCGGTCCGACAGCGCGCGCGCTTCCGGGACACCCGAGTCGTTCACAATCGCGCTGGCCGACAGGCGGATCCGCCCCGGCGGCGCCACGATTCGCGTGCACCAGTTGCCGAACGCGTCGCGGTAGAACGTCAGAGGCACCGAAGGATTCGTGGTCAGACAATCGGGAACCACGATGTCGCTGGCGCGCGTGTGATGGATGTTCAGCATCAGCATCATCGGCGTCTGCTGCGGACAGTCGTAGATCAATTCGTAGCCGACTCGCAGCTGCATGGCCGATCAGACTCCTGCCGCGCTGAGCGCTCGGTGAACGCGCGACGGGCCGGGGCGGTCCCCGTCGCCGGAATCGATGAGCGGAAGGGCGCGGCGGCTGGGCTCACGGCGTTGCCACTCGTGTCACTTCCACGTTGACCCGAAGCGAGTGGCCCCCTCCGCCGAGGATCACCCCCCGAATCGGGCTCACATCGCCGTACTCGCGTCCCCACGCCAGCGTCACGTGGGTATCGGACGGCAACAGGTTGTTCGTGGGGTCGACGTCGATCCAGCCGGCGCCGGGGCAATACACGGCGAGCCACGCATGGGACGCGCCGCCGCCGACGAGCCGGGGCGTATCGTGCAGCGGCACTGTTTCGAGGTAGCCGCTGACGTAGCGCGCCGACAACCCCAGCGAACGGAGGCAGGCGATCTCGAGGTGTGCGAAATCCTGACAGACACCCCGCCGGGACCGGAAGACGTCCGCCAGCGGCGTGGCCACGGTCGTCGCCCGTGGATCGTACGTGAAGTCCTCGTGGATGCGTCGCGTCAGCTCGACCACCGCTTCGATCAGCGGGCGCCCGGGGGGAATGACGGACGCGCGTACCCCGCCAGATCGGCGCCGGCGGCGGTCGATCGGGGCAGCGTGGAGTCGAACAGGTATTCAATCGCGTCGAGCGGAAGGCTGGACGGATCGAGCGCCGCGTCCCACGGTGGCGTGTCGGACGGGTTCACAGGCGTGGGCGCCCGCACGGCGACCGTGCTTCGAGCGTGAACCGTGAGCCGGTTGTGCGCTCCCTGCATCGCGAAGAACGTCACCGTGTTCCCGAAGTAGTCCACGTGCGTGGCCTTCGCGGCCGGTACCGGGTCGATCTGCAACTCGTGCTGCACGCAGTCCTGGCGCGGCAGCGTCCGGGGACTCAAACGAGCGACGTGGTGAGACACCGACACCGGCGCGCCGTAGGTGTAGTCGGTCGTGTGTGCGATTTCGAAGTTCACAGCCAATCGCTCAATTGACGCGCAGCTCCGCGTGACTGAAGTAGAAGTGGGTGATGGCATCCGACAGCGCGCGCAGATCCTCTTCGGTCGAGTTCAACAGCTCGTACAACGCCGAAAACGTCCCGTCCGGATTCGGATGCGCGAGGACGTCGATATCAGCCTCGCCGAGCGTGGCGATGGCGTGGGCGGTCAGCCGCTCCTCTCGGGTCGGCGATGGCGCCTTCGGATCGCGGGGCAGCTGCTGCGCGTGGTCCGAAAGGGCCGTCAGCTGAAACGCCAGCGCGCGCGTGTTCGTGTGGTCCAGCAGCAGCAGGTCGAGGACCGGCGCCATCTGCGGCGTTGCGAAATAGCAGCGGCGGTACGTCATCGTGCTGTCGGCGACTTCGAGCAGCGGACCCAGCATCGCGGCGGGCGCGGCCGCGAGCGCGCCGCGCACCAGGCTCGTCAGATTGCAGGAACGCTCCAGACGCCGGCCGACGTCGAGAAACCGCCAGCCGTGGCCCCGTGTCATGTTTTCCATCTCCATGCCGCTGAATGCCGCGAGATCCGTGATCATCCGGTTCAAGTGGCCCAGCACGTCGTCGAACTGGATGCGACCGTGCCGGAGACGGAAATCCTCGTGCAGCTGGTTCAGGATCCGCCAGGTATCCAGCGACAGGCGGTCTCTGACGACGCTCGCGATGCGACGCAGGTCGTTCAGCGTCTGGCGCAAGGCGGCGGGTGGACTCTGTCGGAACAGGACGGCGAGCAGATCCTGGGCGAGATCGCGAATCGGGATCCGCTGCTCGAACCCGTCCGGCAGCAGCTTCAAGCCGACCAGCACGTCGACCAACGCCACCAGCTCGATGGCGTCCTCCGTCGTGTTCTCGTCCATCAGGCGTACGACGATGGCGCGCAGCAGCCGCATCGTGTGCTCCGCGCGCTCCGCGTAGCGCCCGAGCCAGAACAGATTGTCGGCGACTCGGCTGGAGAGGTCGGCCGACCGGCGCTCGTGCCGGACCGCGACGCCCGGCGGCGACAGCAGCGACATCGTGCTGACGGGGCCGTCCGACAGCACCCACGTGTCCTTGCTGCCTCCGCCGCGCTGCATGGACACGACCGGCACATCGCTCCCGCCAGCCACGCGTGTCAGTCCGCCAGGCATCACCACATAGGAGCCCCCGGCAGCCGCCACGTACGTTCTGAGAACCACGGGCCGCGGCTCCAGGCCTTGGCCGATCCGGACGGGGGCCGTCGACAACGCCACCTGATCCTGCCCGACGAACTCATTCGGATGCGCGCGCATCTCCGCGGCGAGAGCTGCTTTCTCTCTGCTCGGTCAGCTTTCGGCCGAACATCGGCTCCCGGTTCTGCGACGGAAATGCGCGCTTGGCGACCATGTGGTCGAGGTGTTCGAGGACGTGCCGCAGCTCCTTGGGCTGGCCGCACCACCATGTGGCGACCGACGGGAGCATCAGATCCTCGCCCAGGAGGTGCCGGCAGAGACCCGGCAGAAACGCCATGATCGCGGCCGTCTCGATCACGCCCGAGCCGAGGGCGTTGGCAATCGTCACGTGGCCGGCGCGCGCCGCTTCGACCAGCCCGGCCACGCCGAGCGACGAATCGCTGCGCAGCTCGAGCGGATCGCAGAAGCTGTCGTCGAGGCGGCGAAAGATGACGTCCACGGGTTCGAGGCCGTCGAGGGTCTTGATGAACACGCGACGGTCGCGCACCATCAAATCGCCGCCCTCGACGAGCGTGAAGCCGAGATACCGCGCGAGATAGGCGTGCTCGAAATAGGTTTCGTTGTACGGTCCGGGCGTCAGCAGCACGACCTTCGGCTGATCGCGCGGAGACGGCGCCAGCATCATCAAGGCGTCACGTTGAGCGCGAAAAAACGAGGCCAGGCGTTGCACCTGACAATCGCGGAACGTTTCGGGCAGACTGCGGGAGATCACGATCCGGTTTTCGAGCGCATACCCGGCACCAGACGGGGCCTGCGTGCGGTCGGCAAGCACCCACCATTGACCGTCGGGCGATCGCGCCAGGTCCACCGCATGCAGATGGAGGTGAATGCCGTGGGGGACGGGAATGCCGTGGCACGGCCGCAGGAACGCGGGGTTCGAGAACACGAGCGATGGCGGCAGCAGCCCGGCGTTCAGCAATGTCTGCGGGCCGTACAGGTCGGCCAGGATCAGATTGAGCAGCGTCGCCCGCTGGACCAGGCCCGTCTCGAGGCGGGTCCACTCCGCCGGCGAGATGAGCAGCGGCACCATGTCGAGGTCCCACGGTCGATCCATGCCCTCCGGATCGCCGTAGATGTTGTAGGTGACGCCGTTCTCGCGGAGCGTGCGCTTCGCGCCCTCCAATCGCGAGGTGAACTCGTGCTGGCCGAGCGCCTCGAGCGACCGCGCGAATCCGAGGCTGTGCGGACGAAGCACGCCCGGCGCGGCGACCATCTCGTCGTAGGTACCCTCCAGCGGCTGGTACCCTTCGAACAGTCGCCACGGTGTGCCGATGCCGTGGATGTCGGTCGCAGATTTCATTCGTTGCTGCCTACACGCGTCGGCTGGTCCGCAGGTCGAGCGTCAACGGGAAGTCCGGGTCGCGCTCCTTCGGAGGGTCGCTCACCGGCCCGGCCGTGTGGCCGATGTCGAAGAACCGCGCCAGGCGCCGGCTTTCCGCCTCGTACGCATTGACCGGCAGGACGTCGAAGTTCCGTCCCCCGGGATGCGCGACATGGTAGACGCACCCGCCCATCGAGCGCTGATTCCAGGTGTCGAGGATGTCGAACACGAGCGGCGCCTGCACCGGTATCGTGGGATGAAGGCCCGTCGGCGGCTGCCATGCCTTGATAGCGTACGCCGGCGACGAATTCGCCGATCGGTCCCGGTCGGATGCAGCGGCACCCGCCGGCCGTTGCACGTGATGAGGTGGCGTGTGTCGGTCATGCCGGTCATCTTGACCTGGAGCCGTTCGACAGACGAATCCACGTATCGAACGGCACCCCCGGCGCCCGCTTCCTCGCCCATCACGTGCCACGGCTCGAGCGCGTGCCGCAGTTCGAGGTGCACGGCCCGGCGCGTCACGGTGCCGTAAAGAGGAAACCGAAACTCCAGATGCGGCGCGAACCACTCGATCTCCAGCCCGTACCCGCTGCGCCGCAGATCGGCCACGACGTCGTCGAAGTCCTGCGCGACGAAATGCGGCAGCATGAAGCGATCGTGCAGCTCCGTGCCCCAGCGGACGAGCGGCTGATTGTAGGGCGTTTTCCAGAACCAGGCGACCAGCGCCCGCAGCAGAAGCTGCTGGGTCAGGCTCATGCGCTCATGCGGCGGCATCTCGAACGCCCGCAGTTCCACCAGCCCCTGCCGGCCGCTGGTGCCGTCGGGATCGTAGAGCTTGTCGATGCAGAACTCGGCGCGATGGGTGTTTCCGGTGACGTCAATCAGCAGGTTGCGGAACGCCCGGTCCACCATCCACGGCGGCGCGCCGTCGCGTTCGGCGAGTCGCGCAAACGCGATCTCGAGCTCGTGGATTGAATCGTTGCGCGCCTCGTCCACCCGTGGATGCTGGCTCGTCGGGCCGAGAAACAACCCCGAGAACAGGTACGACATCGACGGGTGATTGTGCCAGTAGCCCACCAGACTGCGCAGCAGATCCGGTCGCCTGAGGACCGGGCTGTCGGCCGGCGTCGGGCCGCCGATGACGATGTGGTTGCCGCCGCCGGTGCCCGTGTGTCGTCCATCGAGCATGAACTTCTCGGTGCCGAGCCGCGAGAGGCGCGCCTCGTCGTAGAGCACCGTGGTCTGCTTGACCAGCTCCTCCCAGCTGTGGGCCGGGTGCATGTTGACTTCGATCACCCCGGGGTCCGGCGTCACCCTGAGGTTGTGGAGCCGGCAGTCCGTCGGGGGCGTGGTCCCTTCGATGGCCACGGGCGTGCTCAGCCTCGACGCGGTGGCTTCGATCGCGGCAACGAGATCGAGATAGTCTTCCGTCGACCCGACTGGCGGCATGAACACATGGAGTCGCCCGAGCCGTGGCTCGACGCACAGGGCGGTCCGCACGATTCGTCGGCCGATTCGCCAGGTGTCGGCAACGCCTGCGCTGCGACCGCACCCCGAGGAGCGACCATCTCCCGCGTTGCGGCGAAGGTACTGCTGCTGCGGCGGTAACGGCGGCATTTCCGCAAACGGGTCCGCCTCGTGGAACTGGAGGTGCTCGCTCGGGTCGATCCACGACAGCGAGTCGAGCGGCAGCCGGTAGCCGATGGGCGAGTCACCGGGAACCAGGAACAGGCGCCCGGGGCGCAGAAGCCAGGCACTGCTCGCCCACGCGGGCGGGTTGGGCCCGTGGGTCCGCTGCAACGGCAGCACGTATCCGACGACGTGGTCGAGCCCCTGTTCGAAGATCCGCGAGAGCCGCGCGCGCTCCGCTTCATCCTTCAGCTCGGACTTCAGCGGGTCGACGTTCACCGGCAACCGCCGTTCCCGCCAGAGATAGTGCCAGACGTCTTCATATGCGGGAATGGCATGTTGCCGGGAAACCCCGAGGATGTCGGCGAGCTCCATGATGAAGCGTTTCGCCTGCGCCTCGCCGTACCCGTAGTTCACCGTCTCGTCGGCGATGAGCGAGCTGTCCTTCCAGATCGGCAGGCCGTCGCGCCGCCACCAGCAACCGAACGCCCAGCGCGGCAGCGATTCCCCGGGATACCATTTCCCTTGTCCGAAATGCAGCAGCCCGCCTGGCGCGAACTGCTGCTTCAAGCGTTTGACGAGGATCCCGGCCCGCTCGCGCTTCCGGGGACCGAGTGCGGCGAGATTCCATTCGGCGCCTTCCATGTCGTCGATCGACACGAACGTCGGCTCGCCTCCCATCGTGAGCCGCACATCCCCGCTGGAGAGCTCGCGGTCCACGTCCTGGCCGCACGCGTTGATGGCGCTGCCACTGCTCCTCGGTGTACGGCCTCGTCACTCGGGGCGATTCGGAGATGCGCCGCACGGTCATCTCATGAGCGAACTCCTGTTCACACTCGTCCACGGCCCCGGTCAGCGGCGCGGCGCTGGCGTGACCGGGCGTCGCCGCAAGCGGGATGTGGCCTTCTCCGGCGAGAAGGCCGGAGGTCGGGTCGAGGCCGATCCAGCCCGCGCCCGGGAGATAGACCTCCGCCCAGGCGTGCAGGTCGGCGAAATCCGCCGTGGCCCCAATCGGGCCATCGAGCGACTTCACATCGGGCGTGAGCTGAATCAGGTAGCCGGACACGAAGCGCGCCGCCAGACCGACATGACGCAGGATCTGCACGAGCAGCCAGCTCGTGTCACGGCAGGAGCCGCATCCCCGGGCGAGTGTCTCGTCGGGTGTTTGAACGCCGGTCTCGAGCCGGATGATGTAGGTGATGTCCTGTGCCAGCCGGCGGTTGAGATCGACCAGGAAATCGATGGTGCGGACGCGGCGCCAATCGATGGCCCCCAGACAATCGCGGAGCCTCGGACCCGCGGGGAGCAGTTCGAGGTACGGCGCGAGCTCCTGCTTCAGCCACGGTTCGTAGTCGAACGGAAACGTTTCGGCCGACGGTTCGAGAAAGAAGTCGAACGGATTGAACACCGACAGCTCGGCGGTCAGGTCGACGTCGATGAGCAGCTGGCTCGTCTGGTCGGGGAACATCAGTCGCGCGAGATGGTTGCCGTGGGGGTCCTGCTGCCAGTTGATGAAGTGTCGCGGCGGCACCACCTTCAATGAGTAGCTCAGGATCGGCGTGCGGCAGTGCGGCGCGGGCCGCAGCCGGACGATGTGGGGAGAGAGCGCGACGAGTCGATCGTAGCGATAGCTGGTCCGATGTGAGAGTGCGACGTGAATGGGCATGGGAAACGGGGCAACCCCTGTGCTTTCAGGCGACGAACGGCACGGCGGCCGTTCGTCCCCTCGCTTTCTTGCGGACCGGCGGCGCGCCCCGCGCGGCGAAGAACGTCTCGGAAATCCCCTTGCCCACCTGGTTCATCTTGTTCTGCAGGCGATCGAGGTGCTGGTGCAGTCCCGCCGCGATGATGGCTTCGACGCGGGCGTACGCGATCTCGGAGCAGAGCTCGCCGAGCAGGCGTTCGACCGAATGCTGGAACATCCCGACCGGCGTCCCCGAGATGGCGTGCACCGATTCGCGCGCCCGCAGGAGGCAGTACTGGATGGCGCGCGGGAAGTCCTTTTCGAAGAGCAGGAACTCGACGACCCGATCCGGCGCGATGCGCCCGTGGCACTTGCGGTACATCTCGAACGCGCTGGCCGAGCGCAGCACGGCGGCCCACTGGATGTCGTCCGACGTCGTGCCGACGTCGTCCGCGCTGGGCAGCAGGAGAAAGTACTTCACATCCAGGATGCGTGAGGTCTTGTCGGCGCGCTCCAGCATGCGGCCGAGCCGGCAGAAGTGCCAGCTCTCGTTGTGCGTCATCGTGGAGTCGGTCACTCCGTTGAACAGATGGCCGGCCATCCTGACCGACGCGAACAGATCCTGCGGGGTCGGTCCGGTTTTCGGCGTCCGCCGAATTCACCATCAGGTAGAACTCGTTGAGCTGCTCCCACATTTCCGACGAGATGATCTCGCGCACGGAGCGGGCGTTCTCGCGCGCGGCGCGCAGACAGGAGCGGATCGAGTTGGCGCTCTCGTGATCGAAGGTGAGGAACTGGATGACGTTGCGCTGGGTGGCGGTGCCGTACCGTTTCGCGAATTCCGCCGCGTCGCCGGTGGTGTCCACCAGCGGCTGCCACTGCTGTGCGGAGCCGACCGGCAAATCGAGCATGAGATTCAGGTTCACCTCGATGAACCGGGCGACGTTCTCCGCACGCTCGATGTAGCGGCTCATCCAGTAGATCGAATCGGCGACCCGCGCTAGCACTGGGATTGCGCTCCAACGGCAGCGCCGACGGGCACCGCCCGGATCGGAATGGCTCCGTCGCCGTTGTCGCTGGCGCGGGGATCGTCGGCGAGCACCCAGGTGTCCTTGCTGCCGCCTCCTTGCGACGAGTTGACGACGAGCGACCCTTCCTTCAGCGCGACGCGCGTGAGGCCGCCCGGCAGGACGAAAATGTCCTTCCCGTAGAGGATGTATGGCCGCAGGTCGACATGCCGTCCCTTGAACGCCCCGTCGATTATCGTCGGCACACGCGACAGCGACAGCGTGGGCTGCGCGATGTAGTTGCGCGGATTGGCTTCGATCCGGGCGGCGAACTCCGCCTGCTGCGCCTTCGTCGAGCTCGGACCGACGAGCATGCCGTAGCCGCCCGACTCATTGGCCGCCTTGACGACCAGCTCCGGCAGGCGCGCCAGGACGTGCTGCCGTTCCGCTGCCGCGTTGCACAGGAAGGTCGGCACGTTGGGAATGAGGATCTCTTCGCCGAGGTAGTACTTCACCATCTTGGGTACGTAGGCGTACACAACCTTGTCGTCGGCCACCCCGGTGCCCGGCGCGTTGACGAGTGCGACCCGTCCGGCCCGATACACATCCATCAAGCCCGGCACGCCCAGGGCCGAATCCGCCCGGAAGGCCTTCGGGATCCAGAAAATCATCGTCGATCCGCCGATAGATCACGTCGACCCGCTCGAATCCTTTGGTCGTGCGCATCCAGACGAAGCCGTCGGACACGACGAGGTCACGCCCCTCGACGAGCTCCACACCCATCTGTTGGGCCAGGAAGGAATGCTCGAAATACGCCGAGTTGTGGACCCCCGGTGTCAGGACGGCCACGCGCGGCCACTCGACGCCGGCCGGGGCCATCGACTCCAGCATGTCGCGCAGACGGCTGGGATAATCGTCAACCGGACGAATCCGGGACGACTCGAAGACTTGCGGAAACGTGCGCTTCATCACGACGCGGTTCTGCAGGACGTAGGACACCCCGGACGGGCAGCGCAGGTTGTCCTCGAGCACGTAGATCTGCCCGTCGCTGTCGCGGACGAGATCCGTGCCCGTGATGTGACACCACACGCCACCGGGCGGACTCATGTCCACGCACTGCTTCCGGAAGCTGCTGGCTGTTCTGACGACGTCCGCGGGAATGACGCCGTCCTTGATGATCTTCTGACCGTGATAGACGTCGTCGATGAACAGGTTCAGCGCGCGGATTCGTTGCTTGAGGCCTCGTTCGATGTCATTCCACGTGGCGGCCGCCACGATCCGGGGCACGAGATCGAAGGGAAAGATCCGCTCGGTGCCGGCGCTGTCGCCGTACACGTTGAACGTAATCCCCATGTGCAGAAGTGCGCGTTCGGCCGACTGCTGGCGGCGTAACAGCTCGCCGTCCGTCATCGTCTCGATCAGTTGGAACAGCGCCTTGGCGGCAGCTCGAGGCTCGCTGCCGGCTTCGAACATCTCGTCGAAGAACGGGCCGGTCTGATAGTGCTCGAAGTTCATGACGCCGCCCTTTGGTCGTTACGAGACAGCCCGAACGTCTCAGCATGGAAGAATGTGCGTGTGTCACATTGAGCAAGCCATGTACCGCCGGCGCGGGGCCAGGCACGCGGTGATTCCGTCCTCTTTTCAGGCAAAAAGAGTCGTCCGCCGGGCGAGCTCTTCTGTTACGGCTCGACAATCATGTCGTCCATGCCGTGTTCGACGACAAAGATGTAGCTTCAGGAATGCGGCGCGTGTCCCCGTCGCGATGGGGAGGTCTGAACGGCTGATGTGGCGGTGCGCGGCGACGGTCCTGCTATGGGCGGTCAGCCTCACGCACCATCGTTCTGATGCTCTGAATGTTCTGATCGCGCAGCGGGCAGGTCATGTCGGTGGACACGCACCGGGCCAGCGTCATTCCGCATCCGCAGATGCATCGCTCGCGATTCGCCGCCTCGAGCGCGCTCCTCCTCTCGCTCGACGTCAGCGCGGAAAAGCTCACCACGGCGATGTCCTTATCTGTGTAGGCCACGCCGGAGCTCCGGGAGATGCCCCAGACGAGCAGAGCGACTCCAGCCGTGACCGCCAGCCACGTGAGAACCCGGAATATGGATTGCGCCGGTTTCCTGCGTCCCGCCTTCCTGCCTGAAGCTCGTTTCATGAAGCCGCCATGGTAGCACCACGCGCCACAGCGGTGAGTAAAGACGTGTGGTGACCCCGGCGCCGGCCCGATCAGGGTTGCGCCGGGGCCCACCGGGTGCGCCGCAGTCGGAAAGGGTGCGTCCGATCGCGCTCGACGTGCGATCATGGCCCCTCAATGCCGTCACCCAGGTCGTATCGCGCCGGCGAGTCGATCGAGGACCTCTGTCGCGCATGCAAGGCCGATCGCATGCACACCGTGGTCGTCGTGGACGGCGACGGCCGGCCGCTTCGCGTATCGTGTGGCTTTTGCCACAGCGAGCACAACTATCGAGGCGGACCCAGGGTCGATCGATCGAGCGCCGTTCCGCAGCCCAGGACTCCCGTCCCTGTGCGCGCCGCGCCTTCGGCATCGCCCCCATTTCCGATCGTGAGCGAACGAGAAAGGACTGCGCCACCCATGACGGTATCCGACGGCACGTCCGGCGACCTCGAGCTGCTGCTGCGGCGCGTCATCCGCGAGGAAACCGGCCTCACGCCGGCTGTGCCCGCCGCCAAGTGGCGCGGAGGCACGCTCGTGCTGCGTCCCGGCACGGCAGGCTTGCAAGAGAAGAGCTGGCCGATCGAGACGTTCTTTCACAAGATCGTGATGCTGCGCAATCGCCTCCGCACCCTCGAGCAGCAGGTGAACGCCGCCAGCCTGCCCGACGACGTGAAAATCAAGCTGCAAAGCTATGTGAGCGGGTGCTACGGATCGCTGACCAGCTTCAACGTCCTCTTCGCCGCCGACGAGGATCAGTTCAAGGGCAGCGGAGGCGATTCCGAGTAGCGAGGCCTCGTGTCGAATCCGTTCACTCCGAGCTGAGGATTCCGCCGCGCCAGCCGACGTGCGCTCACTGCCGATCAGGCGGCCCGGCGGCGGGCAGCCGTTCAGACGGAATCCCAAGTGCCAGCGCCATGGCGCGGAGTGTTGCTTGCACAGCGCGCGCGTTACGCGGCCCCATGCGCAGAAGCTGCTTTTGCGCGGGCGTGAGATCCTCCAGATCCTCGTCGGCGAAGCCATACACGATGCCGCGAGGCTCCACTTGGACTGGACCCTCATCGACCGGCGTCTTGAGCAGCAGCACAATCGCACCTTCCAACAGACGGTCGAACGGCTGGTCGGGATCTCCCAGTTCGCGGTGCGCCTCCTCGATACGCGGCTTGAGCGTCGCGTAGAGGCGGGCGGCCCCCGCTGGATCGATCGAGGCCAGCGCGTCGGCGAGCCCCGTATAACGCTCGTAGGACCGAGGATCGAGGTACAAGTCGCCGCTCCGCTCGGCCACTCGAAAGGGCGAGGAGGGGCGCAGCGTCCGCAGAGACCGGGCCGGTGTCGTTCCTTCCGAGATGTTCGTGACGACGAGGGTGAAGTTCCGGATCCGGCCCTCGGTTGCGAGCCACGCCAACACTTGTGGGTGCGAGGAGAGTCCTCTCACGAGCGTGCGGACCAGGGCATCGGTCTCATCGAGAGGAGGAACCGTGATCGACATGGCGTCGCCGCCGAGCGGCTGAACAGGCGGTTGGACCTTGGTGGGTGAGGGCGTTTCGGCCGTGGCCGTCTGCTCCGGTGTCGATCCGCCGCGAAAAACCAGGTATGCGGCGACAATCGCCGCCGCGGCCAGCAGCGCGGCAATGATCCAGAGTCTTGTCTGACCCGTGCGCGAACCCGGCTCGAGTGGTGGCTCGTCGGCGGGCTTCAGCAGGTCGCCATCCCACGGATCTGACATGTTGTGCTCCATCAGGCGGCGGGCGATGCCCATGGTTTCACGGGGCCCGTGCGGCGGGCCCCGTGTGGCTTATTTGATCCCTTTGTAAACGAACTTCTGAACGCGATAGCCCTGCGACTCGCCGGTGATGATGTTGCCCTTCGGGTCGGTCGCAAGGCTATGGATGTGAAAGAACTCGCCGGCTTTGCGTCCGGGGCCTCCGATCGATCCGATCAACTCGAGCGTGTCGCGGTCCAGGATCGCGACGCGTTCGTTCGAGCCGTCCGCCACGTACACGAATCGCTGCTGCGGATCGGCTGAAAGGGCGACGCCGAACGCCGACCCGGTTCCGAGCGACTCCCGTCTGTTGAACCCCTCCTTCACGAACGTGCCGTCCACCCTGAACGCCTGGACCCGGTTGTTCGCCCGGTCGGCGACGTACACGAGACCGTCGTTGGAAATGGCAACGCCGTGCGGCGTGTTGAACTGCTGAGGTCCGGGCCCGGTGAGCAGTCTCGCTCTGGGCGCGTTGTCGTCGGGTTTGTTGCCGTACGCGCCCCAATGACGCTTGTATGCCCCCGTGTCGGCGTCGAAGACCACGACACGTCGGTTGCCGTACCCGTCACTGACAAACACCTCGTTCGTCTTCGGATAGACCACCACCGTCGTCGCCCTGCTGACGTTCTTCGTGTCGTTGCTGTTCGCTTTGGCTCCGGCGCGCCCGATCTGAAGCAGGAACTTTCCGTTCTTGGTGAACTTGAGGATCTGGCCGTCCCCGTCCCCGTTGCCGGTCACCCAGACATTGTCCTTGGCGTCGACGTAAATGCCATGCTCGCCGCTCCCGGGTCGTCCGTCGCCATTCGTCCGCCGTTCCTCCGAGCAGGAGGCGCAATCGGCATAGGCCGAGTGCAATCCTCCACGGTTCGTCCACTGGTAATCGCCGGTCGTGGACGGTCCCCCCCAGCCCTGAAGGTATTTCCCGGTCTCATCGAACTGCAGGACGGGCGGCGCCGGTTTGTACCCGTTCTCGAGCGCATTCCCTTCCTCGAGCGTATGCGGACGGTGGAATACCCACACGTTCCCATGGGAATCGGCGGTCACCCCGCCCACGCCGCCGAGCACCGTATGGTCCGGCATCGTCGGAAAGCCGGGGTCTACTTGAAACACCGGCAGGGCCGGTTTCCGGCCCTGCGCGAGGGCGGCCTCTTCCGATCGTGCGCCACCAAGCATGAGGACGAGCACGACACACCCAACGGCGCCCACCAGGATTTGCTTCTTCATCTCACATGCTCCTTCTGACGATCTGAATAGTGTATGCCAGGCGGCGATTGAGAAAGTGAGCCACAAAGGCGAGCCGGGCAAGATATTGCCCGACATTCGTGGGACGGTCGGGCCAAGGTGAGTGCGGATCGCATCCGCATAGGTCCTTCGGGCGCATCCCGCCAACCCCGCCAAGGGACGTACCTCGGTATTGATGTTGACCGCAGGCCCGGCGCCCTGATGTACCCTTCCAGGTCGACAGAACAATGGGCGAGGCTCTGAGCGCCAGACGCCGGACCGTCCCCGCCGCCACGCATTGTCCGGAGGAGGAAACGTCATGGAAACCACCATCGCGGACCTCGTGAATCGCTTCGAAGGGGGCCGGCTGACACGGAGGCAGCTGATTCAGAGCCTCTCGGTGCTGATGGCGACCGCCACCTCATCGGCCGCGGGCGCCGCGCAAACCGGCGGACTTCGTGGCACGGGGATCGATCACGTGTCGATCCTCGTCAACGATATGCAGCGCTCCGCCCTGTTTTATCAACGCGTGTTCGGTATGACCCCGCTGAGCGAGGACAAGCCGAATCAGATCCTGCGCCTTGGCATGAAGCGCACCATTGTCTCGCTTCGACACGAAGGACCCGCGGGCATCGTCGATCACTTCGCAATCAGCGTGGACAACTTCAACAGGGACACCGTCACGCAACAACTCGCGCCGCACGGTCTGACACCACAGCAGAACGTGCAATTCGGGTTTCACATCAAGGATCCCGACGGCGTGGTCGTTCAGATTGTGTGAGGCCCGCGCGCGCCCTACTTGGTTCGAGCATCGGACCCAGCCAGGACCGGGTGAGGAGAAAAGGTAGTCGCGACAACACTACTACCGCGATCCATCGCGTCCCAGCCACGTCATGTCGTGACCTGACGGCTGGGACGTTCAGCCCTCCCGCCCAATCGGACCTCAGCCGTTATGTCGGACTCGCCGTAGCGCGGGCGGGGTTCGGATCAGGGTTAGGATAGTCTCGTGGCGCGGTCGTTCACCGGTCTTCAAGACGTCGCGTTGACCTTGGCCATCGGCGGCCTCGAGATCGGCGTGGTTCTGGTCGCAGCGGGATTCCTCCATACGCTTGCAACGCGCGCGCTTCGGCGGGCGGGCCGGACCGAGTTCTTTGCCGCCATGACCCGCCCGCTGCAGCAGAGCGTGCGCAACGTCCTGCTCGCGGCCTCCGTCCTGCTGACCCTGGTGATTGTCGGCTACAACGGCTGGCTCCTGTCACGCGGCGTCGATGTGCCGGAACACACCGCGGACCTCGCGGGTTCAATCGGCGTCGAGATGTGGATCGGCTTCGCGCTTGCGCTTGGAAAGCTGACGGTGGCGGTGCTCGGTTTCCTCATCGCCGCGCGCGTTGTTCGCCGGCTGCTCGGCAGCATCGAAGCGGCCCTCAACCGGCGGGATCAGCTCAAGGACAATAACAAGAGCCTGGCCGTCCTCTTTACCGGCCTCTACCGCGCCATCGTCAACACCGGCTGGATGCTGCTGGTCGTGCTGGCGTGCTGGCTCTTCGCCGTTCCGCAGAGCGTGGTCGATGTTCTTCTGCTGATCGTCCGCGTCTACGTGATCATTGCGGTCGGCCTCACAATCGTCCGTTCCACGGTCGTCATCGTCGATACGCTGGACGGACTCAGCCATCGCTACGCGCACGCGCGCGGCTGGCTGAACTATTACGACGAGCTGCGTCCGCTCGTGCCCAATTTCCGCACGTGTCTGGAGTACGCGCTGTGGATAGCCCTGGCATCGCTGGTTCTCGTTCAGTTCGGGGCATTTCAGAACATCGCTGTCTGGGGACCCCTTCTCATACAAGCGATCGGCCTGTTCTTCGTCGGTCGCGTCGTGATCGAGCTCGGCAAGCTCGAGATCGGACGCCGCATGCTGCCTGCCGAAGGCCTCGACGACATGGCGCGCCGGCGGCGCGAGACGATTGCGCCGCTCATAGGCAGCACGTTTGCGTACGCGGTGTACTTCGCCACGGCCGTGCTGATTCTTGGTCGCCTGGGATTCAATCCGATGCCCTTCCTCGCGGGGGCCGGCATCCTCGGCCTTGTAGTCGGCTTCGGCGCGCAGTCGCTGATCAACGACGTGGTTTCGGGCTTTTTCATCCTGTTCGAGAACACCTACCTGGTCGGAGACGTCATCGAGGCTGCCGGGGCCAGTGGGGTCGTCGAGACCATCGAGTTCCGGACGACCAAGATCCGCGACGGCGACGGTCGCGTCCATGTTCTTCGGAACGGCGATGTCAAGCAGGTGATCAACTATTCGAAGAAATACGGCATGGCGGTCGTGTCGGTGGACGTGGTCTACGATGCGGACCTGCGCTCGGTGTTTGCCATCTTGCGGGAGGCTGGCAAACGGGTGCACGCGGAGAATCCTGACGTTCTGGCCGACACGCGGATCGACGGCATCACGGCCTTCGGCGTTTCGACGATGACCGTGCGCACTTCGACCCGCGTCAAACCCGGCAGTCACGAAGCAGCGGCCGCGGCGCTTCGCCTCGAGATCAAAGAGGCGTTCGATCGTCAGGCATCCGGCGCGGCCCGCAAGGGGTTGATTCCCGAGGGGCTGGCCCATGCCGGAGCCACTCTTCGTCCTCACGGCTGCTAGCGCACCCGCAACACCACGTCGACCAGCTGGTCGGCGAATCGTTTGTCCTGCAACTAGTAATTGCATAGACTTTCAGGTAGATGTCGCCCACCTCGCCTCGCGTCAGGAGTTTGCTGCTGGATCCGGTTTCGCTCGTCTCGCATGTGTCGGTCGTCCACCGTAGAACGGCGATGCCGGTGAAGGCGACACGTTGACGTACCTGTTCACGCGCATCAACCAGGACTTGCTGGATATGTTCGCTTGGTCGAACGTGCTCCTGGCTTTCGACTACGACGGCACACTGGCCCCGCTGGTCAACGCCCGGGCGCGGGCCGCCATGCGGCTCTCCACGCGACGATTGCTCAAACGTGCGAGCGAGCTCTATCCCTGCGTGGTGATCTCTGGCCGCGCACAGGGCGATGCGCTCGGCCGGCTGCGGGGCGTCGAAGTCTGGCGGGTTATCGGCAATCACGGAGCCGAACCATCGGCCGGCGCGGCGGCGATGCGGCGTCGGGTCAGGCAATGGCTGCCCGTCTTGAAGAGGCGCCTCTCCCGGCACCAAGGAGTGATCGTGGAAGACAAGGGATTCTCAGTCGCTGTTCACTATCGGCAGGCCAGGCAGAGGAACGCGGCGCGCCGAGCCATTCTGTCGGTCGCGCGATCGCTCAATGACGTGCGGATCATCGGCGGCAAGCTCGCAGTCAACTTCCTGGTGCCGGACGCCCCACACAAGGGACTGGCCCTGGAGCGTGAACGCGCCCAGTTCGCGTGCGATACGGTCATCTATGTCGGAGATGATGAGACCGACGAGGATGTGTTTCAACTCGACCGACCTGGGCGACTGCTCTCGATCCGAGTGGGACAGAAGCGTAGGTCGGCGGCCCCGTACTACATCCGCAATCAGGCGGAGATCGATAGACTGCTTGAGACACTCATTGGGCTGCGCGGAGGCCGCCAATGACTGACGGGCGGAGCCGCGTGGATCTCATGGAACCGGAACTGCCGCTGGGCGGCGCGTTCGACTTTCTCCGGCTCATTTGGGCCGTTGACCACGCGCTTCAACGCCGGTCCAAGTCCATGGCGGCGACGATCGGCATCACTGGCCCTCAACGGCTGGTGATCCGGATCATCGGCCGGTTTCCGAGTATTCATGCCATGCAACTGGCTGACATTCTGCACCTGCACGCCAGCTCGCTCACGGCCGTTCTGAAGCGGCTCGAGCGTCGGGGTCTGGTCCGCCGCTGGGCCGACGAACGTGATCGGCGTCGATGGCTGCTGGGATTGACACGGCAGGGACAGGCCCTGAACCGCGACACGCCTGGAACCATTGAAGCGGCGGTTCAGCGAATGCTCAAGACGACTGCGCGGCGCGACCTCGCCGCCGCGCGGACCGTGCTGAACAAGTTGGCGCGCGAGCTTCACGATGGCCGCGCCGGTTTGACGTCGCAAACCGCGACCGGACGGACCGTGAGCGCCTTCGGGAAACGCAGAGCCGCCGGCCTGATGGACACATTGCCTGCGGCGCGGGCGTTCCGACGCTGAAGGCACCGCAATGGAGACCAGCAGCCCCTATCGACCACGTGTGTCGCGCGAGACACGGTTGCTGCTCACCGCTGGAGTACTCGCCGTCGCCGCGCTATGGCTCCTGGCTCGCATCAGATTTCCGGAGCGTCCCGTGACGCCGAATCCGGTCCCGTCGGTCCTCAGCCAGCTCGCCAGTGGTCCGAAGTACGACGACCTCGCTGGAGAGATCGCGCAGCTGCAGGCGCGTGTTCAGCCTTCGCTCCTGGCGCTCGAGGTCGCGTCAGCTTCCCTGGGCTTTCCCCAGGCTGCTTACTCGACCGCCGCAATTAGACTTCGCGACGACCTCGCGGTCACGTGGACCCCGCCAGACTCGAACCAAGAGCTGGGGAACGACGCGATCATCCTCGCTCATGATGCGGCCTCTGGCCTGGCAGTCGCGCGCGTACCGATTGCGGCGCCCACATCTCCCGCGGTCCCGTGGACGCCGCGCCAGCTGCAGCAATCACGTTACCTGATCGCCAGTGACGTCTCATCGCATGGCGTGTCGCTGCGCCCGGTATTTGTGGGTTCGCTCGATCCGATCGATAGCCCGTTGTGGTCCGACCGTCCTTGGGCCGTACCCGCGGGCACCGATTTAGCGCCTGGATCGTTCGTCTTCACCAGTAGCGCTGAATTGGTGGGCCTGGTGATCGCCTACGGTGGGAGGCTGGTGATCGTGCCGGGTGGGACCGTTCTTGCGGAAGCGGACCGTTTGCTCGCCATGCCGCCAGGCCCCGCAGGAACAGTTGGCATCGAGGTACAGGAGCTGACACCACCCGTCGCCATGGTCACCGGCGCTCCGTTGGGAGTGGTCGTCACGTGGGTTGACGCGGAAGGAGCCGGCAGGGAGCACGTGATGGTGGGCGACGTCATCGAGGCGGTCGACGACTTGGCGCTCGCCAGTCGCCGGCATTGGGAAGTTCGCATGGCTCGCCTGTCGGTGGGCGAGACGCTCATGCTGCGGCTGCGCCGCCATGGCGAGCTCAGCGACGTGGCATTGGTGGGGAGGGCCCCTGTGGCGCGGCCCGTGAGTCGGTCCCTCGGTCTCACCCTGCGAGCGAGGACGAAGATCGGCGCTGAAGTGGTCCGTGTCGAGCGGGCGTCCGCAGCCGATCGGGCCGGTCTGGCCGTCGGAGACGTGATCACGCTCGTCGCCAACGTGCAAGCGCCCACGCCGACGCAGGTCGTGCAGTCGTTCGGCTCCGTTGATCAGGGTCAGCGCGTGATGCTGGCCGTCACGCGCGGCGACGCTCACTTTGTGACGACCTTGGAGCGATGACCCCGCATCCGGCCGGCGAACCGCTCGGACTGCTGGACCCGTCTCTCGACGTTCCCGTCGACAACGGGTTCGGACAGGCGCCCGGCCCTGACGGGCGCCGATCGCGACGCTGGCGCGGGTT
Organism: uncultured Acidobacteriota bacterium; assembly: GCA_963745495.1. Lineage (GTDB taxonomy): Bacteria > Acidobacteriota > Vicinamibacteria > Vicinamibacterales > CAVVIG01 > CAVUXJ01. The sequence continues at coordinate 47,670 of CAVUXJ010000011.1, forward strand.
GTTGGTGTGGTCGGCCACCTCGGCTCCGGTGGCCCTCCTCCTCACGGCAGGAATCGCGTTCGGCCCCAGGGGCATCAACCTTCTGTCTTCAGCATTGCTGCCCTTGCTCGATCCGATCGTGCCCGTTGCACTCGCGGCCTTGGGCGTGCTCGTTGGGTTGGGCGTGGGCGAGCGACGAACGGACGACCGGCGCGTGTTCGGCGCCGCGTGTCTCGTTGCCGCAGTAACCATGCTCGTGGTCTCGGCCGGGTTCGCGGTTGTCGTGTTCGCCGCGATGTCGCCGATCAGTCGGTCTGTCTGGCCCCTGATCGTGACCAGCGGCATCTGTGCGGCAACCTCGCTCACGCTGCCGGCCGGCAATCCGATGGAACCCCGCACGGCGGCCACCCGCGTCATGGAGCTCGGCGTCTTGCTTCCGATGGTCGCGGGTGGGCTGGTGCTGGCCTGGCTCCGCGCGGATTCTTTCGGAGGAGGCGCTGTCCTCGTGGGGCACGCAGGCGGCGTCATCCTTGCGGTGGCCGCCGCCGCATGGTTGCTCTTGACGCGGACCTCTTCGGAAACGGAAGAGCGCGTATTTGCCGTGTCGGCACTGCTGCTGATCGGCGGCGTCGCAGGCGCCCTTTCTGTGTCCGCGCTCTTTGGAGGACTGGTCGCTGGCGCGTTCTGGCGGTTTGCGGGACGACACCCGCGCGAGACGATCAGTCGGGACGTGCTCTTCGTGCAGCACCCCCTCCTGGTGCTGCTGCTGCTCGTAGCCGGGACTCGTGCGGATCTCTCACCCGCATCGGTCGCACTTGGGGCGGGCTATGTCGTGCTGCGTGTCGTTGGGCAGTTGGGCGGCGGTACTGTGGCGAGCCGTATCGCCGGTGGGAACACGCCTCGCGATCTCGGGCTCCACCTCCTCCGGCCGGGCGTCTTTGGCGTGGCGTTGGCCCTGAACGCGCTCAGTATCGTTGGCGCTGACGCGTCGATCCTGCTCGCGGCCGTGGTGGCAGGCACGATCGGCTCCGACTTCATTGCGCTCCTCGTACCTCCTCGGAGCGTGCGCGAGTGAGGCGCCTGCTGGCGCTCGCGTTGGCAGTCGGCGCAATGGCCTCGGTCCGCGACGCAACGACCGGTGCAGCCGCTACCGCACTCGCGCTCGGGTTCGCGCTCATGGGCGCGTCGGTCACGGGTGACGCCCTGCGACGATTCCATCTGCCGCGAGTGACGGGCTATCTCGTCTTCGGTGTGGTCGTCGGGCCGTCCCTTGGCAATCTGATCACCGAATCGATGACCGCCCAGCTTCAGGTGGTGACGGGAATCGCCACGACTCTGATCGCGCTCATCGCTGGTCTGACGTTGAGCGTGGAACGCCTCGGCGCCCGATTTGCCGCAATCGTACGCATGACCGCGGCGATGCTGGCTGTGGCCATCGTCGGTGTGTCGTTGTTGGCATGGATGGTCTGGCCGTGGTTGCCCGTTGCGCCCGACGCCGCCGGATTCCCACGGCTGGTCATGCTGGCGTTACTGGTCGTGATGGTCGTGTCCTTCTCGCCCACGATGACCGCGGCGGTGGTCGCAGACTCGGGAGCACGGGGGCGGCTCAGCGACACGGTGCTGGCGATCGTCGTGCTCGCCGATCTTGTGCTCCTGGTGCTGTTCTCCGTGTCGATGCTGCTGGCGCGCGTCGTGTTCGACACCAGCGAAGGCGGAGGCACGGAGATAGTGGCGCGACTCGCGTGGGAAATCGGTGGGGCCGTCGCTTTTGGCGTCCTCATCGGCGTCTTGTTCGCGCTCTATCTGCGCTACATCGGCCGGGAGATCACGCTGGTCCTCCTGGCCGTGTGCGCCGTGCTGAGCCAGGTCGGCACGACGCAGCAGCTCCAACCGCTGCTGGCAGCCCTCGCGGCGGGCGTGGTCATAGAGAACCTGGCGGTCGCCCAAGGCGGCGCGCTCAGGGCCGCCGTGCGCCGTGGCGCGCCTCCGGTGCTGGTGGTCTTCTTCGTGGCGGTTGGCTCGTCCCTGCGGCTCGACGCGGTGGCCGTCATCGGGCTCAGCGCCGTCGCCTTGTCCGCCGTCCGACTCGGATTCATCAGGCTCGGCGTCGAGGCCGGCGTAAGGCTGTCCGGGCTTCCAGAGCCGATCCGAAAGTACGCGTGGACCGGTCTGGTGTCCCAGGCCGGGATTACGCTGGGGTTTGCGTCCGTCGTCGCCACCGAGTTTCCAGGGTGGGGAAACCAGTTGCAGATGCTGTTGGTCGCGTCGATCGCGATTCACGAGCTCGTGGGACCGATTCTGTTTCGCCGCGGGTTGACACAGGCCGGCGAACTCGAAGCACAGGTGCGTCGCCCGCTCATGGTGGTCTCCAACCGTGAGCCGTACCTCCACAGTCTGGACGAGGAGGGCCACCTGACGGTGAAAGCGGCGACGGGTGGCGTCGCCGTGGCGCTGGACGCGTTGATGCGCGAACGAGGTGGGGTGTGGATCGCCCACGGGGCTGGCGCGGCGGACCGACGCGTCGTTGATGCGGCGGACAAGCTGTTGGTGCCCCCCGAGCGTCCATCGTACGTGCTTCGGCGTCTGTGGCTCGAGGAACCGACGTTCTCCGCGTACTACGGGGGCTTCGCGAACGAGGGCCTGTGGCCGCTGTGCCATGTGGTCGACGTCCGTCCGCAGTTTCGAAGCGACGATTGGGCGGCCTACCAGGACATCAACGCGCGGTTCGCCGCGGCGATTCACGCGGAGATCGGAGCGTCTGACGCGCCGGTCTTCATCCAGGACTATCACCTGGCCCTCGTGGCGCCGGCCTTGCGGGCACTGCGGCCCAACGCCCGCACGGCCCTCTTCTGGCACATCCCTTGGCCCTACCCGGATCGGCTTCGCATCTGTCCGTGGCGGCGCGAGCTGGTCGCGGGGCTGCTGGCCAACAACTTGATCGCCTTTCAACTGGAACGCGACCGTCGAAGCTTTCTGATGGCCGCTGAAGAAGAACTGCACGCCGAGATTGAGCTCGAGTCCTCGCGAGTTCGCTTCGGCGGGCGCTCGACCACAGTGGTCTCGGTGCCGATCGGTGTCGACTATGACCGCATCCAGACCTTCGCGGCTGACCCGGCGCTCCCCCAGGAACAGCAGCGCCTGCGGGAACTGCTCAACCTCCGGGCTGACATCATCGGGCTCGGCGTCGATCGTCTGGACTACACCAAGGGCATCCCTGAGCGCCTGGCCGCGATCGATGCGCTCATGGCGCGACGGCCGGATCTGCGTGGGAGAATGACCTTCGTCCAGATTGGCGTGCCGTCTCGTTCGGATCTCAAGAGTTATGCAGCGATTGAAGCGGAGATCGCGCAGCGGATAGCTGCCCTCAATGCGCGCTACGATGTTCCGGGCGGCTCGCCGGTCGTGTCGTACCACACGACACCGCTCGGAGCGTTCAGCCTCGTGGCGCTCTATCGTCTCGCCCACTTCTGCATCGTCAGTTCGCTGCACGACGGGATGAATTTGGTGGCCAAAGAGTTCGTCGCGGCCCGGGACGATGAGCACGGCGTGCTCGTGCTCAGCGCTCTGGCCGGCGCTGCACAGGAGCTTGAGGACGCGGTGATCATCAATCCCTACGACATCGACGCCTTCGCGACGGCCCTCGCACGAGCGATAGACATGACGAGCGAGGATCAGGTGACGCGCATGCGGACCATGCGGAAGGTGGTCGCAGGACGGAACGTCTTCAACTGGGCGTCGGATATCCTGGAGGGTCTCGAGAGTCTGTGGACCAAACCGCTGCTCTATTCCGTTCGCGGGTGGGAAGAGACGTCGGTGTGAGGTCAAGAATCGAGTGGCTCGCAGGGAGACGTGCGAGATCAGTGGGTTCCTCCTCCTGGACGAGCGGGATGCGCGCACGCTGCTGCCGCTGTCTGTCACGCCGCTCTCGGGGCGGCGGCATCTCGAACCGGTGCTTCTCATCGCTTGTGTCGGTCAGCGGCTTTGCGTACGCTGAGGTCCAGGTATGCGACAGCCGTGATGGAAGGCAACGTCGTGCGGGACAACAGGACAGCTGACTTCGCGTGGCGAGACATCGATGACCACTCTGAGATCCGCCGACCCTCTCTGGTACAAGGATGCCGTTTTCTATCAGCTCAACGTCAAGTCGTTCGCCGACAGCAATGCCGACGGCATCGGTGATTTCCCCGGACTGACCTCGAAGCTCGATCACCTCGCCTCGCTCGGAGTGGACTGCCTGTGGCTGCAGCCCATGTATCCCTCGCCGTTCAAGGACGACGGGTACGACATCTCCGACTACACGAGCATCCATCCGGGCTACGGCACGCGCCAGGATTTCGAGACACTTTCTGAGCCAGGCGCACGCGCGCGGGCTGCGCGTCATCATCGAGCTCGTGCTCAACCACACGTCTGATCAGCACGCCTGGTTTCAGGAAGCGCGCAGCTCTACGGACAACCCGCGTCGCGATTGGTATGTGTGGAGCGAGACCGACGATCGCTATCGTGGGGTTCGCATCATCTTCATCGACACCGAGCTTTCGAACTGGGCCTGGGACCCGGTGTCGAAGTCGTACTACTGGCACCGGTTTTTCAGCCATCAGCCCGACCTCAACTACGACAACCCCGCAGTTCGTGAAGAGATCTGGGAAGTGATGAAGTTCTGGTTGAATCTCGGCGTTGACGGGTTTCGCGTGGACGCGGTCCCTTACCTGATCGAGCGCGAGGGAACGTCGTGCGAGAACCTGCCCGAGACGCATGCCGTGCTGAAGGAGCTACGCGCCCGCCTCGATGCGGACTTCACGGGCAAAGTGCTGCTGGCCGAAGCCAACATGTGGCCGGAGGACGTCCGCCCGTACTTCGGTGCGGGCGACGAGTTCCACATGTCGTTCCACTTTCCCATCATGCCCCGCATGTTCATGGCACTCCGGCTCGAAGACCGCAAGCCGCTCATCGATATCATCGAGCGCACGCCGAGCATTCCCGACTCCTGTCAATGGGGCATCTTCCTGCGCAACCACGACGAGCTGACACTCGAGATGGTGACGGCGATCGAGCGGCAGTACATGTGGGACGAGTACGCCAAGGACCCGCGAGCCCGCATCAATCTTGGCATCCGACGCCGGCTCGCGCCGCTCGTGGAAGGCGATCGACGGCGCATCGAGCTGATGAGCGGCCTGCTCATGTCACTGCCGGGGAGCCCGATCCTCTATTACGGCGACGAGATCGGAATGGGCGACAACGTCTACCTCGGCGATCGGAACAGCGTGCGCACGCCGATGCAGTGGAACGGCGGCTTCAACGCCGGCTTTTCGGCGTGCCGATCCCGAGCGCCTGTGGCTGCCGCTCATCTCGAATGCCGTGTACGGATATCAAGCCGTCAATGTCGAGTCGCAGGAGCGGAACTCGACGTCGCTCCTGAACTGGACGCGGCGCCTCATCGAGGTGCGGCGCTTTACCAAGGTCTTCGGCCGCGGGTCGATCGAATTTCTCAAGCCCGAGAACCATCGCGTGCTGGCGTTCACGCGGACGCAAGGACGCGACACGGTGCTCGTGGTCAACAACCTTGCCGGAACCGCGCAGATCGCCGAGCTCGATTTGGCACGGCTCGCCGGCGCCATCCCCATCGAGATGTTCGGCGGCAGTATCTTTCCGCGAATCGGCCGGGAGCCGTACATCATGATGATGGGGCCATACGACTTTTACTGGTTCCGGCTGCGTTGGCTCTAGTGGAGAGCAAGAGCACCATTTCCGACGCGTTGCTCCGGCAGCTGATCGCGGTCGGCCAGGTGGACATCCTGGTCGGGCTGCCGACACTGAACAACGCCGCGACGATCGTAGACGTCGTCCGCGCCGTGCACGAGTGCTTCACGCGCGACTATCCCCGCCTGCGCACCGTCATGATCAACTCCGACGGCGGCTCGACAGACGGAACGCCCGATCTGATTCGCGTCGCGTCGTTCACCGAAGCGGATATGGTCCAGACGTCGCACTCGCTGCGCACACTTCATCGCGTCGTCGCACCATATCACGGCTTGCCGGGAAAGCACGCTGCGCTTCGTACCGTCTTTGCAGCAGGCGAGCTGATGCAGGCGAAGGTGCTCGTTGTCATCGATCCCGGCGGCCCGGCGACCACCGCCGAGCGTGTCGCCGAGCTCATCGCTCCGATCGCTCGCGCCGACGTCGAGTTCCTTGCGCCGCGCTATCGACGGCATCCTCGCGACGGCCTCCTCATCACGCAGCTCGTGCGCCCGCTCGTGCGCGCGCTGTACGGCGTCGCGCTCGACGAGCCGCTTGGCGCCGAGTTCGCCTGCTCGCGGCGTTTCGCGTCTCACTGTCTCGAGCAGGAATTCTGGAATCACGGGGCCGCGAGGTTCGCGATCGATCTGTGGCTCCGCACCGAGGCCCTCGCCGAGCGGTTCACGGTCGGTCAGATTTGGCGCCCGACGAACGCCGCAGGCACGCGGACAACGCTCCGCGAGGCAGTGCGCCAGGTCGTTCTCTCATTGATCGAGAGCCTTCGCGCGCACGAGTCGTTCTGGCTACGGACCAACGACATCGCCGAACTGCCCACCTGCGGCACCGATCCGATCGTCATGCCCGACGTCGCCACGTGGGACCACCAGACCCTGGCGGAGCATGCCCGTCACGACATCGTCGAGATCAAACCTCTGCTCGAGGAGGTGCTCGAGCCGGATGTCTTCGCGCGACTCATGAATGACAGCTCGGCCGCGGGCGCCCGGCTCGACGACGAGCTCTGGGTCCGGATCGTGTTTGCGTTCGCGGCCGCGACACGTTTCGGTCGCACCAGCATCGAGCACCTGGCCGACATGTTTGCTCCGCTCTACATGTGGCGCGCCTCGGCCTTCATGTCGGACACTGCGTCTGAATCGCCGGCAATCGTGCAGGCAAGACTCGACTCTCTCTGTGAGACGTTCCTACGGCTGAAGCCAGCCCTCGTCGCCCGCTGGTCGGCCGAAGTGTGAGGTCACGATGATTCAAGAGATTGCCAATGCGCTCGACCAGTCCTGGGTCAACTTCGCCACCGCGTTCGTGCTGTTCGTGCCGCGACTCGTCGCCGCCACCATCATCTTCGCCGGGGGATTCGTCGTATCGCTCCTCGTCCGCCGGGTCATTCAGCGGCTGCTGGCGTGGCTGGACGCCGATCGCCTGTCGGTGCGCACCGGTGCGAGCGAGATGCTGCGCAGAGCCGACATGCCGACTGCTGAAGCGCTCATCGCGAAGATCGTGTTCTGGATTGTCTGGATCGGGTTCATCGTATCGGCGGTCGACACGCTGCAGTTCGAGCCGTTTCGGGGACTCGTCGAGGAGTTCTTCCGGTTCGTTCCGCGCTTTCTGGTCGCGCTGCTGGTGCTCGCGATCGGCTTCCTGGTCGGCAATTTTCTCTGGCGCGCCACGCTGCTGGCTTCGGTGAATGCCGGGCTGCCCGGCGCGCGCCTGCTGAGCGGCGCACTGCGCGTCCTCGTGATCGCGATCGGGGTTGTGACGGCGCTCGAGCAGCTGGGACTGGCCACGGCAGTGGTGCTGACAGCGTTCGCCATCACGTTTGGCGCGCTCATGCTGGGCCTGGCGATCGCGTTCGGGCTGGGCGGACGAGACGCCGCAAAGCACCTGCTCGAACAGCAGCTCGAGGCGAAGAGAGAACGCGACGCAGACGCCGCGCCTCACTTGTAGCCGGACGCACGATGTCGTTCCCTCGTTCAAGCGGCGTGCTTCTCCACCCGACATCTCTGCCGGGCGGCTACGGCATCGGCGATCTCGGACCCAGCGCGTTCGAGTTCATCGATCTGCTCGCAGCCGCCGGCCAGCGCTTGTGGCAGGTGCTGCCGCTCGGACCGACTGGCTACGGCGACTCCCCGTATCAGTGCTTTTCCGCGTTTGCAGGCAATACCCTGCTGAGTCAGCCTCGAGCGACTGATTGAGGACGGCCTGCTCACCGAGTCGGAGGCCGGTGACCGGCACCTCTTCCAAACAGGGAACGTCGACTTCCCGGCTGTCATCGCCCACCGCCGGGCGCTCTGGCCGCGAGTGCTCGACCGGTTCGAAGCGGCCGGTGCCCTGCCCGATGCGCGATCGTTTCGACCGCTTCTGCAGCGCGCACGCGCGCTGGCTGGACGACTTCGCGCTGTTCATGGCCGTCAAGGAGGCGCAAGGGCACATCGCCTGGACGGCGTGGGAGCCCGACATCGCGCAACACGATCGATCGGCGGTCGCGACGCTGGTCTGCCCGCTGCGCTCGAGAGATCCGGCTGCACAAACTGACGCAGTTTCTGTTCTTCGAGCAGTGGCAGCACGTGCGCGACGCCTGCCGCGCGCGATCGATCGAGATCATGGGTGATCTGCCGATTTTCGTCGCGCACGACAGCGCGGACGTCTGGGCGCAGCGAGAGTTGTTCCGTCTCGACTCCGACGGCCAGCCGATCGTCCTCACCGGTGTGCCGCCAGACTACTTCAGCGCGACGGGCCAGTTGTGGGGGAATCCCCATTACCGGTGGGATGTCATCGAGCAGACCGGTTACGTCTGGTGGATCGAGCGTTTTCGTGCCCTGCTGGCGCTGGTCGATCGCGTCCGCATCGATCACTTCCGCGGATTCGAGGCGTCGTGGGAGGTGCCACGCGGCGCGACGACGGCCATTCAAGGAGCATGGGTGAAAGGGCCCGGTGCGTCGCTGTTCGAAGCGGTGCAATCAGCGCTGGCAACGGATCGGCTGCCCTTTGCGGCCGAGAACCTCGGCGTGATCACGCCGGAAGTGGAAGCGCTGCGCGAGCGGTTGCGGCTTCCCGGGATGGCCATCCTTCAGTTTGCCTTTGGAAACGACCCGCAGGCACCCGATTTCAAGCCTCACAATTATCCACGGAACCTTGTGGTCTACACCGGAACTCACGACAACGACACGACCATGGGGTGGTGGACTGGTGGAGTTGGCCACAGCACACGGTCGCTCACGGATCACGGGAACGAGCGTGAGCACGCCCGCCGTTATCTCGACCTCGACGATCGAGAGGTGCACTGGCAGTTCATCCGCGCGGCGCTGGCGTCGGTTGCGGATACGGCAATCGTTCCAGTGCAGGATCTCCTCGGCCTCGGCAGCGACTCGCGTATGAATCGGCCCGGTACGGCCAGTGGCAACTGGAGGTGGCGGCTGGCTTCCCGGGCAGCTTACTCGCGAGACCGCGCAAAGGCTCGCCGTGATGACCGAGACGTACGACCGGGTATGACACTTCACAGCATCGTCGACGAGGATGCGGTAGTCGACGATGGCGGGCAGTTCGTCCACCGTGGCCTGGAGGGTCCGCGCCGCATTGAACGCAGGCAGGACGACGGCCACGGTCTTGTCGTTAATCACGACGTTTGCTTCGCCCGCTCAAGGCACTACTGGCCACGGCCGCCGTTCGGATCATCATCACTGCAGGAGGTAGATCCGCACCGATTTGTCCACCTTCCACAACGACAGCTCCGGATGTTCGCTCAGGCGCGCCAGACGCGGCGCGCTCAACTTGTCGGTGAACGCGATGACGTGCGTCACCCCGAGCTGTTTCAGGTACTGGAGGGTGGTGCCTTCGGGAAACGACTTGAGCGCTGCGGCCTCGCGATAATAGCGCGCGGGTATGAAGCTCGAGTAGCCGTTGACGAGCGGCTGCCAGAAGCGGGTCGATGCCAGCATGCAGTCGACGTTCTGGAACACCTCGAGTGGCCCAGGGAACGGGAAGCAGGCGATCAGATGACGATCGCTCGTCTTCAGGCTGTCGAAGATCGGAGAAATGCCCTGGAAGACGCGGTATTGAATGGGCGCGCGCAGTGCTTCGAGATGGGCGCCGAGCAGCAGCACGATGCCGATCGCGACCGCTCGACGCTCGAGACGCCGGTACAGCAACGCCCATCCGAATCCCGCGAGGATGGCAATCGCCGCGAGACACAGCTGGCCCGAGCGGACGGCGCCGCGAATGCCGGCCATGATCGGGAACACGCGGGTGAGCGCGGTATACAACGGGAACCCGGGGCCGAATGACACGGCGAACGCCACCAGGCCGAAGGCGACCGCCATCCGCGCACGCCGATCCTTCCATGCCACGCCGCCAACCAGCGCCGTGATGGCGAGACCCGAGGCGATGACGCCGGGAAAGAGCGCGTCCTTGTTGAAGAATCGATGGCTCCAGACGCTGAAATGGAGCCGGCCGCCCGTCGCAAGATAGTCGGTGAGACGCGCGGAGAACTCGGAGACTTCGGCCAACGACCGCGTGAAGCCCTGCTCGCGGCTCACGCGCAGATAAGGCAGGAGAAACGGCGTGAGCGCCAGGCCCGCGACGCCTGCCGACAGCAGCAACAGCCCGGCCACTCGCCGAGACCGCGGTCCAGCCCATTCTGCTGGTCGTGCCGCGACGGCCGCCACGAGGGAAAGCGACGTGAAGACGAAGAGGTATCCGCCCGTCAGCGCCTGCAAGACGAACCAGCCAGCCAGGTGTGCCGCGTAGGCGACTCGCGGCGTGGTCAGCAGCCGATCAAGCGCCCAGAGGGCCAGCGGGAAGAACTCCAGGTGTTGATCCTGGAGCTCCGGAAATCGCGTCAGCGACAGGGCGTTGAACGCCATTAACGACCCGCTAAGGACCCCGGCCAGACGATTCCCCGTCCATCGCTCAACGACGAGGCTTGTCGTCCATCCGGTCAAGGCGAGCCCGGCGATAAGCAGCAGGTTGTAGACGAGCACGGGCGATGCGCCCGACCAGAGCAGGGGAGCCCCCATAATCGCCTGGACGAGCAGATGGTCCGAATACGCGAGCGTGTCACGCTCGGGATAGAAGATGTTGGCATCGAAGAGATGCCACGGATCGGTCGCGAGTTGGTGGGCGTCCCACGCCAGGATCCACTCTTTATGCACCGTATCGGCGGTATCGTTGCGCGACAGCCGCCCCGGGGCCGTCGCGAGCGGCCACGTGTGCATCACAGCGAGCAGGACGAAGAGCGCAAGGCTCGCGAACGGAAACGCCAGACGCGAATCCTGTTTCACCTGACGATTCACCTTTTCCTGTTTCCGTACGCCCGATTGTGCACTCCGGCTCACCTCGAACGCAATCCGGCCGCCCAATCGTGGGGCTCCAAACGAGCCAGCGAGACAACGCGTTGTGGGTTGGTGAGCTGGCAGTGCGGGAACGCTGCATGACTCGCGAGGAAACCAATATCCATGAAAGTGGGCGTGCTCCACTTTCCGTGGACATTGTCCGAAGAGCGCGTGTGGCTCGCAAGGTTTCGCTGTTCCGAGAATTCCTGTGTACTCGCTCAGTGGCTCGGCTTCATGTGCCTGGCCGGTAGGTGAAGCTGCGGACCGCCGACGCCTCGTCCTCGAACGTCTCGAACGCCGTCATCAGCTTCATCATTCCCAGCAGGCGCTGGCTACGGCTGGTGAGATGGAGGAGCCTCATGTCGCCCCCGCTTTCGCGAACGGTCTTCAGCTTCGCAGCCATCATGCCCACCCCAGAGCTATCGATGTACGTGACCCCTCCGAGATCGACCACGATTCTGACGCGTCCGCGGCTGATCAGATCGCGGACGTGCCGCCCGAAGGCCAGGTCGCCGTCGTCGAGCAGCATCTCGCCAACCAGCGTCAGAACCGTGACCTCGCCCGCCTGCCGCTCGGCGATATTCAGTTTTGACTCCGTCATCCTGTACTCACTTGCCTGGCCGCGCCGGCGTCGATCGTTGCTGCCGTGCCCCGCCGTCGAGAGCGGAGACGATCTCATATGGCCCACCGCATGCCGGTGCTCAGACGCGTCGCATGAGGTGTTGGAGATCGGCCGATTATAGCTGCCAGAACGACCCCGAACGAAGTGGGAGCGGCCGGTGTTTCAGGCCCGCGCAGCCGGATTCATCGTCCGCGGGCGTAGCTTCGCCGATGCCGGCCATCAATCTTGATGCGAGCAGGCATCGCTCGCAGAATTCGCTCGATATGACGATGGTCCGTGCCGCAGCAGCCACCGAGCACGTTGATGTGGTGGAACCGTTCGTGCAGTTCGCGATACTGCTCGCCGAAGGCGGCCGGATCCCCATCATCGAGAACCGTGGCCTCGTCCAGTTCCGCGTGGCTGCACGTCGACGCATTCGCCCTCAGGCCCCGGATTCGACCGACCCAGTGTTCCCCGGCGACAAGCGTGCCGGCGAAATGGGTTGGATGCGCGCAGTTGATCATGAAGTAGGCCGGCCCGCAGTTGGTCGCCTGATCGACGGCGCTGATGGCGGACTCGAGGCGCTCGCCGGTCGGCAGTCGCCCGTCGGTTTCCACGGTGAAGGAAATGACGACTGGCAGGCCTTCGGCCTGCGCCGCGCGGGTCACGCCGATCGCCTCGTTCCTGTTCGTCATCGTGATGGCGGTCGTCAGGTCGGCGCCAGCATCTGCGAATGCGCGAATTTGCTTGCCGTGATACTCCTGCGCCTCATGTGGGCTCGTTACCGCATCGGGGCGATACCCATCGCCGCGCGGCCCGACGCATCCGCTGATCACCATCGGCGATCGGTCGGTCTCGAGCTCCAGCCGAAGCTCGTGCAGGAGGTCGATGGCTCGATGGTTGGCGTGTTCGAGCGCCTGCGGCGAGTAGCCGAGCCTCGCGCCCCAATCGGGGCTGGCCCGCCACGTCGCACTCTCCAGAATGAATCCCACGCCATTGTCGCGCGCGATCGACGCGTGACGACGGTAGTATCTGCGGAGGGCGTCTGTGCCGCGCTCGTTCTGAAGCAAATGGAACGCTGCGAAGTAGGGCAGATCGAGTCCCTCGTGGAAGATCAACGTGGTCTCGATGCCGCCGTCGGTCAGGAACACGTCGCCCTCCAGCTGTGGCAGTCGATGTCTGTATTTCGCCATCTTCTCGTCCTCCTGGTATCGCGGCCATCGCCGCCGCTCTGATGTAGGCTACGGGTTGGCGCCATTTCCGGGAATGACCGAAGCGCCGGATTGCTTGCTCGTGCCGCCGAACTCGACGTCAGTTCCGAGATATGGATGCCGTCCTTGACCTCCTTCGATCGATGCACCTCACGGGAGGCGTGTTTCTGGACGCCGAATCCATGAGGCGTCCGGCGCCTGGATTGAAAGCTCCTTCAGATTCGCTGCACAGGAGCTCATGGCCGGCCGGCCTGGGTCTCCAACGGTTCTCGCCAAGCTCGCCAAGCTCCTGTTCATCGAAGCCGTACGCCGGCACCTCGTATCGCTGCCGGCCGAACAGAGCGGCTGGCTGGCTGGTTTCCGCGATCCAATTGTCGGGAGGGCGCTCGCGCTGCTCCACGGTCGAAAGGCCCACCCGTGGACGGCAGACGAACTCGCCCGCGAAGTCGGGGGCGTCGCGGTCGTCGTTCGCGGATCGCTTCACAAGTCTGATCGGTGAACCGCCGATGCGCTATCTCGCGCGGCAACGGCTGCAATTTGCGGCGCAGCAACTGAGGGAGTCCCATAAGTCAGTGGCGGGGATTGGCCTCGAGGCCGGGTACGACTCCGAGGCTGCGTTCAGCCGCGCGTTCAAGCGTGAATTCGGCAAGCCGCCAGCGGCATGGCGAACGGAGCGAATGAAGGACTGATTCATGGCGCCGCCAATGCGGTCGTCCGCAGGTACCCGCCTCGATGCGGACCATATGAGGCCGCCATGACGAATGCGCCGGCGCACCCGCATCGGTGGGCAGGCGATGCTCTGAAGGGTTACTCTTCCCTGGTCGCGAAGTGGCGGGTGATACCGGGGGAAGCCGCAGGGAGTGCTCTCGCTGCTATTGGGTGCTGGCGACCTGCGGCGGCGAAAATCGGAAATGGCGGTTGAGGGGTGACAAGGCGATGGAAGCTTCACGTTCAGGCCAATTGACTCGTCGGCGAGCCATCAGTCTCCTCGGTGCGACGATAGGAAGTGTGAGTGGGGTGGCGTCGGTGAACGCAAGCCCCGCTCAAGGGCAGGCCCCCGCGCCAAGCGCCGCTGCCACAGAGGCGGCGAGGGTAATCCAGTGGCTTGCGCAGGTAGTGGAGCCGGTGATCGAGCCGGAGATCCCGATCATCGACCCGCACCACCACCTCTGGCGTCTCGCCGACGGCACAAAGTACCTCCTCGACGACATCCTGGGCGATGTCAGCGGGAACAACGTTCGCCAGACGGTGTTCGTCGAGGCCAGGTCGATGTATCGCGCCGACGGACCCGAGGCCTTTCGGGTTGTCGGCGAGGTCGAGTGGGTAAACGGCATCGCCGCCGAGAGCGCCAGCGGGCTATGGGGAGAGACGCGCGTGGCGGCCGGCATCGTCGGCCATGGAAACCTGATGCTCGGCGACGACGTTGCGCCGGTTCTTGAAGCCCAGATGGCTGTCAGCCGCCGCTTCCGCGGCATCCGCCACAGCGTGGGGTACACGAATCCGCCGGTGCGCCCACGGGCCACCACGCCGCACATGCTCGCGGATCCAAAGTTTCGCAAGGGCTTTTCCCATCTGTACCGGAATGGACTGTCGTTCGAGGCGTGGCTGTACTACAACCAGCTCCACGATCTCGTCGAGCTCGCGCGGGCGTTTCCCGAAACCACGATCATCCTGAACCACTTCGGCGGCCCCCTCGGCGTCGGTGCGTGGGAGGGGAGAATCGAGGAGGTGTTTCAGGCGTGGAAGCCCGCGATCGCCGAGGTCGCGACGTGCCGGAACGTCTACGCGAAGCTGGGCGGCCTCGGCATGGGGTACCTCACCGGCTTCGGCTGGGAGAAGCGTCCGAAACCACCGACCTCCGACGAGTTGCTGGCGGTGAACCGTCGCTGGTTCGAGCACACGATCGAGGTGTTCGGGCCGGACCGCTGCATGTTCCAGAGCAACTTTCCGCCGGACAAGGGATCGTCGTCGTACACCGTTCTCTGGAATCACTTCAAGAAGTTGACGAAGTCGTTCTCGAAGTCGGAGCGCGCAGCGATGTTCCACGACACCGCGATGCGCGTGTACCGGCTCGCGCGCGTCTAGCGCCCGGGTGCCGAGAGAACAGAGCACCGTGGACGAGGCGACGCTCAACGCGAGCCAGGGTCCTTGCTCGCATTGCCGGCAGGGATGCCGCTCTGAACGGCGGAAAGGCTTGGGACACTCGTGGCGACACATCGAACACACGTAGAGATGAGTCAGCCCGCTCCTCTAGACTTGGAGGCTGGCACTGACATCGTCCTGCAGGTCAAGGTATCGTGTCCCGAGGGGTGTGACCTGCGCGGCATGCCCGTCCGCGTCGTGGCTGGCGACGAGGTCATCGGCACGCGTGAACTCGCGACGTTTGACGAGGCAGTGAACGAAACGGAGGCCTTCGCCCTGACAGCACCGGGACGGGTTGGCGAGCATGCCTGGACCATCCTGTTCCCGAGGCACGAGCACGAGGGTGCCGTCCATGAGGAATGTCGTCTTGTGCTTTCCTTCACGACCAGACCCCATTCGCCCAGCATGGCCGTGTGGGACATCCCGTCGCCTGTGATCATGAACCGTTCGTTCACGGTCAAGGTCGGGGTCAAGTGTTCGGCGGCATGTCAGCTGGCGGGGCAGCTCATCACCGTCTGCGACGGGGCGGGAATGCCGATTGGCGAGAGCAGACTCGGTGAAACGCCCTGGCCCGGGACGAGCGGGCTGTATGTCGCCGATGTGGAGCTGGTTGCTCCGGCCACGGACGGGACCGCCTTCTGGTCGGCGAGGTTCGCGGCTGCGGAGCCCGGGTTGCCGCACGACGAAGCGTCGGCCGCCTTCAGCTTCCGGATTGCCAGGCCGCCAGAGCATCGGGTCACCGTTCGGGTCGCCGCCCAGGGGACGAAGAGTCCGCTCGAGGACGTCGAGGTGCGGTTGGGCGTCTATCGAGCTTCGACGGACGCACAGGGGCAGGCAAGCCTGGAGCTGCCCGGAGGCGTCTACACGATCGAAGCGTGGAAGGCCGGTTACGAGATGCGCACCAGGACCGTGAAGGTGGGCAAGGATCTCACGATTCGAGTCGAGGCTGTGGTTGCTCCCCCAAAGAATTCAGATGATGAGCGCGTGTGGATGTGAATGCGGCCTGACATCCGAATGCTCGCGAGAAGGAGATCAGATGGCTCGTCGATCTCTCGTTTCGATGGGTGAATTGGCGGCGCTGATGGCGGGCCTCGTATGGCTCGCTACCGTTCCGGTCGGGAGCCAGAGCCCATCAAGCGCGCAAGCGAACGGCGCGGGAGCGAAGGCGTACACGCCACCTCGCACGCCGGACGGCCAGCCTGACTTGTCCGGATATTGGACGAACACCTCGTCTACGCCGCTGGAGCGGCCAAAGAACGTCACGAAGGCGTTCTACACGCCGGACGAACTGAAGGAGGCAGCCGCCGCGGCGCAACGGGCCGCCGTTCGGCAGGCCAACTCGGTGCGCGACGTGCACTATGACAACGAGCAGTGGGGGATACCTGTAGACAAGAGCCAGACTTCGCGGAGCCTGCGGACGTCCCTCATCGTGGATCCACCAGACGGCAGGATCCCTCCCCAAATCCCGGAGGCGGTGAAGAGGAATGCGGCGATTGCCGCGGCCAGGAAACTCCCGGAGGGCGCCTCGAGCGCCGTAGGGACCGCGAGCTATTTGGACGCCGTGCAGAACATGGGCTGGGACGAGCGCTGCCTCATCAGGCCTGGCATCGCGCCTCCCATTTTGAATCCGGGGTATCTTTCGAACTACCAGATTATCCAGTCGCCCGGCTTCGTGACGATTCTGTCCGAACGGATGTTCGATGCGCGCATCATCCCCCTGGATGGCCGGCCGTTTCCCCCGTCGAACGTTCGCTCGTGGAAGGGCATCTCGCGGGCCCATTGGGAGGGCAATACGCTCGTGGTGGAGACGCGAAACTCGAACGGCAGAGCCCAGGAGGTGGGCCGCGGCATGGGACCTCTGGTCGGTGCGACCCAGGATCTGCGGGTGATCGAGCGGTTCACCCGCGTGGAGGCCAACACGGTGCAGTATCGATTCACGCTCGAAGACGAGAAAACCTGGGCGCGACCGTGGACCGCTGAAATCGACTTCGTGAAAATGGACGGTCCGTTCATTGAGTTTGCGTGCCACGAGGGGAACCGCTCGATGGCGAACATGCTCGCGGGGGCTCGACGCGAGGAGCAGATGGCCGCCGAAGCGGCCGCGAAGAAACGCCCGAACTGATGCGGCTGAGAACGCCAGCCGGCGCACCAGACTCCTATGGTTTCTGGGCTTTTTGGGTCCGGTTTTCCCTTTCCCGCCTTTCCCTTTCGTAGGTATCTCGTCTGGCCGGTCTTGCGTCGTCTGTCGAAAGGCCTTTGGCCAGCATGACTCGATGAAGAGCGTCAATAACGAGCGGGGTCGGTTGGGGTCGTCCCCGCCGGTAACCCTCCGCAATGAACAGCGGCGTGCTTTCTTCGAAGTTGGGCCGTTTCCAGACGTTGGCATCGGCGCCGCGATCCGCCAGCAACTGCACAATCGTCGGAAAGCCGCCCTCTGCGGCGCCGTGCATCGCGGTGTCGCCGTTGTAGTCCACCGCGTTGATGTCCGCGCCACGCTCAAGGAGCAGCTGCACGGCTTCCAGCGCTTCGGGCTCCGTGCCGGCCTCTTCGAGGGGGGCCGCCGTGCCCAAGCCGGCCGCAGCCATCAGGGGCGTGCTCCCCTCGGCATTCGGCAGGAAGGGGTCCGCGCCCAGCTCGAGGAGGACACGCATGAACGGAGCGTCCGCCCGGTCGGCAGCCATCAGGAGCGGTGTCGCTCCTTCCGTTCCAAGTAGCGTCGCTGAGTTCGGCGGGTGCAGCACGGTCCCATCCAGAGGCTGATTGACGTTCGCTCCCCGCTCCACGAGCGCACGAACGAATTGAAGGCTCGTCAGACGTCCCGATCCGATCGGGGGCGGATCGCCGCTATCACTGACATCCGGCTTTCGCACCCAGCTCATCGTATGCAGCGGAGTGAATCCTGACCGCTCGTCGTTCGGATCGGCCCCGGCGTCGACCAGAGCGATCGCCAGCTCGAAGTGGCCGTTCGCCACGGCCATCAGCAACGGACTGGTGCCGTTCGCGGTTCCCCTCCTCCCGAGTCGATCCCCCTCACGCTGGAACGTCTCGTTCACGTTGACGCCGGCGTCGAGAAGCGTACGCACCACCTCGATCCGACCCTCGCGCACGGCGAAGAGGAACGGCGTGAACCCGGACTTGACCTTGGCGCGGATGTCGGCTCCGCCATCGATAAGGGCTCGCACGACGGGGGCGTGCCCCTCGGCTGCGGCCCACATGACGGCCGTCTGGCCGCTGCGCTCACGCGCGTTGGGGTCGGCCCCCCGCCCAAGCAGCGCTTTCACGGTTTCGAGATTTCCCGCGCGCGCCGCCGTCATGAGGACCGTCTCCCCGCCCGGAAGCGCCGCCTTCGCGTCCGCGCCCGCTTCGAGCAGGAGCTTGACCATGTCCGCGTTCGCGTTCGTGCAGGCCAGGGAAAGTGGAGGCACGCCGTAGCGATTCACCGCGTTGACCTTGGCGCCCGCCCGCACCAGCATGCGTGCCGACGCCGCGTCGTCGTGGTACACCGCCCAGTGCAGGGCGGTCATCCCATCGACCTGTGCCGCGTTGACGTCCGCGCCCGCATCGAGGAGCTTGCGGAAGAGCGCCGCGTTGCGCTGCTCGACTGCGTCGGCCAGCGCCGCTTTCTCGGCCGCGACAGCCGCGCCGGCCAGCCCGAACACCAGGAGCGAGAGTCCCGCGATGCGTCTCCAATCCATGTGCCGTCTCCAATTCCCTCGAACAACTTACGACGATGGACATTGTAAACAATTTCTGATGGTCCGCGTCGGCCAACACGCACGTCAGAAGCTGAAGCGGACCTGCAGTTGCACCACGCGAGCGGGCCCGGTGCCGACGACCTGGCCGAAGTTGGAGGCGTTGAGGACCGTCGAGATCCCCGTGTAATTCACCCAGTTCAGCGCGTTCAGGATGTCGGCCCGGAACTCCAGGCGCTTCTGCGCCGCGATGGTGAAGAACTTGCCCACTGATACATCGATGTTCTTGAGTGCTTTGCCGCGAAACTGCCCAACGCCCGCGTTCCCGGCCTTGAGGGTCTGTTTCGACACCGCGCCGCTCGGAATCAACTGGAAGGCCGCCCTGTTCAGATACTGCATGTTGCCGGCGAAGATGTCGCAACAATCCTGATTGATCGCGTTCGCGGCGTCGAGCACATCCGGGCGGCCGACCTGTCTGCCCGTTTGCGTGATGGTAATCGGCTCGCCGGTCCGCGCCCGGAAGAGCGTGGCGATCTGCCACCCGCCGAGCAGATGCCTGGCGAGCGCTGACGACCAGTCCGCTCCGGTGGGCAGCTGATAGATCGCGTCGCCCACAAAGTTGTGCCTGACGTCGCCGATGGCGGGACCCCAACTCGCGTCGAGGTCGTAGAAGTCTTGGACGACGTCGACATCGTCATTGACGCTGCGGCCCGAATTGTCGCCATCGTAATTGGCGCGCGTCGACGACAAGGTGTAGTTGAGACTGAACTGCAACCTCCTCGTCGGCCTCTGCTGGAACGAGGTCTGCAGCGAGTTGTATGTGGACCTCCCGGAGCTGTCCATGTAGAGGTTTTGGTTGAGGTCCGGATTCGGCCGGATCCCCGTCACGCGATCCGGCAGGTTGTACCATCTGTACAGTCTGAAGTTGTTGCCGCGTGTGCCGACGTAGGCCGCGTTGACCACCGACCGCGAGCCGAGCGTGCGCTGAACTCCCACCGTGTAGACATTGGCGTACGGCGCCTGCATGTGCGTATCGATGATCGGACCCACGAGAGTGGTATATCCGGGAGGAAGGTTGGGTGTGGATTCCAGCTGGTGAACGATGTCCTCGCTGTAGGTGGGGTATTTCAGCCCTAAAGTAGCCACTTCCGCAGCGCTGAAGTTGAGGTTGACCGGAAGCCCGCTCCTCATCCCAATTTGCATCGACTCGAAGATCTGGGGATCGATGGACTGAAACATGAGGCCCCAGCCACCACTCACGACGGTGTTACCGTTCCCGTCCGGGTTGTAGGCGAACCCGATACGTGGCCCCACATTGATGCCTTTGTCGTCTTCGACGATCTCGTCCGGCGAACGCTCTGGCCCGAACGCGAAATTCGGAGTCAGGGGACCATCCCGGTTGATGATGCCGGCCGGGTTCGCGGGGTCTGCCGGGTCGGCATGGAACCGTCCGAAATAGTCGTACCGGAGGCCCAAATTGAGGACGAGCTTGGGATGAAGCCGCCAGTCGTCTTGCACGAACAATCCCCAGTTGTCGGCGGACCACAGGCTATTCATCGTCCTCAGCCTGCCCACGACCGAGGAAGCACTGTTGGACAAGATCTCGGCCTCCGTCTGGTACCCGAAGCTCGAGCCTTGCGTGTTCAATCGCCCACCGCGAGTTGCGGCATAGCGGCCGCCGAACTTGAAGGCGTGCTTGTCGGTCACCATGGTGAGCTGTTGCTCGCCCGAGTAGCTCGGCTGCTGACCGCGGACATGCGCCTCGCTTCCAATGACCTGGAGACCCGGGAAGGTGATCGTGGGAAGCATTCGGCGATTTTGGGCCTCGATGTCCATGGGCCCCGGATTGACCGGGTCGAGGAGCAGGACGCCAGAATTGACTCTCGACAGGTAGGCGTAGGTGTACCCGAAACGCGACTCCGAGCTCCATCGCCCTCGGGCGAGGGCATAGCTCGCGGTCGCCCGCCGGCTGTTGGTGGTAAAGGTCGTCGGCTGGTTTGGCAGCGTGCTCGCCTGGCTCAGGAAGGGATGCCCGGCCGTGAAGTTGCCCGAGAGATTCCCTCCCTTGACACGGAAATCCACCCTGGCGTCCAGATGGTCGTCGCGGTTCTCCTTGGCGCCAGGGCCGATGAAGGTTCCCGTCATGGCGGTGGCGGAATACGGTTGGGTGGGTAGCGGATACTGGTCGAGCATCAACTGGGTCTCCGGAGACGGCATGGCGGTAAGGAGATCGTTTCGCATTCGCGGGGTCGGGACGTTCGCGTTGATCTCGAGCGCCCTCGTCAGCTTGTACTTCTCGAACGCCGCGAAGAAAAACGCGCGATCGCGCAGCAGCGGGCCGCCAAACGAACCGCCGCCCTGGTTCCACGTAGACTCGGGCTTCTCCTTCAGAAAAAACGGTTTGGCCACGAGGCCCGCCCCTTCATAGCGCTCGAAGAGGCTCCCGTGCATCAGGTTCCCGCCGGCCTTGGTGATGATGTTGAGATTGCCGCCCATGGCGTTGCCGTACTCGGCCGGCATGATGCCCTTGACGATGTTCACCTCGCCGACCGATTCGATGCTCACGACGTCGATCTTGCTGACGCCGTTGTACACGGAAATCGATCGCGATCCCGCCGTGCCGCTCGCGTCCGTGCCATTGGCGGTGATGGACATGGCCTGGCCGCCAAGCCCGTTCAGCCTCAGGCGTATCGTGCCGGCGGAGTTGCCGCCGGTGCCGCCGCCTTCAACGACCGCTTCCTGCTTCGTCAAGCCGGAGCCGATGTTGAGCAGGTTCGTCAGATTGCGGTTCGCGGTCGGGAGCGTCGCCAGCTCCGTCGTATCCAGGGAGATTCGCTGCTCGGTCGACGTGGTGCTGATGAGGGGCGACGCCCCGCTCACCGTGATGTTCTCAGCCACATCGCCGACTTCCAGCTGGAACCGTTGCCGAGCGTCCTGGGCCGCTCCGAGGACGATCCCCTTGCCCGTGTAGGACCTGAAGCCAGGGATCGAGATGAAGACCGTGTAGGTCCCCCCCGGGACGTAGTTGAATTGAAACTCGCCAGTCGCGCTCGTCACCTGGCGCTCGACGATGCCCGTCCCCTCGTTGGTCAAAGAGACGTCCGCACCCGGGAGGACAGCGCCGGAAGGGTCGACCACTATTCCCTGCAGGGTCGCGGTGGTGCG
This sequence comes from uncultured Acidobacteriota bacterium, assembly GCA_963745495.1. Taxonomy (GTDB): domain Bacteria; phylum Acidobacteriota; class Vicinamibacteria; order Vicinamibacterales; family CAVVIG01; genus CAVUXJ01. The sequence continues at coordinate 69,532 of CAVUXJ010000011.1, forward strand.
TTGAGCCCACGCGGGCGTATCAGAGCCGACGAGCATCAGCGCAGCCGCGAAGGAAACCGCGAGCAGTCGGTGCATGTCTGACCTCTTTTCTTGTTGGCGCGCACAGCCGCGAACCGATATTTCAACACCGACTCAGATCTCGCCCTGGATCTGACCGGCAAATACCGCAGACGCCGTGGTAGCCTCGCCCGGTGGGGTGGCGGACCTGACTAGGCCCGCCTCTCGACGGTTATGAAAGAGATCGAGCGGATGACATTCAACGAGATGATATGCGGATGAATATGCAAAGAGATCGAAGGGAGCGATATCACGAGTTGTCCTACGAACCTCGCGATGTCGCGACTCGCGCCGCCTCGGTGGCTCGGTTTACCAAATCAACATCCGCTTGTCAATAACTAAGAACCCGGCAATAATCCGGGCCCTTCGTCCGTCAACACCCAGTCCCACGACATGTGGAGGGTCTTGCCATGATTCGCCGCGCGCTGGTCAGCTGTGCCGCATGCGCGCTCGCCGTGGTCTGTGTCCTGACGCCGGCGGTTCCCCAGGCGCTGCAACAAGGGCACGGCGGAGCCATCGCGGAACTGAAACGGCGGACCCATATGCTGGAGCAGCAGGTGGCCGCTCTGGGCGACGGGCGTCGGTTCGTCGATTTGGGGCCTGTTGTCGTCGACAAGCAGACGAACCTTGTGTGGGAGAAGAAGACGACAGAGGTCGGGAGCGGCGGGAGCTCTGACGACCTCCACGACGTGGACAACATCTATGACTGGTGTGAGGCGACCGGGAACAACGAGGGACCGAGGTGCCTCGAGAACGAGACGTCGTGGATCGGCAAGGTGAACGCCGAAGCCTTTGCGGGGTTCACCAACTGGCGCGTGCCGACGAGGGAGGAGCTGCTGTCCATCGTCGACACGAGCGTCGCGACGTGTGGCAGGGATATGCCCTGCATCGACCCGATCTTCGGCCCGACTCAAGCGTCCGAGTACTGGTCGTCCACCGAGGTGAGTCCGAACGTCGCGTGGATCGTGATCTTCTCCAGCGGCAACTTGAAGTTCGGGACCAAGGTCGATCGCGTCCTCATGCGTGCGGTGCGGAGCGGTCCGTGACTTCAGGGCTTCGAGATAAGGCGCTGGCCCCAAGGCCCTTCGCGCGCACGGTGCACTTCAAGTCGCTGGGGATCTCGCGGAAGGCCGCTGCGCCGAGCCGAGGACGGCCGGCGCGCCAAGCTCCCTGCTCAGGCCGAAGTGCTTCGGAGGTTGCCGGAAATCTCTCGGAGCTCTCCGTTGCTGTCGCCGAAGTGCTCCGTGGGCACGCCCAGATTGTTCAACAGCGTCACGTGCAGATTGCTCAGCCGTGTTTCTTTGGGATACTTGATGTGACGGCCGCTCTTCAGGCGACCGGCCCCCCCGCCCGCCAGCAGGAGCGGCAGGTTATGGATATCGTGCCGGTTCCCTTCGCTCAGGGCACTGCCGTACAGGATCATCACATGGTCCAGGAGCGTGCCCTCGCCGTCTGCTGTCGATCGCAGCTTGTCGAGAAAATGGGCAAACAGTGTCACATGATAGGTATTGATCCTCGTCAGGCTCTCTATTTTTTTCTGATCGTTGCCATGATGCGAAATCGAATGGTGCGTTTCCGGGGCGCCGACTTGTGGGTAGGTGTTGCCGCTCTGTTCCCGGCCCACCAGGAACGTGATGATGCGAGTCATGTCGGTCTGAAAGGCGAGCGCCTGCAGGTCGAACATCAACTTCGCGTGCTCTTCATAACTGACCGGAATGCCGGCCGGCGACTCGACGACCGGCAGGTCTCGGCTGCCGAGGGCTTCGGCGTTCTGGATGCGCCGCTCGATTTCCCGCACGGATTCGACGTACTCGCCCAGCTTGACCCGATCGTGCGGCCCCACGCTTCGCTGAAGGCGATCGACTTCGTCGAGGACCGAGTCGAGGATGCTCGCCTGCCGGCGTAAACGGGCCGTACGCACGACCGGATCGGTGCTCTCGAGACCGCCAAACAGCCGCTCGAAAACCACGCGCGGGTTCTGTTCGGGGGGCATCGGCGTCGTGGGGCTGCTCCACGACAGCGTGTTCTGGTAAGCGCAGGCAAAGCCGACATCGCACGTCCCGCTCCCATTGGCGATGTCGCTGCCCTCCAACCCGAGCTCCAGCGACGGCAGCGGCGTCTGCCGGCCGAGCGCCTTCGCCGCGATCTGATCCATCGACACGCCCAACTGCAGGCTGGAACTGCTGTCTGTCCGGTACGGCTCGGCTCCCGTCATGAATGCCCCGGCGGGTTGCGCGTGAGCGCCAGAGGCGCCCGTGCGCACGATGGCGCCGTGGTTGTCGAGGCCGCTGAGCACGATCAACTGGTTCCGGAAAGGCTCCAGCGGCTTCAGAGTGCGGGTGAACTCGAAGGCCGTCCCCTCGGCCGCCGGCGTCCACTGGTCCATGATGATCCCGTTCGGCACATACACGGTGCAGAAGCGGACGACCGGCTTCGCGGCGGTTTGTCGCGAGCGCGCTGAGCGCCGGGACCATCCCGTCGAGCAACGGCAGCGCCAGCGTGGCACCCAGGCCCCGCAACACGGTCCGGCGAGGGATCGCTTTCTTGGTAATAATCATCACGACTCTGACCTCCGCATGATGAAACGGTGTGCTTTTGGTGATCGCCAGAATCAGAGACGACCATTTGAGATCGCGGGCCGCTGATTGCCGACTGATCTGCCGGACCACGGGCATGTCGTAGTGCTCGAGCGTCCGACCCAAGGCGTACATCAGAAGTTTCTCGGCGACCGTCTCGACGAACTGCCCTTCGCGGCTCAGGATCACGTTCCGGAGCCCCTCGAGTCCCTGAAGCTTGGTGCCGTCGACGAGGGTCCCTGAGTCATCGATGGGGGTGCCAGTGTCGAACGGGGTGCCGCCTTCATTCGTCGTCCGCCATCGTCCGATCGCATCGTAATGCTCGAGCGTAAACCCGAGCGGGTCGATCACGTTGTGGCAACTGGCGCACACGGGGTTCCTGCGGTGCTGCTCCAGCCGCTCGCGCACGGAACTGGGCGCGCTGCCATCCTGGCGCGCGTCCGGCAGGCTCGGCACATTCGGCGGCGGTGGCGAGGGAGGCGTTCCCAGGACGTTTTCCAGCAGCCACTTTCCCCGGACCACCGGCGACGTGCGGGTCGCATACGACGTGACCGTCAGGATGCTGGCGTGACTCAGCAACCCTCCTCTCGTGCCATCCGGATAAGGCACGCGACGGAAATGCACGCCGTAAACACTCGGGATCCCGTAGTGCTTGGCAAGACGCTCGTTGACGAACGTGTAGTTCGCGCGCAACACGTTGACAACGGGGCGATCGTCCCGAAGCTCGTTCTCGAGAAACAGCTCCGTTTCCTGCTGCATCGCATCACGCAGGTTCTCGTCGAACGCAATATAGGTGGCCGTATCCGGTACCAGGTTCCGGAGGCTCCGCAGCTGCAGCCACTGGACCGCAAAGTTTTCGATCAACGCCCTCGATCGGGCATCGGCGAGCATGCGCCGAACCTGTTGATCGAGAACGGCCGGATCGCTGAGCTTGCGCCGGGCCGCGAGGTCCAGGAGCTCATCGTCAGGGATGCTGCTCCACAGGAAAAAGGACAGGCGCGACGCCAGCTCGAGATCGCTGATGCGATATGCCGCGCCGGACCGCACGCCGGGTGGATCGGATTCGACGCGAAACAGAAACTGTGGACCCACCAGGATGCGCTCGACCGCTGCCTGAATACCGGCGTCGAAGCTCCCTCCGGAGCGGCCATCTCTGTAGAACGCCATCAGCGTGGCGATATCGGCTTGCGTCGTCGGCCGCCGATACGCTCGACGGGCGAGCGTCGAGAGAATCCGCCCGGCACAACGCTCCTCGTCGCCCGGGCCGCCCGCGGGCCGGCATACGAAGATCTTGCGTCGGCTTGGCAGATCCTCGGTCACTCGTCCGTTGAAGGGGCCGATAATGTCGACGCTCGAGACGGCCGGGTTGCCGTTCTGCAGTTCGTCTTTTCCATACGAGGTCGTCGATCTGTCGGTCGGCAGCGGCAGAATCCCTTCCGGCAGCGCCGGTCGCCGATCGAAGGAGATCCCGATCAAGTGCGGTCCGCCTTTCACCGACGCGCGGACCTCGAGCCCCTCGTCGGCGTGCAGCGAATACGCCTCCCATTCCGGGAAGGTCTCTGAGTTGTAGATCTGCTCGAACTCGCCCGCAAACCCCAGCGGCGGCCGTTGTGCTCGCCCCCATACGCGTCCCACCGTCAACGTGCCGATGCGCGCGCCATCCACGCGCACGTCCAGCAGGTGCGGCTGGCCGAGGCCGCGAACATACCCATACTGCTGCTTACGAAGGCGGAGCCGGACGATGTACTCGCCATCGCCGGGGAAGTTGTGCTGGATCGCGACACCGCCTCGCGAGCCGAACGGCAGGTCGTCGCTCGTGCGCTCGTCTTGATCCAGCCAGCCGTTGACGACATAGGTGTGGCCGGCCGGCCGAAGGCCGGGGTCACCGACGGCGAGCTGGCTGATCCGCTGCGCCGCGACCATGTAGCGTTCGATCAGAGTCGGCGAGACGGAGAGAATATCCGCGATATTGTCGAACCCGTGTTGCTCGTCGTCGGCCGGCAGCAAGGCATGTGCATCCACGTCGAGCCCGAACAGGTCGCGAATGGCGTTGGCGTACTCGATCCGGTTGAGCCGGTGGACGGCTGGGCGGCCCGGATTGGGCGTGGCCATCGCCGCGCGGTCGAGCTCGGTCTCGAGCCACGACACGAACGCGCGCGACGTGGCGGCATCGGGTCTGGGCCGGCCAGAGGGCGGCATCGCGTTCGCGCGCAGCTTGCGGATGACTTTTTCCCACACGTCCGCGCCGGCACCGACCTGCTGGACGTCGGCCTTGTCGAGCATGAGGCCAGCTGTCTTGAGTTTTTCGTTGTGGCAGGTGACGCAATACTGATCGAGCAGCGCACGCGACGGCACCGTGACAGCGGCGGCGGACGGGACCGTCGTCTGCGTATGGGACGGTCGAGGAGCCAGCGAAGGTCCCACGGCGCCGGGCAGCCGAACCGCCTGGAGGTGAAGATGGCCGGCTCCCGCCAGCACCACACCCGCGACGGCGACGCTGGCAGGCACCCATCGTGACATCACTTCGGCTCCTTGACTGACTCTGTTCGAGCCAGTCCGCGCAATCGGCTGAGGCCGCTCATCGGGACTCGGTGTTGGCGGCAGGCGAACGACTCAAGAGCTCCCGCGGCGTCACGCCTGCCTTGTTCTTGATATTCGGGTCGCCTCCATGGGCGACGAGGAACTCGACCACCGTCTTGTACTGGTTGCCCGCCGCGACGTGCATCGCCGTGTCGCCCGCGTTGTTCACCTGGTTGACGCTCACCGTCGGGCCGGCTTCAATCACCGCCTTGACGGCGTCCAACACCCGGCCTTCATTGCCCCACTCCGCGGCGATGAGCTCCGGGGCGATCAGACCGGCCGCGGCGATCCAAGGGTGGTGGGCCGGGCTGGCGACGCAACGCCGAGCCCACCGCTGCCAGGAGCGGCGTCGTCCCGTTGTTCATGGGCACAAGCGGATCGGCGCCTGCTGCGACCAGAATCCGGAGAATCTCCGGCTCGACGTACTTCGCGGCGAGCGCATACGGTGTGGCGCCAATGTCCTGGGCCATCAAGTCGAACTGATACGTCTGACGGGGAACGGGACTGCCTTGCGTCATCCGAGCGTTCGGGTTCGCCCCCTTGGCCAACAGCGCCTTCACCAAGGCGGGATCGGCTCGCAGCACCGCCGCATGCAACGCCGTGTAGCCGGCGCCCGCTGCGTTGGGATCGGCGCCCCTGTCGAGCAGGAACGAGGCGAACTGCCCGTGTCCGCTCATGGCGGCCAGCACGAGCGGGGTGTTGCCGTCGGCCGCCTGCTCGTTCACCTTCGCTCCCGCGTCGAGCAGGAGGCTGGCCGAATCGACATCATTGTGGCGCGCGGCAAACAACAAGGGCGTGAAACCGCCGGCGTAGAACTCCGTGGAGCTCGTGATTCCAAGGCCGATGCCGCGGAACTCACGGGTAGTCGCCGTGCGCGCACCGACGGCTGCGCCATGCGCGAGCAGTACGCGCGCGACCTTCGAGTGCCGGCTGGCTACGGCCCACATCAGCGCGGTCTGCCCTGTTGACGGCTCCTTGGCGTGGACGTCGGCGCCACGTGCGAGCAGCGCTTGAACGGCCGCCGGATCGCCTGTCAACGCGCAGCGCATGAGCACTGTCTCGCCCGACAGCAGCCCGGCATTCGGGTTCGCACCCGCTGCGAGCAGCCTCTGGACGGCGGCCGGGTGCCGGTCGGCACAGGCCACCCACAGAGGCGTGGCGCCGTATTCATTCGCCACGTTCACGTTGGCGCCACGTTCGATCAGAAGGTCCACCGTCTCGACATCATCCCAGTGGGCCGCCCAATGAAGAGCGGTGGCGCCGTCCCCCTGCGGCGCGTTGACGTCGAGCTTCTGCTTCAGCAGGAGACGGATGGCCGCCTTGTCTTTGTTCTTCGCAGCTTGGGCGAGGCGGTGGTCAGCGGCGGCTGGACTGGCGATCGACAATCCGAACGCAAGCCACAAGAAAATCAGGCGTTGGAATGTGGCGCGCATCGCTGTCCTTGCTTGATGCAGGGAACGCTCGGCTCGGAGCGAGCCGTCTTTCCGGGAGGGCATCCAGGCGTACTTTCGTGCATGGCGACATCATCGGAAACTCACCGGCGACACCAATGGCGCGGTTAGCCTATCGTAGACCTCCGCTTTCTGTCAAGCTCGTGGCCTCCCTGTGTCAACGCGAAATAGAAATGTCCCCGTTCTTGGCGAAACACAAAACCGCTCAAAAATCGTCCTGTTGACAAGTCTTCTCCGGTGCCATACAAGGGACCGGCCGACCCGGGAGAATCTACCAAGGACGAACCGTTCGAGGTCGACTGCATTATTGGTACGCCTGGCCGGTGCGCGATGGGGCCTGGGAGTGGCTGAAATCCTGAAAGTGAGGATGCGAGTATGAGCCCGAAGAAACGGAACGATGCTGTTGTCGGTCGGAGAGATTTTCTCAAGACAGGTGCAGCGGCTGGTTTCGGCGCGAGTGCTTTGGCCGGCCTGGGCCTCACGGACATCGCGGCACAAGGGAGTCCACAACGCAGTTGGGACCTGACAGCGGATTTCGTCAGCATCGGGGCAGGGGTCGCGGGACTCGCGGGGGCCGTTTCGGCACTCGAGCACGGCGCATCCGTGATCATGGTCGAGGAGAATTTCGACATCGGCGGACACGGAATGTTGAGCGGGGGAAGTGTCCACCTGGGCGGTGGGACGAGTCGACAGCGGAGGCACGGAATACAAGATTCGGCGGACCAGGTCTTTCAGGACTGGGTCCGCTTCGACCACCGCGAAAGCCGGTACAGCGACAGGGACATGGTGCGTGCCTTTGCCGACGAAAATGCCGCGACCTTTGAATTTCTGGTGGCGGCCGGCGTCCAATTTCACGACGAAAACACGGGTCCGGCTGCGGCGTCGACTGTTCGGAGAACGGGAACGACCGTCCAGTGGCCGGTCCAGAGCGAGCGCATGACGTCGGCACCCCACCGGAAGGGATCGGGTCTCGTCCGCGCGCTCGAAAAAACCGCGCGGGCCAAGGGCGCACGAATCCTGCTGCGGCACAAGATGACGAGCATCGTCCGGGAGAATCCCACGTCGGGAAGGGTTCTGGGAATCACCGCAACGACCGAAGGCCGCACGGTGCGGATCGAGGCGAGGAAAGGCGTCCTCATCGCGACAGGGGGCCATTCGAGCAACGTGACCTTCCGCAGAATCTTCGACCCGAGGAAGACCGAGGAGTACCAAGTGGCGGGTGAGCCCTATTCCCGCCAAACCGGCGACGGAGAGATCGCCGCGCTGGCCATCGGGGCCACGCTCTGGGGGACGGCGAACCAAACGATGGAATCCAATGCCTACCTGTCACGAGCGCATCATGTCGGGTGTCAATGGGGCTACGACAGTCTGAAGTGGACACCGGACAGCCCGATATTCGAGAAGGCCCGCGCGAGCGGCCTTACGTTGGACGATTATCAGAACGTCATCCTCGTCAACCAGGCGGGCCGGAGATTCTGGAACGAGGTCACAAGCGATCGCGACCATGAGTGGTTCGCGGCAGCGATGGGGTACCACGGGAACACCACCAAACTGAACGGAGGCGGGCCGATCTGGGCCATCTTCGACGCGGACGCGGTGGCGCGGCAGCGCTGGGATCCCAGGCCGCCGCACGTCGATCCCCAATACTTCTTCAGCGGAGACACGATTGCGGACGTAGCGCGCCGGATTTCCAACCCCTATCAGACACGCCCGATGCCAGCCGCCGTCCTGCAGGAAACGGTCACCCGGTACAACTCCTTCGTGGACGCAGGCGTCGATGCAGACTTCAAGAAGCCGGCCCCACGGTACAAGATCCAGAAGCCCCCGTTTTACGCGGCGTGGTCGACGCCCGTCATCCACGATTCGCTCACCGGTCTCAGGACCAACACGAAGGCCCAGGTGCTGGACATGCAGGGCCGAGGTGATACCGGGCCTCTACTGCGCAGGCGAGTCACAAGGCGGGTTTGCTCAACATGGCTTGGGCAGAACCATTGTCTTTGGACGCATTGCCGGCAGGGATGCCGCCCTCAACGGTGGAAAGGCCTGAACCCTCGGACCTGCGCGGTGCGCGCGCCGCTCGGAAACTATTAGAGCGACGGACGCTTCAAGTGATGATCCGTCCTGGACTGGAACGCGTGCGCCAACAGCAGTAGCTCCGGCTCGCCGAACAGCTTGCCCGTCAACTGGAGGCCTGTGGGGGATCCCTCGAAGAATCCGCTGGGCAGGCTGATGACGGGATGACCGGTGCGATTGGTGAGCAACAGGTTGGCTCCGATGAAGAGATCGAGCCCGGACATCGCCGCGTCCACTTGTTCCATGACGCGCAGGCGATACCGGTTCGCCTGGATGTACTCCACAGCGGGAATGAACCGGGCCGGACGGATCTCGGCGGGGCGGGGACTCTGCTCGGGACCGTGTTCCACGTCGCCGAGCTTGCTGTTGCGAGTGAGATCGTCGAACGCTGCGGCCGTTTCCGCGTAGCGGATGAAGTCGATGGCCTCGATCGCGACCTCAGGCAGATCAAACGGAACGACCTCCACACCCAAACTGCGGATCACCCGCAAGGCGTCTTCGTTGCTCCGGCGCGTCGCGAGTTGCACTGATGCCGAGAGGCCCGGCAGGCCCGCGGGGTTGTCGCTGAAAGCCGACCGCAGAAATCCCACGCGCAGTTTCGTCACGTCCGCCGTGGCGTCCCAACTGAACGGCACGTCAAGGACGGTGTTGTCTTTCCCGTCCGGGCCGTAAATGGCATTGAACACGAGCGCGCAATCCTCTGCCGAGCGGCACATCGGACCGACCGTGTCCTGCGTCCACGCCAGGGTCATCGCCCCGTATCGGCTGACTCGGCCGAACGTCGGCCGCATGCCGGTGATGCCGTTTCGAGTAGACGGCTGAATGATCGAGCCGCCCGTGTCGGACCCGACGGAAAACGCCACCAGTCCGGCAGCCGTCGCGGAGCCCGGGCCGGCAGAAGAGCCCGCCGCATCCTGCTGCGTGTTCCACGGGTTCCGTGTGACGCCGCCGAACCACCGTGCCGTCAGCGCGAGTGCCCCGGTCGACAGTTTCGCGACGAGGATCGCGCCCGCCTCCCGCAGCCTCGTGTACACCGTGGCGTCAGTGTCGATGACCTGATCCTTGTAGGGAGAGGCGCCCCACGTCGTCCTGGTGCCTCGGACCGCGAAGAGGTCCTTGAGCCCAAAGGGCAATCCGTGCAACGGACCTCGATACCTGCCGGCGGCAATCTCGGCGTCTGCCTGCCTCGCCTGCGCTCGCGCAAGCTCCGGCGTGAGGGTCACGACGCAGTGGAGCATGGGATCGTACTTGGTCAATCGCGAGAGATACAGCTCCGTCAGCTCGGAAGGCTTCACCTGACGGGTCTCCACCAGCTTCGCCAGGTGCGTCACCGGGAGAAACGCAAGCGCCTCATCGGTCGGCGGCCTTGACACCACCGGCTCACGACGGTTCAGGAACCGCGGCCCCGCCGGCAGCGCCTTGCCAGGCGGAACGGGATTGAACACGATCGCCGGCTGCGTGCTGTTGCCAAGATTGGCGGTCCGCAGAAAGGCGAACCCCGCCAGGTAGCCACTGGGGGCGTTCAACCGTGCCACGATCGATTGTTGCTCCTCGCGGGTAAAGGACACGCCGGCGATCTTCTGCGCGGCCTCGATCATGTCGACCGTGACGGCCTCAGAATCCTGAGCCGCGATCATGAGGGCGTCCGGCATGAGGGTGAATCCGAGACCCATGGCGGACAAGCACTCGAAGAACCGCCGGCGGTTGAGCGCGATTCGTTCCTCGTTCATCTGGACATGCATTCTATCGATCCGTGCTGAATCCGGCGAAATGCGTGGACCGCGCCGAAGTGCCGTCTCACTCGTAGCAGACCAAACCCGCCTCGTTCGACACGTCGTGCGCGCTTCGCAGAATAACGCAAAACGGGACCCACCCCGCGATTTCAACGGTTGTGTCTTAGAATGTCTGACAGGAGGAACGTCACGATGAAGGCCTTACTCGTGCCGGTAGTTATCGCTCTTGCGCTGGTCCCTGATGCAGTCCCGCTCTCCGCGCATCACACGTGGACGGTGAGCTATTCCAATCTCGTCACGGTGAAGGGCACGGTGACGCGGTTCGAGTGGGGGAACCCGCACCCGATGATCACCCTCGAGGTTCGCACCGCTGACGGCAAGACCGAGAAGTGGTTGATCGGTGGGCCCGCGATAAACCGGATGGAGGCAAACGGGTGGACCAAGGAGACGGTCAAGCCCGGCGACGTGATCACAGGCATCGGCTATCAGTACGCCGATGGCCAGAAGATCATCAGGCTCGAGCGGGTGGTGTTCGCGGACGGTAACGAGATGCGCCTCTACGGCCGCTAGGCTCTCAGCATGACGCCGTCAGCCGAGAGTAGGCCGTGCGCGCAGGCGCCCTGCCTCACGGCTTGCCGGTCATTGGTACGAACCGGACCGGAAGGGTGCTGAGCGTCTCCATCCTCGTCGCCGTCCGTCGAAGGATGCGGAGTTGCTGCGTGACGGTCCCAACAGGGATCGCCATCAGGCCACCGATCGCGAGCTGTTGCACCAGCGCCGATGGCACCTCGTCGGGCGCAGCCGTGACCATGATGCGATCGTACGGCGCGTGCTCCGCCCACCCCAGGTAGCCGTTGCTGGTGCGCACCTCGATGTTGCGGTAGCCCAAATCGGCGAGCGTCGCGCGCGCCCGCGCCGCGAGCGGCGCGACGATCTCGATCGTGTACACCTGACGGGCGAGCAGGCCGAGCAGCGCGGCCTGATAGCCGGACCCCGTTCCAACCTCCAGGACGCGGTGGCCCGGCCGGACGTCCAGCGCCTGTGTCATGAAAGCGACGATGTAGGGTTGTGAGATGGTCTGATCGTATCCGATCGGCAGGGGCGAATCGCTGTAGGCTCGTGGCCGCAGCGATTCAGGTACGAACAGGTGACGTGGCACGCTGAGGATCGCATCGAGCACGCGAGGGTCGCGAATGTCGCGTCCCTTGAGCTGCTCGTTGACCATGCGGGCGCGCTCGGCATCGAAGCTGTCGCGTGCTCGCTGAAGTTCGACTGCGCTCGCGCCCTGCACGCAGACGGCGACGGCAAGAATCGGCCATGAAGCCCACCTGCCCGGCATTGCCATGATCCTACCGCGTCGGACGGCAACACAGCTCTCGCCCCGGCGCCGCCGCGCCGATCACGCTGCTGCAGAGCTGGCGTCCCGGCGTCATGAAGCGGGGGGCCCGCCCAGGTTTCGTCGTCACGTCGCGTCGTGTTTACCTATCTCTGCGAGGACACGTATCGGATGGCGCTGTTTGGAGAAACCCACGCGCCTCGTGCCGGCAAATCGGGCGCTCAGCCGCGTCGCGTCACGCGCCGTGCTCGGTTCCATCGTCGGAAACCGGGGCGTCGCTGCCATCCGTGCGGCCCAGTCGTCCCATGGCGGTGCCCGCGCGTCCTACGGCATCGATGTGTTGGGAGGCCTTCGCAAGGCCGCGCAGGGGCATGTTGTTGTAGATGCACTCGTACTCGCCTGCGCGCACGAGGAAGGTTTCGTGCCAGATGCCGATGTCGCCGTTCGAGCCGATTTCCTTGTTGAACTTCACCCAGTATGGGTAGTGGGTCTGGTCGCGATTGCGGGAATACGCGGTCAGGTGCTCGAGCGACCGCCAGTACTGCACGTTCGTCGTGAGGCTCAGGGGCTGCCATCCCAGAAAGCCGCTCTCGGGTTGCGCAGCGACCTCTGCGAGCATCTTCGGCATGGTCGAGAAGAACCAAAGATACTTGGGCAGCTTCCACCAGCGGTTGAAACGTGCGCCGATGATGAAGACGACGAAGTCCCCCTCGATCGAGGCGGTTATGCGGCGATTGATGGTGGCCATCGGCGGGAGTTTACCGCAACCGGACCGACGGTTCATGCATAGTTGTCGAGCTCGTTCGGATTTCAGACTTGTGTGGCCGATTCGTGATCCCCACGACGATCTGGTGCTCGAAACGGCCGTGAACGGTCTGCCGAAGTAGTGATCACTTTCAATCGGCGGCATTGCGAACCCGCTGCCGCTCGCTTCGGAATCGAGATTCTGGCGCCGGAGCGCGGTCTGCTCACCGACGAGGAATTCACCGCCGCCAAGCGCAGGGTTCGGGGATGTAGCAAGAATGTAGCTGATCCGCGCCCAGCCGATTCAGCGAAACCGGCCGTGAAACAACCGGCGTATCGGCGGGTTTGCCAGCGAGGTCCAGCAACACGCTGCGCACCCGAGGTTGGCTATTCCGCTGCCGCCAGCCGTTCATCGCCCAGTTGCATCAGACGCCGAACGACCGCGCCATAACCGCGCGCGAGGTGGATCATTCTGACGCGTGCGACTCCACCCAGATTGGGAGACTGTGGATGCACGCTCTGCCAGAGTTCGGCCAGGGTGGCCCTCAACTGCGGCTCGTTCGTGGTCTCGTCGATCAGCATGACGACGCGAGCGAGGGGCACTTCGTCCAGGATGGCGCCCAGCTCGAACACGGCACCCTTGCGCTCCGACGCGAACTCACGCAGATCCATGATCAGAAGGTCGCTTTCAGCCATCAATCTCCTGACCGTTGCCTTCCACGTGTTGGCGTGACAGAAGAACTCGTTGACACGATAACGACCATCGGGGTCGGGCCGCACATTGAGTCCGGCAAGGCGTTGACGCAGGTCGGCGTCGGAACTGATGAACGCCTCGCCCAGTCTTCCGTTCAGAAAATTGAGGAATTCATCGGGCTCGAAGCGCCCGCGCGCCACGTCCGTCGCGCTGATGAGCTGAATGCTGCCGGCATAGACGCCAGCGAGCGGCAAGAAGGTCGAACAGCTCTTCGGTTCGATACGATGACCCGAAGACGCGCAGGAACAGCAAGCGCGCGGCCCGGACGTGCTCCAAACGCTTTCGAAGCCGTGATAACCCGTACGTAACGACAGCCTTGTAGCAAACGAAGGGCACGAACCCGAGCAGGTACCGAAAGGGCTCGTGGTACCCCATCAGATAGACGCACACCCAGAACGAGACCGCGAGCCACAGGGCGTCGAACAAGAACGCTTGATCGCTCAGCCGCATCCGTCGATAGCGGTGGGCAATCCACAGCAGACCGAGCCAGGCGACCGTGGACGCGGCCGCGACGCTGAGCATCATCAGCGCCGGCCACGTGAAGCTGCCGAATATCCGGTTGACGACGCCAATCAGCCGCACGCCTAGAGACGTTTCGACGCAAAGATCGAGGACAACGAGAGTGAAGATCGTGATTGTGAGGGCCATGTTGATGAACAGCGGTCCGACGGTGCCGCGAACGAATCGATTGAACGTCAACGCGGGAACGAGAACTGGCGCAGTGCTCAATGCCCAAAACAGAATCGGCTGTGAGAACGGCGAGAACGTGATGGAGTCTGGTCTGACCTGTGTTCCCGTCACCGCCTCAGCCAGCGCAAGTACCAGGGCGCGCTCATGGAGCAACGGATCGACATCCAGGAGCGGAAGGACCGGAGTGGCCGCCACGTGCAGCAACAGACCCATAACCAGAAGAGCCGCCACGTAGCCCAAGACGGCCAGCGCGCGAAGCCTGCGATCGGGTCCCCAGAACAGCACGAGCGTAACAATCGTAAAGATCGACCATGACCAGAACACGGAGACGTACCAGACGGAGTGGGCCAGGCGGGATGGTGAAAAGGGGAGTGAATAGATCCCAAACAGGAACAGCAGCCATATCGTGGCTGTCACGTGAGCGGTTCCGCCAAGCGCGTAGACAAAGGCCGCACCGCGAAACGCGGTGGCCGCATGTTGAAAGGTTGGCGATCGTGGTCGGAGAGGGCGGCGTGGTTCGTCCAGTCGCTCGATTTCGATTTCCAGAGGGCGGCTCGGCGTGAGCGGTGGCTGTTTCGCCTCCTCCACGTCAGGGCGGCCGTCGACCTGAAGAGAGCTGCTGCGCTGACTTTCGCGAAAGACTCTTCGAACGTAAAGGCGCATCACGAGAAAAGCGGCGCTGCTGACGAAGAGCGCCGCGCCGATCGTGATCCACGTCGTTGCAGCCAGAAGCTGCGTGGATTGAGAGAGCGCCGTAGGCTCACCCCCTTTTGGGTGACCACGTTGAGTGCGATGACCAATCGACGATCGGTTCCGCGATGGTGCTGACCGTCCTACGGCGGGAGCGGCGAGCCGTCCCTCTGCACGGAGGCCGCGCGCGCTGGTGCGGTATGCGCAAGCGCCGGGCCGCCTGCGGCCGCGGCGGTGGCCCGCGCCAGGAAATCGCGACGCGACAGGCCGGCGGCGGTCATCTCCTCGCTGGAGACAGTGGATGGCGGCCGTTCAAGCATGGCGACCCCCTGGACCGATTTCCTGGGATTGATTAGTTCGTCCTACCTTCAGCCGAGGCCGTGTAGCTCCGGCGGCTTCGCGTTTTCAGGCCGGGTCGCTTCACGCGGACTTCGAGCTTGTGGATTTTTCCGTCTAGAACCGCGGGAGCGAAGCCGAGGAGGTACTGACTCCGAAGCTCCTGGGCGATGCGGCTGAACGAAGAGTTCAGGTCGGCGTTCTTCTTGAGATCGAAATAGCCGCCGCCGGTCTCGAGGGCAAAGCGGTTGAGAATCGAGTCGGGCTGGCTTCGCACGTTGCTCTGGCCGTTGAAGAACTCGGTTTCGAGGCCGATACCGTAAATCATGACCTCCTCGTTGCGCGCCCGTTCCAGCGCGCGGCCCGATCCCTGCCGGCTGCCGAAATCCTGACCGTCGGTGAACAGCAGGATCACCTTGCGGTTCTCCGCCTCCTGTAGTTGGTCGAGGCTCTCGTAGAGCGCGTCGTACAGACGGGTCTTGTTGCCGTAGTCCAGGCCCTTCAGCGAGGCAATCAGGCTGTTTCGATCGCTCGTGAAGCCCGAGGCAAACTCGATCTTGTCGTTGAACGCCCCGACTATCGCGCGGTCGTGTGGCAGGAGGCGCAGCAGGAACTGTTCCGCGCCGCTGTAGAGATCTTTCAACCTATGCGTCATGCTGATGCTGGTGTCGAGCATCACCACGACGCTGAACGGCCGCACGTCGTTGTCGAAGATCGTGAGCTCCTGCGGGCGGCCGTTGTCGAGAATCTCGAAGTCCTCACGCGTCAGATCGGTGACGAGGCGGTTGGTCGCGTCAGTCACCGTCACGTACGACGGAACCATCCGAGAGCCAGACTTGAAGGTCGGCTGCTGGGCCGCGGAAGCCAGGGTCAGCAGCATCGCGCCGGCCATTGTCAGCCCCGGCAGGAGTCGCGGCTCGAAACGCATATTCTGATCCTGATCTTAGCCTATTCGGGTCTGGCGGCTCCGCTGGCTCGGCTGGCGAATACCGGCGCGTTCGCCGAAGTCGCCGCCGATGTCTGTGCGCAAGATGCGGGTCGTCGTTCATGCCCCGCGACGCCCGACGCAACAACACTGCCGACCCGGTTGTCGGGCGGATGCGGCCGTCGACAGAAGCTGCCTGGCGGGCGGCGCTGATTGACCGCCTCGATCCCCGTGATCCAGGACGGACGTTTTTGAATGATTCGGACAGACGCGGCAACCGACCGGGTATCTGATGCCCCCTCGGAAACGCCGAGGAAGCCGGGACCCGACCGTTGAGTGTCGGCGCTCGGGGTCAAGTGCATATACCGCAGGTTTTGGTGATCCTCGGCCGCTGGTCGCCCCTAGACACCCCTAGCTCGAAGATCCACGCGTCTCGACGTGTTCGCGGGGCTACCGGCGGCCGGAGGACACGCCGACCGAGCGGCTCGGTTGTGGGGTGCCTCGGACGGACGACTGGACAGCTTGGGCGGCTCGCTGGTCCCCACCATCGGATGGATCCGGGATCGCTACCTCGAGCCCGCGAGAATGTCGCTCGGTGGCGAGCCATTCGACTCCGCCCGCGTCGAGGGACGTGCGATGCCGCCCGTGCACGCGATCACGCTCGCGAGTCAGCAGGCGCTCCTCCTTCGCTGAGTGTGTCCGGACGCGGTCGCGCCGGCGTCCGGCGTCAGCGGTTTGTCGGCTGTCCTGAACTGCGATAGAACGCGTGTAGCGCCGACGTGTTGACGGATTCTCTGTAACTTCTACGTCCCCAGATCATCAAGTGCGCACTCCACGCGGCTCTCCCTCAGCACTGTTGACCGCGAGCGGGAGTCTTTGCGACTCGTTCACGGGTCCGTCTTCGGCGAGGGTCGCTTTGGAGAGCGAGTCGCTCGACGGTGTGGGGAAGAGGAGCGAATCCAGCTGCACAGTGATTACCATCGCAGCCCCGATAGGGACAACGGCCCTCGGGTCACCGGCTGGCCGGACTATACAAAAACTTGTATACTGAGGGAGCGTGACTGCCGGCAGCTGTGGTCAGCTGCGACGCGTGCCTTCCGGCAGCCGATGGCGAGTCGCGGCGTCCGAGAGATCGGACATGGGTGACCGTCGGACAGCGAGAGGGATCACGTCCTTCACGCATTCGAGAAGAAGACGCAAAAGACAAGCTGGCGAGATCAGAGATCGGCCGCGACCGGTTCCGTGCACTAGGCAAGCTGAGGCAGCATGGCAAAGAAGAACGCCGTTAGGGTTACGCCGTCTACGGGGAATATCTTCCGGGACCTTGGGTTTTCGAAGGAAGAATCGGAGCACCTCCTCGTCCGCGCGGACCTGCTGATTCAGGTCCAGAAGGCTATCGCGTCACGGGGTCTCAAGCAGGCAGAAGCGGCGAAGGCGCTTCGGGTGACGCAACCTCGCATCAGTGATCTCCTGCGTGGTCGCATCGACTTGTTCAGCACCGATGCCTTGATCGACATGCTGGCGAGGCTTGGCGTCGGCGTCAGGTTGGTAGTCAGGCCGGGTAGGCCCAAGAAGGTCGCGTGAAAACAGCAAGGCGAGTGAAACAAAACGATTCTCGCCGTCGTGGCCTCCATGGTGGCCACTGCGTACCAGATTCTGAAACGTTGTTGGGGTGCAAGACGCATTTCCGTCTGGAGAGGGAATCTCTGCGCCAACGTGCGACAATTCTTCCGGTGTGTTGCCCAGGGCGCAATTAGCTGAACGTCGCGGACACCATCGAAGGACAGACAACGAGTGGTTGCGCAGTATCTACCGACCAGGATTCGCCGCGTCCTCAACATGCACCACTTGCAGATCGAGCAGCTCCTCGAACGCGTCGAAGTCGCGGTCACGATGGAGCAGGGCATGGTCGTGCTCGAGGCAGAACGTGGCGATCAGGCAGTCGATCGTCTTGCGGACTGTGCGGCTCTGTGAGCGGAGTCGGCGGTAGTTGCGCGCCGCTGCAGCCGCGAGATGGACTCCCCCTGTTTCGAGAAGTTCAAAGCGCCGCAGATAGCGCAGGACTCGGACCGCTTCTGCGTCGGTCGACAGACCCTGGAGCACTTCGCACACCATGAGATCGAGCAAACCAAGGCGCTGGTGCGACGCCTGCGTATCCAGCCAATCGGTTTCCGGCGTGCTCACGCCCTTCAGATAGTCGACCCAGACTGTGGTGTCGACGATGACCACGGTGTCACCGGCCGGCGCCGACGCGACTGAGTCGACTCGCTTCGAGATCGCCCGCCCACTTCACCTTGCCGCGCAGTTGCCGAATGGCACGTTGGCCGCGCACGTCAATCAACAACCGCAGTCCCTGTTCGACTGCGGCGCGCTTTGTCGGAGCCCCGCTCGCTCGCATGGCTTTGGACATCAGATCGTCGTCGATGTCGATGTTGGTCCGCATAGTCCCTCTGTGTGTAAGGATCGCTGATTCGTGTGTATGACGCAACGGTTTGTGGAGACTGTGTGGAGACGAGTTGCACCTGACGTGCACCGTTGTTGGCGCGTTGGTTAACCTGTCTCGGCGGTGACGTCCTGACGCGTTCTGGAGGCGACAATTGCTTACTCCGTGAGCGACGCACGTGCCTCGTGTTGATTCCCGCGGCGGCGCTGGAGTATTGGCGAACCACAACTACCACCGCGCTTACGTTCGCAAGCAAAAGGGCGACCTGGAAGGGACAATGGCCGACTTCCGGGAATACTCGAGCTCGGGGAGCTCAAGCCGGTGATCCGGCGGAGATCGAAGCCTGGATTCAAGAGCGTCAAGGCAGTCTCTGGGGCGGGCACAATTAGAGCCAGATTGGCTTGGGGGCTACGTATGACGCAGCCTTTACCAACTGTTCGTGTTCTGTCGCGGATGCCGTATTAAGGCAGGTTGATTGACTCGGTGACGCGGAAATCGGCTCCTAGCTCAAAGGTCGGCATGAACGTGGACATTGGAAGGATTGTCTACGGATGGGACCCACGCGCGATTCGGCACCCCCTCGCCTCCCATCAGCGTGCCCCTGCGGTTGCGGCGAGGTTGCGCGCGGTGCCACTTCTCGCCGCGTTCTGCAAACCTGACCGCGTGAAATGCTGAATGTTCTCGGCATCTCACGCGGCCTCTCCGTTTCGTAATCAGCAGGTCACCCGTTCAAGTCGGGTCGCCGGCTCCAAAATCCTATGTCTCAGGAAGGACAAAAGAAATTCGCGAACTTCCGTGATCTGGAGCGGCGTTTAGACGCGTTTAGGATCAAGGCTTTGTCGCGATGAGGTACAACCGCTTTGAAGTGGTCAGCCAAAGCGCATCGCCGACGAGCGACGAAAGCGAATAGAGCGCCCCATCCATCTCGATCTCTCCCAGCAATTCCTTTCGCCGTCCGGTACGAAGGATGGTCATGGTGCCATCTTCGTTCCCAACGTAAAGCCGGTCGCCGGCCAGCAGGAAGCTTCCCCAAATGGCCCCGTACGTGTCGTGTTTCCAGACGAGCGTGCCGGTTGCCGCGTCCAGACAATAAACCCTTCCGCCAACGTCCCCAACGTACAGCAGACCGTCCTTCTCGATGGGCGTTGCCACCACGCGACCGACCTCGCGAGAAGTCCAGAGGAGCCTGCTCGCGGTGACGTCTCCCTGGCCGCTGGGACTGATCGCGTGAATAAGTGAAGGTGCGTTGCCGTGCTCAGGACTCTGTCCCATCGCCACGAAGACCCGGCCGCCGGCAAAGACCGGTGAAGCAATGATGAAACTGCGCGAAAGGACGCCGGGGCGCGGCAGCCAGCGGGCATCTTTCGGGTTGCCGTCAAATCGCCAGATTTCGTGACCCGAACCCGCGTCGTAGGCCCGCAGCCAGCCATCTCCTCCGCCGAAGAGCACCTGCATGCGCCCGTTGACGTTGGCCGCCACAGGGCTGGACCACTGGCCGTGCAGCACCTGCGTGCCCGCGCCGATGGCGCGCCACACCACGTCGCCCGAGTGCTTGTCCACCGCGATCAGACTGGGGGCGCGCGGCGATGGGACGCGCGTGTGACCTTCATTCAGCCCGTTGGAGGTAGAGACCATCAGCAGATCACCCACGGGCGCCACGTCGCTACGAGTGGCTTCATGCGGGAAGACACCCAAGCGGCCACACATGTCCAACTCCCAGACGATGTCGGCCGCAGCGTTGTCCTGGAAGACTTCATCCTGATACGCACCGTCGTTCGCGCCATCACGGAAACCTTGCGTGTCGAGACTTCGGAGTTGGCACTCGGCGGTGACGTAGTACAACCGGTTCCCTTCCACGTACGGCGTACTGGTCGTCGAAGGCAACAGAAACTCTCGCAGACCTCGCTCTACTCGCGGAGCCACGTCCTGCCAGAGGAACTGGCCATCCTTCGCTTGAAATGCCATGAGCACGCCGGCGTCTTTCTGGTAGGCGGGGTTCATGTGCCTTGCGTTGTCGGTGCCCACATAGACCGCATCGCCAGCAGCCACGGGACGACCGTAGGTTTCGTTTCCCAACGCGACACTCCAGACGATGTTCCGACCGGTGGTCGTATCCCAGTCAACCGGAGGATTGCCCGTCTGGACTACTGTCGTCTGGAGCGGGGGCGCGCCGGAAGGCGCGGGCACAACGTGCGACGCGACAGGCGCTCCAGATTTGATTCCAGCGATTCGACTCAACGCCCACTCTGCTTCGTCACGCAATGCGGGATCGTCTGCTGCCGCCCTCAGCGCCTCTCGGGCCAACTGCGCCTTCGGTCCGATGCTTCCCAGGGCTCCGGCCGCGAAGATTCGCACATAGAGGAATTCATCGTCCAGAGCTTCGATGAGCTGTGGCACTGCAGAGTGCGCAGCCGGACCGATGCTTGCGAGGGCCTCACACGCCGCCCATCGAACGCCGGGAATGGGATCGGCCAGGGCTTCTGCCAAGACCCTTGTCGCACTGGCCGCGCTCGGACCGACGGAGGCCAAGGCTTCCGCCGCGTAGACGCGGACGTATGGATCCTCGTGCGAAAGAGTGTTGACGAGCGCGCCGACCGAAGGGCTGGCACGCTTGCCCAACGCGCCCAGGGCGCGTGCGGCATCGCCCGCGACTATCGGATCCTTGTCTCTCAGCGCCCGCCTCAACGCCGGCTGAATCGTTTCTGTATGCGGTACCAGGTCAATCAATTCACTGATGGCGCCTCGCCGGATGGAGACCCACTCATGCCGCAGCAAGTCCACCAGCAGCGGAATGGCAGGAGGACCGATTCGCTGGATGATCTGAAAAGTCACAACATGCAGGTCTTCATGCTCAGGGTCGAGGAATCGTCTCAGCAGAGGGAACGAACCCCGCCCCACTTGGACCAGGTCGGCTTCGGCGGTTGCGCGGACCTTCGGGTCGTTGGCCAGCAGGCGATTTGCCCAGTCACGTACCAGGGTGGGGTTTCTGGAAAGACTCGACTCCGTTTGGGGCAGCGGTGATTGGGACAGTGCGACCGCTTGGCTGAGGCCAGCAGCGAGTACTATTGCGAGAGCATGTGTCTTTGTGAATGACATCACGTAGGCCTTTCGCGCCGATGAGCCGCGCCCGCGGGCACGCGGAGGGGCCGAGGGGCGTCGTCTCTACGCGGTTACTGGCGTGAGCTTGTAGACCCCGCTCGCCAATTGCGACGCGCGGCGCAGGTCGCCAGACCGCAGCGCTTCCATATCGTAAGCCGTGAGTGCAACGGCGGGCGAGGTATGTCCCTGCGGAATGCTCCGCAACGACGTGAGTCGGTTCCCGGTCTTGTCGTGCTCCAGTAACACGCTCGGCTCTTTCGGGAATTCCGGATCCATCCGTCGGTCGCAATCGTCCTGGGCGACGCGGGGCTAGTCCACCGCGTGGCAGTCCTCGCAACGTGTTGGAACTGGGTCGCTTTCCTCACAGGAATTCACCCTCCTAAGCCGGGGGTCGCAGGTTCGAGTCCTGCCGGGCGCGCCAATTCTGGCCGTCAATGTGTTAGCGCATGTTAGTTGCTTCCGAGCCCTTTCAGATGAACACTCGATCGGCTGACGCCATGCTTCGATGGCTAGGGACGTCGGAACCACAGCATGAGGACGGACCTGGCGTCAGAGCAGAGAGTCCGTTCGGGTCATGTGCGAGCGGTCTGTGATGGGCTGACGACTCGCTTCCTCTCGGATGCCCCAGCGGCGGCCCCGTAGATGGCCCTCAAATTTTAGCCTCCAGAGTCCGATCATCCGAGCGCGTTCGCGATGATGAGGCCTGTTCTTGTTGATCTGAATCATGAGCGCCGATTCCCTCGAAGAGCAGCCATCGCTCTGGGGCGGCCCAATGTGTCAGAGAGCGAGGGGGAGCGACGCCCCCTGATGGTCACAATCGGGCCCCACCACCTTGTCCGTGTCGGCCCCTGCTCTAGCGTCGTTCCCCCTCGCCTGTCGGTTCAAGTTCTGACAGCAAGGAGGTCGCGCATGGTGACCCGCACGCGTCACGTACGCATGTCGAGTCCTGACGTGTGAGGACTGCACTCGCTCCGACACGAGAGCATAAGGGCGTGCTCGCTCACGCCAAGGTTTCGCGCGCTTCGCGCGCCGCTACGCGACCTCCGCGCGCCCTAAGAGTTGGCAATGGTCGGAGCGAGCCGGACTGTGATCGATGTTGACCATTATGGCAACTGCGTTCGCTTACCGTCGCGGTCTTGAATCGCCGGGCGGACATCCCATCGTCGCGGACTACGTGACGGCCCCGGCCTCCGGTAGGTGTGATGGTGAGCGGCGCGCTGAAGTGTGCGGTGGAATCGGGCGTGATCGATACGCGTGCCCTGCTCCGTCAAGCTTTTGCGCGCACCGAAGTCAGTGGCAGCGTTCCACGACTTCTCGGACTTCGAGAGACTCGTGGGGGCCGCGAAGGCCGACGGGCCGACAGCGTATCTGATTGTGCTGCTGGGCGGTGAGGCCGGGCTGCGCTGCGGCGAGATGATGGCGCTGGAATGGTGGGACGTGGATCTCGCGAAGCGGCAACTCTGTGTCGCACGGTCCGAGTGGAAAGGCCACGTCACAGCGCCAAAGGGCGGGCGAGTGCGGCACGTGCCGTTGACTGAGCGGCTTGCCGATGCTCTCAAAGCGATCAGGCACCTCCGAGGGCCGCGTGTGCTCTGCGATGAGAAGGGACAGCCGCTCACGCAGAAGATCGTGCAGGGACGGTTCGACGAGTCGCGCAGGCGGGCGAAGGTGAAGCCAGGGGTCCACATCCTGCGGCACACGTTCTGTTCGCACCTGGCGATGCAGGGTGCGCCTGCGCGGGCGATTCAGGAACTGGCAGGACACCAGGATCTGGCGCACGACGCAGCGGTACATGCACCTGAGTCCGGCGGCGATCGAGGCGGCGATTCGGCTGCTGGAACGGCCGGCGAACCGGCTCGGCAGTCGTGGAGACATAGTGGAGGCGACGGGAACATCGGGCCTGAATCGCCGATCTCGCTGAGAGAAAGTGGTGGAGGCGGCGGGAGTCGAACCCGCGTCCGAGAGTACGTCCCCGTGGGACTCTACATGCGTGTCCGTTTCTGATTTCTCATGCCCGACGTGAGGAAACGGCTAAAAACCGCCAGGCACCAGACCCGGTAAATCTCACGATCAGACGCCGAGCCGCCGTCCGATCGCCAGCCTGTTTAATGGCATCTGACCCCCAACCACCAGGCGAGGTCGGGGCAGACGCTCACAGCTTATTAAGCTGCGAGAGCGTACTGAGTATCCGCAGTTAACGGATGTTCCATCGGATTTACGAGTCAATGGAGCTCGGCATGCATCCCGCGAGTCTTTACCCCCGTCGAAGCCGTATCGCCCCCTCGGGAACGTACTGATCGAGCGTGAGCTCGCGTAAGCGAACCTTCATTCTACGCGCGCCGCAAAGGTCAGTCAACTATCTGTACCGATTGGAGTTGTTGGGCTGACAAGGGCTTGACTCGCCGGTGGGCGCGACCGCATAATTTACACGCCACACCTATCTCAATATGCCGTTTGACGAAGACCTTCGGCGTCAGTTCGAATCGCTGACGACCCGGATCCACGACGAGATGACGCGCCAGCTCGCGATTGCGACTGGCGAGTTGACGGCCTCCGCTGAAGCCGAGCGAGCCGCTGCCGCCTCAGAGGCTGCGGCCGGCGCCAGTGCTGCGGCCGAACAAGCCGTCTCCGCCCGCATGACGGAGGCGGTTGCCGCGACCGAGCGCGCCGCCGAGGCCCGTCTGATCGACGCCGTCGCTGCGGCCGAACAGGAGGCCGCCACTCGCGTCGCCGATGCGGTCGCGTGAGCGGTCCGAACCGAGGCGGCCGACCTGATGCGCCTGCTGCGCCGAACAGGCGGTCGCGGCGGCCGAGCACGCCGCCGCGGCCCGCCTGGTCGACGCCGTCGCTGCGGCCGAACAGGAGGCCGCCAATCGACTCAACGATGCGGTCGCGGCGGCCGAGGGCGTCGCCGCGGCCCGCCTGGTCGACGCGGTCGCTGCCGCCGAACAGGAGGCCGCCGGTCGCCTGTTCGATGCGGTCGAGGCGGCCGAGCGCGCCGCGGCCCGCCTGGTCGACGCCGTCGCCGCGGCCGAAGAGGAGGCCGCCAATCGCGTCGCCGATGCGGTCGCCGCGGCTGAGCGGGCGCCGCCGCGGCCGAACAGGCGACCGCCGACCGCCTGGCCGATGCGGTCGCCGCGGCCGAAGACCGGGGCCGCGTCACGGGTCGAGAAGACGGCCGGCGCGTGGGGCGCGAGGAGGGTCGCGGCGATACCCGTGCCGAGGCGCGGGCCGCTGAACGTGCCGCAGGCGAACGGCTCGTCGACGCGGTGCGCGCGATCGATCGAGCGCGCTCGCTTTCCGAGATCCTCGATACGCTGGTCAGCTTGGCCGGCCGTGAAGCGGCGCGCGTCGGCGTCCTCCTTGTTCGCGGCGGACAGCTGCGCGCGTGGCGCCTGATCGGCTTCGATGGCGCCTCGGACGACGCCAGTACGATCGCGCTGCCGCTCGACGAGGGCGGCATCATCGCCGAAGCGGTCCGGACGGTGGAGACCACCTTCGCCGACAGTCGTCACGTCACGATGGCTCCGTCGTTTACCCGGGTGCCGTCGGGAAGTCAGATGCTTGCCGTGCCGATCGCGCTGAGCGGAGAGGTTGTCGCCGTCCTGTACGCTGACCAGGCGGCGGACGAGACCGCCCGCGATCGCCACCCGGAATCGCTCGTCGTCTGGCCGGCCGTTCTCGAAGTGCTGACACGTCACGCCACACGCAGTCTCGAGGCAACGACCGCGTTCAGGGCGGCGCAACTCCTGGCCTGGGGTCCGGAGCCGTCCACACCGCGCGGCGACGCGGCCGCTCAGGACGCGCAGAGCGCGGAGTCGGCAAGGGCGGGACGTGAGGCGAACAAGGGCGACGAGGACGAGGCCGCGCGGCGCTACGCGCGGCTCCTGATTTCCGAGATCAAGTTGTATCACGAGCCGGAGGTCATCGCTGGTCGTCGCGATCGCGACGTCGTCTCCCGGCTCGGCGGCGAAATCGCGCGCGCGCGGGTGCTGTACGAGCAGCGCGTGCCCGCGCATGTACGCAGCGCCACCAGATCACTTCCACGCCGAGCTCGTGCGGACGCTCGCCGACGGCGACCCTTCGCTTCTCGGTCAGACGACATGAAGAAGACTGGGCTCGTGCTGTGGCCGGTGATGCTCGTTGCGGCGACCCTGCACCTGGAGGCGCAGCAGCCGTCGCCGAGCGGCTCGGGCGCCGCGGCTGCCGGCGAGCCCGCTGCGACGCTTGCTCCAACGAACCATCGACTCCTGCCACGCGAGGTGTCGCGGTTGTGGTTCGCGCCAGGCGGCGTCCCGGGCCAATCGACCTCCGCGGCGCTCAAGACCTTCGCTCAGGCGACACAGCTGGTCGATCAACAGGCGTACTCGAAGGCGCTCCCCCTCTTGATGCAGCCCTCGGTGCTGCTCAGTCCGGTCGGGACGTATGCGCAGTACTACGCCGCGGTGGCCGAACTGCGGCTCGATCGTCCGGCGCAGGCTCTGCGCCTCTTCCGCGGCCTTCAGGGACGGCCGCCGGTCGGGTACCTCAGTGAGGCGGCGGCGATCGGAGAAGCCGAGGCCCGCTGAAGCGCTCGGCGACCACCGGGCCGCGGTCGAGATTCTACGACACGCTCTCGAAGCTTCCCGCGGCGGCGCCCGACGAGGTGTTGATGCGGTTGGCGAATGCCGCCAAGGCCACCGGCGACACGGCAAGAGCCGTCGACGTCTTTGCCCGCGTGTACTTCGACTCTCCGACCAGCGAATCCGCTCCGAGCGCCGGCGCCGAGTACGACGCGCTGCCGGGAGCGCAGCGTCTCGGGCCGCGGACCGCACGCTACCGGCTCGAGCTCACCCGTGCCGAACGGCTTTTTGACGCTCGGCGTTACACCGATGCGCGGGCGGCGTTTCAGCGTCTGGCGCCGTTCGCGGAGGGCGACGACCGCGAGCTCGTGGACCTGCGGATCGCCGAAAGCGACTTCTTCTTGAAGCGCTGGCGCATCGCACGCGACGAGGTGCGGCCGTACGTCGATCGCGCCGCGCGACGTGCCGAGGCCTTGTACTTCTACGCGGTGTCGCTGCGCGAGCTCGGCGAGTCGGGTGAGTACCTGAAGATCATCCGTCGGATCCCCAACGACTTTCCTACCCAGAGCTGGGCGGAAGACGCGCTGAACAATCTGGCCACGTACCACGTCCGCGCCGACAGCGACGCCGAGGCTGACGCGGTCTTTCGAGAGTTGTACTCGAAGTATCCGAAGAGCCGCCACGCGGAACGCGCGGCATGGAAGATCGGCTGGCGCTCGTACCGTGAGCGCCGGTACGACGAGGTCCCAGCGGTCTTCGAGCGTGCGGCCGCCGACTTCCCCCGATCCGATTACAGACCGATGTGGCTGTACTGGGCGGGGCGCGCCCACGAAGCGCTGCACCAGGCATCGCTCGCGCGCGAGCGCTACGCGCTTGTGGCGTCCGACTACCTCAATTCGTATTACGGGCGGCTTGCGGCCAAACGGCTCCCGATCCCGCCGCCCCCGCGCGTGTTCGGGGACGATGGGAGGTTGGCGCCGCCGCCGGCGAACGAGCCGCTGGTGCGAGCGCTGCTGCAGCTGGCCCGTTACGATGAGGCGTTGAGCGAGCTTCGGTACGCGCAGCGGATGTGGGGCGACTCGGCGGCGATTCAAGCGACGATCGCCTGGATCTACCAGCAGCAGGGCCTGGCAGCCTCGGGATACGAACGGTTCAGGCTGCTCCGCGGGTCGATTACGATGATGCGGCGCGCCTATCCCCAGTTTCTGGCGGCGGGCGGACAGGGATTGCCGCGCGAGGTGCTGACCGTGATCTTCCCGCTCGCCTACTGGGACGGGATTCGCAAGTATTCGGCCGCGCAGGATCTCGACCCTTACCTCGTCGCTGCGCTGGTGGTGCAGGAATCGACCTTCGTGCCCGACGTGCGTTCCTCGGCGAACGCGGTCGGCCTCATGCAGCTCATGGCCCCGACGGGCCGGCAGTATGCCCGCCGGCTCAAGCTCCCGTACTCGTCGCGGCTGCTGACCAACCCGGAAGCGAATCTGCGCATGGGCACCACGTACTTCGCCGACAAGGTCCGCGAATTCGGGAAGTTTCATCTGGCGCTGGCCAGCTACAACGCCGGCGAGCGTGCGGTCCGCCGCTGGCTGGCTGGCTGAGCGACCCGACGTCACCGATGACGAGGAATTCATCGACGACATCCCGTATCCCGAGACGCAGAACTACGTGAAGAGGATTCTCGGAACGGTCGAGGACTACAGACGGTTGTACGGATCCTGAATCTGGGAATTGGATAATTGGGTAATCGGGTGATTGAATGGAACTACCCAATTACCCAATTACCCAATTACCCAATTACCAGATTACCCAATTACCAGATTATCCAATTCCGATGTCCAAACTGACCGGCTCGAAGAAGGCGACCCAGTTCACCGAGTCGGTCATTCGCGAGATGACGCGGCTCAATCAACTGCACGGCGGCGTGAACCTGTCGCAGGGATTTCCGGATTTTCCCGCCCCCGCGGTCGTGAAGGAGGCGGCCTGCGCCGCCATCAACGCCGATTTCAACCAGTACGCCGTCACGTGGGGCGCCCGCCCGTTGCGCGAGGCGATCGCCCGCGAGTTCACGCGAAAGTACGGTCCGGCGGTGGCGCCCGATGAACAGGTGACCGTCTGTTGCGGCGCGACCGAGGCGATGATGGCCACCATGATGGCGGTGATCGATCCGGGCGACGAGGTCGTGATTTTCGAGCCGTTTTATGAGAACTACGGGCCCGACGTGATTCTGTCCGGCGCCACGCCCCGGTTCGTCACGCTACACGAGCCCCGTGTGCCGGCGCGGCCGGGAACAGGCCCCTCGGCGTCGCCCGAGACAGCCTGGACGTTCGACCCCGACGAGCTCTCGGCTGCGTTCAACAACCGGACCAAGGCGATCATCATCAATACGCCGAACAACCCGACCGGCAAGGTGTTCACGCGCGACGAGCTCGAGACGATTGCCGCGCTCTGCCGGAAATGGGACGCGATTGCGATCTCGGACGAGATCTACGAGCACATCATCTACGACGGCTGGCGCCATGTGCCGATCGCGACGCTCGATGGCATGGCGGAGCGGACGGTCACCATCAACAGCCTGTCGAAGACGTACAGCGTGACCGGCTGGCGGGTCGGGTGGACGATCTCACCCTCGTCGCTGACGGGCGCGATCCGCAAGGTGCACGACTTTCTGACGGTGGGGGCGGCTGCGCCGCTCCAGGAAGCCGGCGTCGCCGCGCTCGGCGTCCCGGACTCCTACTACAGCGACCTGGCAGCCGCCTATGGCCGCAGGCGCGACATGCTGCTCGAGATCCTCGAACGCCACAGCTTCGCGTGCTACCCGCCCTGCGGCGCGTACTACATCATGACCGACATCGCCGGATTCGATCTTGGCGACGATGTCGAGTTCGCGCGGTATCTGATCACGGATGTAGGCGTCGCGACGGTGCCCGGCAGCAGCTTCTACCGGCACCCGTCGGCGGGCCGCACGAAACTGCGGTTCTGCTTCTGCAAACGGGACGAAACGCTCGCGGAAGCCGACCGGCGATTCAGTATCTCGCCACGGCTCCGAAGCGCAGCCCCTTCAGTGTGAGCGACCCCCGTGTCGTGCTCCGAGGGGGAAAACGTCAGCCTTGACAGCCGGGCGCATCGCCGCTCTCGGTGCGACGCTGGACTTGCACGACGGGCTGCTAGGGCAGCCTCTGCAGGCCGACCAATTTCCAGCCGCCGTCCGTCCGGCGGAAATGCACGCGTACAGGCTGTGCGCCAGGATGGATGGGCGGCGCTGTCGGCCGAGATGTCGATCTCCACGAAGCTGCCGACAGCGGATGGCAGATCGCGCGGCGCGTTGTGGCGTCGTCGTCGCGCCACGCGTGTCCCCGATCGGCTGCGGCCGCGCCGGTGGCGTTGTCGAAGCGCGACCACGCGACCCGATATTCCGACGGCGGCTCGGCGAACCCGGCCGCGACCGCCGCGTTGTCGAAGGTCAGCGCGCCGTTTGCGTCGAGGCGCGGATTGACCACCGGGTTGATCGCGGCCAGGTAGGTCCGGCCGATGGTGTCGCGTCGTTTGATCAGCACGGCACCGAGATGACGCTCGGCGGCCGGATCGCTGAACTGCCCCGTGTGAACCGCCGCGCGAATGAGGTCGTCGCTGAACGCCATCACCCGTCGCGCCGCCCAGAAGGCATCGTCGGCTCGCAGTTCCATGTACGCGGTCGTCGGCGTCTGCGGCTTCCACCTCGTCGGATCGAAGACATCACCTTCGAACAGGCCGATCGAGGGGTACTCGGTATAGGGAACGGTCTGCCAGGGGCTCAGCGCGAAGCCAAACGAGAAGAGCCGTCGCCGCGTCGCGCCCGTCTCGTAGAAATACTCCCAGCCGATGTCCCACTCGTGCTCCCTGTTGGCCATGCCGAAGGTCGAGCCCGACGTCCTGCAGGTAGTGCTTCACGACGGCGCGCCCGTTCTCGGTGACGAGCGTGTCGAGCGTGTTGCCGGCTTTCAGGTCCGTCAGGTTGGTCCACGCGCCGAAGACGCGCAACGCCCGCAGCTCGCGGCGATGCTCGTGCGGCACGATGTCGTTGGGATCGTCGGGTCGCGTGCCCGCGTAGCGGAAGCCGCCGAGAATCTTTCCCGGCAGCGCGCGGCCGGCTGCCACGCGGTAGGTGCCGTCGGCGTTGCGCGCGACCTTCTCGAGCACCGCGTTCATGTCGTCGCGCGTGAACGGCGTCCTCTCGCCGGAGGGCCTCCGCACGGTCGCCTTCGGATCGATCTCCGCGCGCTTCGGATCGAACGTCGTGACGAACGTCTCGACCTGGTTGTAGCCCAGCGCCCAGAACAGCTTGGTGGCGATCACGACCGCCGCCGTCGCGCCCTCGGGATCGGTCGGGTGGATCGAACCCGAGAAACCACGTTTCGCCGTGCCGCATCCCTCGCCGTGAAGCCCGGGTTGACGCCCGCCGTTTTCTCGCGGATGATCACCCACTTTTCGGGGACGGGAGGCGGCCCGACGTCGGGCCCGCGCGCGACCTGGGAGGCCGACACCTCCGTCGAGCCGATCCGGTTCGTGAACCAGCTCGAGTCGGGCACTTCGTCGATCGTGTTGATGTTCCGTGCCCGGGTGTTCGACGGCTTGTAGTTCGCCGTGACGAACAGGTTGGTCGGCGAGCTCGTACATCAGGCCGATATCCCACGGCTGGACGCCGGACGCGTCGCGGCTCTGCCGGCTCCCGCGCAATCGGGTCGTCGCTGTAGAAGCGCGGCGTCTGCGTGGACACCGGCCCGGAGATCAGCGCACTCAGGAGCACGGCGCACGACACGCCGACGCGGCGTCCGACGCCGCGCGCCGGCGAGGCCGGGATGTGAAGTAACGGGTGCGGACATGTCAACCATACCTTCAGTAGGTGAAACACTCGTTAGAAGACGGCGGATGCGGCGAACACGATGTGACAAGCCTTCATTGCCCTTCGCGAAGTCGATGCGGATCGGCGTCGCGAGCGGTCCATGAAACCGGAACCCGAGGCCGCCGTCCATTTTCAAGCCGTCGAGATTCAGGTCGCTTCGATGCGCCGTCACCTTGCCGGCGTCGTAGAACACCGCCATGTCGATGAAGCGGTTGACGATGATGCGCCATTCAGCCTGCAGCAGCAGGCTGTTGCGGTCCCGAAACCGCCAGCTCGAGAACCCGCGCAGGTCCGATCCGCCGCCGATCGACGGCAGCATGAAGAACGGAATCTGCTGGTCGGTCTTGAAGTAGGTCGTTTCGACGAGGCCCCGAAACGAAAGCACCCACGCCTCGCGCTTCAGCGGGATGTGCTGGATGGCCTCGTAGTCCACCTGCTTGAATCCGAACGCGTGGTCAGGGTCCGCGAAGTCGTGAAAGGTCACGCCGTAGAATCCGCCGCGCCGCGCGTAGCCTGGTGACGGGCGCGAGTCGATTCCGACCGTGCCCTGCGAATGGAGGTAGGTGGGCTCCGCGCCGAGTCCCGGAAGCGTCGCCGGCGTGTAGATCGTTTCGACGGACGGCACGCTCCCGGCCCCCGGGGTCTGCTGCCACTGGGAGACCTCGAAGCCGCCGCGCACCACGAGCGGCGCGCGCGCCGGGACGATATCGATCGCCGCCGATCCGTACGGCTGCTTGAACCCGTAGTTGACCCGGCTCTCCTTCGATGTCGAGGTCCCCAGCCCGAAGAAGCCGACCTGGGTCGCTTCCCGCCATCCCCCGAGAAAGGACAGGTTGACCCGCCGTCCGAGCGCGCCCGGCGCGGTGAATGCCGCCTCGACCCGCTTGTAGCCGCTGAACGTGTGACGAGCCCCGCAAATCCAGGACGTTGTAGGAACCGACGTGCTGCAGGTACCCGGCGCCGAGCGTGAAGCCGCCGCCGGCGTACGCGCTCTCGAAGAAGGGATGCCAGTGGAGCTGACCGCTCGTCAGGTAGTTCTCGGCATAGTCCAGATACTTTTCAGCGCGCCCAGGCTCGTACGGCTGGAGCGTGGCGGCCTTCTCGGCCTGCGCCTGCTCGATGAGCGAGGCGCGGGTGGTCGTGTCGGGCTCTTGCGCGACGGCTGGCGCAGCCAGGCAAACGACGAGGAAGGTGCCGAGTAAAGAGGTGAGTCTCATGGAGTCATCTGCATCCTGACTGTCACACCGCCGCCGCCGGCGACCGCCAGGGGCGCAAATCGAGGCCGACTGATTTCGCAAGTGCACGGTAACCGTCCGTCCGCTCGTCATGCCCAGGAAGGCCCCGAACACCACGTCGCTGGCCCAGTGCCGGTTGTCGACAATGCGCGAGGCCGCGGTGTAACTGGCAATCGCGAAGAAAGGCACGCCGAGCTTCCAGCCGTAGTGCTCCTGCAGCACCATCGCCGTGGCAAACGCTGAGGACGAGTGGCCGGAGGGAAACCTCGACGATCGCCGTTGGGCCGCGTGCGGTTGAACGATTACTTCACCGCATAGGTCCAGCTCACGGCGCTGATCTGGGCGGTACACGAGGTCGCGGCCCGTCTCTGCTGCGCCCGGGCTGCCGCCGGTATGGGCCCACCACCCCACGGCCAGCGGCACCTAGAGTGACAGATTACCGTACGTCTGGCCCGCCGTTCCGAAAGCAGGGCGGGCTCATCAGGCCCTGCGTTGCCACGCATGCGAGAGATAGACCACACGCGTCCGCTGCCACCAACTTGCGCTGGAGCAAGGTTCCGGCCTGCTTAGATGACAAAGCGCCGCGGCTGTCGCCGGCGGGAGACAGGCGTTTCGCGCCAACCCACGATTTATTCTGGCGTGAGACTTGCTCTCGCGACGGCTGCCGATATTTCGCGGCGCACATGCCACCGGAGCAACTCGATGTCGTCCGCCCTTCGCCTCGTCCGCCTCAATACGGGGCTCATCGCCGTTCTTGGTCTCTTCGCCTGCGGCGGTACGATGACCGGACCCTCCCAGGTGACGTCGTTGCCGATCGCCTCGCTCGCCATCGAACCGAATGCCGTCTGGTATCTGCAATCGATTGTCAGCGCCGATGGCTCAGTCCTCGCAATCGTGGATCCGAATGTGTTCACGCTGATGCTGACCGGCGATGGGAAGGTCACCGCTCGGGCTGACTGCAATCGTGCATCAGGCGGGTACAGCATGAGCGGCCATACGCTGTCGGTTGGTCCGATCGCGTCGACAAGGGCCTATTGCGCCACTGCGCCCGTGGATCAACAGTTTCTGATGCTGCTCGGCGGAGAGAACGTCGTGGCGGCCTCGGACGCTACGCTCGAGCTGTCGTCGCCGCGCGGGACCTTGAGGTTTCGTCGGTAGGCGGTCTGACGGCCTGTCCCTTTTTTACAGATCCCTTCACACGCCTTGAATCAAGCTGCTCGACGGTGAGACAGCATTCGTTCGGAGCGCGGCGCGGGCGTCCGCCTCGACGTTCGCCTTCCGCTCGCTGCACCCGCGATCGGTATTCGCGCGGGCAGACGGGCAGCGCTCTTATCTCATGACCGGGTAGACAACGCAGGATAAGGAGCGAACGGGATCACGCAGAGCCACGAAGAAACGGAGTCGCGCCGTTCGCAACGGCGCGTTGAAATCTGCAGTGGCGCAAGCGGTCACTCGGAAGCGGCTGTCGGTTTGTCGTGCCGTTCGGGAAAGGCCCGGTGGCCGCACAGCGTGTGCTTCAGCACGGGGACCAGATCGATGCCTGCCTTATGTTTGATTACATAACCCGAGGCGCCGGCCTCCCGAGCCGCCGCCAGAAACTCGGCGCCCTCGTGCACGCTCAGGAAGACGATCTTCGGTCGATCCGCCAGCACGGACAGCCGCTTCGCGACCTCGAGTCCGCTCAAGCAGGGCATGGAGATGTCGAGGACCACGGCATCGGGTTGCAACGCCACGATTGCGTCGAACGCCTGCTGGCCGTCCTGGGCTGTCGCGACCACGTCGAAGTCCGAGGCGAGCAAGTCGCGGACGCTCTCGAGGATGGCCTTGTTGTCGTCGGCCAGCACGACGCGCGGTCGTTTCACGAACATGTGATCCACGTTCTTCGAGGCCACAACGATCTCAGGACCGGCCCCACCAGGTCCCCTTCTGACGGGCTCAGACGCCCGAGAGTTGATGATGACAGGATGCGGCGGTGCAGTCGCTGCGCCAGCGCAACCCTGAAGGTGCGCACGCGCACCGAAGCCGGGCATAGTGGCCCGTTTCATGAATACGGTGGCATTCGGCCGCCGATACATCCCGTCCCGCGGCGTTGCTCGTCGGTCACATACTCCCGGAATGCTCCCTCCTCGCGCCTTGCGGGACGGGCGCCTCGGCGCCTCGGCACGTCACCGTATTTATGAAACGGACCACTCAGGCGGTCAGTTTGACGAGTTGATCTGGCGCGAGCAGGACGACCTTGCCGCGACGTTTGATCACCGCACGGTGACGTTGCCAGTCGTTCAGCAGACGGCTGGTGGTGAACGAGGTAATGTGCGCGGCGCTGGCCAGATCTTCGTTCGTGACGTCGAGCTCGACGCCTCCTGGAACGGCGCGGCCGAGAAGCGGGGTCAGCGACAGCAGCACGCCCGCGAGCCGCTGGGGTGCCGTATGGCTACTCAACGTGACGTGTGCGGCCAGCAACCAGTCGATGTAATCCGATGCCGTCCACAGCGCGTTTTCCATGATCCGTGGATGCCGCTCGGCAAGCGTCGCGAATAGTCAGGCGGTTCCACACGAGCACCGAGGTGTCCTTCACCGTCTCCGTGCTGACGCGAAACGTTGACGGTTCCGCCAACAGCGTGGCGCCGCCGAATATTTCACCCTGGGTCAGCCAGTGCAGCAGAATCTTCTGCCCGTCAGGCGTCGTCGCAAAGTGCCTGGCGCGGCCTTTCGTGATCAGGAACAGTTCGGTTGCGGGCGCGCCCTGGTGCGTCACGACTGAATTGGGTGGGAATCGCCGCGGGGTCGCCCGGGCGAGCATGCTCTGAATATCAGGCGCGGCGATTCCGGCGAGAAATCGTGACTGCGCCACGAAATCGCTCATTCGAGGAACGAAGTCACCCATTCGGATCGCACAGTACCTGCAGCGCAGCCGCCGCGGCTATGCGCAATCGGCACGAGGCGGCTGCCACTTTCCAGACGTGACCTGCCATTTGTAACAGTTCCTCGTCTACGTCCGCCATCGCCGGGCGGACCCGTAGACTCCGTGCATTGGATAAGATTCCGACACTAATCCGGCCGGGCCAGCGCTAGTATATGAACTGGTCATCTTGACAGTTCCTCGCCAGCCTGCGCCCCCGCAGCCCCCGAATAGGCATCCGAGTCGACCCGCCACGACGCTTGTGCGCCGACGCCCCTTGGCGTGGTTCCTTGCCATGGGTCTGTGCCTGTTGGGAGTGGTGCCGTTCGCGGCCGCCGCGCCGAAGAATGTACTCATCCTGTCCGAAGGGCCCGCCCTGCCTTACGGCGCCGTGCTGCGGGAAACTCTCGTCGGGTTGCTCCGTCACGATGGAGCGGAGCCGGTGAACGTCTACGAGGAGTTGATCGACAGAATTCACCTGGACAGCGGCGAGTACGACCGGGAGCTGGTGACGTTCTACAACGCCAAGTATGGCACCGCGGCGCCTGCCCTCATCATTGCGATTACGGAACCGGCGCTCGATTTCGCGTTGCGTCATCGGGACGAGCTATTTCCGAGCGCCGCGCTCCTGTTCGGAGCCGTCGATGAGCGGGCGCTCCGCGCTCGCGACCTCGGCGCGAACGTCACTGGAGTGTTCAGCCCTCTTGACGCGCGGAAGACGCTCGAGGCGGCGCTGACGCTGCATCCCGGGACGCGCCACATCCTCGTCGTTGGGGGAACGTCGCGGCTCGACCGAGGGTACATGGAAGTCGTCCGGGAGGACTTGGGTGCCGTCGCGTCCAGGGCTGCCATCACGTACATCACGGACAAACCATTGGACCAGGTGCTCGACGCCGTCGCTGCGCTTCGCGGCGATGGGCTCGTGCTGTTTGTGAGCATGCAGATTGACGGCGACGGCGTGGCGAGAACCGGCCCCGAAGTCCTCGCGGCGTTGCGGCGCGCGGCGACGGTTCCGATTTACGGCACGTCGAGAAACTTCCTTGGCCGTGGCATCGTCGGCGGTGTGCTCATGGACATGGAGCGTCACGGGTTGGACCTGGGGCAGCGCGCTCGCCAGATCCTGGCCGGTGTTCGGGCAGCCGACCTCGCCCCGATGAGGTCGCTGAACCTGGTGGGCTTCGATTGGCACGAACTGAAGCGCTTCGGCATCGACGAAGGGCGGCTCCCGGCGGGTGCCACCGTCGTGAACCGCGAACCCGGTCTCTGGAGCACGTACAAGCGGACCGTTATCGTGGTTGGGGTGGTGCTGGCCGGCCAGTTCCTGTTGATCGGCGGGCTTTTCGTGCAGGGCCGGCGGCGCCGGCGCGCCGAGCGCGCGCTCCAAAGCTTGAGTGGACGCCTGCTGTCGGCCCAGGAGGACGAGCGCCGCCGGATCGCGCGCGAGCTGCACGACAATGTGAGCCAGCAGATGGCGCTGCTCTCGATCGGAATCGAGCAGGTGGCGGCGGAGTCGGTCCGGTCGCCGGCGACGATGGCTCGCTCCATGCGCGATCTCAGCGAGCGGACGGTGGAGATTTCGACCGAGATCCATAACCTTTCCCATCGCCTGCATTCGGCGAAGCTGGAAGCCCTCGGCCTCGTCGCGGCCGTCCGCGGACATTGTCGCGAGGTTCTGGCGCAGGGCGTTCAGGTGCATTTCTCGGAGGTTGGCGTGCCGGGGTCGCTGTCGCCCGACGTGCAGCTCTGTCTGTTCCGCATCGTCCAGGAAGGATTGAGCAACGTCGTCAAGCACAGCGGCGCCTCCGAGGCACATGTGACGCTGAGCGGCATGAGAGATGCGCTCCGGGTGCGCATCAAGGACTCCGGCCGCGGGTTCGACCACGGCTGCCGCGGCCGATCGGGACGGGTTGGGGCTCGCGAGCATGCGCGAGCGTCTGCGGCTGGTCGGCGGCGAGCTGACCATCAGGTCCCGAGCCGGTCGAGGCACTACGATCGACGCGCGCGTGCCGCTCACAAAGTCGCACGGCCAGTCAGCCGCCTCCGACTCAGTGCGTGTGGCGTAGGTTCGGATCTGCCAGCCCCGGCTGAATCAGCCAATCTGTTAATTGTTCGTATGAGCGGAAGAATCTCGTCGCACCGAATGAGGGGTACGGCGATCCGTGGCGTAACTCCCGTGCCGTGCTGCAGTTAGGGCTCGGGACGCTACGACGCGACTGCCATCCGATCCCTGCCGCCGCGCAGCGTTGCCGACGGCGTTTCTCCGAACACCGCTTTGTAGGTGCTGGCGAAGCGTCCGAGCTCGAAGAACCCGTAATCGGTGGCAATGGTGGTGACGGCCCCGCGCGTGCCGTTGGCGTCGCTGAGGGCGCGCCGCACTTCGGCGAGCCGCGCGCGCACGGCCCAGCGCTTGGGACTCATGCCGCGCACGTCGTAGAACGCGTTGCGCAGGCTGCGTTCGCTGACGCCGGTGACCCGGCAGAGCTGCGCGATCGAGACCGCCTCGCCGACACGCGCGCGCAGCAACGCTTCGGCGCGATCGACCACCTGCCGCCGTGACGCGATCGCCTGTGTGCTGTGACGGACAATTGTTGAAGGCATACCCGGCAATTTTAGCCGGGGCCGAGCCGGAGAGAACTGAGGGAAGTGGCAGAATTGACAGGTAAAAAGTGACAGGGGCTTCCTCCACGGCCGTCGAACCACCGTGCCGAATCTACATAGTCGGCGGCTCCGACACCCGCTATTGTTGGCCGACGCGGCGGGCAATTGGCACCCAGCACCAATTGGGCCCGACACAATGAGCCGAAACGGACGTAGAATGCTCGGTTTACACACCCACTAGACGATATGGCCGGTCCTCGTGTGCTACTGGCGGATGATCACAACATGCTTCTCGGCGCGTTCGAGAAGCTGCTGTCCCCCGAGTGCGAGATTGTCGGCACCGTGTCCGATGGGCGGTCGCTGGTCGTCCAGGCGCAGCAGCTGAAACCGGACGTGGTCGTCCTCGATATCGCCATGCCGCTCTTGAACGGTCTCGATGCCGGACGTCAAATCAAGCAGCTTCAGAAGAGCATCAAGCTGGTCTTCGTCACAATGAACGAGGACTCCGATCTGGCCGCCGAGGCGTTTCGCGCGGGCGCGTCGGCCTACCTGCTGAAGCGGTCCGCGGCATCCGAGCTGATCGTCGCCATCCGCGAGGTGATGAAGGGGCGGTCCTACGTCACGCCGCTCATCACCGAGGGGTTGGTCGGCTCGTTCATGGATGCGGCCAACCGGAAGCCGTCGCACGACCTGACGCCGCGGCAGCGCGAGGTCCTGCAGCTGCTCGCCGAGGGCCATTCGATGAAACAGGTGGCCGCGCTGCTGAACGTCACGCCGCGTACCGTCGCGTTTCACAAGTACCGGATGATGGAACAGCTCAACATCCGGTCGAACGCCGAGCTCATTCAGTTCGCGGTCACCCACCATCTTGTCTAGAGTCGCGTCTCCGAAGTTCGTTGTCGCACCGAGGGCGCCGAGGCGCCCGGGGTGAGATGCATCGGCGGCCGAATGCGAACGAACTTCGGAGACACGACACTGGCTCGCAGGGTAGTACGACCGGGATCGGAAATGAAGCCATCTCTCAAGGTACGCCTCTGATGAGGCCGTTGCTCGGGCGCACCGTGCCCTTGGAAAATCTCGATTAACCGTAGGAGGAGAGTAAATGTGTTTTCGACGAACGCTGGCGATTGGGTTCGTTCTCATGGCGCTGACGCCGGCAGCTGCGCGGGCCGATGGTTTCATCATTCCATTCGCGGGCGTCAATTTCGGCGGGAATGCGGGGGAGAGCATCGGTGATGCCGTCGATGCGAAGAAGTTCGACTGGGGCGCCAGCTTCGGGTGGATGGGCGGCGGTGTGTTCGGCTTCGAAGGGGACATTGGATACAGCCCCGACTTCTACGGCAAGAGCGACCTTGGCGGTAGCAGCGTGCTCTCCCTGATGGGCAACGTTCTGCTGGGCGTTCCATTTGGCGGACAACAAGGGTTTGGGGTTCGCCCCTATGGCCTTGTCGGCATAGGTGCCCTCCGTTCCGACCTGGAGTCGTTCGACAGTGGGGTAGGATTCGACAACACCGAGATCGCCTGGAACTTCGGGGGCGGCGTGTTGGTGTTTTTCGGCGCTCACGCCGGCATTCGCGGCGACCTTCGCTACTTCCGGACGTTCGGCGACGTGGACTTTGGTCCCATCGAGATCGGTGACTCCGAGGCCGTCGATTACACCAGGGGGTCGATCGGATTCGTGCTCCGATTCTGAGCGTCATGGCGTGGCCGCAATCCAAGCGCTTGAACCAGCGCGCAGATGAGCACCGCGCCTGCCTTTCCACGTCCACGTCCACGTCCGCACGTGCTGACCACGTGACCGACCGCGTTCTTCGAACGGCGCGGATCTGGATGCTGGCGATCCTCGGTGTCGTGTCGGTATCGTCACGGTCGATGGCTCAGTCCGCCGCGGTGTCGGCGCCGCCGGCGAACACCCAGCGGATTGCACGCGTGTCCGTGGATCTCGCGGCCGGCGCCTTCGACCGGGCGTTGCCGTTCGACGTCCCCTTTTTCATGACCGGCCGGGCTCCCGAAGGCACGGTGAGCCTGGAGGTGCAGTTCGCGGTCCTCCCGGCGTCGGGCGACATGTCACAGCTGCTGTGGATGCCGGCGAGCCGGCTCGCTGGAAGCCCGACGCGCCGACCAGCCGCGGATGAAGCGTTTCTCGTGCTCGTGCGCACGCCCGCTGGAGGCCGGACGCGCACTATCGGGTCCGCTTCCTGTTCCGCAACGAGCGATTCGTGGACGGCGTCACCACGACCGCCGACGGTCGCACGGCCCAGAAGAACTACGTCAGCGCGGACGTTGGACTCCTCTACGCCGGAGACATCGGGATCGGCGCGCTCTATGTCGGCAGCAACATCTATTTCCGGCCGGTCAACAAGGACGCGCCGCTGAGCGAGGTCAGCAGCCTCGGCACGACGGCTCGCGGTCACCATCGGTATCACTTTGTCGTCGGTTGCCGACGAAGAGAACCGGACACGGTCGGACCTGTTCTGGAATCAGTCGCTGGTGCTGGGGGCCGGCTACCGGATCACCTCGTCCATCCGAGGCGGTGGGGGCGCGCTCGTCTTCCGGGAAGCGGATCCGAATCCCCTGATCACCAGGACGTCCCCCGCCGTCACGTGGTACGCTTCCTTCTCGTTCGATCTCGACGTGGCGCAGGGGCTCGCTGGGTGGGGGAGTCGCGGCCGGGAATGAAGGGCGTCATGATGAGGCGTCTGGGGTGCTGCTTGGTGCTGGCGACCACCGCGGCAGGATGTTACCAGCCCGACGACTATCTGCTCGGCCCCAGCCAGGACCAGGTGCTCGTCGTCACGGTGTCCGCGACGACCATGCCGGCGGACGGGATCTCGCGGGTGACGATCACCGCGCAGCTCGATCCGCACACCGACGCGGACAAGCGAACCGTGACGTTCACCACCACGGCCGGCACCCTCAGCTTCGGCGGCAAGGAAGGCCTCTCGATGACGGCGCCGGCCGACATCAACGGGAAGGCCGTCGTCGAGTTCCGCAGCTCAACCACGGCTGGAACAGCCCAGCTCGAGGTGACGGTGGCCACCGTTTCACGCACGGCGTCGGTCGAGTTCGTGAAGCTCACGCGCGCAGAGGCGTTCGACGGGTCCGTCAGCGGCACGTCGGTGCCGGCGGACGGCTTCTCGACGGTTCTCATCTCGGTCACGCTCAAGCGGGTGGGGACACTTCCGCAGCGAGCGGTCCGGTTCGAAACCTCTGCGGGGACGCTCATCGCGACGGGGCAGACGAACTCGCGTGCCGTGACGGTGACGGCCGACGCGACGGGAAGAGCCGAGGTCGCGCTGCAAAGCGAGAAGACCATCGGCACCGCGCGCGTGCGGGTGACGGCAATCGACATTTCCCAGGACTTCGACATCACGTTCACCCCGGTCGATCCCGCACAGATCATCACGGTGTCTGCCACGCCGTCGTCGGTGCCCGCCGATGGCGTGACGTCGCTCATTGTCTCGGCCACGGTCGCAGCCGGCCTGCCGGCCGGGCGGCGCAGCGTGTCGTTCCGCGCCACGCTCGGGCAGCTGCTTCCCGTTGTGATCGAAGCCGACGGCAGCAACGTGGCGCGTGCGAGCCTCGTCGGCACCATCCCTGGCGAGACGCGCATCACGGCCACGGTCGATGACACGACCGCCGGCACGACGGCGTCGTTTTCGGTCGCGTTGCCGGATCGGCTGCACATCCAGCTCGACGCCGCGGAGCTGAAGTCGGGCGAGAGTACCCGCAGTTCGGGTGACGCTCCTGCGAACCACCGGGAGCGTCAGTCCTCATCTGCGCGTGTCCTACTCCGCCACGTCAGACACAGGGGCGGCGGTGGGCTCGTTCAGTCGGGTCACTCTCGCCGAGAACGCGGTGGCTACGGCGACGTTCCACGTCGGAACGACCTCTTTCTTGGGGCCTGTCACGATCAGGGCCACAGCGGAAGGGGGCGAGACGGCTGCAGCCAGCGTGCGCGTCGTTCCCTAGCACCCCCAGCCGTGTTCCCTATGCTGGACCCATCTGCTCCTCGTTCAGGTTGTTGTCTCTAACTCTTGAGCGACTCACGGCAGGTTATAGCGAACCTGGGCGAACAACATGAAGGCGCTGGCCGAGGCCAGTCCGTTTCCCGGCGAATAGGGCACTCTCCTGAGCCAAGACACCTGCAGGTTGAACTGTCCCGAACCGCGGTCCGACGATCGCAGAAACTGATAGGAGCCGGTCCCCGTGACTTCCCGAATGCTGCGGTTGTTCGAGTTCGGCGCGCCGGGATATCCGAAGCCGATGTAGTCGCCGCCCGTGTCCAGATCGAAGTTGTCGTCGGTATCCACACCGCTGTAGTAGGCACCCAGCGACAACCTGGGCGAGATCCTTTGCTCCACGCCGCCCACCCAAGACGTGGTGCCGATCGTGCTGATCGAGCCGTCGCTTCGAAACGCGGCGTCTGGAACGAGCCCGCCGATATAGCGCCCGAGGCCGGATCCGAACGCGCTCTCCATCAAGAGCTTGGTGCCGGCGGTCACGTCGAACCGCGCGTTGATGCTCGCGCCGCCACCCACCTCCTTGAAGTCGTGATCGTATGGGGACACCGTGTGGCGGAATACGCGTACCACGCCTCCGACGTCGACATGGACGGGCTTGATGGGGTTGAAGGCGACGCGGCTCACCATGTCCGGCATCAAGTTGGGCGCCCTGAGCTCGTCGGCCCCCGTGTTGTATTGGGCGTCGATGTCGCTCACGCAGCACTGGGGCAGGACCACCAACCCCTTTCCGAGATGCTGCTCCGGATTTTCCAGCGACACCGCCCAGTTGATGCCCGTTGAGGGGCGCCAAGTGAGACGAACCTGGGGAACCCGAGCCCAGATCATGCCTGCCAGGTAGTTGGTGTCGACCGCCTGCGACAATTCGACGTCCGACGGCCAGATGCTGATCTGATCCTTCTGGGCCGTCATCAGGGTGAAGGCCTGACCGGCAGCCAGGAAGAACGTTCGACCGTACTGAACCTCAGCGAACCCCTGGCGGAGGCGGAACCCAACGCTGGTGCTCGTGACCGCCACGGCGCCCGGCGTCGTCCCACTGAAGTCCATTTCGAAGTAGCCCGAGAGCTTGCGAAAACGTGTCTCCGGCTCGGGAAACTCGGCATCCACACGAAGGGATATGCGCGATGCCTGCGCACTGAGCCGTGTTTCGCTCACATGGCCCTGGACCTTGTCCTCGTACGGAATGGACGCGAAGCTGGTGCCCACGCCGCCCCCGCTGTTGGTGGAGCGGTAA
Source organism: uncultured Acidobacteriota bacterium (assembly GCA_963745495.1). Taxonomy (GTDB): domain Bacteria; phylum Acidobacteriota; class Vicinamibacteria; order Vicinamibacterales; family CAVVIG01; genus CAVUXJ01. The sequence continues at coordinate 112,448 of CAVUXJ010000011.1, forward strand.
ATCCCCGTGACTCCGAGATAACCACCAAAGCGAAGCCGCGCTGGGCCGACTTCCAGTGCAGGACCCTCGGTCTGCTCGCTGGCGATCTCCTGCGTTGGATTTGCGGGCTGTTGTCCGGCTTGAACCTGTTGGGCCTGAGCCGTGGCCGTCGCGGACATTGACGGAACCAGGGCCTGCGCAGACACCAGTGCCATCCCGGGAACCTCGGACAAAGTCAATGCGCACAGGCAGATGAGTACGGCGTGAGGTCGTCTTCGTTGCTCGACGCTGTCGGCCAGGATTCCTGTCGCGGTCATCAGACTTGAGGTTTCAGACTTGAGACGTTCGGGAATCATGTCAGGGCCGGCTCGCTCGGGCTCGGTCGAACCAGAAGTACTGCCAGGCAACGGCCAGCGTCGTGAAATCGGAGCCGGTCCGCGTCGATGCGCCGGCGCTGTACGCGAACTTCAGCGACTGGCTGGCGCCGACCGGCAGCGATAGCGTGCCGCCGAGGCGGGCGTTGTTCTGCCGGCTCGCCGGTGGGCCTCCGTTCACGCTCACGTCGGCGCCTCCGTACCACGTCGCGTCCACAGCGGCCCACGCGCGGCGGGTGACGTTGTAGCTCACGTGGGCCTGGAGCACGAACAGCGGATCCTGCGAGCGCGTGGAGTCGCCCGGGTAGAACCGATCGTTGGACCTGAACAGCCAGGCGCCGCCAGAGAGGTCGAGCGTCCAGCGACCCCTTGGACGAGAGAAACCCACCTCGGGCTTGAACGCCCAGCGATTCGTCCCGAGGTTGATCAGCTTGTCCTTGTAGTACTGCCCGGCGGGCGCCGCCACGGTGAGGCTCGCGCCGATGTTGGTACGCGGCGGCGCCTTCGCGAATTCTGCCGGCCGCAGCGCCGGCGTGCCCATCAGGTTCACGGACACCTTCAGACGCGTGTCCGCAAGACCGGAGCGCGTGATGTGTTGGGCCTGTTCGGCTACCTTGCCAGCGACGTCTCCCCACGCGTACGGGAGGGCGGCGGTCGCCAGCGCAAGATGACCACCCAGATTGAAGGTTCGTCCGACGCCGAGCGTTGCGGCGTTGATGTCCGCGCGAACGTCCGTAATCGGAACCGTTGGATCGAAGACGACATCTCCGCTCGATCGACTGAGGCCCGCCACAAGGAAGTTGGTGCCGATCGGGGAGGCCGAATATGCGCGCGGCTCGAGCTCCTGTGCCGCCGCGGGCGCCGGGCACAGCATCGCCAGCAGCAGGAGACGTGGAAGTCGGGTGATGGACATGCGCACTCAGGGGTCCCTTCGAAAATCGAACGTCGCGGCGAAGCGAGCGGTCCGGGTCGAGCTCTTGAGCGTTTGTAGGCGAGATGGCGGTTGTGTTTGCTGCCAATTCTTCCAGACCCGAACTGCAAGAGCAAGACGCCACAGCTACGGGTCCGCTGGTACGATCCTCTGCGGATGCCGAAACTGCATAGCGCGTCCGGGGCAACGTTTCTAGGCTGTGGCCATGACCCGACAGTATTCCGTCCCGGCGTTGTCTCTTCTGGTGCTCGGGTTGTGGTTCTGCGATGCGGCACCGGCCGCTGGCCAGCAGACTCAGAATGCCGGCGCACCCGAAACGTTCAGCGCCAGGGCGCAGGCCGAGAACGACGCTGGCGCCGCCGTGTCGGCGCCGATCGTGATTCACGTCGAGCGCTTTACGCCGGACTTCGATCGCACCACGGTTCAAGAGGCGTTGAGAGTCGGCGGATATCCCGGATTTCTCACCGCGCTCAGGAAAGCCCCGAATGTGGGCTATGTGGAACTGGGCCGCCGGAAAACGCTTATTCGGTGGGCGAGGCAGGTTCCATCCGACACCGGCCGCACGATCGTCGTCGTCACCGAAAGACCGGTGGCGTTTCTCGCCGGGCAGGCGGACGCCAAGCCGCGTGCCGGCTACGAGGTGGCGGTGATCCAGTTGAAGGTCGACGGGCGCGGAGACGGCGCCGGCACGATGGCGGCTGCCGCGCGCGTCAGGCCGGGCGGCGAGACCGGCGTGCAGATCGATGACTACGCCGAGGTGCCGATCTCGCTGGTGAAGGTCACACGCAAATAGACGGGGTTGCCCCGCCGGGCCGTGCCGCACCATGAAGCTTTCACTCCTGGCGATTGCGCTGGTCCTGGGGTCAGTTTCGGTCTTTGCGCAGGAACCGCTCGACGGGCGGACCATCACGGTGGTTCGCGTGTCCGGGCTCAGCCACATCGATGAGCCCTTTGTCCTCGCGCAGCTCGAGTCGGCACAAGGGCAGCCATTCAGCCGCGCCGCGGCCGACCGGGACCGCGTCCGCCTCGATCGTCTCGGGGTCTTCGGCGAGATCTCGCTGACCGCACGCGCATTGGACGAAGGCGTGGAGGTGGACGTGACGCTCACCGAGACGCTGCGCATCCTGCCGTCGCTTGCCGTCGCCGTCACCGATGAAAATGGCGCGTCCGCCGGGCCGGCCGTCAAGCTCTTGAGCATCGGGGGACGGCCGCACGAGATGTCGGTGACGGCGCGTTTCGGCGGCGAGACGCTGTTCGAGTTCAACGAGGTTTCACCGCTGCGGCGCGATCGGCGGCTCTGGCACAGCGCGAGGCTGTCTGGGCGCGATCGATTCAACAAGCTGGATCAGTTCGACGAACGCTCGCTCGATCTCGATGCGCGCATCGGTCTCCGCGGGTCCGAACAATGGAAGACGGCGCTATTGTCCAGGTCTATCGCGTCAGCAGCGACCAGGATGGCATCACCCTCTCCCCGGACAATCACGATACGTTCGTGAGCCTCGGCGGCGTCGCCGAGTACGACACCCGCAATTCATGGAGGGAGCCGGCGCGCGGCTGGTGGAACTCCGCCGATGCGTTGTGGCGGACCGGCAGCGGCGAGTACGTGACGTCTGGATGTCGACGTGCGGCGGTATCAGCCTGTGGCGACCCGTCAGACGATCGTCGCCACCAGCCTGTTGACGCTGCAGTCGGGCACGCCCAACGTCGATGTCCCGACGTACACCGACTTCGCGCTCGGTGGGGAGAACACCGTGCGCGGCTGGGACTTCGGTTCGAGGCGCGGCAAGAATCAGTTCGTCAATTCCATCGAGTACCGCTACACTGCCGTGCCGACTCGAAGCTTTCGCGTGTTCGGGGTCAACTTCTACGGTGGGCTCGCCATGGCCGCCTTCGGCGATTTTGGCACCGCCTGGGACGATCCCGACGGTTTCTCGGATGGCTTCATCAGCGGCGGCGGCATCGGCCTGCGCCTGTTCGTGCCCTACGTCAACATGATCCGTCTTGACCTGTCGATCGGCAGCGGCGTGCACGGGCAGCTCGGGATCAACGAGAAGGCCGTCGCGCAGCGGAACCGGGTGCGCTGAGGTCCGGGCCGTAGTCCGGACGTTCCTGAGTTGGCCGCCGGTCGTCGAGATTGAGGGAAACTTGCCCATGGAAGCACTGGTTTCGCGGCTGCACGACATTCACACGCGACGTCGATGACGAACCTGAGCGCGAAACAATTGGACGTCGGAACGAGGCTCGCGGTGGACCGAACGCGCCTGGCGTACCGAGCGGACCCTGATGGCCTGGATCCGGACGGCGACGTCGCTCATTTCGTTCGGCTTCACGATCTACAAGTTCTTTCAGTTCGAGCTCAAAGGACAGGCACTGAGCGAACGCCTGATCGGGCCTCGAGGGTTCGCCCTGATCATGATTGCGACGCGGGCTGGTGGCGTTGCTAGCTGTCCGACGCTCGAGCATCGACGGAACATGCAGGCCATGCGCTGCGGAGTTCGGACACCTTCGCGGTATCGACGGCGGCGATCGTCGCTGGCCCGATTTCGTTGCTCGGGATTCTGGCCTTCGTCGCCGTGGTTCTGCACAGCTAGGGGACGGAGATGCTCCGTTGCCGGAACTGCATAGATCCGTGGGGGACGTTCTTCCTATACTCCTCGCATGAAGCTGCAATCGGCGCTGACGCACGCGCTGCTGGCGACCGTCCTCGTCAGCCTTTCGGCCTGTACCGGAGGCCCCAGGGAGAGGAACGTCAAGCTGGCACCGGTGGACACCGGAGCCGGCTCCCTGACGGCGGCCCGGAAATACCTCGAAGGGCGCTGGACGCTCGAGTCTTTCGAAGTGCACCCACCAGGAAAACAGGTCGTCACGTTGAAAGGGCAGGGGACCCTGAGCTATGACGCCTTTGGCAACCTCGCGATGGAGATCAGGACGGATGAGGCGACCTCCGATCTGCTGAGGGCTGCGGGCATCGACATTCGGGACGGCACCATCTCGTCGAGTGGCCGGACAGCCGTCGACATGCAGAACCGCACGCTGACGTACGTGATCGCAGGCCAGCCGGCGGCTGGCACCGGCCCACTTGCGACGAGTCGTCCCCGCTACTGGCAGGTAGAGGGCACCACGTTGACGCTGACGACGAAGGACGACGCCGGCAACGCGACGTCGGTCGGCCGGTGGAGAAAGATCTCGTAGTGGACGTTCGAGCCCGTGCCCATCGATGAAAGGGCGAGCATAGGGCGTCGAACGCCCCTATCCCGCTCTGGCTCTTCCAGTTCTCGCCCGAGGAACTGCTGGTTCGGCTCGCGAAGCTACTGCTTGGCAAATAGGCCTCGGTTGCCGGAACTGCATAGCTCCGGACCGAGGTTTCTTGCTAGAGTGAACCTATGCGAGTCATCCGTTGCGCGTTGATCCTGACCTGTGTGCTCCTTGGCGTCCGTGACCTGACGCCGGTCGCCCACGCTCAAAAGATGACGTACGGCGTCAAGGTCATGGTGGCCAAGGCGGCCGAACTGGCGAAGGCCAAGACGTATTCCTGGACGGTGTCTCAGCCCTCACCCGACAAGACCGTCGACGCGCAGATCGTGGCGGCCGTGGACCGTGAACTGAGCGCGCTGGGTTTCACGAAGGTCGCGTCGGGCACGGGCGACGTGCTGGCCACGTACGCCTCAACCAGGCGGACCGACGTGAATCTGAAGGGGAAGGCCAATGAGAGCGGGGCCCGGCCGGCGTACGAGGTCGGGACCCTCGTCGTGGACCTGCGCGACCCCGCGACCCGGCAGCCGCTGTTTCGGGTCCGGATCGACACGCCGATCACCACCGAGCCCGACAAGGCCGAAATGGAGATCAACGCGGCGGTGACGGCGATGTTCGAGAAATACCCGGCGCGCACCGGGGCGAAGCGTTGAATCGTTCGTCTGTCACATTGGAAAGCCGAGGTCGCTGAAGGATGAACCGGCGGACATTCTCGCGATCGGAAGAAGGAGGCACGACATGGTCCGAGTGAGACATCTGACGGCCGGCGTCGCCCTGGCCCTGTCGATTGTCGCGGGCGCTCGGGCGGACGCCGCACAGGCCGCCAAACCGGCGCCAAACCGGCCGCGAACCCGCCGCCGCCGACGCGCGCGACGTGAACCTCCGCGCGTACGTCGAGCTGCTGCGAGCGGACGTCCGCGGCCAGAAGGTGGCCATCCTCACCGAGATGATGGACTTCACCGAGCAGGAGGACGCGAAGTTCTGGCCGATCTACCGCGAGTACGACGTGGAGCTCTCGAAGATCAACGACGACCGCGTCACCCTGATCCAGGAGTACGCGAAGAACTACGAGCAGATGACCGATGCCGTCGCGGATCGGATCGCCAGCGGAGCGCTCGGTCTCGAAGGGCGGCGCCACGCGCTGAAGCTGAAGTACTACGATCGCCTCAAGTCGGCGTTGTCGCCCAAGACCGCCGCGCGGTTCCTCCAGGTGGAAAACCAGCTCCTCATGATCCTCGACCTGCAGATTTCGGCGGCGCTGCCGGTCGTCAAGTGACGCGGCCGGTCGACGGGAGACAACCATGAACAAGCAAGTGTCCGGCATCTCGATCGTGGGCGCGATTCTCGTCATCCTCGCGGTCGCCGGGGCGACGCTCCATGCCGATCGTGTGCGGCTGCGCTCCGGTCAGGTGGTCAGCGGCGAATTCATGAGCGCTGACGTCAAGATGGTTCGCGTGCTTCTCGCGAACGGATCGATCGCACAATTCCCGATCGAGGACATCACCGCGCTGGAGTTCACTCCTCGCAAGGCCCCGCCGGCCCCGCCCCCGCCCCCGACCCGTCGAAGGCGCCGGCGCCCGTGACGGTTCCCGCAAAGACGACGCTCAATGTCCTCCTCACCGAGGCGATTGACGTCGATGCGGCGCAGTCCGGCATGATGTTCAAGGCGATTCTCGACGATCCGGTGATGCTGGACGGGCGCGTCATTGTGCCGCGCAACACGGCGGTCGCGCTTCAAGCGGTGAAGGTGGAGCAGGCCGGCAAGGTGAAAGGCGCCGACAAGATCACGCTGAAGGCCAACTCGCTGACGTTTGGCGGCCGGAAATACGACATCGTGACCTCGTATGTCGAGTCGAAGGGCGGAGGGGAAGGCAAGAAAACCGGCCGGAAGGTGGCTGGCGGCGCCGGGCTGGGGGCCGTCATCGGGGGGATCGCCGGCGGCGGTTCGGGCGCGGCGATCGGCGCCGCCGTTGGCGGGGCCACCGGCGCCGTCGTGGCCAGCCAGGGCACGGAGCATCTCAAGCTCCCCGCCGAAACGCGCCTTCAGTTTCAGTTGACGTCGGCGGTGACCGTGCGTCCCTGAGGCGAGGATGGCCAGGGGCTCCTGGAAGGCACCGACCGCGGCGCTCGCGCTGGCGCTCTTCGTCGGGCTCACCGGCGCGCGGCCGAGCCTGCGTGCGCAGGCGCCGGCGTCCACCGGCGCCAAGATCTGGATCGATCGGCGCCCCGCGATCGAGGAATACCTCCGTACGGCCGACATCGTGAAGATGGAGAAGATCAGCGTCGGCGTCACCGGCCCCAGGCGGGCGCATACGGCTCCGGGCGGCCCCGTCGACACGTTCACCTGGAAGCCGATCGCGCCGGGGCGTTACAAGGGGTACTGGGAGAGTTACAAGTCGGAGATCGCTGCCTACGAACTCGACAAGCTCCTGGCGCTCGATATGTTTCCGCCCGCGGTCGAACGCGAGCTGGACGGGGAGCTCGGGGCGGCCGTGATGTGGGCATCGCCGACGAAGAGCTTCAAGGAGCTTGGCGGTGTGCCGCGCCCGCCGCCGGCGCAGCTCGACCGCTGGAATCGGCAGGTGATCCGGGCGAAGATGATCGACAACCTGATCGCGAACACCGATCCCAATCTCGGCAACTGGCTCGTCGATCCCGAGTGGAACATCGTCCTGATCGACCATTCCCGTGCGTTCACCTCCACCCAGAAGATGACCCACAAGATGACGCGGATCGATACCGACTTGTGGGCGCGCATGGAAGCGCTCGACCAGAACCGCCTGGCCGCGGTTCTCGGCTCGTGGCTCCCAACCGACCAGATCGACTCGCTGCTGCGGCGGCGCGACGCGATGAAGACGATTATCGCCGCGCTCGTGGCGAAGCGCGGCGAGGCGGCGGTGTTCGTCCGCGCGCCCGGCCCTTCATAAGGCGGATTCCCCCTCTTCCTCAGGGATGCGATAACGTGCCACGAGGGCGGTCACATCGTCATCTGTTCCCGCCTCGACAGCGAGACTGACGAGCGCCGCGCACTGCTCGGCGCAGGTGCGATCGGACCGGAGGACGTCGACGATCGGATCCTCGCCGACCATGTCCGTGAGGCCGTTGGTGCAGAGGAGAATGAGGTCCCGGTCCTCGAGGCGGCAGCGATCGATGTCGATCATCGGACCGGACAGGTCCGTGGATCCGATCGTCTCCGTCAGGATGTGGTGAAGGTCGCGCGCCGAGGCCGCGATGTCAACGAGCGGTCCCACGCCCGCCGCCGGCTCGTCCGCGAGCGTGTGGTCGCGCGTCAGCCGGGTGAGCTGGCGGCCGCGGAGCAGATAGGCGCGCGAATGCCCTACATGGACGAGGAACAGATCGCGGCCCGCCGAATAGGCCGCCGTGAGCGTCGTCCGTAAACCGGGGGCGGGCATGTCGACGCTGCGGAGCAGCAACGTGGAATCGACCCTTCGATAGAACCGTTCGGCCCGGTCCATCACCTCGCGTGCGATGTCCTCATCGATTCTCAGGTTCCATCGGCCAAAATGGGTCACCAGCTGCGTGAGCGTGGCGATGGCGAGCCGGCTCGCAACTTCACCGGCGCCCGTGCCACCCACGCCGTCAGCGACGACCATCCCGTAGCCGTGCTCGTCGAAGCGCGCGGGTATCGTCTGGTCGGGAAGGCTCGTCATGAGCGTTTCCTGATTCCGGCCCATGCGCATGATCAAATAATGATCCTCGTTCGCGGAGCGCAGGGGGCTCCCGCGCGACGCCGCGCCAAACTCGACCTGCACCTCGACGGAGGGAGGTGGAGAATCGCGAGGGTCGCGAATCCGAGATCCGGCCGCCGCGCGCCGCCTGCTTCCTTCGTCGGTGCTCATCGAAGGCTCACCGCGTGTGCACACATCGGGGATGCCCCTTCTGGTGGCTCGATGCCCGAGGGCTCAACAGGCCACTGCCGAGGTTAGATGTCCTGAATCGCGCGATCTATGCAATTTCGGCACGGTGTCCGCTTACAAGCGACGACTCCTTCGACAACCGGCCGCCGGGGACGGACGTTCATGAGAACGACGTCGGTTCTCCCTGTCGCTCGGCTGGACGTTTTGAGTTGCCGAATCCGCATAGTCCGAGGGACGAGGTGCCACGTATCCTCGGTTCGAGGATGCGCAGCGACTTCGTCATCGCGGCAGACGTACACGCAAACAGGAGCAAACGATGTTTCGCACCGTTGGATTGATTGCCGCCTCTGCGCTCGCTCTGGCCGCCCCCGCAGTGGCTCAGGATTCGCCCGTCAGCGTGAACGTCGGCGCCGGCTTCACCATTCCGAACAACGAATTGAAGGATTCCTTCGGCACCGGCGGGAACTTCCAGTTCGGCGTCAACTTCCGCGTGACGCCCCTGCTCAAGCTCCAGGCCGAGTACGGCTACAACAGGCTCGCCAGCAAGGATATCGCGCCAGGCGGGCCGTCGGCCATGCCGAAAGGCATCGTCTCGTCGGTCGAGTTGGACGCGAACCACACGATGCACGACGGCGACTTCAACCTCTTGATCGGCCCGGCGCAGGGCGACAACGTGGCCGTGCCGTACGGCATCGCCGGTGTGGGTATCTATCACCGGATCGTGAATATCACCACGCCGGCCGTCGGCCTGGCCACCGTTTGCGACCCCTGGTTGTTTATCTGCTATCCTACGCCGGTCGAGGTGGACCGGATTCTCGGCGAGCGAAGCCATACGGATTTCGGCTTCAACGTGGGCGGCGGTGTTTCGATCAGGGTCACCGACACGGCGAGGTTCTACACCGAAGTCCGCTACATCCATACGAACGGCCCGACGTTCAACGACTCAACCGGCGCCTCACGGACAGCGGATGGCAACTACTTCCCGATCACGTTCGGGTTCAGGTTCCTTGGGAACTAGGACACGCCAGCGGCTCTGCCAGGGCCGTGCTGTTCGTCGTGGTGACGGCCTGTGGCGTAGGGCTGGCGGCGGCACCTCAGGTTCACCTCGACCTGGAAAGCCCCTGGAACCGGCCCGCTCAACTTCGCCGACAAGAAAGTGGCGGCCCTGGTCATCACGACCGACGACGCCCTCCGGATGTCCGCCGAGGCAGCGCTCGCCCGCGAGATCACGGCCCGAGGTCCCAGGGGGGTGGCGGCGTACACGCTGGTTCCGCGCGAGGAGCTCACGGATAAGGACAAGGCCAGGGACTGGTTCGAGCGAAGCGGGGTCGAAGGCGTCGTGGCGATGCGGATCGTCGGTGTGGACAAGACAAAGTCGTACTCGGCCGTCGTCTGGAGCAGCGGCTACTACGGCAATTTCTGGGACTACTACGGAACCGGCTGGGCAACCGTCACGCCGATCGGCAAGGGCCGGGTGGACACCACGCTGGCGGTGGAGACGCTGCTGTTTCGGGTGTCGGATGCCACGCTGCTCTGGGCGAGCATCAGCGAGACGACCAATCCCAAGGATGCCGGCACGTTCATGAAGGGGCTGGTCAACGCGTCTGTCAAGGAATTGCAGAAACAGGGATTGATCAGAAAAGCCTCGAAATAGACGCGATGACTCTTGTGCACGGAATAGGGGAGGAAGTATGAAACGAGTAATTCATGCGGCCGTTGCGACCGCGGTTCTCGTGGCGCCGTTCGCCACTACGGCCCGGGCCCAAATGACCAAGACCGTAACCGGCGAGCAGAAGACCGTCACCGCGACGGTCGAGGCCATCGAGCGCAGCACCCGGTCGGTGACGCTCAAAGAGCAGAACGGTCAGTACACCGAGATCAGCGTGCCGGCCGACGTCAAGCGGTTCGACACATTGAAAATCGGCGACAAGATCACGGCGAAGTACTACGAGAACATCGTGCTGCAGCTGAAGCTGCCGGGCGAGCCGTCAACGGACACCGGTACCGCGGCCGTGACGCCGAGCCCCGGGGCGAAGCCGGGGGGAACGGCAGCCACCCAGCGGACCATCACGGCGACGATTACCAATATCGATGCGAAGGTGCCGTCGATCACCTTCAGCGGGCCGAATGGCTGGACCTACAGCTCGCGCGTCGAGGACAAAGCGGCGCTCGCAAAGGTCAAGGTCGGCGATCGCGTGGACATCACGTGGACGATGGCGGTCCTGATCTCGGTTGACGCTCCCAAGTAGCTGCGATGATTGAAGCATTCTCGACGAGGCGTATTCTCGCGCTGGTGGTCGTCGCGGCCGCCGCGGCCTGCTCTGGTCAGCAGGAGGCGCCCCCAGCGCCGCCGGCGGCGACGGCCGCGCCCGCGGCCGAAGCGCCAATCCCGGAAACGGCGTCGCCGTACGACGCCCTTCCGGAAGCCGTGCGGCTCGTGATGGACAAGCCGTTCACCGGCGACTTCGACGCGATGGTCAAGCGTCGCGCGATTCGCGTGGCCGTGACCTTCAACCGCACGCACTACTTCATCGACAAGGGGCAGGAGCGCGGGTTGACGTACGAGTCCTTGAAGCTGTTCGAGAACGATCTGAACGCGGACTTGAAGACCGGCAACCTCAAGGTGCACGTGGTGATCGTGCCGATGCCGCGCGATCAGCTGTACCCCGCCCTCGCGAGCGGCAAGGTGGACATGGTCGCGGCGATGGTGACGGTCAGGCCCGAAGCGGAGAAGCTCGTCGCCTTCTCGGAGCCGACGCGCACCAACGTGAGCGAAGTCGTGGTCACCGGGCCAGGCGCGCCGCCGATCGCCACGGTGGACGATCTGGCCGGTCAGGAGGTGTTCGTCCGCAAAGCGAGCGTCTACTACGAGACCCTCACCCGCCTGAACGAGCAACTGAAAGCGCGCGGCAAGCCGGCCGTGCGTGATCGACGAGGCCCCCGACGTGCTCGAAGACGATGACGTGCTCGAGATGGTCAACGCCGGCCTCGCGCCCGATCACCATCGTGGACGACTATCTGGCCGAGTTCTGGAGCAAGGTGTTCACCAGCATCAAGGTGCACCCCGACATCGCCGTGCGGTCCGGCGGCAGCCTGGCCGTCGCGTTTCGCAAGGAGAATCCCAAGCTCCGAGAGGTCGTCAACACGTGGATCCGGAAGCACGGGAAGGGCGACGCCTTCCGAAACACGATCGAACGGCGCTATCTCGAGAGCGTCAAGTACGCGAAGAACGCCGCGGCCGATGCCGAGCGCAGGAAGTTGCAGGCGGTGATCGAGCTGTTCAAGAAGTACGGGGCGCAGTACAACTTCGATTACCTGCTGATGGCGGCGCAGGGGTACCAGGAGTCGACGCTGGACCAGAACGCCAAGAGCCCGGTTGGCGCGATTGGCGTGATGCAGGTGATGCCCCCAACCGGCAAGGAACTGAACGTCGGCGACATCACCCAGATCGAGCCCAACATCCACGCCGGCGTGAAGTACATGCGGTTCATGATGGACCAGTACTTCAAGGACGATCCCATGGACCCTCTGAACAAGGGCCTGATGACGTTCGCGGCCTACAACGCCGGGCCGGGACGCCTGAGACAGCTCCGGCGCGAGGCGGAGAAGAGGGGCCTCGATCCCAACGTGTGGTTCGGCAACGTCGAGCGCGTCGCCTCGGAGCGGATCGGCCGCGAAACGGTCACCTACGTCAGCAACATCTACAAGTACTACGTCACCTACCGTCTTGATGACCGAGCAGCGGGAGCGACGCGCGGCGGCGAAGGCGCAAGTCGGGAACAGCAAGTGAGGACGTTGACCGTCCCACATGGCGTCCTTCGATTTCACGCCAGCCCGCGCAGGGCTTCCGCCCCTGGTTCAATCGTTCAACTGCCACGGCCGACGACCAGCTGGTCGAGGCCCTCTGGCACGCACTACGCCAGGAGGAGCCCGGGGGCCTGGGCTTTTCACGACGGCGACAGCCGGAGGACAATAAGATCGGCCGCCAGCATCGCCTTGGTCATGAGCATCCTGGCGCCCCTCGCGGCGGCGCTCAGAGAGTAAAGAAACGGAGGGATCCAATGTTGCCAAGGTTCAGGTTCGCCACCCTCGCCGTCGTCGCGGGAGTCGGCGCTCACGGTTCAGGTGAGCCTGTCGGGGATGACGGTGCGTGTCGGGTTCGACAAGGCGTTCGATTTCACGGCGGTGCGCACCTGGGCTTGGAATCCCAAGGGAGCGGGCGACATCATCATGGGACGAACGCCAGATGACAAGCCTGAGGCGATGAAGCGGGTAGCCGAGCCGTGGATTCTGGACGCCGTGGCGACCCAAATGGCGAGCCGGAAACTGCAGCAGGCCACGGCGGAGCCGGACGTGACCATTACCTATTACCTGCTGCTGACGACCGGCACGTCGGCGCAGACCATGGGTCAGTTTCTGCCGGCGACGACGGCGTGGGGCCTGCCGCCGTTCGCCCCTGCGACCCAGTCTTTGCAGGTGATGAACCAGGGCTCTCTGGTCCTCGATTTGAGCGCGAAAGAGACGGTGATCTGGCGCGGCGTGGCGCAGGCGCAGATCAAGCTCGACGCGGACGACAAGAAACGTGAGGCTCTCCTCCGCGAGGGAGTGAGGGATCTCCTGAAGCGCTTCCCGCCGAAAAAGTAACGCCACGCGGAAGGTTCGCGCGACCTGCGCGACGCCCAGGCCGGGGAACGCCGGGTCGCTCCGAAGGCGTCTGCAAGGGGACGAAACGGTCGCTGCATGCCGGCCGGCGATTCAGTATCTGGCCACGACTCCGAAGTACAGCCCCTTCAGTGTGAACGACCCCGTATCCTGATCGACGCGATAGCCGACGTCGAAGCTTCGGAAGCCGAGTTGCGCGCCGATGTTGTTGGTGAAGTTCACGGTGCCGTAGATGTCGAGATCGGCGTAGTGGGTCCTGAAGTCCTCTGGAGATGCTATCCGGAATCTTGATGCCCGTCAGCTCGCCGGTGATCGACACCATCGGGACCACGTACACTCGCACGATGCCGCCCAGCGTGGGAATCGGCGCGCTCCCGCTGGCGAATTCGGGTGTATCGTGAGCGGGGGTTGCGAGCGACGCTCGGACGTCGGTGTACTTGAAGTCGAGGATGAACCCACCGAAACCGCGGTCCCTGACGAGGAAGTCGTATTCCCACCCGAAGCGGTACGCCTTCCAGGAGAGCTCGGAATTGACAGGGAAGCCGACGCGGTAGAGCTGTCCGTTGAACACGATGTCCCGCGTGATAATCGCTCGCTGCTCGTACTTGATCGGGATGTACTGAAACCGGAACTTGTGTTTCCGGCTGGCCCTCAGCACCGCGTGCAGCTCGCCGAACCTCTGATCCGTCAAGCCGAGGTCCTTCTTGAAATCGATCGTGGTGCCAGGTATCCCGAGCGATTCGCTGGAGATCGACATCGTTGCGGATGGATTCCAGAAGCCGGCGGCGCCTTCGATGCGGAAGCGTTCGCCGTTGGCCGGGTTGCTGATGGGCCGCGGCCGGAACTGCGCGAGGGCGGGCGACGCGATCAAAACGAGCGCGGCGAGCACGCCGTACACGCGACTAGCGGATCTGGGCATGAATGTGTGAGTTCTCCGGAAAACGATGACTCGAGCCCGCTGGGGGAGGCAGTCTCAGAGTACCACACCGAGGAATCGGGAATGAGAACGGGCTGGATAAGTGACCTGGAAAACAACTCGGGGGTATTGACGAGGTGGGGGAGCGGCCGCGGGGGACGAGGAGCGCGTCGGTCTTGACGAACTTGTCGCAGTCGGTCAGAGGCAGCTGGTGACTTGGTGATCAGGTGATCTGGTGATCTGGTGATTCGCAATCACCAAACCACCAAATTCCCAGATTACTAAATGCAGGGTTACACCTCGGCGAGCTCGCGCACGGAGACCTTGCCGCTGAGAACAAGGATCCAGCGCCGGGCGGCGGAGAGCAGGATGACGACGGCAAGGACCATCATGATCGCCGCGCAGATGGCATCCACATACCCCTGCGTGTGCAGCGCTGGATTCGTCCCGATGGCCTTGGGCCAGTAGTTGTCGCGGATGCTCAAGAACCCGCCATACAAGGTGCTGACGGCGAGGAAGCAGAGCGGAAGAAATGTCACCCAGGCGTACTTGGCGCGCCCCATGTTGATGATGACGGTCGTGCCGACGGCCAGCGCGACCGAGGCGAGCAGCTGGTTCGCGACGCCGAACAGCGGCCACAGCGTATCGATGCTGCCCGTCCAGATGAAGTAACCCCAGGCCAGCACCATCACCGCCGAGGACGTGATCGCGCTCGGCATCCAGTTCGTATCGCCCCACGGCTTCCACACGCGCCCGCCGGCTTCCTGCAGCAGGAACCGGCCCACGCGCGTCCCCGAATCGATCGTCGTGAGAATGAAGACCGCTTCGAACATGATGGCGAAGTGGTACCAGTAGTCCATCAGGCTGCGCATGCCGGGAATGTTCGCGAAGATCTGCGCCATGCCGAGGGCGAGCGAGACGGCGCCTCCCGGCCGGCCGACGACGTTCTCGCCGACCTGCGACTGAAGGTCGATGAGATTGACCATTGGCATGTTCAGGGTCGCGAAGACCGACGGCGTCGTGTTGATGGCGAAGTAGTCGCCCGGATGAAGCGCGGAGGCGGCGATCAGCGCCATCACGCCGACGAGGCCTTCGAACAGCATCGCGGCGTACCCGACGGAACGGATGTCGCTTTCCTTGTCGACCATCTTCGACGTCGTGCCCGACGCCATCAGGGCGTGGAACCCCGAGATGGCGCCGCACGCGATCGTGATGAACACGAACGGGAACATCGGACCGGGGATGATCGGCCCGCCGCCCCCGACGTACTGCGAGAACGCCGGCGCCTCCAGTCGGGGGTTCACGAGCACCACGCCGAACGCCAGGAACAGGATCGTGCCGATTTTCATGTAGGTGCTGAGGTACGCGCGCGGCGTGAGCAGCATCCAGACCGGCAGCGTTGCGGCCGCCAGCCCGTAGAGGCCCATCGCGATCGTGATCTGATGGGGCGTCATCACAAACCAGTGGCCGATTGAGGACTCGGCGACGTTCTTGCCGAAGATCACGCCGAGGAACATCAGCGTGACGCCGATGGCCGTGGCTTCCTTGATCTGGCCTTTGCGCCAGACGAACATGTAGAAGCCCATGAAGACCGCGATGGGAATCGTGGCGCCGACGGTGAAGATGCCCCAGGCGCTCTCGGCCAGCGCATTCACCACCGCCAGGCCGAGGCCCGCGAGCGCGATGATGAGGATGAACAGGACGGCGATGATGGCCGTCGTGCCCGCGACCGGCCCGATTTCCGATCGCGCGATCTCGGCGAGCGAGCGGCCGCCGCGTCTCGTCGAGGCCCAGAGCGTGATCATGTCGTGAACCGCGCCGGCCAGGCATGCGCCGGCGAGCAGCCACATGAAGCCCGGGGCCCAGCCGAACTGCGCTGCCAGCACCGGACCGAGCAGCGGCCCGGCCCCCGTGATCGATGCGAAATGATGGCCGAAGAGCACCCACCGCTGCGTGGGATAGAAATTGGCTCCGTCGTACTTCGAATGAGCGGGCGTCAGTCGCGTATCGTCCAGCACCATCACCTTCGCGGCGATGAATGCGCTGTAGTAGCGATAGGCGATCGCCCCGATACAGAGCGCCGGTATGACAAGATACAGTGCAGGCATGGCCGGAATTATACTCGGGATGTGGCCCCTTTTCGACGCCTGCTCGGCTACGTCGACCGGCATCGACGTGCGTTTGCGCTCGGGCTGATCTGTTCGTTCGCGGCCACCGGCATCGGGTTGGTGGCGCCGCTCGTGCTTCAGCGCGCCATCGACGACCTGACCGAAGGCGTCACCCGCGCCAAGCTCCTGCTCTACGCCAACATCATCCTCGGCCTCGCCCTCGTGGGCGGCGTCTTCCGATTCTGGACGCGCCGCATTCTGATTGGCGCGTCACGGGAGATCGAATACCAGATGCGCAACGACTTCTTCGCGCATCTCCAGGCGCTGCCGCTGTCGTACTTTCAGGCCCATCGGACGGGCGATCTGATGTCGCGGGCGACCAACGATCTGAACGCCGTCCGGATGATGGTCGGGCCCGCCGTCATGTACTCGGCGAACACGATCCTCGGGTTCGTCGCGGCGATCGCCGTGATGATCTCCATCGACCCGTGGCTGACGCTCGTGTCGCTCGTCCCGCTCCCCTTTGTCTCGCTTTCGGTCAAGTATTTCGGCAGCGCCATCCACAAGCGGTTCGAGCAGATTCAGGCGCAGCTCTCTGAAGTGAGCGCGGTCGCGCAGGAGTCGCTCTCGGGGGTGCGTGTCGTCCGCGCCTACCGGCAGGAGGCGGCCGAGGTCGAGCGCTTCCGGCGCGCGAACGAGGAGTACCTGCGCCGCAATCGGCTCCTGATCGTGCTTCAGGGCTTGTTTTTCCCCAGCATGGGCTTCTTTCTCGGCCTGGGCTCGCTCGTCGTTCTCTGGCTCGGCAGCCGCGAGGTCATCAACGGCCGGATCACACTCGGCGAGTTCGTCGCCTTCAACACGTATTTGACGATGCTGAGCTGGCCGATGATTGCGTTCGGGTGGGTCACCAACATGCTGCAGCGAGGCATGGCCAGCTGGAAGCGGATGCTCGAGGTGCTCGACACCGACCCGGCCATCCGCGACGCCGAGACGATCCGCTCGATGGGCGCGGGAGGGGCGGGAAGGCGGAGAGGCGGGAAGGGCGGGAGAGGCGGGAAGGGCAGGAAGGGCAGGAGAGGCAGGAAGGGCAGGAAGGGCAGGAGACGATCTAAACGGCGCTCTCCTGTCAGGCGTCGTGTCCGGCTTTCCGCCGGCGCTCCCGCTATCTGCCGCGGAGCTACGACGAGACCTAGCCGAAGCGCGAAGCGCGAAGGCTGGTAGCCGCGCCCCAATCCGTGGCGAGATCGAGTTCCGGGACCTCGTGTTCGCCTACGACGGCACGCCGGTCCTCAACCATGTTTCGGCGAGAATCGAGGCGGGACAGACCGTCGCGCTCGTCGGACCTACCGGCTCGGGCAAATCGACGTTGATCAACCTGCTCGCGCGCCTGCACGACCCGCCGCCCGGCACGGTGTTCCTTGACGGGGTCGATGTCAGGGAGCTCCCGCTCGCCGTCCTGCGCGGGGCCATCGGATTCGTGCCGCAGGAGCCATTCCTGTTCTCGGACACCTTGGCGGCCAATGTCGCGTTCGGGTTCGATGCCCTCATAGGCGAGTCGGCGGGAGAGGCAGGAGAGGCTGGGAGGAGGAGCGCCGGCGGCGCATCGAAGACGCGGCGGCCCTGGCTCGGCTCGACAAGGACGTTGCCGACTTCCCTCACGGATACGACACGATGGTCGGTGAGCGCGGCATCACGTTGTCGGGCGGCCAGAAGCAGCGATCGGCCATCGCTCGCGCGGTCATCATCGATCCGCGCATCCTCATTCTGGACGACGCGTTGTCGGCCGTCGACACCTACACAGAGGAAGAAATCCTCTCCCGTCTGCGCAGCGTCATGCGCCAGCGGACCGCGATCATCGTGTCGCACCGGGTGTCGACGGTCCGCGACGCGGATCAGATCTTCGTGCTGGACGAGGGGCGAATTGCGGAGCGAGGCACCCACGATAGCCTCATCCAGCGCGACGGTCTGTACGCCGCCCTGCACCGGAAGCAATTGCTCGAGGAAGAACTGGCGGCTTCCTAGTGTCCCGTCCCAGTGGATCGCGGCATGAGTCCTGGGCGCGGCGCCCGGATCGCAAGGCGCGACGAGCGAGCATACAGGCCGTATGTGAGCGAGGAGCACCGCCGCGAGGCGGGATGCCCCGCCCGGAAATCATGTCGCGAACCACTGGGACGGGATACTAAGTGTCCTTCCAGGACGACGAAATCATCGGGAAGGCCTACGACGCAAGGCTGATGCGGCGTCTGCTGACGTACCTCGGCCCCTACCGTCGCCAGGTCGCGATCGCTCTTGTCGCGATCGTCGCGGGCAGCGGCGCAGCCCTGGCGCAGCCGTATCTCATCAAGCTCGCGATCGACGGCTACATCGCGCAAGGGCGGTCCGGCGAGCTGAACCGGCTGGCGGTCCTCTACCTCGGCATCCTGCTCGTGTCGTTTGCGGCGGAATACCTTCAGACGTGGGCGATGCAGCTGACCGGACAGCGAATCATGTTCGACCTGCGGATGGAGATTTACAAGCATCTGCAGCGGCTCGATCTCCGCTACTACGACCGCAACCCCGTCGGGCGGCTCATGACGCGGGTCACCTCGGACGTCGACGTGCTGAACGATCTGTTCACGTCGGGTGTCGTGACCATCTTCAGCGACGTGTTCACGCTGCTGGGCATCATGGTCGTGATGCTCTGGATGGACTGGCGGCTGGCGCTGGTCGCGTTCACGGTCCTGCCGCTCATCGTCCTGATCGCGCAATGGTTCCGCCGCAATGTCCGGGAGTCGTACCGGACCGTCCGCACGTGGATCGCGCGCATCAACGCATTCCTGCAGGAGAACATCACGGGGATGCCGACCGTCCAGCTCTTCCGGCGGGAGCGGCTGAATTTCGAGCAGTTCGATGCGATCGATCGGAAGCACCGGGACGCGAACGTCGATTCGATCTATTACTACGCGGTGTTCTATCCGGCGATCGAAGCCGTCAGCGCGCTCGCCGCGGCGTTGATCATCTGGTACGGCGGCGCCAACGTCCTCGCGGGCACGCTCTCCCTCGGCGCCCTCGTCGCGTTCCTGCAATACTCACAACGCTTCTTCCGGCCGATCAGCGACATGTCGGAGAAGTTCAACGTGCTGCAGTCGGCGATGGCTTCCTCCGAGCGCATCTTCAAGCTGCTCGACGAGCCGGTCGTGATCCAGTCGCCGGCGCACCCGGTCAGCCGCCCTCGCCCAGCCGCCGGACATATCGTCTTCGACCATGTATGGTTCGCTTACAACACCACGGGGGCGGGAGGGGCAGGAGGGGCGGGAAGGGCAGGAGGGGCGGGAGGGGCAGGAGGGCAGGGAGGGGCAGGAGGGTCGGGAGAGGCCCCTGAGCCGGAATGGGTCCTGCGGGACGTGTCCTTCGACGTGAAGCCGGGCGAGCGCCTCGGGATCGTCGGGGCCACGGGCTCTGGCAAGACGACGCTGATCAACCTGCTCCTGCGGTTCTACGACGTGCAGCGGGGATCCATCACGATCGACGGCGTCGATATCCGGCAGCTGGATCTCGCGGAGCTTCGGGGGTTGTTCAGCCTCGTGCTGCAGGACGTGCACCTCTTTTCGGGCACGATCGCCGACAACATCCGGCTCGGCAACCTGGACGATCACGGACGAACGGCTGCGGGCGGCGGCCGAGGCGGTCCACGCGGACAAGTTCATCGAGCGCATGCCCGGCGGGTACGGCGCTGCCTGTCGCGGAGCGCGGCTCCACGCAGTCGGTCGGCCAGAAACAGCTGCTCTCCTTCGCGCGCGCGCTCGCCTTCGATCCGCGCGTGCTGATCCTCGACGAAGCCACGTCGAGCGTCGACACGGAGACCGAGATCCTGATCCGTGACGCGCTCGGGGCGCTCATGGCCGGCCGCACGACGATCGCCATCGCCCACCGGCTGTCAACCATCCAGGACATGGACAAGATTCTCGTGTTGCACAAAGGGAAGGTGCGCGAGGCGGGCACGCACCAGGAGCTGCTCGCCGCGCGCGGCATCTACTTCAAGCTGTTTCAGCTGCAGTACAAGCAGGGGGCGGCGACGGAAAACCTGGAGCTGAAACGGTAACAAAGGGAGACAGCGAGCCTCTACGGTCGACGACTTGGCGATCGTCAATCGTCAATGCCGGTTCACGATTGCGAACACGAGCGCCGACGGCACAGATGTTCAGTTGGGGATCGTAGACGGGTTCTGGGAGAACGTCAGCTTCGGGCGGAAGGACCGGGAGCGGTCGTGACGGAAGAGGATCCGGTTCCCGCGGCGGCTCGTAGCGCCTGAAGAGGCGTTGCATGAAGCTCGGGGTCGTCGCTTTCGGGTTCCAGCCCAGGCGGAGCACCGTCAACCGCACCTCTTGCCGGCCGAATTTCAGGGCGTCGTGGCAGCTCCACATGTAGAGGTCGATTTCGCGTCCCTGCACCGCCGGACCCGTATCGACGACCGAGTAGATCCCGTCGTATTTCTCGTTGTCGCCGTCGAGCTCCACAATGGATCCGAGCGGCAGCAACGTCGGATCCGACGCCGCCACGCCGGACTGGGCCGCCACGCCCGCGGCCGTCACCAGCCCTTTACAGTACGCCGTGGCCGTAAAGGCCAGGCGCGCGCCCGGCGCCGGGGCCCGCGGCATCGATCACGGCTCCCGGTCCCCAAGGCGCGTGCGAATCGAGCATCGTCACCTCGTACAGGGACACGAAGCTGACCGCGGCCACAGCCGTCACGAGCGCCTTTCGCCGAAGCGATGCGGCAATGATCATGGCCTCTTCCATTGTAGAGGTCAGAGGCGGCAGAACGATTTCGGCTTTCAGATCTGTAATTCAATCTGAAATCTGCAATCTGAAATCTGCAATGTCACCGGAAGTGCTTGTAACCGCTGGGGATAGCGTCGTCCTTCGGAGGGGACTCGCTCGAACGGCGGAGAATCAGGTCGCGCGCTTTCGTGCAGATGCCGATGCGGGTCACCGCCACGTCGGCACCCCGGCTGGCAGCGCGCAGCCGGCCGTTCCGCCCGGCGGGGGACAGTGAACAGAAGCTCGTAGTCGTCGCCGCCGGAGAGGGCCTTGCGCCAGGGCGTCACCGCCACGGGCATTGAACCAGGCACGCGCCTGCTCGTCGACAGGCATCGCGTCGGCGTCGACGATGATGCCCACGCCACTCGCTTCGGCGATCTGGCGAACGCCGTCAGCGAGGCCGTCGCTCAGGTCCATGCACGCCGACGCCACACGGTTTCGCCCGAGCGCCAGCCCCATCCGGACTCGCGGCTCTGGATAGAGATAGCGATTGGCGCAGCTCTCCACCGCGTGCGCGCGCCGGTCGTCTTCCATCGGGTCCTTCGCCTCCGAAGCGGCGCTGGTCGTGTGACGGAGCATCTCGAGGCCGGCGGCCGCACCCCCGAGGGAACCGGTCACGTACAGCGCATCGCCCGGGCGCGCGCCGGCACGCGTCAGCGACCTGCCGCCGCTTCGCGGTCCCGATCACGGTGACGTCAATCATCAGGGGACCGGGCGAGCGCGTGAGGTTGCCGCCGACGACGTGCAGTTTGTGCCGGAGCGCCAGGTCCGCGAGCCCGGATACGAGCGCGTCGAAGTCGTCGCGAAGCAGGGCGGGGGGCAGCACAAAGGACAGGAGGGCCAGCCGCGGGGCCGCGCCCATGGCCGCGAGGTCGCTCAGGTTGACCGCCAGCGCCCGGTGCCCAATCGCGGCGGGCGGCGTAAAGCGACGGTCGAAATGGATACCCTCCACAAGCGCATCGACGCTGAGGACCTCCAGCCGGTTCCGCTCAGGCTCGACGACGGCCGCATCGTCGCCAATGCCGACCGTCAGCCAGCCGGGCGGCGGCTGGCAGCCGCTCCGCAATGCGCTTGATGAGCTCGCGCTCCGTGAGGTCGGAGACAGTCACGGGTAGGCGGGGCAGTGTGCCAGAGACGGCCTGCGTGGCCGCGATCCTGACTTACTTCGCGTAGTCTACCGCGCGGGTTTCGCGGATGACGGTTACTTTGATCTGGCCGGGATACTCGAGCTCGTTCTCGATGCGGCGGGCGATGTCCTTCGACAGCCAGATCGCCTCCTCGTCCGAGATCTTCTCGCTTTCGACCATGATGCGGATTTCGCGGCCGGCCTGGAGCGCGAAGGACTTCGAGACGCCCTTGAACGAATCGGCGATGTCTTCGAGCTTCTCGAGACGCTTGACGTACGACTCGAGGATGTCGCGCCGCGCGCCGGGGCGCGCGGCCGAGATGGCGTCGGCCGCCTGGACGATCATGGCTTCGAGCGACGGCCAGTCGATGTCCATGTGATGCGCCGCCATGGCCATGACGACCGGCTCGCCTTCGCCGTGCTTGCGCAGGAAGTCGATGCCCAGCTCGAGGTGGGTCCCCTGCATCTCGCGGTCGATCGCCTTGCCGATGTCGTGGAGGAACGCCGCGCGGACCGCCACGTGTGCGTCGAGCCCGAGCTCTTTGGCCATGATGCCGGCGAGCCGGGCGACTTCGGCCGAGTGGGACAGGACGTTCTGCCCGTAGCTCGTGCGGAACTTCAGGCGTCCCATCAGCCTCAGGATCTCGGGGTGCAGATCGTGAAGGCCGAGCTCGAAGGCGACGGCGCCGCCTTCCTTGCGGACCTCCTCGTCGGTTTCTTCCTTCACCTTCTGGACGACTTCCTCGATGCGCGCGGGGTGGATGCGTCCGTCGGCGATGAGCTTCTCGATGGCCTTCTTCGCGATCTCCCGCCGGTAGGGATCGAAGCCCGACAGAATGATGGCGCCGGGCGTGTCGTCGACGATCAGATCGACGCCGGTGGCGAGCTCGAGCGCGCGGATGTTCCGTCCCTCGCGGCCGATGATGCGTCCCTTGAGATCGTCGCTCGGCAGATCGACAACCGAGACGGTGGTCTCGATCGCGTGCTCGGCGGCCGAGCGCTGGATGGCCTCGGTGATGTAGTGCTTGGCGCGGTCGACGGCCGTCTCGCGGGCCTCGGCGTCGAGCCGCTTGAGGAGGTTGGCGGAGTCGTGACGCGCCTCGCCTTCGATCTGCTTGATCAGCAGTTCCTTGGCTTCGTCGGCCGTGAGGCTGGCGACGCGCTCCAGTTCGTGCTGCTGCTGGGCGACGAGTCGATCGTATTTCGTGGCGGCGGTCTCGGCGTGTTTCTCCCGGGCGGAGACGGCGTGCTCGCGGACGTGGAGGTCCCTCTCCAGCCGTTCGACGGCGGCCTGCTTCTCCGTGACTGCCGCTTCGCGGCGGTTCAGGGTCTGCTCGAGTGCTTGCGCTTCCTGGCGTTCCTGGCGCGCCTGGCGTTCGGCCTGGGTGAGGAGATCGTGGGCCTTTTCCTTGGCTTCGAGCAGCGTTTCCTTCTTGCGGGTCTCGGCGTCGCGTTCGGCGTCCTTGATGACCCGCAGCGCCCGCTCTTCCGCCCGGCCGATGGTTTCCGCGGCGATGCGCTTGCGATTGGCGACCCAGACGGCAAACACGGCCGCCGCCGTCACCGAGGTGACGAGGACGTTGATGAGAAACCCGTAAATCGGCAACACGCGTGACGTCCTTTCCCGTCACCCGGGACGGGCTTCACTCAGGTGGCGCCGCGCGCGGGGGTGCTGGCCCCGCGAAATTCAGAAAGAGAGGAGGGAAGTGGAACGAAAGCGCCCCGCTTTGCCGTGTGGGGAGGTCGATGAACCTGCGTAAGCAGGTGGAACCGCTATGAAAAGCCGCGCTTCAGGCTTCCTCGCACAGAGGCATGCACACCACGCGGCGTCGCGACTCACTTTGATGGAACGTTGGCTCAAACGAGCCTACCGCCATCACGCGCAAAGCAGGGAACTCAAATCCCGGGTCGATCTTAGTCGAGACAGGTTCCGGGTTCAAGGTGCGAGTAGAGCGTGCAAACGCGGTCCGCGGCGGCGGCCGAATGCCACCGTAATTGTGAACACGCAGGCACTACGCCAGGAGCACCCGGTCGAGGAGGCGTTCGAGCTCCTGAGTCCGCTCGGCAAGCTCGCCGTCGCGAGCGCGGTTCGCATCACGGCAGCGGAACAACTCGTCGGCGACGTTGAGGGCGGCGATGACCGCAAGACGCATCGAGTCGCCGCTCGGCGAGGTGTCGGCCGCCGCCCGCATCTTCTCGTCGACGTACGTCGCCAGCCGCGCCACGTACTCCGGATCCAGCGAGCTGCGGATCGGATAGCGCTGTCCGGCGATCTCGACTGGAACGACGCGACCTTCGTCGGGCATTATGGGAAGAATCCCAAGTTAACAGCTAACAGTTGACGGTCAACAGTAAGTTGAGAGTCCCAGTTTCACAGCGCTGTGAACAGCGACCGTTAACCAGCTGTTAACTAACTGTCAACTGTGAACTGTCAACTGCACTGCCTAGAGGTTCAGCGCCTCGAGCTGCTCGAGCATCTCACCGACGCGCGTGCGGATGAGGTCGCGCTCCTCCTTGAGCGACGAGAGCTCGTGGGCGGCCGACTCGCCGGATGCGAGCCGTGCCCGCATCGATTCGATCTCGCGCGTCAGACGCTGGTTTTCCTCGGCCGCCCGCGCCTGAGCGGTCCGCATCTGGTCGATCATCCCGACCAGACGCTTCAGCTTTTCCTCGAGGCGATCGATCGGTTCGAGCTCAACGCTGCGGGTCGCTGTTTTCGCCATATGAGAACTCCGAACTCGTTATCTAGTTATCTGGTTGTTGATTGGACACATTGCGCAATCCAATTACCAGATCATCAGATCACCAAATTACCAGATGCCGGGGATTCACCCTATCTTTGAACGGCGCTGTGCTCGCGGACCAGCGCGTCCAGAATTCGGTCGACGCTCAGTTGCACGTCGGCATCGGTGAGCGTCCGATCCGGCGCCTGGAACGTCAGTCTCACCGAGAGGCTGACGGCACCTGCCGCGACGCCCTTGCCCTGATACCGATCGAAGAACGCAATCGAGACCAGCGGCGCAGGCGCCTGCTCGCTGGCCGCCTGAATGGTGCCACGAATGTTTTCCGCAGGCAAGGTGTCCGCGACGACGATGGACAGATCGCGGACGACCGACGGGTGCCGCGGCAGCGCGCGCACCTTCTCGATGGCCTTTGCCGCGCCAATCGGCAGCCGATCGAGATTCACCTCGGCCACGAAAATCTTGTCCTGGCGGGGCGCGCCGCGCTTCTCGGCGAGCGCCGGCGAGAGGAGGCCGACGAGGCCGACCGTCAGATCGCCGGCGAGCACCGTGGCGGCCTGACCCTCGACCAGATACGGTGCCGCGCCGGCTTTCAGCCGCGGCGGGGCGCCGAGCGCGTCGCAGAGCTGCTCGACGACACCCGACATGTCGAAGAAATCGACCTCGCGAGGAGCGGCCGACCAGTGTTCGGGCGTCGCCGCGCCGGTCCAGGCAATGCCCACGCCTCGCGTTTCGCCGGTAGACGAGGTGAATCGGGCGCCGATCTCGAACAGCGCGACGTCGCGCCGTCCGTGCCGCCGGTTATGGCTGACGGCGTCGACCAGGCCAGGCAGCAGCGACGGCCGCAGCGTGTCGAACTTCGCCGACAGAGGATTTGCCACGCCGACCAGCGTCGCCGCGTCAGCCCCGGCCGCGAACGCGCGCGCCGCCGTCGCTCTCGATGAACCCGAACGTCACCGCTTCCGAGAGGCCCGCCGCGGTCAGCACTCGACGGACCAGATGATCGCGGGGAATGCGGGGGTCCGGAGGCGGCGCCGCCACACTCATCACGGGAAAGGTCGGCTCGAGCTTGTCGAAGCCGTAGTGCCGGCCGACTTCTTCGATCAGATCGACCTCGCGCAGCAAGTCGACGCGGAAGGTCGGCGCGACGACGTCCCAGCCGTCTGCCGCGGGCGTGACGCGTCAAGCCCAGGGATTCGAGAATGCGCTCGACGTCGGCGTCGGGCACCCGCAGGCCGAGCAGGGCGCCAAGCCGCTGACGCCGCAGATGGAGTGTTCTCGGGCCACGGGGCTGTGGGTACCGATCAACGACCGGTCCGATCAGACGTCCCGCACCGATTTGCTGCGTCAGCGCGATCGCGCGCTGCAACGCCGTGACGGGCGCGTTCACGTCGGCTCCGCGTTCGAACCGCGCCGACGCTTCGGTCTTGAGACCCAGCCGCTTGCTGGTGCGCCGGACTGACGACGGCTTGAAGTACGCGCTCTCGAACGCCACCGTCCGCGTTGCGCCCGAGACTTCCGACGAGGCGCAGCCCATGACGCCGGCGATCGCCTGCGTGCGCCGGGCGTCGGCAATCACCAGCATGTCGGCCTCGAGCTTCCGCTCCACGCCGTCGAGCGTCGTCGCGATCTCGCCGGCGCTCGCGCGGCGGATCCGCAGCTCGCTCCCGGCGAGCGTCGCCAGGTCGAAGGCATGCATCGGGTGGCCGAGCTCCAGCAGGACGTAGTTGGTGATGTCGACGAACGGGCTGATCGGGCGCACCGCGGCCGCCTGCAGACGGCTCGTCATCCATGCGGGCGACACCGTCGGCGTGACCTCCACGACAGCGGCCGCGTACCGCGGACAGAGGTCGGCTTCTTCGAGCGACACGGTGAGACGCTCGGACTCGCCCATCGGAAACCGGGGCGAGCGGGACGCGGACGCCCGGATTCGGCGACGGCGGAGTGAACGGCAGCTCGTACGCCGTGGCGATCTCGCGCGCGAGGCCGGCGACGCTGAGGCAATCAGGTCGATTGGCGGTGACCTCGAAGTCGATCACGCCGTCGCCGCCGTCCAGACGCTCGACGGAGGCCACCTCGAAGCCGCGCAGCGCGAGCTTTTCGGCAATCTCGTCGGGCGACGCCGTCACGTCGACGAAATCACGGACCCAGGAAACAAGGAGACGCATGAATGTGGTTATCTGGTTATCTAGGAATTTCGTGGCCGGCCAATCAACTCATCAATCAATGTCAGTCGCAGATCACCAGATCACTAGATGAACCAGATTCAAGAGTCAGTACGGAAACTGCTCCAGGAATCTCAAATCGTTCTCGAAGAACATCCGCATGTCGTCCATCTGGTACCGCAGGAACGCCACCCGCTCGATGCCGACGCCCCAGGCGAAGCCGGTGTACCGCTCTGCGTCGTAGCCGACCGCCTCGAACACGGCCGGGTGCACCATCCCGCATCCGAGGATTTCGATCCAGCCGGTGCGCTTGCAGATGGCGCACCCGGCGCCGTCGCATTGCCAGCAGCTGATGTCCACTTCCGCGCTCGGCTCGGTGTACGGAAAGAAGCTCGGCCTGAACCTGAGCCGCGAGCTGGGCGTGAACATGTCCTGCACGAACGCGATCAGCGTGCCCTTGAGATCGGCGAGCGAAACACCCTCGCCGACCACGAGGCCTTCCATCTGCGTGAACATCGGGACGTGTGTCGCGTCGAGATCGTCGCGGCGGTAGACGCGTCCGGGCACGACGATCCGCACCGGCGGCTGGTGCGCCTGCATGTATCGGATCTGCATCGACGAGGTATGTGTCCGCAGCAGCGTCCGCACGTCGTCGGCGCGTCCCGTATCGCCCCGACCGGCGACGCCAGGTACAGCGTGTCCTGCATGTCGCGCGCGGGATGCTCTGCCGGCATGTTCAGCGCGTCGAAGCAGTGCCACTCGTCCTCGATTTCCGGGCCTTCGACGATGGCGAAGCCCATGCGCGTGAAGATGGCTTCCATGCGGTCGCGAACGATGGTGAGCGGATGGCGATGGCCGAGCGCGGGGCTGCGGCCGGGCAGCGTGACGTCGAGAGCGTCGGCGGGGCGCCGGGTCCCCTCCGCCGCGGCACGCTTTTCGGCGAGACGCGTTTCGATCTCGATCTTGAGCGCGTTCGCCAGCCGGCCGAGCGACGGGCGGTCTTCCGGCGCGGCGGCCGCGACCGCCTTCATCAGCGCGGCGATGACACCGCCCTTGCGTGCGAGATAGCGGTCGCGGGTGGCTTGCAGATCCCGATCGGTGGCGGCCCGCGCAAGCTCCGTCTGAAATTCGTCCCGCAGCCTGGCGATCGTGTCGGGTGTCGGAGTGAGGTCGGGCATCGGGACGGGACCTAACGCGGTCATGAAAGTCTGAAGTCTGAAGTCTCAAGTCTGATCAGATTTCAGGTTTGAGATTTCAGACTTTCCAAACTCTCGCCACTGTATCGTCTCAGGCGCGCGCCGCTGTTTTCGCCGCGCTCTTGGCCTGCTTGGCGAGGCTGGCGAAGGCCGCGGGGCTCGAGATCGCGAGCTCCGACAGGCTCTTGCGATCCAGCGTGATGCCGGCGTTCTTCAGGCCGTTGATGAACTGTCCGTAGGTGAGGCCGTGCTCGCGCGCGGCGGCGTTGATGCGAACGACCCAGAGGCGGCGGAAGTCGCGCTTCTTGCGGCGCCGCCCGACGAACGCGTACTTGAGCGCCGTATCGACGGACTCTTTGGCCGCGCGATACAGCTTGCTCTTGTTGGCGTAGTACCCTTTCGCGAGCCCGAGCAGCTTCTTGCGCTTGGCGCGGCGAACCGTTCCCCGTTTGACACGCGGCATCTCAATCTCCTCACTACTCGAAGCTGGCTCAGGCTTCGGTCTCAGGCTCTCAGCTAGCAGCTCTCGCTGAGAGCCAGCTGACAGCTGAAGCAGCTGACAGCCTAAGCTCAGTCTATTTATACGGAAGCATCCTCGCGAGCTTGGGAGCATCCACGTCGGCCACCGTCGTCGTGCCGCGCAGGCCGCGCTTCCGTTTCCTCGTCTTGCTGCTCAGGATGTGCTGCTTGAACGCCTTGCTTCGCAGGAACTTCCCGCTCTTGGTGCGCTTGAAGCGCTTGGCGGCCCCGCGATGTGTCTTGAGTTTCGGCATCTGTACCTCACGTGAACCGCAGAACTCGCCGAGTCGCGCAGGAGCCGGCGAATCGTGCCGCCGGGCTCGCGCGCGTTCTGCGGTGAATCGTCTTCCTACCTCGCTGCTGCTGCCGCCGCCTTGGCCTTGCCGCCGGTCTGGGGCCGCCGGCTCAGGATGGTGTGCATCTGGTTGCCTTCCATCCGCGGCATCGATTCGGGCACCGCCACCTCCGAGAGCTCCTGCACCAGCCGCTCGAGGATGCGCCGTCCGATCTCGGGGTGCGCCATCTCGCGGCCGCGGAAGAAGATCGTCGCCTTGACCTTGTCGCCTTCTTCGAGGAAGCGCTCGATGTGCTTCTTCTTGAACTGATAGTCGTGCTCGTCGACCTTCGGCCGGAACTTGATCTCCTTGACCTCGATCACCTTCTGATGCTTCCGGGCCTCGCGAGCGCGCTTCTGCTCCTGGTACTGGTACTTGCCGAAGTCCATGATCCGGCAGACCGGCGGCACGGCCGTCGGCGAGATCTCGACCAGGTCGAGCCCCTTCTGCTTGGCGATGGCCAGCGCCTGCGGCGGCGGCATGATGCCGAGCTGCTGGCCGGTGTCGTCGATGACACGGATTTCGCGGACGCGAATGCGTTCGTTGACGCGCGTGCGATCGTCGCGGCGGGGACTTCTGTCGAAAGCGATAACGGCCTCCTTGCTGCTGTGACTGAGAGCTATCAGCTGTCGGCGGTCAGCTGTCAGCTCGCCGACGGCCGCAGACTTTCCCTTGGTCGCGATTTCGTCCTGCGTCCGGGCGATGAAATCGCTCAACGAGCTGCTGCCCTGGTCGCCGCCGCTGCGCGTGCGCACCGCAACCGTGCCTTCCGCCGCTTCCCGGTCGCCCACGACCAGCATGTAGGGCACCTTCTGCAGCTGGGCCTCCCGAATCTTATATCCAATCTTTTCCTGCCGCTCGTCGAGCTTCGCGCGGAGGCCGGCGGCCGCCAGCCGGTCCCGCACGGACCCGGCGTAGTCGAGATGGCGGTCGGCAATCGGCAGCACGATGGCCTGGAGCGGCGCCAGCCAGAGCGGAAACGCCCCCGCGTAGTGCTCGATCAGGATGGCGATGAAGCGCTCGAAGCTGCCGAAGATCGCCCGGTGGATGACGACCGGCCGGTGCTCGGCGTTGTCGGCGCCGATGTACTTCAGGTCGAAGCGCTCCGGCATCTGGTAGTCGAGCTGGATCGTCGCGCACTGCCACTTCCGGCCGATCGCGTCGGTGACGTCGAAGTCGATCTTCGGCCCGTAGAACGCGCCGTCGCCCTCGTTGACCGTGTACGCCTCGCCGGCGCGCTCGAGCGCCGCCTTGAGCTGCGCCTCCGCCTGATCCCAGGTGCGCGACCTCGCCGAGAAACTCGTCGCGGCCGCGTCGACGAGCTTCGCCGTGAACGGCAGGCCGAAGTCGCCGTAGACGCGCTGCACGAGCTCCGAGCAGCCGCTCGACTTCGTCGCCGATCTGCTCCTGCGTCACGAAGCAGTGCGCATCGTCCTGCGAGAACTGCCGGACGCGCGTCAGCCCGGAGAGCACGCCCGACGCTTCGTTGCGATGCAGCGGCGTCTGCTCGTGGAAGCGGAGCGGCAGGTCGCGATAGCTGCGCACCTCGCTCGCGATAGAGCAGGTAAGTGGCCGGGGCAGTTCATCGGCCTTCAGCGCCATCTGCTCGCCTTCGGAGTCGACTGACCTGGAACATGTTCTGCCGGTAGTGCGACCAGTGACCGGACGTCTCCCACAGCGCCTTGTTGAAGATGAGCGGCGTCTTCACCTCGACGTAGCCGTCCGGGAAGCAGCACGTCGCGCATGTAGTTGGCGAGCGTGTTGTAGAGCGTCGTGCCCTTGTCGAGCCAGAACGCCGCGCCCGGCGCCCACTGGTGGAACGTGAACAGGCCCAGCTCGCGACCGAGCTTCCGGTGGTCGCGCTTCTTGGCTTCTTCGATCTGCGTCAGGTACGCCTTCAGATCCTTGTCGGAGAAGAACGCCGTGCCGTAGACGCGCTGCATCGGCTGGTTGCGCGCGTCGCCCTTCCAGTAGGCGTTCGACGTGGTGAGCAGCTTGAACGCCTTCAGCCTGCCGGTCGACGGCACGTGCGGGCCGACGCAGAAGTCGATGAAGGTGTCCTTGTCCTTGATGGTGTAGCAGGAGACCTCGGTCTGCCCCTCGGTCTTCTCGTCGATCAGCTGCACCTTGAGCGGCTCGCCGCGCGCCGCG
This sequence comes from uncultured Acidobacteriota bacterium, assembly GCA_963745495.1. GTDB lineage: Bacteria > Acidobacteriota > Vicinamibacteria > Vicinamibacterales > CAVVIG01 > CAVUXJ01. Next base: position 143,578 of record CAVUXJ010000011.1, read on the forward strand.
AAGAACGCCTTCGCCTCTTCGCGCGGCCACATCTGCCGCTCGTAGACGAGATCCTGCGACGCGAGCTCCTTCATCTTCTGCTCGATGGCCTCGAGATCCTCGGGCACGAACGGGCGCGGGACGACGAAGTCGTAGAAGAAGCCTTCGTCGGTGGCGGGACCGATGCCGCACTGCACGCCGGGGAACAGATTCGTGACGGCGGCCGCGAGCAGGTGCGCGGTGCTGTGGCGGTAGAGCGGCAGCGCTTCGGGGCTGCTGTCGGTGACGATGCGGACCGCGGCGTCGCGCTCGAGCGGAAAGTCCAGATCGACCAGCTTGCCGTCCACGACGCCGGCCAGCGCCGCCTTCGCCAGACGCGGCGAGATGGCTTCGGCGACGTCGCGAACGCGCGTGCCGGCGGGCACGGTCCGGGGGGATCCGTCTGGCAGCGTGATGGTGACTTCGGTCATGCGGCGCAGTTCACAGTTCGACAGTTCGACAGCGGTCGCCTTCCAACCTTCAGCTGTCAACTGTTAACAATCAACTGTCAACTATGTGAGGAGCCTCTGGTAGGCACGGGTGGACTCGAACCACCGACCTCCTGCGTGTCAAGCAGGCGCTCTAACCTCTGAGCTACGCGCCTACATCTTGAAAATACAGGTCGTAAGACGAACGGCCAGTATAACAAGGGAATTGGCCGGGTCGGATGGTCTGAGCAGCGAACTGGCCAATCGTCTGCTCGTGCGTTCAGCGGACCGCCTGCTTGAGAGCCTTGCCGGCCGAGAAGCGGGGCACGCGGCGCTTCGGAATCATGATCGCCGCGCCGGTCTGCGGATTGACGCGCGGTGCGCGCCTTTCGGTTCGCGGTCTTGAAGGTGCCGAACCCCACGAACGAAACCGGATCGCCTTTCTTGAGCGACTTCGTCACGGCGTCGATCAGCGATTGAACCGCAGCCGCGGCCGTGGTTTTCGTGATCCCGGCGTCTTTGGCGATCTTCTCCACGATGTCGTGCTTGTTCATACCACCTCCACGACTGAATGAAGAATCGCGCTGCCGGAATCGAACGGGAGCTGCGCCAGCGTGTCGTGATGAAGCATGCGTTATACGTCGCGCATGCGGAGGTGTCAAGACGAATTCGGAAACGAATTCGACGTCACGAGTCACGCGGCCGCAGAACTGTATTCCGGCGGCTGCGTCCTCCGGGGAACGGGATCGCTACGCGGCTTTTTTCGCGGCGACGCGTTCGAGCGCCTTGTCGAGCACCGGGTCGTCGGTCGGCGGCAGGCTGGCCGAACTCGACGTCGGGCTGATCGACGAGCGACGGTCGGCTCGAGGCCCTTCTCGTGAAGCGGGTCGCCGCCGGGCGTGAGGTAGCGCGTCGTCGTGAGCCACAGTCCGCTGCCGTCGGGCAGCTTGACGAGCTTCTGCTGCGCGGCGCGGCCGATGGTGTGCTCGCCGATGAGCTCGGCGCGCTGGTTGCCGACGAGCGCCGACGCGAAGAGCTCGGCGGCGCCCGACGTCCCGGTGTCCACCAGGAGCGTGGTCGGCAGCGTGATCGAGCCGTCGCCCGGCCGGGCGGCGATCGTCTCGCGCTCGAGTCCTTTCGTTTCGCGCATCGCGAGCGTGCCGCTGGCGACGAACAGCCGCGCGAGCGCGACCCCGCGATCGGGCTGGCCGCCGGACGTCCGGCGCACGTCGACGATAAGGGAGGCCGCGCCGCCTTCGTCAGGTCGGCCACCTGCGCCTTGGCCTGGTCCGCGGTCTTCGGGCCGACCGCCGCGATGCGAAGGTAGCCGACGCCCGGCGCGGCCAGGCGGCCCGTGACGTCGGAGGCCGGCGGCGCTTCGCGCGTCAGCTCGACGACGTGCGGATCGTTCGCGCTGCCGCGAATGATCGTGAGCTTGACCTTCGATCCGGGCGCCCCGCGCAGCGCCCGCATGCCCTCGAAGACCGACATCTCGCGGGTCGGCTTGTCGTCGATGGCGCGCACGTAGTCGCCGGTCCGGAGCCCGGCTTTGGCCGCCGGCGATCCGTCGCGCGCGGCGATGATGCGCAGGTAGTACTGCCGCGTGAGATCGATACCGACGTCGCCGGCCGGGAGCGGCGCTCGCGGCTTCGATCTGCTTCACCTGGTCGGGCGAGAGGTAGGCGCTGTCGGGGTCGAGGCTGTCGGCCAGACCGTTCATCGCGCCGCTCATGACCTTCTCCACGTCGACCTTTTCGACGTAGTTGCTCGTGATCAGATCCACGACATCGTCGAAGATCTTCAGGTACTGATAGGTGTCCTCACGCGCCGTGACGCTGCTGAGCAACCCGCCGACGATGGCGAATGCGACGACCGGCGCCGAGATCCAAATGACGATGCGGCGGGCAGTGGGGGACATAGTCACCTTTTCTTCAGCCATTGTAAGGGATCGACCGCCCGACCGTCGACTCGAAGCTCGAAATACAGCCCGGCCGCGCCCGTCAGAGCGACATCCCACCGATCCGACCGGCTGACCCCGCTCGACGCGCGCGCCCGCGGGCCACGGCGATGTCCAGCAGGTTCCCGTACAGGCTGAAGGTCTGCGCGCCGTGATCCAGGATGACCAGGTTGCCGTAGCCGGCGAAGGTGTCGGCAAACGCGACGGTGCCGTCGTGAATGGCGAGCGCGGGTGTGCCTTCGGCCGCGGCGATTTCGATTCCGTTGGACAACCCGCGCCGGCTGCCCGCCGCGGCGCCGAATCGCTGGCGGACCGATCCCGGCACGGGCCAGTCGAGGTCGCTCGCGGAACGCCCGGAGCGGCAGGGCCGCGGGCTCGGCGGCCGCCGCGCCCCCGGCCGATCTCCTCCAGCCGCGCCTGGAGACTCTGCTGCGCGCCCATCAGCTCGCCCGCCAGCTGCGCGTTGAGATCGCGCTGCCGGTCGATGCCTTGGATGATGGCGTTGCGATCCTCGACGGCACGGTCGGCCGCGACTCGAGCCTTCTCGGCGTCCGCGCGCAGCGCCGCCAGGCGAACGGCCCGTTCGCTGAGCTGTGTCCGAGAGGCCGCCAGGGAGTCGCGTCGGCGCTGGTGACGCGGCGACGCGGTCGCGGTCGCGGCGAGCCAGCGCCGCGACCATCCGCGCGGCCGCCCCGAGGCGCCGCGCGTCGGAGATGGAGAGCATCATCCGCAGATAGCGGCCCTGGCCGAGCTTGTACAACTCCGCGAGCCGCGCGCGCAGCTCCGGCGCCTTCCGCCTGCTCCTGCTGCTCGAGCCGCCGGATTTCCGCGTCGATCGCCGCCAGCTCCGAGGCCGCTTGCCTGGCCTCCGCGTCGCTCTGGCGCAGTTCCTCCGTCTTGATCTGCCGTGACAGCTCGAGCTGGCGCAGATCGCGAAGCAGCGTGCGCTCTTCGGTGGCCAGGCGATCCGCCTCGTCATGCAGCGCCTGGAGGCGTTCGGCCGCGCGGGCCGCGAGCGCCTCGGTACGCGCGCGATCCGGGAGCTGCCCCGCGAAGAGCGCGCCGGGCAACAGACGAGCACGACGAGCAGAACAGCAGCGGCAGGTTTCACAGGTGTTTTGCGGCAGGAAATTATAACATTCGGCTTCGTGCGCATTCTCGGCATCGACGTCGGCCGCCGCCGCATCGGGCTGGCGATCAGCGACGCCACCCGCACGCTGGCGCGCCCGTTGACGACGCTGACGGTCGACGGCGACGAACGGTCCCGATCGCGTGGCGCAAGAGATCGCGCGTCTGGCCGCGGAGGAAGACGGGCTGTCGGCCATCGTCGTCGGCATGCCCGCCCGGCTCGACGGAACGCCGTCAGGACAGACCGCCGCACGTGACGCGCTTCATCGACGCGCTGAAGAGCCGCACGGCGATTCCCGTGTGTCGAAGAGGACGAGCGTCTGACGAGCCGCGAAGCCGAGAGCCGTCTCGCCGTTCGGGAGCGCGACTGGCGGAAGCGGAAAGCGCGGCTCGACGCGGCGGCCGCCGCCATCATCCTGCAGGACTACCTGGACCGCGACCGCCCGCAAGGTGGACTCTTGAAGAAACTCGCGCTCGTCGTTCTTCTCGCGGTGTGCGGCGCGGGCGCGGCCGGCGCGCTTTCTGCTGTACTCGCGGATGCACGAGCCGTTTCGCGGGTACTCGGGCCCCGAGCAGCTCGTGCGACATTCCACCGGGCGACGGCACCCGCGCGATCGGCGAGCGACTGATCGCCGCAGGCGTCGTCCGCGACGCGCTGACGTTTCGGCTGGCGCTCAGGGTGAGCGGCAAGCGCGCGCGGCTGCAGGCCGGCGAGTACCGGTTCGATCGCCCGATGTCGATGCTCGAGGTCATCGACAAGATCGCGCGCGGCGATGTCGATCGTCCTCAGCGTCACGTTTCCCGAAGGCCTGACGATTGCGGAGATGGCCGCGATCTTCGAGGCGCGGGGGTTCGGGCCGGCCTCCACGTTCATCAGCGCGGCGAACGATGCGTCGGCGATTCAGGCAGCTCGATCCGTCCGCGCGGCGATCTCGAGGGGTACCTGTTCCCGGACACCTACGCGCTGCCCCGGCGGGCCCCGGCGTCGCGCGCCGTCCGCGCCATGGTCGAGCGGTTCCAGCAGGTGCTCACGCCCCAGGTTGCGCGCGGCGGCCGAGGCGCGCGGGCTGACGGTTCGACAGCTCGTCACGCTCGCGTCAATCGTCGAGAAGGAAACCGCGCAGGGCGGACGAACGTCCGCTCGTGGCGGCCGTCTACTCGAACCGTCTGAAGCTCGGCATGGGCCTGCAGTGCGATCCGACCGTGATCTACGCGCTGCAGCGAGGCAGGGACGTTCACCGGCAACCTGCGCCGGGACGATCTGCACGTCGATTCGCCGTACAACACCTATCGATATGCCGGCCTGCCGCCCGGTCCAATCGCCGCGCCGGGAAAGGCGTCACTCGAGGCCGCCGCGAATCCCGGCCGACGGTGGACTACCTGTACTTCGTCAGCCGTAACGACGGCTCGCACGAATTCGCGCGAACGCTCGACGAGCACAACCGCAACGTGCAGAAATATCAGGTTCAGTACTTCAGAGATCTGAGGGCGGGAAGGGCAGGAGGGGCAGGAGAGGCGGGAAGGGCAGGAGAGGCGGGAAGGGCGGTGGGCGCGGGTACAAGCTCCCCGCGCTGATCAAGTCTCAAGTCTCAAGTGTCAAGTCTCAACGGGTCGCTTCTTCTCAGACTTGAGACTTCAGACTTGAGACTTGCGTGTGTCACCGTTCCCCCACTTGAGCTTGGTCCGCAGGACTTCGAAGTAGCTTCTCGTTGACGGTCGAATCAGCTTGAGCGGCAGCTCGGCTCGGCGCACGCTGATTTCGTCACCGGCCTCCAGCTGGAATCCTGCCTGCCCGTCGAAGGTCACGAACACCTCGTCGCGCTCTTCCATGTTGGGCTGCACGCGGATCACCGACGTCGCCGGAATCACGACCGGACGGTTCGTCAGCGTGTGGGGCGCGATCGGCGTGAGGATCAGCGCATCGACGCGTCGGCTGGACGATCGGTCCACCCGCCGCGAGGTTGTAGGCGGTGGAGCCGGTCGGCGTCGCGATGATGAGGCCGTCGGCCTTGACGCGCGTCACGAACTCATCGCCGACCGAGACCGAGAGGTCGATCATCCGCGAGCGCGCGGTCTTGGTGATGACGGCGTCGTTCAAGCGCGATCTGCTGCGCGAAGACCTGGCCGCCCCGCATGGTGGTCGACTGCAGCATCATCCGTTCTTCGACTGTGCGCCCGGCCTTCGAGCGACGGCTTCGAGCGACGGATACAGCTCGGGCAGCGTGACTTCCGTGAGGAAGCCCAGGCTGCCGAAGTTCACGCCGAGGATCGGGACTCCCGATCCCGCCTCGCCGATGCAGTCGGCCATGCCCAGCAGCGTGCCGTCGCCGCCGAGCACGACGACCACCCCGACCGTCGAGGCGAGCACCGATTTGTCCGCGACGGCCCGACGAGGCGCCGGCGGCATCAGTCTCGCGGTCTCCGTTTCGAACACCGCCTCGATCCCGCGGTCCGCCAGCCACGCCTCGATATCCACGAGGTGCGGGATCGCCGCGCGCAGGTGTGACTTCGCCAGGACTCCCACGCGGGTCATCGGAGGAACCGGCCGTTTCGTCGTCATGTCGCTCACATTAGAACATTGCTAAATGCTGAATGCTGAATGCTGAATGCCAAATTGATTGAGGCTTCCATCTAGCAATCAGCATTTAGCATTTGGCACTTCGCAAGTGGAGAAAGAACTCGCGGTTGCCGGTGGCGCCCGTGATGGGCGACGGCGTCATCGCGACGCGGCGGAGCCCGATGGCGTCGGCCTCGGCCGTCACCCGCGCGAGCACCGCATCGTGGACGGCCGGGTCCGTGACGAGTCCGCCCTTGCCGACCTCTTCGCGGCCGGCCTCGAACTGTGGCTTGACGAGCGCGACGATATCGGCACAGCTCGTTCAGAAACGGCAGGAACGCCGGAAAAATGTGCTTCAAGGAGATGAATGCCACGTCGATCGTGACGAGATCGACCCGGTGCGGCACATCCGCGGTCGGTCAGCGCGCGGGCGTTGACGCCTTCGCGCACGATGACGCGCGCGTCGTTGCGCAGCCGCCAATCGAGCTGTCCGTGGCCGACGTCGAGCGCGACGACGCTCGCCGCGCCGCGCTGCAGCAGGACGTCGGTGAAGCCGCCGGTCGAGGCGCCGATGTCGAGTGCCAGCCGGCCGGCGACGACGATCCCGAACACGTCGAGCGCGTGGGCGAGCTTGACGCCGCCGCGCCCCACGTACGGGTGATCGGGCGACACCAGCTCGATGCGCGCGTCCGCCGCGATCGAGGCGCCCGCCTTCGACGCGACCTGTCCGTCCACGGTCACCCGGTGCGCGAGGATCATCGCGCGAGCCCGCTCACGCGACGGCGCCAGCCCGCGATCGACGACCAACACATCGAGACGCACTTTCGATTTCATTTGCCGGACAAAGGCCCTATCACTCTGCTGTTTCGCCGGTCGTCGATACGAATCGTTTCGCACGAGACTCAGCTCGTGCGCGTATTGACCCAGTCGGCGATCGGCGAGAGCCAGCCCGCGGAGAGACCGGCCTGATCGAGCGCCGCTTTCGCCCGCCCGACGCACTCAGTCGCCATGGCGCGCGATCGGTCGATGCCGAAGAGCGCGGGATAACTGGGTTTGGCGCGCGCGGCGTCCTTGCCGGCCGTCTTGCCCAGCGTTTCGGCGTCTCCTTCGACATCGAGCACGTCGTCGACGATCTGAAACGCGAGGCCGAGTTCGGCGGCGTACTCGGCGATCGCCGCGTTCAGCTGGTCGTCGCCGCCGGCCATCACGGATCCGCTCACCGCCGACGCGCGTGATGAGCGCCCCGGTCTTCCGCGCATGCATACCGCGCAGCCCTCGGCGTCGAGCGTCAGCGCGTGGCCGGCCGCCTGGCCCGCCGCCTGCAGGTCGATCGCTTGCCCGCCGACCATGCCGGTCGCGCCCGCCGCTCCGGCGATGACGCTCAGCACGCGCAGCTTGCGGGCGGCGATGACGCGGATCACCGGTGACCGGCTCGCGGGCCAGGAGGCGCAAACGCTTCAGCCTGCAGCCCATCGCCGGCCAGAATCGCGATGCCGTCCCCGTAGACCACATGCAGCGTCGGCCGGCCGCGCCGCAGCATGTCGTTGTCCATGGCGGGCAGGTCGTCGTGAATCAGCGAGTACGTGTGAATCAGCTCGATCGCGCAGGCCGCCGGCAGAGCGAGGGACATGGGCGAAACGTGGCCCCCTCCCCATTGCACGCGAGCGACCGCGTCGGCGGCCGCAAGCGCCAGCACGGGGCGCAGGCGCTTGCCCCCCGCGAACACGCTGTAGCGCATCGCTTCGCTGACAAGCGAAGGACAGGCCGGTGGCCTGGGGAGGCAGGCCTCGAGCGCCGCATCGACGCGAACGCGCGCGGCGTCGAGAAACGCTGCGAGAGACTCGGCCCCGGTCACGGTCAGCGACGCTCGGAGTCGTCGGCCATCAGCGAGGGAGGCGCGGCCTTGAGCTCGCCGCGCTCGGTCAGGATCTCAATGCGCCGCTCCGCTTCCTCGAGGCGCGCATGGCAGAAACGGGAAAGCTGCACGCCCCGTTCGTAGAGCGCCAGCGACTGCTCGAGCGGCAGATCGCCCTCCTCGAGCTTCTTGACGACCGACTCGAGCTCGGCAATCGCAGCTTCGAAATCCTTGATCGACGTATCAGGCATACGGAAGTCTCAAGTCTGACGTCTCAATTCAAGAGAATTGGCGAATTGGAGCCTTGGTGAATTCGTGAGTTCAAACCTCCAACTCCCCAACTCCCCAAGTCTCCAACTCACCAAGTCTCGTCAGATTTCAGATTTCAGGTTTCAGGTTTTCGGATTTCACTCCCTGGACTTCGCAGTCGAGCTCTCCCCTTGCCAGCGTCACGCGCACACGATCGCCCGGGGCGGCGAGGGCCGCGTCGCGCAGCGCACGCGTCCGGTCGGCATTCCAGCAGACCGCGTACCCGCGCCCGAGCACTGCCAGCGGGCTCAGCGTCTCGAGGCGGCCGGCGCAGCTGCGCAGCCGCGACTCGGCGTGATGCAGGCGCCGCACCATGCCGCTCACGAGCCGCCCTTCCGCCGTCGCGAGGCGTGTGCGAATGGCCGCGAACCGCTTGCCGAGATCGCCGGCATCGAGCCGCCGCTGGAGCTGCTGGAGGCGCCGGTCGCGGCCCGCGGCCTGGCTACGCACGATCCGGGCGAGGGCGTGCGACAGCTCCGCGGCGTGGCGGCCGCGCATCGCGATGCGTCCAGGAAACCCGCCGATCGCCGGCCGGCCGCTGAGCACGTGCACGCGCCGGCTGAGGGCCTGAACCCGCCCTCTGACGGCCGCGCGCAGCCGATCGCGAAGCCGGTCGATCCGTGCCACGAACTCGTCCTTGGCGGATACGACGATCTCGGCCGCGGCCGACGGCGTCGGCGCCCGGAGATCCGCCACGAAGTCGGCGATCGTGACGTCCGTTTCGTGGCCCACGGCGGAAATGACCGGGACGGGGCAGAGCGCGATGGCGCGCGCGACGATCTCTTCGTTGAACGCCCAGAGATCCTCAATCGACCCTCCGCCGCGCGCGACGATCACGACGTCCACGCCGGGGACGCGACCGACGGCCCTCAGGCCACGGGCGATCTCGAGTGCCGCGCCTTCGCCCTGCACGCGCGCGGGCCGAATGACCAGCTGAATATTCGTGTGCCGGCGTCGCAGCACGTTGATGATGTCGCGGATGGCGGCGCCCTCGAGCGACGTCACGACGCCGATTTTTCGTGGAAGCGCCGGCAGCGCCCGTTTACGCGCGGGGTCGAACAGTCCTTCTGCCTGGAGCCGTTTCTTCAACTGATCGAAGGCGAGCTGGAGCGCGCCGAGACCCTGGGGCTCGAGGTGGCCGCAGACGAGCTGATACTCGCCCTTCGGTTCGTACACGGAAATCTTGCCGCGGGCGACGACCTTGAGGCCGTCGGCCGGCTTGAATTTCAGATCGCGCAGGGAAGACCGGAACATGAACCCCCGCACCTGCGAGGCGCTGTCCTTCAGCGTGAAGTACAAGTGGCCCGTATTCCACACCCGGCAGTTCGAGAGTTCCCCTTCGACCCAGACCTCGTAGAACTCGGCTTCGAGGCGATCGCGGACGCGGACGGTCAGCTCGGTCACCGTCAGGATTCGGCGCGATGCGATCGGCGTCGGCGGCCCGGCGGGTTCCGGCGGCAGCTCGTCTTCGTCTTCAAAGGGCAGATCGAACAGGTCGCTCATGGGTGGTCTCGGCGAGTTCGATGAGCTCATCGAGGCTGTAGCTCAGACGCTCGATGTCGGTCGCGAGTCCCGTCTTCTCGTCGGCCTCGACCAGGACGGCGTTCAATCGAGGGTTTGCCGTCGCCGTCTCGAAGCGTGCCGGCATGGCGTTCAGGAACCGGCCCAGCGCCGGCTCGATCTCGACGCCAATGACCGAGTCGTGCGGCCCCGTCATGCCGACGTCGGTGAGGTACGCCGTGCCCTTCGGCAGGATGCGTTCGTCGGCGGTCTGCACGTGCGTGTGAGTGCCGATCACGGCCGTCACCTTGCCGTCCAGGTGCCAGCCCATGGCGATCTTCTCGGAGGTGGCTTCGGCATGAAAGTCGACGAAGATCACCCGCGTGCGCTGTCGCATGGCCTCGATTTCCTTGAGCACCACGGCGAACGGATCGTCGATGTTCAACATGAAGACGCGGCCCATCACGTTCAGGACGCCGGCCGTGCGCCCATCAGCGGTCCGGGCCAGGCAGCCGCCGTTCCCCGGCACGCCGGCCGGGAAGTTGGCGGGCCGGATCAGCCGCGGCTCGGCGCCGATGTACTCGATGGCTTCCTTCTTGTCCCAGATGTGATTGCCGGAGGTCATCACGTCCACGCCCCAGCTGAGAATCTGATCGCCGATCTCGCGGGTGATGCCAAAACCAGCGGCCGCATTCTCGGCGTTTGCGACGACGATGTCGGCGCCGTGAAGACTCACGAGGCCGCCAACGCCCCGGCGCACCAGTTCGCGTCCCGGCCGCCCGACGATGTCGCCGATGAAGAGGATGCGCATCACGAAGGCCGCTCGGCCGCGGTCTGGTCGATGGCGATCTCGATCAGGCGTCCGCGCCGGTCGCCGATTTTCGGCAGCGTGATCCGCAGCTCTCCATCCCGGAACGTGGCGCGCGCGCGGCTCGTATCGCACGCCGCCGTGAGGCTCACCGTGCGCGCGAAGCGTCCGAATCCGCGCTCGACGAGGTGGAAGCTCGAATCGCCCCGTCCACGACGCGGAATCTTCTCGCCGGCGACCAGCACGACGGCGCCCTTGATCGCAACCCGCACATCGGCGGGATCGACCGCCGGCAGGTCGACGCGGATCTCCAGCGTCTCGTCGGTCTCGTACACATCGATCGGGGGCGAGCACTCGCCGGCCATGACGGCGCCACGACCCAGTTCGCGGAAGATACGGCGGACTTCGTCGGCAAACTCACCGAGCTCGGACGGCAGCACGAGGTGGGGGATCCTGGATCGCACAGGGCATGATCGCACACAGCTTCGGGCTTGAGGCTTCAGGCTCTGGTCTCCAGGCGCACGCCCACTTCCTCAACAAGGCCCGGCGAAGGGCCCAGCTCCAAGCCTAAGGCAGAACGTTCAATATATTAGTGTTACGACACGCATATAACATGCTTGACTAAGGCTAATATATGCTTCATACTACCGGGACAGAGACGTTAACCACCATCTGATGATCATTCAGGAGGCGCTTATGACCCTAGTTCGATGGACGGATCCGTATCGTGAGTTCTCGCACCTTCAGGACCGAATCAACCGCGTATTCGGCGACGCCTACGGCCGCCAGCAAGACGAGGGGATGGTGAGATCGGGCACCTGGGTGCCGCCGGTCGACATTTATCAGAATGGCGGCCACGAATTGGTCCTCAAAGCCGAGCTGCCGGACATGACCCGCGAGGACATCGACATCACGGTCGACAACGGCACGTTGACGATCAAAGGCGAGAAAAAGGTCGCCACCGGCATCAGCGAGGAGAGCTTTCACCGTGTCGAGCGGCGCTATGGCACGTTCAGCCGGTCGTTTTCCCTTCCCCAGACGGTAGACTCCGCGAAGGTCGCCGCTGAATACAAGAACGGCGTGCTGACCATTCGGCTGCCGCTGCGCGAGGATTCCAAACCACGGCAGATCAAGGTCGAGGTCGCCGCGTAACGGGGTCGACAGGAGGGCGGGAAGGGCAGGAGGGCAGGAAGGGCGTACCATCCTGCCCTTTCAGCCTCTCCCGCCGCCATGTTAGTGTTGGAATGTTTATGGAAGTCGCAAACGAACTCAACGATCAGAACGACCCGCCGGTCGTGCCGACCGAGCCGGCTCCCCCGATTCAGAGCCGGTTTCTCTTCGTGGACGTGGCGGCGCTGCGCGCCAAGCAGCTGCGGCGCGGCGCGCGCGTGCGCTTCGAGACCGAGCTGGTGGTCGCCGCGCCGCACAAGCCCGAACGGATTGCGATGGAAGAAGTGCGTCGCGGGCTCGTGTACTACGACGTGCCGGCGGAGCGCGCGGCGGCTGTGGGACAGGAAGCATGACGTCGGTCGACGTCATGCAGCTGGCCATCGGCGCCCTCCAGGGGCTCGGCGCCAGCACGGTCTTCGTGCTGGCGCTCTTCATCGGGTTTTGCGTTCTGGTTGGGCTCACCAAGCTGAAAAAGACCGCCGGGAACACGTCGGTCGTCAAGAGCCTGGACGAAACGGTCAGCCATCAGCCGATGATCTACCTGCTCCCGAGCGCCCCCAATGGCCCGGCGGACCAGCTCAAATCGCCGGAACTCGTCGAAGCAGCGGCGCGTAAATGAAATGATGTCGTGTCCAATTCCTTATGCGGCGCTCTCCGGCTGCCAGCGCAGTCCCAGGTTGAGAATCCGCTGCAGCAGCGCGTCGTAGCCAATTCCGATTTTTTCCGCCGACGCCGCGAAGTCTTCGCCTTTCGCGATTTGCGGGTTCGGGTTCGCTTCGAGCAGCCAGACGTGGCCGGCCTCGTCGAGCCGCAGGTCGATCCGCGCGTAGCCGCTCAACTCGAGCGCGCGGAAGGCGCGTTTGCACACGTGCTGAATCCGGCTGCTCACCTCCTCGGTGAGCTCGGTCGCTGCGCCGCTGTCGATTCCGTATTTCTTCTGGTACTTCACGCTCCACTTCACGCGATCGGTCGCGATTCGTTTCGCGTCGGACGGCATGTTGGTGAAGAACAGTTCCCAGACGGGCAGGGCCTGCAGCGTCTGGTTCCCGAGGATCCCGACGTAGAGCTCCCGTCCCTCGATGTACTGCTCGGCGATGGCGGTGGTGCCGATGCTCTCGTGGATGAACGTGACCCGCTCCTTGAGTTTCTCGTCGGTCTCCACGACCGACGCCTGGGAAATCCCGATCGACGCCTCCTGCGTGAGCGACTTGACGATCAGCGGGAACGGCAGACGCTTCGGGCGGCGAATAGGGCGGCCGATTCGAAACACCTCGAACTCTGGCACCGGGATACGGTGATAGGACAGGAGCTTCTTCGACAGCGCCTTGTCCCGCGCCAGCAGCAGCCCGCGCGAATTGCAGCCCGTGTATGACAGCTTGAGCAGCTCGAGGTGGCTCACGACGTTCTGATCGAAGATGACGACGTCGTCGAACCCTTCGAGGAGGTTGAAGGCGATCTGCGGCTTCCACTCGGTGGCCGCGCGGCGGATGTCGCCGAGGTCGTCGTGGACGGCGAGCATCTGCACCTCGTGGCCCATCGCGCGCAGCGTGGTCGCGACGTTGTACTCCGTTCGCCAGGGAGCCGACTCCAGATCGGTGCCCTCCGGAATGGTCTCTGGCGGAAGGAGGTGGCGGTGAACGAGCGTCAGGACGCGCAGCTTGGTTCCGCTCATAGCGCCACGCGGTGCCGCCCGCTGTGCAGGTAGTTCATGGTCTGGACCGTCAAGAACACCATGAAGTCGCCCTTCGTGTCTTCTTCCGAATCGGTCAGCCGCAGGTTGAGCTCGCGGCAGCGATCGATGATGGTTTCGAGGAGTTGATCGATCGTGTACTGGTAGCTGTCGGTGAAACTGGCGACCGTGCTGCGAACCTCCTTCCGCACCCGCCGCACGAAGCGAGCGGCTGACGGGTTTTTTGCGTACTGGGGTGCGTCCGAAAACAGGTTGCGGAGGTCGCTCTCGTAGAAGTCAGGGTGATCGACGCCGTAATGCTCGCGCTTCTTCGCGTAGTGCTCGGCCAGCGTCTTGCGCATTCGCCGCAGCGGATCGACTTCACGCGTCGACTTGATACGGGGCGGCGTGCGCGCCAGCTCACGCATCAGCCGGTCCATGTATTCGAGCTTGGGTTCGGCCGGCCACCCGGCGTAACGGGTCGACCACATCGACGCCGGGTCGAGCCACACGGCGAATGTTTCGGCAAAATCCTCGTCCGGATGGCTTTGCGCGTACCAGTGATCGAGATGCTGCACGAAGCTCTTGCTGTAGGGCTTTGGCGTGTAGTACTCCGGATACGGCGTGTGGGGATTGCCGAAGAGTTTCCGGCGCGTCGGCCGCCGGCGGAGCTGATAGGCGTTGTCGATGGCATGGCCGGCCTCATGGCGCAGAATCATCAGGCACGACTCGGTATCGCCGCCTTCCACTTCCAGCATTTGAGCGAGCTCGAGCTTCGCCAGCCGCGGGTGCGCCAGGTAGAACGGGATGGCCACGCCCGGAATGCCATCGGGCGTGAACCATTCGTCGGACAGCCAGTAGCGGGGGAGCGTGAGTCCCCGCGCCCGAAGTTCCGCATTCACGCGGCCGATGTGCTGTTCGAGGTCGGTTCCGGCGATCGACAGCCCGAGATCGCACAGGCGCATCGAGAGCAACTGGTCGTCCGTCCACGACGCCCACTCTGGTTCTGGCATGTCAATCAGCCGAGCGGCTGCCTCCTCCACCAGCCGGCATCGCGCTCGTATGCGTCGGCCACCCGCAGGATCGTCGCCTCGTCGAACGGGCGGCCCGTGAGCTGCATCCCGATGGGCAGGCCTCCCGTCGTGAACCCGGACGGGACGCTGACGGCCGGAAGGCCTGCCAGATTCGCACTGACGGTAAAGATGTCCATCAAGTACATCTGCAGCGGATCGGCGATGCGTTCACCAATCCGAATCGCCGGCATGGGGCTCGTTGGCATGGCCACCGCGTCCACGCTCGCAAAGGCCTGCTCGTAGTCGCGGCGGATCAGCGTGCGCACCTGCTGCGCCTTCAAGTAGTAGGCGTCATAGTAGCCGGCGCTGAGCACGTAGGTCCCCAGCATGATGCGACGTTTGACCTCGGCGCCGAAGCCGAGCGCCCGCGTCCGGGCATACATCGCGCGCAAGTCCTCGTTCGGACCGGCGGCCGTGGCCCGAAAGCCATGGCGGACGCCGTCGTACCGCGCCAGGTTGGAGCTGGCCTCGGCGGTTGCCACCAGGTAATACACGGGGACCGCGGCAGCGGCATGTGGGAGCTCGACGTCGACGAGCGACGCGCCGCGTGCGACCAGCGCCTCGAGCGCGTTGCGCAACCCGCCGGAGACTTCTCCGTCCACGCCGCTGTCGAGCAGCCGGGACGGCACCCCGATCCGGACGTCCCGCACCTCGCCGGTCAAGCTGCTGCTGTAATCCGGCACCGGCTCAGGAGCGCTCGTCGCGTCGGCGGGATCGGCGCCGGCGAGCACCGAGAGCGCAAGCGCCGCATCGCCGGCCGTGCGCGTCAGCGGACCGATCTGATCGAGCGATGACGCGAAAGCCAGCAGCCCGTAGCGCGACACGCGACCGTACGTCGGCTTCAGCCCGACGATGCCGCAGAGGGCAGCGGGCTGGCGAATCGACCCGCCTGTATCGGACCCCAGCGCGAGCGGCGCCATCCCGGCCGCGACCGCCACGGCGGAACCGCCGCTCGAACCGCCCGGGATGCGATCCACCGCCCAGGGATTGCGCGTCGGGCCGAAGGCCGAGTTTTCCGTTGACGAGCCCATCGCGAATTCGTCGCAGTTGGTCTTGCCGATGAAGACAGCGCCCGCGGCTTCGAGGCGCGAGACGGCGGTTGCATCGAAGGGCGGCACGAACGCTTCCAGCATCCGCGAGGACGCCGTGGTCCGGACGCCTCGGGTGCACAGGTTGTCCTTGAGCGCGACGGGAATGCCCGCCAGTGGGTGGTCCCGCCATTTCGAGCGATCGCGGTCGATGAGGGCCGCCCGTTTCAGCGCCTGCTCGCCGGTGACGGTGTTGAACGCGTGCAGCGCTCCGTCGTGCGCCTCGATGCGCGCCAGCGCCTCGCCGCACACTTCGACCGCGGAGCGGTCCCCGCGGCGAATGGCATCGCGAAGCTCCCGCAGCGTGGCTGGCACGCTCATCCGATGACCCGGGGAACGCGGAACAGGCGTCGGTCCGGGTCCGCGTCGGGTGCATTGGCCAGCGCCTCGGCTCTGTCGAGTGAAGGCCGTACCTCGTCGGTGCGATCGGCCTGGTGGCGAGTGACAACGCTCGCGGTGGGCGATACGCCGGTCGTGTCGATCTGCTGCACCTGGTTGGCGTACTCGAGGATATCGCCGAGCTGCCGCGCGAAGAGGTCGATCTCATGCTCGTCCAGATCGAGGTTCGCGAGCCCGGCAATCGCCTCGACATCGGATCGTGTGAATCTCGCGGGCATAGGGGAGTAGTATCTACGATCTACGATTTGGTGATTCAGCGAATTGGTGAATTGGCGATTCGATGATCTAAATTCGCCAAATCCTGAAGTCGCCGACTCGCCAATTGCACGATGTCCATCCGTAAGGCGGCCGTCGCGGGCACCTGGTATCCTGGCACGGCGTCCGCGCTTGCGGCGGCCGTCGACGGCTACCTGGCCGGCGTCGGCGGGGATGCGGCCGGACGACTGACAGAGCTCGTCGCGTTGATTGCGCCGCATGCGGGATTGATGTATTCCGGTCCGGTGGCGGCGCACGCCTATCGCCAGCTGCTCGGCCGTTCTGTCGGGCTGGTCGTGCTCGTTGGGCCTTCGCACTTCCTCGGGTTCGAGGGCGTGTCGATCTATCGAGCCGGAGGTTTTGAAACGCCGCTCGGCGTCGCCGAGATCGATGAGGAGTGTGCGTCGGCCATCATGGCGGCCGCGCCGATCGTGCACGAGCGGGCTGCCGCGCATGCCCGCGAGCACTCGCTCGAAATGCAGCTCCCGTTTCTGAAGCGCGTCGCGCCTGAGGCGCGGATCGTGCCCCTCGTCGTGGGGCGGCAGACCGCCGAGACGGCCCTGGCGCTCGGCGAAGCACTCGGCGCGGTCCTCAAAGGGCGGAACGCGCTCCTCGTGGCCAGCACCGACCTGTCGCACTATCACGACGCGGCCACGGCAGCCCGCCTCGACGGCGTCGTCATCGATCAGGTCTCGGGCTTCGATGCAGACGGGCTGCAGCGCGCGCTCGACGCGGAGCCGGAGCACGCTTGCGGGGGCGGTCCAACGGTAGCCGTGATGCGTGCCGCCCGCCATCTTGGCGCGCGCGACTCGGCGATTCTCAAGTACGCCGATTCAGGCGACGTCTCCGGCGACAAGTCGACTGTCGTGGGCTATCTCGCCGCCGCTCTTGGGAACGCTCGAGCCGCAGTTCTGACGTCTCGCGCCTGACGAACCGTTCGAACCACCCGGTCATGACAAGCGACGCCGATCGCCAACAGCTCCTCAGAATTGCCCGCGAGGCCCTTGCCGCGCACGTCGCCGGCGCACCGATGCCCGAAGCGGAGCTGACCGGCGCGGCGGTGCGCCTTGCCGGCGCCTTTGTCACTCTTCGCGCCGGTGGCGATCTCCGCGGGTGCATCGGGCACGTCGAAGCCGACGAGCCGCTCGGAGTGGTCGTGGCGCGATCGGCCGTCGCGGCCGGCAGCTCGGATCCGCGTTTTCCCGGCGTCTCGGCCGCCGAGCTCCCGCGCCTGCGGATTGAAGTGTCGATTCTCGGTCCGCCCGCGCCGGTCTCGAGTCTCTCAGAGATTCAGATCGGCATCGATGGCCTCATCGTTCAGCTCGGTTGGCACCGCGGGCTGCTCCTTCCCCAAGTGGCCGCCGAATGGCAGTGGGATCGGGAAACCTTCGTCGCCGAGACGTGCCGGAAAGCCGGGCTGGCGGGCGATTCGTGGGAAAAGGGCGCGAAGATTTGGAGGTTTCAGGCCGAGGTGTTTGGAGAGGAATAGGGCGGGAAGGGCGGAAGGCGGAAAGGCGAGCAGAGGCAGAAGGCGGGACCTCAGCGCCCTCTCAGCCTTCGCCTCCCGCCTTTCCCGCCTTTCCAGCCTTGCCGACCAGTGCGCGCAGTGTGGCGAGGTTCTTCGCGTCCAGCGGGTCAACTTCGATGATGCCCGTGGCGCGCGCCTGGGCTTTCGGTGTCTCGAGCAGCATCGGCAGCCCGCGGAACCGACGGTCGTTGACGAGCCGTCGAAAGGGCTCCAGGCCGAGGAACCCTTCCCCGATGTGCGTGTGCCGATCGACGCGGCTGCCCAGAGGCCGTTTCGAATCGTTCATGTGAAAGACTTTCAGCCGATCGAATCCGACAAGCTGGCCGAACCGCCGGAAGGTCGCGGCGTAACCCTCCGGAGAGGCAATGTCGTAACCGGATGCCAGCAGATGGCAGGTGTCCAGGCACACGCCCACGCGGCGGTGGCCGTTCATTCCGTCGATGATCGTCGCCAGTTCCTCGAAGGTCGCGCCGAGCGCCGTGCCCTGGCCCGCCGTGTGCTCGAGGATGACCATTGCCTTCCCGCGGCGGGCGTTCCCGAAGGAGACCTGCGAGCGCATCGGCGATGAGCGCGAGCCCGTGCGCAGGACTGCTGTCGGTGTAGCAGCCCGGGTGCAGCACCACACCGAGCAATCCCAGAGCTTCAGCGCGATCGAGCTCATCGGCCATCGCTTCGATGGACTGCTGGCGCAGTCCGGAGTTCGCCGTGGCCAGATTGATGAGGTAGCTGGCGTGCGACACGACCGGAGCGAGCCGCGCCGCGTTCGACCCTCGCGCGGAATTCCACGATTTCCTCGCGTGGCAGCGTCCGGCCCTGCCATTGGTTGGCGTTTTTCGCGAAGATCTGGAACGCCTCGCACCCGTGCATCACCGCGCGCGCCACCGCGCGCGGGAGCCCTCCGGCGACGGACATGTGAGCGCCCAAGCGTAAATTCATCCGACCACTTACAATAGCGTCTGTCGTGCTTCATCGAGGCGTTCTTCCCCTGCTGCTCATCCTCACCGGTCTGTCGGTGAACGCCGAGGACTGGCCTGAGTTCCGCGGCCCCACCGGCCAGGGACATTCCTCGGAGCGCGGTCTGCCGCTCGAATGGAGCGAGTCGCAGAACGTCCTGTGGAAAGCCGTGGTTCCGGGTCGCGGATGGTCGTCTCCGGTCGTGTCGGCGGGCCGCGTCTGGGTGACAACGGCAACCGAGAAGGGCGCTTCCCTCCGCGCGCTCGCCTTCGACGTCGAAACCGGGCGCGAACTGGTCAACACCGAAGTGGTCCGGATCAGGGGCGGAGACCTCCTGAATCCCAAGAACAGCCGCGCGTCCCCCACCCCGATCGTCGAAGGCGATCGGGTGTATGTCCACTTCGGCGCCGACGGCACCGCTGCGCTCACAACATCAGGCGAGGTGGTCTGGAAAGTCCAGCTGCGCTACGAGTCGCAGCACGGCAACGGCGGCTCGCCGGTGCTGTATGGAGATCTCCTGATCCTCAGCTGCGACGGCAGCGACACCGCATTCGTCGTGGCGCTCGACAAGCGGACGGGGAAGGTCGTCTGGAAGACGCCGCGGCGTCAACCTGCCGATCAGGCATATTCCACCCCGCTGGTGATCAGAGTCGGCGACCGCGACGAGGTGGTGAGCGTTGGAGCGTACCGCGCGGCCGCGTACGATCCGCTTTCGGGCCGGGAAATCTGGTGGGTGGGCTACCGGGACGGCTTCTCCAATGTCCCGCGTCCCGTGTACGGCCACGGACTTGTCTACATCGCCACCGGCTTTCAGCAGCCGTCCCTTCTGGCGGTCACCGCAGATGGACGGGCTCGGGTCGCCTGGACGCTCTCCAGGTCCGCGCCGCTGACACCCTCCCCATTGCTCGTCGGCGACGAGTTGTACGTCGTCAACGACGCGGGCATCGCGTCGTGCCTCGATGCCCGGACCGGCGCGACCCATTGGCGCGAGCGTCTGGGCGGCAATTATTCCGCCTCGCCGGTGTTTGCAGATGGGCGCATCTACTTCGTGAGCGAGGAGGGCACGGCAACCGTGATCGCTCCGGGCAAGGAGTTTCGAAAGCTCGCGGTCAACGTGCTCGATGGCGCAATGCTCGCATCGATGGCCGTCTCGAACGGCTCATTCTTCATCCGCACCCACAGCCATTTGTACCGCGTCGCGACGAAGAGATGACGCCGCGGGCATTCACCGGCCGAGCCGCTGATCGATAATCCGCCCGTCGCGGTCGATTCGCACCGTCGCCGTGAAAAACTCCTCGCGCCTGCTCCGCAGATCCGCGCCCGCCTCGCCGCGAGTGAAGCGCATGTCGGTCCACCGCACCGTGGTGATTCCGTCGCCGTCAACGAAGGCGCGCACCGCGGGGAATCGCGAAAAGCCGAGAAACACCCGGCCGACTTCGGTGTCTGCGGCGACGCGACACGGCGGGCGTCCACTGGTTCGGAAACCTCATCGTGGGACGCGACGAGGCATCCCATCGTCGGCGCGGAACGGGGATCCCCGCTGGCGAGCACGTTCACGTCGCTGATTTCGTACCCGTCCGACAACTGCGCGATCAGGCGCCAGTCGAACGGCGTGGCGAACGTTGGCAGCGCCGCAATCTCCACGAGACATGCACGTGGAGCCGCGCTTGACGATGACGGCACCGGGCGCGGCCACCGGTCGACGATCTGGGACTCCAGCGGGCCACTCGCAGCGCGCCGGCAGTCCGGAGCCGAAGATCTGAGGCGCCAGATTCAGCGCCCGCTGGTGGGCGGCGCCGCGCAGGCCGTAGTTGGCGACCATCAGCGCCAGGACGAGCGCCGCGTTCCGGCTGCGAGCAGCAGCCGAGCGGCCAACGAACACGAGGCCGGCAGCAAGCGCGGCCAGAAGATAGAAGTCGACGATGGGCATCACATCGATGGCGTACCAGTGCCAGTCGAACGGGCTGAAGAGGCGAGTGCCGTAGGCAGTCGGCAGGTCCATCAGGACATGAAGCAGCACGCCGATGAGCGACACGGCCGCCAGTTGTCGGTACGGGGGATGGTCGGATGCGCGCCGGCGATCGAACACCCGCCGGCCACTCCAGACCAGACCGGCGACCACCAATCCCGAGGCCGACGATGCCGAGCGGTCCATGAGACGGCCCGCGATGCCATTCGAGGTACTTCAGAGCTCCTCCCAGGCGGTCGCGACGATGTCGATGTCAGGTGCGTTCGAGGCGAGGATGAGCGCGGTCGTCGTGCCGCGGCCGCCACGGCGAAGAGCCGTCCGTGCCAGCGTCGCGGCGAAGAGCGTATGGGTCAGGTTATCCATGCACGGTACGTCACGTGCCCCGCGCCGCTGCGCAGGGCCCGTCAGCGTTTACTATATCTATGTGGCACCGACGGTTCGAACGATGGCCGCGCTTCTCGTCGTCGCGCTCCTCTTCCCTCCCGCGCCGGCCTTCGCGTGGGGCTCTGCCGCGCACAGGTACATCATGCGCCGCGCGATCGATCTGCTGCCCGTTGAGCTCAAGAGCTTTTACGTGAATCACCGTGATGAGGTGGTTCTGCGCGTCATCGACCCTGACCTCTGGCGAATCGTGGGATGGGAGGACGATCCGAATCACTTCGTGAATTTCGGCGCAGCCGAATACGGCGCCTACCCGTTCACGGCGCTGCCCCGCGAGTATGGTGCGGCGGTCGAAAAGTTCGGGCTGGTCACGCTGAAGAGGAACGGCACGCTGCCGTGGCGCACCGCCGAGCTGTTCGGCCAGCTTCGCCGCGCCTTCGAGGGATTCAGGCGACGGACCGACGTACGCCGCGAGCGACGCCGTTCTGTTCTCCGCGGTCGCCGCGCACTACATTCAAGACGCCTATCAACCGCTGCATGCGACCGACAACTACGATGGCCGGCAAACGGGGCAGCAGGGAGTTCACGCGCGGTTCGAACGCGATCTGTTCGAGCGGTACGAGTCGCGGCTCACGACGATTCCCGCGCCTCCCAAGCCAATGGCATCGCCGCGCGATGCGGCGTTCGACGCCCTGCTCGACAGTCATCAACTCGTCGCCGTCTCTCCTCGACGCCGATCGGGAAGCGGCCGGCCTCCGCAAGCAGTACGACGAGGCCTACTTCGAGGCGTTCTTCGCGAAAGGCAAGCCGTTGCTCGAACGACGCGTGTCCGAGGCGATCACGGCGACCGCCTCGCTCATCGTCGGCGCGTGGGCGCAGGCCGGGAAGCCCGAGCTCGGCAACGAAAAGGCCCGCCCCGTCCAGAGCCTCCGCAAATGACGG
This sequence comes from uncultured Acidobacteriota bacterium, assembly GCA_963745495.1. Lineage (GTDB taxonomy): Bacteria > Acidobacteriota > Vicinamibacteria > Vicinamibacterales > CAVVIG01 > CAVUXJ01. Next base: position 165,566 of record CAVUXJ010000011.1, read on the forward strand.
CGCCCATCACCGTTTTTCTGGTGCCCGCTGGCCGTCGATCGCTTCGAGCTGTATTCGGAGGCGCCGGACGAGTCGCCCACGGCGCCCGGTCAACACGACGGCGCGTTTCGAAGGTGGGCCCACCGCGCCGGCGTGCGCTGGCACGCGCTGGTCGAAGCGGCAAGGCACGGCAGCCCCGGCGGGCGGCTCGCGCGCTGGCGGGACCGCATCGTCTCGCGACTGGCGGAAACCATTGCCGAACAACGAACCTTGTGGGCGCTGCGCGACCAGTCGTCGGCCGTCTTGCGTTGTCCATCGTCGCTCGAGTCGGCTCGCGTGCGGGCTGATTCTCGATGCGTTGCTGGCCCATGCGCGGCGCCACCACCTGCGTTGGTTCATCATCGATCTGATTCTGTTCATCGGGTCGGGCATCCTGTTTTTCGTGCCTGGCCCGAATCTCGTCGCGTATTACATCGCGTTCAGACTCGTCGGCCACCTGCAGTCGTGGCGCGGCGCACGTCAGGCGGCGGAGACGATTGCCTGGACGTTCGAGCCCGACCCGGGGCTCGCTGAACTCGCCTCGCTCGTGGACGTGCCGCGCGAGACGCGCGCGCCGCGTGTGGCGGCCATCGCCGAGCGTCTGAATCTGCCGCGCCTGACCGCGTTCTTCGATCGCGTGGCCGTCCCCTCCTCCTGATAGGATACAAATGCAGATTGCTGATTTCAGATTGCAGATTTGTTGACACGATTGAATCTGCAATCTGCAATCTGCAATCTGAAATCTGCAGTTGCGTGATTCCCATGAAGCTTCGAGAGATTGCCGAACGGCTGAATTGCCGTCTGGAAGGCGACGGTGACATCGAGATCCGGCGCGTCGCCGGCATCGAACAGGCGCAGCCGGGGGACCTGACCTTCATCGCCCACGAAAAATATGTGGGGAGGCTCGCGACGACGCGCGCCTCGGCCATCATTGCAGCCCCCGCCGTCGGTGCCATGGGGGCCTCTGCCGCGCTTCTGCTCACGGAGCAGCCCTATCTGGCGTTCGCGCACGCGGTGGGTCTGCTGACGGACGCGCCGGTCCCTCCGAAGGGCATCGATCCCGCAAGCTCGGTGGCTCCGGACGCAACCCTCGGTCCCGACGTGTCTATCGGACCGTTCGTGGCCATCGGCGCCGGCGCGTCCATCGGCGCTCGTACCGTCATCTATCCCAACGTCGTTGTCGGTCCGGGCGCGTGTATCGGCGAGGACTGCATCGTGCGCTCGCAGGTGTCGATTCGTGACGGGGTCGTGATTGGCAATCGTGTCATCCTGCAGGATGGCGCGGTCATCGGCAGCGAGGGTTTTGGATTCGCCCGGCAGCCCGACGGCACTCACTTGAAGATCCCTCAGCGAGCCGGCGATCGTGATCGAGGACGACGTCGAGATCGGGGCGAATTCGGCGGTCGATCGGCCGGCCGTGGGTGAGACCCGCATCGGCGCCGGCACGAAGGTAGACAACCTCGTGCAAATCGGGCACGGCGTCAAGATCGGGCGGCGCGTCCTGTTTGCCGCGCAGGTCGGCATCGCCGGAAGCTGCGCTATCGACGACGACGTGGTGCTGGCCGGGCAAGTCGGGGTCGCGAACCACGTGCATCTTGGCAAGGGTGTCATCGCGACGGCGCAGACCGGCATTCCCAACTCGGTTGACGCCGGGGCGTACATCTCGGGCTATCCGGCGATTCCGCACCGCGATTGGCTCAAGTCGGCTGCCGTCTACCGCCAACTGCCGTCGCTGAGGCAGCGCGTCGCGACCCTCGAGCAGCGCATCGTCGAGCTCGAGGAGAAGCTCGCGGAATGCCGGACGCCGTCGGATCGGTAAGACGGCGCGCGGCGCCGCTCGCGTGCCTGATTCTTGCCCTGGCCGGTTCGGCAGCCGCGCAGGAGCCGCTCACGCATCCGCCTTCCCGGCCTGAATTCCTGTCCCGGTACGACTTTCTCGTCCTGCTGGCCGGACTCGACATCAATGACAATCGATTCTCGTGGGACGCGCGCGCCGCCGCCGATCTCGACGTGGTAGATTACGTCGTCGGCCGGGCGTCCGTCCGGGCCGAATACGAAGTGCTCATGGGGAACGAGCAGCAGCTGTTCGACCCGAACCAGGGTCTTTACACGCTCGAGGCCTCGTCATCGTTCAGGGCGGGGCCGACCGAATTCGCCGCCGTCCTCCACCACCTGTCACGACATCTCAGCGATCGCGCGAACAGGCGCGGGATCGCCATGAACGTGGCCGGCGGACGCGTATTACGGCGGATTCCCGTTGCCGGCGCCACGCTCGACCTCCGGGCGGATGTCGGCCGGGTCATCATGCGCTCTTACCTGGATTACACCTCGAGGGCGCAGATCGACCTGGTTGCCCGCCGGCCCCTGACCGCGCGGCTCGGCCTGCTCGGGCGAGCCTTTGGCGAAACATACGGCGTGGATCCGAAGATCGCCGGCCGCGACCGACAGTATGGCGGCCGGCTCGAGGGCGGCGTTCGAATCTCGGGTCAGGCGGCGGCGCTGGAGCTGTTCGCCGGCTACGAACGGATGGTCGACGCCGATCCGCTGGCCCGGCAGCCTCGCCGCTGGGCATTCGGCGGTTTTCGCGTCGTCAACTGATACCATTCAGCCATGACCCGAAGGACCGTTCCCTTCTCCGCGCTCGCGCTGGCCCTGGTCGCCGTCCTGTCGTACAGCTTTGCGTCGTCTGCCGCCGTCCGGCCCCCGAAGCTGCAGTACGAGACATCGACGCTGTCGAACGGGCTGACGGTGATCTACTCCGAGGATCACTCCACGCCGATCGTCCACGTGCAGCTCTGGTATCACGTCGGATCGAAGAACGAGAAGGACGGGGCGCACCGGTTTCGCGCATCTCTTCGAGCACATGATGTTCAAGGGATCGAAGAACGTGGAGCCCGAGTCGCATACCTCGCTCATCTCGGGGGTCGGGGGACAGGCGAACGCGTATACCACCGACGACGAAACGGTGTTCTGGCAGACGGTGCCGGCGCACTATCTGCCGATGACGCTGTGGCTCGAGGCCGACCGAATGGCGTCGCTCCGCATCAACCGGGACACGTTCGTCAACGAACGCGAAGTGGTGAAGGAAGAGCGGCGGATGCGCGTGGACAACCAGCCGTACGGACGGCTCAACGAGATCATCTACGACCAGGCGTTCACGACACATCCGTACAAGCATTCCACCATCGGCAGCATGGAGGACCTCGAAGCCGCCTCGATCGACGATGTGCGCGACTTCTACTCCACGTACTACGTCCCGGCGAACGCGACGCTGGTGCTGGTCGGCGATTTCGAGACGGCTCAGGCGAAGCAACTCGTCGAGCAATACCTCGGCCGCGTGCCGAAGGCCGAGCGTCCGGTACCGCGCGACATTCCGACAGGAGCCGCCGCACACGAAGGAGCGAAGCGTCCGGCTGGAGACGCCGTGGCCGCTGCCGGCGGTCGTCGTCGCGCATCACATCACGTACGACGGACACCCTGATTCGTATCCGCTGCACATCGCCTCGAAAGTGCTGTCCGACGGTCAGAGCTCCCGCATCTACCAGAAGCTGGTGTACGAACGGCAGCTGGCGGTGGCGGCGTTCGGTGGCGCGAACCTGATCGAGCATCCGAATCTGTTCTACGCGGTCGCGATCGTGCAGCCGGGCCAGAAGCCCGAGGATGCGGTCAACGCGCTCATCGCGGAGCTCGACAAGCTGAAGGCCGATCCCATCACCGACCGCGAGCTGCAGCGGACCAAGAACCAGTTCGCGCGCGATTACATCCTCAACCGGGAGTCGAATCAGCAGAAAGCCACGCAGCTGGCGCACGCCGCGGTGATTCACGGGCGAGATCGCGACCGCCGACGGCGAGTTCGACATTTTCCAGAAGATCACCGCCGCCGACGTTCAGCGCGTGGCGCGCACGTATTTCACGCCGGAAAACCGCCTGGTCATCACGCTGATGCCGTCCGGGAAGACGGCGGCGGCGGGGACGCCATGACCTGCGCCCGGCGGCAGGCTGTTGCGGAGCACGTGCGTGTGTGCGCTCATGCTCGTGCTCGGCGCGTCCCGCGCCGCGGCGCAGGCGCGCTGGCCGTCCGAAGGACCGCCGCGACCGCTGACCGCGCGGGAAGTGCCCTTTCCGCCCTATTCTCTCCAGACGCTCCCCAACGGGCTCCAGGTCGTGGTGGTCCTCCATCACGAGCAGCCGGTCGTCAGCATGCGGATGATCGTCCGCGCCGGCGGCGCGCTCGATCCGAAAGGCAAGCACGGTCTCGCGCAGCTCGTGGCGTCGCTGCTCACGCAGGGCGCCGGCGGCAAGTCGGCCGGCGAGCTCAACGACACGATCGATTTCATCGGCGGAGAAATGGGCGCGGGCGCCGGCACCGATCTCAGCTTCATCAACATGGTCGTGATGAAGGACAGCCTGGGGCTCGGCCTGAGCATGCTCTCCGACCTTGCGCGCCGCCCGACGTTCGCGCCGGAGGAGATCGAGCGCAAGCGGCAACAGATGCTGTCGGGCCTGAAAGTCAGCATTGAAGATCCGGAGTTCATCGCGAACTCCGTCTTCGACCGGCTGGTCTACGGCCTGCATCCCTACGGCATGCCGCAAACGGGAACGCCGGAATCGATCGGGGCCATCGCGCGGGACGATATCGTCGCGTTTCACCAGCGCAACTTCGTGCCGAACAATACGATCATGGCGGTGGTTGGCGACCTGACCGCGGAAGAGGCGTTCGAGGGCGTCAAGCGCGCGTTCGGGGACTGGGAGCGACGCCCGGTGCCGGCCGACACGTTTACTCCGCCGCCCGACCCCACGCGCCGCGTGATCGTCGTCAACCGGCCGGACGCCGTGCAGACGGAGGTGCGCGTCGGACATATCGGGATACGACGCAATCATCCGGACCACATGGCGCTCAACCTGGCCGATCCGGATTCTCGGCGGCGAGGGCGCCAATCGCCTGCACCAGATCCTGCGGACGGCGCGCGGTCTGACCTACGGCGCGCAAGCCGACATGGACACGCGCAGGGAGAGCGGCGCCATCGAGGCGTCGACCAATACGCGGTCGGGTGCCACGGGCGAAGTGCTGCGGCTGATGGTGGACGAGTTCTGGCGCCTTCAGCGTGAGCGGGTCAGCGAGCGGGAGCTGTCCGACGCGAAGGCGTATCTCGCCGGCAGCTTTCCGCTGACGATCGAGACACCGGATGCGATCGCGACCCAGATCCTCAACGTGCTCTTTTACGGGCTGCCGATCGAGGAGCTGCAGTCGTTCCGTCAGAGGGTCAACGCCGTCACGCCCGACGACATCGAGCGCGTGGCCCGTTTCTACCTCCGGCCCGATCGGCTTTCGATTGTCCTGGTCGGCAACGCCTCGACGTTTACGTCGCAACTGCCTCGGGTGGGCTTCGGAACCTTCGAGCTCATCGAGGCTCCGAATCTGGACCTGACGGCCGTGGACTTCAAGCGAGCGCCACGAGCGGGAAGGGCGGGAGGGGCAGGAGGGGCGGGAAGGGCAGGAGGGGCGGGACGGGCAGGAGGGGCGGGACAGGCAGGAAGGGCAGGAAGGGCGGGAGGCGGCGGTCGCGCAGAACTTCCAGCGTGCGGTCGGTGCGAGCTATCAGCAGCGCGGGGCGATCGTGCCCGACGATGGTCCGGGCGCGCGGACGCTTCTCGATGCGGTGATTGCCGCCAAAGGCGGTCTGGAGACGCTGCGCGCCGTCCGGAGCATTACCGCGATGACGCGCGAGGCCATGTCCACGCAGGAAGGACAGATCAGCGTCGAGACCACGACCTATCTTCAATATCCGAATCGCGTTCACGTCGAGACCAAGCTCCCCGACGCGCTCATCGTCCGCGTCTTCGACGGGAAGAAGGCGTGGGTGAAGGATCCGCGGGGCACGTTCGAGGTGCCCGACGCGATGATTCGCGAGCTTGAACTGGGGTTCCGGCGCGACACCGTGTCCGTGCTGCTCGCGGCGCACGATGGTACCGTCCGGTCGCGGCTCTTGCCGGACGTGAAGGACGAGGCCGGCACGCTTCACCGCGCGCTCGAGCTGTCGGCCCTCGACCTCGACCCCGTCGTGCTCCACGTCGATCCCGCGACAAACCTGATCGCCAAGCAGATGTACGTGGTCGGAGGGCCCGGGCAGCCGCTCGTCGAAGAGCTGTTCTCGGACTACCGTCCGGTGGACGGCGTCCAGATCGCCTTCCTCGCGAAGGTGCGGCGCGGCGGCCAGCTCATCCTCGAGCGGCGGATCACCGGACATCAAGATCAACGCGCCCCTCGATTCCGCGCTGTTCAAACGCCCTGCCTCTTGAACCCGCGCATCCTGCTGTCGTGCGGCGAGCCGTCCGGCGACATGTACGCGGGCGCGCTGACGCGCGAGCTGCGCTCCCTCGCTCCGGGAGTCACGGTCGCCGGTCTCGGCGGACCCGAGCTTGCCGCCGCCGGGGCGGAGCTCCTCGCCGACTATCGCGGTCTGGCGGTGACCGGTCTCACCGAGGCCATCGCAAAAGTGCCGCGATCGTTCCGACTCCTGCGAACGCTCGTGAAATGGGCGCGCGACGAGCGGCCGCACGCCCTGGTCGCGATCGACTTTCCCGATTTCAACTTTCCATTGGCACGACGCGTGCGGAAACTCGGGATTCGGGTGGTGTATTACGTCGGCCCCCAGATCTGGGCCTGGCGCCCTGGCCGGTTGAAGACGATGCGCAGCGTGGCGGATCGCGTGCTGGTGATTTTTCCGTTCGAAGAGGCGATCTACCAGAGCGGCGGCGTCCCCGTCGAGTTCGTGGGCCATCCGCTGGTCGATCTCGCGAAGCCGTCCGCGCCGCGCGACGCCTTTCTCCGCGGCCTCGGCCTGGCGCCGCAGCGCGCCGACGGTCGCCATCCTGCCCGGGAGCCGGCCCAACGAGGTCAGCCGGATTCTGCCGGTTCTGGTGGCGGCCGCCCGGAGGATCCGCTCGGCGGTAGCCGGCGCGCAGTTCGTGATCGCGCGCGCGCCCTCTCTAGACGATGATCTTTTCGATGTGGTGAAGGCGCGCGGCTTGTCGCCGGCGGTGGTGGTGGCAGGAGACACCGACGCCGTCCTCGCGTCGGCCGACGTGGCGCTCACGGCCTCTGGCACGGCGACAGTGCAGACGGCGATTCACGACACGCCCATGGTGATCGTCTACCGCCTTTCGCCGTTGACCTATCGCCTCGGCCGCCGCCTCGTGACGCTCGACACGTTCGGCATGGTCAACCTGATCGCCGGCGAGCGGATCGTGCCAGAGCTGATTCAGGATCGGTTCACGCCCGAGGCGGTCGCAGACGAGGCGATTTCGATGCTGACCGATCCCGCGCGCGCCGCCCGTGTTCGCGAAGGGCTCGCACGTGTGCGGGCACGTCTTGGCGGTCCCGGCGCAAGCCGCCGCGCGGCCCAGGCGATTCTCGAGGTGTTATGAACATGATCCGACGTCTTCTGCTGGGCTGTGCCTTCGCGTGCGCGGCGGCCCCGGTGTCCGCCACGGTCGTCATCCCGGCGGATCTTGGCGAGCTGTCGCGTGAAGCGCTCACGATCGCGCGCGGCCGGGTCGCCGCGCTCGACGCGCGATGGACCGACGATCGCCGGCGGGTTGAGACCGTCGTCACGCTCGAGGCCGAGAGCTACTTGAAGGGTGCGTTCGGTCCTGTTCTGCAATTTCGCGTACCCGGAGGTCGGCTCGGCCGATACCGCAGCCTTCTCGTGGGTGCGCCGGAGTTCGTCGTAGGCCAGCGCGTGGTTGTCTTTCTCGCAGCGCGCGGCCCCGCCGTGCCCTTCGTGCTGGGCCTTGGCCAGGGCGTGTTCCGCATCGTGCCCGGCGCCGGGGGATGGCTCGTCACGCCGCCGGCGATGCTGCCGGGGGCGGGCGGACCGGCCGGACTTGTCCGCGGCGATCCGGCGCGCCGGCCGCTGCCGCTGGCGGATTTCGAACGGCAGGTCCGCGTTCTCGCGCGGGAGCGGTGCGATGAGGCGGGGCGTTTCGATGGCGCCTGATGGTGGCGTTGATGGCCGCGCACACCGTTCCGGCGGCCGCGTACCTCAAGTTCGGCGTTCGGGTGACCAGCGGGGACGTGACGCTCAGGTGGAAGGGAACCGTCCGTTATTTCGTGTCGGACACCGGCGTGGCAGGCGTCAGCCCGGCGGCACTTCAGAGCGCGGCCGCTCGTGCGTTTTCAACCTGGGAGGCCGTGCCCACTGCGTCGATTGCGTATCAGTTTGGCGGCGTGACCGCGGCGCGTCCGGGCGTCGATGACGGGCGATCGACGCTCGGGTTCCTCGAAGAGCCGGAACTCGACCGCGTGCTGGCGTCGACAAGCTTTCTCATCGACATGTCGACGGGCGAGCTGCTCGAGTCCGATATCTTCTTCAACAGCGTGTTCCCGTGGTCTGTCGCGCCTGCCGGCGAGGCCGGCCGCTACGATCTGGAATCGATCGCCGTGCACGAAATCGGGCATCTCAGCGGCCTCGGGCATTCAGCGCTCGGCGAATCAGAGATGGGCGAGGGCGGTCGTCGGCGCGTGCTGGCGACTGGGACCGTGATGTTTCCGATCGCGTTCGCCGCCGGCACCACGGCCGGCCGCACGTTGCGGGCCGACGACATCGCGGGGATTTCCGATCTCTATCCCGACGGGAAGTTCGAGGAGGACACCGGCAGCATCTCGGGCCGCGTCACCAAGGGCGGCCAGGGGGTGTTCGGTGCGCACGTCGTCGCCTTCAATCCCACCACCGGCGCTTTGGTCGGGAACTTCTCGCTCGACCCTCCGGGGCGGTTTTCGATCGCGGGGCTCACGCCGGGTCTGTACGTCGTGCGGGTCGAGCCGGTGGACGATGCGGATGTCGAGAGTTTCTTCGAGTCCGAGCCGCCCGTCGACATCGACTTCCGGGCGGCCTTCCACGACAGGCTGGTGGGCGTTCCGCGGGGGGGTGACAGCGGCGCGATCGAAGTCAAGGTCGTCGGGAAATGAGGCGCTGGTTGATCGGCGCGCTCTCTGCGCTCCTGCTTCCCGTCACGATGGAGGCGCAGACCGTAGACCCCCCCGGCCGATTCGAGGTCGCCGCAGGCGCACGATGGGCCGGCCCCGTGTCGATGGGTGCGGCCGATGCGACCGAGACGACGGGGAATGGCATGCCGTTCCGGTTGTTTTCCTCCGAGAGCTCGCTCGCGAGCGCCATCGGTCTGGAGGGGCGGATCGGCGTGCGAGTAGGCAGGGGAATGCAGCTCGAAGGATCAGCCTCGCACGCGACGCCGACGCGGCGGACCAGGATCCGCGCGGATGTTGAAGGCATTCCGGACACCACGGTGGCAGAAACGGTGAATCAATGGACGATCGAGGCGGCGCTCGTCGCGTCTCTCGCGCGGTGGCGTTTCGGTACGCGCACGCGTGCCGTTTCTGTCTGTCGGCGCCGGCTATCTGCGGGAGCTCCATGAAGGAGAGGCGCTCGTGGAGACGGGGCTCATCGTATCAGGGCGGGGGCGGGGTGAACATCCGCTGACGCAGCGCACCGGCGGGGCGCTTCTGAAAAGCGCGGGTGTGCGCCTTGGTGCGCGCGTCGAGGTGCGCACTGGAGGTGCGGGGTTCGATAGCCGGGTGCGGGTCTCGCCTCTCGTGGACGCCTCGCTCTTTGCCCGGTTCTAAGGTGCTTTTCACCAATGCCGTCGTGCGGTAGTGTCCGCCTTCAGCCGGACCTGTCGATGTCGCCGACGATCGCCTCGCCCGTGATGACGACCGGCGTGGGCATGATCCTCGGTGCGGCCGCGTGCATGGCGCCGGAGCAAGCGAAGGGACGCGCGGCGGACAAGCGTAGCGACATCTGGGCGATCGGGTGGTGCGTCCTCCCCGAGATGCTGGTCGATTGCGCCGCTCGTGCCGCGGCGAGCACGCTCGGGCGCAGGCTTCAGCGATTAGGTGCGGGGCCTTGCCATCTCATCGTGCCCGGTGTGCAACGACTTGGAGTTGCACACGGACTGTCAGGCGCGGACCATTTGCGGGAGGTGATCGAAGTGCTTGTCTCGTGCGTGCAGGGCAAGGTTGTGCTGCAGTACAAGAGCCGCCAGCCACATATCGTTCGTCGGAATCGGTGTGCCCTGTTTCCGGAGCTGGCGGAACACGGAAGCGTAGTGGTGAGTCGTCTGGTCGTCGGCAAAGAGAACACGCACTCCGTCTTTCAACAGGAAGCGTCGCAGGATCCGCTCGTTCTCGGCCTGCCGACGACCGTGCGCGAAGCCGGCCCGAAGCTCACCGATTACGACGAACGGCAACATGATCGCTTCGGCTTCCTCCAGGAGCGTCACTGTCTCGGCGGACCCTCTGCAGAGATCGACGTACCGGTTCGTGTCGAGAGCAATCCTCACCGCCAGAGATTCTCGTCCACTTTGTCTTGATCGGCGAGCGCTGCCTCGACCGCTTTATCGGCCTTCCATGTCCTGGCGACATCAGCAAGATCTCGTCGCTTTCGCCGGCTACCGGCCATACCGGAGCCCTCCGCCAGCGCATCGACGGCTGCTTCGTTCAGGCTCTTGCCGGCCGCGCGCGCGCGTTCACGTAGGGCGTTGTCGACAGCCGCCGGGATGCCGCGGATGGTGTATTGCATGCAATCAGCATAGGCTATGCCTGCACTATCTGCAAGCAGATCGGACGATAGGCAACATTGGCTTCTCCGGGTGCGGTACCCCACTGCCGAATACTGGGATGATGCCTCCCGTCTACCAGAAGGGCTGCAGTGGTTGCTGCGGAATTAGCTCGCAGACGGGTCGTGGTTCGCACCGACACGCGCCGTGCCGGTTCAGCCTCACACGTTCGAGAGCTTCCCCAACGGCTGGCATCAATTTCTCTCGGATGCTGCTTCGTGCTGGGCAACGATGGCAATACTCTTTACGCTGCCGGACAAGCCTCGCTCGAGCAACTGATTTCGTTTTATGCTAACCGCGAGACGGCCGGGCCTAGTGTTTCCTATTGTCCGAAGCGAGGTGCAGCCATGATGCGTGCGTTCTACGGAATCGCCCTCGGAAGCCTACTGTTGCTGGCCGGTTCCATCGTTGCCTCCGCGCAGGGTGGAAGCGCACAGCCGAACGGGTTCACCAACCTGCAGGTCTGGCCTGTCGACACCCCGCGCGCAGTCGTTCTGAACTTCATGAACGCGTTCAACCGCTCGCTCGGCGTCGAGTGCAACTACTGTCACGTCCAGCGTGACGGCACGTTCGACTTCGCGTCCGACGAGAAGCGCGAGAAGCGCGTGGCGCGCAAGATGATTCTCTTCCGCGATTCGATCAACGTGCAGCTGGCGGCCATCGTCGACAAACCGGTTACCGCCGGGCCGACATCCGTCGAAGCGCGCCCCGGCGCGCCGACGCGGGTGCTCTGTGCGTCATGCCACCACGGCCTGCCGATTCCCGTCCCGCTCGGCCAGGTGATCAGCGAGGCCGAGAAGAGTGGTGGCGCGATCGCGGGCTTCGCGAAGTTCAAGGAGCTCCGCGCGAAGTTCTACGGCGGCCAGCAGTACGACTTCACCGAATACGCGCTCGTCGGCATCGCGACCACCGCACTCAACGCGAAGCGGCCGGATGATGCGCTCAAGTATCTGCAGGCGAACCTCGAATACTTCCCCAAGTCGTCGATGACGTATCAGGCGATGGCGCAGGCGAAGAACGCGAAGGGCGACAAGGGGGCCGCGATCAAGGATCTCGAGACCGCCGTTCAGCTCGACCCGCAGAACGCGCAGGCGAAGAATCAGCTGCAGCAGCTCAAGGGTCAGTAGTCGCCTCGCGCGCGACGTTGGCGTAGCCCATGGTGCTCGCTCCGGCACTTGCCTCGCCGCGCACGAGATTGTATCCGCACAACCGGTTTGGTGAGACCTTGCGTCTTTGGTCGTCGCCCCAGCGATGGCCCAGGCTACCGTGACCGGTGTCGCCGACACGGAATCGTTGTTTCTAATCTTAGGATCCAATCGACTCGAAGACATCCGTGACACTCGTTCGCTCGAAGCGGTGTACAAGGCGGGTCAGCGGTTTGACCCGCACAGTCTGCTCGCGGTAAGCCGGTGGAGCTCTGTGGTCTAAGAAAGGCCTCCGCAGGAGGTCTTCGCAAGCGGTGTGCCCGCTCAGTGGATCGAAGGGCGCGGCTGAGGTACGATGAGGTTTTCCTGAGGATGGGAATGTCAACGGTGAACACCTTCGGCGCACGGAGGGCACTGCAGGTCGGAAACCGGACGGTCCAGATGTACAGTCTGGCCGCGCTCCAGGATGCCGGACACCCTGAAATAGCGCGCCTGCCGTATTCGCTCAAGATTCTGCTGGAGAATCTGCTGCGCCATGAAGACGGCCGCTTCGTGAAGCCAGCCGACATCCAGGTTCTTGCCAGGTGGGACGTCAAGAGCACAGCACAGCAGGAAGTCTCCTTCGTGCCAGCCCGGGTGCTCCTGCAGGATTTCACCGGCGTGCCCGCGGTGGTCGATCTCGCCGCCATGCGTGACGGTATCGCGCGGCTGGGCGGGAATCCCAACCGCGTCAACCCCCTGCAGCCGGTGGAACTCGTCATCGATCATTCGGTTCAGGTGGACTTTTTCAATCAGCCGAACGCCTTCCAGTTGAATGCGGAGCTCGAGTTCTCGCGTAACAAGGAGCGGTACGCGTTCCTTCGCTGGGGACAGAGTGCCTTCGCGAATTTCCGCGTCGTGCCCCCCGACACCGGCATCGTCCACCAGGTGAACCTCGAGTACCTGGCCCGCGTGGTGATGTCGGACGAAACGCCAGGCGGGACGCTCGCGTACCCGGACACATTGGTCGGCACCGATTCCCACACGACGATGATCAACGGCCTCGGGGTGGTGGGCTGGGGGGTCGGCGGCATCGAGGCTGAGGCGGCCATGCTTGGCCAGCCGATCTCGATGCTCATCCCGCCGGTGCTCGGCTTCCGTCTGACTGGCGCGATGCTCGAAGGCGCCACCGCGACCGACCTCGTGCTCACGATTACCGAGCGGCTCCGCAAGCACGGCGTTGTCGGCAAGTTCGTCGAGTTCTTCGGCCCCGGCCTCGAACACCTGACGATTGCCGATCGCGCCACGCTCGGGAACATGTGTCCGGAGTACGGCGCGACGATCGCCATCTTTCCGATCGATGACATGACGCTCGACTACCTGCGGCTGACGGGCCGTGACGAATCGCGCGTCCAGCTCGTCGACGCATACGCGAAGGCCCAGGGGCTGTTCAGGCGTCCAGGCGATCCGGATTCCGTGTATTCGGAGTGCATCGAGCTCGACCTCGGGACGATCGAGCCGAGCCTTGCCGGGCCGCGGCGGCCGCAGGATCGCGTCTCCCTCAAGCAGGCGAAGAGCAGCTTTCAGACCGCGCTCGGCACCCTGCAGGCGTCGGCCAAGAAGGCCGCCGCCGTCGCTTCGGCGGGCGCCGCCGCCGGAGCCGAAGCCGCGGCGAGTGTCGCCGTGGCGGAACCGCCCGTGGTGGCCCAGCTCGAGCACGGCTCGGTGGTGATTGCCGCGATTACGAGTTGCACGAACACCTCGAATCCCAGCGTGATGATTGGCGCCGGCCTGCTCGCCAAGCGGGCGGTGGAACGCGGGCTTCGGAGTCAGCCCTGGGTGAAGACCAGCCTCGCGCCGGGTTCAAAAGTGGTCACGGAGTATCTGCGCCAGGCGGGATTGCAGCAGTACCTCGATCAGCTCGGCTTCAGCCTCGTCGGGTTACGGATGCACGACCTGCATCGGCAACAGCGGGCCGCTCCCCGACGAAGTCTCGGCGGAAGTCGAATCGCGCAATCTCGTGGTGGCCGCCGTTCTTAGCGGCAACCGCAACTTCGAGGGGCGCATCCAGCAGCAGGTCAGGGCCAATTACCTCGCGTCGCCGCCGCTCGTCGTGGCGTACGCGATCGCCGGGAAGATGACGATGGATCTCACGACCGAGCCGCTTGGGACGGATCCCGCCGGCCAGCCCGTGTACCTGCGCGATATCTGGCCGACCGAGCGCGAGATTCAAGAAACCATGCTGCGCGCGGTCAATGCCCGGATGTTCCGTGAGCAATACGCCGACGTGTTCGCGGGCGACGACCGCTGGCGCTCGCTGAAAGTGCCGCATGGAGACCGGTTCGCCTGGGAACCGGATTCGACGTACATCCGCAATCCCGCCGTTCTTCGAGGGTCTCACGCTCGAGCCTGCGCCGCTCGTCGACATCCTCGGCGCACGGACGCTGGCGATGCTCGGCGACAGCATCACGACCGATCACATCTCGCCGGCCGGGTCGATCAAGAAGGACAGCCCCGCCGGGCAGCTACCTCATGGCACAGGGCGTCCAGCCGGCCGACTTCAACTCATACGGGGCGCGGCGCGGCAACCACGAGGTCATGATGCGCGGAACGTTCGCCAACATCCGTCTCAGGAATCTGCTCGCGCCCGGCACGGAAGGCGGCTACACGACGTATCAGCCCGGGGGCGAGGTGATGACGATCTACGACGCGGCCGTGACGTACAAGCAGGCCGGCGTGCCGCTGATCATTCTGGCAGGGAAAGAGTACGGATCGGGATCCTCGCGCGACTGGGCGGCGAAAGGCACGCGGCTGCTGGGTGTCCGCGTGGTCATTGCCGAGAGCTTCGAGCGGATCCACCGCAGCAACCTGGTCAACATGGGCGTCCTGCCGCTGCAGTTCCAGAGCGGCCAGACGGCGGCGTCCCTCGGGCTCACCGGCAGCGAAGAGTTCGACATCACGGGCATCGCGACCGGACTTCAGCCGGGCGGGCTCGTGCAGGTCAGGGGCCGCGGCGATCGCTTCACCGAATTCGAGGCCGTGGCCAGAATCGACACGCCCGAAGAGCTCGTGGCCTTCTACCACGGCGGGATCCTGCCCTACGTGCTGCGTGAGCTCGTCCGCAAGAATTGATCGCACGCTCCGCTGGAAAGACCTTCGTGATCGTTCGTGCCTTCGGGGTGATCCTGCAATGCGCCAGTTGACATCCACCGACATCAAGGCAAGAGCCCGCGAGCTCGGTTTCGACGCGTGCGGCGTGGCGCCGGCGGGCGATCTCCCGGAGCTGGAATTTTTCCAGGAGTGGATCGCGCGCGGGTATTCCGCCTCGATGGCCTATCTCGACCGCTCGGCCGATCGCCGCGCCGGGGTCGCACGGGTGATGCCGTCCGCGCGCACGGTGATCGTCACCGCCACCGTCTACAACACGGCGCGTCCCTATTCCACCGAATGCGCCGATCCCACGCGCGCCCAGATCGCGCGGTACGCCTGGGGCGAGGACTATCACGGCGTGATCGGCGCGCGGCTGGACGCCCTGGTCGCATGGATGCGCGAGATCGTCCCGCAGCCCTTCGAGGCGCGCGCCTACGTCGATACCGGACCGGTTCAGGAGCGCGTCTACGCGCGATACGCCGGCATCGGGTGGATCGGCAAGAACACCTGCGTCATCAGTCCCGAGCTCGGCTCGTGGGTGTTTCTCGGCGAGATCATCTGCAGCCTGCCGCTCGACACCGATGCGCCCGCCTTCGATCAGTGCGGCGATTGCATGCTCTGTCTCGAGGCTTGTCCGACGCAGGCGCTCGTGGCGCCCGCCGTGCTCGACTCCAACCGCTGCATCTCGTACCTGACGATCGAGCATCGCGGCGACATCCCGGCGGCACTCGGCACAGCGATCGGCTCGCACGTCTATGGTTGCGACATCTGTCAGGAAGTGTGCCCGTGGAACAGCCGCGCCCCGACCTCGGCGGATCCGGCGTGGTGGCCCAGGCCAGTGTGGGATCAGCCGGCGCTCGTCGATCTCTCGCGGATGCCAGACGACGTGCTGTCTACGGCGCTGCGCGGCAGCGCGATGAGTCGGGCGAAAGCCGCCGGCGTGAGACGCAACGTGGCTGTTGCGCTCGAAAATATCGAAACTCCCCGGACCTGACGACCGCCGCGTCCAATGATCAGGCCGGTCCCCCGTCGGCGCAAAACCCGTCTGTGCATCAGGGATTTGCGCGCGATAGCCAAACGCTTATGATGGGGAGGAGTGTTTCCTGTGGGTTCGACACTGGCGCCCGCCCTTCTCCTGTCCATGCCGCAGCTCGTGGATCCGAATTTCAGCCGCACCGTGGTCCTCCTCTGCAAGCACAGCGACGAAGGCGCATTCGGACTGGTCGTGAACCGTCCCCTGGTGACCAGCGGACGCGTCGTCGTCAACCTCGATCCACCCGTCGTCGACCGACAGCGACCTGGAGGTATGGGTGGGCGGGCCCGTGGAACCGCAGCGCAGCTGGATGCTGGTCGGCAGCCAGCCCGGCAGCGAAGAGTTCCTCTCCGGGATGCGCATCGCCGAAGGCCTCTACCTGTCCACATCTCCCGATCTGCTTCGCCGTTTGCTGGAGCCCGATCCGCCTCAGCGGACCAGACTGGTGGTCGGTTACTCAGGCTGGGGACCGGGCCAGCTCGAGGCGGAGTTGACCGCGTCGGCGTGGCTGATGAGCGACATCGATCGCGATTTGATCTTCAACACCCCACCCGAGCACATGTGGGAGGCCGCCATCCGCCGCCTCGGCGCCGATCCCGCGACCCTGCAGATGTCGCGGGGCGTTCACTAGCTCGACGGATCACCCATGGTCAAAACCTCACTGGCATGTGGCGCCGTCGCGTTCGCCGCGACGTTCGCCGCGTGTCGAGCCCAGGAGCCGCTCGGTGCCACCGACCTCAGCGTCCTCGCCGCCCTCGTCAGAGCTGAACAGAATGACCGCCCGGTTTGCGCCGACCGACATCATCGCCGACGTCTCGAAGCTGTCGCCCGCCGACCGCGGCGTCCTCGCCAAGCTGGTGGAAGCGTCGAAGATGATCGACGCCCTCTACCTGCGCCAGGTCTGGGCGGGCAACGAGGAGATGCTGCTCGATCTTGTCCGCGACGAGACGCCCGAAGGGCGCGAGCGCCTGCACTATTTCCTGATCAACAAGGGACCCTGGTCGCGCCTCGATCACAATCAGCCGTTCGTGCCCGGCGCGCCGCCGAAGCCGGAGGGAGCCAACTTCTATCCGGAGGGCGCGTCGAAGGCCGAGATCGAACGCTGGATTCAGTCGCTGCCGGCATCGGAGCGCGCGCGCGCGACCGGATTCTTCACCGTCGTTCGCCGCGGGCCGACGGGCGCCTTTACGCTCGTGCCCTACAGCATGGAGTACCAGAACGAGCTGGTGCGCATTGCGGGCTTGCTGCGCGAGGCCGCGGCACAGGCCACGGAGCCGACGCTGAAGACGTTCCTCGCGAAGCGCGCTGACGCCTTCCTCTCGAACGACTACTACGACAGCGACGTCGCCTGGATGGAGCTCGCCGGGGCCATCGAGCCCACGATCGGCCCGTACGAGGTGTACGAGGACGAATTCTTCAACTACAAGGCGGCCTTCGAGTCGTTCATCACGGTCCGCGACGAAGCCGAGAGCGCGAAGCTCCAGAAGTTCGGCGCCGAGCTGCAGGACATCGAGAACCACCTGCCGATCGATCCAGGCCGTCGCAACCCGGCACTCGGCCGGCTGGCGCCCATCGCCGTCGTCAACGAGGTGTTCGCCGGCGGGCGACGCCAACCGCGGCGTCCAGACCGCGGCCTTCAACCTGCCCAACGACGAGCGCGTGACACGCGAAAAGGGCGCCAAGCGCGTGATGTTGAAGAACGTGCAGGACGCGAAGTTCGCGAAGATTCTGATGCCGATCTCGAAGGTCGTGCTCGCGCCGGCCGATCAGGCCGACGTCTCCTTCGAGGCGTTCTTCACACACATCCTGATGCACGAGCTGATGCATGGCCTCGGCCCGCACAATATTTCGGTCGGCGGGCGGGCGACGACGGTGCGGCAGGAAATGAAAGAGGCGTCCAGCTTCCTCGAAGAAGCGAAGGCGGACATCTCCGGCCTGTTCGCCTTGCAGTACCTGATCGATAAGGGCGTCGTGCCGAAGTCGATGGAACGATCGATCTACACCACGTTTCTCGCATCGTGCTTCCGCTCGATTCGCTTCGGCATCAACGAAGCGCACGGCCGCGGGATCGCGATTCAGCTGAATTCGCTGATCGATTCGGGTGGTTTCTCGGTCAGTCCGGACGGCACGTTCGCCGTCAATCACGATCGAATCAAGGACGGCGTGACGGCCCTGACGCGCGAGATCATGACGATCCAGGCCGAAGGGGATTACGCCAAGGCGAAGGCTCTCGGCGAACGCCTGGGGACCGTGCGGCCGCAGGTCCAACGCGCGCTCGACACGCTGGCGGCGGTGCCTGTCGACATCGAACCGCAGGTTCATCGACCGCTGAGCAGCTTCTCACGTCGGCGCGTCAATAGCGGGACGCTCGAAAGTCTGAAATCTGAAAGCTGAAGTCTGATCAGACTTGAGACGTCAGACTTGAGACTTTCCAGGTTCAGGTGTCTGCTAGTTGATGGAGCAGGCGCCGGGACCGCGCGGGTCGCCGCACATCCCGCAAGGGGCCGCCGACGGGGTCCCGGGTGCGGACGAGGGAGCCGTTCGCGACGGCGAAGACCGACAGCTGCTTCTCGAGCTCGGCGCTGTCGCAGGCCGGACAGCTCGCCGTCTCCTGTCCCCGCGTCAGATACTCGAAGTGGTGGCCGCAGGCGCGACACGCGTACTCGAACAGAGGCATGAGGTCTATTCTGCAGCCTGCTTCCGGCGATGTCCAGCGCGAGTGACCAACCCAGCCTCTCGACTTGGATCGACGGGCCGTGGCGGTCTGTTTGCACACTCGATCCCTGTCCGAGTCAGACGGAGCTGGCAAGGGATCCCGGTCGCATCCAGGGTGGACCCGAGGACCTGAGCTACACTGAAGGGATGATTCCCATCGCAGAACAGCGTCCTGGTTCAGCCTGCGCGCGCCGAGGTCGCGAACCCGCTTCGCAGAAACATCGCCATCATCGCGCACGTCGACCACGGCAAGACCACGCTCGTGGATGCGCTGCTGCACCAGAGCGGCGCCTTCCGCTCGAACGAACGGGTCGCGGAGCGTGCGATGGACAATACGGACCTGGAGCGCGAGCGCGGCATCACGATTCTGGCCAAGAACACGGCGGTCCATTACGGCGACATGCTCATCAACATCGTCGACACGCCGGGCCACGCCGATTTCGGCGGCGAGGTCGAGCGGACGCTGTCGATGGTGGACGGCGTGATGCTGCTGGTGGATGCGTCGGAGGGCCCGCTGCCGCAGACGCGGTTCGTGCTGCGCAAGGCGCTCGAACGGCGGCTGACGCCGATTGTCGTGATCAACAAGATCGATCGCCCCGACGCCCGCCCGCAGGAGGTGCTGAACGAGATCTACGATCTGTTCATCGATCTCGACGCGACCGAGGAACAGCTCGACTTTCCCGTGCTCTACACCAACGCGAGGGTCGGTACCGCCACCCGCGACCAGGACGGCGTGGGAGCGGATCTGCGGCCGCTGTTCGACGCGGTCGTCGAGCACGTGCCCCCGCCGCGCGGGAATCCGGACGCGCCGCTGCAGCTTCTCGTCGCGAACCTGGACTCGAGCGACTACATCGGCCGCATCGCCATCGGCCGGATCTTCAACGGCCGCGTGAAGATCGGCGACGCCGTCGCCGTGGTCAAACTGGATACAGCCGTTCAGCACACGAAGGTGACCAAGCTGTACGCCTTCGAAGGATTGAAGCGGGTGGACATCCAGGCCGCCGCGGCGGGCGACATCGTCTGCCTCGCCGGCATCGAGGACATCACGATTGGCGAGACGATCACCGACATGGAGCACCAGATCGCGATCCCGCCGATCGCGATCGACGAGCCGACCGTGTCGATCGTCTTCGGGGTCAATACGTCGCCGGTGGCCGGGCGCGAGGGGCAGTTCGTCACGTCGCGCCAGTTGAAGGACCGGCTCGACAAGGAACTGCTCGGGAACGTTTCGATTCGGATGGAGCCGACCGATTCGCCGGAGCAGATGAAGGTGGTCGGCCGCGGCGAGCTGCAGCTGTCGATCCTGATCGAGATGATGCGCCGCGAGGGGTTCGAGCTGCAGGTCTCCCGTCCCGACATCGTCACGAAGCAGATCGGCGGCCAGATCGTCGAGCCGGTCGAGGAGCTCGTCATCGACGTGCCCGAGGATCATCAGGGGATCGTCATCGCGCAGGTCGGGGAGCGCAAAGGCGTGATGACGAAGATGGTGAACAATGGCAGCGGGCGCGTGCGGCTCGAGTTCCGCATCCCCGCCCGGGGCCTGATCGGCTTCCGCGCGCAGTTCATGACCGACACCAAGGGGACCGGCATCATGAACCACATCTTCTCGAGCTGGGAACCCTGGCACGGGGCCATTCCGTCCCGGGCGAACGGCGCGCTCGTCGCCGACCGCGCCGGCGTCGCCACGTCGTACGCGATCTTCAATCTGCAGGAGCGCGGCGAGATCTTCATCGATCCCACGACGCCCGTCTATGAGGGCATGCTGATCGGCGAGAACTCGCGGCCGGCCGACATGGACGTCAACGTCACCAAAGAGAAGAAGCAGACGAACATGCGGGCCTCGTCGGCCGACGAGGCCATCCGGCTGATTCCGCCACGCAAGCTCGGACTCGAGCAGGCGATCGAGTTCATCAACGACGACGAGCTGGTCGAGGTGACGCCGTCGACCATTCGGCTTCGTAAGCGGATTCTCGCCGCGAACATGCGTCCGAAGGCGGCGAAGTAGCGTCAGCCTTCGGACTTGGGCTCTGGTGTCCCGATAGCCAATGTCTCTCTTCCAGCGCAAAACGACCGGGTCTGTCGTCTGTCCGGCGTGCGGGTCGCTCGTCGGCGTCCGCGACGACAAGTGCTACATGTGCGGGCGGGTCAATCCCGGGTTGTGGGGGTTTGCCCCCGCGTTGCGCCAGCTTGGCGCCGACTTCGGCTTCGTGCCGCTCGTCATCGGCGCGTCGAGCGTGTTGTACGGCCTGACGCTGATCGCCTCCGGAAACCAGCTGCAGGTTGTGGGCGGCGGCATGTCCTTTCTCGCGCCGAGCGTTCAGGCGCTGCTGCTGTTTGGAGCGAGCGGCGCCGTTCCGGTATTCGGGCTTGGAAGCTGGTGGACCGTGCTGAGCGCCTCGTGGCTGCACGGCAATCTGCTGCACATCCTCTTCAACATGATGTGGGTCCGCGACCTTGGCCCCGCCACCGCCGACGTGATCGGGCCCGCGCGCACCGTGGTCGTCTATGTCGTCGCCGGCGTGTGCGGGTTTGCGCTGAGCTCGTGTGCCGGCAGGTACATCGGCCCCCTGCCGTTGCTCGGGGGCGGCGCGGGCGTGACAATCGGCGCGTCGGCGTCGATTTTCGGGCTGCTGGGCGCCCTCGTGCACTACGGCCGGATGAGCGGGAGCAGCCTGATCCACGGCCAGGCGATGCGCTACGCGATCATCCTGTTCATCTTCGGCGTGATCATGCCGGGCGTCGACAATTACGCCCACCTCGGCGGGTTCGTCGGCGGCTACGTCACGTCTGCGTTTTTCAACCCTCTCACGCGCGAGCGCGGCGATCACATGATCGTGGCCGTCCTGTGCCTGGTCGCCACCCTGCTCGCGATTGTCGCGTCGGTGCTCCTGGGGCTTCAGGGGCTGTCGCTCGGCCGCTAACAGGAGTAGCGCGTCATGACGGAGGCCTGCCCGGCCTATCCTCGGAGGAGCCACAGCCACAAGGCTGGCCTGTTGGCCCTGGCGCTGCTGACCGCGCTGGCGTTTGCATGGCTGCGCGAAACGCCGGCCGCCGGTCAGAGCGACGCGCTCCCTGCGCCGCTGTTCCATCACCTTCACCTCAACTCGACGAACCCCGACACCGCGATCGATTTCTACACGAGACAGTTTCCGAGCACTTCGCGAGGGTCGTGGGCCGGACTGCCTGCGCTGAGGTCTCGGAACAACGTTCTGTTGGTCTTCACCGCGGTTCGCACGCCACCGCCGACCGAGCCTCAAACGGCGATCTGGCATTTCGGTTGGCACGTCACGGACGTGCGCGCCAGGATGGAGGAGTTCAAGCGCCGGAAAGATGTCAGGCTCCTGCCCCTCTATACGACCGACGAGGGCGGCGCGGTCTTCATCAGCAGCGATGCCTGGCCCGTGACCGGCAGCGTCCTCGGGTTGACCAGGGCCGAGATTGAAAGCGCCAGGGCCGCAGGCGTCCGGCCGCCGGGTGGACCTGGATTCGCTTACCTGCAAGGCCCGGATAATGCGACCGTGGAATACCAGGGGAACTTTCCTGCCGAACGCTTCAACCACGTCCACCTGTACCAGGAAGATCCCTTCTGCGCGCAACTTTGGTATGAGAAGCACCTGCTCGGAGCGGGCCGGGTCGGTGTCACCACGCCCGCGGAGGCCGCCTGCAAGGTGCCGCGCGCGCCGGCGCCAACCTGGCCGGCTCTCGAAAAAGAGGGAACATTCCGGACGCCGTCAGCGGGCGTCACGTTCGGCGACGTCGCGCTCAACTGGTACGCGCGTCAGGGCGACCGAGCCGCTGGTGAGCACGAGGGGTCATCTGGTTGACCACATCGCACTGAGTGTGACGGATCTGGACCTGTGGCTGGCCAAGCTGCGGAGGGAAGGCGTGGCGATTGCCGAACCGCCGAGCACGCGTGGCGACACTCGTACGCTGATGATCGAAGGTCCCAGCCGCGAGCTGATTGAACTGGTCGAAATCAAGGCCCCCGGTGGGCGTTGAGCGGTCACGACACGGCCACGACCTCACCTGGAGTCCGCGATCTCATCGTTTCCGGGCGAGTTCCTCTTCGATAATCTGTTTGAAATTTTCGATCGGCATCGCGCCGAAGACGGCCCGGCCGTTGATGAAGAAGGCGGGCGTGCCCGACACACCGGCCGCTTCGCCTGCCGCGATGTCGGTGTCGACATCTTTCTGATACTTGCGGGCGTCCACGCACGCGTTGAAGGCGGTCGCGTTCAGCCCAAGCTCGGCCGCATGCTGTTTCAGATCCTGTACCGACAGCTTTCCTGGGCTGCTGAACAGACGGTCGTGGTACTGCCAGAATTTGCCCTGCTCGTTGGCGCATGCCGAGGCCTCGGCGGCGGGCCTGGCGTTCGGGTGGTTCGGAAGCGGGTAGTGACGGTAGGCCAGACGGATTCGGTCGCCGTAGGTTTTCAACAGTTCGGTCACCGTCGGAAATACCCGAAGGCAGTAGGGACATTCGAAATCGGAGAACTCGACGATCGCAATCGGCGCGTCCGCGGGTCCTCTGGTCGCTCCTCCGCCCTCGGCTACTTTTATTCGTGGCGGCTCCAGCGCAATCGTGATCGCCGTCTTCGCCCGCAACGTGTCGAGGTACTGTTGCCGCGCGGCCTGCGCGCGCTCCCTGACGAGGAGTGCCCGGATCGGTTCCTTGACCTGCTCCAGGCTGGCGCCCTGCACCCGCCCCGAGTTCGCCTGGTACCACGCGTTGACGTCCGCTTCGGTCGGCGCCGCCGTTCTCGACGCCACTTCGGTCTCGGTCAGGGTCGCGCGGTCGATCCCTCGTGCTTTGGCTTCCTGATCGAGCAAACGGTTGCCGATGATCTCGTCGAGCGCGGTGCGCCGCGCCTCGTAGAGCGCTTGCATCAGCGTCAGGCTGCCGAAGTTGCCGGCCGGGGCCTGCATCGCACGCTCATCGACATCCGCGAGCGTAATCGAGCTTCCACTGACGGTGCCCACGACGTCGGACGGCATCGGCGTCCGCGCCGGTTGAGCCGCAGTCGAGCAGGCGGTCAGGAAGGCGACGGCTATTGCGGCGTTGAACGGACGCGCTGCAATGTGCATGGGGCAAGTATACAGGGGCTTTCCGGAAAGTCTGAAATCTGAAACCTGAAACCTGAAGTGATCAGATTTCAGACTTCAGATTTCAGATTTCTAAGACTTTCCAGGAACACTGCCGAGCTACTCCCCCAGTCGCTGCGGCATGTCGGCCACGACGTACGCCATCACGGCCACGGCGGCGGCGCATTTCGCGAGGTGTGCTGGATCGATCCGCTCGACGGTATCCGCCGGGGTGTGGTGGATCACAAAATAGTCCCCTTCGACCTCGAGAGAGAGGCTGGGGATCCCGTGCTCGCGCACGCTGGGCTCGATGTCCGCCCCGCCGCCCACCGACTCGATGCGAGTGGCCCCTATCGGCGCGAGCAGCGAGGCGATGGACTTGACCGTCTCGCGCGCGCGCGGGGTCCCGCTGAATCCAAACCCCGTCGGCTGGAACACTCCGGTGTCGGATTCGAGCATCATCACGTGCCGGGCCAGCTCATGTCGATGAGCGTCGCGGTAGGCGAGCCCTCCGCGCCCTCCGTTCTCTTCGTTGGTGAAGAGAACGACCCGGACGGTTCGGCGCGGTCGCAGGCCGAGCTTCTTCATCAGACGCAGGGCCTCCCACGTGGCGATGCACCCGCCGCCATCGTCGCTCGCGCCGGCGCCGACGTCCCATGAATCCAAATGACCGCCGACCACGACGATCTCCTCGGGCCGCTCCCGGCCGCGGAGCTCTCCGATGACGTTGCCGGATTCGACCTCGCCTTCGAAGTGGGCCTCCATCCGCAAGCGCACGACGATCCGCTGGCCCCGCCCGGCTATGCGCTGCAGAAGATCCGCATCCTCGGCGGCGACCGCGGCAGCCGGAATTTGAGGGGCGTCGGGCCCGTACTGCAGCACACCCGTGTGCGGCAGGCGAAGGCCTGTCGGACCGATCGATCGGATGAGAGCCGCCACGGCGCCGTGACGGGCGGCGCGTGACGGTCCGCTCATGCGGAACAATCGCGAGTCGCCGTAGTTGGTGAACGGCACGTTGAAGAACACGATCCGGCCCTTCGCCAGCGCCGACTTCGCGTCGAGCTCGGCGAAGCTCTGCACCACGAGCACTTCGGCCTCAACGCCTTCCGGAGGCGTGCCCACGCTGTCGCCGAGTCCGAGCATGACCAGCTCGTGCGGGCCAGGCTGGACGATGTCGGCGCGCTCCCGGCCGCGCACCCACTTGGGGACCATCACCGGCTCGATGTGGACGTTCTCGAGGCCGTCGCGTTTCATCTCCTCGGCGGCCCATTGAATCGCGCGTTCGAGTTGTGACGACCCGCTGAGGCGGTGTCCGAAAGAGTCGGTCAGCACGGCGAGTCTCTGCCAGGCGAACGTGTTGCCCGTGGCCTCGGCTACCAGCCGCGCCGCAGGCTCGCGATAGTGCGCGAGCCAGTGGGTCTTGTTTTGCGCGTGAACGTATCCGCCGGAACTCAGAGCGAGCACCGCCATCAGCACCAGAAGGGGAGCGCGACGAATCGACACATGACCTCCCGAGGCGCAATCACAAGAGGCGGTGGCATCCCGCGGCAGCGCCGGCGGACCGGTGCGGCGGATGGCAGCCGCGAGGCACGAAAACGGTTGGCGCACCGACGCGCGCTTGGTGACCGCGGAGGTCGGACCACGCAACCGACTCAAGCGTATCGCAAAACCCGACTATTTCGATGGTACGGACGTGGGCGGCGTTTGCGCAGCCGCCACGATGACGCCGCAATATGCGGCGCGGGAAGCGACGCGATCGCGACGGTGAGGATCATGAAATTCGAACGTTGCTCGTGGGTCTCCTGCTCACCTCCGCTGGTCCGCTGGGCGCGGACACACGTCCGTCCATGACGCCGGCGTTGCGATCACAGCGCATTGCTCGTTCGAGTCGGCGTGGCTATCACCGCGACCTCCGGTTCCGGCGTGAAATCCTCGCCGGGGTTGATGAACCGATCCCGCTCGAAGCTGTACTGCTTGTCGTACAGCTGACGGTAGCGGCCTTGCTGCTGCAGCAGCTGCTCGTGCGTCCCGCGCTCGACGATTTCGCCGTGCTCGAGCACCAGGATCTGGTCCGCGCTCCGGATGGTGGACAGCCGGTGAGCGATGACGAACGTCGTGCGGCCGCGCCGCAGCGACTTGAGGCCGTCCTGAATCAACGCCTCGCTCTCGCTGTCGAGGCTCGAGGTCGCCTCGTCGAGGATGAGAATGTTCGGGTTGGCGAGGATGGCGCGCGCGATCGCGACACGCTGTCGCTGGCCGCCCGACAGCCGCACGCCACGCTCGCCGACGATGGTGTCGTAGCCCTTCTCGAAGGATTGGATGAACTCGTCGCAGTGCGCGATCCGGCTGACCGCGACGATCTCCTCGCGGGTCGCATGTGGCCTCGCATAGCCGATGTTGTCCGCAATCGTCCCGTCGAACAGGAAGTTGTCCTGCAGCACGACTCCCAGGTGGTGCCGGTAATCGCGCAGGCGCACCCCCGTGAGGTCGTGGCCGTCAACCAGGACGCGACCCGACAGTGGACGGTTGAACGTCATGGCCAGGCTGATCAAGGTGCTCTTGCCCGAGCCGCTCGAGCCGACGAGCGCCGTGGTGGAGCCGGCCGGCGCGCGGAACGACACGTGCTTCAAGACGGGTGTCCCCGCGGTGTACTCGAAGCTCACATCGTCGAATTCCACATCGCCGCGGATGTCCGGCATCGGTGCGCGCGTCGCGTCCTCGTCGTCTTCGGTGGCCATCCGGCGGATTTCGCGGATGCGATCCAGCCCGGCGAATGCTTCGGTCATCTGCGTGCCGATGCTCGCGAGCTGGATGATCGGCACGGTGACGAGCGCCGTCAGGGTCAAGTACATGACGAAGTCCCCGATCGTCATTTCGCCGGCGCGGATCGAGGCGCCTCCCACCAGCATCATCGCGATACCGATCGCGCCGATCACGACGGCGGAGAACGCGCCGACCGCCGACACGCCGGTCAGCGATTTCGCCACGTTTCTGAACAGCCGGTGCGCGCCTTTCGCAAACACCAGCTCCTCGCGCTTCTCCGCCGTGTACGCCTTGACGATGCGGACGCCGCCGAGCGATTCGGCGAGGCGGCCGGTCACTTCGGCGTTGATCTGACCGCGCTCCCGGAACAACGGACGCAGCCGTTTGAACGCCGTCGCCATGCCGCCGCCGAACGTCCCGAGCACGAGGATGGTGACGACCGTCAGTTTCCAATTGAGATAGAAGAGCAGGCTGAGCGCCATGACGGCCGTGAGAATCGAGCCGGTCAACTGGACGAGCCCGGTGCCGACGAGGTTCCGTACGCCCTCGGCATCGCTCATGATGCGCGAGATGAGGACGCCGCTCTTGGTCGAATCGAAGTAGCGGACCGGCAGCCGCATCACGTGAGCTTCGACTTCCTTCCGCATGTCGGTGATCGCGCGCTGCGCCGCGACGCCGAGGATCTGGGAGTTGGCGAACGAAGTCACCGCGTCGACGATCGTCGCTGCGCCGACGGCCATGGCCAGCGACGGGCAGCAGGTCCCAGTTCTGCTGGCCGATGACGTCGTCCATCAGGAACTTCGAGGTCGCCGGCAGCACGAGGCCGGCCAGCCGGTTGATCACCATGATGACCAGCCCGATGGCCAGGCGCTTGCGATGCTTCCAGATCAGCCCGCGCGCTTCTTCCCAGGCGCCCTCGCTGATCTTCGTCTTTCCCGCAGCAGCGGGATCGCCGCCGTCTGGTACGGCCGAGGATCGCCCCAACCGGCCCTCGGCGCGATGAGTCGGCGGACCCAAGCTTGTTCTCATGGCTACTAAGTGATGATATGGCAGGAAGGGCGGGACGGGCAGGAGGGGCGGGAAGGGCAGGAGGGGCGGGAGGGCAGGAGGGGCGGGAAGGGCAGGAAGGGCAGGAGGGGCAGGAAGGCTAGGGAGTTTCGTTTGCGTGCAAAGGAGGTCGTGATGGCGGACGGAGGCATTTGTTTTGGAGACTCCGATGCCGCGTTATGAACCTGCGACATCACTCGTTGATTGCCTGGCAGCGCGCAGATGACGTCTTCATTCGGCTCCATCAACTCACGCGCGAGTGCTTTCCGGATTTCGAACGATTTGAACTTGCCACACAGCTTCGGCGCGCCGCTTTCTCCGTGCCCGCGAACATCGTGGAAGGATTTGCCAGGCGGCATAGACGCGCGCGTCTCAATTTCCTCAACATCGCCGAAGCATCGCTCGCGGAAGTCTGGTACTGCCTACACGTAGCGAGGCGTCTGGGCTACATCTCTGAAGAGAAATTCAAGCAACTGGAAAGTGATCTGAATGCTGTGGGCGCTCCCCTCGAAGGTCTGATCCGGTCCACTCGCCGAATGCCGCCAGAAGTCGGGTAGGCAGCGTTCCTGCTCCTGCCCTTCGCCCTCCTGCCCTTCGCGCCCCGCCTCGCCCTTGTGCGTCCAGCGGCGGCGGCTAGGCTCGTAGTAGCGAGGAAGCGGGGTAACGCCCGTGGAGCAAAGGGGCCTTGCTGCATCGAATGTCTTCAACAAGGGGAGGCAGGGGTGAGATGACAAAGGCACCCATCACGCTGCAGGACCTGCGACGAAGACTCTACGTCAAGGCGAAGGCTGAACCATCGTGGCGATTTTGGGGCCTGTATGGCCACGTCTGCAAATACGAGACGCTCCGTGCTGCCTATGAGCTGGCGAAACACAACGACGGCGCCCCGGGCAGTGACGGGGTGACGTTCGAAGCCATCGAAGCAGACGGCGTGGACGCGTTTCTCGCCCAGCTTCGTGAGGAGCTGGTGCAGCGGCGCTATCGACCCCGACGACCGCGGAAGGTCGGCATCCCGAAGGAAGGCGGCAACGTGCGCCAACTTTCGATTCCGTCCATCCGCGATCGCGTGGTCCAGGGTGCGCTCAAACTCATCCTGGAGCCGATCTTCGAGGCTGACTTCCAATCGGGGTCCTACGGCTATCCAGCCTCTCCCGCACCTCGCCGCTCCAACCTGTCCTGCCCTCGAGCCCGTCCCGCCCTGCCCATCTGCCTGCATCCTCGCCTGCCTTCACTCAGTCGGCGGCCGCAATCCGGCAAAGCCGGCGACGTCTCGAGCAGATCAAACCTCGCTACAGCCCGTCCAGCCCTCCCGCCCCTCCTGTGCCTTCCCGCCTCTCCCGCCCTCCGTCCCTCCTGCCCTATCTCCCGTCCCCCCTCCTGCCTCTCCCGCCCTCCGGCCCTTCCCGCCCCTCCTGCCCTCTAGCCCTTCCCGCCCCTCGCCCTTCCCGCCCCTCTGCCGCGCCCTTCCCGCCCTTCCCGCCCCTCCCGCCCTACCGATCAAGCACGAACCGGCGGATCGCGTCGGCGAGGCCGTCATCGTCGTTGCTCGCGGTGAGGTGAAAGCCGCTGGCCTGCATCGCCGCGGATGCGTTGCCCATGACGACGGCCGTGCCGGCGAACTCCAGCATCTCGACGTCGTTCAGGTTGTCCCCGACGGCCATCACCTCGTCGCGCGCGACGCCGCGCGTCGCCGCCCACTGCGCCAGCGTCGATCCCTTCGAGCAGCCGGCGTCGTTGACGTCGACGAGCGAAAAGTCGCGAAGCTCGTACTCCGTCAAGGCGACCGAGAAGCGATGGGCGATCGGCATCGCCCGGAGCTCCGCCGCCAGCGCGCGCATCCGCGCCACGCCGCCGGTGAACATCACCTGCACCGGATCCTCGGTGACGGCTGCGACGAGCGGCGAGGTGGCGGCGATGAAGGCCTTGTTCCTTTCGTAGTAACCGCGCCGGTGGGGATGCGTCCAATCCATGCGCTCGAACATGATTTGCCGCTCGTCCTGGCGGTCGAACACAATCGCCACGCTGTCCTCGAACGCGCGTGTGCCGGCGAGCACGGCGAGCGCGGCGTCCCTCGGCAGCAGGCGGCGGAGCAGGGTCGCGCCCTCGACGCTTTTCACCATCGCGCCGTTGTTCACGATCATCGTGACGGGCATCTGAAGGAGGTCGGCGATCGGCCTGGTGAAATGAAAACTGCGGCCGGTGACCAGGGCAATGGCGACGCCCTGCGCCGACGCGTCGCCGAGCGCCTGCCGGTGGGCCTCCGGAATCCGGCCGCGGCTGTCGAGCAGCGTGCCGTCGATGTCGATCGCGAGCAGCCGAATCATGGTCCGGCGGCCTTGTCTTCTTCGCCGGTCTTCTCCGGCCTGCGCATACCGGGAGAGCGCGTCCCCGAGCTGTTGCGCAATCTCGCGCGCGAGCGCAGCCGGCGACGTGACCCGCGCAAGAGGACCGAAGCTGAGAATCCACCCCGTGAGGGCGCGATCGACGCAGACGTGCAGCGCCATCGAGACGCGGCCCGCGGGCAAATCGCGAACGACCTGCGTCCGATGCCAGGTCCGGCTGCGGACGTAGTCGGCGGCCGCCGCTTCGAACTCGATCGCCACCGGCTCGGGCGGCCCCGAGTGCACGCCGAGCGAATCGGGAAACGCGGTATCGGGCAGCTCTTCGACCGGCGTGAACCGGTCCTCCAGCAGCGAGATCTCCTGAATCCGTTCCACCGCGAAGGTTCGGATTTCCTGGTACTCGGGCACGTAGGCCAGCAGGTACAGGCCGCCCAGCGCATGCGCGAGCCGATACGGGTGCACCAGGTAGGGCTTGGTTCGCTGACTCGAGCGCGAGTGGTACGTGATCGTGGCCTGCCGCCGGTGCAGGGTGGCTTCGAGCGCGCGAGCAATGACCTGTTGGCTGCGAGAGTCGGCCGCTTCGTCCACGGGCCGGCCGTGCATCGCATCCGGCTTGGCCGCGATGACGTGCGGCAGCTGATCGAGAAACTGCCGCATGTGCGGTGTCAGCCCCGCGGCCAGCTTGTCGAACGCGCGCTCGACGTCTTCTCGAAACGGGGTGCCGGACAGCGCCTCCACGAGCGTCCGGCTGAAGTACAGGGCGCAGAGCTCTGAGAGCGTCAGGCCGGCAGAAAGCCCCTTGAGCGCCTGCCCATTGATGTTCCACCGTGTCCGCCCATCGTCGCGCGATCGATCGTCGAACAGGGGGAAACCGCTTTCCTCGAGCGCCTGCAGGTCGCGGCGGATCGTCCGGGTGGTGACGCCACACAACGTCGCCAGTTCGTGGATCGTGACGCCGCTTCCTCGCGCGTTCTCGATCTCGCGCAGTATGGTCCATTGCCGAATCACTTCGGCATTTCTTGGCACGACCTGAATTCTATACGTGCCCGGACGATGAGGAAACGGAGGTCAGGGCACTCTCGAACGAAATCTGAAACCTGAAGATCTGAAATCTGAAGTCTGATCAGATTTCAGACTTCAGATTTCAGACTTCCGATCTCCCCTACGGAACCACGTCGGGAATTCGCGGGCGATCCGGTCGGCCTGGCTGCCGATCGGCGGGATCGTAGATCCTCACCTGGTTCGAGTGCAGCTGCGCGACGGGCGTCCAGTCGAGTGCGGCCAGGGCGCTCCGACCCTTGAAGCGGTCCCGGAACGTCGGTTCTTCCCAGTCGTCGAGCACGAGATACGGATAGTAGCCGAGCCGTCGCAGTTCGGCGAGCACCAGGTCGAGATCCGTCGGTCGCATCACGTCGTAGCGGACCGTGATTCGGCCGGAGTAGTACCTCGCGGCGCCGCTGTGCTGCATGCAGATCAGGACGGCGCGATCCGGAAGCGTGGCCACATACTCGCCGACGGTCAGATATCGCTGTTCGGCTCTCCACAGATCGGGTGCGCCGCGGTTGACGGCATAGTCCACGCCGTGCCGGGCAACCAGAGCCACGACGGCGGCGGCCGCGAACCCTTTCGCGTCAGGCGCTACGCGCGTGAACGGCGTGAGGAGCCGCACCAGCGCGGCCGAGCTCAGCACGAGGATCGGCGGGTATGCGGGCAGCAGGAACCGCAGGTACCACCACTCGTCGAACGGCAGATAGAAGAGGTACGAGAGAAATATCGTCGCGATGAAGCACAACCAGACCACCCCAATCGTGCGCGGCGATGGTTGATCGAGGCGTGCGGCAGGAATTGGCTGGAGCACGAATGGCGCGATCAGCGCGAGGAGCACGAAGGGCGTTTCGGTCTCGAGCAGCCAGCGAGGATAGCGCGCAAGATTCGGCCACACGTGCGACCAGTTGAACAAGACAGCGAATGGGGCGTATCCGGACGCAAGCGGGGAGCCGTACAAGCGCCAGTTGATCAACGCGACGGCGAGGCAGGCCGGAATCGATCCCGCGGCGAACAGCAACATACGCTGCGTTGGACTGGACGCCCGAGCTCGGGCGGGAAGGGCGGGAGGGGCGGGAAGGGCAGGAAGGGCGGGAAGGGCAGGATGGGCGGGAAGGGCAGGAAGGGCGGGAAGGGCAGGAGGGGCAGGAGGGGATGAGCGAACTCCGGAACGAAGACACTGCCACACGAGCAACGCACCCGGGACAGCCGCGAGCGCCACGATGTTCGGTCGCGTCAAGATCGCGAGTCCTGTCGCCAGGCCGGCGGCAAACGCGGCCGCCCGGCCCTCGACCATGAGCAATCCCAGAGCGAGGGCCCACCAGGCCGTGGCAGGCACGTCGCTCGTGGGCGAGACGATTTCGAAAAGAAATGGCGGGCTCGAGGCGAGCAGAATCGCGGCCGATGCGCCCACCAGCGGGCCGGCCAGGCGTCTGCCCATCAGATAGGTGGCCCAAATCGCCAGCCCGCCGAGCAGTGGGACGACCAGGAACACCGCCCTCGGTCCTCCGATCAACTTGAAGATCGCCATGACCATCGGGAGGCCGGGAGCGTAAAGGGGGACGATGTCGGTGCCGTGCGGAGCAGGACGGTAAGGACGATAGCCGAGCGGCGCCAGCGTTTCGGCGGCGTTGGGCCACGTCATGTCGCGGGCAAAGGGCTGCCGGACAATAGGGCTGCCCCTGGCCCAGAGGTCGGCCTGGCTCACGTACCCGTATGCGTCGGACGCGGCGGCGACGAACAGGCCCTGGCGCAGCCCGAACGTGACGGACGCGACGATGGCCGCCGCGACGACAATCGGAGCAAGGACGGCCTGTTTTCACTTCTAACTTCGAGAAAATGTCTACTGGGGGAAGCGTCCGAGCGCAATCAACAGTTCCAGGCGGGACCGGCGAACCGCATCTTCGCCGATGGCCGCGGCGGCTTGGGAGTCGCGAGCCGACCGCTGCGCATCGATCACTTCGAGGTTTGTCGTGGCGCCGGCCTGAAAGGCCGTATTGGTGATGCTCAGCACCTCCTGCGCGTGCTGCGCAGCCAGCCGGATGCTCTCCAGGGCGCGCTCCGTGCCCCGCACATCTTCCTGCGCCACCCGGACCTCCGAGCGTGCCTGAATCTGTGCCGATGTCAGTTGGAGCCTGGATGATGCCGCGGCGGCTTCGCGGACCCGCGCCACGCCCTTGCGTTGTCCGCCGTCGAAAATCGACTGGGACGCCGAGAACGTCAAGCGCCAGGTTCGCGACGGCTGAAAGAGACCACTGGGCGTGACCACCTGAGGATCGAACGACGCAAAGACCGTGGGGAAGTAGTCCTTGAAGCTGTCACGTGAGGTCCGTTCTGCGGCTCGCTCGGTCGCGGTGAAGAGCTGCAGATCAGGCCGGGCCGCCATCCAGGTGGGCTCGTCAGCGATGGCCGGCACCTCGAACATCGGCTCTACGGCCGCGTCGACCGGACCGTCGGCGGCCATCAGGACGCCCAGGGCTTCCTGCGCCCGCCGCGCGGCCAGCCGCGTTATCTCCAGTCGCGCTTCATCGCTGGCGACTTCCTGCGCCGCCCGCAACTCATTGAGGCGCGTCCCGGCCCCGCCCGCCAGCCGTTTCTGCGCGTACTCCAGGTGTGCCTGCGCGGTCTCGCGCGCGCAGTAGATTGACTTCGATCTGCCGCTGGGCGGCGATGATGGCGAGATAGGCCTGAGCCGTGGCCGACGCGATTTCCTTCCGGACGTCGGTCACCGAGAGCCGCGCGATGTCGATCTGATCGCGTGCCTGCGTGGCGGCAGCCCATTGCGACGCCGCCAGGACGGGCACGCTGGCAGTTGCCGAGAGCAGCGTCTGGGTGCGCGGCTGGACGACCAGGTCGTCGAACCCGCGCCCGCTATCGAGTATGGAGGTGCTGAGGCCCGCATTGACGCTCGGCCGCGTTGCCGCACGCGCCTGCTGCAGAAACCCTTCCGCGCGAACGATGGCGGTCGCCGCCTGAGCGACCGTCGGGTTCCGCGCCAGCGCGCGCGCGACCGCTTCATCAAGGGTGACACGTTCCATGACCGGCGCCGGCGTCTGTCCGCTGATCGATGGCGTGCACACGAACAGGCCGAGCAGCACGACCGTCAAGCGGGCCGGGGCGCCGCCGGTGCCGGCTGAAGCCGGACACGACGCCCGACCGGAGCGGATCGAATCAGCGGAGACAAGGCAGCGACAGCCTGTCGTAGTGTCCGGTTTGGCCCGGACCGGTTTCCTACGCACGGCTGCCTCCCTGAGCGCCGCTTGCCCCGGTCCGAACATGATGACCCTTCCCGGGAGCGAGCGTCCGGATGATCACATACAGGACCGGGATGAACACGATCGACAGGAACGTGGAGGCGAGCATGCCGCCCGCCACCGCCGTGCCGACCGAGTTGCGCGCGCCGGCTCCCGCACCGGTGGCGAACGCGAGCGGCAGCACGCCAAGGATGAACGCGAACGAGGTCATCAGAATGGGACGCAGCCGGATGCGAGCCGATTCGATGGCGGCCTCGACGATGGTCCGGCCCTGGCCTCGCAGTTGTTCGGCGAACTCGACAATCAGGATCGAGTTCTTCGCCGCCAGGCCGATCAGCATGATCGAGTCCCACCTGACAGAACACGTCGTTCGCGAATCCCCGCGCCAGCTGCGCGCTCAGCGCGCCCAGCACCGCGAGCGGCACGCCCAGGAGAATGATGAGCGGCAGCACCCAGCTCTCGTACTGGGCCGCCAGCACGAGATACACGAGCACGATGCTCAGCACCGAAGAGGGACGCGGCCTGCGATCCGGCTCTGATCTCTTCGAGCGACAGGCCCGCCCAGGCGAAGTCGAAGCCTGCCGGCAGCGTCTCCCCCGCAATGCGCTGCATCTCCTGCAGCGCCTGACCCGAGCTGACGCCGGGCACGGCCGAACCGGTAATCTCCGCCGAGCGGAACAGGTTGAAATGGTTGATCACGGCTGGCGCGGTTCGCTCGCTCAGACGAACGACCGTGGAAAGGGGCACCATGTCGCCGTTGGCGGCACGCGCGTAGTACTGTTCGAGATCGGACGGCTTGGCGCGGAACGCCTGGTCGCCCTGCACGTAGACCCGATAGGCGCGGTTGTTGAAGTCGAAGTCGTTGACGTACTGCGAACCGAGCAGGACCGCCAGCGCGTCGGTCACCTCGCGGACCGGCAGGCCCAGGCTGCGCGCGCGGTCGCGATCGATCTCGACGACAAGCTGCGGGTCGTTGGCCGTGAAGCTCGAGAACAGACCGGCGACGCGTCCCGAGCGATTGCCGGCGGCCGCGACCTGCTGCGTGACGGTCTGCAGGTTGGTGATGTCGCCGCCGGTCGAGATCGAGGACCTCGAACTGAAACCCGCCGAACGCCGAGATCCCCTGAATCGCGGGCGGAGCGACAGGGATGACGAGCGCTCCCGTGATGCCGAACGTCTGCCCGCGAAGACGGCCGAGGACCGCGTCGAGCGAATGCTCGGCGCCCTCTCGCTCCTCGAATGCCTTTCAGCCGGGCGAACATCAGGCCGGAGTTCGACGCGGCGCCGCTGAAGCTGAAGCCCGCCACGGAAAACACCGCCTCGATCTCCGGCTGCTTCGCGTAGATGGCTTCGGCCTGCTTCATGATGTTGTTGGTGTACTCGAGCGAAGCGCCGGAGGGGCCCTGGACGATCGTGATGAAGTAGCCCTCGTCCTCGGCCGGAACAAACGCGCCCGGCACCGCGCGGTAGATCAGCCAGGTGCCGGCCAGCCCGACGGCGAACACGAGCAGCATCGCCCACTTCCACCGCAGCGCCCCGCGCACGATTCGAACGTACAGGTTCGTCCCGCCGTCGATGACACGGTTCACGCCCGAGAAAAATCTGCCGTGCGCGTGACTTTCCTTCTCCAGGAGCAGCGCCGCCAGCGCCGGCGTGAACGTGACGGCGTTGAACACCGACAGGACGACGGCAAAGGCAATCGTCATCGAGAACTGCTGGTACATCCGTCCCGTCGTGCCGGGGAAGAAGGCCACCGGCACGAAGACCGACACCAACACGATGCCGATGACGACGACCGCGGAGAACACCTCCCGCATGGCGTCCGTCGCCGCCTCCGCCGCCGTCTTGCCGGACTCCCGCATGTGCCGTTCGATGTTCTCGATCACCACAATCGCATCGTCCACGACGATGCCGGTCGCGAGGACGATGCCGAAGAGCGTCAACGTGTTGATCGAGAAGCCGAGCAGCTTGATGAACGCAAACGTGCCGATGAGCGACACGGGGATCGTCACCGCCGGAATGAGCGTGCTGCGCCAGTTCTGCAGGAAGAGGAACATCACGAGGACGACCAGGCCGATCGCCTCCGCGAGCGTGATGAGGACCTCGATGATCGATTCGCGGACGACGACGACGTTGTCGAATGCCAGCCGCCATTCCAGACCGGGCGGGAACGTCCGTTCCAGCCGTTCCATCTCGGCGAGCACGCCGCTGAACGTCGCCAGCGCGTTGGCCGACGGAAGGAGCTGGATGCCGATGCCCGAGGCTTCCACTCCGGCGAACCTCAGGCGCGACGAGTAGTCCTCCGCGCCGAGCTCCACACGGCCCACGTCTTTCACGCGTACGAGCGCGCCGTCCTTGCCGGCCTTGACCACGATGTCCCCGAACTGGCTGACCTCGACCAGCCGGCCGGCTGCGCGGACGCTGAGCTGATACATCTGGTCGGGGCTCGACGGCTGCGCGCCGACGCTGCCCGCGGCCACCTGGACGTTCTGCTCGCGGAGCGCGTTCGTCACGTCGCCCGCCGTCAGACCGTGTCCGGCCAGCCGGGAGGGATCCAGCCAGAGTCTCATGGCGAACCGGCGCTCGCCGAAGATGATCACGTTGCCGACGCCCGGGACCCGCTTCAAGCCGTCCCGAACGTACCGATCCAGATAGTTGCTGATGAAGAGCGAGTCGTACCGGTTATCGGGAGAAAAGAACCCCAGCGCCCCGAGAAACCCCGCGGTGTTCTTGGTGACGGTGATGCCGTTGGTCCGCACTTCCACCGGCATCCGTCCCACCGCCTGATTGACGCGGTTCTGCACGTCGACGGCCGCGAGGTCGGGATCCCGGCCGACTTCGAAGGTGACCGTGATGTTGGAAATCCCGCTGTTCGTGCTCGACGAGGTCATGTAGACCATGCCCTCGACGCCGTTGATGACCGATTCGAGCGGCGTTGTGACGGCGCTTTCGACCGCTTCCGCGTTCGCGCCCGTGTAGAACGTGGTCACGCCGACCGTCGGCGGTGCGAGCTCCGGATACCGGCCGATCGGCATCGTCGGAATGGCGATCGCGCCGGCGAGCGTGACGACGAGCGAACAAACGGTCGCGAGGACGGGGCGGCGGATGAAGACGTCGGTGATCACTTACGACGCCTCCGACCCGGCATGGCGATCGAGGTTCCGGGCTTGAGGGCCTGGCCTGGGCGGCCACTGGCGCGCCATCGCCGATCTTCTGGATGCCGGACACGATCAGTTTCTCGCCAGGTTTCAGGCCCGTCAGCACGAGGTAGTCGTTGCCGACGACCGGCCCAAGCGTGACCGCGCGTTGACGCGCGACCAGGCCCGGCGCCCCTGTTCCGCTGCCTTCCGCGGTTTCGGCAACGAAGACGAAGTACGCACCGTTGACTCTGACGGCGGCCGTCACCGGAACCGTGAGCCCTGGATCGGTGCTCCAGATCACGTGCGCGCGAACGTACTGCGACGGGCGGAAGGCGCCAGTGACGGAGAGCGGCAGCTTCGCCAGCACGGTCTGCGTCGCATCGTCGACCGAGGGCGAGACGAAGGCGATACGTTCGGTCGCCACCGCCTGTCCCTTGTCGTCGAGGAGACGGACCGGCAGGCCGATCCGGAGCCCCGGCGCCTGCTGCACGGGGACGTTCAGGTACACCTCGAGGCCGGCGTTCTCGTCGATGGTCGTCAGCAGCGTGCTCTTGGTGACGCGGTCGCCGACATGGACGGGAATATCACCGAGGATGCCGCTGGTGGGCGCCGTCACGCGATAGTAGGCGAGCTCGGTGCGCAGTTGATTGATTTGCTCCTCCACCGCGCGCGCCTGTGCCTCGGCGGCCTTGAGCGCGTTCTGGGCGCGGTCCGCATCCTGCTGGCTCGCGGCGCCCGCGGTGAGCAGCGTCTGTGCGCGCTGCGCCTCCTGGCGCGCGTAGTTCACGTCGACTTCGCGCGCGGCCCGGATGGCCTCGAGGCTGGCGATGGCCGCCTGCTGGGGCCGGGAGTCGATCTCCATCAGCAGCGTGCCTGGCTGCACGCGATCGCCCGATCGCACGACGATTCGTGTCAGGAAACCTTCGGCCTGCGGCTGAACGTTCGTCGACCGGCGCGACTTGATCGTGCCG
The DNA here is from genome assembly GCA_963745495.1 of uncultured Acidobacteriota bacterium. Lineage (GTDB taxonomy): Bacteria > Acidobacteriota > Vicinamibacteria > Vicinamibacterales > CAVVIG01 > CAVUXJ01. The sequence continues at coordinate 203,884 of CAVUXJ010000011.1, forward strand.
ACGAACTCGCTGGTCCGCTCGACCGGCTTGGACTCGACCGTGACGATGTCGACGGCCGTTGGCGGCCGCGCCGCCGCAGCGGGCCCCGCTCCGGTGGCGCCGCCTCTGCCGCATGCGGGGACCGCGCCGAGGAAGAGAACGATAATCAACGCTCGTCGCACGTTCGTCATAAGTATGGTCAGTCCGGTCCGGGCGGCTTCAGCCGAGCACCTTCGCGCCACCCGTTTGGATGCGATCCACGGGACCGAGGGTTCGTGGACAGAGGAGAGCGTGCTCTCGCGAGGAAACGGTGCAGACCCAGATGAACGACTCTTGAATGATGATGTTTGACGGGCGCTGCCGTCAACTCGGTGCAGGTGCCGAGACTCGACAGGCTTTCGAGACATAATCGCTCACGGCCCGGGCGAGCGAAGCGTCCGAGGCGCGCAGACGCCGGTGAGAGCTGCCGGACCAGGCCGACCGATGACACCGCCGGAACAAGAGGTCTACGCGTACCTCAACGCCCTGGACATCCCCTTCGAGCGGTACGAGCATCCGCCCGTTGTCACCGTGGAAGAAGCAGAGCGCCACTGGGCCGGAATCGACGCGACACACTCCAAGAACCTGTTTCTCCGGAATCAGAAAGGCGATCGCCACTATCTGGTCATCGTCATGCATTCCAAGCGCGTCGATCTGCGCACCCTCGCCGGCCAGATTGGCGACGGCAAGCTGAGCTTCGCCTCGCCCGAGCGCATGATGACGCATCTCGGCGTGACGCCAGGCGCCGTCTCTCCCTTCGGACTGATCAACGATCGGAACCATCACGTGCGCGTCTTCATCGATCGCGATCTGAAGTCGGCCGCGCGCCTCTCGTTCCACCCCAACGTCAACACCGTGACGGTGACGATCAGCGCCGCCGACTTCGAACGATATCTCGCGGCGCGCGCCAACGCCGTGCAGTACATCCGACGCCTGAAAACCTGAAACCTGAAATCTGAAACCTGATGCCTGAAACTCTGAAATCTGAAGCTCTGGCGAGCTCTCTTGACTACGCGCTGACAGATTCGCAGAGCTTGGACCTGGTTGCCTTCAGACCTGAGACTTCAAACTTGAGACTTGCCTGCGTAAGTGGGCGTGACCTCCCCTGTCACACCCATGCTCTACACTGCTCCGCATGGTGACCCACAGCCCTGCTCCTCAACCGCAAGTCGTTGACGCCGAGTGGATTACGTTTCCAGGCGGCGAGCTGGAAGGTAAACGGCCCATGGCGCGCTGCCCAGCCTGCCGGGCACGGGGCGGCCGCCCCGGAGTCGCGCGCACCGCTTTGTTTCCAGTGTTATCGCGCGGAGCTGGATCGGGAACGGGCCCTCAAAGCCGCCGGTGCAACTGGATACCGCTTCAGAAGAGCGCTTTCAGACGACGCTGCCGTTCGAGCCGATCGACATGCCGCGGCTGCAGATGCTGCGCGTAGAGCGTGCCGCCGAACGGGCTAGGCTCGCAGATGGGCGCGGGCCGTTACGTGGACAAGCGGCGTCAGGCGCAGATCGCGGCGCGTCACGCGCTCCAGCAGATCGCGGCGGGCGTCCAGGCGCGTAGCGCCACGCTGGCGGCGATACACGCGGCGGAGCTGCAGCTGCCCGAAGCGTGGATCCCCTTCGTCGTATCGCGATGACTCAGTTGAGATGACCCGTATTGAGATGAGCCGTATTGAGATGAGGCAGCCATGCGATACTTTCAGCCGTACGTCGGTTACTTGATGCGTCGACTCGTCTGGTTAATCCGGTCGTTGAATCCAAATGACCAGATAGCCGAATTCCCATGGAACCCTCACAGCTGGCCATCCTGGCGATTGGTTTGGGGCTCGGTGCACTCCTGGGCTGGCTCGCCGGCCGGCCGGCGCATGCCCGCCTGCAGATGGCCTCGGAACGAGATCGCGCGGCCCATGGTGAACGCCTGCGGGCCTACCAGGAAGCCGAAGCAACCTTCCGCCACGCGTTCCAATCCTTGAGCGCCGAGGCGCTCGACACGAACAACCGGCGATTTCTCGACCTGGCCGAAGCCCGGTTGCGGGAGGCGCGGAACGAGACGGCGACCGATATCGACGCGCGGAAGAAGGCCATTGAGGGTCTGCTCGCGCCGCTGCAGAAGACGCTCGAGCAAGTGGACCGCGAGATCAAGGACTCCGAGCGCCGGCGCGTCGAGTCCGGCGCGCAGTTGATGCAGCGCATCGCGTCGCTCGACACGACAGGCCAGAGTCTGCGCACCGAGACGGCGCGGCTGGTGGATGCGCTCAAGCGCCCTGGCGTCCGCGGCCGGTGGGGCGAGCTTCAGCTCAAACGCGTCGTCGAGCTGGCCGGCATGGTCGAGCACTGCGATTTCGAAGAGCAGCAGACGGTCACCGGCGACCGACGACCGGCGGCTCCGGCCCGATGTCGTCGTCCGGCTTCCGGGGGGCAAGCACGTCGTCGTCGACGCGAAAGTGCCGCTCGACGCGTACCTGAAGGCGCTGGAAGCGCCCGACGAACCGACCCGCGCCGCGCTGCTCCTCGACCATGCGCGCCAGGTCCGTTCACACATCACGCAGCTCGCCGCCAAGAGCTATTTCACGCAGATTCCGCAGACACCCGAGTTTGTCGTGATGTTTCTGCCCGGCGAGATGTTTTTCAGCGCCGCGCTCGAGCAGGACCCAGGGCTCATCGAGTTCGGCGTCGAGCAGCGCGTCATTCCCGCGAGCCCGACGACGTTGATCGCGCTGTTGAGGGCGGTGTCGTACGGCTGGCAGCAGGAGGCGATGGGGGAGAACGCCCGGAAGATCAGCGAGCTCGGCCGAAATCTGTACGACGCCATCCGGGTGCTCGGCGAGCCATTTCGACACGCTCGGGACGCGGCTCAAATCCAGTCTCGAGGCCTACAACCAGGCCGTCGGATCGCTGGAGGGCAATGTGCTGGTCAAGGCCCGCCGTTTCAAAGAGCTGCACGCGGCCAACGGCGGCGACGATATCAGACCGCTGGAAACGATCGATCGTGTGCCGCGAATGCTGCAGACGAACGAATTGACCGATGGGCTACCATTTGCGGACGGCGCGCTCGAAGCTGGCGAAGTCGAAGCAGGTAGAGCCCGTCTGAGAGGCGTCCCATCAACCCGTTCCAGCCCGATCTCCTGAAAGGTAAAGCCGCCCTGGTGACGGGAGGCGGCACCGGCATTTGTCGCGCCGTCGCGCTGGCGTTCGCCTCCGCGGGATGTAATGTCGCAATTTCAAGCCGCAAGCAAGAGCATCTCGAGCCGGCAGCGGCCGAGATTCGGCAGGCCGGCGTGCAAGCGCTCGCTCTCGCCGGCGACGTCCGCGATCCGGCTGCGATGGAAGCGGTGGTCGCCCAGACGGTGCAGACATTCGGCCGCCTCGACATCCTCGTCAACGGCGCGGCAGGCAATTTCTTTTGCCTGGCCGAGAACCTTTCGCCAAACGGGTTCGGCACGGTCGTCGACATCGATCTCAAGGGTACGTTCAACGTCTCGCGCGCGGCCTTCCCGCATCTCAAGTCGCGAAAGGGCGTCATTCTGAATATCAGCGCGACGCTCCAGCTGCTTGGCACGGTCGGCCAGTCGCACGCGTCGGCCGCAAAAGCCGGCGTTGACGCGCTCACGCGTGCGCTCGCCGTGGAGTGGGGACCGGCCGGCGTGCGTGTGAACGCGGTCGCGCCTGGTCCGGTCGAGGGCACAGAGGGCGTCCGCCGTCTCGTCACGCCAGAGTCGCTGAAGACGATCGTCGACGATTGCCCGCTCGGCCGGCTCGCGACGATCGACGACATCGCGACCGCCGCCCTGTTCTTGTGTTCCGACGCGGCGTCCTTCGTCACCGGCGTCGTCCTTGTTGTCGACGGCGGTCTGTGGCTCCGCTCTGCGCGCGCGCTGGCTGGCGAATGATCGAGCCACTCTTCGTTCGGCATTCGCGCGCGCGGCGGTACCTGATTCGCGTGCGACCCGACGGAACGGTCCGGGTGACGATTCCGCGCTGGGGTTCCAAGCGCGAGGCGAAAGCCTTTGCCGAACGTGAGCGCGCGTGGATCGACAGACAGCTGGCGCGTGTCGTTGTCGAGGGGGCCGGTATCCACCGGGGAAATGCCGGTCGAGCGAAGCGCGCGAGCTGCGCGCGCGGGCGCGGCGCGAGCTCCCGGCGAGGCTGCTGGAGTTGGCGTCGCGTCACAGCGTCACGGTGTCGCGCGTCAGCATCAGGAATCAGCGCTGGCGTTGGGGATCGTGTTCTCCGAGCGGGCACATCTGCCTGAACTGGCGGCTCCTGCAGGTGCCGGACTGGGTCCGCGATTACGTGCTCATTCACGAGTTGATGCACCTGAAGCGGATGGATCATTCGCCGACATTCTGGAAGCTGGTAGCCGGAGCCTGTCCTGCGTATCAAGCGGCGCGGCAGTACCTGCGGCAACAGCGCCATTGAGCGTCGGGACACCGGGGCGATTGCGAGCATCGACCGACTCGGCCGGCCGAGGCGCGGTGTCCCGGAATGGTTGCTGGCACATCTCTTGCCACTGTGTCGGGATGCGCCAAATACTCATCGGCGCGGCGTTGGTCGTGTTTTGCTCGTCCGTTCCAGGCGACGATCGAGCGCTCTGCCGGATGAGGCGGCCGCGAAAGCGCCGCCTGCCTTGCCCCCGGGCCCGGGCGGCAGTCCGTCGAAGTGGAGATGAGCAACGTGGATCTCCACGTGACGGCTGATGTCACGTTGCGCATACGCCACCTGCGCGGCCGGTTCGAGCCCACGGCCCGCGCGGTCATGCCGTTCCTGGAGGACAAGCTCTCCTATGTCGTCGCGATCGATTCCGGTGAGATCGCCCTGGACATGGCGTCGCTCAACGCCCTGATGACGAGGACGCTCGGTCAGGGCCGGTCGAACGTCGAGAAGCTTCGAATCTCGACCGACGATCAGAGCCGGCTTCGGCAGCAGGGCGTTCTGAAAAAAGGGATCAAGGTGCCCTTCGACGTCAAGGGTGGCGTCGAAGCGACTCCGGACGGCCGCATTCGGATGCACGCGGCAGCCGTGCGCGGCTTCGGACTTCCGGTGAATCCGTTGATGAAGCTCCTCGGCCTGAAAATGGACGACCTTCTGAAGGTCAAGCCCGGTCATGGCGTGACGGTGGACAACAACGACCTGATCTTGGATCCCGCAGCAACTGGTGCCGCCCCCGCTGATGCGCGGCAAAGTGACCTCGGTTCGCGTCGCGGAGGGTGCGATCGTGCAGACCTTCGGATCGGGCGAACGACGAAGGCTCTCGCCGCCCGCCGTCTCACGAAACTATATCTACTGGCGCGGTGGAAAGCTGCAGTTTGGGAAGCTCACGATGACCGAGACCGACCTCGAGCTGGTTGACGAGGATCCGGGCGACCCATTCGACTTCTCGATCGACCATTGGAACGACCAGCTCGTCGCGGGCTATTCCAAGAACACTCCGAATCGCGGCCTCAAGGCTCACATGCCGGATCACAACGACCTCGACCGGCAGACTACAGGCAAGCACTGACACTCTCTCTACTACGGCCGGGCGCAAGAAGAAATCGGTCGGACCCCAGGCACCGGTTCAGTTGCTCCGCTTGAACACCCGTCCGGCGTCCATTCCGAACGACGGTTCGCTTGCGCGTGCCGGTAATCTTGATAGGGATCACGGTCCTGCCCGTTCTTGCGGAACACGGGGTCCACCATCTTCAGCAGGACCGACTTCCAACCGGTTGTCGCTTCCGACACTGTGGCGTCCATGAACAGGTCGCCGAAAAATGCCAGCGTCTCCCGCTGCAGGGCGTACTGGCCCTTCAGCTCCACGACCGCACCAGGAATGTTGAATGTCAGCCGCTGCAGCGTGAGGAGGCCATTGCCGAGCGCGAATCGCCCGCTGAAATCAGACGCGACTGTTGGCGGCGTCCCCGCGGTCGCCAGTCTTGCCCGTCGCTCGTACGCTCATCTCGTTGATCTTGCGCTGCACATCGGCGTCGGTGAAGCGGCCGCCGAGGATGGCGAAGTTCCCGTCGAGATGTAGCTTGTCGACGACGTCCTGGTCGCCGGGCGGGAGATCGAACTTCGTCTTCAGCCGCAGCGCTCCGGTCATCGGTGATTGCGGCGTCTTGACGGCGAGCTTCATCACGTCCTCGAGCCTCGCCGGGTCCATCGCGATGTCGAGCAGGACGCGCCGCCCCTTTACTCCTTTGACGTCGTAGACGCCGCCTTTCGCGACCAACGAGGTGTTCAGAAACGACGCGTCTATCCGTTCGAGCGTCGTGTCGCCGTTTGTGCCGTCGACGATCGCGTGGTATTTCGTTCGAAGCGGCACCTTGTGACCGCTGATGTTCACCATGAAGTCCGGGGTATCCGTCTCGCCGTGCACGTCGATTGTCTCGAGCCTTCCCGTATACGTGCCCTTCGCGGACAGGATGCCGGAGATGCCCTTGAATACCCCAAGGTCCGCGTTCTCGAATGTGAAAGCGCCGTTCACCGGGGAGTGTCCCGGGTCGTCGCGGTGCCACGGGCCGAATGATCCCTCCGTGGCGATCTGTCCGGGTGGAACCCCGTTCGTCAGCAGCGCCTTGAACGGCATGGTCGTGTTCGCGCCCACCGAGTGCACCCGCAGCGTATGGAGGGACCAGGTCTTGGGCGTCTTTTCCGGATTTCTCGGGAGAATGATCACTGCCGCTTCCGGCGCCTCGACGACCTCGATCACGACCTGACGGCCGCCGGCCACATGACCGGCGTCGTTGTTGCCGAGCGGAAGGCTCTTCGCGTCCTTGGCGGCCTGCTTTTCCTTTTCCCGATCGTCCTCGTGATGCTCGCCGGGAGGGACCTGAATCTTGAAGCCGTCGAGTCGGACGTGAGCGACGCGTCGGCGCCATAGACCCAGCAGATCGGCATCAACGGTGAATTTTTCCGCCGAGATCAGCGGGGGAACGTCGCGGCGCCCCTTGTGGTGAATAGCCAGTCCGGTCCCCACGGCCTGCAAGCGGGGGAAGATGCGAAGCGTGAGCTCGCCGAGCTCCACTTCGGAGTCCAGCCGGTCGGCGAGCGTCGCCACGACTCGGGCACGCAGTTTCACCGAGGACAAGGGAATGCGGAGGGCGAGCGACACGAACGCCCCGACAACCAGCCCGGCGAGCGCGACGAAGGCAATCCAGCGCCTGGTTCTCGGTGTCATGACCGTGCGTGGTCGAAGCATGGAGCATGCCGTCGCCACGCGCCGGCACACCACCTCATCTGCAGCCGGGCCCGGGCCTCACCAGGGTCGAAACAGATAACCAGGCAGGCACCGTCGCCAGTCTCGTTTGCGTCGGGGCGCCGGTCGCGCTGTCAGGCCGCACGGCAGACCGGATGCCGGCAGTCGCAGCGCAGTTCGATCTGGTCCGCCTTTTTCTTGCAGTGCTCGCTGCAGTACTTGCCGAATTCGCCCCCTTTGGTCACCGTGCAGTTACAGGCCGGATGAGCGCATTTGTTGGCGTCTGCCACCTGGAACCTCCTTCGGCGCTTCGAGGAGAGGGAGCTTCGAATCTGGCGGCAGCGCGCCAGGTCACCGCACGAGCGTCTTCGCCGCCTCGGACTCCGTATCGAAAGACGCGGGTGCTCGTTACGGGTGGCCGCTTTTCGCATTTCCTGGACTTGGTCTTGCGCTTGCTGAAGGCCCCCCTCCGGCGTGTCCCATGATGATCTCGCCGTTCTTGTTCGTGTCGACGCCGTTGGTCATGGCTGCGAGCGTGGTGTTGACTTGTTGCATCGCGGCTGCCGCTTCGGCGGCGGTCGTCGCGGCGCGCGCCTTCTGCGCGAGCGCGATCACCTCGTCCGCGCGTTTGGCCGCGTTATTGGCGGCCGCCGCCACATGCGTGGCGTAGGCCATGACGACGAACGGAGGCGCCGGGACTCTTCGCCGCCAGCTGGATGTGCTGAGCGACACCGGCCGCCGCTTTCTTGACGCCGAAGCCCTGCCCAGGGCCCGTGGCCTCGATGCTCGGGTCGAGCGCGTTGATCACGTGCCCGGCGTGCAGCTTGATGGCGTCGAGATTGTCAGGATTCTTGAGTGCCAGCCCGGCGTGCGTCATGGCGATTTTCGCCTCGGCCAGCGCGGTTGGGAGGAGGCCCTGCTGGTTGGGCGCCGCCTGGAAACTCTCCATGACGTGGCCGATGTGGGTCTGGACCGGGTTGGCCTGGCCGCGCACAATCCCGCGGCTGGAGAGGCTTCCGCCCAGGAGAATGGCGGCCCCGCACGTCACGACTGCAATCGTTCGCATATCGCTCCTTCCATACGGATAGAGGTTTGAGCCGGATCTTAGTAATTTGCGCGGCCGGGCACAAGTCGCGGGTCACTGGTGCCGGTGGCGGATGGGCGTCCAGGCCGGGACCGAGTTCGCATTCGCCCGCGCGCAGCAGCTCGACTTACGGCGTCGTCCGATTCACACGCCCGGTCACTGATCGGCCGCGACGTACTCGGCCATCGTGATCATCAGCTTCGGGATCGCGTTGCCGATCACAATCGATTCGTAGAAGCCGCCGGTATTGCGCGCGAGGTTCTGAGCGATCTGGGTGGTGACCCCCCTGTTTACGCTGCCGACCACGACTGCATGGGCGCGGCCGCCTCTCGCAATGAAGTCGTCCACGAACCTGTTGTAAACGTTGATGCGCGCGGGTGTCACCGTGCCGGATGCCGCCGCTGTCGCTCGTCAGGATCACGAAGACCGAACGTCGTTCGGCAACGTTCTTCAGCAGGCGCTGATCGGCCTCGAGCAGGCTGTCGAGCAGGGAGTTGCCTCCGCCATCCGAGGAGAAGCTCGACGCCGCGGCCCGCAGCCTGAGCCGATCCGTCGTCGGCTCCACCCGCACTCTCATCTGGCTGCCTGTACTGATCACCGCAATTTCCGGATCACCTGGCAGCGTGTCCAGAAAGGCGGCGAGGCCGGCGCGAAAATCCGTGATCATCGGCGTGATGGTGGAGCTCGAGTCGACCACGAGGACGATCCGCATCTGGCCGCCCGGCCGCGTTTGAGCGACAAGGGCGGGTCCGACCAACACAAGCAGAGCGACCAGAACACGAATGCGAACGATCATGAGCCCTCCGGCGCGGCTGTATCCTCGTCGCAGGTTCTCCGCAAGGGCCAACCGGCGAGGTCGACGCGTGGGCATCAACCACAGCCGAACACCTACTGAGCGGGTTGAAACGACCCGAGGAGCTGTTCGAATTTCTGCTGATTCGCGGCGATCGTTTTTGCAGGGCCGGTGAACTTCACGAACACGTTGCCGCGCGGACCTTCGACGATGGCCCCGAGGAGCCGGTAACCTGGCACGCCACGCGACGAACCGGCCATCGGGCCGCTCATGCCGGTGTACTCCCCGGAGGTGTCGATCGTCGTCACGTTCAAGCCACGGAGGGTCCGTTTTGCAATCTGCGCCGCCGCCGGCTTGCCGCCCGGCCCCTGAAACTGCCCCTTCCAGCGCTCGAGATTGGCGTCGATGCTGCCACCCTGACCCGAGCCGAAGTAGAAGACCGCGCACTCGGCGGCGGTTTTGTCGCCAGCCGAGGGCGCCACGGCGTAGGTGGCGGCACGCATTGGCAGTGCGCCTTCGTTCTTCCAGCCTTCCGGGCTCGTCCACTGCAGCCCGCCCGCGGATTCGGCGAGCATCACCACCGAGCACAGGCCGATCCACACGAGCACGCGTTGTTCTGCGCATCCGGGGAGTATAGCTCTCGTGTGTCACGGCGCCACCTCGCCCCGGCGGATCTTTTCGATCTTCGCCTCCCGTTCGGACGACGAGCCGCTCGCGGTCGCGACGGTACTGTTCTTCGATGGTGGCGCGCTCGGCGGGATCGAGCGTCGTGCGGAGCCGCGAGTGGTGCAGCACCTCCTGCTCCGCAAGCTTCGCCTCGTAGAAGTTGCGGGCCTCGCCGATCGCCGCTTTCTGGGCGTCGGTCACCGGATGCCGCTCGATCCCCGCGTCCTCGTCCCCCTTCTGGAGGCGCTCCATCGCGAGCTCGAGCGACGACTTCAGCGGTTTATCGTCAGCCATGGCAGCGGCCTTACGGCCGATAGAGTCCGCGGGCGGTTGAGCGGATAGTGCCGTCGGCGTTGGCCATCGTGAAATCGAGGGTACGCCCGTCGGCGAGGCGAAGCGTCAGCTCCGGCCGGCGGACGTAAAGTTCCGCCATGTCGAGCGGTTCGAGCGGCGACATATGGCCTTCAACCTCCAGGGCGGATGACGACGGGCTCGGCGTCCTCGGAGAACTGCTGATATACGGACAGACGGTAATGAACACGTCCGAGGGGTCTGGATCCCTCGAAGATGTCTCCCTCATCTGACGGCTGCTCAATCAGACGCTGCATGATGTCAAACTACAAGCCAGAGCCGTCGCAGCTCATGTGTACGATACCATTTCCGCCACAATGACCACTCTTCTTCTCATCGCGCTGCTGATTCTGGCTCCGACGGCGGGGTTCGCGCAAACGGCTGCGGCGGGCAATGCTCAGCTGAAGGATTCGTGGGGATAGAGGTGAATGCCGCGCTGACTATCGCTCGCGAGTTCGCGCCCGAGCTCATGCGGCCGATCCCGTTTCGGTAAAAGCCATTCCGCGTCGATCGTTGCTTCTTCTCTGACCACCTGCCCCAACTCCTCAGCTGGTACCTCGACCATGAGCCATGCGGGTCCGCGCTTTGCAGAACCTTCGGGCTGGATGTGCTTCAAATCGCTTCAGCCAAGGAGGAAGAGATGAGCGCACGGGCTAGGGGTATTGCAGTGGCGCTGGTGGCTCTCGCGGTCAGCGCCGCTTGCGACAGCGGAACGCGTTCCGAGGTCGGTCGGGAAACAGCCGCCGCGGTGGACAAGGCCGGCGACGCCGCCAGCGACGCCCGGATCACCATGACGGTTCAGGCCAAGTACTTCGCATCCAACGAAGTGAAGGGTCGCGAGATCGACGTCGACACCAGCAACGGCGTCGTCACCCTCAAGGGCACGGTGAACTCGCACAGCGAGCACAACCAGGCGGTCGCCCTCGCGCGGAGCACCGACGGCGTGCGCGACGTGCGCGACCAGCTCCAGATGACGCCCGGGAACCAGGACGTCCGCGGCACCGTCGGCCGCGAGGTGAGCAAGGTCGGCCGCGAGGCGAACGAGGTGGGCGAGAAGGTCGGCCGCGAGGCGAACAGGATGGCTGAGAAGGCGAGTCAGCGAAGCCAGCAACGCCGGCCAGCACATCGAGGACGCTTGGATCACCGTCAAGATCCAGTCGAAGTATTTTGCCAACGCGGACATCAAATCGAGAAAGATCGACGTCGACACCAAGAACGGGGTGGTGACGCTGAACGGCGCGGTCGGCACGCCGGCCGCTCGCGAACTGGCCATGAACCTCGCGCGGGAAACCGACGGCGTGACCAAGGTGGTCGACAATCTGAAGATCGATCCGTCGTTGAAGTAGCTTGCCGGACTTCAGGCGTCGGGTTCCGCCCTGCCGGCGTCACCCGAGGCCTGAAGCCTCGCCGCGATTCTCGGCGCCCCGGCGCGGTGTTATAGGATGCCGCCATGCGCCTGGTCAATCGCACCGCCATCACTGTCGTCCCCGCACAACCGTATGTCGACTGGACGAGGACCCGGGATACCGCGTTCAGGACGTCGTTGTCCGTCGATGCGGGGCCGCGTCCCACCGCCAGCCTGTCCGTCGCGCGCACGAGTAGCTACGGCTCCGCATTTCTGCTTCCCGAGTTCGCCCTCGAGGAAGATCTGCAGGAGTGGCTCGAGGACAACTACGCGTGGATCTTCGAATTCCAGCTCGCCGCGTGGACCGATGACGAATCGACTTGGCCGGCCGAGCGGGACCTGAAGATGTTCCGCAAGTGGTTCCGCATCGACATCCACAGCGCCGTGGTCGATGTGGCGGACGACGAGATTGAAGGGGAAGAACTGTGACGTCCTATAATCGTGCGATGCTGACGCCTTCACGGTTGTGGAAACAGATGACGCTCGAGCAGCGGCTGCAGGCAGGCCGGGCATTCTGGCAGGACGAGCAGGCGTCCGACGATCAGGTGCAGGCCGTGCTGCTGATTGCGCAGCAGAAGAAGTTCCGGCCCAAGAGCGTCGTCTCGCTCAATGACGAGCGCAAGGCGCGGCATTTCGCCGGCCTCACGTCACTGCCCGACGGTCTTGCCGCGCGCGCGCTCATCCTCTATCACCTCGCCGAGCAGCGGCCGATGATGAGTGCCTTTCTCGACGCGCTCGGCATCGCGCACGAGAACGGCCTGATCCAGGACGATCTCGCGGCGCCCGATCCCGTGAAGCTCGGCCCGGCGGTGACGCAGATCGCGCAGCAGTATCCGCCCGAAAGCGTCTCGCTGTATCTCAATACGCTCCTCTCTCAGGATTCCAAGACGTGGGAGGCGCTCGGACCGCTACTGCAGGAACGCGAGAAATCTGAAGTCTGAATTCTGAAGTCTGATCAGACTTCAGGTTTCAGGTTTCAGATTTGCCTGTCCGCCGTTGCGCCCTCGGGCTCAATCGTGGGCGTCAATGTACAATTTCCGGACATGCGGAAGCCTGTCGTCCTGATCACGGGGGCGGGCGGCGAAATCGGGCACGCGCTCGTGACACGGCTGGCCGCGACCGAATCGGCCATCATCACGCTGGACGTGAACCCGCTCGAGCCGGTCGCTCGCGTCTCTGTCCAGGCGCGAGTTCACCGGCTCGATCACCGACACCAGCCTGCTCGAGCGGATCCTCGCCGAGTTCGAGGTCGACTGCGTGTTCCACCTCGCCGCGCTCCTGTCCACGCGCGCCGAGTTCACGCCGATCGCGGCGCATCACGTCAACGTCGAAGGCACGCTCAACCTGCTCGAGTTCGCGCAGAAGCAGGGCGAGTCGCACGGACGCACGGTGTGTTTCCTCTATCCTTCGTCGATCGCGACCTATGGCCTGCCGGACCGCGAAACCAAGGCCAGCGCCGGCCGCGTTCGCGAAGATCGAGTACGTCCACCCGACGACCATGTACGGGTGCACGAAGCTGTACTGCGAGGAGCTCGGGCGCTATTACACGCATTACTACAAGCGGCTGTCCGTGAACGTCACCCCTCACGTCGATTTCCGGAGCGTGCGCTTCCCGGGCCTGATGTCGGCGACCACGATGCCTTCGGGCGGGACGTCGGACTACGCGTCGGAGATGATTCATGCCGCCGCCCGGGGCGAGCCGTACGAGTGCTTCGTCCGGCCCGACACCACGATTCCGTTCATGGCGATGCCGGACGCATCCGATGCGCTGATGAGGCTGGCAGCAGCGCCGCGCGAGCGGCTGTCGCGCACGACCTACAACGTCAGCGCCTTCAGCCGGTCGGCCGCCGACATCCGCGAGGCGGTGGTCGCCGCGTTTCCCCGGGCGCGGATCACGTATAAGATTGACGAGAAGCGGCAGGGGATCGTGGACTCGTGGCCCGCGGATGTGGACGATTCGGCCGCGCGCATCGACTGGGGCTTCGGACCCGCCTACGATTTCGATCGCGCCTTCCGCGAGTACCTCATTCCGACGATCCGCCGTTACTACAGCACATGACTTCTGTGACCGCCTTCGCGCCCGCGACCGTGTCGAACGTCGCGTGCGGGTTCGACGTCCTCGGCTTCGCGCTCGACACGCCCGGCGACGAGGTGACGGCGCGCCTCGACGGCCCCGGGTGTGCGCATCGACGACATCCTCGGGGACGGCGGACGCCTGCCTCGCGACGCGGCGAAGAACACCGCGGGGGTCGCGGCGCTGGCCCTCTTGACGATGCTCGGCGAGCGGCGCGGCGTGGCGTTGACCATCCGCAAGGGACTGCCGCTCTCGAGCGGTCTCGGCGGCAGTGCGGCGAGCGCGGCGGCGGCGGTGGTCGCGGTTGACGCGCTGCTCGGCGTCGCGCGCGTCGATCGAGACGCTGATCGCCTGCGCGCTCGAGGGTGAGCGGCTCGGCGCCGGCTCGGCGCACGCCGACAACATCGCGCCGTCCCTGTGCGGCGGGTTGGTGCTCGTCCGATGTCCCAGTCCACCGGACGTCGTGCGCCTGCCGGTTCCCGCCGGCCTCACCGCCGTGGTCGTGCATCCCGATCTCGAGATCGAAACGGCGCGGGCGCGGGCGCTCATCGGCGACACCGTCCGGCTCGCCGACGCCGTGCGCCAGTGGGCGAATCTCGGCGCGCTCGTCGACGGCCTGCATCGCGGCGACTTCGCGCTCATCGGCCGATCGCTCGGAGGACACCATCGCGGAGCCGCGCCGGGCGTCGCTCGTGCCGGGGCTCGCCGTGATCAAGCGCGCGGCGCTCGATGCCGGCGCGCTCGGATGCAGTCTGTCGGGATCCGGTCCTTCGATCTTCGCGCTGTGCGCGAACCCGCGAAGCGGCGCGTCGCGTGGCCGACGCCATGACGGCTGCCGTGCGGGCCGCAGATCGGCGGCGATGCGCAGACCTACGTGTCGGCAATCGCCTCACAGGGCGCCCGCGTCCTCTCCACATGCGCTTCGTGACGACGCGCGGCCTTCGACAGGCCGAAGGCGTCTCCTTCCATGCCGCGCTCGTCGAAGGTCTCGCGCCCGGACGGCGGCCTGTACATGCCGGAGCGGATCGAGCCGTGGTCGGCGGACGAGCTGTCGCGGCTGCCGACACCGCACGCTGACCGAGATCGCCTATCGGGCGCTGCGCCCGTACACCCGCGGCGAGCTCGACGCGACGACCTACGAGGCGGTCGTCGTCGAAGCGCTGAACTTTCCGATTCCCCTCGTGGAAGTGGAACCGGGGATCTTCGCCCTCGAGCTCTTTCACGGTCCCACGCTCGCGTTCAAGGACGTCGGCGCCCGGACGATGGCGCGGCTGATGGCCTCGCTCGACACCGGCGATGATCCGCTCACCGTGCTGGCCGCGACATCGGGCGATACCGGCAGCGCCGTGGCGCACGCCTTTCACGGCGTCCCGCATACTCGCGTCGTCGTGCTCTATCCCGACGGCCGCGTCAGTCCCACGCAGGAAGCGCAGCTGACGATGTTCAACTCGGAAGACGACGGCAACGTGCGGGCCTACGCCGTCGCCGGCAGCTTCGACGATTGCCACCGTCTGACGCAGAGAGGTGTTCGGCAACGCCGACGTCCGCCGGCGTGTGCGGCTTGACCTCGGCCAACTCGGTCAACATCGGCCGGCTGCTGCCGCAGATGGTCTACTACTTCCACGCGATCGCGCAGGTCGCCGAGCTCGGGCACGTCCGGATCACCCGCCGGCTCATCGCCGACCGATCACCGTCTGCACGCCGAGCGGCAATTTCGGCAACCTCACGGCGGGCCTGATGGCCAGGCGCGCGGGACTGCCGATCAGCGCGATTCGTGGCGGCCACCAACGTCAACGATGTCGTGCCCGAATATCTGGCGACGGGCCGGTTCGCGCCGCGTCGCTCGGTGCCGACGATCGCCAACGCGATGGACGTCGGCAACCCGAGCAACTTCGAGCGCATGTCGTGGCTGTACGGCGGCGACCTCGAGGCGATGCGCCGCGACATCGCCGGCAGCCGGCACGGCGACGAGGAAGTGCTCGCGGCGATCAGGCGCGTGTGCGACGAGCGCGGCTACCTGCTGGACCCGCACAGCGCGATTGCCTACCTGGGCCTCAAGGCGTTTCTGGACGAGCAGCGGACGAGATCGGCATCTTTCTCGCGACCGCGCACCCCGCGAAGTTCGGCGAGATCGTCGACCTGCCATCGGCCGGCCGCCCGACATCCCGGCGTCCGCTCGCCGAGGCGCTGGCGCGGCCGCGCCACATCCTGCGGATGCCGGCGTCGCTCGACGCCGTGGTGGATGCCCTCGGTGTCTGAGGGCCCGTTTCTCTACCGTGCCGACG
Source organism: uncultured Acidobacteriota bacterium (assembly GCA_963745495.1). GTDB lineage: Bacteria > Acidobacteriota > Vicinamibacteria > Vicinamibacterales > CAVVIG01 > CAVUXJ01. The sequence continues at coordinate 219,730 of CAVUXJ010000011.1, forward strand.
TCCTCGAGCAGCTGTGGCATCACGGCATTCAGCCGACGGCGCATACCCGGCCGGTGCTGGTGCGCGACTTCGTCCGCGACCTTTACAAATACGAAATCCGGCAGCTACGCGATCGGATGCTCAAGAACGAGTTTCCGCGCGACGAGTACGCGGCCCGCGTCGATTCGCTGCGCCGCTGCTATCCGGTCCTGGCCTTGTTGCCCCGCCAGTTCGTCGAATAGACCTGCCCTGACCAATCCTTCGAGGGTAAATCGTGGCGTGAACGAATTGTGCGAGTACGCCCCGTCACTCACCGACCGGTTGCTGATACAGGCTCTCCTCGCGAGCGGCGCCACCCAGGACGAGGCGGAACGGTTTGCGCGGTCGGTGCTCGAACGTCTTCACCCAGCGTCGAGCCGCTGTCACATCACCAGCAGGGCCGCCATGAGCTCGATGCCGTCCCAGAGGTTCTGAAGCCTCAGGTTTTCGTCGAAGCTATGCTGGTTGTTGTCGTGGTTGCCCATCGGGATCACGATCGTGCGGGTCCCCAGAGGCCGTTCGACATTCTCCAGGGGCAGATTCCCACCCATCATCGGCAGCGTCACCACGTCGCCGTGCACGCTCTCGACCGTTCGGATCACCTCCTGCGAAATCGGCAGGTCCATCGGCGTTCTCACGGCGTTGGACGCTCCGCGCGAGGCGACGAGTCTGGCGACCTTCGGGTGCTCCCGGCGCGTGTCCGCGCCCGGCTCCGTGTCGACGACGAAGAATCCCTGTTGCCGGATGTGCTCGAGCACACGGTCGGTCGTTCGTCGAGCGTCCATGCCCTTGACGAGCCGGATGTCGAGAGAAGCCGTCGCGGTCGCCGGTATCACATTCGACGCCTGGGCGCCTACCCGTGAGCTCGCCATGCCGCGAATGTTCAGAGAGGGCAGCGTGATCAGTTCGGTCAGCGTTCTGGGCGTGCCGTCCGTGGACCCAAGCCAGAGATCGCGGGTCAACTGCCGATCGATATCGGGCGCCGAGGCGATCGGCGCGCCGTTCGAGATCGGTCAGCGGGCTCGATGTCATCGTAAAAGTGCTCGACGAGCACCCGCCCGCTCTCGTCCTTCATGGATGTCAGCAGCCGCGCGAGCATCAGAGCTGGATTGGGCGCCCAATTGCCGTAATGACCGCTGTGCAGCTCCATCCGCGGCCCATAGACCGTGAGGTCGAGCGTCACTCCACTTCGCGCGCCGAAGACGATTGACTGACGCCGTGTCTGGTGAACCGGGCCGTCGCACATCAGCCAGACGTCGCCCGAGAACAGCTCCTTGTTTGCCGCAAGGATCGTCTCCAGGTTGGTGGAGCCGGCTTCCTCTTCCCCTTCGAACGCAAACTTGATGTTCGACCTCATCGTCAGACCGGCTGCGCGGATGGCGTCAATAGCTGCAAGGATGGCGACAATCGGCGCCTTGTCGTCCGCGGCCGACCGGGCGTACAGCCGCGCTTCCGGGTTGAAGAGTGAGCCGGGAGCGGCCAGCGGAATGATCTTTCCTCCGCTTTCGAGCGGGCCATCGCGCAACGTCGGTTCGAACGGGGGGCTGCTCCACTCCTTGGGGTCGAGCGGCTGGCCATCGTAATGGGCGTAGAACACGATGGTCCGCGTCGCACCCGGAGTCCGGATCTCGCCGAAGACAATCGGGTTCGACCCCGGAACCGTGACGAGCTTCGCCGGAATGCTCCTCTTTTCCAGCATCCGCGCAATCGCTTCGGCATTTCGCTGGATATTCTCGCGATCGCGCGCGATGTTCGGGAGCGACAACAGCGAGACGAACTCATCGATGATCGCGCGCTCGTGCGCCAGCCGCCACCTCCGGCCGGCCTGGGCCGCGGGATTGGTCTGTGCCGTGACCATGCAGGGCAGAAGACAGATCGCTGCCGACATCACCACTGATCTCATGAGGTCTCCTTCGCGCGACACATGGTCTATACACCGTTTCCACGGTGGTTCACCATCGGTTCTACAATTGGGGCGCAAACCGTGAGTGATTCCGCACCCGACCGGTCCGCTGCCGACGAGGCGGCCGTGGCGATTTATGACGAGCTTCGCCGGCTCGCCGGGGCGTACATGCGTCGAGAACGGCCGGGTCAGACGCTCCAGGCGACCGCGCTGGTCCACGAGGCCTACCTTCGGCTGGCAGGCGGTGGCGCGGCGTGGACCGATCACAAGCATTTCATCGGCCTTGCGGCGCGCTCGATGCGCCAGATTCTCGTCGACCGCGCGCGGGCGCGCGGCGCGCAGAAGCGCTGGGCTGGCATGAACCGGGTGACCCTGACCGAGTCGCTGGCCGGCGCCGCCGCCGAGGATGCGATGCTGCCAGCGCTCGACGAGGCGCTCGTGCGGCTCGAGCAGCTCGACCCCGAACAGGCCCGCATCGTCGAGCTTCGTTATTTCGTCGGGCTGGGGATCGACGAAACAGCGGAGACCCTTGGCATCTCTCCGGCGACCCTGAAGCGTCGATGGGCGCTCGCGCGGGCGTGGTTGTTTCGCGAGCTGACTCGCTCCGTGAACCATTCCTCAGGCGCTCGATGTCGATGACTCAGGATCAGTGGCGGCGCGTGCGCGAGCTGTTCGAGCGGGCGCTGGAAGATGAGCCGCCGGATCTCGCGGCGTGGCTCCATCGTGAAGCCGGCGACGATGCCGAAGTGTGGGAGGAGGCGACGTCGCTGCTCCGCCATCACTCTGCAGCCGGATCGTTCCTGGTCCAGCCGGTGACGGAGAGCGTACCGCAGCTTGCTGGACTGAGGATCCCGCGCTCATGCCTGGCCAGCGTGTCGGGCCGTACACGATCGTCCGGGAGCTCGGCCGAGGCGGCATGGGCCGTGTGTATCTCGCGACGGACGCGCGCCTTGGCCGAACCGTCGCCCTCAAGGCGCTGCCGCCGCGGTTGACGAAGGACGCCGACGGGCGCGAGCGGCTGCGGCGGGAGGCCAGGGCGGCCGCGGCCCTGACGCATCCGGGCATCTGCACCGTCTACGCGCTCGAAGAGCTCGACGGCGAGTTGTTCATCGCGGCTGAATTCGTCGACGGGCACCCGCTGCGCGAGGAAATCGCAGGCGGGCGCCGGCCTGCGCCAGACGATGTCATGCAGACCGCGCGCGATCTGGCCGCGGCCCTGGCCAGCGCGCATGTGAAGGGGATCACGCATCGCGATCTGAAACCCGAGAACGTGATGCGGACAAAGGACGGCCGGCTGAAGATTCTCGACTTCGGCCTGGCGCTCACCGAGGAGATACCGCCGGGTCCGAGTGCACCTGTCACCGGAGAAGGACCGCGGACGCCAGGGCCGCAGCAGGCCCGCATGACCGGTCCTGGCGTGCTGGCGGGAACCCCCGCCTACATGGCGCCCGAGCAACTCAACGGACAGGCCGTCGGCGCACGCGCCGATGTGTTCGCGTTCGGCGTGCTGATCTACGAATACGCGTGCGGCACGCACCCGTTCGACGCCCCCACGCTGCTCGGCATCGCCGCGCGGGTGCTCGAGAGCGACGCACCGCGCACTCGACAGCCTGCGCCCCGATCTGCCGGCGAAACTGTCCGACATCGTGGAGCGATGCCTGCGCAAGTCGCCGCCGGATCGGTTTGCGTCCGCGGTCGAGATTGCCGACGGCGCTGTCGCGGGACGAGGCCGACGGCGCCGCGCAGCGTTCGTGGAAGGACGTGGTGGCGCGCACACCAGGTCGCGATGATCGTCCTGTATTTGCTCGCGTCGATGCTCGCCTGGCAGGTGAAGGAATGGCATCCGGGCGCTGCCGGCGTCGTATTTCTGGCGCTCGGCGTGGCGGCGACGACCGGCGGTGTGTTTCGCGGTCATCTTCTCTTCACCGAACGCCTCGTGGGGGCCGGAGGCGCCGGGTTCAGCGCCGAACGTCGTCGCGCGACACCGGCGACGCTCGTCGCCGACCTGCTGATCGCGCTGGCGCTTGTCGCCGACGGTGTCATCATGTCGCGAGCACGCCCGCTCGCCGCGGTGCTGACGCTGGCGCTGGGCGTCGGCATCGGACTGGCCAGGGTGGTCGTCGAGCCTTCGACAACGACGGCCACGTTCGGACGGCGGCAGTCGTCGCAGCGCTCACAGGCGTGACAGCCTCACCTTGACGCTCGCGTTACACTGGGCCGCCGTTCAGGATTGTCCATATGAAAAGTCTGAAGTCTGATCAGACTTCAGGTTTGTGATTTGAGAATTTCCCAGAGTTACGAAGGAGTTTTCTCGATGAAGGCCGCCATCCGCTTCCTCACGGCTGCTCTGTTCGTCGTGCCGGTCCTGGCTGCGGATCCGCCCGGATTCGCGCTCTGGCGCGCCGCTGAGTTGAAACAACGGGACGAGGCGCTCTCCAAGAAAGTGGGCGCGGATCACTCCGCCCGTGAAACCCTTGCTGACTACGGTGATCACCGCTTCAGGCTGTTGTATCGGGATGCTGATGGCTTGCCCGAGCAACACGACCAGATCATCGACGTCGTCATCGTGCAGAGCGGGGAAGGCACGCTCCTGCTGGGCGGCAAGATGATCAATGCACAGGCCAGCAGCGGCGGCAGGGGAGTATTTGGGCACTGGCATCGAGGGAGGGGAACGCCACCCGCTCGGCGCCGGAGACGTGGTTCACATTCCGGCCAAGATTCCACACAGTTTCCTGGTGCCCAAGGGAAAGCACATCACGTATGTGCTCGTGAAGTTCCCGGCCCGCTAGATCACGCGCCCGGCGGTTTGAGTATCGTGACCATGATTGCGATTGCGATTCGAGAGCCCGGCGGGCCCGAGGTGCTGACGCCGGTGGAACGGCCGCTGCCGGCCATCGGCGACCGCGACGTCCTGATCAAAGTGGCGGCGGCCGGCGTCAATCGGCCCGACATCATGCAGCGGCAGGGAAAGTATCCGCCACCGCCGGGGGCGCCGGACATTCCGGGACTCGAGGTTGCGGGCAACGTGGAAGCGGTCGGCGCCGAGGTGCACGACTGGCACGTCGGCGATCGCGTGTGCGCCCTGGTGGCGGGCGGAGGCTACGCCGAGTATTGCGCCGCCCCTGCTCCGCAGTGCCTGTCCGTGCCGCGTGGAATGGACTTGATCCACGCCGCGGCGGTCCCCGAGACGTTTTTCACCGTGTGGACGAACGTGTTCGAGCGCGGCCGGCTCGCGCCGGGTGAGTCGATCCTCGTGCACGGCGGTTCCAGCGGCATTGGAACGACCGCCATTCAGCTGGCTCGCGTGCTTGGCGCGCGTGTCTTCGCGACAGCCGGGAGCGCCGAGAAGTGCGCCGCGTGCGAGGCCCTCGGCGCGGAGCGTGCGTTCAACTATCGGGAGACCGATTTCGTGGCGGCTGTGAAGGAGGCGACCGGCGGACGCGGGGTCGACGTCGTGCTCGACATGGTGGGCGGCGAGTATCTGCAGCGCAACATCGAATCGCTTGCCATGGACGGCCGGCTCGTGCTGATTGGCCAGCTGGGCGGGCCGACCGCGCGGATCAATACCGTCCCCGTCTTGCAGCGGCGACTCACGATCGTGGGTTCGACCTTGCGCGCGCGTTCGGTGGCCGAGAAGGGTGCGATCGCGACGGCCGTGCACGAGCACGTGTGGCCGCTTCTCGAATCCGGCGCCGTCCGCGTGGTCCTCCATCGCACGTTTCCGCTTCGCGACGCGGCGGAAGCACACCGGATGATGGAAGCGAGCAGCCACATCGGCAAGCTGGTGCTTCTCGCGGACTGAAACAGGGCAGGAGGGGCGGGACAGGGCGGGAAAGGCAGGAAGGGCAGGAAGGGCAGGAAGGGCAGGACAGGCAGGAAGGGCAGGACAGGCAGGAAGGGCAGGACAGGCAGGAAGGGCCGGAGGGGCGGGAGGGGCGGGAACGTAGAACGTAGAACGGCGAACAGCGAGCGTTGTGGGAGGATGGATTCACAATGGACGAGATCACGACTCTTCAGATGACGGACACCAAGCTCGGAAGCGGCCCTGAAGCTGCACCCGGCAATGCAGGTGTCGGTGCACTACACCGGATGGTTGTACGACAGCGCGGCGGCCGATCATCACGGCAGCAAGTTCGACAGCTCGCGGGATCGCAACGATCCGTTCGCGTTCCGGCTGGGCGCGCGGCAGGTCATCGCCGGCTGGGATCAGGGCGTCGCCGGCATGAAGGTGGGCGGCTCCCGGACGCTCGTGATCCCGTCAGCGCTCGCATATGGGCGCGGGGAGCCGGCGGGGTCATCCCGCCGAATGCGACGCTCGTCTTCGACGTCGAACTCCTCGACGTCAAATAGACGGACGACCACGCAGAGATCGCAGATGGCAGGAGAGCGCCGGTGTTGGCGGTGTCGCGGGCGACCACGGTGACGGCAGAGTGACTCCGGCGCTCTACTGGTCTCTGCCGTGTGCGTCGTTGTTGATGCATTCATGGAATACACACGACTCGGATCGTCGGGCCTGAAGGTGTCGAGGATTTGCCTCGGCGCCATGACCTATGGCACGCCGAAATGGCGGACGTGGGTGCTCGATGAAGAGGCCAGCCGCCCGTTCGTCAAGCGCGCGATCGAACTGGGCATCAACTTCTTCGACACGGCTGATATGTACTCCGAGGGCGCCAGCGAGGAGGTGCTCGGCCGCGCGCTGAAGGATTTCACCGTCGCGCGATCAGGTCGTGATCGCCACCAAGGCGTTCCATCCGGCCCGCAGGAACCCCGGCCCGAACGATCGCGGCCTGTCGCGCAAGCACCTGTTCGATGCCATCGACGGATCGCTCCGCCGTCTGGGCGTCGATTACGTCGATCTCTATCAGATCCACCGGTTCGATTTCAGCACGCCCATCGAGGAAACGCTGTGCGCGCTTCACGACATCGTTCGATCCGGTAAGGCACGGTACATCGGGGCGTCGAGCATGTCGGCGTGGCAATTTGCGAAGATGCTCTACACGTCCGACCGTCACGGTTGGACGCGCTTCGCCGCGATGCAGAACCATTACAACCTGGTCTACCGGGAGGAGGAGCGCGAGATGCTGCCGCTCTGCCGGGAGGAGGGCATCGGGGTCATTCCCTGGAGCCCGCTCGCCCGCGGGTTCCTTGCCGGCAATCGGCGCAAGGGCGATTTCGGGGATACCTCGCGCGCCAAGACCGACGAGTTTGCGCACCAACTGTATTTTGCCGACAGCGACTTCACGGTCGCCGATCGCGTCGTCGAGCTCGCCGCGCGGCACGGCGTGAAGCCGACGATGATCGCCCTCGCGTGGGTGCTCGCGCAGCCGGAGGTGGCGGCGCCTATCGTCGGGGCCTCGAAACTCGCCCACCTCGAAGATGCGGTGGCCGCGCTGAACGTGCGGTTGTCGTCGGACGATCTCGCGTTTGTCGAGCAGGCGTATCAGCCTCATGGCGTGCTCGGCTTCGATCTCCCTCCAAGACGTTGAAGAGATCGGAGACGATCCGCGATTCGACGATCGGGCTATCGACGATCTATCGGCAGAACGTGGCGGCAAGTCGCCGATCGCCAAACCGCCAACACGTCGAAGCCGCAGATCACCAGGCCAGTCTCAGTCCTTCGATTGCCGGACAGCCGCCTCCGCGTCTTGCCGCCGTTTGTTCTCGTCCTCGGCCGTGTCGCCAATGTAGGTGCGTTCGCCCCCGGTCTCGACGCCGAGCACATCGCCCGGCTGCGCACGGCCGTCGAAGTGCGGGCTGGGATCGGCCTCGCGCCGACCGGTCGTCTTCGCTGCCGCGCGCGATCGGTGCGGTCGCGATTCGACCGGTCGGCCGTCGGGGTGGACGCCGCGGGCGGATATTCGACGCCGGCGGTCAGCGCCGACTCGCCCATGCGATTGGGCAGGCGTCGGACTGGCGCGCCACCAGTCGGGGTAGCTGTAGTCGGCCCGTTCCCACGCCGCGGCGTACGGCTCGGTCGCCGCGTAGACCACGCTGACGCCGGTGACGGTGCACGCCTGGCAGGTTTCGTCGTTGAAGCGCTTCCAGTCTTCGTCGGAGAGCGTCTCGAAGGTGTCCTTGTCGAAGCCGGGAAACCGGTCGATGCGCTCGCGGGACGAGTTCAGTGACGAGCACCTCTTCGTCCGCATCGAACCGTGTGTGTCCGACTGGCAACAGAAAGTGTTTGGATTTGAACCACCCTCCCGCGTCGACGACAACGTAGTACGGCCGCGACGACTTCGAATCCACGATGAACCCATCGACGTCGCCGAGGTGTTCGCCCGTCGGACTTTCGACGTTCAGTCCGTCGAAATCGACGACATCGTCATCCAGACTGCTCGCGTCAACGTACCTCAACCAGGGAAGAGGTCGATTCATTCTGCCTCCATTCTGCGCAGTGCGCGTGACGGGATGAGCAAAATGGCTGCCGGCCTCAAGTCCGGATCAGTTGGCGCGCTGCAGTATGATGGTTCAAATGAACGGGTGTTCGCCCAGCCGAGGCGTCCGCCGCACCGTCGCTTCGCGATCGGGACCAGATCGCCGAGCGCTTCAAGTGGAATCTGAGCAATATCTTTTCCGGATTGGGACGCGTGGCAGGCCGCCTATGACGATCTCGATCGGCAAATCGCGGCGTTCGCGGCGCTTGCAGGGGACGCTGGCGCAGGGCAGCGATCAACTGCTGACAGCGCTGAAGCGCTCGCGACGAGATCGGCCAGCTCGAGTACAAGGTCTGGTACTACGCGTCGCTCTGGCACGACCAGGATCAGCGTGACAATCAGATCAACGCCAAGCGGCAGCAGGTGCAGATTCTGTTCGCAAAGGCCGCGCAGGCCGCGGCGTGGTTCGATCCCGAACTGCTGAAGATTCCGCTGACGACCGTTCGCGAGTGGATGGACGCCAGCCCGGCGCTGGCGGTGTACCGTTTCGCTCTCGAGGATCTCTACCGGCAGCAGGAGCACGTGCTCGACGACAAGGGCGAACACCTCCTCTCGCTCTCGAGCCGCTTCGCCTCGTCGCCGAACGACGCCTATGCCGCGCTCTCGACGGCCGACGTGAAGTATCCGTCGGTGCGGCTCTCGCAGGGCGTCGAGGTCACGCTCACGTACGGCCAGTACCGCGCCATCCTGGCGACGAACCGCAACCAGGCCGATCGGGCTGTCGCGTATCAGGAGTTTCACAAGATTTACGAGGCGTCCATCAACACCTACGCATCGCTCTACGACGCCGTGCTGCAGCGCGACCTGTTTTTCTCGCAGGCGCGCGGCTACGCCTCGACGCTCGACGCCGCGCTGCACGGCAACAACATTCCGACCGCCGTCGTGGAGAACCTCATCGCCGCGACCAGGGCCGGCACCGATCCGCTGCGCCGCTATCATCGGCTGCGCAAACAGGTGCTGCGGGCTCGACACCTATCATTCGTACGACACCACGATTCCGCTGGTGGATTTCGACCGCAAGTATCCATACGAGGATGTGCTCGAATGGCTGCCGGCGTCGGTCGCGCCGCTGGGACCGGACTACCAGCGGGAGTTGCGCAAGATCCTCGGCGGCCAGTGCATCGACGTGTACGAGAACCCCGGCAAGCGCAGCGGCGCGTACTCGGCCCCGGTGTACGGCGTGCAGCCCTACATGCTGCTGAACTACAACGATACGCTCGACGCCGTGTTCACGCTCGCGCACGAGATGGGCCACTCGATGCACACGGTCCTCTCCCACGCGCACCAGCCGTTCGTGTATGCGGGCTACACGATCTTCGTCGCCGAGGTGCCGTCGACGCTGAGCGAGGCGCTGTTCCTGAATTACATGCTCGCGCACACGAGCGACGAGCGTGAGCGGATCGTGCTGCTGCAGCATGCCATCGACGGCATCGTGGCGACGTTCTACACGCAGGTGATGTTCGCGGATTTCGAGCTGCAGGCGCACCGGCTGGCGGAACGGGGCCAACCGGTCACCGGGGAGGTGCTCGCCGACATCTACTTCGATCTGTTGAAGTCGTATCACGGCGACGCGCTGGACTACGACGATCGATCGCGCTTCACGTGGGCACGGATCCCGCACTTCTTCAGCACGCCGTATTACGTTTACCAGTACGCCACGTGCTATGCGTCGAGCGCGCAGATCATGAAGCAGCTGGTCGGTGGATCGGAGGCGTCCCGCGCCGCCGCGGTCGATCGCTATCTCGCCTTGCTGAGGTCGGGCGGCAGCGATCATCCGATGGCGCTGCTCCAGCGGGCCGGCGTCGATCTGAGCAGGCCCGAGCCGGTCCGCGCCGTGGTGGATCAACTCGACGCGCTGGTCACACAGCTCGAAGAGGTGGTCGGGTAGGGAACACTGAAATCTGCATTCTGAAATCTCAACGCTGTTGAATGATCCATCTTGCCGCGCTGTTAGGGGTTCTCGGCATCTCCTTTTCGGCCGTGTTCGTGCGGCTCGCAGCCGTCTCGCCGGTGACCGCCACGTTGTTTCGCGCGGCCTACGCACTCCCGGCACTGGCGTTGGTGCGGGCCCTCTCTCGCGGCGGCGATCCTCGCGCCCCCCGCGCGCGGGTGCTTGCGTTCGCGAGCGGCGTGGTTCTCGGGATCGAGCTCGCTTTCTGGCACAAGTCCATCGCGCTCATCGGTGTCGGGCTCGCCACCGTTCTCGCCAACGTGCAGGTCGTGGTCGTCGCCACGGTGGCGTGGGTGCTCTACGGTGAACGTCCCGGAATCGGCACTGCCCTCATCATCGGCGCCATCCTGACGGGCGTCGCGCTCACGTCGGGCCTGGCCCGACCGGACGCGTACGGGACGGCGCCGATCGCCGGGGTCGCGCTCGGGGCGTTTGCGGGCGGCATGTTACGCCGTCTTTCTGCTGATGTTCCGCGCGGCGAACCGGGCGCTCGCCCCGACGGCGGGTCCGCTGCTCGACTCGACGGCCGGCATGGCCGTGGGCGCGCTGCTGTGCGCGCCCTTCGACCCGGGCTTCGCGTTCGCGCCGTCGTGGCCGGCCCACGCATGGCTCGCGTTGCTCGCGCTGGTGTCGCAGGTGATCGGCTGGCTGCTGATTGCGCCGGCGCTGCCGCGGCTGCCCGCGCTCGAGACCTCGATTCTGCTGCTCGTGCAACCGGTCTTCGCGCTGGCGTGGGGCGTGTTGTTCTTCGCCGAACGGTTGTCGGCGCTTCAGTGGTTCGGCGCCGCGCTCGTGCTGGCGGGAGTGGGATCGCTCTCCCTCAAGAATTTCACGAGCACACTACACGGTAGCGGTGGTCGAGCCGGCGTGGCCCGCCGAGCCGGGCTGCCCTGAGGGCCTGCGATGGTCAGGCCCGATGTCCAATCCGCGCTCAGTCCTACGGGGCGACGCCCAATGCGTTCGACGCGGCGATTTCGGCGGCCGCGCGGCGGCCCGACTCGACGGCGCCGTTCATGTACCCCTGCCACTGAAGGCTCGTGTGTTCGCCGGCAAAGAACAGCCGGCCGCACGGACGGGCGAGCCAGGCGCGCAACGACGGGTCGAACGCCGGATCGAAGAACGCGTAGCCGCCGCGGGCGAAGGGGTCGCTTTCCCAGACGATTTGCCGACAGCTGACGAGATCGGCGCTCCGGGAGCCGAGCCATTCGAGCGAGCGGACCAGCGCGCCCGGCCCTTCCGTCGCGCCCAGCGCGGCGACGGCGTCACTGGCCGAGCCCCCGGCCAACAACGACAGGATGCCGGCCCGGCCGCGCTGTTCCTCATTGCCTTCCCACACGGCGCCAAAGGGCAACGGGGAGCCGAAGGCGCGCGGCCGTCCGGGAACGCGCCAGAACCGATTCGAGAACTGGAGCAGGGTTCTTGTGGCACGCCCGTACTTGAGCGATGCAATGGCCTCGTGCTGCTGCGCGGGCAGCGCCGGCGTGATCGGAATGCGGCGAAGCAGCGGCGCCGGCACCGTGAACACGAGGTAGTCGCAGTGGATCAGGGAGACCTGACGCCCCTGCTTGATACTGGCCCGCACGCCGCGCCCGCGGTGCGAGACGGCGACGAGCTCGGTGCCCAACCGCACCCGATCGCCCAGCGGTTCGGCAAGCGCGGCGGCCAGCCGATCGTTGCCTCCGCTGATGCGGTACATGGCGCCGCCCGCCGGCGTGTCGTCCGACGCGAATTGATCCACCAGCGCGAGCAGCGACAGCTCCTCGGGATCCGCCAGGAAGAAGCCGCGCAGGCCGAAGGCCGCGGCCCGCAGCTCGTCATCGGCCCGGGTCTCGTCCAGCCACTGCGCGACCGACTTTCTCGCGAGCTCGGTGGTGACGGGGGAGTCCCACCGACGTTCGACCAGCCGATATCGCTCAACCAGCCCGGCAAGGTTGGCGGACAGCCGGTCCCAGCCGCGCACGATGCCGCGACGCTGAATGCGCGGCCGACCGCTGGCGTCGGGCCGCACGTAGCCCCAGCCACCGCGCAGGATCCGGGTGAGCTTCAGCCCGAGCTCGTCGGCCAGCCGCCGGATCTCATGGTGCGATTCCTCAATCAGGTCGGCGCCGGCTTCCGCGTGCTGGGCGTCGGCGAACCCGTCCCGGATCGTCCACACGCGGCCACCGAGGCGGCTGCGCGCTTCGACGACCGTGACATCGGCGCCGACACGCACGAGATCGCGGGCGGCCGTGAGGCCGGCAAGACCAGCGCCCGCCACGAGCACCGACACGCCATCGAGCGGAGCATTCATCGGGGAAGCGTTGGAATCGGGTAATCGGGTAATTGGGTAATTGGGTAATCGGGTAATTGTGGCTCAATTCACGATCCCAATGACCCAATTGCCAGATTACCCGATTACCCAATCACATTTGCTCGACGGTGTAGCCGCGGGCGCGCAGCATGGAGATCAGGCCATCGGCGCCGACGAGGTGGGCGGCGCCGACCACGACGAACGCGCGGCCAGGGCGCGCGAACAGCGCCTCGATCTTCGGGATCCAGTTGCGGTTGCGGTCGACGAGCAGCCGCTGATACATCTGCGGCTCCTGCCGCACGTCCTGGAGCACGATGCGCTCAACGGTCGACGAGTCGCCGGCTTTCCAGGCGTTGGCGAGCGTCGTCACGGCGGTGCGCTGGGTATCCAGCTCCTTCAGGGTTTGTGCCAGCAGCCGGTCCTGTTCATTCGGCGTCATCCCATCGAAGCGCGAGAGCTGGAAATCCAGAGTCTCGAGGCCCTGGACCGTCTTGCCCTCGACGCGCGCGCGATCGTAGAAGTGCTTGTCGAGGCCGAGATCCGGATCGAACCCGGCTTTCAGCCATTCGAAGCTCAGCAGCGTGAGCGCGAGCATCCACGGCTTGAATCGCTTCAACGGCTCCACGGGCATGCCGAGATCCGCGACGCGCTGGCTGACGAGCGCGAACGTGGCGGGCGATACCACCTTCTCGAGCGACTGATCGGCCGGCAGCATGCCTCGCGTCAGCATGCTGAGTTGATTGTCGGGGGCGGTCATCTCCGCGATGTCGACTTCCTCGACGAGGAGATCGGAGTCCTTGAACGCCGCGTCCAGCACGGGGCTGAGCGGGTAGTAATCCTTGGTCAACAGGTGGACCGACCCGACGAGATAGACGATGCCCTGGCCTCGTGTGGCCTTCCAGAGGAAGTTTTGCGCCGCAGCCTGGGTCGGGGCGAGCGCGGCCGCGACGAGCAGGGTTGCCGCGGCGACGCGCGCCACCCTCGTGCGCCACGGCCTTGACGTCGGTTCGTTCATTGATTGATTCACCGCTCATTCCAGAACCACGCATCAGCGGCTCGCCGCCGGACGCGCAAGAAACGCCTCGACTTCTTCGATGGTGCGCGGCACCGACGCGGTGAGGCGGCGCAACCCGGACGCTTCGAGCAGGAACGCGTCTTCGATCCGCACGCCGATGTCGGCGTACTTCGTCACCGCCGGCTGAATCCGCTCGATGAGCGCCAGATTCTCGGCGGTCCGGGGCAGCGCGTCGAGCGCGCTCTGCCGGATGTAGATGCCCGGCTCGATCACGAACGCCATGCCCGGCTCCAGCGGACGCGTGCGTTCGCCGACGTCGTGGACGTCGATGCCGAGGTAATGGTTCGCGCCGTGGGTATACCAGAGCCGATACTGGTTCGCCGGTCGTGTCGGTAATCAGACCGAGCTTGAGCAGACCGGCCTTGACCACCTCGACCGTCTTGTTGTGCACCTCGGTCGAGCGGCGTGCCGGCCCGCGCCACCTTCATCGCCTCCTCCTGCGCCTGCAGCACGATCGCGTAGATGTCTTTCTGGAGCGCCGTGAACGTGCCGCTGACCGGATAGGTGCGCGTGATGTCGCCCGCCATGTATTCGTAGGCGCACGCCGCGTCCACCAGCAGCAGTTCGCCCGCCTGCATCTGGCGCGTGTTCTCGGTGTAGTGCAGGATGGTGGCGTTCGGGCCGCTGCCGACGATCGATGGATAGGCCTGCGACGCCGCGCCGCGGCGGCGATGCACGGCTTCGATCGCGGCTTCGACTTCGTATTCGAAGGCGTCCGGACGAGCCGCGCGCATGCCGGCGATCTGCGCCTCGCTCGAGATTTCGAGGCTCCGACCGAGCATCTTGCGCTCGTACGGCGGTCTTGATCGAGGCGCAGATCGATCAGGATCGGCGTCGCGTCGATGGTCTGAAAGCCGACATACCGGTCGCGAATGCGACGCGCGAGATCCTGCGGCCGATTGAGCGGATCGTTCACGCCCCCCGGGTCCAGCGCGAGCGCGACGCGCGCGCGTCCCGCCTCGAGCGCGCCGGCAAACGACGTCGTCTCCCCCTCGTCGACGGGGCTGAACGGGCGACGGCTGAGGATGGCCGCGATGAACGGCTCGAACTGGTTCGTCGACAGAACGGTTGAGATGCCCGTCTGCGCCGTCGCCTCCTCGCGGCTGGGCAGGCGGCCCTGCCAATGCTCCCGGACCGGATCCCGATCCTTGATGAAGAGGATCTCGCGCCGCGAGGCGTTGCCGGGCATCAGCACGAGGATCGTCTCCTCTTCGGTCATGCCGGCGAGGTAATAGAGGTTGCTGTCCTGGCGGTACTCGTAGCTCACGTCGAGCGAGTAGTTCCGCACCGGCGCGCTGAAGAGGACCAGCATCGCGTCGGGCCCGAGACGCTGCATCATGCGTGCACGTCGGGCCTTCAGGTCGTCGCTGTGCTCGCTGGCGCGCGCGGCCGACGGCGCGACCAACACCACGAACGCGAGCACGGCGAGCCACGCGGTTCGGGTCCTCATGTCGGCTCCTCTCACTATTTCAGCTCTCAGCTCTCAGCTCTGTAGCGCTCGGCGCTCGGCTCGATGGCGGAGAGCGCCGAACTCCTGATCGCGCCCTATTGCAGCGACGCTGCGAAGGCCCCGAACGACCGGGGCATGCGCCGGTCGAAGGCCGCCTCCAGTTCGGCGCCCTCGCCGAGGTCGCGCAGCAGATTCGCGATCGCGACGCCGCCCGCCTCCTGGAGCAGCCGGCCCACCGCGATGGCGCTCGCCGCGTAGGCGACCTGGGCGTCAGCGCTATCCATTTGACCGAGCGATTGCGTGGCCCTGGTCAGCCCCCTCAACGTGACGGCACCGTCCCCTTCGCGCAGACGCGCCTCGGCCCACGAGAGATTCTCCTGTTCGAGCGCCGTGGCCAGGCCCTCGTTGAGCCAGGCCGGCACGCCTCGAGACGCGAGCGTGCGGACCAGCGCGTGCGTGAACTCGTGCGCGAGTATCCGATCCAGCTCGTCCACCTCTTCGAGGGCGCCTCGCATCGGCACGCGGATCGTGCCATCGTACGCGGCGGCCGACCACGTGGGCGATCGCGTGATGTCACGGAACTGCTCGTTCGTGTACAACACGACCGCAATAGGATTCGCCGGATAGGTTCCGAGGACTGCGCCGATGCGCCAATACGCGCGATTCAGCGACTCGAGCGCCCGGCTGGCGAGCAGCGCTTCTGCCGGCCCCTCGAACGCGACCGTGAATTGGCTGCCAACTGCCTGGAGCATGCGGTCGTGGAGCTCCAGCTCGCGACGCCAGCGATCGAGCGTCGCCGCGGCGTCCGCCCGATCGGGCCTGAGCGCGATCAACGCGTCGTAGACGCGGATCGCCCCGGCGAGATCGCCTTGGCGGCGCAGCACCTGACCGAGCATCTCACGCGCGGGCGCGAGCGAGGGGTCGATCGTCAAGGCGCGCTCGAGTGCCGCTCGGGCGTCCCCGTCGCGGCGCTCGAGATACGCCGCGATGCCGGCGCCGAGGTGCAGCCGCGCATTCTTCGGATCGGCCGTGAGCGCGTCCCGAAACGCCTCGGCCGCCCGATGGGCGTCGCCCGCCCCGATGGCGGCGAAGCCGTCGCGCTCGAGAAGCGCCGTCATCGGACTGACCTGTGCAGTCGCGGGCGTCGCCCGACAGACGAGCGCCAGCAAGACCAGGCCGGTGAGACGCCAGAAAGGCACCTTGAAATTATATGGGGTCGGCCGTGTATCCTTATGAGAATCGATGCCGGACTGGACGACGACTTTCAATCAATTTTCGCCGGGTCCTACGCGGCTCATCGGATCAGTAATCGTGCGCGTGGCCGACTGGTCGCGTCCGAGGGCCGGCCGAGCTCTCGGTCTCCGATTCCGTGTGGCTCGATCGCCTGACCTGCGCGCATCCAGGGTTCGTGCTGGCCGTATACGCGCCAGCCGGGATCTGGCTCGTCTGGCGCGCGCAGGGCGTCGGCATCGCGACCATCGCCCTGTGCTACGCGGCTGGACTGTTTGCCTGGACGCTCCTCGAGTACATCGTGCACCGCGCGTCTTTTCATCATGTGCCGACGAGTCCCGGGCAGGTGGCATACGGCTATCTGGTCCATGGCGTTCACCACGCGTACCCCGACGACTCACGTCGCTGGGTGTTGCCGCTTGTGGCCACAGTACCTATTGCCATCGTGCTGTTCGGCCTCTTCACGCTCGCGCTTGGACGCTTGGCAGCTCCGGCATTCGCGGGCTTCATGCACGGGTACCTCACGTACGATCTGCTGCACTACGTGATCCATCGCGGCCGCGTGCCTACTCGCCTCGGCCGGTATCTACGCCAGTATCACCTCGCTCATCACTACGCGACGCCCGACCGGCATTTCGGCGTGTCGTCACCGCTCTGGGACGTGGTGTTCCGCACCAGGTAGATCCCGTTGCCGGACGCGTCCGCACTCGCCTACAAGGCCTACGAGATCGAAGAGCTCGTCGACATCTACTTCTATCGGCGCCTCGGCTATGTCGTGGCGCATGCCGCGCGAATTGCGCGCCTCTCGCCCAATGCCGTGTCCATCCTCGCGGGCCTCATCGGCGCGGCCGGCGGCGCGCTGATCGCCTGGCCCCACCTCGGGCTCTTCGGCGTCGCGCTCCTCGTGCTGTACGGGATCGTCGATTCGGCAGACGGTCAGCTCGCCCGCATGACCGGACAGTCCTCCGAGCTCGGTCGCATCCTCGACGGTGCCGCGGGATACGTCACGCACATCTCGCTGTATCTCGCGATCGTCGCGGTCGTCCGGCGCGGCGGCGGGAGTTGGTGGGTGCTGGGCATGGCGACCGCGTCGGGCGTGTGCACGGCCGTCCAGGCGCAGTTGTACGACTACCACCGGACGGCGTATGCCGCATTCGCGATCAAAGGACGGGCGCCGACCGAGCTGACGGCGCCGTCTGCCCGAGGGGCGTTCGGCCCGCTGGCCGCCCGGTACGCGGCGAGTCAACGCGCACTCCTGGGGCTCCACCGCTCGGTGGAGCAGATGATTGCCGCCCGATCCTCGGGCGACGTCGTGCGAGACGACGACCGGCAGCGGTATCGGGAGTGCTTCTATCGTCCGGTGCGCGGGTGGAATCTGCTAGGCGACAACGTCCGGCGCCATGCGATGGCGGTGTTCGTCCTGATGCAGCACCCAGAGTGGTTTATGGCGTTCACGCTGGGCCCGATGAACCTCGTGCTGCTGGGGCTGTGGTTGTACCAGCGGGCCGCGGACCGACGATTTCTCGGAGCGCCCGATCCAGTGTGGCCCCGTAACCCACCAGCGTGACGACCACGACGGCCAGGCCGACGGCGATGGCGGCTGGAATCGCCGCCCGCTGCGCGGTGACCAGTGACAGCAGGAAGAACAACAACGAGAAGGCCTCGCGCCGAAACAGGATGAAGACCGCCGCTGCCGCGCGAAGGGGCAGGGCGGCCGTGTCGTCCGCGGCTTTGACGATCGCGTGCTCGATCGGCTTGGTCGGCACGAAGAACTGATCGGTCTGTCGTGCCTGCCGGATGAGCGCCATCGCCCACAGCAGCACCGCGGGCGTGCCGAGGACGACGGCCACTGCAAGCGCAACGCCGCCTGGGCCGATCCCCTGCCGCCACCAGCCGACGAGCACGCCGATGAGGCCAGACAGGTGGGTGAGCTGATCGACGCCGGTATCCAGCTGCTCGCCAAATGTCGACTCGCTCAGCGTGAGCCGCGCGATCTCGCCGTCGATGCCGTCCGCGATCGATGCGAACCAGAAGAGAAACCCGCCGGCGATCATCGTGCGATGGGACGTCTGCGCCATCATGTACGCTGCCAGCAGCCCCACGCAGAATGTGAGGGTGGTCGCCACGTTCGCCGACAGCCCGAGCTCCATGAACACGTAGCTGAACAGACGGCTCACTTTCCGATGCACGTGCCGGGACAGCCAGCCGTCCTGCGGCTTGCCCGATGCCTTGAGCAGCTGCCACGCCGCTGCGCGCCGCGCGGCCGGCGTCGACACGTCGAGCACGGCTGCAGCCGTCAGCACGAGACGGTCGGCCGAAACGTCAGCGACTCCGTCGCCTCGCCACAGCAGCGGCGGATGCTCTGGATGCCAGACAATGCGGCTGACGCCGCTGGGTGAGAGCGTCCCCAGTTGCGGGAAGAGCGCCGCTGTGATCGCGGCCTCCGCCGGAATCGTGAGTGTCGGGAGTCCCGTTGGTGTCGCTGCCGCGTCGGCCGCGCCGTGACGGCGCGCCACGCGACGGTTTCGCTCCACCGTCGACATCCCCAGAAAGCGCGGCGACGGCTCCTGCGTAACGATCAGGAAAGAAGGTACGATGCAGATCCTCGCATGTCCGTGAGTGTCACACATCGCAATCCGCAGACGCAAGGCGACCTTGCCATCACACTCGCGAGGAGCCGCCGCGACATCCGCCAGTTCGTCGAGCTGCCGTACACCTTGTACGCGCGCGAATCCGCACTGGGTGCCCCCGCTTCGCCGCGACGAGCATCGTCGCCTGTCGCCGCGGCACAATCCGTTTCTACGATCACGCGCGAGGTGCGGTCTGTGGCTGGCTCGCCGCCGGTGGACAGGTCGTCGGCCGTATCGCGGCGATCGACGATCGGCTGCACAACGAGACGCACGACGAGACGCGTGACCTGGTTCGGATTCTTCGAGGCGAGCCGACGACGAGACCGCGCAGCGCGCTGCTGCGTCGCCGTCGAAGCGCACGCCGTCGCGCGCGGGCAGCACCGCTGTGCGCGGGCCGGCGAATCCCTCGCTCAACGACAGCGTCGGACTGCTGGTCGACGCCTTCGATCGACGATCCGTACGTCCTGATGCCGTACAACCCGCCGGCGTACGCCGGGCTTCGTCGAAGCGGCCGGCTACGGGAAGGTGAAGGATCTGCTCGCGTGGCGCATCGACCTGACCGCGCCGCCGCCGGAGCGGATCACCCGCCTGGCCGACCGCGTGGCCAGCCGGAACGGCATCACCGTGCGGCCGCTCGAGCTCGGCTCGTTCGAGCGCGATCTCGCCATCATGCAGGAGATCTATCGGTCGGCGTGGCAGGACAACTGGGGATTCGTGCCACCGACCGATGCCGAAATCCGGCAGCTGGCCATCGAGCTCCGACCGATTCTCGACCCGGAGATCGTGCTGTTTGCCGAGCGAGCAGGGCGGCCGGTTGGGTGCGCGGTGGCGATTCCCGACGTGAACCAGGTGTTGAAGCGCATGCGGGGCCGGCTGCTCCCGTTCGGCGTGCTGCATTTCCTGCGACGCCGCGCGATCATCGACCAGGCGCGCGTGCTGCTGCTTGGCGTCGTGCCGGACATGCGCCGGATGGGTCTCTATCCGCTGCTGATCGCCGAGCTCCATCGCCGCGGTCTCGCACGAGGATACCGGCGCGCAGAGCTCTCGTGGACGCTCGAAGACAACGACGCCGTCAACGCTGGTATCGAAGCCGTGGGCGGCCGGCGTCACAAGACGTACCGGTTGTATGAAAAGCCGCTCCGTTAGCATCACCGGCGCCACCGGTTTCGTCGGCTGGCACCTGGCGGAGGCCTTTCGCCTCGCCGGCTGGCGCGTTCGCGCCATTGTCAGACCGGGCGGGGTCAAGCCGGTGCCGGACGATGTCGAGCGCGTCGAAGCCGCGTTTCACTCCGCGACCTTGTCCGCCGCGATCGGTGAATCGGATGTCGTCGTCCACGCGGCCGGTCTGACGCGGGCGCTCGACGCATCGGCCTTCGAGTTCAACGTGTCGGGCACGCGAGCCGTCGTCGGCGCCGTCAACGCAACCGGCGCACGGCTGATTCTCATCTCGAGCCAGGCCGCGATGGGGGCGGGCACCATCAGCCGTCCGACGCGAGAGGACGATGTGCCGCGGCCGCTGACCCCGTACGGTCGAAGCAAGCTGGCCGGGGAAGATGTGGTGCGATCCGATGCCCGCACGCCGTGGACCATCATCAGGCCCACGAGCGTGTACGGTCCCCGCGACCGCCAGTTTCTGCCGATCTTCCGTCTGGCGGCGCGCGGCATCTTCCTTCAGGTGGTTCCCGCTGCGACGGCGTTCACCCTCATCTACGTCGACGACCTCGCGCGCGGCGTCGTGCTGGCCGCGGAAGGCGGGCGGCGCTTCAGGTCTGACGGTGTTCCTCGGTCATCACGATCCGGTGCGTGCCGATGATTTGCTTGGCGCTCTGGCCGACGTGTTCGGACGTCGATACCGCCCATGGCACGTGCCTGGCGTCGTGTTGCGGGCCGTCGCGTGGGGTGGCCAGCTGGCGTGGAAATTCGGGGAAGAGCCGGTGATCGACGCCGCTCGCTTGTCCGAGCTTGGCGCCGAAGGATTCGTGTGCGCGGTCGATCGCGCGCGCGAGGTGCTCGGCGTCACCGCAGCGGTATCGTTGCCGGATGGTCTTGCACGGACCGCGCAGTGGTATCGGCAGAGGGGTTGGCTGTGATAGCTGAGAGTTGACTGCCGCCCTCCGGCATTGGTGCCGCGGCCTCATCGTGCTGCACGGCCCGTGCAAGGGTATGGAAATCAAGGCTGGGTCTGAGCGGCACGTCGCGCGGGAGCTCGACTGGATAGGTCTCGGCGAGCGGGGCGTGCCGGAACACGCCGCGCTGCAGGCAGTAGTTCGTCCACACGCGGTTCCACAGGAACGAGTGCCACGCCGCTTCCGGCGAGACCGTTTCGCGCGTCCGCCAGTAGCGCGCCGCGATGTGTTCCGGCCTGAAAAACTGCAGCACCTGGACGTATCGTCGCATCAGCCCCGCGCCCGACACGTGCGGCATGCTCGTGACGGGGAAGGCGAGCGTGTATTTCTCCCAGTCGGCCGGATAGTTCTTGAACAGGATGCGTCCCTCGGCGTCGTAGCGCGCGTAGTCGCGCGTGCCGGGCAGCGGCGTCAGAATCGTCGGGTTGAGGCCGTCGAGATCCGCTTCCTCCGCGAACCGCAGGATGTCGGA
This sequence comes from uncultured Acidobacteriota bacterium, assembly GCA_963745495.1. Taxonomy (GTDB): domain Bacteria; phylum Acidobacteriota; class Vicinamibacteria; order Vicinamibacterales; family CAVVIG01; genus CAVUXJ01. The sequence continues at coordinate 241,309 of CAVUXJ010000011.1, forward strand.
CGACGATCGTGTCCATGTTCTGCGTGTCGATCCCGAGGATGAACGAGCCCACGACGCCGATGCCGTGCCGGCGGATGCGCGCGACGTTCTCGCGATAGTAGTCGAGCCCGCGCCGCTGCGACATGCCGTCCTTCCGGATGAGGGCCAGCGACTTCGTGTCGGTGCTCTCGAGTCCGATGAACACGCCGGCGCAGCCCGCCGCCCGCGCCAGACGCGGCAGCTCGTCGTCGTCGCCGAAATTGATCGTGACCTGCGTGATCCACTGCTTGTCGAGGCGCGCCTCGGCCATCGCTCGAAAGAGATCGAGGCAGCGCTGCTTCGCCTTGCGCGAGAAGCCGTTCAGATCGTCGTCCACGAAGATGATGTCGCGCTCCGCGATCGCGGCGACTTCCGCCACGACCTCGTCGATCTCGCGCATGCGGAACAGCCGGCCGTTGAACGCGGTGACGGAGCAGAACGAGCAGTCCATCGGGCAGCCGCGCGTGGTCTGCGCGGAGACGTACTCGTAGCTGTATTTCTCGAAGATCCGGCGGTCCGGCAGGAGCAGCGTGCCGCCGTTGGTGCCGCCGTCGTAGCGCCGCGCCAGCCGGCCGGCTTCGACGTCCGCGACGACCGCGGGCCAGAGCGTCTCGCATTCCCCGACGAACAGCGCGTCGGCGTACTGCGCCGCTTCTTCCGGGACGAGCGACGCATGGATGCCGCCCATGACGACGGGAATGCCGCGCGCGCGGAACTGGGCGGCGATCTGATAGGCGCGCGGCGCCTGCGTCGTGAAGGCCGTCAGGCCGACGAGATCGGCCTGCACCCGGCTGTAGTCGAGCGCGCCCTCGCACTGCTCGTCGATGAGCTCGACATCCCAATGTGGCGGCGTCGCCGCCGCCACGTAGCCGAAGGCAAGCGGCTGCCAGAGGTAATCGCCGTACAGCGACACCCGGTTTCTCGGATTGATGAGAACGAGCTTCATGCCGCCGTTTCGATGATCGACAGCGCCCGCCCGGCTGCTTCGAACGCAGCCAGCGCGCGATCGATCTGTTCGGGCGTGTGCGCCGCCGAATAGCTCGTGCGCAGCAGGCACGCGTCCGGGCGGCACGCCGGCGGCAGCACGATGTTCGTGTAGACGCCGGATTCGAGCAGCGCCCGCCACATCGCGATGGTCTGCTCGGCCGTGCCGATCTCGATCGTCACAATCGGCGATTCGGTGGCGCTCGTCGCGAATCCCACCCGCGCCAGCCCCGCGCGTGCCCGCCGGACGTTTTCCCACAAGCGGCCACGCAGCGCGAGGTCGGCGCGCAGGATCTTCAGGGCGACCTCGACTCCGGCGATGTTCGCGGGCGATCCGGATGCCGTGAAGACGTAGGGGCGCGCGGCGAAATGGAGCAGCTTCAGCGCCCGGATGATTCGAGACGCAGTATCCGCCGACGCCCGCCAGCGCCTTCGAGAACGTTCCGACGACGAAATCCACTTCGTCCAGGACGCCCTGCGCCTCGGCGCAGCCCAGCCCACGGGCGCCGAAGGCGCCGAACGAGTGCGCCTCGTCGACCATCAGCCAGGCACCCGCTGCGCGGCAGGTCGCGGCGATCTCGGCGAGCGGCGCCACGTCGCCGCTGATCGAATACAGACCCTCGACGACGACGAGACACCGCCGGCCGTCGGGCTGTCTCGCCAGTTTGCGGGCCAGGTCGGCGGGGGAGTTGTGGCGGAACGCAAACAGCTGCGCACCGCTCAGCTTCGCGCCGTCGTAGATGCTGGCGTGGCTCTCGATGTCGAGGAGCACCGTATCCTCCGGGCCGCAGAGACCCGAGATGACACCGAGGTTCGCCTGATAGCCCGTCGTGAAGATCAGCGCGTGCCGCTTGCCGTAAATGTCCGCGAAGGCGCCTTCGAGCCGGCGATGGGCGGCGTAGGTCCCGTTGGCGGCGCGCGATCCGGTCGTGCCCACGCCGTCGCGATCGATCGCCGCGCGTGCGGCGGCCCGGACGTCGGGGTGAAAGCTCAGGCCGAAATAGTTGTTCGAGCCGCACATCAACGTGCGGCGTCCCGCAATGACGACTTCGGTCGGCCCGAGCACTTCGTCGATCACGGTGTCGAACGGTGTGGGGCCGTCGCCGCAGGCGGCGATCCGCTCAGCGAACGATTGAAGTTTGTCGAGCAAGCTCATTAGTTGACGCTCTCGCCGCCGGTCAACAGCGTGCCGGCCTGGAAGCGTGCCCGCGTCTCGGCGCGCCTCACCTTCCCGCTCGTGGTACGTGGAATCGTGCCGGGCGGCGCGATGATGACGCGATCGAGCTCGAGCCCCGCCGTTTCGCGAACGCGGCGGCGCACGTGATCGATGATGTCCTCGGGCGTCATGCTGGCGCGCGCCTCGAGGACCGCCACGACTTCGTCCGCTTCATCCGGCCGGTTGATCCCGAAGACGACGACGCCGGCCGGCCGGATCCCGCGGAGGTCCGCAATCGCCGACTCGAGATCCGGCGGGTGATACTTGCGGCCCTGCCGGATGATCAGGTCTTTCGTTCGTCCGCAGACGAACAGCTCGCCGTCCGCGAGGTAGCCGAGATCGCCGGTGTGCAGCCATCCGTCCCGCAACGTGTCGGCCGTCGCCACCGGGTCCTCGAAATAGCCGGCCATCACCGAAGGGCCGCGCACGACAATCCGGCCGACGTACCGATCCGGCAGGCGGCGTCCGTCCTCGTCGACGATTTTGACGTCATGCTCGGGAAACGGACGGCCGCAGCAGACGAGGCGCACCGACGCCGCGCGGCGATCGGCGATGGGGACGGCACGCGATTCGCGGACCAGCCGGCCCGGATCGAGCGAGTCGACCTTGAGCCCCTGATGGCAGAAGGTGACGGCCAGCGAATGTTCGGCCAGGCCGTAGCTCGGCATGAAGCTCGAGGCGTCGAAGCCGGCCCGCGCGAAGCGCTCGCCGAACGCCCGCAGCGTGTCGGCACGAAGCGGTTCGGCGCCGCACCCCGCGACGCGCCAGCGCGACAGATCGAGCGAGCCAATCTGCGACGGCTTGACCCGACGCAGACACAGCTCGTAGGCGAAGTTCGGCGCGAACGAGATGGTCCCGCGGTATTGGGACAGCGCTTCGAGCCAGGCGGTCGGGCGCTTCAGGAAGAGCACCGGCGACATGATCACGACATTCGCCTGGGTGTACACGGCGACCAGGAGCACGCCAATCAGGCCCATGTCGTGGTAGAGCGGCAACCAGCTGACGCCCACATCCGATGGTCCCACGTTCAAGCCGTGCGGTCCGCCGATGGCGGCGATGTTCGCGTGCAGGTTGGCGTGCGACAGCACGACGCCCTTCGGCGCCGCCGTCGATCCCGAGGTGAACTGCAGGAGGGCCGGCTGGTCGAGCGACGGGCTCGCCGGCGACCTCGAGCGCCGGGCCGCGGAGGAGCGTGTCGATGATGAGCACACGCGGCGCCGGGTTGAGATCGCGCAGGTCCAACAAGCCGGCGACCTCGGCAGTCGTCAGGACAGCCGCCGCGCGGCTGGCAGCCAGCAGTTGTCGCGTCTGGCGCGCGAAGGTCGGCACGTCGCCGGCCTGGGCCGGCGGGACGAGCGGCACCGGAACGAAGACCGGCTGCGCCGATGGCGAAGAATGCGGCGACGAAGCTGCTCACTTCGGGCGCGACGAGGGCCACGCGGTCGTCCGGCAGCAGACCCTCGGCGAGGAGCGCGCCGCCCATGAGCAGCGCCTGTGCAAGCAGCTCGGCATAGGAAATCGAGCGCGATCGGCCGTCGTGCTCGATGGCGATCATGCCGCGCGATGTCCGCGCGGCTGCGACGAGCGCGGCCGAAACCGTCTGTTTGGGGATCACGACCGCGCCTCCGGCTCGACGACCAGCCGTCGGACCTCGCCGGCAATCTCGGCGACGGTGCGAATGTGGGTCAGCGAGTTCAGCGGCACGGCGATGTTGAAGTGATCTTCCAGCTCGCCGACGAGTTCCAGGACCTGGAGCGAGTCGAAACCGAGGTCGGCCAGGAGCTCGCTCTCGGGCCCGGGATCGATCGGGCGGCGGCTGAGACGCTTGAGAATCTCGATGGTATCGCGTTCGAACCGGTCGTGAGGATGCGCGACCTCTACGCCCGGCGCCGTTTCCCCGCGCACGGGATCGGATGTATTGGCCAGGCCGTGAAATGTAACATGAACATGACGTGCGGCGCCACAATCCCGGCCGAAGGGCTGAAGTTGTTCTTGGTATTAAGATTCCCAGTGTGCCGGCCGTCACCCAGACCGTGATTCTCGCCGCGGGCTTCGGCTCTCGGCTCGGGAGCGCCGCGTCCGGTGTTCCGAAACCGCTCATGACAGTTGGCGGGATGCCGCTCGTGGCGCACGCGCTTCGCCATGCGCGTGCGAGCGGCTGCGACGAAGCCATCATCGTCGTGGGCCACCAGGCGCGCGCGGGTCAAGGCGGCGATCGAGGCGCTGCCGGTCCGGTTGCGGGTGCGGTTCGTGGAAACCGCCGACCCTGCATTGCCCAATGGAGTGTCGCTCCTTGCGGCCGAGCCTCTCGCGCGGCCCCAGTTCTTTCTGCAGATGGTCGATCACGTGTTCGGCGATGTCACGCTCCCCAGGCTCATCGCGGCGCCGCTCGCGGCCGACGAGGCCGGCCGCGTGCTGGTCGATCGAGCGCCTCGCGATCTCGACCTCGACGACGCGACGAAGGTGCGACGGTCGGGCGACCGGGTGACCGCCATCGGCAAGGGCCTCGAACCGTGGGATGCCGTCGACGCCGGCTGCTTTGTGCTCACCGCTGCGGTCTTCGAGGCGCTGCGCCGCGTGCCCGACTCCGAGCGTCTCGGTCTCCGCCGGCATGCGGCAGCTGGCCGCGTGCGGGGCGCTCGGCAGCGTCGAAGTCGGCAACACGGAGTGGGTCGACACCGATACGCCGGCCGATCTTGCGCTGGCTGAATCTCTGATACAGCGCTCGCTGAATGCCAACGTCCCTTTGCCGATGACAGACTGAAACGCACCATGTCCCTCCCGCCGGGCGCTTCCACCGCCCTGGCCGCTCGGCTGCGGGCAACGCCGGGCTGGACTCGACCAGTCCGGTCACACGACAATGGGAACTCGCCCGGCCCCAGCGTTCCCGAAACGATGCTGTCCTACACGTGGTCGCGGATCGAAGCGCCCGCGGCACGCATGCCGCTCCTTCTGCTGCTCTTGATGTTCGGCCCCGTCGCGGCAGGTGCGCAGCAGGTGCCGCGCCCCTCGCCGGTGCCCACCGAATCGGGCGGCGTCATCGAAGGCACCGTGACGACGCAGAACGGCACCATTGCGCTCGGAGCCGTGCGTCGTCTCGTTGTCGTCGGAACGTACCTCTGAAGTCGCAACCGTCTTGTCGGAAGCAGACGGCACGTTCCGGTTCGAGGGACTGCCGGCCGGCTCCTACCAGGTTGCGGCATCGCTCGAAGGCTTCGACGTGGTAGTCGAAGAACGTCACGGTCTCGTGGAACGAGACGTCCCGCGTGCCACTCGATCTGCCGCTCGCCATGGCGCAGAGCGTCGATGTCGTGGCCACGACGACGAGCGTGGTGCCGGCCACCGGCACACTCGCCGCCGGCGAAGCGATCACGAGCCGCCAGCTCGAGGAAATCGGCATCGTCGGTGGGCTCCACGCGGCGCTGCGGCTGCTGGTCGGCGTCATCGAAGTCCCGGGCGGCGTCGCCATCAAGGGCGGGCGGCCGAGCCAGGCGAGCGTTCAGCTCGGCCCGGGAATGTTCGTGGATCCGGCGACGGGATTGTCGCAAGCCAGGCTGCCCGACGACGCCATCGATTCGGTGACGGTGCTGCCGAATCCGTATGCCGTGGAGTACGGGCGGTTCTCCTCGGGCCTCGTTCTCATTCAGACGCGGCGTGCCGCGGATCGCTGGAAGACGCGGCTGAACAGTCTCGATCCCTCGTTCCGGACCGAACGCCACGAACCGCTGAAGATCATCGGCATCTCGACGTTTGCGCCGCGGCTCGAAACCGGGGGGCCGCTCATCAAGGATCGCCTGTTCCTGCAAGAGGCGGCACAGTACCGGTATCGCACGAGCGAGGTTCCCAGCCGGCCCCAGGAGGATCTGAAAACCGCGCACGCGTTCAGCTCGTTTACGCGCCTGGATGCCAACGTGTCCACGCGCCACGTCCTGGTGGCGGCCGGAGGCTTCTTCCCGAGCGTGTCCACGTACGCGACGCTCGGCACCTTCACGCCGCCGAACGCCGCGGCCGATCTGCACAGCGGCGTCAACGCCCTGTCGGTGACGGAGCGGTCGCTGTGGACCGACGCCCTGTTCTCCGAGACCACGGTGGAGATGAACCGGTACCGCTCGGAAGTCCTGCCCCAGAGTCCCCGGCCGATGGAGCTGCTGCCGGAGACGACGCTCGGCAGCTTCTTCAATCACCAGAGGCGCACCACCTCGACGTATCAGTTGATCGAAACACTCTCGGGCTCGCGGAACGGAAGCTGGGGCCTGCACCTGTTCAAGGCCGGGCTCGATCTCCTGCACAGCCGGTTCTCGGGGACGAGCGCCAGCGCACCCGTCCTGATCCGGCGCTCCGACGGCAGGCTGGTGCGGCGGCTGGACTTCGACCCTCCGACTGTCCAATCGATCGACAGCACCGACGTGGCCATGTTCGTTCAGGACCGCGTGCAGCCGAACTCGCGCTGGTATGTCGAATTCGGCGGGCGCCTGGACCGTGACGGCGTCATCCGCCAGATCAACATCACGCCGCGGGTCGGCACGGCGGTGCTGCTCAACGCGTCGGGCAGCGCCGTGCTGCGGAGTGGTTTCGGCTTCTTCTACGAGCGGACGCCTTCGGCGGCAGGCGCGTTCAATCAATACGAGAACTTCGTCGAAACGCGGTACGGCGAGGACGGGATCACGCCGCTCGGCGCCCCGATGCCGTTTCACCATACGACCGCCCCCGAGCTCCACACGTCGCGAAGCCTCACCTGGGACCTTGCGTATGACCATCGCTTCAATGCCACGTGGGCCCTGCATGCGGGCTCGGTCGATCGGCACGGGTCACACGAGCTGCTCGTGGAACCGATCGCGGGCGCGGCGACATCGGAGCTGCGTCTCCACAGCGACGGCCGGTCCGCCTATCGCGAGGTCGAGCTGGGCGTGCACTTCACACGAGGGACGCTTGTCGATCTGAACGCGTCGTACGTGCGCTCGTACGCACGCGCGGACCTGAACGCCTTCACGACGTTCTTCGATTCGGTGCTCTGGCCGATTGTCGGCGTCAACCAATACGCGCCGGCCCGCGCCGACTCGCCGCATCGTCTCCTGGCGCGCGGCCGGGCCATGCCGACCAAGTCGTGGTTGTTCGTCGGAGTGCTCGACTGGCGCACTGGTCTGCCGTACTCGGTGGTCGACGAGGCGCTCGATTTCGTCGGAGCCCGGAACGACCGCCGTTTCCCGTATTACATCCGACTCGAGCTCGGCGTCGAGCGCCGGATCAGGCTGCTGAAGTTCCGGCCGTGGGTCGGCGTGCGCGTCGACAATGCGCTCGACGCGTTCCTGCCTACCGATGTGCAGGCGAACAATCTCATCGCCCTTCTTCGGCTCGTTCTACAACTCCGAATACCGCCAGTTCCGCATCCAGTTTCGATTCGAGCGGTAGCGCGCGGAAGTTTTGCTCCTGAGCGAACCCAACCGAGCCGGCAGGCGCCTGCGGCCGGCTCTCTGCAGCACCACGCCGACCGAGACCCACGAGAGGGCACACGTCCGGCACGCCTCTCGATCTCGAGGAGAGATGGCGCAATTCATGCGCTCGTGACGCGTCGGCCTTCTACACTTCGTGCTTGCGGCTGTGCGGTTCAGCCATTAGGATCCGTGTGGATCGTCTTGCGGCAGCGAGCGCTGCCGTTTTCGGGGATTCCGGCATCGCGTCCGGGGCTGACAATGCTTCGCGTCATCACTGCAACCTCCGCATCGGCACGGCTGAACGCCGCGGCGGACTTCCTCGCGCATCGTCCTCCCTCCTCTGAAGTCGTCATCGTCGGCGCGTCGCGCGGCGCGGCCGACGATTTTGCGCGCTCGATCGCACGGCGGGCGGGAGCGACGTTCGGCTTGATGCGCTTCAGCCTGACCCAGCTCGCGGCCCGGGCGGCCGCTGTGCGCCTGGCCGGCGCCAGTCGCGCTCCGTTGACGCACGCCGGCGCAGAGGCGACGGCTGCGCGCGTCGTGTTCGACGCGCTGGGGGCGGAGGAGCTCGAATACTTCGTGCCCGTCGCCTCCATGCCCGGCTTTCCCAAGGCGCTCGCGCGGACGCTTCACGAGCTGCGCCTCGCGGCGATCGCACCCGACCGCTTGATGGCCTCCAACGCCGACCCGGCTCTGCGCCTGTCGGCTTCGCAGGCGAGCCGCGATATCGGGCGCCTGCTTGCTCGTGTCGAAGAACAAATGGACCGTGCGGCTGTCAGCGATCGCGCCGCGCTGTTTCACCTCGCAGCGGAAGCCTGCAGCGCCAGGGAGATGCGATGGGCGGGACTCCCGGTTGTGTTGCTCGACATTCCGCTCGACTCGCGAGCGGAGCGCGAGTTTGCGGCGGCACTCGTCGCGCGCGCCCCCGACGCGTTTGCGACGGTGCCCCAGGGTGACGAGTGTGCGCGCGAGGCGTGGGCGGGGCTCGGGGCGACGGTGGAAGCGGTTGCCGATCCGGCCGCAGGCACGCAGCGATCTGGCCTGTCTGCGCCGCTATGTGTTCACGCTGGATCGGCCTCCGGAACGAGAACGGTCGGGCGACGTCCGGTTGTTTTCAGCACCAGGCGAGGGCCGGGAAGCGGTGGAGATCGTGAGGCGCGTCCTGGACGAAGCCGCACGCGGCGTTCCGTTCGACGAGATGGCCGTCTTCCTTCGGACACCGCAGCAGTATCTCGGGCTGCTCGAACACGCCTGCGGGCGAGGCGGCGTGCCCGTGTATTTCGATCGAGGCACCCGTCGCCCGGATCCGGCTGGCCGTGCGTTCATCGCGCTGTTGTCCTGCGCGGCCGAAGGCCTCTCGGCGAAGCGATTCGACGAGTACCTCTCGCTCGGCCAGGTTCCCGACCTCGGTCACGAGTGCCGAGGCTGGCAGGCCTGAAGGCCTGCACGACGACGATGCTCCGGAGAATGTGCGCGGCGCCGGCAGGTCGTGGTGCGGACCCAGGTCCGCCTGGCGCCGCGGGGTGAGGAATTCGGCGAGCTTCAGGCGGACGATGGTGAGTTGGAGGACGCCGATCCCGAGCAGGTGATGCCGTCAGCCCCCTATCGACTCGGACGATGAGGCCGTCGTGGCCGGCACGCTTCGATCGCCGTGGAAGTGGGAAGAGCTCATCGTCGAATCCGCGGTGGTCGGCGGGCGCAGCCGCCAGGATGGCGAGGCGCGGTGGCGCCGCCGACTCGACGGGCTTGCGGCCGATTACGAGTACCGGATCGGCGAGCTCGAGAGGGACGAGCCGGAATCGCCACGCATTGCCCGGTTCGCTCGCGACCTGCGAAACCTGTCGCACTTGCGCCAGTTCGCCCTACCCATCATCGAAGGCCTCGCCGGGTGGCCCGAGCGGGCGACCTGGGGTGGGTGGCTCGATCGGTTTTCCGCGCTCGCTGTGAGCGCGCTCGCACGACCCGATCGTGTCTTGCGCCTGCTCGCCGAGTTGCGGCCAATGGCCGACGTGGGGCCGGTCACGATCGAGGAGGCGCGCGACGTGCTGCACGACCGCCTCGTGGCCCTCGATTGGGATCCGCCGGCGCGCCGGTACGGGCGATTGTTTGTCGGCACCCCGCACCAGGCACGCGGCCGCAGCTTCCGCGTCGCCTTCGTCCCCGGCCTCGCCGAGCGCGTCGTGCCGCAGCGGCCGCGCGAGGATCCGCTCCTGCTCGATGACGGTCCGCGCGGCGCTCGACCCTGTCCTCGTCTGCCAGGACGCACGGGGGAGCGTCGAGCGCCTGCTGCTGAAGATCGCGATCGGTGCTGCAAGCGAGCGGCTCTACCTGTCCTATCCGCGGCTCGACGTGGCTGAGACCCGCGCCCGCGTCCCATCCTTCTACGCGCTCGACCTGTGCGCGCGATGACGGGCAGCGTGCCAGACCACCGCGCGCTCGCGGCGGAGGCCGCCGAGGAAGCCGGCGCGAACCTGGCGTGGCCCGCTCCCGCCGATCCGGATCGCGCCATTGACGATCTCGAGCACGACCTCGCGTCGCTGCGGCCATTGCTCGATTCGCGGGATCCGGCGGCGGTCAAGGGCCGGGCGCACTATCTGCTTGGCCTCAACGAGGGCCTGCGCCGGTCGGTCATCAGCCGCTGGGCGCGCGGCCGCGCCGCCTGGTCGGGCAGCGATGGCCTGGTCAAATCGTCTCCGGCCATTCAGCTGGCGCTCGACGCGCAGCGGTTGACCCACCGGCGCTATTCCTTGTCGGCGCTTCAGCGGTTCGCCACCTGCCCGTACCAGTTTGTCCTGGCGACGATCTATCGCCTCGAGCCGTGGGACGAGCCCGAGCCGCTCATCCGCCTGGATCCGTTGACGCGCGGCAGCCTGTTTCATCGGGCGCAGGCCGAGTTCCTTCGTGCGCTCGAAGGGGCGCGCGCGTTGCCCGTCACGCGCCAGACGCTGCCGCATGCGATCGCCACCCTCGACGCCGTGCTCGATCGTGTGGCCGCCGGGTACGCCGAGACACTCGCGCCCGCGATCGAGCGGGTCTGGCGCGACGAAATCGACGACCTGCGGCGCGACCTGGGCATCTGGGTGCAGAAGCTGGCGGAGGAAGAGATGTGGGAGCCGAAGTACTTCGAGTTCAGCTTCGGGCTGAACGATGAGGGCCGGGACCCGCGAAGTCTCGCGGACCCGGTCGTGATCGACGGCAAGTACGTGCTGCACGGGTCCGTCGATCTCATCGAGCGCCATCGCGACCTGGAGGTGTTGCGCGTCACCGATCACAAGACCGGAAAGAACCGATCGACTCCTGACATGGTCATCGGCGGCGGGGCGGTGCTGCAGCCCGTGCTCTACAGCATGGCGATCGAGCAGGGGCTCGGGAAGAAGGTGGCCTCTGGCCGCCTGTTCTACTGCACGACCGCCGGCGGCTTCGTCGAGAAGGAGATTGAGATCAACGACTACACGCGCGGGCAGGGCCTCCAGGCCCTGGCGATTGTCGATCGCGCCATCGAACGCGGATTTCTCGCCGCCGCCCCTGCGAAGGACGCGTGCCGGTGGTGCGACTTTCGCTCGGTCTGCGGGCCCCGTGAAGAGGCGCGCGTGGCCCGCAAGAATCAGAACGACCTCGCCGATCTGATCGCGCTGAGGTCCATGCGATGACGGCAGCGGACGGATGGCGCAGAAGAAGCGCCTGCGGTCAATCACCACGAAGACACGAAGGACACGAAGAGTCAGAGATGGTTTCGTGTGACTTCGTGATCTTCGTGACTTCGTGGTTTTGTCTATGACACCGAACGTTCCATCCGCGGACGGGGAAGCGCGCCGGGCCATCGCGGAGGCCCTCGACGACACGCTCGTCGTCGAGGCGGCCGCCGGAACGGGCAAGACGACCGAACTGGTCAACCGCATCCTGCGGGTGCTCGCGACCGGCCGCGCGACGATGGCCGAGATCGTCGCCGTGACGTTCACGGAAAAGGCCGCCGGCGAGCTCAAGCTGCGCCTGCGCCAGACGCTCGAACACGAGCGTGCGTCGGTCGCGGGCCACACGCCGGCCGACGAGCAGATTCGGCGCCGCCTCGAACATGCGCTCGAGACACTCGAGGAGGCGCACGTCAATACCATCCACGGATTCTGCGCCGATCTGCTCCGCGAGCGGCCCGTGGAAGCGCGCGTGGATCCGCTGTTCAGGGTGCTGACCGAGCCGCAGTCCGATCGGTTGTATGCCCGCGCTTTCCGGGCATGGCTCCAGGAGGCGCTCGAGGATCCGCCGGAAGGTCTCCGGCGCGCGCTTCGCCGTACGAGCGCGCCGTCGTTCGCCGGCGCGGCCGGCGAGGGTCCGATCGATCGGCTTCGCCGGGCCGGGCGCGTGCTGGCCGAGTGGCGCGATTTCCCGGCGCCCTGGCGCCGGCCGCCATTCGACCGAATCGCCGAGATCGACCGCCTCATGGCGAGCCTTCATCGCCTCGCGGCCATGACGAGCGCCCCGGCGTCGCTGCGCGACAACCTCTTCATCGATACCGCGGCCGTGCGCCGGCTGAGCGCCCAGATCGCGCTCGAGCAGTCGTTTGGTCAGCGCGACGATGCCGGCTGGGAAGCGCGCCTCACCGACCTGGTGCGCGATTACGGCTTTTCGCGGACCCGGAAGGGCAGCGGCTCCAAGTTCGGAAAGGACGTGACGCGGTCCGATGTGCTTGCCGCGCGGGATGCGCTGTTTCGCGATCTTCAAACGTTCAAGAGAGACGCCGACGCGGACCTCGCTGTCTGTCTGCAGGCGGAACTCGCCGGCGCGACCGAGCGGTATCAGGCGCTCAAGGTCGCGGGCGGCGCGCTCGATTTCGCGGACTTGCTTGCACGGGCGCGCGACTTGATTCGAAACAACCACGCGGTGCGGCAGCATCTCCAGAAGAAGTTTGCGCGTCTGTTCGTCGACGAGTTCCAGGACACCGACCCCGTGCAGGCCGAGATCCTCCTGCTCCTCGCATCCGCCGATCCGAGCGGCGAGAGGGCCGAGGACGTTCGTCCCGTGCCAGGCAAGCTGTTCATCGTCGGCGATCCGAAGCAGGCCATCTACCGGTTTCGCGGCACCGACGTGGGGACCTACTGGCGCGTCAGCCGTCAGCTCGAGCAAGCCGGCGGACGCGTGCTGCAGCTGACGAAAAGCTATCGCAGCGTGCCGGCGATCCAGCGTTTTGTCAACGCGGCGTTCAGCCGGGAAATGACCGCGAACGAGTCGACGCTTCAGGCCGGCTATGTTCCGCTGTCGCCCTACCGGGACGCCGACGAGTCGCAGCCCTCGATCGTCGCTCTCCCGGTGCCCAGGCCGTATTCCACCCGCGGACCCCTGAAGGCGTCGGCCAGAGCCATCGAGGCATCGCTGCCCGATGCAGTCGGAGCATTCGTGGCATGGCTGGTCGATCCGGCGAACGGCTGGCAGGTCGCCGCACCCGGTCCGAATGGCGTCGAGGAACGCGTGCCGATCCGGCCGCGCCACATCGCCGTGCTCTTCCGCCGTTTCGTGAACTTCGGCGAGGACGTCACGCGGCCCTATACGGACGCCATCGAAGCGCGCGGCATTCCTCATCTGCTCGTGGGAGGAAAGGCATTTCACGGCCGGGAAGAGGTGGAGACGGTGCGTGCGGCGCTCGCCGCGATCGAATGGCCTGACGACGAGCTGTCGATCTTCGCGACGCTCAAAGGGTCGCTTTTCGCGATCGACGATGCGCACCTGCTCGAGTTCCGGCACCGTTTCGGCATCTTCCACCCATTTCGCGTGCCGAAGGAGCTTGGCGGCAATTCAGGTCAGGATCTGGCGCTCACCGGTGAGCCGACGACTCACCTGATGCCGATCGCAGACGCACTGCGACTGCTGCAGCAGCTCCACCGCGGGCGCAACTACCGGCCGGTGGCCGAGACGATCGGCCGGTTGCTCGCGGACACTCGCGCCCACGTCGGCTTCATTCTCCGGCCGACCGGTGAGCAGGCCCTCGCCAACGTTCTGCACGTCGCCGAGCTGGCGCGCCAGTACGAAGAGGGCGGCGGCATTTCCTTCCGCGGCTTCATCGACGAGCTTCGTGCAGCTGCCGAATCCGACGTGGCGGAAGCGCCGGTGCTGGAGGAGAGCAGCGACGGCGTGCGGCTGATGACGGTCCACAAGGCCAAAGGCCTCGAGTTTCCCGTCGTCATCCTCGCGGATCTGACCTGCCGCCTCAGCCGAGACGATGCCAGCCGTCGTCTCGAAGCCGATAAGCGGCTGTGCGCCATGAAGATCGGCGGGTGGGCGCCACACGAGCTCCACGAGCACGAGGCCGAAGAGGTCGCGCGCGATCAGGCGGAAGGCGTTCGCCTCGCGTATGTGGCTGCCACCCGCGCGCGCGATCTGCTGGTTGTCCCGGCGCTTGGCGATGCCCCATGGGAGGGCGGCTGGTTCGGCCCGCTCAATCGCGCGTTGTACCCAGCGCCGGAGTCACGCCGGAGCGCGGAGCGGGGTCCGAAATGTCCCGCGTTCAAATCGAAGGACTCGGTGCTCCAGCGGCCGAACGATGAGCCCGCAGGATTCTCCACGGTCTGCCCGGGCCAGCATGTGTTCGCCGATGGGTATTCGGTGGTGTGGTGGGATCCCGGTGCGCTCGCGCTCGGCGCGAGACCGCCCTTCGGCGTACGCCGGGAGGATCTGATCGTGAAGGACGTCGCTCCCGGCGTCGTGGCGGATGGCCGCAGCCGGTACGACCGCTGGCGGCTGGCGCGCATCGACGCGCGCGCGGCCGGCGCGGTGCCGTCGATGACCGTGGCCACGGTTCGCGAGTGGACGGCAGACCAGGCGCATACGCTGCCGGCCGGCGCGGCGGCGATCGCGGTCACGACGGCTGATGTCGAAGGCCGCGGGCATATGGGCGCCGATCGCGCCGGCGCGGCGTTCGGCGTGCTGGTGCACGCCATCCTCGCGCAGACGCCGTTCGACGCTTCCCGCGCCGTGCTCGACACGATCGCCAGAGTCGAGGCGCGAGTGCTCGGCCTGGACGAGAGCGCCGCGATCGCGGCCGCGGAGACCGTCGATCGCGTGCTCCAGCACGACGTGCTCGGCCGCGCACGGGCGGCCGCGACTCGCGGAGCGTGCCGCCGCGAGTCGCCGGTCACCTGCTCGCTTCCCGATGGGACGCTCGTCGAAGGCGTCGTCGATCTGGCATTCGAAGAGCGAGGCGGCTGGATCGTGGTGGACTACAAGACCGATCGGGAGATCGCCGCCGCCGGCGAGGAGCGGTATCGGCGTCAGTTGGCCCTCTATGCCTCGGCGATCGCGCAAGCAACCGGCAGCCGGGCGGCCGGCATCCTCCTGCGCGTGTAACCCAAACGGCTCGTTCCAACACGAAAACGGAGGGGACGGAGGGAACGCTCCGCTCCCTGGCGAGCGGCGCGCTGGCGCGCTCCGTCGATGATAGGATCGCGCAGTCCTGATGGCCGTGAAGGGAAGGTGAGGCAATGAACCTGTCGCGTGCACTGGCAGCGGCGATTCTCGTTGTCGGCGTGTTTGCCCGTCCGTTCGCGCCCACTGCGGCTGCCGACGACAGCGAGCCAGTTGCTCACCGTCGACCATTACGTCCACGTCCGTTCGACTGTCCCGGCGATTGCCGGTCAGCCAGCGCAACTTTATGTCCGTGAGCGCGCCAAGGCTGACACGTTTCTCCGCGGCGCGAAGCTTCACGGACCGGGTCGTCTTGTTCGTGCACGGGGCTGGCACGCCGGCGGAGGTGGCGTTCGACGTTCCCTACAAGGACTACAGCTGGATGGCCTATCTCGCCAGCGCCGGGTTCGACGTGTTTTCAATGGACGTCACCGGCTACGGGCGCTCGACGCGCCCTCCGATGATGAACGACCCGTGTAATCTTGCGCCGGAGCAGCAGACGGCGTTGGTTCCCACTCTGCTCCCTGCTCCATGCGGACCGAGCTACCCGCACCAGTTGACCACCATTGCGTCGGACTGGGACGAGGTCGGCGCCGTCGTCGACTACCTTCGGACGCTGCGCCACGTCGATCGTGTGAGCCTGGTTGCCTGGTCGCTCGGCGGACCGCGATCGGGCGGCTTCGCGGCACGCCACCCGGAAAAGGTCCAGAAGCTCGTGTGGCTGGCGCCGGCGTTCAATCGCGCCGCATCGAGCAGCGCTCCCGCGAAGGTCCCGGCCGACGGCGCTGCGATGAACAAGCAGTCGCGCGAAGACTTCACGGCGAACTGGGATCGTCAAGTCGGGTGCGCCGAGCAGTACGAGCCGGCGGTGAGCGAGACCGTCTGGTCGAAGATGCTCGAGTCGGATCCGGTCGGCGCCACATGGGGACCGGGCGTGCGGCGCGCGCCGGGCACCACGGTGTGGGGTTGGAACTCCGAAGTGGTGGCAAAGCTGCAAGTGCCGACGCTCATGGTCACCGGTGCGCACGACAAGCAGGTGCCGCCGGATCGCGTCAGAGAGCTCTATGCCGATTTGGGTTCACGTCAGAAGGTGTTCGTCGACCTCGCCTGCTCGTCGCACAACGCGATGTGGGAGAAGAACCACACCCTGCTGTTCCGCGCGTCGCTTGAATGGCTGACGCAGGGCACGGTCAACGGGACAAAAGAGGGCATGCTCCGCCTTGGATATTGATGCCAGCGGGTGCGGATAAGAAACGGAGGACTCGAAGGAAACGGGTCACATCGGAGGAACGAAGAAACGGATGCGTGTCGCTCCATGTTCTCGACGGTCGAGGCTCGGGAAAGAAGATAGAAATGACTCGCCGGAACGTCGCTCTCTGTCTGTCGCTGGTCGTGCTTCTCATCGGTCTTGCCGCCGCACAGGACCGCAGCGACGCAGGCGGCAGCGCACGGCGCATTTTCCATGCGCGTGCTGGCGGGTCGGTTTGGAAGGTCCGTGGGAGATGAGCTGGGGGCCGGACGGGCGACTATGGGTCACTGAGCGCACCGGCAAGAGGGTGACGAGGATCAACCCTGCCGACGGCACGAAGACCGTCGCGGTGACAATCCCCGACGTGCACCAAAGTGCCTCGCAGGATGGACTGCTTGGCATGGCGCTCCATCCTGAGCTACTGCGAGGGACCGGCGCCGATTATGTTTACGTCTTCCTTACCTACGCCGTGAATCCCCCTCCGGAGGTGCACCGTCGTGGAATGATCCGCCGGTACACCTATCACCCTGAGACCCAGACTCTGACGAGCCCGGTCGATCTTCTCACCGGTCTGCCGGCGCACAACGATCACGTTTCGGGCCGCCTGGCATTTGGGCCGGACAGAAAGCTGTATCTCAGTGTCGGCGATCAAGGAAGTAACTTCGGAGGGAATTACTGCATCCCCAACCGTGCCCAGCAGGTCCCCTCGGCCTCCGAAGTCGCGGACAGGGACTGGATGAAGTACCAGGGCAAGTTGCTGCGGGTGAATCTCGATGGAACGATCCCTGCCGACAATCCCGTGATCGCCGGGGTGCGAAGCCACATCTATTCGTACGGTCACCGCAACATTCAGGGAATCACGTTCGGCCTTGACGGCCGGGTGTACGCGGCTGAGCACGGCCCGAGCACCGATGACGAGGTGAACCTCATTCAGGCGGGAAAGAACTATGGGTGGCCCAACGTTGCCGGGTACAACGACGATCGCGCTTATGTGTACGGCAACTGGTCGGCAGCATCCTCGTGCTCGACGTTGACGTTCAGCCCGGTCGCGGTGCCCCCGGAGGTTCCCCAACAGAAGGAAAGCGCGTGGCACCATCCCGATTTCATGCCGCCGCTCAAGACGTTCTTCACGGTGGATAATGGGTATGACTTCCGGGCTCGCGGAGGCGCCACGATCGCGCCATGCTGGACTGAAGCTGTACGCTGGCGGTGCGAACGCCATCCCGGGCTGGACGAATTCGCTGCTCCTGGTGGCTTTGAAGGCCGGGCGAGTGTATCGCCTGAAATTGAGCGCCGACGGCACCGCGATAGCCGGAGACCCCGAGGAGCTCTTCAAGACGACGAATCGCTATCGGGACATCGCGTTTGCTCCGGACGGCCGCACGATTTACCTCGTCACCGATCCCGAGGGCCGGTCGACCGATTCAACCGGTGTGTTTACGACACAGCTGGAAAATGGCGGCTCGATTCTCGAGTTCACCTACCGGGACCACCCGTAACTTCATGCGGGCATGATGTTCCGTTCGAACGTCAAGACGTTCTTTCCGAGTGAAAGGGACCGCAATGAGCCGCAAATGCGCCGTCCTGCTTCTGCTCACGCTTTGTATGGTCGACCCTGAAGCGCTCGCTCAACGCACGGGTCCCAGCCCGTTGCCGGTCGTCGGCCGATCCAAGGTGGCGACCACGTACGGCATCGTCGCCGCGAGTCAGCCGCTGGCGGCGCGCGCCGGTGTGCAGGTGCTCGAACGAGGCGGCAACGCCATCGACGCTGCCATCGCGACGAACGCGGTCATGGGTCTCGTGGAGCCGGCCATGAACGGCATTGGCGGCGATCTGTTCGCCATCGTGTACGAGGCCAGGACCGGAAAGCTGTACGGCCTCAACTCCGGTGGATGGGCGCCCACGGGTCTGACGCCGGCATTTCTGAAATCAAAGGGCATCGACCGCATGCCGGGCGACGGTATCTACACGGTCACCGTCCCGGGCGCCGTCGCGGGATGGGAGGCCATGCGTGCCAGATTCGGCAAGCTGCCGATGTCCGACATTCTGGCGCCGGCGATCTTCTACGCCGAGCAGGGATTTCCGGTGACGGACGTGATCGCGAACGCGTGGAATGGCTCACTCGCGGAGCTCGCCGCGGAGCCGAACGCGGCGAAGACCTATCTCGTCGAGCGGCCGCGCTCCCAGGGCGGGAGACCTCTTCAAGAACCCCGATCTGGCGAGGTCGCTGCGCCTGATTTCGGAGAAAGGCGCGGCCGGCTTTTACGACGGGAAGACTGCCGATGCCATTCTCGCGATCTCGCGCGATGAAGGCGGCACCATGACAGCCGACGATCTCAAGCAGTTCGTCCCCGAATGGGTCGAGCCCATCGCGACGACCTATCGCGGGTGGACGGTGCACGAACTGCCGCCGAACACGCAGGGGATCGCGGCGCTGATGATGCTCAACCTGATGGAACGGTTTCCGCTGGGCGAGTACGGCTTCCACAGCGCAAAGGCGCTCCACGTGATGATCGAGGCGAAGAAGCTCGCCTACGCCGACATGATCTCGTACGTGTCGGACCCGGGGTTCACGAAAGTCCCCGTGCCGTCGATGCTGAGCAAGGAGCACGCCGCGAAGCGCGCGCAGCTCATCGATCCGGCGAAGGCCGCGTGCGCGGTGAAGCCCTCGCAGTTTGCCGGCCTGACGAGCTCGACCGGGGGAGACACGATCTATCTCTCGGTCATCGATCGGGACGGCAACATCGTGTCGCTCATTCAAAGCCTGTTCGGCTCGTTCGGCAGCGGCCTGGTGCCGCCAGAGACCGGCTTCATGCTGCACAACCGTGGCGCGCTCTTTACGCTCAACGCGAATCATCCCAACGTGCTCGCGCCGCGCAAGCGGCCGCTCCACACCATCATTCCGGCGTTCATGCAGAAGGGCGACGTCCGCATCGGCTTCGGGATCATGGGTGGCTTCAACCAGGCGCAGGCCCACGCGCAGTTTGTCGCGAACATCGCCGACTACGGCATGGACATTCAGGAGGCGCTCGAAGCAGGTCGTTTCACGAAAGCGCTCGTTCGAAGGCTGCGATGTGCATATCGAGGCCCTCGTTCCGGGAACCGTGATCAAGGAACTGCGGACGATCGGTCATGACGTGAGTGTCGTGCCTCCCCGCACCGGGATGTTCGGCTGGGGCCAGGCGGTGATGAGCAACGGGACGGGCGTTCACTTTGGCGCGTCCGAGCCGCGGCACGACGGCGCGGCTATTCCCGAGGCGCCGCCCGTGTTCGGGGCGCCGCTCAAGCGATAAGAGGAGGTGTGGAATGAGGAGGGCGCTGTTTTCTCTCTCCGTGGTGGGGCTGCTGCTCGGCGCCGGCTCGTTCGCTCAGTCGAAGCCGGCTGCTCAACTCGTCCCCGCGTTCTCAGCGGAACGCCTTTCGCGAATCGACCGCGCGATCCAGCAATACGTGGACGAGAGCAGGATCGCCGGCGTCGTGGCGCTCGTGCTGAGAGATGGGCATCCGGTGTACGAACGGGCGATCGGATGGAGCGACAAGGAAGCCGGGCGGCGCATGGCGAACGACACGATTTTCCGCATCGCCTCCCAGACGAAGGCCATTACCAGCGTGGCGATCCTGTCGCTCGTCGAGGAAGGGAAGGTCGGCTTGAACACCGCGGTGGGGAATTTCATCCCATCATTCAGCAAGACGACGGTGGCCGTCCGCAAAGACGGCGTCACCTTCGTCCCGGCGAATCGTCCGATTACGATTCGCGATCTGCTGACCCATACGGCGGGTATTTCCTACGGGACGCAGAACGAGGTCGCCGCTCTCTACGAAGCGAAAGGTCTGGGCCCGGCCGCCGGATACGGTTGGTACACTGCTGACAAGAACGAACCCGTGTGCGAGACGATGGAACGCCTGGGGGCCATGCCGTTCGTCGCGCAGCCCGGCGAAGCGTGGGTGTACGGCTACAACACCGACATCCTGGGCTGCGTCGTCGAGCGCGCCTCCGGTGTGCCGCTCGATGAGTTCGTGCGCACGCGTATCACGGAGCCGCTCGGGATGAAGGACACCAGGTTCTTTCTGCCCCCGGAGCAGCGCGATCGCCTGGCGGCCGTGTACTCGAGCGGGCCCGACGGACGTATGACGCGGGCGCCCGAGGGCCCGAAGGGGCAGGGAAACTATATCGAAGGTCCCCGCAAGAGCTTTTCTGGCGGCGCGGGGCTCCTGTCGACGGCGCGCGATTATGCTCGATTCCTGGAGATGATTCGCAATGGGGGGGAACTGGCGGGAGTCCGTATCCTGGCGCCTCGCACGGTCGCGCTGATGACGACGAATCAGGTCGGCTCGCTTCACTCCGCCACCGGCCTGGGCTTTGGTCTCGGGTTCGAGACCACGGATCGATTCGGCGCCAACGGCCTGGACCCGCAGGGCGCCTTCGGGTGGGCCGGAGCGTATGGCACGATCTATCGCGTGGACCCGGACGCACGGCTGGTGCTCGTGATGATGATGCAGTTGCTGCCAAACGCCACGGACATCCGCGAGAAGTTCCCGACTCTCGTTTATCAGGCACTGTTGGAGCGCCCAAACAAACGAATGGAGCCGACGCGTCATTGACGCTTCCTGACGCTCGGCAACCTGGTGAAAGCGCCGGCGTGTTGGCCAATCTGGACCCGTGCGGTCAACGTAGGACTTTCGAAGACACATCGAGCTTCAGAGTGAGGACGTCTTGAAAAAGAATCCAGACGGCATACCCGTCAAACGAAAAGACTCGAGCGTGTCCCGCCGCCGCGTGATGCTCGGGGCTGGAGGGATCCTCGCTGCGGCGTTTCCAGACACCGGCTCGGCGCGCCCCATGTTTCCCGTTCCTCAAGAGTCCCGCAGGGCGCCGTCCGCCGATGTCACCGGCCGGCTCGTGCGCTACATGCTCGAAGCCCGGGAAAGGACGCTTCCGCCGGAGGTCGCGCGGGAAGGCAAGCACCGCATCCTCGATTCGCTGGCGGCAGTCGTGTCGGGCGCGCATCTCAAACCGGGCGAGATGGCCATCAAGTTCGTGCGGAGCCAGGGCGGTGTGCCCGAGGCGTCGATTTTCACGACCGATATCCGGACGTCTGCGATCAACGCGGCGCTGGCGAACGGCATGTTCGGCCACGCCGATGAAACCGATGATTTCGAGCCCGTCACCAAGGCGCACCCCGGGTGCGCCATCGTTCCTGCGGCGATGGCCGTGGCCGAGCGGGAAGGTCGATCGGGCATGGAGCTTCTCCGGGGGGTGACGCTCGGGTACGACGTCTGCTGCCGCTTTCTCATGGCCCTCGGGCCGGACCATGTCCGCGGCACGCACCGCAGCGCCGAAGGCACCAGCGCCACGATGGGCAGCGTGGCGGCGGCTGCGTCCCTGGCGCGGCTGGATGACAAAGGGACGCGCTATGCGCTCTCGTATGCCGCCCAGCAGGTCTCGGGCCTCTGGAGCTGGGTCCGCGACACCGATCATGTCGAGAAGTCGTTCGACTTCGCCGGCATGGGTGCCCGCAACGGCGTCACCGCCGCTCTCATGGCCCAGGCGGGTCTGACCGGCGTCTGGGATATTTTTGACGGCGAGCACAACGTGATCGAGGCGCTGTCGACGGAGCCGAAGCCGGAGGAGATGGTCGCCGGCCTGGGTACCCGATTCTTCGTCACCGAAACGGCGATCAAGAGTTTTTCCGTGGGGTATCCGATTCAGGCGGCCCTGGATGCCTTTCTCACGCTTCGGCGGCAGCACGCGCTGACCGTCAACAACGTCGAACACATTCTCGTCAGGCTGCCGGCTGACGGGGCGCGCGTCGTGGACAACAGCGCCATGCCGGATGTGAACTGTCAGCACCTGATTTCGGTGGCCTTGATCGATGGCGGCGTTTCCTTCTCAGACAGCCACTCTCACGAGCGCATGAAGGATCCGCAGGTCCTGGCCGTGAAGGCGCGCGTGCAGCTGGTCGGCGATAAAGCGCTGATGGTCGCGCGACGCACCCCGGAGTGGCTTTGTCGAGGTCCGGCTCCGGGATGGCCGGACCGTGAACCACTTCACCCGTCACGCTCCAGGCACGAAGGAGAATCCTCTTGATACCGACGCGGTGAACGCGAAGGCGCGCGGACTGATGGAGCCGGTCCTGGGCGCCAAGAAGACCGAGGCCGTGATCCAGCGGGTGAACGCCCTCGAGGGACTCGCGAACGTGCGAGAACTGGGCCGTTTCTCACCACGGGCTAGGCCGCCGGGCGTAGCCGCATGCGGAAGGTCCGTCGTGAAGGCGAGCGGCCCGTTCATCAGAGGGAGGAGTCAATGAAACGCGCAGCATGGTGCCTTGGCGTCGTCATCGTCTTCGGGATCGTGTCGATGGCGCTCGCGCAGCAACCGAAGGGGACCATTCGGGGAACGTGGAAAGTGATTGAGGTCAACGGTGGGCCCGAGGGAGCAAACGCCCGCCCGCAGCCGGGACTCTTCATCTTCACCGACAAGTACTACAGCGCGATGCGCGTGACCGGAACCAAGGCGCGGCCGAAATTCGCATCGAACAACGTGGCGACCGATGCGGAGAAGGTCGCCTCGTACGACGGGTTTTTCGCGCAGGCGGGGACGTATGAAGTGTCCGGCACGACCATGACCACCCGGCCGCTCGTGGCAAAGGCCGAGTTCCCCATGTCGGGTCCTCCGTCCAAGGCGCGAGGTCAAGATCGACGGCGACACGCTGAAGTGGACGTTTGCGAGCGGACAGACCGTGACGTTCACGCGGGTCGAATAGCCGGGCGCGTCGCGACGAGCGGCGAAGGTTTGCCGCGACCAGATCTTCATGGGGACGTTCTGCGTTCTCCGTTCTGCGAACAACGAACGGCGAACCGTGAACGACGAGCGATGAACGGCGAACGGAGAACGAAGAACGGTTTTCGAAAGGGGAACATGGCGGAGGTCGTCTACGTGTCGGAGGTACGTCTCGAGCGCGTGCGAGGTCCACTGCGGCTGGCACACCTGCCTGTTGAATCGGCACCGGTCGCTTTCGGCACGCACGGACCCATCGCGCGGCACTACGGGATTCAGGGCGAGGTTCCCGATCCGCACGCCACCACGATCGACTACCTCGTGGCGGCCGCCGCCGGTTGACTGCTCGGCACCCTTGGGGGCGCGCTGGAGGCGCGCGGGATCGCGGCGAGCGAGGGGCGGCTGACCGCGCTCGCACGTGGCGAGGTCGAAGTGGACGACAAGGTGCTGGTGCTCCGGCGCATCCACGTTGCGTTCGCGTTGCGAGGCGCGGCCGAACGAGAACCGGAAGCGCAGCGGGCGCATGAGCACTACAAATCGCGGTGTCCGATCTATCGCTCGATCCACCAGGCGATCGATGTCACGAGCGACCTCGAGCTGGTGTCGGAGACGGCGTGAGGTAGCTCGCGTCTCGGAAGCTCGTGCTGCAGTCGGCCGCCGATTCTATTGTGCCGTCACCTCAGGCACCAACGTCACGGCCGTATAGCGATCGAGCGGGAAGTATTTCTTGAAGACCTCTTGCAGCAGCGCGGGTGTGACCGCGTCGATCCGCTGGCTCCTCGTCAGGATCTCGCCCGGGTCCCCGCCCAACATGTGCACCGTCTGCAAGCGGCCCAGCCAGTAGGCGTTCTGTTTCAGCGAGGTCTCGTAGCCGCGTCGCGCCGATTCTTTCGCCCTCGCGGTCAGATCGGCCGACGGTCCCTCCTGCTGCAGGCGGCGAATCTCCTGGAGGACGCGCTCGGTCATCGACTGGATGTTTTCCGGCGCCGCGCCGAAGCTCACGCGGATATGGCCGCCGCCGCGCTGGGGCCACGATTGCGACAGCCCCACCGACACCGTGTACGTCTGCCCGAGCTCCTCGCGCAGCGCGTCGCGCAAGGCCGTGGAGAGCACGGTCGTGGCGGCGGTGATGCGCTCCTGCTCGCCGGCGTCCGGCGAAGGATCGGCAAAGAAACTGATGACCGTCTGGCTGCGAGGCTCGCGGCCCTTCTCGACGCGAACGCGCTCGTTTCCGGACGGGAAGCGCACCTCGAGATCCTTGTACTGCGCCGTCCGCTTCGCCGGTGGACGGCAGCGACCCCACGTACTGCGCGAGCAGCGGGATCGCGGTGTCCAGCCGGAACGCGCCCACCATGAAGAATGTGAAGTCTGCGGCGTTGCCAAACCGGTCGCGGTAGAACGCGAGCATCTTGGTCCGGTCGAGCGCGGCCACACGCTCGGTGGTCAGCGGCTGCGAGGTGTAATGGTTCGACGTGTTCACCTGGGCGAGGCGCTCGCTGAAAATCTGTCCAGGACTCTGGCCGCGGTTGGCCAGCCTCGCCGTGAACTGCCGCTTCATCAGGACGAAGGCGTCGGGGTCGTCGCCCGGCTGGACGACCACCTGATGCAGCAGCTGCAGGGCGGTCTCGAGGTCTGCCGGCGCGGCCGATCCCGAGAGGCCATGCGTGGACAGCGAGATGAACGGCGACGCCGACGCCAGCTTGCCGGCCAGCAGCTTGTCGAGATCGAGCGTCTTCAGGCCGCCGGCGCCTGACAACTCGATGTACGACGTGGCGAGCGAGGCCTCCACGAAGTCGGCGGGCGCGGCGAGGGAAGCGCCGCCGAGGGCGTACATCGTGAACAGCACTTGATCGTTCTTGAAATCGGTCGGCTTCAGCCATGCTTCGACGCCGTTGGCGAACCGCACGATGGTGACGCCCACGTCGGCGATCTCGCGGCGCTCCGTGACGGCGGCCGGCGCCGGCTTGTCGGCCATCAGCTCGGTCGGCGCCGCCCGATCGTTCCACGGCATGACGGCGACATTTTCGGCCGAGCCGAGCGCGGCGACGAGGTCGGCTTCAGACGGCGGCTTGATCTCCTGCTTCTGGGGCGACACAGCCAGGACGACGCGGCTCGCGCCAGAGAGCCGCGCTCGCGCCATCGCTGTTACTTCGTCGAGCGTGATCCCCGGCAGCACGGCCTGCACGAGCCGGTGCTCGTACGCGATGCCGGGTGCGGGTTCCTCCGAAAGGAAGTAGCGCACGTATTCCTGCGCGAACGATCCGCTTTCTTCCTTTCCGCGCTCGTTGAACGCGCGCTCGTACGAGGCGATGATCCAGCGCTTCGCGCGATCGAGCTCCGCGGCGCTGAAGCCGTGCTCCCGCGCCCGCTTCGCCTCGATCACGAGTGCGCTGAGCCCCTCGGCCAGGCCGCCGTCCGGCACCCGGGCGTTCACCGCGAAGGTCTCGACCGATCGGCTGAGCGATTCTCCGCCGGCGCCTGCGCTGAGGAACTTCGCGTCGGGCCGCCGTTCCAGCTCGGTGAAGCGCTCGTTGAGCATCTGCTCGAACAGTTGTTCGATCAGGTCGCGCCGGTAATCGGCGACCACGCGATGCTCCTCGGCCGGGCGCTTCCAGATCAGCTGCACGGTCGATTGCGTGACTTCGGGATCCGACGCGACGCTGACCAGCAGGTCCTTGTGCAGCGGCACCGACCGGTCGGGCGGTGCCGAGGCGGCGGCCCGCGCCTTCATCGGTTCAAACGCCGCGCGAATCGCTGTTTCGAGCTGCTGCGGATCGACGTCGCCGACGGCCACGATCGCCATCTGATCGGGCCGATACCAGGTGTCGTAAAAGGCGCGGAGCCTCGAGGCGGGCGCGCTCCGGAGGATCTCGGGCTTCCCGATGGGCAGACGCTCGGCATAGCGGGACTGGTGGTACAGAACGGGGAGCTGCTTGTCGCCGATCCGGGAGCCGGCGCCGAGCCGGCCACGCCATTCCTCGATCACGACGCCGCGTTCCTTGTCCACCTGCTCCGGATCCAGCGTGAGCCCGCCCGCGAAGTCGGCGAGCGCGTTCAGCCCGTTCGACACGATCTCGGCCGCATCAGTCGGCAGCTCGAGCATGTAGACGGTTTCGTCGAAGCTGGTGTACGCGTTCACGTGCGGGCCCAGGCGGGCGCCGGTACGCTCGAAGTACGACACGAGCTCGCCCGGCTTGAAATGCGCGCTCCCGTTGAACGCCATGTGCTCGAGGAAGTGCGCGAGGCCCTGTTGATCCTCGGTCTTCGAAGAGCGAGCCCGCCTTGACCGCCAGCCGAAGCGACAGGCGCTTCGCCGGACGAGGATTCTGACGGATGAAGAACCTCAGGCCGTTCGGCAGCGTGCCGGTGCGGACGGCCGCGTCGAACGGAACGGTCTCCTGAAGGTTGACCGCTTGCGCCGGAGGCGCCGGCTGCTGCGCGCCAAGCGCCATCGTGGAGAGGAGCGCGGCCAGCGCAAGCGCGGCCCACAGCTTCGACGTTGACATGACCCGATACTACCGCTTTTGACCTGGCTGTGACACGGCGACGCCGCGGCAGGCCCACAGACGAACGATGCGATTTCTATCGTGTCCTCGGCAGGCTGACGTTGAGCGGGAGGGACTCGCCGCCGCGCACGTCCACCTCGGTCGTGAAGGGCTGATACCCTTCCTTGCGGACCTCGATGTGATGACGCCCGTCGGTCACCTGCACGAGGAGACGATCGTCGCCGTCCGGCCCACGCCAGCGTTCACCGTCGATGAGCACGTCGGCGCCGGCCGGCTGCACCCGGATCATCAGCGTCGCGCCCTGCGCATCACGCGGCCGGGCGGCCGCGCCTGGCGCCGGCTCGGGCGGAGGGGAGGCAGGCCTCGGCGCGGCACCGGACGACCGACGGGCGAGCCGGCCGTCTGCGCCGGCGGTTCGGTCGGCTGCGGCGCCGGTTCCGGCGGTTCCCCCGGCGCAAGCCGATCCATCGTCCCCACGATCTTGCGCGTGGCATGTCGGGCTCGAGATACAGCCGCTCGCGAATGCTGCGATAGCCGTCCAGGTAAATGACGATCTCGTGTTCGCCCGGCAGGACGTGCAGCCGCTGAAAGGTCCCGTTGAATTCGTCCACCGTTCCCGCGAAGTAGCCGTCGACGTAGACGCTCGCCTCTTTCGGCGTGACGTCGATCCGGAGATCGCTTTCAGGCCCATACCAGTAACGCCGTACGGATACGGACCCGGATATCTGAATTGCGCGTCAGCGGCCGCAGGCAGGAACATCCAGCCGGCGACCAGCGACGCAACGGCCAGGCTGGGGAAGGATGGGCGCACGTAGAACCTCCGTTTCAAGCGCGGGCTCGTACGGCCGTCGCAACGAATGTGCCAGCTCAGCGCCGCGAATTCATTGAAAAAATCGCGCCAGGTGCACGCTGCCGTCCCCGCGCGAACACAAACGCCGTCTTGCCGCGATGACGGCAACGCATTGCCCGGTGCCCCCTTTGCAAGCTAAGATGCGGCAAACTCGAGAACCCTGGGAGAGACAAATGCCCGTCAATAGCGCGGCGCCGTCCGGCGCGCCAGTCAATCGTTGGCTCCAACTGGTATACGGCGTCATCTGCATGGTGATGATCGCCAACCTGCAATACGGCTGGACGCTGTTCGTCGGCCCGATTGACGCGAAATATGAGTGGGGCCGGGCGGCGATTCAGATCGCCTTCACGATTTTCGTGCTGACCGAGACGTGGCTCGTGCCGATCGAAGGGTATCTCATCGACAAGTTCGGTCCGCGCATCATGATCAGCCTCAGCGGCGTTCTGGTCGCGATCGCGTGGGCCATCAACTCGGTTGCCGACTCGCTGTTTCTTCTCTATGTCGGCGCGGCGGTCGGCGGCATCGGAGCCGGCGTCATCTACGGCGGCTCCGTCGGCAACGCGCTGAAATGGTTTCCCGATCGGCGCGGTCTGGCCGCGGGTCTGACCGCCGCGGGCTTCGGCGCCGGCTCGGCGGTGACGGTCGTCCCGATTGCCAACATGATCCAATCGCGCGGATATGAAGCCGCGTTCCTGTGGTTCGGCCTGGGGCAGGGGCTCGTCGTGATGCTGGTCGGCCTGCTGCTCCGCGCGCCGCGGCCCGGCGACGTTGCGGCCCCAGCGGGTTCGGCCGTCCAGCAGACGCGTCGCGACTACGGTCCGGCCGAGGTGCTCAGAACGCCGGTCTTCTGGGTCATGTACGCGATGTTCGTCATGGTGGCGGCCGGCGGCCTGATGGCGGTCGCGCAGCTTGGGCCGATCGCCGCCGACTTCGGGGTTGCCAAGATCCCGGTCTCGCTTCTCGGACTGACGCTGCCGGCGCTCACCTTCGCCCTGACCATCGACCGCGTGCTCAACGGGGTGTGCCGCCCGTTTTTCGGATGGGTATCAGACCACGTTGGCCGTGAAAATACGATGTTCGTCGCCTTTCTCATCGAGGGCGTGGGCATCTACTCGCTGCTCTACTTTGCCGCCAATCCTGTGCTGTTTGTGATCGTGTCCGGTCTGGTGTTCTTTGCCTGGGGCGAGATCTATTCGTTGTTCCCGGCCACATGTACCGACCTCTATGGCCGCAAGTTCGCCACGACGAACTACGGGATGCTCTACACGGCCAAAGGCACCGCGGCCTTGCTGGTCCCGCTGGCCAACGTGTTGACGAATGCGACCGGCAGCTGGCACGCCGTGTTCTACGTCGCGGCGATTCTCAATATCGTCGCCGCGGCGATGTCCCTTGGCCTGCTGAAACCGATGCGCATTCGCATCATGACCCAGCAGGACGCCATGAGTGCGGCGCCACGCCGCGCCGCCGCCGCCGCGGCAGCCGGCCGTCACGGGTAGCCGCCGGACCTTGGCCGGCGCCCCCGTGAAATCTCCCACTCGGGGCTGTCATTCTGGTTCTGTCGCGGTTCTGAGGGCGCCCGAACCCATCGGGTTCCGGCTGCGGTTCGGGTCGATTACTTCGGGACGGCGGCTTCGGCCGCCCTGGGGCATGTCTTCAGGCATCGATCCGGTAAAGAAGCGATAGAGGAGCCAGGTATCGAGCAGTGCGACGCCAACCAGCACGAGATAGGCGGCGCGGCTTTCGACCAGCTTCAGCTCGCCGAGCAGCCTCGACAGACCAAAGGCGACAATCCACGCGTCGAAGCTCATACAGATCCGCCGGAACGTCTCGGCGCGCATCTGCCGGATGAGGTAGGCGCCAATCGGCACGCCGATGACGATGCTCGGCACGATCCACGGAATCAGCGCGATACTCGTCGACGTGAACAACCCGACGGACAGGTACGCGATCGCGGTCATCGTGGATTCAGCGAGCCTGACGATCCCGAGCGCCGCCCGAAAATCCTTCTTTGCCAGCCCCTGGTTGTTCAACATGATCGCCAGCGGCGGACCAGAGATCGTCGTCACCGAATAGAGCACGCCGACCCCACTGCCGAACACGAGGCCAACCGCCCGCTCCGATCGAATCGGACGGCGGAAGCCGGCCGCCTGCAGCAGGATCAGCGGCAGCAGGACGATGAACGTGGCGAATCGCAGCCACCCTGGATTGACCTGGGAGACGATAGCGGTGCCGACGATGACGCCCGGCACCAACCCGACGATCATCGGCGACACGCGATGCCAGACGTTCTTGAACGCGTCACGGTTGTTCCAGAGTACGTAGGCGTTGAGCACGACCTCGATCAGGACGAGCGCCGGGTTGAGGACGCGGTTCGACAGGAACAGAAGCGCGATGGGAACGGTGATCGACGAGAACCCGTATCCGAGGGCACCGTTGACAATCGCGGCGAGAAGCGTGATTCCGGCGAGAATTAGTTCGTGGGATGTCATTCCAAGTGGGCCACTAAGATGGAGGGCGTCAAGTATGGGCCGGGTCCAAAGGACCCGGCCTGTCACCTGAGTTCACTCTAGTTGGACGCGAACGTCATCCGCAGGGTCACGCCAACGGTTCTGGGATCTCCGGGCTGCCCCACATAGAGACCGGTGTTGCCAGGCGCCGCCGAGAGCAGCTCGAAATAGTCCTTGTTCAGCAGGTTGCGGGACCAGAGCGGAGAGCGTCCAACCATCCGCCCACCGGAAGCCGACCCGGGCGTTGAGCAGGGAATAGCCGTCGACCACGAGATACCGCGAGGCGCTCGCGCTCGAGGAGAACGAGGAGCGATAGCTGGCGTCGAGCGCACCGAAGAACTCCCCGGCCCGGCCGAGGAGCGGTCCCCGGATGGACGTACTCGCCGCCGACGGAGAGCGCCCATTTGGAGATGCCAGGCAGGTCGGAGCCCGAGATGTCCTTGACCTGCGGCCCGCCGGTGTCCTCGAGCGGGGGCGGCGCATCCGGGAAGGAGACGTACTTGCCGTCGGTGTAGGCGGCGGCCCCGTAGAACGAGAGATGGTCGGTTCACCCTGGCGCTGCCGTCGAACTCGACGCCGCGCACGCGCACCTTCTCGGCGTTGGCGAGATAGCCGCGAAGCACGCCCACACTCGCGTTCACGACCTGCGCCTGGAAGTCCTTGATCTCGGTGTCAAAGACGGTGACGTTCGCCGTGACGCCGCGGAAGCGGCTCGGTCTTCACCCCGACCTCGATGTGGCGCACGTCCTCGGGCTTGACGGTCGCGGCGGAGAGGACGGGCCGGCCCAGCGCGTCGGTGGGCACGCCGTTCAGGTTGAGGCCGACCGACTTGAAGCTGGTCGCATAGGTCGCATAGGTGTTGACGCTCGTGGCGACCTTGTAGGCCAGCGGTCATCTGACCCGACAGGTTGGTGTCGTCGACATCCGCCGCGTAGGCCTGCGGCGCAAGGATCGAGCGCTGCAGCGCGATCAGCGCGGGATTGGTCGTCTGCAGGCCGCCATAGACCTGCTGGTCGAAGTCCACGTCCTTCTGGTCGTAGTTGAACCGGAGGCCGGGCAGCAGGCGCAGGCGATCGGTCACCGACCATTCGAGCTGGCCGAACAGCGCCGCGCTGACGTTCCGATACGTCGACGGTACTGGTTGAAGCCGTATCCGTCGAGCAGGCCGGGCGTCGCCGCGGCTGGCGGTCGGCGCCAGGAGAAAGCGCGCCGCAGCCGCGCCCTGTTCCTGCTTGATGACCGGGTCGGAGTCGATCGCCTGGCGGAAAGCGAAGGCGCCGACGACAAAGTTCAGGCGCGGAGAGACATCGCCGGCGTAGCGGATCTCCTGCGTCCATTGCCGCTGCTTCGACGTGCCGGCCGAGATCGTGGTCACCGGCAGGCCGATGAAGTCCCGGTCGTTCGAGGGATTCCAATCCCAGTAGCGCCAGGCGGTCGTCGAGGTCAGCCGGCCCGGCCCAAGCTTCCAGTCGATCGTCAGCGAGGCGCCGCCGAGATCCTGGTAGGACCGCAAGGGCGTGTCGATGTCGGTCACCCGGTCGAAGGCGTTGAAGCTCGGAGGCGTATAGCCGAGATCGGCGGCGATCTGCGGGTACTGCCGGTTCGCGGGGCGCAGCGTGGGCGCAACGCCCGCGACCACCTGCGTGTAGCCTTCGGGGCGTTGGCGCGTGTGGTCCACCGCCAGCCGTGATCGCGATCGTGTCCGACGGGGCGAACAGCAGCTGGCCCCTGACGCCCAGATTGTTGAGATCGTTCACGTCGTCCTGCGTCGCGGTGTTGAAGAGCGTGCCGTCACGCTGGGTGCCGGAGAAGGACAGCCGCCCGGCGACCTTCTTGCCGAGAGGGCCCGTGATCGATGCCTTCGCCTGAACGAATCCAAGGTTGCCGTAGTTGAGCTCGAATTCGGTCTCCGGGCGTGAAGCTGGGCTTGCGGGTCGTGACGTTGATCGCGCCGGCGGTCGTGTTCTTGCCGAAGAGCGTGCCCTGCGGTCCGCGCAGCACCTCGATCCGCTCCACGTCGAGGAAGTCGAGCGTCGCCGAGGCGGGACGGGCGTAGAAGACGCCGTCGATGTAGAGACCGACGCCCGGCTCGATGCCGTCATTGGTGAGCCCGAAGGGCGCGCCCAGGCCGCGGATGTTGATCGCCGAGTTGCGCGGATTGGTCGAATAGAACTGGACCGTGGGGATCATCTCCTTCAGGCGGTTCACGTTGAAGGCGCCGGCGTCGGCGACGAGGTCGCCGCTCACCACCGACACCGGAATCGGCACCTCCTGGGCGACCTCCTCGATGCGCCGGGCGGTCACGACCACCGACTGACTGAATCGCGCCGGGCTCAGGGTCACGTCGATCGTCGCCGTCCTGACCGGCTTCGAGCACAATCCGGCGCACGGCCGTTTCGAACCCGTCCAGCGCCGTTTCGAGGCGGTACCGGCCGGGCACCAGTGCAGCGGCGCGATACGCCCCCTGCTCGTTGCTGACCACCTCGACGGTCGACGCCCGTGCCCTCGTTGACTATCCGGACGATCGCGCCTGGTATCGCGCCCCCCGACGAGTCGCGGACGAGGCCGGCGATGGTGCTCGTTCCGGTCTGGGCGATTGCGCCCACCGTCAGCAGCGCCACGACCACCGCTGCCACAACCAACTCCAACGGGACGAGCGCCCCCATGAATTTCCGAAACAACATGTGAACTCCTCAATCTTCAATGCCTTCAATGCGGCACGCCAGGGCCGACCGCCTGGGCGATCAGCTGACGGCAATAAACTGGACGAGAATCGAGGGGAGCCGAGCGACTGGAAAGGAGAGAAGGTGAGGAAACTAGGGAAGAAACGCCGGGCTTCTCACTCGCCTATCGTCGGCCCCGTACACGCGCAGCGACACGTCGCCCGCGAGGGACAGGAGCAACAACAGGTTGAGTGACGAAGGTCGGTCATGGACAGGCGATCAACGTTTCCTGCCGGAGATCCCGTGCGGCTTCCGGCCGACCTTCTGGTTGATG
This sequence comes from uncultured Acidobacteriota bacterium, assembly GCA_963745495.1. Lineage (GTDB taxonomy): Bacteria > Acidobacteriota > Vicinamibacteria > Vicinamibacterales > CAVVIG01 > CAVUXJ01. The sequence goes on from CAVUXJ010000011.1 coordinate 274,235, forward strand.
TCGGCCAGGGTCGTATGGTCCAGAATCCGCGATGTGGCCTCGCGCACTTCCTGCATCGCAATTCGGACGCCGCACGTTCGTTCGTCGACGCATTCCGCGCATTTCGCATACGCGGTCTGGCTGACGCAGGGCACCAGTGCGAGTGGGCCCTCCAGCGCCCGGATCACGTTCCCGAACGTGATCTCGGCCGCGCCGCGGCGCAGGAAATAGCCGCCGCCCTTTCCTTTCTTGCTTTGCACCAGGCCGTGGCGCTTCAAGTCCAGAAGGATGGTCTCGAGGAACTTCTTGGGGATCGCGTCGCGATCCGCCAGGTCCGAGACGAGCACGGGGCCGCGGCCTTCTTCGTGCGCGAGCGCCAGAAGCGCCTTCAGTCCGTACTTCGACTTCCTCGAAAGCACGCGCCATTAGACTACTAAACCTATAGACTAACTTGTCAATAGGGAAATGCGCCGGGTTCGCGCATCCTGCCGCCCAGGTTTGACTTGAGCGGCGTAAATTGATACATATCTATACGTTAACGATGCCAGTCACCGCTCGGGCCTGCGCGTGTTGTTGTTGTACGAGGACCGTCATGGTCCCCGCGCGACGGGTCTTGCGGCAGTAACCGACATTCACTGAATCTCGAATTCGCCGCAAATGACCTGAAGCCCGGGACACGCCCCGGGCTTTTTTTATGTTCGAAGGACCATGTCAACAACCGCCACGTGGAATTCAGTTCCGGACAGGCGGGTGCCCGCAGCCGAGCCGGCGCTGACGACCGGCTACGAACATCTGCGGGCGCTCGAGGCCGAGAGCATCCACATCCTGCGCGAAGTGGTCGCCGAATTCGAGCGGCCGGTGATGCTCTACTCCATCGGGAAGGACTCCTCGGTGATGCTGCGGCTCGCGCAGAAGGCGTTCTATCCCGGCCCGATTCCCTTCCCGCTGCTGCACGTCGACACGACCTACAAGTTCCGCGAGATGATCGAGTTCCGCGATCGCTACGCGGCCGAGATCGGGGCGCGGCTGATCGTCCACACCAATACCGAAGCGATTGCCGAGGGCACGCAGCCGTTTCTGGTCGGGACCAAAGCGTGCTGCGGCGCGCTCAAGACGAAGTCGCTGCTCGACGCGCTCCAGGCCGGCGGGTTCGACGCCGCATTCGGCGGGGCGCGGCGCGACGAGGAGCGCTCGCGCGCCAAGGAGCGCATCTTCTCGCTCCGCGACGCCGTCGGCCAGTGGGATCCCAAGCGCCAGCGGCCGGAGCTATGGGATCTCCTGAACAGCCGAATCCGGCCGGGCGAGAGCATTCGCGTGTTTCCGCTGTCGAACTGGACCGAGATCGATGTCTGGAGTTACATCGAGGTCGAGCACATTCCGGTCGTGCCCGCTGTACTTCGCCAAGGAGCGGGAAGTGGTCGTCCGCGGCAATTCCCTCATCATGCTCGAACAGCCGTTCGTGCCGCTCATGCCGGGCGAGCGGCCCGAACGCATCATGTGCCGCATGCGGTCGCTCGGCTGCTCGCCGTGCACCGGCGCGATCCGATCGACGGCCGAGACCGTCCCCGAGATCATCGAGGAGCTCATCGCGACGAAGCATTCCGAGCGGCAGCTTCGCATCATCGACCACGACCAGGATGGATCGATGGAGCTGAAGAAGCGCGAAGGCTATTTCTGATGCCGGGCCTGCTGCGCATCTGCACCGCCGGCAGCGTGGACGATGGGAAGAGCACGCTGATCGGACGGCTGCTGTACGACTCGCGCGTCGGTGTACGAAGATCAGGTGCACTCGGTCGAGAAGGCGTCGCGCAACCGCACCGCCGGCCCGATCGACTTCTCGCTGTTCACCGACGGCCTGAAGGCGGAACGCGAGCAGGGCATCACGATCGACGTCGCGTACCGATACTTCGCGACCGCGCGGCGCAAGTTCATCCTCGCCGACACGCCCGGCCACGAGCAGTACACGCGCAACATGGCGACCGGCGCGTCGACCGCCGACGTCGCCATCCTGCTCGTCGACGCGCGCAACGGCGTCCGCGCGCAGTCGCGCCGTCACGCGCAGATCGCGCGCCTGCTCGGGATCACCGACTACGTGCTCGCGGTCAACAAGATGGATCTGGTGGACTTCGATCGCGACGTGTTCGACGACATCTGCGAGGAGTTCGACAGCATCCTCCCCGGGGCGACGCTGCACCCGATTCCGATGAGCGCGCTCCACGGCGACAACGTCATCACGCGCAGCGAGCGCACGCCCTGGTTCGACGGCATGGCCCTGCTCGAGTTTCTCGAGACCGTCGAGGTGGATCGCAATCAGTCGGGGAAGCCGTTCCGGTTCCCGGTCCAGCTCGTCATCCGCCCCGACCACGAGTTCCGCGGGTATGCCGGGCAGATCGTCTCCGGCACCGTGCATCCGGGCGACGTCGTGACGGTGTGGCCCTCCGGCGCGACCTCGCGCGTCAAGCGCATCGTGACCTGGGACGGCGACCTCGAAGCGGCCTATGCCGGGATGTCGGTGACGCTGATGCTCGAGGACGAGATCGACATCAGCCGCGGCGACATGATTGGCATCGGCGACGTCCAGGTCGGCCAGCGGTTCAGGGCCGATGTCGTCTGGATGGACGAGCGGCCGCTCGAGCCCTCGCGCGTGTACCTGTTGAAGCACACGACGCGGACGGTGACGGCCGAAGTGGACCATGGGCTCCTGCTGAACCAGATCGCATCGCTGACCGTCTCGACGGCCCGGCCGATCATGTTCGACCGGTACCGGGAGAATCGCGGCACGGGCAGCTTCATCCTCATCGATCCGGTGACGAACTTCACGGCCGGGGCCGGCATGATCATCGAGGCGGTGCGCGAGCGGACCTCCGGAGTCGGACGGCCGAGTGCGGCCGAACGGCTGGCGCGGCTGGCGCGGACGGCACCCAATGACGCGGAGGCGGTCGAAGCCGTGCGCCAGGCGCTCGAGGAATTGCTGAAATGATTGACACCGCCGAGCTGCAGGCAGCGTGCCGAGGAGCTCGAACAGCGCTCCGCGAGCGAGATCCTCCAGTGGGCTGCCGATCGCTTCGCGCCGCGGCTGACGTTTGCGGCGAGCCTGGGTCTGGAAGACTGCGCCGTGATCGATCTGATCGGCCGCGCCTCGCTGCCGATCGACATCTTCACGCTCGATACCGGCCTGCTGTTCCCCGAAACCTACGCGCTGAAGCAGCAGATCGAAGAACGGTACGGCGTGACCCTGCGGGCCGTGAACCCGGCTTACACGGTGGATGAGCAGGCGGAGCGGGAGGGTCCGAAGCTCTGGGAACGCGATCCCGATCGGTGCTGCGAGCTTCGGAAGATGGAGCCGCTGCGGGCGACGCTCGCCACGTATGACGCCTGGATCACGGCCATCCGCCGCGACCAGACGCCCGAGCGGGCGAACGCTCCGGTCGTCGGGTGGGACGGCCGGTTCGGTCTGGTCAAGATCAATCCGCTCGTCCGCTGGACGTTCGACGAGGTCAACGCCTACGTCCGCAAGCACGACGTTCCGTACAATCCGCTGCACGATCGCGACTACCCGAGCATCGGCTGCATGCCGTGCACCAGCCCCGTGGTCCCTGGCGAGGATCCGCGCTCCGGGCGCTGGCGCGGGCGCGAAAAGACCGAGTGCGGCCTGCATCTCGTCACGAAAGTTGACTTAGAACGTAGAAGTTAAAAGGACAGTACGGGTCTAGGTCCTCGGCTGCCTTGCCTTCTTGATACGGGATGACATGTGCCCCGACGCCTCAAGAGTGGTGCCGTTCCGGGATCAGTCCTTCCCAGTCCTTTCAAGTTCTAAGTTCCAAGTTCTAAGTTATTGTGCATCCGCCTGAGTGGTCGGCACCGCGTGATAGAGTACCGCGCAGACAGTCACGTCGAGCGTTTCAAAGCACGGCGGTCACGCACGTCGTAGGAAACGCCTGACTTTGAGCCCTGCCGCACGGATGGACACCGACTCGCTGCTCACGCTCACGCTCGCCGGCCTCGCCCGTTGCGGAGAAGGGCGTCTCGTCGGCGAGGATCGGGTCGTTGACGTGCATCTCGACCGATAGCCGCAGCCTGCAGGCCGGGGCGCTGTTTGTCGCGCTCCGGGGCGACCGCTTTGACGGTCATGAATTCGCCGCCGCTGCAGCCGACCGCGGCGCTGGTGGTCTCCTGGTCGAACGTCCGCTGCCGATCGCACTTGCCGCAGGTCGTCGTCTCGGACACGCTGCAGGCATTGACCGCGTGCGCCCGCGCCCAGCGCCGACGGTTCCGGCATCCGGTGCTGGCCGTGACCGGCAGCAACGGGAAAACGACGACCAAGGAAATGATCGGGGCGATACTGAGCCGGAAAGGCCCTTGCCTGATCACGAAGGGCAATCTCAACAACCACATCGGTGTGCCGCTGACGTTGCTCGACCTGCGCCAGGAGCATCGCCACGCCGTGATCGAGATGGGCGCGAACCATGCGAGGTGAGATCGCGCATCTGGCATCGATCGCCGAGCCGGACATCGCGCTCGTGACCAACGCCGGGGCCGCTCATCTCGAGGGATTCGGTATCGCTCGACGGTGTCGCCGCGGGTAAAGGCGAGCTCTTTGCGGGCCTGTCGTCGGACGGCGTGGCGGTCATCAACGCGGACGACCGATACGCGTCCCTGTGGCGCTCCGCGGCCGCTGGCCGGCGCCTGTTGACATTCGGCGTCGAGCAACCCGCCGACTTCACCGCGCGTCATATCGTGACGTCGCTCGAATCGAACGGGCCGCGGCAGCAATTCGATCTGGTGTCTCCGGGCGGAACCGAGCGCGTCTGTCTCGATCTGGCGGGGCTGCACAACCTCCGGAACGCGCTTGGCGCGGCGGCGGCGGCGCACGCCGCGGGAACGGACCTCGCTGATATCGCCGCTGGGCTGGCGGCTGTCAGACCAGTCAAGGGGCGTCTCGAGTTCAGACAGGCCATCAACGGAGCGCTGCTCGTGGACGATTCGTACAATGCGAACCCGGCGTCGGTGAGAGCCGGTCTCGATGCCTTTCGCGCGGTCACAGGATCCCGATGGCTCGTGCTCGGCGACATGATGGAGCTTGGATCCGGCGCCGACCAGCTGCACGCGGAGATCGGTCGATATGCCAAGGAGGCGGGTATCGAGCGCCTGCTCGCGTTCGGACCCCAAACCAAGTTCGCCGTGGACGCCTTCGGCTCCGGGGGCGCCTGGTTCGAGGACATCGACGACCTCATCGCGGAGGCGCGACGAAGCCTGGCCCCCGATGTGGTGGTGCTCGTGAAAGGATCGCGCGCCAACCGGCTCGAGCGTGTCACGGCGGCGCTCGCGCGCGCGCAGAGCGAGATCCCATGACGACAACGCGCCCCTCCCCGCGTCTTTCCGATCCAGCGCGGCTTCGGCCGCGTCGCGGTCCTCATGGGAGGGTCCTCGTCGGAGCGGGACGTGTCGCTCGATTCCGGACGAAACGTGGTCGAGGCGCTCCGCCGGCGCGGCGTCCAGGCCGAGCCCGTCGACGGCATCCCGGCGCTGGTCACCGCGCTCGTCGAGCAGCGCGTTCGACCGCGTCTTCAACATCCTGCATGGCCAGCGCGGCGGCGGCGAGGACGGCGTGGTGCAGGGGCTGCTCGAAGCGTTCCGCGTCCCCTACACCGGCTCGGAGGTGCTCGGGTCGGCGCTCTCGATGGACAAGATTCGCACGAAGCAGGTGTGGCTCGCGCTGGATCTGCCGACGCCCCGCTACGTCCGTCTCGCGCCCAACGACGACGTGCGGGCAGCGGCCCGATCGCTTGGCCTGCCTGTGATCGTCAAACCTGCCAGCGAAGGGTCGAGCGTGGGCGTCAGCCGCGTGCTCAGCGAAGCCGAGCTGCCGGACGCGCTGGCGCTGGCTCGCCGCTACCCTGGAGAGCTCCTGATGGAGCAGCTCATCGACGGCGATGAGCTCACGGTCGCCGTGCTTGGCGACGAAGCCTTACCGAGCATTCGCATCGTGCCGGCCGGCGCGTACTACGACTACCACGCGAAGTACATGGCGGAGACGACGCAATACATCTGTCCCGGGCTGGAGGGAGAGGCGGAAGCCGACCTGCGTGCGCTCGCGCTCCGCGCCTTCCAGGCCGCTGGCTGCGGCGGCTGGGGTCGAGTCGACGTGATGCGCGATCGGACCGGCGCGAATTTCCTGCTCGAGGTGAACACGTCACCGGGCATGACCGCCCACTCGCTGGTTCCCAAAGCGGCGCGGGCGGCGGGCATCGAGTTCGACGAGCTCGTGTGGCGGGTGCTGGAGACGAGCCTCTCAGGAACATCTTGAAAAGTCTGAAGTCTGAAATCTGAAGTCTCCTTTCCGAAGCCCGAAGCCCGAAGCCCGAAGCCCGAGCCTGATCCGATCAGACTTCAGGTTTCAGGTTTCAGATTTTCCGTACCTTCCATTCGCCGTTTCATCCGTTCCCTCCGCGCCCGCTATCCCTTGGAAACGCAGCATCGAGAAATTTGCCGGCGTCTGCCGAGGCGCGGGGTGTATAAGAGGCACATCGGGGGAAGACACCCAAATCGAAGTCGCTCGGATCCAGAGAAAGAGGGCCCTTTATGCACACACTCGCAAGACTCCTGGCCATAACAGCCGGCCTGCTCGTCTGTGTGGGCGTGACGCTGCCGGCGCAGTGGCGTGTCCAGACCAAAGGGGTGCCGATGACGCCGGCGGGGGCGCCGAACTTGGAGGCGCCAGCCCCGAAGCTGTCGGACGGGCGCACGCCGGACCTCTCGGGAATCTGGGCCGCGGAGAAAGTGCCATGCGACGAGGCCAAGGCACCTTTGGGGTGCATCGACGTCCAGCTCGGCATCCCACCGGGGTTTGTCAACATCGCCACCGGCATCGGAGGGCCAGATCCCAACGACCCCACACCCTTCCAGCCGTGGGCGCGGGCCCTGGTTCGGCAACGCATGGCTGACTTCTCGACGGACGATCCGCGTGCCCGGTGTTTGCCCGAAGCGGGGCCGCGCATGTGGGCGAGTCTCCAGATGCAGAAGATCATCCACGACCGCGGACAGCCTGACGATCCTGCAGGAGTTCATGGGGCAGTGGCGGCAAATCTTTCTGGACGGCCGGACCTTGCCGACCGATCCAGAGCCGAGCTTCAAGGGGTATTCCGTCGGGAAGTGGGAGGGGGACACGCTGGTCGTTGAGACGATCGGCTACAAGGAGAACTGGCTCGATTTCCAGGGCCGGCCACTGACCGAACAGGCCAGGACCATCGAGCGGATCCGCCGGGTGAACTACGGCAATCTCGAGGTCGAGATGACGATCGACGATCCGAAGGCGTACACGAAGCCCTGGAAGACGCGGACAACGAAGCTGGCGCTGCTCCTGAATACCGACCTGCTGGAGTACATCTGCAACGAAAACGAGAAGTCTGCTGCAGCACATGGTCGGCGGCGCCAGTGCGAAATGAAGGAGGATCGAAGTGAGACGCACGATACTGCCGGCCTGCCTGGTCGGTATCCTTCTCGCCTCGTCGGCGCAGGCGCACCACTCGTTCCTCGCCGAGTTCGACCCGGCGAAGCCGATCACGCTGACGGGTCCCGTCACGAAGATCGAATGGACGAATCCGCATATCTTCTTGCACCTCGACGTGAACGACGACGCGGGGAAGGTGGCCAGTTGGGCGATCGAAATGGGGAACCCCAACTCGCTCATTCGGCTTGGCTGGACACGCAAGGACATGCAGGTGGGTGACGTGGTCACCGTCGAGGGTATCTCGCCAGGGACGGCAGCAATCTGGTGAACGCCAGGACCGTTCTTCTGGGCGGCAAGAAGATGCTCGCAGGTTCGAGCGGAGGCAAATAGACGCGCGCCGCCTCCAGCCGAGCAACGGAGACGTCAGTACTTCCGCTTCTGTTGTTTCACGATATCGAACGTCGCGGTGTCCGCGATGGCCATCACCGCCATCACCCCGGCCTGAACCGGATCGGACACCACCAGATCCGCGACATCCGGGACGCTGCCCGCCATGTTCAGCGAGATCACGATGAGGCCCTTCTGCCGGACCTCCTCGACGGCTTTCGAGATCTCGCCGCCCATCAGCGAGCCGGCGAGCACGAGAAGCCGGACGCGCGGCAACCGCACCACCGCTCGAACGGCGCTGGCGAGCTCGCTTTCGCCGACCAGCGGAATGGTGTCGATCGAGATCCGCTCGCCGCGTATGTTGTGGCGGTCGGCCTCGGTGATGGCGCCGATCGCGACCTGACCCACTTGCGCGCCGCCGCCCATGATGATGATGCGCTTGCCGTAGATCTTCGAGAACGGAGGCGTCAGTGCCACGTGCGTGACGCCGGAGACCTCGCCGAGCTCGCGGACGATCGGTTCGATGTCGGCGTCAACGGAGAATTCCAGGTAAAGCTCCGCCTCTCGATCGCCATGTTCGATCATGTCGACGTAGCTGATGTTGGCGTGGCGGTCGGCGAGCACCTTGGTCACGCCGGACAGGATCCCCGGTTGATTCGAGGCCGTCGTCACGACCGCGTAGGCGCGCATATGCGCGACTGTAACACGACGGCTGAGCCGGTGTTCAGGGGGCGTCACGCGGTTGCCGCCGCGGATGTCGAGACGCGCGCGCGCCGGGCAGTCGCATGGAATTCAGGTAAGCTGTCTCGAAGTGGATCTGCTCGACTTCGTTCGCGGCTGCACCTTCGACGATTTCCTGCTGACGCCTCAGTGCGGCGTGCTCCCCAGCCGGGCCCCCGACCTCGTCGACCTGTCGACGCGCTTTACCGAGCATCTGACGATCAAGCGTCCGATCGTCTCCGCGAACATGGACACGGTCACGCGCGCCGCGATGGCGATCGTGCTCGCGGAGGAGGGCGGGATCGGGGTCGTCGACCGTGGCTTTCGTGCCGGCGAGATCGAGCCGCAGATCCTCGAGGTCGCCGCCGTCAAGCGGCGCCAGCACGGCACCATCGCGGATCCGCACTCGATTGCGGCAAGCAGCCGGGTGAGCGAGGCCGCCCGGGTCATGGCGCGCACCGGCGTCGGCACGCTGACGGTGGTCGACGAGGCGCGGCGTCTCACGGGCCTGCTGACCGAGCGCGACATCAGGTTCGTCGGCCCCGAGTCGCTCGTGGCCGATCGGATGACGCCGCGCGCGGAGCTCGTCGTCAGCGTCGGACCGATTTCGCTCGAGGATGCCGAGCGACTGATGATCGCGCGCAAGGTCAAGAAGCTGCCGCTCGTCAACCCCGACGGCACGCTGCTGGGCCTCATTACGGCGAAGGACCTGATCAAGCAGAAGCATCAGCCGTTTGCCACGACGAGACGCTCAGGGACGGCTTCGAGTCGCCGCGGCGATTGGCGCGACCGGCGACTATCTCGAGCGCGCCGCCGAAGTGCTCCGGGCGGGGGCCGACGTGCTCGTGATCGACATCGCACACGGACACTCGATTGTGATGGAGCGCGCGCTGCACGAGCTTCGGAAGCGGTTCGACGCCGTCGACATGGTGGCCGGCAACGTGGCGACGGGCGAGGGAGCGCGGTTCCTGCTGGATCGAGGCGTCAACGCGATCAAGGTGGGCATCGGCCCGGGCGGCGGCTGCTCCACGAGGCTGACGACCAACTTCGGAATCCCGCAGGTCGAGGCGCTGGTTCGATGCCGTCTGGAAGTGGGCGATCGCGTGCCGCTGATCGCGGATGGCGGCGTGAAGCGCGACGGCGGTATCGCGCAGGCGCTGCTGTTCGGCGGCGACTCGGTGATGCTTGGCAGCGCCTTCGCGGGGACGGAGGAAACCCCGGGCGAGGTCGTGATGAAGTCGGTGCTCGAGCCGGAGTCCCAGAAGATCGTGAAGGCGCCGTTCAAGGTGTTTCGCGGAATGGCGTCGATTGGCGCCATCCGCGATCGGCTGGACCTCGAGGAAGCCGCCCCCGGCGAGCTGGAAGCGATCGGCGCCGAGGGCATCGAGGTCACCGTGCCGGCACGCGGTTCCGCGCGTGTCGTCATCAACGACATGCTCAAGCACCTGTGTTCGGCGATCAGCTACGGCGGCGCCCGCAGTCTACAAGAGCTGAAGCAGCAGTTCTGGTCGCGGCCGGAGGATTACCTCGTGAAGCTCACCGAGGCGTCCCGCTTCGAGTCGTTCCACCGCTGACGTGCTGTTTCGAGCCTTGAGCTGGTCGTGGTTCGTCAGTCGGCTGTTCAAGCGAGACCTCGCCGGCAGGCGTCCGACACCGCACTGCGAAATCCGACTTGCTCAGCCGACATGCGCCCTAGTGCGCGCTCCGCCCCGTGTCGCGCGAGACTTCACGCACGAGCTCGGCCACGTCGCGCTCTTTTCCCGCCCACGCGATATCCGCCTGGGAAATCATCCCCTTGAAGCAACCGAGCTCGTCCACGACTGGCACCCGTCGAATCTGGTGCTTCTCCATCGTGCTGACGACATCGTCCAGCGTCGCGTCCATCTGGACAGTGACGGCGCGGCTGCGACATGCAGAGCTCCGCGGTGTAGGACATGGGATTCTTTCCTTCGGCGACGACGCGACACACGATGTCGCGGTCGGTGACGACGCCGATGGGCTGTGTGGCGGTATCGATGACAGGGATCTCGCCGCAGTCGTGCTGAACCATGAGCCGCGCAACCTGATCCAGCGGTGTTTCGGGCTGCAGCTCGCCGGGTTCGTCGTCATGACGTCCTTCGCTAATTTGGCCACAGTGTCCTCCTCGGATAAAGCAGGTGAGACTTGATGGGTCCATGCGCGGAGGGTGTGCAAGTCCCAGTCCACGACAAGGGATCGAGCTCCACCTCGACCGTGGGTCGCGTGGCACAGCCCTGGCAATGGAAGACTGGAGTAGGCGGAACTCAGCAGGGAGGACTTCACGATGTTTTCAAATGTGCATGTGCTAGGCGTCGCGCTCGCGTTGAGCGTCACGGCAGGTCACGTCGCAGGCGCGCAAGGGGGACAGGCGACGCGGTTTGAAGGGATGGATCGCAACAACGACGGCCGGATCACACGCCAGGAGTGGAATGGCAGCGATCAGTCGTTCAAGGTGCACGACTGGAACGGCGACGGGGTGCTCTCCGGGGACGAAGTGCGGCCGGGCGGCCGCCGTGCGGGGCGGCAGAATCGCACGGATGATTTCAACGACACCGATCGCGAGTACCAATTCGATGACTGGACCGTGCGTGGTTTTACCAGTCTCGATCACAACCGCGACAACAAGATCACGGCCGACGAATGGCATTTCGACCGCGAAGGTTTCCGCCGCGCCGATCACAATCGGGACGGGACGATTTCGCGGAGCGAGTTCCTCAACGAGAACGTGCCGAATCAGGATGACGACCGGGAAGACCGCTTTGTCGATCTCGACGTGAATCGGGACAACCGGGTCTCCCGCGACGAGTGGCACGGCTCGCGCGTAAGCTTCGACCTGCTGGACGACAATCGCGATGGCGTGCTGACGCGCGTCGAGGTGTTCGGCACGGAGCCGCCGCCCGATCTCTTCGCCAGCGTGGACGTCAACCGTAATGGAACGATTGCGCGCGACGAGTGGCATTGGTCCCGGGCCAGCTTCGATCGCCTGGATAAGAATCGTGACGGACGGCTGTCCCGCGAGGAATACGCCGGATCGGTGGTGGGAACAACGGGAGTGACGCGCAGCCCGGCGTATCAGGCGGGGCGCGATCGTGGCCTCATCGAAGGTCGAGCGGCGGGCCGCGAGGATCGCGTACGCAATCAGGGCTGGGACCTCGAAGGGCAGCGCGAACTGGAGCAAGCGGATTCGGGGTACGAGGCGCGGATGGGCGCGCGCGCGGAGTACCAGACAGGCTATCGCGAGGCCTTCCGGGTCGGATATCGGGAGGGCTTTGGTACACGCTAACCTGCTCAAGTCTGAAGTCTCAATCCTGATCGGTTTCAGATTTGAGATTTCAGATTGTCCTCCCCATCGCGGCGTTCCTCCTGCCCAGCGCTCCGCCCGACAGTACCCGACGGACGAGGTGAGCTAATGTTGACATCCGCAGGGTGCGATCGCGCCGCGACCCCGAGGTGCTGCAACACTGAACGCAGAGCCTGCACACAGGCTGAAAGGCTGGCTACATGATGAAGACGGGGGGCAGCGTCTCAATCAACTCGATGCTGGCTGAATCCACCGAGGGACTCCGCTCGATCTCGCTGCGCGACATCCGCACCCGAATCTGTTTGTCGGGGGAATCGACCTTCTCGAGCTTGCTGGGAGAGATGAGCACCGACTTTCCGCCAATCCAATTGCTCGTGTCGACGACCAGATAACGGACATTCCAGTTTTCGTCGACCAGAAAATCATCCACATGACCGATCTCGCCGTCGGTGGCCAGGAGGTGAAACCCACGCATGTAGCACGTCTTGTGAAGCATTTGAACCTCAACGCATTCGTACGCAAAGCAATTGCCAGTTCGGAAGGACTACCACGACCCAGCTCAACGGACGACGGCTTCAGCGACGGCAGTCGATCCGGGTGCACCCGGCGGTCGTGCGGACGCCGGTCGTGATCGTCAGTTCACCAGAGACTCAATGAACCCCGGCCCCGACGCCATCGGATCGCCGAGCCAGCCGGGAGGCGTCAACCAGACGAAGGCGAGGATCGCGAGCACCCAGAGGTCGTAGGGAAGCGTCGCGCGCTCATCGGTCCAGAAGAACGCCCGGTTGAACACCCCGCGCAGCCCCTCCCGCGAAGGCGTCGGGAGGCCGTTCAACATCAGGTAGGTGTAGTAGATGCGGTTGGCCACTGCGAGGATGGAGAGCACCAACACGACCCACAAGACGGCCGCCATGCGGTTCGTGAACGCGCCAATCATGAAGAGCACGATGCGCTCGGGCCGCTCCATGAAGCCCACCTTGCACTTCTCGACCAGCGATTCGGCGCGCGCGCGCGCGTAGCTCGTCATGATCGAGAAGACCAGCGTCAACGCGGCGACCAGCACGTAGTCGCTGCGACCCAGCTTCGAATACAGGTAGATGAGGCCGACCAGCAGAGCCAGGTCGGAGAAGCGATCCAGCGTCGAATCCCAGAAGGCGCCGAATCGCGACTCCAGCTTCAATTGATGCGCGACTTTTCCGTCGATGAAGTCGAAGATGTTGGCGACGATCATCACGAGCCCGGCCAGGATGAATCGACCGTACCCGAGCGCCCAGGCGGCGCCGACGTTGATGACGGCGCCGACCAGCGTGAGGATGTTGGGGTGAATGCGAAGAGCCACGCACGCGGCGATGATCGCGCGTAGCGGGAACAGACAGAGGGCACCGATCGCCCCTGTGAAGGTTCCTGGCCGGGCGCCGTCGAGTTCGCGGACCGAGGCGTTTTCGTCAGGCTCCGGTCTCTTGGTCACCGAAGCGGCCGACGAGGTGGCCGGCGAAGTGGCCGACGAGCCGCCGCGAGCGAGCCGGGATGCGTTCAAGGGCACTGGTATAATGGAGGGTTCAGTCGGTGTCCGGAGTCGCGACATAGTAACGTATGGCCATCCGTGAACTCAAGGATCAGATCGCCCGCTTGCCAGAGCAGCCAGGGGTGTATCTGTATTTCAACGCGGCGGGCGACACGATCTACGTCGGGAAAGCCCGTGCCCTGCGGGATCGCGTGCGGAATTACCTCGGCGCGTATGGATCCGATCCCAAGACGGACCGATTGCTCGACGAGATCGTCCGTCTCGAAGTGATCGTCACCGACTCGGTGGTCGAGGCGCTGGCGCTCGAAAACAACCTGATCAAGCAGCGCATTCCCAAATACAACATCCGCCTTCGCGACGACAAGAACTATCCGTACCTGCAGTTGACAACGAACGAAGCCTTTCCCCGGGTGCTGGTGGCGCGCCGGGTCGAGCGCGACGGCAGTTACTACGCCGGCCCCTTCATGCCCGCGCGCTTCGCCCGCAAGACCATGGCGTTGACCCACCGCCTGTTCGGAATCCGATCGTGCAACGAGGTCATCACCGGGAAGCGCGGACGTCCCTGCCTCGAATACGACATCAAGCGGTGCATTGCGCCGTGCGTCGACACGGTCTGCTCGGCCGAGATCTATGGCCGTGCCGTCGCCCTCACGCAATTGTTTCTCGAAGGCCGCAACGACGAGCTGCTGAAGACGCTCAAGGGCCGGATGCTGGAAGCCGCCGAGAGCGAGCGTTTCGAGGAGGCGGGACAGCTGCGTGACGCGCTGCGGACGGTTCAGACGCTGCACGATCGTCAGCAGAAGGTGGCGACGACGGGACTCGGGCATCGGGACGTGTTCGGCCTGAAGCTCGGTCCGGCCGGTGCGATCGTGCAGGTGTTTCAGGTCAGGGGCGGCCGTGTCGTCGAGCGTATCGCGCTCGAAACCGAGGCGCCGGTCGCCGGCGCGCGGGAAGGGGACGTTCTGGCGGCCGCCATTCAACAGTTCTACGAGGAGCGGGCCGTCCCGCCAGAGGTCCACGTGCCGGCGGAGCCCGACGAGCGCGATGCGCTCACGACGTGGCTGTCGGAGCGATCGGGCGGCGCGGTCCGCCTGGCGGTGCCGCAACGCGGCGAGAAGCGCGGCCTGGTCGAACTGGCCAACCGGAATGCCGCCCTCGCGTACCAGAGCCGCTTCAATCAGATCGATCGCCGCGGAGTACGATGCCCTTGAAACGCTTCGCGCGGTGCTGGCGCTGCCGGGGATTCCACGCCGCATCGAATGCTTCGACATCTCCACGATCCAGGGCAGCGAAACCGTCGCGTCGATGGTGGTCTGCGAGGATGGCCGGATGCGGCGCGGGGAGTATCGGAAGTACCGGATTCGCGGAAGGGCGGGACAGGCGGGAAGGGCAGGACAGGCGGGAAGGGCGGGGCAGGCAGGAGAGGCAGGATGGGCAGCCGAGAGCGTCAACAACGACTTTGCGGCGATGCATGAAGTCGTGAGTCGTCGCTACCAGAAGCTGCTCGAGCAGGGCGGACCCTTTCCCGATCTGATCCTGATCGACGGCGGCAAGGGGCAGGTGTCTGCGGCGTACGCCGCGCTCCAGGATCTCGGCCTGGCGAATCTGATGGCGGTCGGCCTGGCGAAGAAGGAAGAGCTTCTTTACACGCGCGAGCACGACGAGCCGGTCGCCCTCGCCGCGAACGACCCGGCCCTGCTGCTGCTGCGGCGGATTCGTGATGAGGCGCACCGGTTCGCCATCACCTTCCATCGCCGCGCGCGGACGCTGCGCGACCTGCGATCGGAGCTCGACGACATTCCAGGCGTCGGGCCGCGTCGCCGGCGGGCGTTGCTGACCCGGTTCGGCAGTCTCGCCGGCATTCGACGCGCCACGCGCGAGGAGCTGTCGTCCGCCGTCGGCTCGAAGCTGGCGGATGCGGTCCTTGCGTTTTTTGCGGGGCGGCCGTAACCTTTTCGCGTGATCACTCTAGCTTTCAGCTTTCAGCCGTCACGCTGGCGGCGTGCTGTCGAGAACGTGACTGAAAGCAGATAGCTGAGAGCTTCTCAAGAAAGGTGCATTGCCAGACATCAACGTCGCGCAAGTGATCATCGTGTTCGTGGTTCTGGTGTTCTCTCTCACCATTCACGAGATGGCGCATGCGTGGACGGCCGACCGGTTGGGTGATCCGACTGCCCGTCTGCTGGGCCGCGTGTCGCTGAATCCGGTGGTGCACGCCGATCTGATCGGCACGGTCGTGTTCCCGCTGATGGCGCTCGTCAGCGGCGTGCCGCTGATCGGGTGGGCCAAGCCGGTCCCGGTCAACATCCGGCGCCTGCGCCATCAGCGTCGCGACTACGTGCTGGTGGCCGCCGCCGGCCCGGCCAGCAATCTTGTGCTGGCGTTTGCCGCCGCCACAGTGGCGAGCCTCGTGGCGCGGGACGCGGTGGACGGCCCGATGCTCCCGGTCGTCCTGACCTCGCTCCTGGCTGGCGCAGTGCAGATCAATCTGCTCCTGGCGGTCTTCAACATGATTCCCATCCCGCCGCTCGATGGTGGCAACGTGCTGAGCGGCCTGCTGCCGAGAAACCTTGCGGCGGGCTTCGATCGGATCCGGCCTTACGGCTTCCTCCTCCTGTACGCGTTGGTGCTCACCGACGGCTATCGGTATCTGGTCGTCCCGCCGTACAACTTTCTTCGTTCCTGGCTTCCGTGACGGGCGTGCGCGCGCGAGTCGTGTCGGGTATGCGGCCAACCGGCCGGCTGCATCTGGGCCACCTGGTAGGGGCGCTGGGCAACTGGGTGCCGCTTCAAGACCAGTACGACTGCTACTACTTCGTCGCCGACTGGCATGCGCTGACGAGCGATTTCGCCGATACCAGCCAGCTCACGTCATACGCCTACGAAAACGTGGCCGACTGGATCGGCGCAGGCCTCGACCCCGAGAAGAGCACGTTTTTCGTTCAGTCGCTCGTGCCGGAACACGCGGAGCTCTATCTGCTCTTGTCGATGGTCGTGCCGGTACCGTGGCTCGAGCGGGTGCCGACCTACAAGGAGCAGCAGGAGAATCTCAAGGACAAGGACCTGTCATCGGTTGGCTTCCTGAGCTACCCGCTGCTGCAGACCGCCGACGTCGCCATGTACGACGCCCGCTTCGTGCCGGTCGGCGAAGATCAGGTCGCGCATCTGGAGCTGGCCCGGGAGGTCGTGCGGCGCTTCAACAACGTCTTCGGCCAGGGTCGCGGAGGTGCTCGTCGAGCCGCAACCGCTTCTGACGACGTTCGCGCGGCTGCCGGGGCTCGACGGCGACAAGAAGATGAGCAAGAGCCTCGGCAACACCATCCACATGGCGGACAGCGCCGACGAGGTGAAGAAGAAGGTGATGCGGATGTACACGGATCCCAAGCGCATCCGCGCCGACATCCCCGGCACCGTCGAGGGCAACCCGGTGTTCACCTATCACGACGCGTTCAACCCGAACACGGCGGAAGTCGAGGATCTCAAGGGGCGCTATCGCGCCGGCAAGGTCGGCGACGTCGAGGTGAAAACGAAGCTGGCCAGCGCGCTCAACGCGCATCTCGAGCCGATTCGCGAGCGGCGCGCGGCTGTGCTTGCCAAGCCGCGACCATCTGAAGGAGATTCTCGTTCGAAGGCTCGAAGCGGGCGCGGCAGGTGGCGGGTGAGACAATGGCGCGCGTGAGAGACGCGATCAGGATCACGTACCGATAGCATGGACCATCCGGATTTCGAATCGGCGATCGACGTCTCCGTCAGGCTCGACAACTTCGAGGGGCCTCTCGACCTGCTGCTGTACCTCATCAGGAAGAACGAGGTCAGCATCTACGACATCCCCATCGCGCTCATCACCGCGCAATACCTGGATACGATTCAGCTCATGCAGGAGCTCGACCTGGACGTGGCGGGCGAGTTCCTGGTGATGGCGGCGACGCTGATTCACATCAAGTCCAGGATGCTGCTGCCGCGGCCCGAAACGGCGGCCGGAGTGGAGGGGGAGGTGGAGGATCCCCGGGATGCGCTCATCCGCCGGCTCCTCGAGCACGAGAAATTCAAGGCGGCCGCCGGCCTGCTGCACGAGCGCGAGCAGGTTCGCGCCGCTCAGTGGCAGCGCCCCGACGAGCGGGTGGCCGGCATCGCAGGCGAGGACTACGAGCCGGAGCTCGAAGTCGATCTGTTCAGCCTGCTGACGGCCTTTCAGGCCGTGGTCGATCGCGCGAAAGCTCCGGCCGCGCGTGCTGCTGCCCCCGGAACAGATCTCCATCGAGGTGCGCATCGCGCAGCTCCTGGAGCGGCTGTCGGAAACGCAGGCGTGCGGATTCGAGGAGTTGTTCGCCGACGTCGCGGACCGGAGCGGCCTCATCGTCACGTTTCTCGCGCTGCTCGAGATGATTCGCCTGAAGCTGGTCCGGGTGTTTCAGTCGGCCAGTTTCGGCGCGATCCGCGTCTACAAACGGCCGCGCCCGGCCGACGCGCCGGTTCCGATCGGCGATCCGGAGGCCCACCGTGGATGAACACGACGAGAACGGGACCAGTCGCAACTGCCGGCCCAGAGCTCCGCAGAGCTGAAGGCGATTGTCGAGGCGCTGATCTTTGCCTCGCCGGATCCGCTCACGCTGAAGGCGATGTGCAAGGTGCTCGACAGCGAACCGAAGGAGGACGTGCACGCGGCCCTGGCGGCGCTGAAGCAGGATTACGAGCGGCCCGGCGGACTCCAGCTCGTGGAGGTGGCGGGCGGGTATCAGATCGTCACCCGGTCCGATCTGCACGAGTGGGTGCGCCGGCTGTTCCACGAGCGCAGCACGCAGAAGCTGACGGCGCAGGGACTCGAAACGCTGGCGGTGATTGCCTACAAGCAGCCGATCACCGCGCTTGAAATCGGCGAGATCCGCGGCGTCAACACGTCGGGCGTCCTCAACACGCTGCTCGAACGGCATCTGATCAAGATCGTGGGTCGCAAGCCGGTCGTGGGCCGTCCGTTCATGTACGCGACCACGAGAGAGTTCCTGATTCGGTTTGGGCTGAACGATCTGAGCGATTTGCCGAGGGTCGAGGACATGGCCGCGGCGCTCGGGCTCGAGGCGCCAATCCTCGTCGAACAGGCGCCGAGCGAAGACATGCTCCCGCTCGAGGAACCAGAGCCGGAGGCGGAGATCGACGAGCCGTCGACGAACGAGCCGAGCGGGTCGGTTCACTGACAGCTCGAACGCCGGTTGACAGCGGGGCTTCGCGCTGTCCGACCCGCCCTCAGCTTGTCGCCAGACGCTCAGACCGAGCTGCCTGGTTGGCCGTCTCGATCCATTGCCGGCGCATCGGTTTCAGGGCGACCTGCGCCAGAATCGCCGTCGCGAAATTCATGGCGATAATCACGTCGAAGACGGGAATCCAGGAGCCCGTCGCCTGGTGAAGCATCGCGGCGAGCGGCCCGCCCAGGACCGACCCCATGCCCTGCGCGATATAGAGAAATCCGTAATTCGAGGTGGCATGTCTAGGACCGTACGTATCGGTCAGGGTCGCGGGAAACAGCGAGAAGATTTCTCCCCAGGCGAACAACACGAGCCCCGACAGCAACACGAAGCTCACCGGATTGGCGCGATTCAGCAGCCACAGGGTCATCGCCACGCCTTCCAGCGTGAACGCGATCACCATGGTGTTCTCGCGGCCGATGCGATCGGACACCCAGCCAAAGAACGGACGCGTCACACCGTTCATCACGCGATCGATGGAGAGGGCCAGCGGGAGCAGCGGCAGTCCGAAGACCAGCAGGTCGGCAAGCCCGAAGTCTCTCGTGAACGCCCCGATCTGTGAGGTGACCATCAATCCGCTCGTCGACATCATGGTCATCATGACGAACATCAGCCAGAAGATCGGCGTTTTCAGCATCTGCGCCGGGCTGAAGTTTCGTGTGCTTTCCCGCAGCAGCGATCCCGCGCGCGGTGCGCCCGAAACCTGGCGCCCGCCAGTCTGGATCGGGACGTCTCAAACCTTGCGCCGCGAGGAACCCGACCACGGCGAAGATGACGCCGAACAGCGACAGGACACGCTGGTAACCCGACGCTCGCATCATCGCCGCGATCGGAAACGTCGTCAGGATCGCGCCGACGCCGTAGCCGGCGGCGACGAGGCCGGTCGCGAGACCGCGCTTGTCCGGAAACCACTGCACCATGTGACCCACCACCCCGATGTAGATGATTCCGGTCCCGATTCCACCCAGCAGTCCGTAGGTGAGGTAGAGGGCCGTCACCGTCGTCGCCTTGGCCGCGAGGATCCAGCTCAATCCGGTGAAGAGCGCTCCTATCGACAGCAGCAGGCGCGGACCGAACTTGTCGACCAGAAGGCCCTGAGCAGGAGAAAGAAACGTCTGCACGACGATCAGAATGGAAAACGTGATCTGGATGCTCGTCAGACTCGCCCCGAGGGTGGCCATCATCGGCTGCGTGAACAGCGCCCACACGTACTGGGGGCTCGAAATCACGATCATGCAGATCAAGCCCCAGAGGAGCTGAAGCCATCGATTGTGGCGCGGCGCGGGGACGACAGAGGAGGACGCCGGCGAGTCTGCCATGTCGGATTCCAGGTCCTTGCTTGCCGGTCACGTCAATACGGGAACGGTTCAGGAATCGCTGCTCCGTCTTTCCGGGGATCCGATCCGCCATAGTTCACGCGCGCGGCGTCATCGCGCATGACGCTTTGGCCGCCACCCACCATGCTCGAAAAGGCTCCCTGCAGCTCGATGTCGTGCCCCTTTCGCTCGAGGCCGGTACGCACCCGCTCTGGAATGCGGTTTTCCATCAGAACGTCGCAGCCGGTGAACGTGATCTTGGTGAAGCGGGCGGCTTCGAGCGCAGCCTGAATATTGAGGCCATGGTCAACGACATTCGAGACAAACTGTGCATGCGCCTGTGACTGGTTCCAGCCGCCCATGATGCCGAAGGCGATGCGAACGTCCCCCTGGCTCATGAAGCCCGGAATGATGGTGTGCAACGGCCGCTTCCGAGGCGCCAGCGCGTTCGGATGGGTCGGATCCAGCGTGAAGAGCCCGCCCCGGCTTTGTAACGCGAAGCCTGTTCCTTCTGGCACCAGACCCGATCCGAAGGGTCCGAAGACGCTCTGGATGAGCGACACCATGTTGCCTTCCGCATCAACGACACAGAGATAGGTCGTGTCGCCGACGTGCGTCGGAACGTGGCCCGCCGGCATCTCGGGACTGGCCCGGTCGAGGTCGATCAGCTTCGCCCGGTCTCGCGCGTACGCCTTCGAGAGCATGCCGGCAATCGGGAGCTCGGCAAACCGCGGATCCGAGACGTGCCGGAGCAGGTCGGCATACGCCAGCTTTTTCGTCTCGATCAGGGCGTGCAGAGCTTCGACCGAATTGTGTCCATAGTCGCGAAGCGGAAACTGCTCCAGCATGTTCAGCATCATGAGGGCCGCGATGCCTTGACCGTTCGGCGGCAGTTCGTAGACATCCCAACCGCGATACCTCGTCGAAATGGGATTCACATCATTCCGCCTCGTACTCCGCAAGATCGGCCGCCGCGATTGTGCCGCCGTGCGTGGCGGAACAGTGCAACAGACGCCGAGCGACCTCGCCGCGGTAGAACGCGTCGCTTCCCTCCGTCGGAGATTTGCCGGTAGGTCCAACCCAGGTGCGGGTTCCTGAACAGCTCGCCCGCTCTGGGCGCGCGGCCGGCCCGAAGGAATGTCTGGGCGGCGTTCGAGTCGGATCGCAACACCCCTTCGCTTGCCGCCCATTCATCCGCAACGATCTCCGAGACCGGAAATCCCTCCTCGGCCACGGCAATCGCGCTCGTCAGGACCTCCGCGAACGACTTCCGTCCAAATCGATCCAGCAGCAGCGACCAGCCGGCGACGGCACCAGGAATCGTGACCGAGTGAATGCCGCTTTGCGGCATGCTCGTCAATCCCGAGCGCCGCAGAAACTCGAGCGACAATCCCGCGGGCGCCCAGCCGCTCGCATTCACGCCATGAAGCTGGCCGGTCTTCTTCTCATGAACGATCGCAAACAGATCGCCTCCGACGCCATTCATCATCGGAGACACGACGCCCATCACGGCATTCGCGGCGATTGCCGCGTCGACCGCGTGCCCTCCGCGCGCGAGGATCGTCGCCCCGGCCTGCGAAGCCAGGGGATGCTCGGTGGCGACGATGCCGCGCGAGGACATGACCATCGAGCGCGCTTGCGATCGATCGATGTGCGCACGAACGTAGTCAACGGTCTTCGATTCGCCTGCAGCGTCGGGTTGCATGTCTATCCTTTGCTCCCTCTACTCAGGAGGATAGCCTGAGTCGTCGGCGAATTGCCTCGGCCGGCTCCCATTCGGCCGCTCTCTCGGACCTCAACGTTGGCCGCGTCACCGTCAGCGCTCTTTGGCCGCCGCGCGCAGCTTCTTGCACCTCGTCCGGCGGTCAGTTCCCGCCAGTGACCGACCTTCAGCCGCGAATCGCGGATGGGCCCGATCGCCACGCGCTTCAGGTGATCGACCGGATGGCCGATCGCCTCGCACATCTTCCGCACCTGACGGTTGCGCCCCTCGCGCAGGGTAATCGAGCAGCGTGGCTCGGGGTCCGGCTGTCGCGCCCGGACCGGTTTGCGCCCAGCTGCACGATCGCCTCCGCCGGTTGGGTCCTGTGTCCGTCGATGACGATTCCGCGCGCCAGGCGTCGCAGGTCGTGGTCGTCTGGCACCCCCAGCACGCGCGCTTCGTACACGCGGGGGACCCCGTGGCTCGGGTGCGTGAGGCGGGCGGCCAGGTCGCCGTCGTTGGTCAGCAGCAGCAGCCCTTCGGAATCGAAGTCGAGGCGGCCGACGGGATAGATGTACTCGCGGACGCCGACGAGATCGATGACCGTCGGTCGCTTCTGCGGATCGGAACGCGTCGTGACGTACCCGCGCGGCTTGTTCAACAGCAGATAGCGGTGATGTTCCGGCGAGCTTGATGCGCCGGCCGTCCACGCGGATGTCGTCTCGCGCCGGATCGGCCTTCGTGCCGAGCTCGCGAATCGTCGCGCCGTTCACCGTCACGCGTCCCTCGATCATCAGCCGTTCGGATGCGCGCCGCGACGCCACGCCGGCCTGCGAGAGAAGTTTTTGCAGCCGTTCCACGATCACAGCGTAGCCACGAAAACACGAAAACACGAAGAAGAAAAACCTGCATGCTACACTTCGCGAGACGGCAGGATCGGCAGGCGGAAGGGCAGGACGGTTACGGCTGCCACCTTCCCGCCGTTCCCGCCCATCCGGCCCTCCTGCCCCATGAAGCCCCTGATCATCGCCATCGACGGCCCCTCGGGCGCCGGCAAAGGCACGGTGGCGCGCGCGATTGCCGCCACGCTGGGGTACCGGCACGTCGACAGCGGCGCCATGTATCGTGCGGTGGCGTGGAAGGCCATTCGCGACAAGGTTGCGCTCGACGATGAAGCGGCGGTGGCGAAGGTTGCCGATCGCTCGCGGATCGAGGTGACCGACGCGGGCGTCACCGTCGACGGAGACGTCGTCACGCGCGAGATACGGACGCCGGCGATCGATCAGGCCGCGGCGTCGGTCGCGCGGCTTCCACGGGTGCGGGCCATTCTCGTCGCGCGGCAGCGGGCGCTCGGCGCGGGCGGCGGCATCGTGATGGAGGGGCGGGACATCGGCACCGTCGTGTTCCCCGAGGCCGACGTGAAGATCTACCTCGACGCGTCAGCCCAGGAGCGCGCCCGGCGCCGCGCCAGCGATCCGGCGCACACGGGTGTGCCTGCCGCGGTCTCGGAAGTGGCCACGCTCCTCACCGAGCGCGACCGCCTGGATTCGACCCGACCCACCTCGCCCCTCTACGCGGCCCCCGACGCCGTCGAGGTCGACACGACGGGGAAAACGATCGGAGAGGTCGTGGCGGAGGTAATGCGGGTCATAGAAAATCTGAAACCTGAAATCTGAAACCTGAATCCCGACTCCAATGGATCAGACTTCAGACTTCAGATTTCAGATTTTCGTCCGGCCGACTCACTTTCGGTTCTTGTAGTCCTCAGAGGAGGCTGGGTCCAACTCCCAGCGGTGTTTGTCCCGTTCTGTGACCTTGTCGCTGGCGCGCAGTTCCTCGTTGTCCTGATATTCCACCCCCAGCGCCTTGCCGATGTCGTCCACGATGTCCTGATCCGGGGTGGGATTGTCGCCGCCCGGCGTTTCGTCGCCGCTGAAGTAGGCGCTCTCGAGATCGACGTCCACGTCGCCGGCCGTGATGGCGTCCGACATGCCCGCGTGCTCCAGCGCGGCGCTCGGCGAGCTCCGCACGACCGGTTCGCGCGGCCGATCCGCGGCGATCCATGTCGAGCGACGAGGGCGGGGTCGGCACGACCTCGTCGATGGTCCGCCGCGCGCGGTCGAGCCGCGGCGCCTTCCGCACCGCGCCGGCCACTTTGGACGCCAGGGCGAGGTCCGCGGCGTCGCTTTCCGCGCGGCTGGTTTCGCTGTCCGCGCTGACGGTTCGCGGCGCCGCGCGTTTCGGGGCCGCCTGCTTGCGCGGCGCCGTTTGCGCGCAGCGGTCCCGCGACTGGTGATCGGGCCGGCCGTTTACCCCGCACGTCTGGCTGAGGCCGATTTCGCTGCTGGTTTCGCCTTCCTGGCGCCGCGTCGGGCCTTGCGCTTGGCCATCTGATCAATCCTTTCAAATCCTTGACAGCATAGCGATAAGTGTCGTACTCTCTGATGCTTATCGGCAATCAGCGAACCCGGTTCGTGCTGTCTGTTTTCCGTCCGACCCCACAGACCGCCCGCTGATCCGATCGTGCGGGCGCCCCGGTCCCGCCATCACCCCCTGGCAACCGATCGCAATCGAGGAGGACGCGCAAGGCATGGCGAACGTAGAAGACGAGCACACTTCCGCTACCGGCAGGGGGGCGGGGACGCTGGACCGTGACGACCGCCCGGAACGGCCCGAGCGGCCGGATCGCGGCAGCCTGAAAGTCCGGCCACGTGAAGACGACGAGCAGATCGATCCCACCGAATACGCCCAGCTGCTGGACGTCTACGATAACAGCTTCCGAAACATCGCGGAAGGCGAAGTTGTCAAGGGAACGGTCCTCAAGGTGACCGCCTCGGAAGTCATCGTCGACGTCGGCTACAAGTCGGAAGGCATCATCCCGATCAGCGAGTTCCTCGACGAGCGCGGCCAGGTGTCGGTCGAGGCCGGCGATCTCGTCGATGTGCTGCTCGAGCGCACCGAAGACCGGGAAGGCTACGTCGTCCTCTCGCGCGAAAAAGCCGAGAAGATGAAGATCTGGGACGAAGTCGAGAAGGCCTATGCGGAGCGCAAGGTCGTGATCGGCCGCGTCATCGAGCGAATCAAGGGCGGGCTCGCCGTCGACATCGGCGTGCGCGCATTCCTTCCCGGTTCGCAGATCGACGTGCGTCCCGTGCGGAATCTGGATGCGCTGCGCGGGCAGGAGCTCCGCATGCGCGTCATCAAGGTGAACAAGAAGCGCGGCAACATCGTGCTGTCGCGCAAGGCGCTGCTCGAGGAAGAGAACGCCGAGAAGAAGAAGCACACGCTCGGCGCGCTGGCCGAGGGCAAGGTCCTCAAGGGCGTCGTGAAGAACATCACCGACTACGGCGCGTTCATCGATCTCGGCGGGATCGACGGGTTGCTGCACATCACCGACATGTCGTGGGGCCGCGTCGGCCACCCCTCGGAGCTGTTCAAGGTGAACGACGAGATCGAAGTGATCGTGCTCAAGTACGATCCGGCGACCGAGCGCGTCTCGCTCGGGCACAAACAGCTCATCACCGACCCGTGGGCGAACGTGATGGAGCGCTATCCGGTCGGCGCCCGCGCCGGCGGGAAGGTCGTGAGCCTGACCGACTACGGCGCGTTCGTGGAGCTCGAGTCGGGCGTCGAAGGGCTGATCCACGTGTCCGAGATGTCGTGGAGCAAGCGCGTCAAGCACCCGTCGAAGATCCTCAACGTCGGCGACACGGTCGACGCGATGGTGCTCGGCGTGGACCCGACCGCGCGGCGCATCTCGCTCGGCCTCAAGCAGGTCGAGAGCAACCCCTGGCACAATCTGGCCGACCAGTATCCGGTCGGTTCGAAGATTCAGGGCAAGGTGCGGAACCTCACCGAGTTCGGCGCCTTCGTCGAAGTGGAAGAAGACATCGACGGCCTGATCCACATCTCCGACATGTCGTGGAGCAAGCGGATCAAGCATCCGTCCGAAGTCCTGAAGAAGGGCGACGTCGTCGAGGCGATGGTGCTGAACATCGACGCCGAGAACCAGCGGCTGTCGCTCGGCTTGAAACAGCTCGCCACCGACATCTGGGACGACTTCTTCACTCGCCATCACGTGGGCGACACCATCGAGGGCAAGGTGGTGCGGATGACGAACTTCGGCGCCTTCGTCGAGCTCGACGAGGGCATCGAGGGCCTGATTCACGTCTCCGAGTTCGACGAGTCGCGCCAGGCCGGCAAGGGGGGGAAAGACGAGAAGATCGAGCTGACGGTGGGCGAAAGCTACCAGATGAAGATCATCAAGCTCGCGCCCGAGGAGCGGAAGATCGGCCTCTCGATTCGCGCGCTCAAATCCGACGACTACCGCGCCGACTGGGAGACGTACCAGGAGAGCGGCGGCGACGGCACGACCACGTTGGGCGATCATTTTCGGAATCGGCAGGAACAGTAAGGCGCAGGAAAGGCTCGGGACCGGAGGCAGGCGGCGATGAACCAGGGCGACGCCGACCCCCGGCCCTGGTCCGGGAGCCTCTGTTTTCCGACGAAGGAATATGGCCATGACCACTGGCGGCAGCATGACGAAAGCCGAGCTCGTCGAGGAAGTGTCGCGGGTGTCGGATCTGACCAAGAAGCACTCAGAGGTCATCGTCGACACGGTGTTCAAGAGCATCATCGACGCGCTGCACCGCGGCGAGAAAATCGAGTTGCGGGGCTTCGGGAGCTTCCGGCTGCGCAAGCGCGAGCCCCGCAAGGGGCGGAACCCCAAGACGGGTGACAAGGTGGATGTGCCGCAGAAGAAGGTGCCGTACTTCAAGCCCGGCAAAGAGCTGAAAGAGCTGATCAACCGCGAGTCTGAAGTCGCCTCGCCGAACGCGTCGGTGCCGCCCGACGTGATCGCCGTTTAGGGAAGCGCTCATCGCACCTCTCACGGCTCACGTGCCGAGTCTCATTCCAGCCTTGAGACGTGGGTTGCGACTTCTGACCTTATGGAACGCCTCTGGTCGCCTTGGAGACTGGCCTACGTGACGGGATCCAAGGCCAGCGGGTGCGTCTTCTGCGACGCCGTCGAGCTGTCCACCGATTCGGCCCGCGAGGCGCTGGTGCTCGTCCGCGGCCGGCTGTCCTACGTCATCCTCAACCTGTATCCCTACAACAACGGCCACCTGATGGTCATTCCGAACCGCCACGTCGGCTCGTTCGCCGCCGCGACCGCCGACGAATTGATGGAGTTGATGCGGTTCACGCGCGACGCGGAGATCGCGCTGACCGAGGCGTACCAGCCGCAGGGCATCAACATCGGCGTCAACCTGGGACGCGCGGCCGGCGCCGGCATCCTCGAGCACGTCCACATTCACCTCGTGCCACGATGGATCGGCGACACGAACTTCATGCCGGTGATCGGCGAGGTCCGCGTGCTGCCGGAGGAGCTGGGCGAGAGCGCCAAGCGGTTGCGGCCCGTCTTCGAACGGCTGGTCAAAGAGCACGTTTAAAGCCAGTTCGCGCGAGGCCTCAGACTGTTCCGATTTCATGGTCTGCCGCAGTCGACAGCACAGTTGACAGGACGCGGCGTCGACGACCCGTCGATGTGACTATTGCGGTGCTGCGGTCGTTGCAACGCTGATGGTAAAGCGTATGGTGCTCGAGCTTTCCGAAGAGCAACTCGCCTTCAAGCAGTCGGTCGAGGCGTTCGCGCGCCAGGTCGTCGCCCCGCGTGCGGCCGCCATCGACGAGTCGGGCGAGTTTCCATTCGACCTCATGCGGGCGGCCGCCGGCCGCGGCCTGCTCGGGATCACCATTCCACGCGGATGGGGCGGCGCCGGCCTCGATTACGTGAGCTACGCGCTGGCGATCGAAGCGGTCGCAAAGGCGAGCGCGACGGTTGCCGTGTCGTTGTCGGTCACCAATTCGCTGGTCGCCGAGCTGCTGGCGCATGCCGGCCGGGCGCCGCAGAAAGAGCGGTGGCTGCGACGGCTGGCGACGGGCGAGGCGATAGGCGCCTTCGCGCTCTCCGAGCCGGACGCCGGCACCGACGCCGCCAATCAAAAGACGAAGGCCGTGAGAAGCGGCGCGGGCTACCGGATCAGCGGCCGGAAAGTCTGGGTCGCGAACGCCGAAGCGGCGGCCGTCGCGATCGTGTTCGCGTGCACGCGGCCCGGCCTTCGCGGTCAGGGCGTCACGGCGTTCCTGGTGCCGATGGACACGCCGGGCATCACGCGAACGGCTCGCGCCGACTCTCTCGGCGTCCGGGGCCTCGGCTGCACCGATCTCGATCTCGATATCCTCGTCGGCGACGACCAGGTCCTGGGCCCGGTCGACCAGGGGTTCGGCCTCGCCATGTGGGCGCTCCAGGGCGGGCGTGTCGCGATTGCCTCCCAGGCGCTCGGCATCGGCGCGGCAGCGTTGGACGAAGCCATCGCGTACGCCAAGCAGCGGCAGGCGTTCGGCCATCCGATCGGCGACAACCAGGCGATTCAGTGGATGCTGGCCGACGCCGCGACCGAGCTCGAAGCGGCGCGCCTGCTGACCCTCAAGGCCGCGGCCGGGAAGGATCGCCAGGAGCGCATCACGGTCGAGGCATCGATGGCGAAGCTGTCGGCGTCGGAAGCCGCGCACAAGGCGGCGGACAAGGCGATGCAGATTCTCGCGTCAGCCGGTTACCGCCGCGGGTCGGTCGTCGAGCGGTTGTTCCGCGACGTGCGCGCGACCGAGATCTACCAGGGGACGTCGGAAGCGCAGCGGATGATCATCGCCGCGGGCCTCCTCGCGAACGCGTGAGTCCGCCCGACGCGCGACACGACGGACAATCCAGGGACAGGCGATGGCGCCGCCTTCAGGCGGCACGTCGTTCTACTGCAGCCGGCTGGCCGCGGGAACCATGCCTTGCTTGAACGAGCCCTGCGCATGGGCCTTCGACGCGCCTTTCGGAATGCTGAGCGACTTCCACTCCGGGCCGGCGAAGTGCTTCGCCAGCAGAGCGATCTGGCCGACGTGATACGCGGCATGCGTGACCGATCGGTTGAGCGCTTCGAAGACCGCAAACGCCTCTCCGCGGATCCGGACGGTCCGCTCCAGATCGTCCGCGGTCAGCGCCTCGATCGACCCCAGGGCCGCAGTCCATCCGGATTCCCACCACTCGAGAATCTGCGCGCGTGACGGACGCTCGTCCATGACGAACTCATGGTCGCGGTCCCGCTCGGGTTTCTCGCCATCGGTGGTGAGGAAATCGGTGAAGCGTGACCGGAAGTTGCCCGCCAGGTGCTTGACGATGATCGCGATGCTGTTGGCGTCCGGGTCGACGAGGGTGTGAAGATCGTCGTCCGATACCTGGGCGATCGACGCGTCGCCGAGCTTCTTGTAGCCGCGAAACGCGCGGATGATGTCGGTGAGATAGCCTGCGGCGAGCGCCATGTCAGTTCTCCAGGACCTGCTTGGCGATTGTTTCGAGCTGGAGGTTGGACGTCCCCTCGTAGATCTGGCCGATCTTCGCGTCGCGGAACAGCTTTTCGACCGGGTAGTCCTTCACGAAGCCGTTCCCGCCGAACAGGTTGACCGCGAGGGACGTCACGCGCTCGGCGACTTCCGAGGAGAAGATCTTGCACATGGCGGCTTCGGTCAGAAAGGGGCAGCCGGCCATCCGCAGCCGCGCCGCTTCGTACACCATCAGCCGCGCCGCCTGCAGCTCGGTGGCGGCCCTCGCGATCTGGTGCCGCACGGCCTGAAACTCGGCAAGCGACTTCCCGAATTGCCGGCGCTGCTGCGTGTACTTGATGGTGTGGTCGAGCGCGCCCTGCGCGAGCCCGATCATCTGCGCGCCGATGCCGATCCGGCCCTCGTTGAGCGTCTCAATCGCGGCCTTGTACCCCTTGCCGACCTCACCGATGAGGTTCCCGCGCGGCACGCGACAGTCTTCGAGCACCAGCTCGCAGGTGCTGCTCGCGCGGATGCCCAGCTTGTCTTCCTTCTTCCCCACGCTGAGGCCCGCGAATCCGCGCTCGACCAGAAACGCCGTGATCCCCCGGTAGCCAGCCTCCGGCCTGGCGTTGGCAAACAGGATGAAGACCTCCGCCTCGCTGGCGTTGGTGATCCAGAGCTTCCGGCCGGTCAATGCCCACCCGTCGTCGCACTCGACAGCCCGGGTCGTCATCGCGAACGCATCGCTGCCCGAGCCGGCTTCCGATAGCGCGTACGCGCCGATCGCATGGGATGCCAGCCGCGGGAAATAGCGCTGCTGGATCTCGCCGCTGCCCCATCGCGTCAGCGCGTTGATGACCAGCGTGTTGTGGACGTCGACGAGCACGCCGACAGCCGGATCGACGCGCGACAGCGCTTCGACCGCGAGGACCGAGTGGAAGAAGGTCGCGCCCGCGCCGCCGTGCGCTTCGGGGATCTCGATGGCCATCACGCCGAGGCCGAACAACTTGTCGATGAGTGCTGGAGGAATTCTGGCGTGCTCGTCCATCTCCCGGACGAGCGGGCGTATCTCGCGATCCGCGAACTCGTACACGCTGTCCCGGAAGAGCCGTTCGTCTTCGGACAACACGGTCAGCGCCGGCCGCGACGGCTCCATCGGCTGCGTTCGCACCTCTCTGCCAGACTATACCGCACCATCTTTGCGCCGAAGTCGGCCGGTGACGGATAATCACGCGCACATTCGCCCTTCCTCGAGGACGCGCTGACAGAGGCTGCCTGACATGAAGACGACATGAAGTCATCCCGTCTTTTGCCTGTGCTGCTGCTGCTGTTCGTCGGCAGCGGCTGCGCCGCCCTCATCTATGAAGTCGTCTGGTTTCAACTGCTCGAGCTCGTGATCGGGTCCTCGGCCGTGTCGATCGGGGTCTTGCTCGGCACCTTCATGGGCGGCATGTGCCTGGGCAGTCTGTTGCTGCCGCGCATCATGGCCGCCGGCTGGCATCCGCTCCGCGTCTATGCCGGTCTCGAGCTGGGCATCGGCGTCACGGCTCTCGCCCTGCTGTTCGGCATGCCGCTCGTCGGCGGCGCCTATACGGCCTGGGCGGGCGGCGGGGTCAGCGGGATCCTGTTGCGCGGGGTCGCTGCCAGCGTGTGCCTGCTGCCGCCGACGCTGCTGATGGGCGCCACCCTGCCGGCGATTGCCCGCTGGATCGAAACCACGCCGCAAGGCGTCGCATGGCTCGGGTTCTTTTATGGCGGCAATATCGCCGGGGCTGTGGTCGGCAGTCTGCTTGCCGGCTTCTACCTGCTCCGGCTGCACGACATGGCCGTTGCGACCTACGTGGGCGCGGCGTTGAATGTCGGCATCGCCCTCATCGCGCTGGCGGTCTGCGACGAAGGCGCCGTATCAGCCGGCCGCACCCGGTCGCCACGCCAGTGGCGCCCGTGCGCGATCGTTGGGTCGTGTACCTGGTGCTCGCCTTGTCCGGGCTGACGGCGCTGGCGGCAGAAGTGCTGTGGACGCGCACGCTGTCGCTGCTGTTCGGTGCCACGACCTATACGTTCTCGCTGATCCTGGCGGTCTTTCTCGCCGGCCTTGGCCTCGGCAGCAGCGTCGGCTCGATGCTCGGGGCGCGCCTCGCCCGCCCGCGCATGGGGCTCGCGTGGTGCCAGCTGCTGCTGTGCGCGGGGATGGCCTGGACCGCGTACATGCTGCACGCGTCGCTGCCGTATTGGCCGATCAACCCGTCGATCTCGACCGATCCCTGGTTTCAGTTTCAGCTCGATCTCGTCCGGTGCCTGTTCGCGGTCCTGCCCGCGGCCGTCCTCTGGGGCGCCAGCTTTCCGCTGGCGCTGGCGTCGCTCGCCTCGCGCGGCGAGGATCCTGCGCGAATGGTCGGGAGCGCGTACGCGGCGAACACGCTCGGCGCCATCGTCGGATCGCTTGGCGCCAGCCTCCTTCTGACCGTCTGGCTCGGCAGCCAGCATGCACAGCAATTCCTGATCCTCGTCGCCGCGGTCTCGGGGATGCTGCTGATGTGGCGCGAAAAGGCGGCGCCGGCATTCATAGCGGTCGCCGTTGCGGCAGCCGCGCTCCTGGCGTTCACCGTTCCGCCGGTTCCCGGACTGCTCGTGGCGTTCGGGCGGTACTCGGCGACGCAGGACGGCGACTCACAGATCATCTACGTGGGCGAAGGGTGGAATGCGTCGGTCGCCGTCTCGGAGCGCTCGACGCGGGGTGCGCAACTATCACAACGCCGGCAAGGTTCAAGCCTCCAGTGAACCACAGGACATGCGGCTCCAGCGGATGCTCGGTCATCTGACGACGCTCGTCCCCGCCAATCCGCGGTCGGTCCTGGTGATCGGCTGCGGCGCCGGCGTGACGGCGGGCGCGGTCTCCATCGATCCGCGGGTCGAGCACGAGACCATCGCCGAGATCGAGCCGCTCGTGCCGCGGGTCGTGTCCACGTATTTCGCGGAGCACAATTTCGACGTCGTGCGCAATCCGAAGGTCGAGGTGCGCATCGACGATGCCCGGCATTTTCTGCTCACAACCGAGTCGAAGTTCGACGCCGTGACGTCCGATCCGCTCGATCCGTGGGTCAAGGGCGCCGCGATGCTCTACACCACGGAGTTCTTCGAGCTCGTCAAGCGGCATTTGAATCCAGGCGGCGTCGTCACCCTCTTCGTGCAGCTCTACGAGAGCAACACGGAGGCGGTGAAGAGCGAGATCGGGACGTTCTTCAACGTGTTTCCTCACGGGATGGTGTTCGGGAACACGTACAACGGCATGGGCTACGATCTCGTCCTCCTCGGGCAGGTCGAGCCGACGCGCATCGACCTCGACGAGATGGAGCGGCGGCTGAAGCGCCCGGAGTACGCGCCCGTCGCGAAGTCGCTTGCCGCCATCGGCATGTCATCCGCCGTCGACCTGTTCGCCACCTTTGCCGGGCAGGGGCCGGACTTCGCGGCCTGGCTGGCCGATGCCGAGATCAATCGCGATCGCAACCTGCGGCTCCAGTATCTGGCGGGCCGTGGACTGAACCTGTATCGCGCCGATCGGATCTACGCCGAGATGCTGCGACACAGCAAGGACCCCGACGGCATCTTCACCGGGTCCGCAGAGCTCGAGCAGGCGCTCCTCCA
The DNA here is from genome assembly GCA_963745495.1 of uncultured Acidobacteriota bacterium. Taxonomy (GTDB): domain Bacteria; phylum Acidobacteriota; class Vicinamibacteria; order Vicinamibacterales; family CAVVIG01; genus CAVUXJ01. The sequence goes on from CAVUXJ010000011.1 coordinate 306,892, forward strand.
GAAAATCCGGTCCGCGTGGGGACGGTGAGACACGAAAACCTGAAGTCTGAAGTCTGAAGTCTGAAGTCTGATCGAGATCTGAGACTTGAGATTTCAGACTTCAGATTTTCCTGTATCACTCATCCCGATGCACCGTGGCCGGGGAAAACGCGGGCAGGCAGACGGCGATGTACTCGGCGCCCTCCGGTTCGGGGGTGCTGTATCGCACCCACTCGCCCGGTTCCGTCACGACGGCTTGTCCGGCGCGCACGTCGAGGGTCCCGCCCGCATGTTCCACTCGCAGCATCCCGAGCAGCACGATCGTGATTTCCTCGAACTCGGGGCGCTGCCCTGGCTCCTGCCACCCGTGCGGCGACCTCATGCGGGCGACGCTCACGCCTGCATGACCCGAATTCACGCGCCCGGCAAACTCCTCAATCAGTTTCGGCTTGGTGCCGGCGGCCTCGACGACCGCCGGTCGCGAAATCAAACGCGGCATGGCCGAAAGTATAAGGCCAGCGGAAGAATACGGCGACATTCGACGAGCGCGTTACACTGAGAACCGGACGCCGTCATGAGAATCAGCGCCAACGATCCTCGACGCGATCGGCCACACGCCGATGGTCCGCATCAATGCGATCACCCGGGGGCTCGTGAAGGCGACCGTCGTCGCCAAGCTCGAGACGTTCAATCCCGGCAACTCGATCAAGGACCGCATGGCCGTCAAGATGATCGAGGAGGCCGAGCGGGCGGGGCTGCTGAAGCCCGGCGGCACGATCGTCGAGGGCACATCCGGCAACACCGGGATGGGGCTCGCCATCGCGGCGGTGGTCAAGGGGTACAGGTGCGTCTTCACCACCACCGACAAGCAGTCGAAGGAGAAGATCGACGCGCTCAAGGCGTTTGGCGCCGAGGTCATCGTGTGCCCGACCAACGTCGATCCGGAGGACCCGCGATCGTATTACTCGGTGTCGTCGCGGCTGGAAAAGGAAATCCCCGACGCCTGGAAGGCCAACCAGTACGACAACCTCGCGAATTCAGCGGCGCACTACGAGCAGACGGGACCCGAGATCTGGGAGCAGACCGAAGGCCGCGTCACGCACCTGGTGTCGGGCGTCGGGACCGGCGGGACCATTTCCGGCGTTGGCACGTACCTCAAGGAACGCAACCCCGCGATCAAGGTGTGGGGCATCGACACCTACGGCTCGGTGTTCAAGAAATACAAGGACACGGGCCTCTTGGACAAGAACGAAATCTACCCGTACATCACGGAAGGCATCGGCGAGGATTTCCTGCCGAAGAACGTGAAGTTCTCGGTCATCGATCACTTCGAGAAGGTCACGGACAAGGACGCCGCCGTCATGACCCGGCGCATCGCGCGGGAGGAGGGGATCTTCGCGGGCAACTCCGCCGGGTCGGCGATGGCGGGCGTGCTCCAGTTGAAGGATCAGTTCCGCGAAGAGGACCTGGTCGTCGTGATCTTCCACGATCACGGATCCCGCTACCTCGGGAAGATGTTCAACGACGAGTGGATGCGCGAGAAGGGGTTCCTCGAGAAGAGCGGGCTGACGGCGCGGGATCTCGTGGCGATGCGCGTGTCGGGGGAGCTCTGTTCCATCGAGTCGAACGAGCCGGTCGAGCACGCCGTCAGATTGATGAGCGAGCACGACTTCTCGCAGATCTCGATCACCCGCGACAAGCGCCTCGTGGGGTCGCTCAACGAATCGCATCTGTACAGCCAGCTCGTTCGCAACGGCGACGTGAAGCGCGACCCCGTCGAATCGATCATGCAGCCCGCCTTTCCCTTCGTCGACGTCTCCACGCCCGTGGATCTGCTGTCGACGATGATCACGCCCGAGAACCCGGCGGTGCTGGTGCGCGATTTCAAGACCGACAAGACGTTCATCATCACCAGGTCGGACGTCATCCGCGTGCTGTAACCCGGTATGATGGGTGCATGCCGGCATATGTCATTCTGAATGTCGACGTCACCGACCCTGAGCGCTTCGCCGAGTACGTCAAGACCGGGGCGCCGACCCTGGCGCAGTACGGCGGCCGCTACCTGGTTCGCGGCGGACGGGCGGAGAAGCTCGAAGGCGGCCTCGAGCCCAAGCGCGTCGTCGTCATCGCGTTCGACAGCGCCGATCGAGCCCGGGCCTGGTGGGCCTCGAGCGAATATGCAGGCCCGAAAGCCATTCGGCAGTCGGCGGCCCTCACGGACACGATCCTGGTAGAAGGTGTCTGAGCTCATCGCCCTGACGCGCGACGTGAGCCCGGCGCTCGCGCGCGCCGAACTGACCCACCTGCCGCGCGCGGCGATCGACGTCGCCAAGGCCCGGGCGCAACACGCCGATTACGAGAGCGCGATCGCGGGCCTCGGGTGCTCGGTGCAGCGGCTGTCGGCGGGCCCCGAGATGGCCGATTCGCTGTTCGTCGAGGATACCGCGGTGATCTTCGACGAGATCGGGATCATCACCCGACCCGGAGCCGAATCGCGGCGTGCCGAAATCATGGGTGTCGAGGAAATCCTCAAGCGCCATCGTCTCCTCGGCCACATCACGGCGCCGGGGACGCTCGATGGAGGTGACGTGCTCGTGGCCGGTCGTTCGGTCTTCGTCGGATCGTCCACGCGGACCAACGATGACGGCATCGAACAGCTCCGGCGGCTGGTCGAATACTTCGCGTATTCGCTGCAGACGGTCGAGGTGCGCCGGTGCCTCCACTTGAAGTCCGCCGTGACGGCCCTGAGCGAGGGAGCGCTGCTGATGAATCGCGAGTGGGTGCAGCCCGACGCCTTCGCCGGCCTCGACATCGTCGACGTGCACCCGGACGAGCCGTGGGGCGCCAACATCGCACGAGTGAACGGTCGACTGCTCTACGCGGCGGCCTTTCCGCGGACACGGGATCTGCTCGAGAGTCGCGGTTTCGGCGTGACAACGGTTGATGTCAGCGAGATCGCGAAAGCCGAGGGCGCCGTGACGTGCTGCAGTCTCATCTTCGAAAGCCAGAAAACCTGATGCCATTTACCAGCCTGAATCTCCATCCCAGCCTGCTGCAGGGACTCAAAGACCTCGGTTTCACGCGCCCGACACCTATCCAGGCCGACGCCGTTCCTCCCGCCCTTGCCGGGAAGGACCTGCTCGCGTGCGCGATGACAGGAAGCGGGAAGACGGTCGCCTTCCTCCTGCCGATCCTGCACAACCTCATCGGCCGCCCGCGCGGCACCACGCGCGCCCTGGTCCTGACGCCGACGCGTGAGCTGGCGGCGCAGATCCTCGAGGATCTCAACGATCTCGCCGTGCACACGCCGATCACCGCCGCGGCCGTCTTCGGGGGTGTCGGCATGGGCCCGCAAGAGCACGCATTCAGGAGCGGGGTCGACGTCATCGTGGGAACACCCGGGCGCCTCCTCGATCATTTCCGTGCGCCCTACGCCAGGCTCGCCGGTCTCCAGTACCTCGTGCTCGACGAGGCGGATCGGATGCTCGACATGGGATTTCTTCCCGACATCCGGCGCGTGCTGCGCCACATTCCGAGCCGCCGGCAGACGTTCTTTTTCAGCGCGACCATCCCTCCGCCGATCGCCGCGCTGTCGCGCGAGATGCTTCGCGATCCGGCCACGATCAATCTGGAGCGGCGCGCCGCGCCAGCAGTCGGGATTACCCATGCGGTGTACCCGGTGCCGCAGCATCTCAAGCCCGCGCTGCTCGTCGCGCTGCTGAAGTCCGGCAGCATGAGCGACGCGCTCGTGTTCACGCGGACCAAGCACCGGGCCGACCGGCTGGCGAAGCATCTGGTCCGGGAGGGCGTGAAGGCCGAGCGGATTCACGGGAACCGATCGCAGCCGCAGCGGACCGAAGCGCTGGCTGGCTTCAAGAGCGGCAAGTACCAGGTGCTCGTCGCCACCGATATTGCGGCCCGCGGCATCGACGTCACCGCCCTCGGGCACGTCGTCAACTTCGACGTGCCGCCGGTGCCGGACAGCTACATCCACCGCGTGGGTCGCACGGCGCGAGCCGAGGCGACGGGCGCTGCCTTCACGCTGGTCTCGCCGGAGGAAGAGGACGACCTTCGCGGAATCGAGAAGGCGATCGGGAAGCGGCTGCCGCGTGTCACGGTGCCGGACTTCGACTACACCGCACGGCATGAAGCGCGTCTCGAGATCCCGCTGGCCGACCGGATTGCGGCCATCCGCGCCCGAAAGTCCCAGGAACGCGCGCAGGGCAAGGCCAGAGCCGACCGCCGCCGATCCGCGGAGGCCGGCCGATCGGGATCACCGCATGCGCCGGCCCCTGGCGGCGGGGCGCCGGGCAGCGCGGCCCGGGCCCGTCCGCGACGACCGTGGGACAGCCGCCGGGGGACGCGCTGAGAAAAATGTAATCGGCTGTTAGAAAACGGCACGCGGCGCGCCCATCCCGGCGCCCGAATCTCCCCGGTCATCGGCAATCCCACGTGGAAGCGTTCTTGCGAGCACCCCAGGCGGCGCATGACCCAGAACGCGTTCGGCCCCAACCTTCGGCGCATCCGGTTGCAGCGGGGGATTTCCCTGAAACAGCTGGCGGAAGCCACCAAGGTTCCCGAGGACCTGTGGGCCGCTCTCGAGCGCAACGACGTGTCCCGCTGGCCCGCCGGGATCTTTGCCCGCGCCTACGTCCGGCAATACGCATCCGCGATTGGCGTCGATCCGGATTCGACCGTGGACGAGTTCTGCCGGTGGTTTCCGCAGGGCGATCGCCGCGCCGAAAGGCTCGTTCGCGATCATGCGGAAATCGTCGGTCACAGCCTCGACTGGGAGGACGATGCGCCTGGGGACGCCGACCGCGATCGCCGCGGCGCGGCGGCCGCCGTCAGCGCCCGCGTCCTTCCGCGAAACTCAATCGCCGCTCGCCGCGCTGTTCGTGCGAATGCGTCGCACCTTCGGCAAAGCGTAAGCAGTCCCTTGATGCCGACGGCCTGAATGCCGAAAGCCGAGAGGCGCGAGCTGAAAGCTGAAGCAGCATTCGCATTTGACATTCAGCAGTCGGCAATTTCAGATCGGGCCATGCGGCTTGCGGAGCTGGTTGCCACCTCCCGGGCGGTCGCCGAGTCAAGCGGCCGTCTTCAGAAGATCGATCGTCTCGCGGCACTGCTCAGGACCATTCCCGCAACCGAGCTCGAGGTCGCGATTGCCTATCTGAGCGGCTCCGCGCGTCAGGGACGGATCGGGGTTGGTGGCGCTGCCATCAACGAGGCGCGCGCGGCGGCACCTTCCGAGACTGCCACGCTCGACCTCGGCGACGTCGATGCCGCCTTCGAACGCATCGCGACCCATTCCGGGCCGGGATCGGCGGCCGCGAAAGCCGGAATCCTGCGCGATCTGCTGCGGCGGGCCACACGGGACGAGCAGGACTTTCTCGTCAGGCTCCTGTACGGCGAGCTGCGCCAGGGCGCGCTCGAAGCGGTGTTGCTCGAGGCCGCGGCGCGTGCCTGGAATATCGCGCCTGCCCGTCTCCGGCGGGCGGCCATGTTCGCCGGGGCGCTCGCGCCAGTGGCGGCGGCGGCGATGAGCGGAGGCGACAGCGCGCTTGACGCGTTCGTCGTGCGGCCGTTTCAACCGGTTCGGCCGATGCTGGCCGGGTCGGCCGCCGACCTCGACCAGGCTCTGCACGAGCTCGGCGAGGCGTCGCTCGAATACAAACTCGATGGCGCGCGCATCCAGGTGCACAAAGCCGGCGACGACGTGCGGGTGTACTCGCGCAGCTTGCGCGATGTGACCGTCGCAGTGCCGGAGGTCGTCGAGGCCGCGCGTGCGATCCCGGCGCGTGAGATCATCCTCGACGGCGAGGCGATCGCGCTCAAGCACGATGGCACGCCGCACCCGTTCCAGACGACGATGCGGCGGTTCGGCCGCCAGCTGGATGTCGATCGGCTGCAGACGGCGCTGCCGATCTCGCCGGTGTTCTTCGACTGCCTGTATCTGGACGGCGATCCGCTCATCGACCAGCCGTTGTCGCGGCGGGCCGCGACTGCTGGCAGGGATGATGCCCTCGAGTCTGATCGTGCCGCGGATCGAAACCGCCAGCCCCGAGCAGGCAGCGGCATTCGCGGAGCGCGCGGTAGCGATGGGACACGAAGGCGTGATGGCGAAGTCGGTGGATGGCCTCTATGCGGCGGGGCGCCGCGGCCAGGCGTGGCTGAAGGTCAAACGGGCCCGCACGCTCGACCTCGTCGTCCTCGCGGTCGAGTGGGGAAGCGGCCGCCGAAACGGGACCCTCAGCAACCTCCACCTCGGTGCCCGCGACACCGAACGTGGCGGCTTCGTCATGCTCGGGAAGACATTCAAAGGGCTCACCGATGCCATGCTGGCATGGCAGACCGAACGGCTCCTCGCGCTCGAAGCCGCTCGCGACCCCCACACCGTGTACGTACGGCCAGAGCTCGTCGTCGAGATCGCGTTCAACGATATTCAGGAGAGCCCGCGCTATCCTGGTCGCCTCGCTCTGCGCTTTGCGCGAGTCAAGCGATATCGCCCGGACAAGACCCCTGACGAGGCTGACACGTTCGATACGATCCGCGCGATCTACTTGCAGACGACAGGGCTCGAGCCGCCGGCCCGGTAAAGCCCCGGGCGACGAAGCGTTGCCGTAACGCCGAACCAAGGCCCTGCCACCGCTGTTGCATCGCTCGCCGCCCGCCGATATTCCGCTGGACGATGGGCTTGCTGGCTCTGGGCCCCCCAGAGCCTGAAGGAACACCTGTGTTGCGCGCATACGGATCCACCGACAAGGGCCCCCTCCGGCCGATCAACGAGGACTGTTTCGGGATCGACGAACACCTCGGCCTCTGCGCCCTGGCGGACGGAATGGGCGGCCACAACGCCGGGGAAGTGGCCGCGCGCATGGCGGTTGATGCCGTGACCGATTACGTCCGAGTGGCGATTCTCGAAGGGACCGCGCGCGGCAGCCAGATGTCCTGGCCGTTCGGCTTCGATCCGTCGCTTTCTCCTGCTGGCAACCTCCTCCGGACCGCCGTGTTGATGGCCCACGTGCAGATCCTGGAGGCCGCCATGTCGGTGGACCAGTATTCGGGAATGGGAACGACGATTGTCGTGACGCTCGTCAGCGACGGCCGGCTGTCGGTCGCCCACGTGGGCGACAGCCGGCTCTACCTGTTCGGACCACGGCTGAGGCAGCTGACGCGTGACGATTCCTGGATGGTGAGCGTCCTCGCAGCCGACTCACGTGCCGACCGCTCGCTCCTTGAACATCACCCGATTCGGAATGCGCTGACGAACGTGGTCGGCGCGGGGGTGCGCACCGACGTGCACGTGATCGAGGAAGAGCTTCGCGGAGATGCCCGGCTTGTGCTGACGACGGACGGGGTTCATGGCGTGCTGGACGAAGGGAGCGTCGGCCAGCTGCTGAGCGGAGGGCGGGATTCAGGCCGCGTCACGCAACCTGGTCGCGGCGGCGCTCGCCCACGGCAGCAGCGACAACTGCACGGCTGTGGTCGCCGAGTACCGCTCGCCGTAGGGCATCGCTCGTGTGCCGCTGGACCGAGGCTTGCCCGGAGCGAGAACCCCATGCTATATTCGTCAGGTTCTGTTGAAGCTGGGACACCCTATCTGGCTTCAACCCTTTGATCCTTCGACCCGTTCAGGGCTGTCCTGACGTCCCGAGCGGGGTCGAGGCACAAGGCGCTCCCGGGTCTGGAAGAGGTCGGAAGACCCCTCCCTCGCGCGACTATTACGAGCTTAGGGTAATCAAGGTTTTCAGGCGCCAAGCCTCAGGGCTTTTAGGCCTGAAGCGACTCCCGGAAGCGTTCCGGGCCGTCATCGACGCCGCGCATGGCGGCTGCCGTGTGTGTCTGTTTTGGCGCTGAAGAACATATGCCGACCATCAGTCAGCTCGTTCGTGCCGGACGCAAGAAAATCGTCAGCAAGACGAAGAGCCCGGCGCTGCAGAACAGCCCGCAGAAGCGGGGCGTCTGCGTCCGCGTGTTCACGCAGACGCCGAAGAAGCCGAACTCCGCGCTCAGAAAAGTGGCGCGCGTCCGCCTGACCAACGGCATCGAGGTGACGACCTACATCCCGGGCGTGGGCCACAACCTGCAGGAGCACTCGCTGGTGCTGATTCGCGGGGGCCGCGTCAAGGATCTCCCCGGCGTGCGCTATCACGTCGTCCGCGGGACGCTCGACGCCGTCGGCGTGGCCGGGTCGGATGCAGGGCCGGTCGAAGTACGGCGCGAAGAGACCGAAGAAGGCGTAGCATCAGCTGTCAGCCGTCAGCATCAGCTGGCGGGTTCTGAGAGCTGAAAGCTGAATGCTGAGAGCATCAGCAGATGCCCAGAAGAAGAGAAGTTCCCAAGCGCGATATTGCCGCCGATCCCTTGTACGACAGCCCGCTCGTCACCAAGTTCATCAACTGCGTGATGACCGGCGGCAAGCGGAGCACGGCGGAGCGCATCCTGTACAAGAGCTTCGACATCATCAAGGAAAAGACGAGCGACGATCCTCTGAAGGTCTTCAAGAAGGCGATCGACAACGTCAAACCGAGCCTCGAAGTGAAGTCGCGGCGCGTGGGCGGCTCGAACTACCAGGTGCCGGTCGAGGTGAACCCGAACCGCCGGCTGTCGCTGAGCATTCGATGGATTGTCGGCTACGCGACCTCCCGCGGCGACGGGAAGACGATGCAGGAGAAGCTCGCCAACGAGCTGCTCGATGCGGCGAATCTGCGCGGCGGCGCCGTCAAGAAGCGCGAAGACACGCACCGGATGGCGGAAGCGAACAAGGCCTTTGCTCACTATCGATGGTAGGAGAATCGGGTAATCGGGGAAATCTGGTGATCGAGTAATGGCATGTTATCCAATTACACGATTACTCGAAGTTTCCAGATTCAGAGTACACTAATGCCCCGGCAAGTCTCACTGAACAAGACGCGGAACATCGGCATCATGGCCCACATCGATGCCGGCAAGACCACGACGACGGAACGAATCCTGTTCTACACCGGGATTACGTACAAGATCGGCGAGGTGCACGAAGGCACCGCCGTGATGGATTGGATGGAGCAGGAGCAGGAGCGCGGCATCACGATCACCTCGGCCGCCACCACCTGCTTCTGGCGGGATCACCGGATCAACATCATCGACACGCCCGGTCACGTGGACTTCACCGCCGAAGTCGAGCGGTCGCTCCGCGTGCTCGACGGCGCCGTCGCGGTCTTCGACTCGGTGGCCGGCGTCGAGCCGCAGTCCGAGACGGTCTGGCGCCAGGCCGACAAGTATCGCGTCCCGCGCATCTGCTTCGTCAACAAGATGGACCGCATCGGGGCGGACTTCAAGCGGACCTTCGACCAGATCATCACCAAGCTCGAAGCCAACCCGGTCGCGATTCAGCTGCCCATCGGCGCCGAGGACAAATTCGTCGGGGTGGTCGATCTCATCAGGATGAAGTCGATCACCTACAAAGACGAAACGATGGGCGCGGACTACGTCGTCGGTGAGATCCCGGCCGACATGCTCGAGGAAGCGAAACACTACCGCGAGCAGCTCATCGAGAAGGTCAGCGAAGCCGACGACAAGATCCTCGAGAAGTATCTGCACGGCGAACCGATCACCGAAGACGAAATCAAGGCGGCGCTCCGCAAACGGGTCAACAGCTCGGTCCGCGGGAAGAGCGAGAGCGCCTTCGTTCCCGTGATCTGCGGTTCGGCGTTCAAGAACAAGGGTGTCCAGCCGCTGCTCGACGCCGTGGTCGACTTCCTTCCCTCGCCGCTCGACGTCCCGCCGATGACCGGCCTCGATCCGAACAAGAAGGAAGAGACGCTCATCGAGCGGCCGGCCTCCGACGAGGCGCCGTTCTCGGCGCTGGCATTCAAGATCATGACCGATCCGTTCGTCGGTCAGCTCACGTTCTTCCGCGTGTACTCGGGTGTCCTCGCGACCGGCGGCAGCGTCTACAACGCCACGAAGCAGCGAACCGAGCGCATCGGCCGCCTGCTGAAGATGCACGCCAACAAGCGGGAGGAGATCAAAGAGGTCTACGCCGGCGACATCGCCGCCGCGGTGGGCATGAAGAGCGTGTCCACGGGCGACACGCTGTGCGACGAAAAGCACCCGATCGTGCTCGAGTCGATGGACTTCCCGAAGCCGGTGATCTCGCTCGCGATCGAGCCCAAGACGAAGGCCGATCAGGAAAAGCTCGGCGTGGGGCTGCAGAAGCTGATGGCCGAGGATCCGACCTTCCGCGTGAACACCGATCAACAGACCGGCCAGGTGATCATCGCCGGCATGGGCGAGCTGCACCTGGAGATCATCGTCGACCGGCTGAAGCGCGAGTTCAACGTCGAGGCGAGCGTCGGCAAGCCGCAGGTGGCCTACAAGGAAACGCTGACGCGGCCGGCGGACGGCGAAGGCCGGTACGTCAAGCAGACCGGCGGCCGCGGGCAGTACGGGCACGCCAAGATTCATCTCTATCCCGGCGAGCCGGGCACCGGGTACATCTTCGAGAACGAGGTCGTCGGCGGATCGATTCCGAAGGAATTCATCAAGCCGATCGACGAGGGCATCAAGGAGGCGCTCACGCGCGGCGTGCTGGCCGGGTACCCCGTGGACGACGTGAAGATCGAGCTGTATGACGGCTCGTACCACGACGTGGACTCCTCGGAGATGGCGTTCAAGATCGCCGGGTCGATGGCGTTCCAGGACGCGGCCAAGAGGGCCAAGCCGGTCCTGCTCGAGCCGGTGATGCGGGTCGAGGTCGTCGTGCCGAAGGAATACATGGGCGACGTGATGGGCAACCTCGCGAGCCGGCGCGGCCAGATTCAATCGCAGGAAGACCGGGGCGGCACGCAGATCATCGCGGCGCGGGTGCCGCTGTCGGAGATGTTCGGTTACGCGACGGACCTTCGGTCGCGCACGCAGGGGCGCGCGACCTTCTCGATGCATTTCGATCGCTACGAGCCGGCGCCGCAGAACGTGAGCGAAGAGGTCGTCGCTCGCATGCAGGGCAAATAACCGGCTCTCGGCGACAGGCTCTGGGCTCCGGCGACAGCCCGACGCCAACAGCCCAAGGCCACAGGATTCATGATGGCAACAGCTTCGTTCAGCGACAAGATCCGCATCCGCCTGAAGGCGTACGACTACCGGGTGCTCGACCAGTCGACGAGCGAGATCGTCGAGACGGCGAAGCGCACGGGCGCGCGGCTGGCGGGGCCGATCCCGCTGCCGACCGCGAAGAACAAGTGGACGGTGCTCCGTTCGCCGCACGTGGACAAGAAGTCGCGCGAGCAGTTCGAGATCCGGACGCACAAGCGGCTCATCGACATCTTCGAGCCGACGCCCCAGACCGTCGACGCCCTGATGAAGCTGGATCTGCCGGCCGGCGTGGACGTGGAGATCAAGGCGTTCGGGAAGGAACACAAGTAGCGTTCAAGAGGTTCAAGACGTTCAGCGGTTCAGGTTCGCGAGCCTGATAGCACCCTGCGAACCGCTAGAACCTCTAGAACGACAAGGTTCTCGATATGGTGACCGGAATCATCGGCAGAAAAGTCGGCATGACCCAGGTGTTCGATCCCGACGGGACCGTGCATCCGGCGACCGTGATCAAGGCGGGGCCCTGCGTCGTCGTGCAAGCCAAGAATCAGCAGGGCGACGGCTACGAGGCGGTGCAGTTGGGCCTCGTCGAGGAGACGCCTGCCAAGGTGCGCAAGCCCATCGCGGGCCACTACAAGAAGGCCAACGTGCCGCCGACACGGGTGCGGCGCGAGGTGAAGGTGGTGGAGGGCGGCGACGCCTTGAAGGCGGGCGATCAGGTGCTCGTGTCGATCTTCGCCAACGGCGAGCGCGTGGATGTGATTGGCACCGGCCGCGGCAAGGGTTTCCAGGGCGTGGTCAGGCGCCATCACTTCGCCGGCGGCGCGGCCACCCACGGGTCGATGTTCCACCGGGCGCCGGGCTCGATCGGCGCCTCTTCGTTCCCGTCGCGCGTCATCAAGGGGATGCGCGCGGCCGGGCGGATGGGCGGCGGCCGGGTGACGATCCGCAACCTCAAGGTGCTGCGGGTGGATTCCGACAATCACCTGCTGATCGTCGAGGGCGGCATTCCCGGCGCGCCCACCGGCTACGTGGTCGTGCGCAAGGCGGCCGCGGCGAAGCGGATCAAGGTGGCGCAGGTCGAGAAGCCGAAGAAGGGCAAGAAGTAGCTATCAGTTTCAGCTGTCAGCTTCAAGCTGATAGCCGAGAGCTGACAGCTGAGAGACACCATGCAGCTTGACGTCGTCAACAACAACAACGAGAAGGTCGGCGCGTTCGATGTGCGCGACGACGTCTTCGGCGGACGGGTCAACACCGAGCTGATCTGGGAGTCGGTCGTGCGGGCGAACGCCGCCAGGCGGCAGGGGACGCACGCGACGAAGAACCGGTCGCTGGTCAGCGGCGGCGGCAAGAAGCCGTGGCGGCAGAAGGGCACGGGCCGCGCGCAGGCCGGGTCGACCCGCTCTCCGCTGTGGCGCCACGGCGGAACCGTGTTCGGCCCCCAGCCTCGCAGCTACGAGTACCAGCTGCCGAAGAAGGTCGAGCGCGGGGCGCTGCGGGCGGCGCTCGCGCAGAAGCTGAAGGATGGCCAGCTCGTCGTCGTCGACGCGCTCGTCGCGGACGAGATCAAGACGAAGGCCGCGGCGGCCATGTTGAAGCGACTCGGCATCGATGGCAAGGCCGTGATGATCGATGTCGCACCGGACGAGAAGCTCGCGCGGTCGGTGCGGAACATCCCCGGCGTGTCGTTGCTGTCGAGCGGGCGTGTGACCGCGCGCGACGTCATGCACGCGACCCGTGTCGTGGCCACGAGAAGCGCGATGGAGAAATTGCAGGAAGCGCTGGCGTGAACGGCAGAACGGAGAGTCCGGCTTCAGCCGGACCTGAGAATGTCATGAAGCTCACAGATGTGATTCGCCGCCCGCTGATTACCGAGAAGACGTCCATTCTGCGCGAAGACGGCCGGACGATCGTCTTTCATGTCGCGACCGACGCCAACAAGGTGGAGATCAAGCGGGCCGTCGAGCAGTTGCTCGGCTCGAAGGTCGCCAGCATCCGCACCAGCATTGCGCACGGGAAGATCAAGCGGCAGGGCCGCTTCGCGGGACGCCGGCCGGACTGGAAAAAGGCCTACGTGACGCTGCGCGAGGGCGAGAAGCTGCCCGAGTTCCTGGAGGGCGCATAGGGAAATCTGAAGCCTGAAGTTCGAAGTCTGATCGGATCAGACTTCAGATTTCAGATTTCAGGTTTTCGGGAAGAGGTTGTTATGCCGATTCGCAAATACAACCCGACCTCGCCGGGCCAGCGGTTTCAGACCGTCCAGACCTTCGACGAGATCACCACGACGGAGCCGCACAAGCCGCTGGTCGAGCCGTTGCACCGTTCCGGCGGGCGCAACAACGCCGGCCAGCTGACGTCGTGGTGGCGTGGCGGCGGCCACAAGCGGATGTACCGCGTGATCGATTTCAAGCGCGACAAGCGGGAGATCCCGGCAAAGGTCTCGACGATCGAATACGATCCCAACCGGTCGGCGCGCATCGCGCTCCTGACGTACGCGGACGGAGAGAAGCGCTACATCCTGCAGCCGAACGGGCTGAAGACGGGCGATACGATTGTCGCCGGACCGGCTGTGGACATTCTGCCGGGCAATGCGCTGCCGCTGAAGAGCATTCCGCTCGGCACGCTCATCCACAACGTGGAGCTCAGGCCCGGCCGGGGCGGACAGATCGCGAGGAGCGCCGGGTCGTCCGTGCAGCTTGTCGCCAAGGACGCCGACTATGCCTCGGTGAAGATGCCGTCCGGCGAGATTCGCAAGATCTTCATCGAGTGCTATGCGACGGTCGGCCAGGTGGGCAACCTCGATCACGAGAACGTGTCGATCGGCAAGGCCGGTCGAAGCCGGTGGCTGGGACAGCGGCCGCATGTCCGGGGGGTCGCGATGAACCCGGTGGATCATCCGCTCGGCGGCGGCGAGGGCAAGACGTCCGGCGGCCGGCATCCGGTCTCGCCGTGGGGTCTGCCGACCAAGGGCTATAAGACGCGCAATCGCAAGAGCACGGACAAGTTCATCGTTCAACGAAGAAAGAAATAGGGGTTTGAGGTGATGGCGTTCAGACCGATGACCAAGCTGACGCTGAACTGAAAGCTTATGAGCCGTTCCCTGAAAAAAGGCCCCTTCGTCGATACGCATCTTCTCGAGAAGATCGAGTTGATGAATCGCGGGTCCGAGAAGAAGGTCATCAAGACGTGGTCGCGCCGTTCGACGGTGGTGCCCGAGATGGTCGGACACACGCTCGCGGTGCACAACGGGAAGAAGTTCATTCCGGTGTACATCACCGAGAACATGGTCGGCCACAAGCTCGGCGAGTTCGCGCCGACCCGGATCTTCAAGGGCCATACCACCAAAGTGGCCGAACGGGCGGCCGCGGCGGCCGCGCTGCGCCGAGCGGTCCCGGCGGGCCAGGCCGGGCGGCGGCGGGGGCGCGAAATCGACGGGGGCCTCGTCATGATCCAGGCATACGCCACGGCGCGCTACGTCAGGACCTCCGCCCAGAAGGCCGGGCTCGTGCTCGAGTTGATCCGCGGCAAGGACGTGGACCGCGCGCTTGCGACGCTCCGCTTCACGAAGAAGTCGGTCGCGAGCCGACGTCGCCAAGGTGCTGCGGTCGGCGATTGCCAACGCGCAGCAGAAGGAGGGGTTCAGCGGCGATGTCGATCGGCTGTTCGTCTCCGCGTGTTTCGCAAACCAGGGACCCTCGCAGAAACGCGTGCGGCCGGCGCCGATGGGGCGGGCGTTCCGCGTCCTGAAGCGAACCGCGCACCTCACCGTCCAGGTGTCCGAGCGACCGGCGCCCGTGGTGTCCGCGGGCGCGACCGGATCGGCCAAGGGCCGGAAGCCGGCGAGGCCGGCGCCCGGAAGCCGGCCGGCGGCGGTCGTCCGGCGAAGGCGAAAAAGGCTTAAAGGAGCAACAGTGGGCCAGAAGGTTCATCCGTACGGATTCCGGCTCGGGTTCAACAAGACGTGGCGATCGCGCTGGTACTCCGATCGCGACTACGCCAAGCTGTTGCACGAGGATCTCGAGCTGCGGTCCACGCTGAAGAAGCGATTCGCGCACGCGGGCGTCTCCAAGATCGAAACCGAGCGCGCCGCCAACAAGCTGAAGATCGACATCTATACCTCGCGGCCCGGCATCATCATCGGCCGCAAGGGGACCGAGGTCGACAAGCTGAAGCAGGAAATCCAGAAGCGGACCAACCGCGAGGTCTTCATCAATATTCAGGAGATCCAGAAACCGGAGCTCGACGCGCAGCTCATCTCGGAGTCGGTGGCGATGCAGCTCGAGAAGCGCGTGGCGTTCCGCCGGGCGATGCGCAAGGCCGTCGAGTCGGCGCTGCGCTTCGGCGCGCGTGGCATCAAGGTGCGCGTCTCGGGACGGCTGAACGGTGCGGAGATCGCGCGCTCGGAATGGTACCTCCACGGCCAGCTCCCCCTGCAGACGCTCCGCGCGGACATCGACTACGGCTTCGCGGAAGCGAGCACGACATACGGGCAGATCGGGATCAAGGTGTGGCTGTACAAGGGCGAGCGTCTCGTGCCACAGCGTGGCCGCGAAGAGGAATACCGGGAACGCGCACCGCGCAGACCAGCGGCCCGCGGATGACGACATAGGCAGGAACGGCAGGAGCAGGCAGGAACGGCAGGAGGAGGGTTCGACCTTCCAGCCATTCCAGCCCATCCCGCCCGTCCAGCCCTGGGGATACGACGATGTTGATGCCGAAGAAAGTCAAATTCCGCAAGCAGCAGCGCGGGCGGATGGCGGGGAAGGCCTGGCGCGGGTCCGACGTCTCGTTCGGGGACTTCGGGCTGAAGGCGCTCGAGCCGTGCTGGTTGACCGATCGTCAGATCGAGGCGGCGCGCGTGGCGATGACGCGCTTCATCAAGCGCGGCGGCAAGATCTGGGTGCGGGTGTTTCCCGACAAGCCGATTACGAAGAAGCCGCAGGAAACACGCATGGGCAAGGGGAAGGGCGCACCTGAAGGCTGGGTCGCGGTCATCCGGCCCGGCCGCATCCTGTTCGAGATGGAAGGTGTGAGCGAGGGTGAAGCGCGGGAGGCGATGAAGCTGGCGGCCGCGAAGCTGCCCATTCTCACCAAGTTCGCGACCCGGTTCGCCCTGGAGAAGATGCTATGAAGGCCGGGGATTTGCGCGAGCTCGGCGCCGACCAGCTGGCGCAGCGCGAGCGCGAGCTGGCCGATCAGCTGTTCCGCATGCGTATCCAGAAATCGATGGGTCAGCTCGAGGCGCCCGACAAGATTCGCCTGGTGCGCCGCGATCTGGCGCGCGTGAAAACGGTGCTACGACAGAAGAGGGCAGGATAGGCAGGAAGCGGGCAGGATAGGCAGGAGGGGAAGTCACCCTCCAGCCCTTCCCGCCTCTCCAGCCCCTCCCGCCATGAGGATCAGCGCATGTCTCAGAAAGCTGAAAAAGTCGGCGTCGTCGTCAGCGACAAGATGCAGAAGAGCATCGTGGTCGCGGTCGAATGGCAGGTGCGGCACGGCCTGTACGGAAAGACCGAGCGGCGCACGTCGAAGTTCATGGTGCACGACGAAGGCGGCGAGGCCAGGATCGGCGACGTGGTCGCGATCGTGGAAACGCGGCCGATGAGCCGGCGCAAGCGGTGGGCGCTCGCGCGGGTGGTGCGGCAGGCCGCACAGGTTTAGACGGGCAGGAATGGCAGGACCGGCAGGAAGGGCAGGAGGGGGAAGACCTTCCAGCCCTTCCCGCCGCTCCAGCCTCTCCCGCCGACGGAGAAGCAGTCATGATTCAGATGCGATCGATTCTCGACGTCGCCGACAACTCCGGCGCGCGCAAGATCGCGATCATCAATCCGATCGGCGGGTCGACGGGCCGGTACGCCCGCCTCGGCGACATCGTGACCGCTTCGGTGAAGGAAGCGACCGCCGAGTCCACCGTGAAGAAGGGACAGGTCGTCAAGGCGGTGATCGTGCGGACCGTCAAGGAGCAGCGGCGGCGCGACGGCAGCTACATCCGCTTCGATCGCAACGCGGCGGTGCTCATCAATGACCAGGGCGAGCCGATCGGTACGCGCGTGTTCGGTCCCGTCGCGCGCGAGTTGCGCGAGCGGCGCTTCATGAAGATCATTTCGCTGGCGCCCGAGGTGCTTTAGAGAGGAAGTTCACAGTCAACAGTTCACAGTTGACAGTCGAAGACAGGCTCTTCGCTGTGATCGAGATGAAGCCGTGAACTGTCAATTGTCAACTGTCAACTGTCAGCTAGCCGTAACGAAACGATATGTCCCGTCTATCTACGCCGATTCGAAAGAACGATCACGTGCTCGTCGTCACGGGCAAGGACCGCGGCAAGCGCGGCCGCGTGCTGAAGGTGGCGCCGGACAAGAACCGGCTGGTCATCGAAGGGGTGAACCTGATCAAGCGGCACACCAAGGCGAACCCCGGCAAGAACGTGAAGGGCGGCATCATCGAGCGCGAGGCGTCGGTGCACGCGAGCAACGTGCAGCTGGTATGCCCCGAGTGCGGCGCGCAGACGCGTATCGGCCACAGGATCCTCGGTGACGGCCGCAAGGTGCGCTTCTGCCGAAAGTGCGAAGGAGTGGTCGACAAATGAGCCGGTTGAAGGACAAGTATCAGAAAGAGGTCGTGCCGGCCCTGACGAAGGAGTTCGGGTACAAGAACGTGATGGCCGTGCCGCGCATCCAGAAGATCGTGGTGAACATGGGTCTCGGCGAGGCCACCGCGAACGCGAAGATCGTGGATACGGGCTCCGACGAGCTCGCGCGGATCACGGGCCAGAAGCCGGTCACGCGCCGGGCGAAGAAGTCGATCGCCGCGTTCAAGGTCAGGAAGGGCATGCCGATCGCCGCGATGGTCACGCTGCGCGGCGCACGCATGTGGGAATTCCTGGATCGGCTGACCAGTATCGCGCTGCCGCGCGTCCGCGACTTCAAGGGGGTCTCGCCGCGCGGCTTCGACGGCCGGGGCAACTACACGCTTGGCCTGCGCGACCAGTTGCTGTTCCCCGAGATCGATTACATGAAGGTCGACAAGGCGCGCGGCATGAACGTCTCGGTGGTCACGACAGCCAGGACCGACGAAGAGGCGCGCAAGCTCCTCCAGTTCGTCGGGATGCCGTTCAGACAGAGTTAATCCTTATGGCTACGACCGCGATGATCGCGAAGACGCTGAAAAAACAGAAGTTCAAGATCCGGCTGCGCAACCGCTGCCGTCTCTGCGGCCGGCCCCGGGCGTACATGCGGAAGTTCGCGCTGTGCCGCCTGTGCTTCCGCAAGCTGGCGCTCGAGGGAGACGTCACCGGGGTGACCAAGAGTAGCTGGTGAGAGTTCGCAGTTCACAGTCGACCGTTCACGGCGCCAAACCGACCGTGGACCCTGGACTGTGGCCGTCAACTGTTAACTGTCAACTGTCGACTGGTACTGAGAGCAGAACGATATGACCGATCCAATCGCTGACATGCTCACGCGGATTCGCAACGCGGTGACCGCGAAGCACACCCGCGTCGATATGCCCGCCTCGCGCATCAAATCCGACATCGCGCGGATTCTGCAGGACGAGGGCTACATTCAGGGCTTCAAGGTCCTCGACGAGGCCGCCTCGAAGGAGGCCGGGCCCGACAAGACCCTCCGCCTGTTCCTGAAATACGGCCCGCATGGCGAGCGCCTCATCACCGGCGTCGAGCGCATCAGCCGTCCGGGCCGCCGCGTGTACTTCGGTCGCGACGATGTGCCGGAAGTGCTGGCCGGGCTCGGCACGAGCATCCTGACGACCTCGCGCGGCGTGATGACCGGCCGCGAAGCGGTCAAGGTCGGCGTCGGCGGGGAAGTGCTCTGCAATATCTGGTAGGTGTCAAGTCTCAAGCCTGAAGTCTCAGAAGTCTGAAGACATTGAGACTTGAGACTTCAGACTTGAGACTTGGTGGGAACAGATAATGTCTCGAATCGGAAAGAAGCTGATCACGATTCCCAAGGGGGTCACCGTCACGGTGCTCGACAGCGCCGTCGAGGTGCAGGGACCGAAGGGAAAGTTGAGGCAGATCGTGCCGAGCGGCATCAATTTCGAGCTGTCCGACGGGCAGCTGGTCGCCAAGCGCGCGACCGACGACCCCGGCGCTCGCCAAGTATCACGGCCTCGCGCGCAGCCTCGTGGCCAACGCCGTCGCCGGCGTGACCGACGGCTTCAAGAAGGAGCTCGATATCGTCGGGGTGGGATACAGGGCGGAGGTGAAGGGCCGGCAGGTCATCTTCGCGCTCGGCTACTCGCACGCCGTCGTGTTCGACATCCCGCAGGGCATCGACATCACGATCGAGAAACAGACGCATCTGTCGGTGACGGGCGTGGATCGCCAGCTCGTGGGACAGGTCGCCGCCGAGATCCGGCGGCTGCGGAAGCCCGATCCGTATAAGCAGAAGGGCGTGCGCTACACCGGCGAAGTGCTGAAGAAGAAGGCCGGGAAGACGGGAGCAAAGTAGCGGACAGCTGTCAGCCATCAGCTTTCGTATGTCGCGAGCTGGTGAGTGCGAGCTGAGAGCTGAGAGCTGAGAGCTGATTGAGATGAAGATCAAAACCAAAGACGATCGCCGCCGCCGGATCCAGCTGCGCCAGCGCAAGCGGATCGCGGGGACCCAGGGACGCCCGCGCTTGAGCGTGTTCCGCAGCGTCTCGCACATTTACGCGCAGGTGATCGACGATTTGACCGGCCAGACGCTCGCGTCCGCGTCGAGCGTGGATCCGGCCCTGAAAGGCGCGTTCGCCAAGGGCATCAGCGGCGGGAACCTCAAGGGCGCCGAGGCCGTCGGCGCGGCCATCGCCGAACGATCGATCGGCAAGGGCATCACGCGTGTCGTGTTCGACCGCAGCGGGTTTCTCTACCACGGGCGCATTCGCGCCGTGGCCGACGCCGCGCGCAAAGCAGGACTGGAATTTTAACCATGCGTACACGTGAGCGAATCGACCCGGGTCAACTCGATCTCAAGGACACCGTCGTCTCCATCAACCGCGTCACGAAGGTGGTGAAGGGCGGCAAGAACCTGAGCTTCAGCGCCCTGGTGGTCGTCGGTGATGGCCACGGCGTGGTCGGGTTCGGGGTTGGCAAGGCGAAGGAAGTGCCGTCGGCCATCAAGAAGGGCATCGAGGCCGCGAAAAAGAACCTCATTCGCGTGCCGCTGCAGGGGACGACGATTCCGCATGCGATCGTCGGCAACTTCGGCGCCGGCAGCGTGCTCCTGAAGCCTGCGCCCGACGGGACCGGCATCATCGCCGGCGGCGCCGTGCGGGCGGTCGTCGAGTCGGCCGGGATCGCGAACATCCTGACGAAGTCGCTCGGGTCGGCGAATCCGCACAACGTGGTGCGCGCCACGGTCGCGGGCCTCGATTCGCTCAGCGACCCGACAGCGCTCGCGCGGCTGCGCGGCAAGGAGCTGTCGGAGATGGTGCGCAAGTCGGCGTAGCTCGCCGGACCAGGGCGCGATCGACCGGCTGGATTGAAGAGATTTATGGCAAATCAGCGCACCGACTCGAAAAACAGCGGCACCGTGAAGGTGACGCTCGTGAAAAGTCCCATCGGCTTCGACGGCAAGCAGGGAGTGGTCACCCGCAGCATGGGCCTGCGCCGCATCCGCCACACCGTGGAGCTGAAGGACACGCCCGAGACACGTGGCATGATCCACAAGGTGCGTCACCTGGTGGTGGTAAGCGAGTGAATTGGTGAATTGGTGAACTGGCAAATTGGGGAATCAGTGACCTGGCGATTTGAATTCATGCGCTCACCGAATCGCCAATTCACCAACTCACCAATTCGCCAAGTAAGGTAGCAGTCATGTCTTTGAACAACCTGCGCCCTCCAAAGGGCGCCAAACACTCCAAGAAGCGGGTGGGCCGCGGACAGGGCTCCGGGCAGGGCAAGACGGCCGGACGCGGCCACAAGGGTGCGCAGTCGCGCTCCGGCTTCAAGCGCAAGCGCGGCTTTGAAGGCGGTCAGATGCCGCTCCACCGGCGCGTGCCGAAGCGCGGCTTCCACAACCCGTTTCGCGTCGAATACGAGGTCGTGAACCTCGATACGCTGGCCGCCAGGTTCGACGCCGGCACGCTCGTCACGCCGGAGCTGCTGAACGAGCGCGGGCTCGTGTCGGGGGTTCGACGGCCGGTCAAGGTGCTGGCTCGCGGCGAGGTGGGCAAGGCGCTCACCGTGCGGGCGCACAAGTTCAGCGGCAAGGCGGCCGAGAAAATCGCGGCAGCTGGCGGAAGCACGGAGCTCATCGCTGAATTGCGAATTGCAGAATTGCAGGATCGAGGAAGGCGGTAGGCCTCCTTCGCAATCCTGCATCCTGCATCCGAATGCGTGATTGTTATGGATTCCCTGAAGAACATCTTCGCCGTCTCTGAGCTGCGCAACCGGGTGCTGTTCACCCTCGCCATGCTCGGCGTCTATCGCATCGGCTCCCACATCACGACGCCGGGCGTGAACATCGCCGCGCTCGCCGAGTTGTCGCGCCAGATGCAGAGCAACATGTTCGGTCTCTACGACATGTTCTCCGGCGGGAACCTGTCGAATGTGACGATCTTCGCGCTCGGCATCATGCCGTATATCAGCGCGTCGATCATCCTGCAGCTGCTGACCGTGGTGTGGCCGTATCTCGAGCGCCTGTCCAAGGAAGGCGAGCTGGGGCGGCGCAAGATCACGCAGTACACGCGCTACGGCACGATTTTCCTGAGCATCGTGCAGTCGCTCGGGATCGCGATCTTCCTCGAACGCCAGACGCAGGTCGCGGGCGGTCTCCCGCTGGTCTTCAACCCGGGGCTGCCGTTCCGGTTGATGACGGTCCTCACGCTGACGACCGGCACCTGCTTCATCATGTGGCTCGGCGAGCAGATCACCGAGCGGGGCATCGGCAACGGGATGTCCCTCATCATCTACGCGGGGATCATCGTCGGTCTGCCGTCGGCGGTCATCCAGACGCTGGAGCAGATGCGCACCGGTCAGATCGGCCTGATCCGGATTCTCATCCTGCTCGTGATGATGGTGCTCGTGATCGCGGCGGTCATCTTCGTCGAGCGCGGGCACCGGCGGGTCACCGTGCAGTACGCGAAGCGCGTCGTGGGGCGCCGGATGTACGGCGGGTCGAGCACGCACATTCCGCTGAAGGTCAACACCGGCGGCGTCATCCCGGTCATTTTCGCGTCGTCGATCCTCGCGTTTCCGGCGACGATCGCCCAGGCGTTTCAGGGCCGGCCGGTGGCCGACGCCATCGCGGCACAGCTCGGGTTCGGCATGCCGCTGCACAACCTTCTGTACGTCGCCGGCATCATTTTCTTCGCGTACTTCTATACGGCGATCATCTTCAATCCAGACGATGTCGCCGAGAACATGCGGAAGTACGGCGGGTTCATTCCCGGCATCCGGCCGGGGAAGCGGACGGCGGAGTACATCGACACGATCCTCGCGAGGATTACGCTCGCGGGCGCGATCTACCTGTCGCTCATCGCGATCCTGCCGCAGTTTCTGCTGAGCGGTTTCAAGGTCGCGCCGATCCCCTTCGTGGGCGAATGGCTCGATTCCGTCATTCCGCGATTCGTCACCGAGGGCGTGGGGATCCAGTTCTTCTTCGGCGGCACCTCGCTGCTGATCGTCGTCGGCGTCGCCATGGACACGGTGCAGCAGGTGGAGTCGCAGCTCATCATGCGTCACTACGATGGGTTCATGAAGAAGACGCGGATTCGCGGGCGGCGCGGCTAGCTGCGGGTTCGCATGGAGACGACAAGGGTGACATGGCGCCGAATCTGATCATGCTCGGACCGCCAGGGGCCGGCAAGGGAACTCAGGCCGAGCGGTTCGCGCGCGCCCGCGGGATTCCGAGAGTCTCGACGGGAGACATCCTTCGCGAGGCCGTCCACGCGGGCACCGATACCGGGTTGCGCGTCAAGGCCGTCATGGAACGGGGCGAGCTGGTCGGCGACGACGTGATGATTGGTATCGTGCGGGAGCGGCTGGATCAGCCGGATGCCCGGAAGGGGTTCGTTCTGGAGGGTTTTCCGCGCACCGTGGCGCAGGCGACCGCGCTCGACGTCATCGTGGCGGGCCGCGCCGCCGCTCGTCATCGTCGACATCGTCGTGCCGGAGTCCGAGCTCGTGCGCCGGCTCAGCTTCCGGCTGATTTGCGCCGATTGCGGCACGACCGCCACGCCTGGCACCAGTGGGGCGCCCGTCAGCTGTACGATATGCGGCGGCCGGCTGATTCAGCGCGCCGACGATACGGACGCCGTCGTGCTGGAGCGCCTGGGCGTCTATCGACGCGATACCAAGCCGCTCGTCGAGTACTATCGCCCCCGGCCGACGTTCTGCTCGATCGACGGCGCGCAGACGCCCGATCGCGTCACGGCCGATATCGCGTCCGCGGTGGAAGGGGCCATCAGGCGCGGCTCCCGCGCGACGGAAGGGCAGACCCGGTGATCGTCTGCCGATCGACCGCCGAGCTCGAGCGCATGCGCGAGGCCGGTCGCCTGGTGGGAGAGGTCCTGAAGGAGCTGGCGGCGAAGGTCGCCCCGGGGGTGACGACCGCGGAGCTCGATGCGCTGGCGGAAAAGCGGATCCTGCGAGCAGGCGCGACGCCGGCGTTCAAGGGGTATCACGGGTACCCCGCGACGATTTGCGCGTCGATCAACGACGAGGTGATTCACGGGATTCCGTCCGGCCGCCGCGTGCTGAATGAGGGCGACATCGTCTCGATCGATGTGGGCGCGTCGCTCGACGGGTACTTCGGCGACAGCGCGATTACGCTGCCGGTCGGACAGGTGTCGGAAGGGGCGGCAACGCTCCTGCGCGTGACCGAGGAAGCGCTCTACAAGGCGATCGAGCGGGTGCGGCCGGGCGGGCGCGTGTCCGACATCGGCTGCGAGGTGCAACGCCACGTGGAGGCGTACGGGTTCTCGGTGGTTCGCGAGTTCGTCGGCCACGGCATCGGCCAGCGGATGCACGAAGAGCCGCAGGTGCCGAATTACGGCGAGGCCGGGCGTGGGCCACGGCTGGCCGAGGGCATGGTCCTGGCGATCGAGCCGATGGTGAACGCCGGCAAGGCCGGAGTCAAGGTGCTGGCGGATGGTTGGACGGCGGTGACGCGCGACAGGAGCCTGTCGGCGCACTTCGAGCACACGGTCGCGGTGACGGCGGGGGAGCCGTGGATTCTGACGGCGCGAGAAGTTCCGATCGCGGCGCGGACGTAGCCGGCGCGGTCGTCGAACAGCTGCCGAGCGGGCTCTATCGCGTGAGGCTGGACGATGGACCGCACGTGACGGCCCATATCGCGGACCGGATGGATCGCAACTTCCTCCGGGTGCTGGTCGGCGATCGGGTCCGGATCGAGCTGTCGCCCGTCGATGGCGGGCGAGGACGGATTGTGGAGAGGATCGGTTAACAGTCCACCGTTGACAGTTGACAGCAACGATCGACGGTCGTGGCAGCGACATTCGTCAACTGTGAACTGTCAACTGTTAACTGTTGACGGTGGAACGGAGCGTCATGAAAGTGCGAGCGTCGGTGAAAAAGATCTGTGACAAATGCAAGATTGTCCGGCGCCGCGGCGTGGTGCGGGTGATCTGTTCGAATCAGAAGCACAAGCAGAGGCAGGGGTAGCTCTTGAAATCAGCTGCTCAGCTATCAGCCTCAGAGTGGTGGCAGCAGGCTGAGAGCTGAGAGCGACAAGGATCAGATATGGCACGAATTGCTGGCGTCGATCTTCCGCGCACCAAGCGCATCGAGATCGGGCTCACGTACATCTATGGAATCGGACGCGTGCGATCGAACGGCATCCTGAAGGACGCCGGCGTCAGCCCGGACATCCGGATCAAGGACCTGTCCGAGGACGATGTGCGGAAGATCAGCCGCGTGATCGAGGAGCAGGGAGGCGTCGAGGGCGATCTTCGCAAGGAGATCTCCATGAACATCAAGCGGCTCATGGAAATCGGCTGCTACCGCGGCATGCGTCACCGGCGCGGGCTCCCGGTCCATGGCCAGCGGACGCGCACCAACGCGCGCACCCGCAAGGGCCCGCGCAAGGGCGCGGTCGCCAAGAAGAAGACGATCTAGTTAACAGGCGACAGTTCACAGTTGACAGGCCTGTGAACTGTTGACCGTCAACTGTGAACTGACAGGAAACACCTAATGGCCAAGAGCGACGCAGCGGCGACACCCGAAGGCGCGACACCCGAGAAGAAGGAAGGCGCCGCAGGAAAACGGAAGAAGACGTTCAAGAAGCGCGGCGAGAAGCGGGTCGTCCATCACGGGCTCGCCCACATCCACGCCTCGTTCAACAACACGACCGTGACGATCACCGACATCGAAGGCAACGTGGTCGCGTGGTCGAGCGCCGGCGGCATCGGGTTCAAGGGATCGCGCAAGGGGACGCCGTTTGCGGCGACGCAGGCGGCGCTCAACGCCGGCAACGCCGCCAAGGCCGTCGGCATGCGCTCGCTCGACGTGCGGGTCAAGGGGCCGGGGTCGGGTCGCGAGTCCGCCATTCGGGCGCTGCAGACGGTCGGTCTCGAGGTGAAGTCGATCCGCGACGTGACGCCGATCCCGCACAACGGCTGCCGGCCACCGAAGAGGAGACGCGTGTAGGAATTGGATAATTGGGTAATCTGGTGATTTGGCAATCGAGGGCATCGATTATCCGATTCCCCGATTATCCAATCACCAAATTCACGAAAGGCTTGTTGAATGGCTCGTTACATCGGTCCGGTCTGTCGCCTCTGCCGCCGCGAGGGCATGAAGCTGTTCCTGAAGGGGGAGCGGTGCTACACGGAGAAGTGCGCGATCGAGAAGCGCAACTTCGCGCCGGGGCAGCACGGCAAGACGCGGAAGCAGAAGCTCGCGGGCTACGGCCTCCAGCTGCGCGAGAAGCAGAAGGTCAAGCGCATTTACGGCGTGCTCGAGGACCAGTTCCGGCGGTACTTCGAGACGGCGGAGCGGACCCGCGGCATCACGGGTGAGACGCTGCTGCAGCTGCTCGAACGGCGGCTCGACAACGTGGTCTATCGGCTCGGCCTCGCGACGTCGCGGCCGCAGGCGCGGCAGCTCGTTCGCCACGGCCACGTCCTGATCAACGGCCGGAAGGTGGACATCCCGTCGTATTCGCTCAAGCAGGGCGACCTCATCACCGTCCTCGGCCGGAGCCAGAAGAACCCGACCATCGAACATGCGATGGAGGAGGTCAAAGGACGGGGGATTCCCGCGTGGCTCTCGTTCGATCCGGCGGCGATCGCCGGCCGCGTCGTGTCGATGCCGACCCGCGAACAGATCAACCTGCCCGTGCAGGAACAGCTGATTGTGGAGTTGTACTCGAAGTAATTCAGAAAATCTGAAGTCTGAAATCTGAAGTCTGAAGGAGATTCAGATTTCAGGTTTCAGACTTCAGGTTTTCCGGCTCGTCACCCGCTGACCCGCAGCCTTACACAGACCTGCGGCGGGAGGTCAGCGGTCACTTGCAGGTCTGGAGGCCCGTCTGCGGGCCCGTCGGCGAAAGGACAAGACATCATGCTGTGGAAAGGTTTTCAGCGGCCCAAGCGGCTGGAGTTCGAGCGCGAGACGTTGACGGACCGGTTCGGCCGGTTCTACGCGCAGCCCTTCGAGCGGGGATTCGGCACCACCATCGGCAACGCGCTCAGACGCGTGCTGCTGTCCTCGATTGAAGGCGCGGCGATCACCGCCGTGAAGATTGACGGCGTCCTCCACGAGTTCTCGCCGATTCCCGGCGTGGTCGAGGACGCGACCGACATCATCCTCAACCTCAAGCAGATTCCCCTGAAGCTGCACGTCGATCAGGTCAAGACCCTGACGCTCCGCGTCGACAAGGTCGGCGAGGTCCGGGCGCGCGACATCCAGGCGGACGGCGACGTCGAGATTCTCGAGCCGGACGCCCATATCGCGACGGTGGCGGAGGGCGGCAAGCTCCATATGGAGATGCGCATGAGGCGAGGCCGCGGCTACGTCTCGGCCGACAAGAACTTCGACGAGGACCTCGGCATCGGCTGGATCCCGATCGACTCGGTGCATTCGCCGGTCAAGAAGGTGAACTATCTCGTCGAGGCCGCCCGCCTCGGCCAGACGACCGATTACGACAAGCTCACGGTGGACGTCTGGACGAACGGTTCGATCAGCGCGCGCGACGGCGTGTCGCTCGCGGCGAAGCTGATCCGCGATCACCTGAACATCTTCATCAACCTCGAGGAGGGCGCGGAACCGCAGATCGACGCGGTCGGCGATCAGCCGCGCACCGGCGTCGGCAACGAAAACCTCGACAAGTCCGTGGAGGAGCTCGAGCTCTCGGTCCGTTCGTACAACTGCCTCAAGAACGCGAACATCCGGACGATTCGCGAGCTCGTGGGGAAGACCGAGGCCGAGATGCTCAAGACGAAGAACTTCGG
Source organism: uncultured Acidobacteriota bacterium (assembly GCA_963745495.1). GTDB lineage: Bacteria > Acidobacteriota > Vicinamibacteria > Vicinamibacterales > CAVVIG01 > CAVUXJ01. The sequence goes on from CAVUXJ010000011.1 coordinate 334,354, forward strand.
CAGGAAGAGCTTGAACGAGATCAAGGAAATCCTGCACACGATGGGGCTCAGTCTGGGCATGCGTCTCGATCAGCCCGCGGCGGCCTCGCAGGAGTAACAGGCATGGCTGGAAGGGCTGAACGGGCTGGAATGGCTGGAAGGGCGGGAAGGGCAGGAGGGCTGGACGGAAATATCTTCCTGCCTCTCCCGCCTGTCCCGCCCATCCCGCCAGAGAGATCCAACAATGAGACACCGAGTCGCACACCGGAAGCTGGGGCGGGTCACCGAGCATCGTATCGCGATGCTTCGAAACCAGGCGACGGCCTTGCTTCGTTACGAGCATCTCACGACGACGGTGCCCAGAGCCAAGGAGCTCCGGCCGTTCGTCGAGCGGATCATCACGATCGCCAAGCGCAGCCTGGCGGCGGGCGCGAACGGCAAGGCGCTGCATGCGCGGCGGCTGGTCATGCACGATCTCCAGGATCAGGAGGTCGTGACCAAGCTGTTCGACACGCTCGCCCCGCGGTTCGTCGGCCGGCCCGGCGGCTACACGCGTCTGCTGCGGCTGGGGTTCCGAAAGGGCGACGCCGCGGAGATCGCGCAGGTCGAACTGGTTGGCAGCGAGTTCACGACGCGCGCCAAGGCCGAGACCGAGGCCAAGGGCGAAGGCGCCGGGCCGAAGAAGGCCAAAGGCGTGAGCGAGCGGCTGCGGGCGGCGGCCGAGCGGCTGCGGAGCAAGGGCAAGAAGGACGAGGCCGAACCCGCGGAGAAGCCGGCCAAGCGAACGAGCACGAAAGGCGCCGGCGGCGCCAAGCCGCGCCCGAAGAAGCAAGGGCCGAGGGGAAGCTAAGAAAGTCTCAAGTCTCAAGGCTCAGGTCTCAAGTCTCAAGTACACAAACGGCCCCGGCGGATGCGATTCCGTCCGGGGCCTTTGTGTTTCGTGCCGACTTGAGACGCCTGACTTGTGAGACTTGAGACTTCAGACTTGAGACTTTACACTTCCTCCACCTCCACCCCCGCCCGTTCCGCCTTCGCGGCCGCGATAATCTTCGCCTGAAGCGGCGCCGGCACTTCGTCGTAGTGCGAGTATTCCATGTGGTATGAGCCGCGGCCGCCGGTGGCCGACGTCAGGTGCTGTTCGTAGGTGAGCATCTCGGACATCGGCACCTGCGCCTTGATGATCGTCGTCACGCCGCGCGTGTCCATGCCGCCGATGCGCCCGCGCCGCCCATTCAGGTCGCCCATGAGATCGCCCGCGAAGTCCGACGGCGCGTAGACCTCGACGTTCATGATCGGCTCGAGGATCGTCGGCCGGGCCCGGGTCATCGCGTCCTTGAAGGCGAGCGACCCGGCCAGCTTGAACGAGAGCTCGTTCGAATCGACGTCGTGGTACGAGCCGTCGAATACCGTGGCGCGGAAGTCGACCATCGGAAAGCCCGCCAGGTATCCGCGCGTCCGCGCGTCCTGAATGCCCTTTTCCACGGCCGGCACGAACTGGCGCGGAATGGATCCGCCGAAAATATCGTCCACGAACTCGAAGTCCGCGCCGCGCGCGAGCGGCTCCACCTTGATCTTGCAATCGCCGAACTGGCCGTGGCCGCCCGTCTGCTTCTTGTGCCGCCCGTGCGCCTCGGTCGCCGCCTTGATCGTCTCGCGGTACGGGATCCGCGGCGGCTTCAGATTGACGTCCACGCCGAAACGCCGCTTCAACTTCGCGACAGTCACCTCGATGTGCACCTGACCCTGGCCCGAGAGCAGGAGCTCCTTGGTCTGCGGATCGCGGCTGTAGCGGATCGAGGGGTCCTCTTCCTCCAGCCGATGCATCGCCGTGCTGATCTTGTCTTCGTCGCCGCGGCTCTTGGGTTCAATCGCGTAGGACAGCACCGGCTCGGGGAACTTCAGCGCCGGGAACATCACGTCGTCCCCCTTGTCGCCGAGCGTGTCGTTCGTGAGCGTGTCCCTCAGCTTGGCGACCGCGCCGAGGTCGCCGGCCTTGAGCTCGGGCACCGTTGTCTGCGCTTTCCCCTGCAGGGCGAGCAGGTGCCCGAATCGCTCGGTGGAGTCGCGCGTCTTGTTGTGAACGGTTGAATCGGCCTTCAACGTTCCCGAGACAACGCGGAACATCGTGATCCGGCCGGCAAACGGATCGGCGATCGTCTTCCAGACGAACGCCGCCGCGGGCCCCTTCTCGTCGGCTTTCCGCAGCACGTCGGCTCCGGTCTTGCCGACGCCCTTGTATTCCCGGTCGGCGGGCGAGGGAAGGTACGAGACGATCGCGTCGAGCAGCGGCTGGATGCCGATGTTGAGGAGCGCCGACGTGCACACCAGGGGGAACAGCTTGGCGGCCGCCGTCGCGCTCCGAAGGCCGGCGACCAGTTCCTGGTCGGTCAGCGTCCCTGCCTCGAAGAACCTTTCCATCAGCTTTTCATCGGCCTCCGCGACCATCTCGATGAGCGCTTCGCGCGCGGTCTCCACCTCCGCCGACATGTCGTCGGGAACCGGACCTTCGGTGAACTTTCCGCTCTCATCCGTTTGAAACGTGAACGCCTTTTTCGTGACGAGATCGACGACCCCCCGGAACGCCTTCTCCTCGCCGATCGGGAGTTGAACGGGGATCACCGCGCGGCTGCACGACTCGCGCAGCGAGACCAGCGCGCGCGCCAGGCTCGCCCGCTCGCGATCGATCCGGTTGAGCACAATCATCCTCGGAAGCTCCAGCTCGGCGGCGGCTTCCCAGACCTTCTCCGTCTGGACCATCACGCCGGCGACCGCATCGACGACGATGAGGGCGGCGTCGGCCACCTGGAGGGCAGCGCGCGCCTCGCTGAGGAAGTTGCCGATGCCGGGGGCGTCAATCAGGTTGATCTTGTGCCTGTTCCATTCCGCGAAGCCAAGGCTGGCCGAAAGCGTGTGTTTGCGGGCGATTTCCTCTTCGTCGAAATCGGTCACCGTCGTCCCATCGTCGACTTTGCCGAATCGGTTGACCATTCCGGCATCTGAGAGGATGGCCGCGGCGAGCTGTGTCTTGCCGGATGCGGTGTGTCCCACGAGCGCGACATTTCTGATGCTGGCGGCGTCATAGACCTTCATACCCGGGTACCCCCTGGCAGGTTGCTGAATAGTCAGCAATCTGAAGTTAGAAGTGAAAACCTAGAAGGCAAAACGTAGAAGTCAAACATGGCCAACATCATGCCGTCTTGCCAACTTCTCAGTTCGAAGTTCTCACACTAGATACGGCGCATCATATTGCAGTCGACAGTTCACAGTCGACAGTCAACCCGACGGTCAGCCGTCGGCGCGAGCTGTCGGCTCGGCAATTATCTACTCGTACCGAAGCGCCTCGATTGGATCGAGCCGCGAGGCCTTGACCGCGGGATACATGCCGAAAAAGACGCCAACTGCCGCCGAGAAGCCGAGGCCGATCGCGAACGACCACCAGGGGAGCGAGATGGGGAAGCCCGAGGCGAAGTGTACGGCCCAGCCAAGGGCGCTGCCGAGCACGATGCCGAGGAGGCCGCCGAGAGACGTCAGGATCACGGCCTCCATCAGGAATTGAAAGAGAATCTCCGTGCGCCGGGCGCCGAGCGCCTTGCGCACGCCGATCTCGCGCGTCCGCTCGGTGACCGAGATCGACATGATGGCCATGACGCCGATGCCGCCCACCATCAGCGCGATCGATGAAATCACGATCAGCGCGAGGAACGTCGCCTGGCTGATCCGATCCCAGAGCTGCAGAATCGCGTCCTGAGTCACGAGGTCGAAGTCGTCGGGGTCGTCGAGCCTGAGCCCGTGCCGGCTCCGCATCACCTGCTGAACCTCTGCGATCGCCACCGACTGCGGCACGCCTTCGCGCGGCACCGCTGCAATCTGCATCGGCAGCAGGACGCGCGAATTCGCGCCCCGGCCGACGGTCACCCCGCGAAGACCGAACTGTCGCTGGTACGCCGTGTACGGCATGACCACGAAATCGTCCTGGCCGGCGTTGAACCCGCCGACCGCCGGCCGCTTCACGAAGACGCCGACCACGGTGTAGCGTGCAGCTCCCACGCGGACCATCTTGCCGATTGGATCGCTGCCGCTGGCCGCGAACAACGCCAGATACGGCGTCTGCCCCAGCACGACCACGTTGCTTCGGGCCTGCACTTCCGCGCCGCTGAAGAACCGGCCGGCCGCCAGGTCGAGTGCGGTCCCGATGGCGAAGCGCTCGGTCGTGCCAAAGACCACGAGGGGTCGCGTCCGGAGGTCCCGGTAGAAGACGCGCTCCTGGGTGGGCGGAGCGCCCCCGACCCCCAGTTGCACGTCGACAATCTGGATCGATCCCGCCTGCGCCTCGATCGCGCGGGCATCGGAAACCGACAGGTTCGGGCGCCGGATCAGATCGTTGAACGTCGCGCCGCTCGTGAAGCTCAGGAGCCCGAAGCGCTGCACGAAGATGAGGTTCGGGCCGATCTCGCGAATGGACTGCCGCAGCGACTCGTCGAAGCCGCGGATCATCGCCGTCATCCCGACAATCGACGTGATGCCGATGACGACACCCAGGATCGTGAGGCCCGAGCGCATCTTGTTGACGCGCAGCGTGTCGAGCGCCATCACGACGACTTCGCGAACAAGACCGGGACGGATGCTCATGCAAGTCTCAAGTCTCAAGTGTCAAGTCTCAAGCTTGCAAGTCACAAGTTTTCAAATCACGAGTTTCGAGGTTCGATCAGACTTGAGACTTGAGGACTTGAGACTTACACAGTTTCTCGTCCGCTCATTCCCGTCCGAGCGCTTCGATAGGTTCGAGACGGGCGGCCCGCGACGCCGGATACAAGCCGAAGAACAGTCCCACGACCGCGGTGATGCCGATGCCGAGCACGACGGACCACGTCTCGACGGCGGCGGGCACCGGCGTGAGCCGCGAAACAGCCAGTGCGACCGCTCCGCCGAGCAGCGTCCCGATCACGCCGCCGAACATCGACAGGACCACGGACTCGGTCAGCATCTGCGCCATGATGTCCGATCGGCGGGCGCCGAGCGCCTTGCGAAGACCGATCTCGCGCGTCCGCTCGGTCACCGCCATCAACATGATGTTCATGATGACGATGCCCCCGACGATGAGCGACAGCGCGACGACGCCGACCAGCACCGCGAAGATGCCGTTGGTGGCCCGATGGTACAAGTCCAGGATTGTGTCGGAGGTGAAGATCCCGAAGTTGTCCGGCTGGCGCGGCTTGAGCCGCCGGGCGATTCGAAGCGCCACCGTCGCCTCGTCGATGGCGGCGGACAGTTGAGCGATGTCTCGCGGCTTGACGGCGACCGACAGCTGCAGCCGCGATCCGAAAAGGGCCTGGAACTGGCCGAGCGGGATCACGGCGAAGTCGTCCTGCGATCGCCCCAGGAAGGCGCCTCGCTTCGGGCTGACGCCAATCACCCGGAAATGGACGCCTTCGACCTGAATCAGCTTGTCCAGCGGATCGACTCCGCCGAACAGGAGGTCCGCGACTTCCCATCCGATCACGGCAACGGGGCGTGATCGTTCGACTTCGATCGGATTCATCAAGCGGCCCCGTTCGACCTTGAACGTCGAGAGGTTGCCGAACTCCGAGCTGACCCCTTGAATGTTGACGCCGTCGATCGACTTGTCGCCGCGGGTGACCTGTCCGGTACTCTCCGACTGCAGCACGACCGCCGACGCGAGCGAGCTGTAGCGCTTGATCGCGCGGGCGTCGGCTTGCGTGATTCGCGGGTTATAGCGGACCTTGTCGAAGTCCTCGTCGCTGAGCGTGAGGGGAAACTGCTGAATGCTGAACGAATCGGCGCCCGCCTGGTTCAGGATCGCGTCCTGCACCGACGCGTTCAGGCCGCGGATGAGCGACACGACCGCGACGATCGACGCCACGGCGACGATGTTGCCGAGCACGGTCATCAGCGATCGAAGCTTGGAGGCCCAGATCGCGGCGATCGCAATCGCTGCGGCCTCGAGATACTTGTTCATCAAAACAATGCGAAATGCTGAATGCTGAATCCTGAATTGCCTAGGATCAATGCTCACCGCTACAACCCTCATCAGCTTAGCATTCGTGGCACTTCTCATTTCTCTGTGTTGACCCGCACCGGGTCGCCATCCGCCATGCCGCGGACCGAGTTGTACGGTCCGGTCACGACCTGATCGCCAGGCTTCAGACCCTCGAGAACCTCGAAGTACCTGTCTCCGGCGATGCCCATCTTGATCGGCACGAATGCCACCTGTCCGTCACGCACGACGAACGCGCCCTCGGTTTCCTTGCGGGTCTGCCCGGGCTTCAGCTCCGAGAGCGTCGCCACCGGTTCCGCCGTCCGTTGGCGCCTCGGCCTGAGCGGCTGCTTCACGATCTGGCCGTTCGCGTCGTACACCAGCTCGCGAACGGCCACGGCCGGGATCGGCACCGCCGTCACGCCCTTGCGCGTCGCCGTCGTGATGTCCGCCGTGCAGGTGAAACCCGGCCGCACGTCGGGAACGTCGTCGTCGAGGACGACAACGACTTTGAAATTCGTCGCCTGCCGGGAGCCGGCCGCAGCTCCCGTGGCCTGTATCGGACTGTTGCCGATTTCCGTCACACGGCCGGTGAAGGTCTTGTCCGGCAACGCGTCGATCACGATCGTCGCCCGCTGACCGAACATGACGTGCGGGATGTTGGTTTCGTCGACCTCGATCTCCGCCTGGATGACGGACATGTCCGCGAGCGTCAGCAGGACGGTCCCCGGGTTGTTCATCGTCCCGGTCACTGCCGTTTCGCCTTCCTGGATGTTCCGACGGGTCACGATGCCGTCGATCGGCGATTCGATACGGACTTTGCTGAGATCGTAGCGGGCGCTCTCGAGGCCGGCGCGCTCCTGTCCGAGACGAGCGGCCTGTGCCGTCACCAGTTTCTCGCGCTCTTGCAGCGCGGACTGCGCCGCGCGGACATCGTTCTCGGCTCTTTCGAGCGCCTCTCGTGTGGTCAGCTGCTCCCGCCAGAGCTCCTGCTGGCGAGCGAGGTTCTTCTGCGCCTGATCGAGCTGCACGCGCGCGGTCTGCACGGCTTGACGCGTCTGCTCGAGCGAGGCCTCCGCCGCGCCGAGCGAAGCGGCGCCGCTGTCGACGCGCGTTCTCAGCGATCGCGGATCAATCTGCAGCAGGAACTGTCCCTTCTTCACCAGGTCGCCTTCGGCGACCGCCAGGTCGACGACGCGGCCGGGCGTGTCCGCGCTGACGTTGACCAGCCGCTTCGGCTGGATCTTGCCCGAGGCCGAAACGATCGCGTCGAGATCCCGCTCTCTGATGGCTTCGGTCGTCACGGTGAGCACCGGCTCCCGATGGAACCAGTAATATCCCCCGCCGCCTGCCGTGGCGACGACGAGCGCGCCGGCCACGACGAGACCTTTCGTTGCAGTCATCTCTTGAAATATATACGCGACGTCCTTGAACGCGTCGCTTTCTTGACAGTGAGTGTGTTGCTGTTTACCATGCTGGGTCCGACGTTCAATGGGAGAACCGGCGGAGCGCGCAGCTTTTCCATTCTGCGGTTAGAACCGATCTGTGGTGATGGTTTGTCGAACAAGGAGCGCGACGTGGTCGGATTCGTTCCCAAGGAGATGTTCTTTACCAAGGGCGCCGGGAAGCACCGCGAGAAGCTGACCTCGTTCGAGCTCGCGCTCCGATCCGCTGGCATCGCTGCCTGCAATCTCGTCCGCGTCTCGAGCATTTTTCCGCCAAAGTGCCGCATTCTGTCCCGCGCGCAAGGCAGCAAGCGCCTCGAGCCCGGCCAGGTGACATTTGTGGTGATGTCGGAAGCCGCGACCCGGGAGCCGCATCGGCTCATTGCCGCGACCGTCGGCGTCGCCATTCCGCGCGACAAGGATCTCTACGGGTATCTCTCCGAGCACCACAGCTTTGGCGAGAGTGAGGACATTGCCGGCGACTACGCCGAGGAGCTGGCGGCCGAGATGCTGGCGACGACCCTCGGGCTGGAATTCGACCCGGACAAGAGCTGGGACGAGAAGAAAGAGGTTTACCGCCTCTCGAACGAGATCGTGCGCACGCAGAACGTCACCCAGACAGCCGTCGGCGACAAGAAGGGCCTGTGGACGACCGTTGTCGCCGCCGCGGTGCTTGTCGGCTGATCGCGTCACCGGCTGTCTTTCACCCCACGTCCACCGATCCGCCCGTCACATCACCAATCCAGCCGCACGGCAGGCTCGCTCTTGCCGACGTCTCCGGCGTTTCCCAGGGCTGAGGCATCCGCCGCACGGAGCTCACATGCGGATGACAGGGGTCTTCCGGACCGCGCTGGCGGCCGGGCTGCTCGCCAGCACGGCCCTGCCGGCGAAGGCGCAGATCTATGAAATTGTGGGTACCCGCGCGCAGGGGATGGGCGGCGCCTTTGTCGCGGTCGCTGACGATGCGACGGCAACGTGGTGGAACCCGGCAGGCCTCGCCACTGGAGCGTATTTCAGCTCCGTGGTCGAACGGGGCAGTACGACGGAGCCGCGGGAGACGCAGGCCGGACGGCCCCGCCTGGCGGGGCGATCCGAGGTCGTTCGCGGTCGTGTTTCCGGCACTCGGATTGAGCTATTACCGCGTACGCATCAGCGAAATAGCTCCAGCGACCTCTACTGGGGACGTCGCGCCTGACCGACAAGATCAAGGGACTACAGGTACCGATCTGCGTTCGTGGGCAACGAACCAGTTCGGCGTCACCGTGGGCCAGTCGCTCGGTAATCATCTCGTGATCGCTTCGACCGTGAGGCTTGTTCGCGGCGGCCTGGCTCTGTCGTCCGGCATCGGCCGCCGACGATCCGCTTGACACCGCGGCCGACCTCGACGTGTCGATGGAGACACGAGGCCGACGTCGACTTCGGCGCGATGGCAACGTTTGGGCAAACCCGGCTGGGCTTCGCGCTCAAGCACGCGAGCAGAGCCCAAGTTCGGCGAGGGCGCGAATCGCCTGGTCTTGCGCCGGCAAGCCCGTGCGGGCGTGGCATTTGCGGCGGGCGACACGGTCACTGTCGCCTTCGACGCCGACCTGACGAGGACGGCCACGCTATTCGGGGACGCTCGTCACGTCGCGGCGGGCGCTGAAGCCTGGCTGTCGCGGCGGCGGGTCGGCCTGCGAGGCGGCGTGAGCGCGAATACGGTGGGAGAGGCGGGCACTTCGGCGAGCACGGGCGTCAGTGTCGCGGTGAGGTCCCGCACCTACATCGACGCGGCGCTGACCGTCGGGTCGGATCGCTCCAGGGAAGGCTGGAATGTCGGCCTCAGAGTGACGTTTTAGGTCAAGAGTTGACTAGTTTTGTCATCAGTGGATAGTTTTCAAATTCATGCCCGTTCGCATTGGCGAGCTCCTGCTGAAGGAGAAGCGGATCACCCCGGATCAGCTCCAACAGGCCTTGAATCATCAGAAGGCCAACGGGGGGAAGCTCGGATACAACCTGGTGAAGATGGGGGTCGTCAAGGACGAGGAGATTACCGCCCTCCTCAGCAAGCAGTACGGCGTTCCCTCGATCAACCTGACGCAGTTCGAGATCGACCCCGGGGTCATCAAGCTCATTCCCGCGGATACGGCGACGAAGTATCAGATCGTGCCGCTGAGCCGCGCCGGCGCGACGCTCACGATCGCGATGACGGATCCGACCAACGTCTTCGCGATGGACGACATCAAGTTCATGACCGGCTACAACGTGGAGCCGGTCGTCGCCTCGGAGACGGCGGTCCTCGAGGCGATTCTGAAGTACTACCCGGCGACCTCGAAGGCCTCCGCGGCGGCGTTGGCGCGGGAGGCAGCCGGGGGACCGAGCGCCCTCGACATGGCGACCAGGGGCCTGGAAGAGCTGCAGGCTCTCGAGGGGTCCGCCGGCGACGTCGAGGTCCTGGAGGAGCTCGAGGAGATCAGCGCGGAGGCGCTGGCGAAACAGGGCGAGGATGCGCCGGTCGTCCGGCTCGTCAACGTCGTGCTGATGTCCGCGATCCAGAAGGGCGCGAGCGATATCCACATCGAGCCGTACGAGAAGGAGCTGCGCGTCCGCTATCGCATCGACGGGATTCTGTACAACATCATGAGCCCGCCGATGAAGTTCCGCGATGCGATCTCCTCGCGGGTCAAGATCATGTCGAAGCTCGATATCGCCGAGAAGCGCCTGCCGCAGGACGGCCGCATCAAGATCCGGTTCAACGAAGGCGGCGTGCCGAAGGAGATCGACTTTCGCGTCTCGGTGCTCCCGACGCTCTTCGGGGAGAAGATCGTCATGCGTCTGCTCGACAAGGACAAGCTGATGCTCGACATGACGAAGCTCGGGTTCGAGCCCGAGTCCCTCGCCAAGTTCGAGGCGGCGATCCTCCGGCCCTGGGGCATGGTGCTCGTGACCGGGCCGACCGGCAGCGGCAAGACGAACACGCTGTACTCGTCGATCGCGAAAATCAACACGCCGGAGACGAACATCATGACCGCGGAAGATCCGGTCGAGTTCAACCTCGTCGGCATCAACCAGGTGCAGGTGCGGGAGAGCATCGGGCTGAACTTCGCGGCGGCGTTGCGCTCGTTCCTGCGGCAGGATCCCAACATCATCCTGGTCGGCGAGATCCGCGACTTCGAGACGGCGGAAATCGCGGTGAAGGCGGCGCTGACGGGCCATCTGGTGCTGTCCACGCTTCACACCAACGACGCGCCGAGCACCATCAACCGGCTGATGAACATGGGGATCGAGCCGTTTCTGGTCGCGAGCTCCGTGCACCTGATCTGTGCGCAGCGCCTCGTGCGCAAGGTGTGCGTCAACTGCAAGGAGCCCGCCCCGCTCCCGCCGGCCGCGCTCATCCAGGCCGGGTTCACGCCCGAGCTGGCCGCCGAGGTGACGCCCATGAAGGGCAAGGGCTGCGACAAGTGCAACATGACCGGCTACAAGGGCCGCGTCGGCCTCTATGAGGTCATGGAAGTCGCCGAGGAGCTCCGCGAGTTGATTCTCGTGGGCGCGTCCGGTCTCGAGCTGCGGCGCAAGGCGATCGAAGAAGGGATGATCACGCTCCGGCAGAGCGGACTGCGCAAGGTGCAGGCCGGAATGACGACGGTGGAAGAGGTTGTCAGGGAAACGGTGAAGTAGCTGTCAGCTCTCAGCGTCAGCTGCTCAGCTCAGGCGACAGCTGACAGCTGACAGCTGAAAGTCGTGAAAGGCGACATGGCAACATTGCCCGACCTGTTGAAGACGACGGTGGAGTTGAACGGCTCCGATCTCCACATCACCACGAGCTCGCCGCCGCAGGTCCGGGTGCACGGGCACCTGCAGCGGCTGCCGATGCCGGAGCTGACGCCCTCCGAGACCAAGCAGCTCGTCTACAGCGTCCTGACCGACGCGCAGAAGAAGCGGTTCGAAGAGTCGAATGGAGCTCGACTTCTCGTTCGGGATCCGCGGCCTCGCGCGGTTCCGCTGCAACGTGTTCAGCCAGCGCGGCGCCGTCGGCGCCGTCTACCGTCTGATCCCCGAGACGATCCGCAGCTTCGGGGATCTCGGCCTGCCGGCGGTCCTGGCGACGCTGGCCGAACGGCCCCGCGGCCTCGTGCTGGTGACCGGACCGACCGGCAGCGGGAAGTCGACGACGCTGGCGGCGATGATCGACAAGATCAACTCGGAGCGTCACGACCACATCCTCACCATCGAGGATCCGATCGAGTACATCCATGCGCACAAGAACTGTCTCGTGAACCAGCGCGAGGTGCACAGCGACACGTACAGCTTCACGGCCGCGCTGCGCGCGGCGCTGCGCGAGGACCCCGACATCGTGCTCATCGGCGAGATGCGCGACCTCGAGACCGTCGAATCGGCGCTGAAGATCGCGGAGACGGGCCACTTGACGTTCGGCACCCTGCACACCAACTCGGCGGCGCAGACGATCAACCGCATCATCGACATCTTCCCGGCGAACCAGCAGTCGCAGATCCGGACGCAGCTCTCGCTCGTGCTCGAAGGCATCGTGTGCCAGGCGCTGCTGCCGCGCACCGACGGCAAGGGCCGCGTCGTCTCGCTGGAGATCATGGTGCCCACCCCGGCCATCCGAAACCTGATTCGCGACGACAAGGTGCATCAGATTTACGGTTCCATGCAGGCGGGTCAGGAGAAGCTGGGGATGCAGACAGCCAACCAGTCGCTGGCGAGCCTGTACATGAAACGCCAGATCACGCTCGAGACGGCGCTGAACGCGTCGTCGCTGAAGGACGAGCTCCAGGAAATGATCAATCGCGGTGTCGGCGTCGTCGCAGGCGCCGGCCTGGGACGCGGGCCCACCGGGCCGCGGCCGACCGGGACGGGCAGGTAGAAGAGAGTTCAAGTCTCAAGTCTCAAGTCTCAAGTTTGAAGTCTGAAGTCTGAGGCGAGAGGTTAGGAGTTCGACGGGAGCACGACGTTCGACGTTCCCGATCGGGCCCAGAGGGAAGAAGTCATGCCGAGCTTTGCTTATTCGGGACGGACGCGCGGCGGCCAGACGGTCAGCGGCGAGCGGGCGGCCGATTCGATGGACGCGGCGGTCGCGGCGCTCAGGCGCGAACAGATTCTGGTCACCCGGATTACGCCCGCCAAGGGGAAAGCCGCGGCGGGCGGCCAAGAAAGCGGGCCGTCTCGACAAGACGGTGTCCCCGAAGAATCTCGCGGTGTTCGTCCGCCAGTTTTCCGTGATGATCGACGCCGGCCTGCCGCTGGTGCAGTGCCTGGACATCCTCGGCTCGCAGGAGGAGGACAAGAACTTCGCCGCCGTCATCCTGCAGACGCGTACCGACGTCGAGTCGGGCGCCTCGCTGGCCGACGCGATGCGGAAGCATCCGAAGACGTTCGATCCGCTGTTCACCAACATGATCGCCGCCGGCGAAGCGGGCGGTATCCTCGACACGATTCTCAAGCGGCTCGCGACGTTCATCGAAAAGGCGGTGAAGCTCAAAGGGCAGGTGAAGTCCGCGATGGTGTATCCGGTGGCGATCATCGTCATCGCCGCCGTCGTCGTCACGGTGATTCTGTGGAAGGTCATCCCGACCTTTGCGGCGATGTTCAGCGGCCTGGGCGCGCAGCTGCCGCTGCCCACGCGCATCGTGATTGCGATGAGCAACGGGATCGTCCGGTACGGGCTGTTCGTGATCATCGGCATCGCCGCCGTCATCTACGGCCTGAGGCAGTATTACCAGACGGAGGCCGGCCGCCATCAGATCGACGCGATCGTGCTGAAGCTGCCGATCCTCGGCCTCCTGATGCGCAAGATCGCGGTCGCGCGGTTCTGCCGGACGCTCGCGACCCTCATCAGCTCCGGCGTGCCGATTCTCGACGGCCTGGAGATCACGGCGAAGACCTCCGGCAACGCGATCGTCGAAGATGCGATCATGGTCACCCGGAAGAGCATCGAGCGCGGCGAGACGATTGCCGCGCCGCTCAAGGAGACCGGGGTCTTTCCGCCGATGGTGACGCAGATGATCGGGGTGGGCGAGGCGACGGGCGCGCTCGACACGATGCTCGCGAAGATCGCCGACTTCTACGAAGAAGAAGTCGACACGGCGGTCGCCGGGCTGCTGACGCTGCTCGAGCCGGTCATGATCGCGGTTCTCGGCGCTGTCGTCGGCGGCATCGTCGTCGCGATGTACATGCCGATCTTCGACATGATCAGCAAGATGACGTAACCGGAGGGAATCTGCGCTGATGGCTGAGAGCTGATAGCTCTCAGCTTTCGGCTTTCAGCTCAGTCCATGTTGGATCCCGAACTTCACCGCAGGCTCGCCTGGCTGATCGGCATTCGCGCCGTCGTGGGCACGGTGCTGCTCGGCGGAGCGATCGTCGCGCAGATCACGGCGCCCGGGTCCTTCCCGGTCGACCCGTTCTTCTTCCTGATCGCCCTCACCTACGCGCTGACCGTCGTCTACGCGACGACGATGCGGTTCGCGGATCGGCACCGGTGGCTCATCGACCTGCAGCTCGCCGGCGACGCGCTGACGGTGTCGGCCGTCATCTATTTCACGGGCGGGATTACGAGCTTCTTCTCGTCCCTGTACGTGCTGCCGATCGTCGCCGCGAGCACCGTGCAGTTCCGCCGCGGCGGGCTGCTCGTGGCGACGCTGAGCGCGCTCATGTACGGCGGCCTGGTCCTGGCGCAGTACCTGGCGGCCTCCGGGCTGCTCCAGAATTCCCTGCTCGCCGCGGAAGCCGCGGCGCTCCCGCCGCGATCGGTCGCGCAGTACACGGTCGCGCTGAACCTCTTCGGGTTCTTCGCGGTCGCGCTGCTGAGCGGCTCGCTCGCCGAGAGGCTGCGCTCCGCGGACGTCCGGCTCGAACAGGCCTCCACGGAAATTGCCGACCTGCAGGCCTTCAATCAGCACGTCATCGACAGCCTGCCGAGCGGGCTGGCGACCACCGACACCGCGCGGCGTATCCTCACGTTCAATCACGCCGCCGAAACCATTACCGGGACTCTCGTTTCGATCGGTGGCGGGCCGGCCGCTCACCGAAGCGCTGCAGCTCCCGGCGCAGCTCGTCGTGGAGATGGAGCAGGGATTGAGCGGCAGCGGCGCCCGGCGGCTCGAATGGCGGTACAGCACCCCCGACGGCCGTGGCGAGATCGACGTCGGCTTGAGCGCGACGCACCTCGAGACACCCGGGGGACGCGCGGGGTTTCTGGTCACGTTTCAGGACGTCACCGGCGTCAAGAAGCTCGAGCGCGACGCGCGCATCCAGCAGCGGCTGGCGGCGGTCGGCGAGATGGCGGCCGGCATCGCCCATGAGATTCGCAATCCGCTGGCCTCGATGTCCGGGTCGATTCAGATTCTGCGCCAGGAGCTGCCGCTGAGCAGCGAGCAGGAGCAGCTGATGGACATCGTGCTCAGGGAGTCGGAACGCCTGAACACGACGATCCGATCGTTTCTCGCGTACGCGCGTCCGCAGCGGTTCGCCATCGAGCGGCTCGACGTGCGCCGCGCGTTGAACGACACGGCGCATGCTGTTGCGCAACAGCGCCGAGCTCTGCGAGGGCCACGCGATCGAGGTCGACGTGCCGGCCAGCGAGCTCTGGTACGAGGCTGACGAAGGACAGATCCGTCAGATCGTCTGGAACCTGGCGACGAATGGCCTGCGCGCCATGCCCGAGGGCGGCCGGCTTCGGCTGATGGCATCGGTGGAACCGTCCTCGAACGGCATCGTCATCAGCGTGCAGGATGAGGGGATCGGGATTGCCGCCGAGGAGCTCGACGGGCTCTTTCAGCCGTTTCACGGCAGCTTCACCAGGGGCAGCGGCCTCGGGCTGGCCATCGTCCACCGGATCGTGACGGACTACCACGGGGAAATTCAGGTCAGCTCGCGGCCGGGGGCCGGGACGACGGTGTCGGTGCGCCTGCCTGCGCGCGCGGTGGTCACGACATGACCGGGATCGAAGCACCGGCCGCCAAGGCTCCCGCCGATCGCCGCGCCCCCCGCATTCTGGTGGTCGACGACGAGCGGTCGATGCGCGAGCTGCTGGCGATCGTGCTGCGCCGGGAGGGCTACGAGGTGCTGCTCGCGGAAAGCGGCAAGGCGGCCATCGCCACGCTGGAGCGCGAGCCGATCGATCTGCTGATCTCGGACATCAAGATGCCCGATCTGAGCGGGGTCGAAGTGCTGCGGGCGGCGAAGCGCATCGACCAGGACATCCTCGGCCATCATGATCACGGCGTTCGCATCGACGGAAACGGCCGTGGAGGCCATGCGCCTCGGCGCGTGCGACTACCTCAGCAAGCCGTTCGACATCGATCTGCTCAAGATGAAAGTGCGCGAGAAGATCGAAAACCGCCAGCTTCGGCAGGAGAACGTGCTGTTGAAGCGGACGCTCGGGCTCTCGCACCAGTTCGCGAACATCATCGGCCGAAGCGAGGCGATGCTCGACGTGTTCAAGATGATCGAGACGGTGGCCCGCACCAGCAGCACGATCCTGCTCACCGGCGAGTCGGGCACCGGCAAGGGGCTCGTCGCGCAGGCCATTCACTTCCACTCGCTGCGCCGCGACAAGCCGATGGTGTCGCTCAATTGCGGCGCGATGCCGGAAGCGCTGCTCGAATCCGAGCTGTTCGGGCACATGCGCGGCGCCTTCACCAGCGCCGATACGAACAAGAAGGGGCTCCTCGAGGTTGCCGAGAAGGGCACGATTTTCCTCGACGAGATCGGGGAGATGAGCGCGGTCATGCAGGTGAAGCTGCTGCGCGTGCTCCAGGAGCGGCGGTTCCGGCGCGTCGGGGGACTGGAGGAGGTGCAGGCCGACATCCGGGTGATCGCCGCGACCAACCAGGATCTGACCAAAGCCGTGGCGGAGGGCCGGTTCCGGGAGGACCTGTATTACCGGATCAACGTCATCCCGATTTCGCTGCCGCCGCTCAGGGACCGGCGCGAAGACATCCCGCTGCTCGCCGATCACTTCCTGGCGAAGTACTCGGAGCAGATGGGGAAGTCCATCACCGGCATCGCGCGCAGCGCGCTGGAGCTGCTGCTGCTCCACGATTGGCCGGGCAACATCCGCGAGCTGGAGAACGTCATCGAGCGCGCCGTCGCGCTCGAGGCCACCCCCGCCGTGCTGCCGGAGAGCCTGCCGCCCGCGCTCAGAGGGGGAGCCGCCCCACGCAACGGCACGGGGAGCGACGCCTTGCCGGCTGGGGGCTTCGATCTCGAGGCGCACGTCAAGGAGATCGAGCGCGATTACATCGCGCAGGCGCTGAAGCGTGCCGGCGGCGTTCAGGTGAAGGCCGCGGAGCTCCTCGGCATGAGCTTCCGATCCTTCCGCTATTACGTGAAGAAATACAACCTGCGCTAGCCCGGACCGGCTGACCTTGACACTTCATGTCGGTCAGGGCGACAATAATTGTCACTTTGACAGGATCTCGGCGTCCTGACGTGCTGCGAGATATGTCCATTAACTAGCACATCATAAAGGTTTTAGTCGATCTCGTCCACACGAAAGAGGCTTGGCACCCCTGTTGCTCAATAGCCTGGCACACCTACTCTAGAGCCCGAATGTGCTCGAAGCCGTCACCAAGTTTTTGAGGAGCAATGTAATGAAGATGCGCAACAACAAAGGTTTCACCCTCATCGAGCTGCTGATCGTCGTGGCGATCATCGGCATCATCGCGGCGATCGCGATTCCCGGCCTCCTGCGCGCCCGCATGGCCGGCAACGAAGCGTCGGCGATCGGTTCGCTGCGGGCGGTCAACACGGCGCAGCAGGGCTACGCGCAGCTCTGTAACGGGTTCGCGCACCGACCTGATGATCCTTGGTCGGCACGGTCCGTCGGCGGCACGCAGCCGTTCCTGTCGCCCGACATGACGGCGTCGAATGCCATCGTCAAGAGCGGCTACAACATCTGACGATGGCTGGCCGTGGGCGCTGCCGTCGCGGCGGGCGCATGCGTGGGCGCGGCACACCGTTGAGCAATTACTGCGACCTGCGGCTCCCGATCGAGCCTCGGGCACGACCGGCACGCGTGCGCTTCGCGACGCAACAACGCCGGAACATGTTCCAGGACACAGACCGGCAGCGCTGCCCTCGCCGTGCCCTTCACCGTCGGCCGGCACGATCTCGGCGATTCAGTAAGCCTGATTCGAGAGGCAGTCTTGGAGCGACATGGCCGCTCTGGGCCATGTCGTTTTTTTTGTACCGGAATCGTGCACGGAACCGCCTAGGGTCGCGTTCGTCGTTCCGTCGAAGCTGCTCGTCGGACAAGAAATGTCAGCTCGAGTCTGTTCAAGCGTCAAGTCCGTTCAAGGCAGTAAGCACTCCGCAACTCACACACTCATAAACGATTTATGTCGATGCGTCAGAAACGTGAAGCTGGCACTGTAGTTGCTCCATCTGTGTCATAGGCACGTCAGCCCGAAACGCCGGCGTCGTTTTTCAGCTTTTCAAGGACAGACCAGGACGCCATGACGATGCGCCACGACAAAGGCTTCACCCTCATCGAGCTGCTCATCGTCGTGGCGATCATCGGGATCATCGCGGCGATCGCGATCCCCGGCCTCCTGCGCGCCCGGATGGCCGGCAACGAAGCGTCGGCCATCGGGTCGATGCGCGCGATCAACACCGCGCAGCAGGGCTACTCGCAGCTCTGTAACGGGTTCGCGACGGCGCTGCCGCAGCTCGGCACCGCCGGCATCGGCGGCGCGCAGCCGTTCCTTTCACCGGATATGACGAGTGGCGCCGACGGTGACCAAGAGCGGCTACACGATGACGATGGTCGTCGGTGCAGGCGCTCCGATGGTGACGGGCCCGTGCGCCGGGGCGGCGATGACGTGGGCTACTACGCGACCGCCGATTCCGGTAGACGCTTGAGTTCGACCGGCACGCGCGGCTTCGCAACGAACAACGCCTTCACGGTCTTCCAGGACACGGCGGGCGCGGCGCCGACCGAGCCGTTCACGGCCGCACGGCACGCGTGACGGCGATTCAGTAACGCGGTTCGATCGCGAACCTCACGGAGCGACATGGTCCGGTCACGGGCCATGTCGCTTTCTTGTGTACCGGTCCAGGGCAGGAAGGGCGGGAAGGGCGGGAAGGGCAGGAAAGGCAGGAAGGGCGGGCACGACCGCAGGCTCTGCCCGCCTCGGCTTGACGTGGCAGCCATCCCCCGGTTACAACGTCAGCACAGATGAAACCCATGAGCGCACCCCTTCGGAAGCTGGCGCTCGTGTTCGCCGGCGCCGGCCTCGTCGTCTCGCTGCTGGCCGCCTACACCCACTATCGAATGCTCGCCGATGCCGGGTACGTCAGCTTCTGCGACGTCAGCGCGACGGTGAGCTGTACGCAGGTCTATTCGAGCCGGTTCGGAACCTTCGCCGGCATCCCGGTCGCCGTGTTCGGCGCGATCTGGTTTGCACTGGCGACGCTCCTGGCCATTGCGGGCTTCGTGGCGCGTGCCGGATGTACGCGAGAGCGTTCCCGGATACCTCTTCGCGGGATCGACGATTGCGCTCGCGGCCGTGTTGTACCTCGGCTATGCGTCGTTCGTTCTTCTCGGACTCGTGTGTGTGCTGTGCGTGATCACGTATGCTGCCGTGATCGGACTCTTTCTCGCGTCTGGTGCGGGGACCTCGTTTCCCATGACCTCTTTGCCACGTCGTGCCGTTCGTGATCTGAAAGTGCTCGTGTCGAGTCCGGTCGCGATCGCGCTTGCGCTGCTGTTCGCCGGCGCCGCCGTGTCGACGCTCGCGTTTTTCCCGAGAGAGGCGTCGTCCGCCAGCGTCGCCGAATCCCGGCCGGCGGCCGGGGAGGCCGCAGCTCAGGCACCACAGACCCCGGAAGTGACGGCCACCCAACGGTCCGAGTTCGAGCGGTATTACACCGCGCAGCCGCGGCTGCCGCTCGACGTTCCGGCCGAAGGCGCGAAAGTGCTCGTCGTCAAGTTCAACGACTACCAGTGTCCGCCGTGCCGCGCGACCTACATGGAGTACAAGGGCATCTTCGCGAAGTACGAGTCGTCGCAGCCCGGCGCGGTGCGGCTGGTGCTGAAGGATTTCCCGCTCGAGTCCGAGTGCAACGCCAGCATCACGACCGACCTGCACGCCGCGGCATGCGAAGCCGCGGTCGCCGTGCGACTCGCCCGGGAACATGGCCGGGCCGAGCAGCTCGAGCAATGGATCTTCGACAACCAGTCGAGGCTCACGCCGCAACTGGTCCGTGAAGGCGCGCGCGATGTCGGACAGGTCAAGAACTTCGACGCGCGATACCGACGACCGCTGGAAGCGGTCAAGGCGGATATCGCCTACGGCCGGCAGCTGGGGGTCACCGCGACGCCGACCTTCTTCATCAACGGTGTCAGGATTTCCGGCGGTCTTCCGCCTGTCTATTTCGATCAGGCCATCGCCTATGAGCTCGCGCGGGCCACTTCGAAGTGAAACCCCAAGTCTCAAGTCTCAACGTCTCAAGTCTCAACTTGCGCGAACTTGAACCTTGAAACTTGAGCCTTGAGACTTGAGACTTGCCTGTCCTATGCCCGCACTGGCCACCCACGAGCTCACCAAGGATTTCGCCGTCGGCTTCTGGCGCAAGCGACCGTATCGGGCGCTCGATCGGCTGACGCTGGACGTCGAAGCCGGTGAGGTGTTCGGTTTCCTCGGGCCGAACGGCGCGGGCAAGACGACCACGCTCAAGCTGCTCATGCAGCTCGTGTATCCGACGAGCGGCACGGCCGAGCTGCTCGGCCGGCCGGTCGGCGATCTCTCGGTGAAACGTCGGATCGGGTTTCTGCCGGAAAATCCCTACTTCTACGACCACCTGACCGCCGAGGAACTGCTCGAATACTTCGCCGCCCTCTTCGGATACCGCGGCGCGGAGCGCCGGCGTCGCGCAAGCCAGCTGCTCGACGAGGTGGGCGTCGGCGCCGAACGGCGGCTGCAGCTCCGGAAGTTCTCGAAGGGCATGCTGCAGCGCGTCGGCATCGCCCAGGCGCTCGTCAACGATCCGGAGCTCGTCATTTTCGACGAGCCCATGTCGGGTCTCGATCCGCTGGGCCGGCGAGACGTCCGCACGCTGATTCTGAAGCTTCGCGATCAGGGCCGGACGGTGTTTTTCAGCTCGCACGTGCTCAGCGACGCGGAGGCGCTGTGCAGCCGGGTGGCGATTCTGGCCAGGGGCCGCCTCGTCACGGCGGGGCGTCTCACCGATATGCTGGCGTTCCAGATCCACGGCTGGGAGGTCGTCCTCTCGCACGTCGACGAGGCGCTGGTGGGCGTGCTCGAAACGGCCGGCCGGCGCCTCGTGCGTTTGAGCGAGGGCCGCTACACCGTCGAGCTGCCGCTCGATCCTCCGCCCGATCGGTTCATCTCCGAGGTATCGGCGGCGGGTGCGCGCCTCGTCTCCGTCAACCCGATTCGCCAGACGCTCGAGGACTTTTTCGTCCAGCAGGTGACCAGCCCGCAGGTACAGGCGCAGTCGCGCGGCCTCGATGAGCCGGTGCCGGGAGGACCTGCGTGAAAGCCATCGGGACCATTGCCCTGAACGTCTTTCGCGAGTCGGTGCGAGACAAGGTGCTCTACAACCTCGTGTTCTTCGCGATTCTGCTGATGGGCGCGTCGTTCCTCATCGGCCAGCTCACCGCCGGGCAGGACGTGAAGATCATCAAGGATCTGGGTCTCGCGGCGACCTCGATCTTCGGCCTGT
The DNA here is from genome assembly GCA_963745495.1 of uncultured Acidobacteriota bacterium. Taxonomy (GTDB): domain Bacteria; phylum Acidobacteriota; class Vicinamibacteria; order Vicinamibacterales; family CAVVIG01; genus CAVUXJ01. Next base: position 355,462 of record CAVUXJ010000011.1, read on the forward strand.
TCATCGCCGTGTTCATCGGCATTCAGCTCGTGGCCAAGGAAGTGGAGCGGCGGAGCATCTACAGCCTGCTGTCGAAGCCGATCGACCGATATCAGCTGGTCCTCGGCAAGTACGCCGGCCTCGTGCTCACGCTGGCCGTGAACCTGACGATCATGGCCGCCGCACTCTACGCCGTGCTCGCCTACATGGCCTGGATGCTGGGGCCCGGCGCGTTGCTGGGGCTGGACGCGCCGGCGTTCGATCCCGCGTTGCTCACGGCCGTCGGCCTGACCTTCGTCGAGCTGGCCATCATCACCGCTATCGCGCTGTTCTTTTCCACCTTCTCGACGCCGATGCTGTCGGCGGCTCTGACCTTCGGGTTGTTCATCGCGGGGCGACTCAGCGCGGATCTGCGCAACTTCAACCAGGTCGTGGATTCGCCGGCAGCCGGGGCGCTCGCCACGGGACTCTACTGGGTACTGCCCAATCTTGCGGCCTTCGACGTGCGGAGCGAGGTGGTGCACGGGCAGCATGTTCCAGCGGGCTACCTCGCTCTGACGATTGGCTATGGTCTGATGTATATCGCGGCGGTGCTGATCGCCGCGACGGTCATTTTTTCACGTCGCGATTTCAAATGAGGGCCCGGCGACACGTTCGGCCTCGTGGTCGCTCTCCTCGCCGTCTTCGGGCTCCTCGCGAGTGCCGCCGGGCTCCAGTACGTCCGTGAGCAGAGCTATCCCAGGCCGGCCGTGAGCGAGGAGACCTTGTTCATCACGTCGGGGAATGCGCTCCGCCGGATGACGACCGGCTACCGCGCGCTGGCCGCAGACCTGTACTGGATTCGCGCGATTCAACATTACGGTCGACACCAGAATCAGCCTGACGACAGCGCCGGCCGCGGGAGCGCCTCTTGATGCGACGCGTCCGGTACGAGCTCCTCTATCCGCTGCTCGATCTGACGACCACGCTCGATCCGCGTTTCAACATCGCGTACAGGTTCGGCGCCATTTTCCTCAGTGCGCCGATGCCGGGGGGAGCCGGACGCCCGGATCTGGCGGTGGCGCTCCTCGAAAAGGGCCTCCGCGAGTCGCCCGGGAAGTGGGAGTACATGCACGACATCGGGTTCGTGTATTACTGGGACCTGCACGACTACCCGAAGGCGGCGGAGTACTTCAACCGTGCCGCCGATATTCCCGGCGCTCCCTGGTGGCTGCGATCGGTGGCGGCCACGACGCTCGCGCGCGGCGGAGACCGCGGTGCCTCCAGGCTTCTCTGGCGCCAGTTGTATGAGACGGCGCCGGACGATCGCGGGCGGCAGGCGGCGAGCCTCAAGCTGCTGCAGCTCGACGCGCTGGATCAGATGGAGCAGCTGCAAAAGCGGATCGACGCCTTTGCCAAACAACGCGGCGAGCAGCCGCGCTCGTGGCAGATGCTGGTCGCCGCGGGCGTCCTGCCTGGCGTCCCTGTGGACCCGGGCGGGACGCCGTACGAGCTGTCCGAATCGGGCCGCGTGATCCTCTCCATGAGCTCGACGCTGTTCCCGCTGCCGCTGGAGCCCGGCGCCCGAGCAGGAACCGGGTGACGATGGATCCCTGGATCATCGTGTGGGTGGCGCTCGGCGGCCTCATCATCGGCAGCTTCCTGAACGTCTGCGCTCATCGTCTTCCACGCGGAGCGTCCGATCGTGTCGCCCCCGTCGCGCTGCACGACGTGCGGGCGTCTGCTGTCGTGGTACGACAACGTTCCGGTTGTGAGCTACGCCGTGCTCGGCGGCAGATGTCGATCGTGCCGCGCTCCGATTTCGATCATGTACCCCTCGGTGGAGATCACCACGGCCGTCGTGTTCGTGGTGGGCTACTGGAGGTATGGGCCGACGCCGCTCCTGGCGGTCCGGCTGCTGTTCGCGTGCGCGATGATTGTGCTGTTCGTCATCGACCTCCAGCACCGGATTCTCCCCAACCGGATCACGATCCCCGGCATCGTTGCCGGTTTCCTCTTCAGCCTGTTCGCCGAGCCAGGATGGCTCTCCTCGCTGCTGGGCATCGCCGTCGGAGGCGGCGTGCTGCTGGCGGTGTCGGAAGCGTATTACCGTGTTCGACACGAGGAAGGGCTCGGCATGGGCGACGTGAAGATGCTCGCGATGATTGGAGCGTTCCTCGGCTGGAAGGCTGTGCTGCTGACCTCGCTGCTCGCCTCGTTCCTCGGGTCGCTCGTTGGCGTCGCGATCCTGATCGTCCGGAAGGAGTCGCTCAAGTACGCGCTGCCGTTCGGCACGTTTCTCGCCGCGGCGGCGCTGGTGGCGGCGGTCGCCGGCGACCCGCTGATCGCCTGGTATCTCGGGTTCTACCAACGCTGATGACGCCCGACGCGCTGGCCTTTCTCGGGACTGACCGCCATCGTCGCGTGCGCTGGTCGGCCTGCTGACGTTTGCCGTGCTGCGGATCTTTTCCGTCGCGCGCAACCCGGCGCTCCGGGAGCGGGGCGCCGATGCGTCGATGCTGGGCGCGGCGCTGCAGGAAGCCGTGACCAAGCTGAAGGCGCAGGAGCGGGCGATGGACGCTCCGCGCCGAGGCCTCGGAGCGCCTCAGCGAAGAGATCATCACGAGCCTGTCCTCGGGTCTGCTGGTCGTGCGCCTCGACGGCAAGGTGCAGATCGTGAACCCGGTCGGCCGGCGGCTGCTCGGTCTCGGCGCGGGCCAGCATCAGGGGGACGACTACCGCGACGTGCTGTCGCACGCCGCTCCCGTCGCGGCGTTGATCGACGCAGTGCCTCGAGTCCGGGCAGCCGAGCGTGCGCCGTTCGATCGAGATGCCGGCCGCGCCGGCCGGCACGCTGAAGCTCGGGCGCGAGCGTGTCGCCGCTGTTCGGCGCGGCGTCGGAGGTTCAGGGCGCCATCTGCCTGTTCACCGATCTGACGGCGGTCGTCGCTCTCGAAGAGCAGCTGCGCATGAAGGACAGCCTGGCGCGGGTCGGGCGAGCTGACCGCGGGCATCGCTCACGAATTCCGCAACGGCCTTGCGACGATTCACGGTTACAGCCGGCTGCTGGATCTCGACGCGCTGCCGCCCGCGTTCCGAACGTACGTGGAAGGGATTCGCGCGGAGACCGAGGCGATGCGCGAGGTCGTCACGAACTTTCTCAACTTCGCGCGGCCGACGCAGCTCACGCTCTCGCCGGTGGATCTCCAGGCGGTCGTCGAACGCGCCGCCGAGGATCTGCGCGCGGACGCCCGCGTGCTGAAGGGCGACATTACGCTGGCCGGCGAGTTCGCGACCGTTGAAGGCGACGACGTGCTGCTGCGGCAGGCGTTCAGCAACCTGCTGCGCAACGGCATCGAGGCCTGCGCGGCGGCCGGCGTGCCGCCGCTCGTGATCATCGACTCCGAGATCGATCGCGTGGCCGGCGTGAGCACGCTGTCGATTTGCGACAACGGTCCTGGATTCCGCGAGAGCGAACGCGAGCGCGTCTTCCATCCGTTCTTCACGACGAAGTCGCAGGGGACCGGCCTCGGGCTCGCGCTCGTCCAGAAGATCGTCGTCACGCACAACGGGCGCGCGTCGGCGGGGAATGGTCCCGAGGGGGGAGGCCTGGTGAAGATCGTGCTGCCGCTGACGAGCGGGCGATGAGCTCCGGCGATCGCCTCGGGCTGTCACCACGAAGTCACGAGTCGAAGACGTAGTCTTCGTAGCTTCAAGAGCGTCATGCGTTCGGTCTGCATCTTCGCGGTCGACAGTTCGCAGCGACAGCCCGTGGCGTCGAAGCCCACGTCGTCAAGTCTTCAACTGCGACTGTGCGACTTCGCCACGCTCGTGCCGGGACCTGCCACCTACTGGTTCGGCCGCAGAATCTGCCTGAACGTCAGCAGGTTCACGTCGCGGAACATCGGCGTGCCCGGCGGCAGCAGCGCCGGCTGCAGGAACTCGCTGTCGAACTTGAAATTGCGATCCGCGTAGTCGTACACGTTGTGGCTCGCCGTCGTATTTGAACGTCCCGGTGGCCTGCCGGCTGGTGATACAGGCTGACCATCGAGCCCCGGTAGTTGAGATCGACGCCGTTGATTCCAGTCTTCCATCATGCGCAGGAAGTTGCCGGCGCCGCCGTCGGTGCCGAACAGGAACTGGGGCGTTCCTGCGGTCGGGTAGGGGAACGAGAGCGACTTGCCGGTCACGACCGCGAAGCGGTACCCGGTCGTCGCCGCTTGACGACTGGCGACGTCGTTCGGGGAATCTGAACGAGGCGGCGTCGGTCCAGTTGTTCGAGAGGATGGCCACCGAGTCGGCGATGATGCGATGCCGGCACGTGGGCCTCGGTGGCATTGACGACCGGGTCGTTCGTCGCGTTGTAGTTGCCCTGCACGTAGACCGGATTCTCCGAAACGACCGTCAGTCCGTCGGTGGGCAGACGGCTGACGCCGGCGACGACGCCCGCATTGACCAGCTTGAGCGCCGCGGCGGAACAGCACCTGGCGGTTGACACGGCGCCTGCGGGGCGTTCGCCGCGGCAATCGTGGTCCACGGCCGCCGCGCGTCGTAGCGTCGAAAGGGCAGCATCGAAGCCGGTCCCAATCCAGCCTCGCCAGGGATTGACCGTGAGACGGTGCGGCGTTTCGCCGTAGCGGTCGAGCACGCCGTTCGCGTTGACGTCCTCGCCGGCTTGCGGCGCCACGGCCGGCAGTCATCGTCGGCACGCCGTCGCGCGACAGTGGGATTGACGAAGTTTTCGGAGCCGTATTCACCCGTCTCGCGGTCGGGGATGGCGACGTCGTTCTCGTTGTGATCGCCCCGGCGGTCCGAGAAGTACACGATGTAGCCGTTGACGTTCAGCGCAGTCGTCGCCCGGTCGTGCCGATCGTCCCGGCAAGCCACCGCTTGAGGTTGCTCACGTCAAGCGAGACGTAGTTGATGACGCCGCCGAGCGTCATCGGGCTGGTGGTGGTGACACAGTGCCCCGCGGACGGTAGTTGCCTTCGCGCGCGTCGTAGAGCGCGTTGGGCCACCAGTCGTGGGGGTTCTGGCTGCGCGGCGTAGGTGCAGACGGGAGTGCCGCTGCCGATATTGCCGTTGTCGCGCAGCCGCTGGATGCCGGATCACCGCGTTCGGCGTCGGATCGCCGCAGATCGCTGCCCTCCTGATTGGGCGCGCCGATGCCCAGGTTGAGGATCTCCAGCGTGACGTCGCTCCAGACGCCGGCGGCGTTCTGTTTCTCGATCTTGATGAAACCGCCGATCAGATCCTTGTTCTGGTCGGAAGCCGCGTGCGTCGAAATCGGACGTCGATTGGTGCGCCGGCGCCGCGGTCAGCCCGCGGCAGTTCGTGAAGCGCAGGCCGGTGCGGCCAGAGTCTGTAGCCCTCGCACGTCACCGGCGCTCGCCATTCACCCACATCAGCCCGGGCACGAACCGCGCGGTCGGCTGCGGATTGCCCAGCGGGCGCGTTGAGCGTGATCGTCCTGTTGTTCGCGCCGGCGCAGTCTGTACCGCCGTGATATTCGTCGCCGTGCTCACGGTGAGTCCGGACGGCAGTGTCGCGGTGAGCGTCCCGTCGTTCCCACGGCGGCCGGGATGGTGGCGCTCACGTTGCAACCGGTGAAGGTCGTGATCGTGCGACCCGTGCAACCCGTGATGGTCGACGTCGCCAGCCGGCGCCACGTGACGGTCATGGTCGCCGGTGCCAGGAATCCCGCGGTCGATCGCGCCGTTCACGTAAATCTGCGCAGTAGGGAGCCGCGTAGGTGCTGCGGCCGCCGCTCCGTCGTGTTGCTGATCGGGCCGATCGATCGCGCAATCGGCGGATGGGTCGCATCGACCGCGTACCCGCCGGACGCCCGACGGGTGGCGCGGCCCGGAGTTCCAGTCCCCGTCGAGCCAGATTGGTGCGTCGGCGGTCACGGTCGGCAGATTCGTGATGTCCTCCGCCCTGTCGGAGAGCAGGATGCGGAGGCCTGCCATCGGCCCGAAGTACCGCTGACCGAAGACCAGCGGGTTGGTCGTGTCTTCGTCCGAGTTCACCAGAGGCCGCCTGATCAGGTCGATCGGCGTCGCTCCCTGGGACACGAGCGGCAGGCGAAGCACCGTGGCACCGGTGTGCCGGTTGATGATGTTGTCGGCGTAGTACGAGTGCGAGACGGTCGTCCACGAGGGCGAGCCGTTGTTCGTCATCGCACCGTTCGCGTTCCATACCGGTGCGGGTCGGCCGTCGTCCAGAAGCCGCCGACGTTGTTCGTCACGCTGCCCTCGTTCGGGCTGTAGCTCAGCGTCCGGGCCGAGCCGAGGTTGCCGATGGCGGTCAAGAATCTTGACCGCCCCGCTCATTCCGTTGGCGGCGGCGTCGAGGCCGTTGGACAGGTACTTGCGGTTGACGTCTCCATACGCGGTGATGCGATCGGTGAAGAGCAGCGTCGATGCCCGAGAGCTTCCGACAGCCAGAGGTTGGCGTTGGTGTGGACGCGTCCGCCGAAGTCGAAGTCGTCACCTCCGTAGAACGTCAGATCCGTTTCCGAGAACACGCCGAACTGAAACACCGGCACCGCGACCGTCTGCAGCCCGCGGCGCAGCCGCACTTCCGAGCCCTTCGTGGAACGGGCGGTCACGGTGATGTCGTACCGCGTGAGGAGCCCTTTGAATCCCACGTAGGGTCCGGCCGTGATCGTGGTATTCGCCAGCGGCAGTGGATTGCCGTTCGGCATCCGGCGTCCACGAGACGGCGTAGCCGGAACCCACGGCGCCTCCGGGCGCGGTGTATTCGAAGCCGGAAATGGTCGGGCAGGTGGTCCGCTGCGGTGAGGGCGTTGAGCTGCGTCGGCGCGCGGGCTGAAATCCTGCACGAAGAGTCCCGCCAGGTCCGCGGTCAGCTTTTCGAGTCCCGCATGCGCCGCGGCGTACACCTGCGTCTGATCGCGGTCGACCGCGTGCGAACGCTGTTCGACGTTGATGGCCGCGAACATGCCGGCCATCAGACCCGGAAATCAGCATCAAGACCAGCAGCGCGGTGATCAGCGCGATGCCCGATTCATCCGCCTTGCGCTGCGCGAAAGCCCGCTCATGTCGCGTATTCCTCGTGCTCATCATCATCTGGTAGTCGTTGACCAGGGCCATGCCTCGCAGCGCCACCTGCGAGTTCAGCGTGTTTCGATACGCCCGCGACTGCGTGACTGTTCGCGTTGTCCGACCGTGCGGTCAGCAGCACGTTGACCTTGCGGATCTGGGTCGGGAAGCACGCGCCCGGTGCACACGCCCCGTCCGTCGGTCAAATCGGCTGCAATGAATCGAACACGCGCCGGGATTGGTGGCGCCGTCGGTCAGGTCGTACGTGAACCGCAGGTTCTCGATGTCGAGCGCGACGGCCGTGCCGAGCGGTTGTCGAAGTCCGTCTCGTGTCCGTTGTTGATGCGTCGAACGAGGCGCGGGTGTCCAGGACTCGTGGTGTTGTCCAGGTAGTACGAGATCATGCGAATGCGCGTAATCCTTGTCGCCGCCGGCGCTGCCGCTCCGGTCGGCGCCTGCGCGTTCAGCGTGGCGAGGTTTCCCACGACGCCGACGGCGGTCTGGTTCAAGTTCAGCGAGTCTCCCGCACGCGAACGTGATCCGGCGGGTGCCGGCGTTCACCGCGGTCACCTGAACCAGCGTGGTCGTCGATCCCTTGCATCACCATCATCAGCTGCCCTGGACTCACGCGATCCACACCGGTGCCGATGTTGACCGACGCGACGACATCCACCGAGGTCGACGACACCGCCGCCACGCCGACGTCGATGAAGTTGTTGTCGGCCGTCAGGATCGTGATCATGTCGGTGGCGACGCCGTTGATGGTCGGACCAAGCCCGAATCCCGGGATCACCGCCGGGATATTGGGGCCGGCCGCGAACGTATACGCCGTCCCTGGTGGGCCCGGACGTCTGATCAGAACGCCCCCGCCGGAGGGCGTGGAGATGACGTGGCCTTTCGGCAGTCCTGCGCCGGCCTGGAGCAGATCGCGGATCATCAGATCCATGCCGGCTCGAAGGCCGTTGTTCATGCCGGTGACCCGCACCACCATGTCGTTGGACCGCATCACGTCGCTCAGCCCCCCCAGGGTGGCGCCCATGATCGCCGTGGTGATGCCCATGGCGATGAGCAGCTCGATCATCGAGTATCCAGCCTGCTGCCGAGGCCGAGCCCTGCCACGAATCGACTGGGCGGTGTTGGTAATCATGAGTACGACGACACATAGGTCGTCAGCGTGTAGGTGCGCCACGCATTGCGGACCTTGTAGCTGACTGTTACCGCGATCTGCCGCAGGTTCGGATTGACGGCCACACTGTCGTCGAAGGTGAGCGGCGTGATGGTGATCTCGCGCTGAAACAGCTCCGGCGCCAATGCCGTCAGCGTGTCATCGGTCGTGTTCAGGAGGCCGTCCACGCCGGGTCCCCGTAGTACTTCGATGGCTCCGTCATCCGCGGTGTTCACCAGGCCGTCCGGGCCTGGCGTGCGAACGTCCTGCGGGCCATCCAGGAACGCCCCGCCATCGGCCACGTTGCGAACGCGGCTCCACGAGAGCTCTCCGGTGTCCCGGGCGCTGTGCACGCTCTCGACCGCCTCGCGCGCCTTTTCGCGCGCAATCAGCATCGCCGACGACGACGGCCACGGTCTGGAGTCCGAGCCCTACGACCCCGACCAGCGAGAGCACGCCAACAGTGAGCACGAGGGTCGCGATCATGACCTCGATCAACGAGAACCCCTCGGCCGACTTCCGCAGGACGGACCGGCGCTCTATCGCTTGCCGCTCATTAGTTCCATGCATTCCCCGCCAGTTTCCAGGTGCGCAGCAACCCGGTCGTCCCGAAGATCGTGATGGCGCGGCCGGTTTCGGGCTGCCCGGTCTTGCCGATGAATATCGTTCCGTTGCTGGGATCGCCGTTCGCGTCGGTGAACGAGCCATCGCTCGTGAACATGTGCGGAGCGGGGCCGTCGAAATCGACAGCCGAGGCATTGCCAAAGAGGTCGGGGGTGTCAGGGGTCCCCGAGAATTTGAGGAATTTCGTGTCGCCGGGGAGCTCGCGGTCCAGGACGAGCGTCTTCGAGGCGTCGGGATTCACCCGGTCGACCCTGATATGGTTTGTCGCCGTGTTGAAGGTGACCTCGAAGTTGCGGCGCTCGGCATTGGCGCGAACTCGCGGCTCTTCGAGCCAGGTGAGCGCCTCGAGGCTGGTGCTGTTTGCCTTCGCGCGCGCGATCATGCCGGCGGAGATGGGCACGGCGATGCCGGTGATGACGGCGATGAGCGCCGCCACGACCAACAGCTCCACGAGAGCAAAGCCGGCCGGACGATCCGGTTCCTTCGCACCTCCGGCGAAGGGCATGAGTCCCTTCGTCCAGCGGCCACGCTGCGCCTGAGTGGCCACGCCACCGGCGACGACTGCGCGTTTCGATGTTGCTGGCGGAGGAAGTGGCGTTCGAGTCATACGACTCTTTGAACCGCAAGGTCGCTGCCACAGATCGAAATCGCGGGCGATGTAGTCGGATAACCATCATCCCTGCCGCTACTTACGATGATGGGTTGGGCTCGACGGCGGATTGCGTGGCGCGCGCGATACGGTTACGGATTCGGTTGGTTGTGTTACAGGATGAAACACAGGCATCACGCACCTAAAGGCTGACACGTCCGCGGCGAGGGCCAGCGCGGGAGAAGCCACGCGTTGGTCGAGAAGCGAGTGGCGCCTTTTTCACTCATTGAACGCCGGCCACGTTGGCAATTGCTGCCACCGCCGCCGCGATCGCCATCCCTTCCACCACAAAAACCCTCGACAATCAGCGGCTGGACCTGATGGTCCGCAACGTGAAATAGGCAGGTGCACGCGGCGACGCTATTCGTCACAAGCAATAGCCCCGTCGTGAACTGAGCTTGAAAACATTGGCATCCAGCAAATCCGAATCGGGCTTCTCGCTGGTCGAAACGATCGTCGCGGCTGGACTGCTGGCGGGCGCCGTTGCAGTTCTCGGGCAGATGTTCGCGATCTCGATGGCCGACACCGCGTCGGCGCGTACGGGAACGTTCGCCGCCGTGCTGGCTGCACAGAAAATGGAGCAGTTGCGCGGCCTCACGTGGGGCTTCGACATCACCGGACTGCCGTTGACCGACACATCCTCGGATGTCGCGCTGCCGATTCAGTCGGCGACCGGCGGTCCCGGGCTGTCGCCGTCGCCGCCCCACAGCCTGACGTCGAACGTGGCCGGCTACGTCGACTACGTCGACCAGTTCGGCCGCGTCATCGGCGGCGGGCCGGCGATTCCCGCCCAGGCGATTTATGTCCGGCGCTGGTCGGTCGAGCCGTTGCCGACCAATCCACAACACGGTGATCCTGCAGGTCCGGGTCACCAAGTCGCGCAATCGAGGCGCCGCGGACAGCGACCAACGATCCTCGCGCCCGCTGCGCGACGAAGCGCGCCTCATGACGGTGAAGACCAGGAAGTGGCAGTGATGAGCCGTGCCTGCACGACGAGAATGTTTCCGCCACGGCGCAAATCCGCCTGGGGTCGCGCTTTGCGCGGCGACTCGACGCGAACCTCCGGCACGGAAGACGGCTTTACGTTGATCGAGCTGCTGGTGTCGACGGCCATCATGATGACGGTGACTGCCGGCGTCTTCACGGTCATGAATCCGTCCGGCGCCATTTTCCAGGCCCAGCCGGAGACAGCCGACGTGCAGCAGCGGCTGCGGGTGGGCGTCGATACGCTGAAGCGCGATCTCGTGATGGCTGGCGGCGGGGCATATTCCGGATCGCAGTCCGGACCCCTGACCGGATTTTTTGCGCCGGTTCATCCTCATAAGATCGGATTCCTGGCCGCGTACGACGACCCGCCGGAAACGTTCAGGAGCGACGCCATCTCGCTGTTCTATGTGCCCTCGACCGCGGCGCAGACCACCATCTCGGCGTCGCTGCCCGCGACCTCGGCGGAATTGAAGGTGGACACTCCCCCCAACTGCCCGCCCGGGGATCTGTGCGGGTTCGAGGAGGGGATGCAGGTTCTGTTGTACGACGACACCGGATCGTTCGATCCGATGACGGTTACCGGGGTGCAGGGCAGCAGCGGTCACTTGCAGCGCAACAGGCAAGGGCCGTTGTCCAAGTCGTACGACACGGGAGCGAAGGTCGTTCAGGTCCAGCAGCACGTCTATTACCTCGACACGACCACCAATCAGTTGATGCACTACGACGGATACCTGACCGCGGCTCCCGTGGTGGACAACGTGGTTGGGTTGGACTTCGAGTACTACGGTGATCCCGATCCGCCGATGCTGCGCCGGCCTGGTATCGATCGGTCGACTACGTACGGTCCCACGCCGCCCGCGCTGGGAGTCTCGCAGGCGCCGTGGCCGGCTGGGGAGAACTGCACGATGACGATGGTCGCTGGTCAGCAGCGCTCGCGGCTGCCGGCGCTGGGTCCGCCGGGCAGTGGCCTTGTGCGGATGGCGGGAGCAAGCCTGACCGATGGTCCCTGGTGTCCGGCTGCGGACACTCCCAACCGGTTCGACGCGGATCTCTTCAGGGTGCGGACGATTCGAGTGAGTCTGCGCGTGCAGAGCGGCAATCCGGATTTTCGCGGCTCGATCGGAACCGGCGGCGACGCGCTGTTTCTCAAACCCGGCACATCGCGCGGTGGTTACAAACAGGTGCCCGATCAGGCGCTTCGCTTCGACGTCACCCCCCGCAATCTCAATCTGGGCAGGTAAAGAACGTGACTACGCTGACGAACGAGCCAGTCGTGCACGGTGGGGATCGCAGCCTCCGCAGCGAGAGCGGCATTGCGCTCATCATCTCGCTGATGGCCATGCTCTTCATGATGGCGCTCGGGACCACCCTCATGCTGTCGACAACCACGGAAACCAGAATCGCGAGCAACTTCCGGAACAGCTCCGCGGCCCTCTACGCCGCCGACGCCGGCCTCGAGCGGTCGCTGGGCGATCTGGTCACCATTCCCGACTGGAACTCGATGCTCGGCGGGACGGCAACCTCCGCATTCATCGACGGCGCGCCCGGCGATCGAGTCCTCGCCGACGGTTCGACGCTGAATTTGACCCAGGTCCTCGCCTCCGCGAACTGCCAGAAGACGTCGTGCTCGACGGCTGATTACGTCGAAGTCACGAAGGACCGTCCGTGGGGCGTGAACAACCCGCGCTGGCAGTTGTTCGCCTACGGTCCGCTCGACGACATGATGCCGACGTCCGGGATCAACTCCCCGTTTTACGTCGTCGTGATGGTCGGCGACGACCCTTCGGAAAACGACGGGGATCCGTTCAAGGATGGCTCGGTCGCGACGAATCCAGGTTCCGGCGTGATGGCGCTCCGTGCCGAAGCGTTTGGGCCCCGTGGGGTGCACAAGACCGTCGAACTCACCATCGCGCGGACGGACACAACCACGCTCGAGCGGGAGCCCGGCGGACAGAGCGGTCAGGACGAGCCGAACCGCCGCGCCCGACAGGCGGCCGGGCAGAGCATCGGGCAGGCGGGTGTCCGGATTCTGTCGTGGCGCGAGGTCAGGTAGTTGCAGCAGACGAGAGGGACCGGCGGGGAACAGCCGGGCAACGGCTGTCCGAGGCGGCTCTGGCCAGCCTCGCGAGCCAAACCCGCTCAGCTACCCGCCCCGCCTTGACCCCCCCGGGGTGTTCACGTACGATCGATTTCGACCCGATACAGTACCCAAGCTCCATGCCCCTTCTGATTCAGGCGGCAATTTTCACACTGCTGACGCTGGTGGGCAGCGTCGCCCCTCTGCGGGCGCAGTCGCTTGCCGACGTCGCCAAGCAGGAAGAAGAGCGGCGCAAGACGGTCAAACCCGCCACCAAGGTGTTGACGAACAAGGATCTCGGCGACGTACCACCGCCGGCCCCCGTGGTTCCGCCTGCCGACACCAAGGCGGCTGACGCCGCGAAAACCGACAAGCCCGCAGAGCCGAGCGCGGACGCCACGCAAGGCCCCGGTCAAAGATCAGGCGTACTGGAGCGGCCGGATGAAGGAGCTGCGAACCCAGCTCGAACGCGATGAGATCACCGCCGAGGCGATTCAGACCCAAATCAACTCCCTGTCCGCCGATTTCGTCAATCGCGATGATCCCGCGCAGCGCGCGGTCATCGAACGGAATCGTCAGCGGGCGCTCGGCGAGCTCGATCGTCTGACAAAGGCGATTGAGGAGGGAAAAAAGGCTATCGCAGCTCTCGAGGAGGAAGCTCGGCGGGCCAGTGTGCCGCCGGGCTGGCTCCGGTAGCGCTCTCGAGACCGAGCCATTCACACGTGTCCCGCCGCACCGCCGATCCCCCGATCCTGCTCGTTGAAGACAAGGACTCGCTGCGCGCCATGCTCCGCCATGCGCTCGAGGCCCACGGCCACAGCGTGATCGAAGCGCGCGACGAGCCCGAAGCCATCCGTGCCCTGCGAGCGACGCGCCCGGGGTCGTTCTGTCGGACCTGCGGCTTCCCGAGGGCGACGGCTTCGGCGTCCTGCGGGCCGCCAAGGAGCTGGATCCCGAGCTCCCGGTTGTGGTGATGACCGCGTACAGCACGATTCAGGACGCCGTCAAAGCCATCAAGGAAGGCGCGCTCGATTTTCTCGCCAAGCCGGTCGATCCCGATCATCTGCTGTTGATGGTGGAGCGTGCGCTCTCGCAGCGCCGCATGGCGACCGAGAACATTCTCCTCAAGGAGGAGCTCGCGTCGCGCCGTGGCGCGCCCCAGATCATCGGCGAGGACCCGAAGCTGAAGCAGGTCACGATTTCGCTCCATCGGGCCGCGGCAACGGACGCCACGGTGCTCCTCGAAGGCGAGAGCGGCACGGGGAAGGAACTGTTTGCGCGGGCGCTCCATGCGCTCAGTCCGCGTGCCGACGGCCCCTTTGTCGCCATCAACTGTGCCGCCATCCCGGAAACGCTGCTGGAGACCGAGCTCTTCGGACACGAAAAGGGGGCGTTCACCGGCGCTTCGGCCCGCAAGCCCGGGAAGTTCGAGATGGCCCACCGCGGCACGCTGTTTCTCGACGAGATCGGCGACCTGCCGCTGTCGCTGCAGGCGAAGATCCTTCGGGCCCTGGAGGAAAAGCGCTTCGAGCGGCTGGGCGGCACGGTCTCGCTGCAGGTGGACGTCCGCGTTGTCGCGGCGACCAACCGGCACCTGAAGGCCGCCGTCGCGGCGCGTCAATTCCGCGAAGACCTCTACTTCCGCCTTTCGGTCTTTCCCATCACGATTCCGCCGCTTCGCGAGCGTCCCGACGACATCCTGATGCTCTCGAAACACTTCATCGAGCGGTTCTCACGGGACCTCAAGAAGAAACCGTTGACGCTGGCCCAGTCCGCCATCCAGGAGCTCCAGCTGTACGGCTGGCCGGGGCAACGTACGCGAGCTGCAGAACTGCATCGAGCGCGCCGTCATCCTCACCGAGGGCGACACGATTCACGCGCGGCATTTGAACCTGTCGTTCCGCGATGCGGCGCCGGTCGTCGCGGGCGACGATCAATGGGCGGCGATCGATCTGTCGGGCACGCTGGCCGAGGCGTCGCGTCGCGTGCTGACCGAGGTGGAACGGCGGAAAATCGACCAGACGATGAAGGAGACGGGGGGCGACCGCGGACGGACCGCGGAGATCCTGCAGGTCAGCTACAAGGCGCTGATCACGAAGCTCAAAGAGCACGGTCTTGAAGGGTAGTGTCTCGACTGGTCATCGCGCGCTGGTCAGCGCCGCGATGCGACCCCAAAAACCTGAAACCTGAAACCTGAAGTCTGATCAGACTTCAGATTTCGACTTCGATGGAGATCCTGTTCGGTCCTGCCTGATCCGCTCTTCGAACCCGCTTTGAGCTCGCTCTCCGTGACGTCATCCACGATGGTTGTCGCCCCGATGGCCGTCGGCAGCACGAAATGCAGGCGCCCTCCGACCATCTTCTTGTCGTGCTGCATCGCGTCGATCATCTGGCTCGCGGACACGTCTGCGATGGAGGGGAGAGGGCCGAGGCTGGCAATCAGATCGGCCAGCGCCTTTCGATCGAGGTCGGCGAGCGCGCCTCGCAGCACGCTCAGTTCCGCGGCCACGAGCATGCCGTAGGCCACCGCCTCGCCGTGACGAAACCGCCGGTATTTGGTGACGGCCTCGAGCGCATGCCCCGCGGTGTGGCCGAAATTCAAGATGCGACGCAGGCCGGCCTCGCGCTCGTCTGCGGCGACGACCGCGGCTTTGATGCGGCACGACTCCGTGATGAGGGCGACCAGCACCTCGGGGTCGCGCGCGAACACCGCGGCGAGGTCGCGCGCGACCTTGTCGAAGAGGGCGGGGCTCGACGTCATGCCGTACTTGATCACTTCGTACAGGCCGGCGCGGAACTCCCGGCGCGGCAGCGTCGCCAGCACCGACGTGTCGATGAGGACCGCGTGAGGCTGATGGAACGCGCCGATCAGGTTCTTGCCGAGCGGGTGGTTCACGCCGACCTTCCCGCCGACGGCGCTGTCCACCTGGGCCAGCAGCGTCGTCGGAACGTGAACGAGGGCGATGCCGCGGAGGTACGTCGCCGCCGCGAATCCTGCCATGTCGCCGACGACGCCTCCGCCGAACGTGATCAGCGCCGACGATCGCTCGGCGTTGGCGCGGACGAGGGCGTCGTAGACGCGCGCGACGCCCGGCATCTGCTTGTAGCGTTCGCCGTCGGACAGGAGAATCGGTTCGCCGAGGTGCGCGCTCGCGAGCCGCGCCCCGTGCAAGCGCCAGACGAGGGCGTTGGAGACGACGAAACGGCGCGCGGGCACGTCGGCCGCATCCAGCAGAGACGCGAGACGCTCGAGCAAGCCGTCACCGAGCGTGATCGTGTAGCGCCTGGAAGGCGTGTCGACGTCGAGACGGATCGGATCCATGAGGCGGGCGAGTGCTAGGATAACACTCAACGCAGACGTCCCTTATGGCTCACAGCGCCCAGCTCTCAGTCAGCTGCGTGCGCACGTGGTCCACCGTTGACAGTTCACAGTTGACAGCAAGCTGACGGGAGGCTGGGTCACGGTTGACGGCGCTGTAAACCTGAACGGTTGACTGTGAACGTTGAACTGTTGGCTCCGGCGAATGCCGAGCTGACAGCCGATAGCTGATAGCTTCGTGAGCAACGAGATCGACTTCATCATCGTTGGCGGCGGGATCGCCGGCCTGCGCGCCGCCATCACGCTCGCGGACGCGGGGCGCGTCCTGGTCCTCACCAAGGCCGCCTCGACCGAGAGCAATACCGGATACGCGCAGGGGGGCATCGCCGCGGCGATGGGCCGTGACGACAGCCCTGAGCGGCACGCCGCCGACACCATCCGTGCCGGGGACGGCCTGTGCGACGAGGCGGCCGTGCGTGTGCTCGTTGAAGAGGGACCGCGGTACGTCCGCGAGTTGATCGAGTGGGGGGCGCGGTTCGATCGGGATTCTGCTGGGGAGCTCGAACCGGGCCTGGAGGCGGCGCACAGCGTCCGGCGCGTCCTGCACGCGGGCGACGCCACGGGACGCGAAATCGACCGCGCGCTCTGGGAACGCGTCGTCAAGCTGCCGTCGGTCGAGATCGTCAATCACGGCCTCGTCACCGATCTCGTCTTCGAGCAAGGGGCCGTTCGCGGCGTCAGGTTTTTCGACAGCGAGACGAGCCGGCATGAGGCGCGCGCGCGCGCGACGCTGCTGGCGACCGGCGGGGCGGGGCAGGTCTACCGGGAAACGACGAACCCCGCGGTCGCGACCGGTGACGGCGTTGCGCTCGCCTATCATGCGGGGGCGCGCGTCACGGATCTCGAGTTCGTGCAGTTCCACCCGACCGCGCTCAAATTCCCTGGCGCACCGCGGTTTCTCCTCACCGAGGCGCTTCGCGGCGAAGGGGCGCGGCTCGTCAACGCGCGTGGCGAGGCGTTCATGACGCGCTATCACCCTGATGGCGATCTGGCCGCGCGCGACATCGTCGCGCGCGGCATCGTGAGGGAGTCCGAGCAGGCAGGTGGTCCTGTCTTTCTGACGCTCGCGCATCTGGATCGCGCGCGCATTCACGAGCGGTTCCCGACTGTCGCCGCGATGTGTCGCCACGTGGGCCTCGATCTGGCGGCCGATCCGATCCCCGTCGGCCCGGCCGCTCACTATCTGATGGGGGGCGTCGACACCGACGAGTGGGGCCGCACCTCCGTTCCCGGACTTTTCGCCGCAGGTGAAACCGCCTGCACCGGGGTTCATGGCGCCAACCGCCTGGCGAGCAACTCGCTGCTCGAAGGGCTGGTATTCGGGGCTCGCGCCGCGGAGGCGATGCAGCAGCCGCCTCAGGTCGCGTTGTTGAAGGCCGACCGCACGAAGGCCGGCCGTTCGAGCCCGGAACCTCCGGCCACCGGCCCTTCCTCCCCAAACGACGTCTTGAGCATCACCGCCGTTCGCGATCTGATGTGGCGTACCGCGGGGCTGCTTCGCACGCGGGAGGAGCTGCAGGCGACCGCGGCGCGGCTCGAGGACGCCTGTGCGAGCCAGCGCGCCACGCTCGACCGATCAGCGCAGCCGGGCGCGGGCGAGTGGCGGCGTTTCAACCTCCTGACGGTGGCGCGCCTGATAGTGCGGGCGGCACTGCGGCGCGAGGAGAGCCGCGGGGGGCACTTCCGGGCAGACTTTCCCTCCCGCGACGATCTACACTGGAAAGTCCATCTCGTAGACATCCGGCCATCACAACCCCAACGCGCACATGTCGAAGAAGCCTGAAACCGGTTCGTTCGTCACCGAAATCACGCCGCGGTCCCAGGATTTTTCGCAGTGGTACCTCGATGTCGTCCGCCGCGCCGAGCTCGCCGACTACTCGCCCGTGAAGGGCTGCATGGTCATTCGGCCGTACGGGTACGCGATCTGGGAGTTGATCCAGCAGGCGCTTGACCTCCGCATCAAAGCCACGGGCCACGTGAACGCCTATTTTCCGTTGTTCATTCCGGAAAGCCTGCTCAACAAGGAGGCGGAGCACGTCGAAGGCTTCTCTCCGCAGGTCGCCTACGTCACGCATGGCGGCGGCGAGGAGCTCGAAGAGAGGCTCGTGGTGCGCCCGACATCGGAGGCGATCATCGGCACCATGTACGCCAAGTGGGTACAAGGGTGGCGTGATCTCCCAATCCTCATCAATCAGTGGGCAAACGTCGTCCGGTGGGAAAAAGTGACGCGCCCGTTCCTCCGCACGACCGAGTTTCTGTGGCAGGAAGGCCACACGGCGCACGAGACCGAAACGGAAGCCGAGGACGAGACGCGAAAGATCCTCGACCTGTACGCCGAGGTGTGCGAATCGGTCCTGGCTGTTCCTGTCATCAAGGGCATCAAGAGCGAAAGCGAGAAGTTCGCCGGTGCGCTGCGCACCTACTCGATCGAGGCGCTGATGGGCGACGGGCGCGCGCTGCAGGCAGGGACGTCCCATAATCTCGGGCAGAATTTCGCGAAAGCGTTCGATATTACCTTTCAGGCACGAGACACGTCGGTGCAGCACGTCTGGGGAACGTCATGGGGCATGACCACGCGTCTCGTGGGGGCCGTGGTCATGACACACGGGGACGACAGCGGCCTGATCCTCCCGCCTCTTGTGGCGCCTTACCAGGTGGTGGTCGTGCCAATCGGACGCGACAACTGGCGCGAAACCGTGCTGCCTCGGGCGCAGGAGATTCAGAAGGAACTGGCGGCGGCGGGGATTCGAGTCACGCTCGACGAACGCGACGAACGGCCCGGCTGGAAATTCGCCGAGTGGGAGCTGCGCGGCGTGCCGCTCAGGCTCGAGATCGGACCGAAGGACATCGAGAAGGCCCAGGTGCTGATCGCGCGGCGCGACACGCGTGAAAAGCTGGGTGTCCCGATGGAGGGGCTGGCGAACGCCATTCGCGAGCTGCTCTCAGACGTGCAGCGAACGCTGCTCGCCCGTGCGCTGAAGTTCCGCGAGGACAGCACCGTTCGCGCCGACACCTACGACGCCTTCAAGCAGCTGATGGAAGGCCGTCCCGGCTTCGTGATTGCCCCCTGGTGCGGTGCGGCCGACTGCGAAACGCACATCAAGAACGACACGCAGGCGACGATTCGGAACATGCCGATTGGCGGGCGGCCGCCGGCGGGCCGATGCATTCGCTGCGACAACGACGCACAGGCGGAGGCCTGGTTCGCGAAAGCGTACCAGTGGTCAGGCGGTTAATGCCGTCCCGGCCATAACTCAGTCAGAAGCCCCTTCCACCGCCGGTCGATCTTCCGCGCCACGTGATGCCGCCGAGTCAGGCGCTCACGCGCGACGATCACGCGGAATGCCGAGGCAAGGTGGCGGTGCCACCAATCCTCACGTGTCCCACCTGACCCCCCCGCACGGTCGAACGCAGCGGCGATCGGCTCCAGACACGACACGTCGCCGACCACCGTCAGGGCGCTGAGGAACTCCACCGGCAGCGGTTCTGTCGCCGTCTCGAGCGTCTCGCGAATGTCATACAGTCCCAGACGGCTGCCTCGACTCGCAAGCGCGACGTGGGCCGCCGCCCGCGCGGTCATCCATTCGGCCCGAACAGCGGTGGTTTCGCCCGCTTCGCGCTCCCTGATGCGTTCGACGAGCTGGTGAAGGAGCGGAAGCGACAGCGTCTCTGACGCTCGCGCAATGGCGTGGCGAAGGGCCACCGGGTCGTCGGGTAGCCGCCGTTCGACAGCCTGTCGCAAGCAACTTTCGAAGTCTCCAGGCTCGACAGCCAACGACCGAGTCCGTTGCGCAAGGTCCCGGATGGTCTTCACTCGCGTCGTCCTTCAGGGCCTCGCGCAGCGGCTGCAGCGTCGAGGACTCGAGGGCGCTCAGCGCACCAATCGCGGCAAGACGAATCGGTTCGCTGCGCGTGCGGTTCAGCGCGACCTCGGTCAGCCGGTCAACCACCGTGGCGCCCCGTGGACCGCGCAGAAAGATGCGGGCCACGCGTACGGCAGCCTGCGCGACGCCGGCATCGGGATCGTCAATCGCGCGAAGCGACGCGTCGAGGGCCCTCTGATCGGCGATTCCTTCCAGTGCGCGCAGGGCAGCGACGCGGCTCGACGGTGCGCCCTCGCGACGTTCGACGAGCGCCGTCAGCCGCTCGACGGCGCGGCCGCCGATCACCGTCAGGCGCGCAGTGGCCCCCTCACGTACAACCTGATGCTCCGACATCAGGTCCGCCATCAACGCGTCAATCTGCCGGCTGGACGACGACTTGATGACCACGGGTGATCCAAACACGAACGGCCGGGTGCCCGAAAGCCCCCGGCCGTTTTTGTCGTTAGCAGTCAGCGGTTAACAGTCAGTCAACAGTCAATATCACAACAGCCCGCTGCATCAGCACGCTACTTTGTCAAATTGACCACCAGCGCCGCACGCCGGTTCAGGCGGCGCGTTTCCTCGCGCGCGTTGTCGTACTTCGGCCGCTCTTCGCCGTAGCTGACGGTCGAGAGCCGGCCGGCCGCCACGCCCCGATTGATCAGGTAGTCGCGCACCGCGTTCGCGCGCCGATCGCCCAGCGCCAGGTTGTATTCCGCCGTCCCGATGTTGCACGTGTGGCCCTCGAGCTGCAGGCGCAGCGCCGCGTCCTGCTTCATCGCCGCCACCGCTTCGTCGAGCACCCGCGTCGCTTCGGGCCGCAGCGTGTACCGGTCGAAGTCGAAGTGCACATCCTCGAACGTATACGTCTTGACGGGCGGCCGAATCACCTGGATGTTGACGGTCGCCGACGCCATGCCGCCTTTGCCGTCATTCACCGTGACCGTCACCGGCACCGTGCCTTCCTGCTGCGGCGCCGTCCACAGGGTTTGCCGTTCCGCCGGGCTCGCCAGGGTCCCCTGCGGCGTCGTCCAGCTGTAGGTGAGCATATCGCCATCGGGATCGGTGGCGGTCGCGGTGACAGGTCGACGTGCGGCCGACTTCCACGGTGCTCGGATCGCACTGCACCTTCACGACCGGCGGGCGGTTCGGCGCGGGCGCGGGCGCCGGGGCCGGCGCCGGGAGCCGGCGCCGGGGGCGGCGGCGGCGGCACGTACACGCGCACGCCCGGGTGGTAGCCGATCCGGATCTGCCAGTCGACGAAGTCGGTCGACTTCTGGTCCGGGTCGTCCGTGAGGAAGGCCTGCCGATCCTTCATCGGGACGTTCCACGCCACGCCGCCGCCCAGGAAGAAGCCGCTCCGGTGCTGCCACGTGAGCCCGACGTTCGCCTGGGTCAGGCTCTGCGTCGCCGAGATCGCCGGCGGGACACTGCCGTCGCTGCCCACCACCAGGCCGGACCCGATCGTCGCGACGTCGTTGCTCGGGACCGCCCCCACCAGTTCGAACGTGCCGCGCAGCGCGGAGCGCGACGGGTAGCCCGCCCCCACGCCCCAGCGGAACGCCCCGCCCGGAATGTCGAAGCCCTCGGGCGCGCCCCGGATTTCATACCCCGCCATCCCCGACAGTTCGACACGCTGCCGCAGCTCCTTGCTGCCGATGAAGTCGAACCGGAAATCGGCCTCCCCGGTCGACGCGCCCGCGTCCTGGTCGCCCGTCGGCATCTTCACCATCCCGCGGACCGCCAAGCGCCGCCGGCTGCTGGCGGAACTCCGACCACAGGTTGAACTTCGCGCCCAGATAGAAGTCGCCCACGTTGTCGCCGGTCCAGCCCTGGTGCACCCGCGGGGCGCGATCGACAATCCCGCCCACGTCCGTGTTGTCGATGAACAGCGGCCGCAGATCGCGATCGATCCGCGTATCGACGAGGAACGACCCGAAGATCTCCGTGCGGTCCTTGATCCCGACGGCGAACGTCCCGGCGACGTCGCTGACGTTGCTAAACCCCTGGATGTAGTTCGTGCCGCGCCGATATCCGCTCACCGACCACTTACCGTGGCCGAGGACCTCGCCGGTCGGAACAAACCACAGTCCAGTGTCGCCGAAGAAGGTCGGCGTCGCCGGTCGCGTTTCCTGCGGGGCGCCCGAGGACGAGGTTTGGGTTCCAGCTGGACTCTGCACCGACGTCGTTGCGGTGGCCGATTGCGCCTGAGCGCCGGCCGATGTGGCCCACAGCGCGCACAGCGCGGCGAGCCCGAGACAGCGAAGGGAACGGGTCATCAAGGCTGAACCTCCCGAGTTCGAGCAGCTCATCCTCAGAGATAGTACGGCTGAGGTGTACTCGAAGTCAATCAACGAGTTAGCGACAAGCGAAGTTCAGCAGGCTCGTCGGACGGGATTTGGGAATAAGTGTGCAGTCCTTCCGGACGGCCACCGTAATTGTGAAACGCAGTACTTAGTCAATCGGTTCCAGGTCCTCGTCGGCGCGGGAAGGCACGACGATCCACGCGATGAGGATGCTCACCCCGTAGAGGATGAGCATCGGCGCCGCAAAGATGCTCATGTTGACGGGATCTCCCGTGGGCGTGATGACCGCCGCCGCGATGAAAAACAGCAGGAACGCGTACTTGAAGTGCCTGATCAGAAACCGGGCGGTGACCATTTTCATCTTCGCGAGGAAAAAGACCACCGTCGGCATCTGAAAGATGACGCCGAGCCCGAGCAGCATCTTCGCGTAGAGCGAGAACACGTCTTCGAGCCGCGGCATGAAGGCGACGTTCTGCGTGTTGAAGCTGGCGAAAAAAATCATCATGAACGGGAACGCGATGTAGTGGTTGAACGCGGCCCCTCCGACGAAGCCGACCGTGGAGAACAGCACGAACGGGACGGCAAATCGCTTTTCGTTCGAATACAGGCCTGGCGCGATGAACTTCCAGACCTGGAACATGATGAAGGGCGACGCGATGATGGCGCCCATGATCAGCGATACGGTCACGTACATCGAGAAGGCTTCGCCCGGCCGCGTATAGATCAACGAGCGGCCTGCAGGCATCGCCCGAATCGTCGGCTGCAGCACGAAATTGAAAATGTCGTTGATGAACAGGAAACCGATGAGGATGCCGACCAGGATGCCGAGGCACGCGCGGATGATTCGCTTCCGGAGCTCGTCGAGATGCTCCAGCAGCGACATCTTGCCGTCCGCGCCGGCTAACTCGTCGTCGTCGTCGTCGTCCGGGCGCTGCAGCGCACCCGACTGGGGGCCAGGAAAAGGCACAAGTGCCATGTAAGGGCGTGCGAGCTAGGCGCTCTGGTCTGCGGGGTGACCGGGGACCGGCTCGTCGCCGTGCGGCACCGTGGTCGCGCTGGCCGTCGGTGATGCGGTTGCCGCGGGCTTGGCGGGCACCCGCTGGTCTTCAACCCGGATTTCCTCTTCGAGCGTACTTCTCAATTCGTTCGAAGCACGCTTGAATTCCGACAGGCTCTTGCCCAACGAACGGCCCAATTCGGGCAGTTTGCGGGGGCCGAAAATGATCAACGCGATCACGAAAATGATGATCAGCTCTGGCATCCCAATGGAACCAAACATATGTCCCTGCTTTCCGGAAACTCACAGCGGGCACGCTGCACTTCCAATTATAGGAACCGGGGTGAGAGGGGTCAAGGAAATCCCCAGTAATTGTGCCCAGAAGTCATTGCTCATGAGGAAGTTATCTGCTAGCATGCTGAATCATGCGACGCTTTCACCCTGTCTCCGCCGTTCTCTTCGCTGTTGCGATCTCCGCTTTGGTTGGCGGCCTGTTCGGGCGCCGCGCCCTGGCAGTCGACGATCGCGTCCCCGAGCATTACAAGACGTTCACTGCCGCATTGAGTGCGATCGAGTCCGGCTATGTCGACAAGATCGACTCCGATCGGCTCGTGTACGGCGCCGTCCGGGGAATGCTGGCGACACTGGATCCGCACTCGAGCTTCTTCGACCCGCGCGAGTACGCGCAGATGCGCGAGCGCCAGGAGGGACGGTATTACGGAATCGGAGTGTCGATCCAGGCCGCGGATGGCGACATCACGGCGATGGTCGTCTTCGAAGGATCGCCCGCGCACAAGGCGGGCATGCGGCGTGGCGACGTCATCGCCAAAATCGGCAACGAGACCGCTAAAGGATGGACGACCGAGCAGGCGATGCTCAAGCTCCGTGGCTCGAAGGGTACGCCGGTGCAGATCGAGATCCGCCGGCGGGGGTATTCTCAACCCATCGCGATCGAGCTCGTACGCGACGAAGTGCATCTGCTGACCGTGCCTGCGTATTTCATGGTCGACAGCTCCACCGGATACGTTCAGCTGCGTGATTTTGGAGAGAACACCGATCGCGAGATCAGGCAGGCGCTGCGCGAACTGACATCCAAGGGCATGCGCCGGCTGCTGCTGGACATTCGCGGGAACCCGGGTGGCCCGCTCGATCAAGCTATCAAGGTCTCGAACGAATTCCTGCCTCGCGGCAGGATGATCGTGTACACGCGAGGGCGCGTCTCGAATTCCGATCAGGACTACCGCGGCACCGAAGACGGCGCCTTCCAGAACATCCCGATGGTCGTGCTGGTGAACCGCAACAGCGCAAGCGCCTCGGAGATCGTGAGCGGCGCGCTTCAGGACCACGACCGCGCCTATGTGGTCGGCGAGACGACCTTTGGCAAGGCCCTGGTGCAGTCCGTCTACCGCATCAGTTCCGGCGCCGGTCTCGCGCTCACCACAGCGCACTACTACACGCCGAGCGGCCGGCTCATTCAGCGGGCGTGGGACGAAAGCTTCGACGAGTATCTGAGCTATTCGATGCGCGATCAGGACGCGAACCGCCCGCACAACCCCAAGGACCTGAAGCGCACGAACGCGGGCCGTCCGGTGTACAGCGGTGGCGGGATCGAGCCCGACAAACATCTCGCCGGACCGACTGAAGGCTTCAACCCGACGCCGTTCGGCCGGATGCTTCAGGGGCGCGCGGCGTTCGAGAATTATGCCGTGAGATTCATGGTGGAAGGGGACGGGCGGATCAGCCAGGAATCGAGTGGCCGCCGGACCGTCCGACGCGGCTTCGAGGTGGACGACGCGATGATCGCCGAGTTCCGCGATCAGTTGAAGGCCGATCGCATCAGGATCGATGAAGCAGCCTTCGAGAAGGATCTCGTCTTCATCAGGTCGATGATTCGCTACCGGATCGACGAGGTGCTGTTCGGCATCGCCGAGGCGCGCCGGCGTCTGATCGGTGTCGATCCGCAGGCGCAGCTGGCCCTGACGATGCTTCCCGAAGCTGAGAAGCTGAAGGGACTCGGGCAGGGCGCTCAAAGGGCTCAGTAGGCGGGACCCTGGTGGGCATAGGTCGTACGACCACAACCACTTGGGCTTCAGTTTGTCCTTGCCACTATAACTGGGCCCTGTTAGACTGACGACCGTTTTGAAGCCCCGGGGCCGCCCTCCGGATGTTCGGAGGGCGAAAGGGCAACAAAACGGTCCGTTGTCATTCTGCAATCCAGCCAGAAAACTTGGCACGTCCGGCAGCCGCCGGATGTGCGGTTGCCAGCGCAAGGGCGCGGTCTCACGCGCCGTGGTGTTCCCATGCGTCTCCAACGTCTAGAGATCAACGGTTTCAAGTCGTTTTCCGATCGGTCGGAGCTGGCCTTCGACAAGGGGGTCACGGCGATCGTCGGCCCGAATGGGTGCGGCAAGAGCAACGTGGCCGATGCCATTACCTGGGTGATGGGCGAGCAGAGCGCGAAGAGCCTGCGGGGCGATCGCATGGACGACGTGATCTTCAGCGGCAGCGATGCCCGCAAGCCGACCGCCGCGGCCGAAGTCAGGCTCCGGTTCAGCGGCGTGGTGAAGAACGTCACGGGGCCGGCGTTTGTCGAGGAAGCGGCGCACGCCGGCGCAAACGGCAACGGCCGTGTGAATGGGAACGGGCACGGCAACGGCGGCACGGCAACGGCACAGGGAATGGAAACGGCGCGGTCCACCACGTGTACAGCCCCGAGCTCGCGATCGCCGGTCCTGGCGGGTCCGCCGCAACTGAGCGCCGAAGAGGTGATCCAGTCGGTCGCGCGTGACGTCGAAGTGACGCGTCGGCTGTATCGCTCTGGTGAAAGCGAATATCTGATCGACGGGGAGATCTGCCGGCTCAAGGATGTTCACGAGCTCCTGATGGATACCGGGCTCGGCGCGAAGGCCTACGCGATCATCGAGCAGGGCAAGATCGGGATGATCTTGAGCACGAGGCCGACCGATCGGCGACAGCTGATCGAAGAAGCTGCGGGCGTCACGAAGTACAAGGCGCGCCGCCGCACCGCCGAGCTCAAGCTCGAGGCAGCGCAGCAGAATCTGACGCGGATCGACGACATCGTTTTCGAGGTCCAGAAGCAGCGCGGCGCGTTGAAGCGGCAGGCGTCAAAGGCACGCCGCTACCAAAAACTGCGCGACGAGCTCAGGCGGTGGGAGAAGGTGCTGCTCGCGCGGAGGTACCGGCAGCTGGCACAGGCCATCGAGTCGGTTCGCGCCCGCCTTGCCGATGCCCGCGACGACGAGACCGGCGGCGGCCGCGCGACTGGCGGCCGTGGAATCGGAACTGCGCCCGCGTGCGAATCGAGCTCGTCGAAGCCGAGACCAGCGCGACCGCGCGGCGCGAAGCGGCGCATGCCTGCGAGCTTGGCATCAACCGGCTGCAGCAGCAGATCGCGTTCGACAAGAATCAGATCGAGATGCTCGGCGCGACGCGCGACGAGCGTGACCGCCGAGCTCGACACGCTGAACGCGCGACGGGATCCGATTCGCGAGCTGGCAGCGTCCCGACGGCGCGCGGCTGACCAGGCCAACGCCGAGCGTGACGGAGCCGCAGAAGCGCTGGCGTTCGAGTCCAACGCCTACGGCGCCGCGCACCGCGAAATCGAAGGCCTCGAGGCCGATGTCGAGGCGGCCCGCAGCGAGGTGTTTTCCTCCATCAACTCGGCGACCGCGCTCCGTCATTCTCTCGAGCACGCGGCGGTGGCCTGCGATCGGGTCGCCGAGACGATGGCGAAGCTCGCCGTCGAGAGCGAGGATGTGCGAATCGAGTCCGAACGCGTCTCCGCCGACCATGCGGCAGCCCTCGACGGCCTTCGTCGAGCGCAGGCGACCATCGAGGCGACGCGCATCGGGCGCGTGGCGCGCGAGTCGGAGCTCGCCAGCGCCCGCATCGAGCACGAATGGCGCGCGCGGTCGATCCGCTCCAGGGAGCAGGAGCTCGCGGGCCTCGAGGCGCGGCTCACATCGCTTCAGGAGCTCGAAGCCGCCCGCGCCGAGTACGGCGATGCCGCACGTACCGTCCTGGCACAGGCGAACGGCAAGGTCGGGCAGCGCGGCGCGGTCGCCGATTATCTCGACGTGGAGGGTGGCTACGAGCGGGCCGTGGAGGCCTGTCTGGGCGATCTGCTCCAGCACGTGATCGTCGAGGAGCCGGAGCAGGCGGCCGCGGGATTCCAGCTCGTGCGGGACCAGCGCGCAGGGCGGTGCGGATTCCTGATCGCAGAAAACGGAGCAGGCATGTTTTCGGGCGACTCAGACCCGAACATGTCCCCGTCCCCCTTCGAGGGGCTGATCGCGCTGTCGTCGGTGATCAAGGTGAACGGTCCGTATGCCGGGGCGATTCGCCAGGCGATCGGTGAGGCCTGGATTGCCGATTCATATGACCAGGCGGCGCAAGCGAGCGGATCGGCCGCCTCCCCGATCGGGACGACGGCCGGCGACGTGTTCCGCGGGCCGCACCTTGTGAGTGGGGGCAACCCTGACGAGGCGCGCGGGATTCTCGAAACGAAGCGTGCGATCAAGGATCTCCGCCAGCCGATTGCCGCCGCATACGAGGCGTTGCTCCATCTGGCCGAAGAAACCGCCGGTCTCGAGGCGACCATTGCTCGAGCCTCCAGCGCCATCGCGGCCCTCAACGCCGAGCACCACCAGCTCGAGAAGGTGATCGTCGGTCTGGACGCGCAGCTGCAGCGCGGGGTCGCGGAGCGCGAGCGGCTGGCGCAGAAGAGCGAGCAACTGGCGCTCGAGCGCGGGCAGGCCCAACAGGAGCGCGACAGCCTCGACGCGCGGCAGATCGAGGCGCGTGCCTCGATTGTGCGGCTGGAGGAGGACCAGCGCACCGCCGACGAGCGCCTGACGGTTGCCCAGCGGCGGCTGTTCGAAGCCCGCGAAGCCACCGAGGAGCTGAGCCGCCGTGCCGCCGAAGCCGGCGCGTCACACGCGGCGCTGATGGAGCGCGCGGCCGCGCTGGCATCCGAGGTCCAGCGCCTGGACGAGGGGCTCGTGGAGCTCGAGGCGCGAGCCGTCACGCTCACGGCCGAACGGGACGCCGCGCGCGACCGCGTGGAAGCGTTGCGGGTGGCGATTGTCGAGGGCGAGGCGACCCTCGACTCCGACGTCCGAACCCTCGACACCCTGCGAGGCGAGGTGCAATCCGCCGACGCCGCCGTCTTCTCGCTGCGAATGCAGTCCGACACACAGGAAACCGCGATCAAATCCGCCCGTGCGGCGGTGGACACGCTGCGGGCCG
This sequence comes from uncultured Acidobacteriota bacterium, assembly GCA_963745495.1. Classification (GTDB taxonomy): domain Bacteria; phylum Acidobacteriota; class Vicinamibacteria; order Vicinamibacterales; family CAVVIG01; genus CAVUXJ01. Next base: position 383,799 of record CAVUXJ010000011.1, read on the forward strand.
CCGTCGCGGAGCTCGACATCCAGCGCGTCACCGCAGAGAGCGATCTGGCCCACCTCGCTCAAGCGTCGGTCGACAGCGTCCAGGCGACGCTCGACGATGTGCTCGCGGAAGTGGCGACGCTCGAGGCGGCCGGCGATCTGACGCCGGACGCGCGCATCATCTGCGCCGACGAGGCGCAGACTTCCGACGAGGACGAGGAGCCTGTGCCCGGCAGCGAAGCGCGCGCCGATTCGCCGGACGTCCACGCCCTCCCGAACCCTGACGCCATGGGGGAGGCGCTGACGGCCGAGGAGGCGATCACGCGGCTGCGGGCCCGGATCGACCGTCTTGGTCCGGTGAACATGATGGCGATCGAGCAGTTCGACGAGCTCGAGTCGCGCCACGGCTTCCTGACCACGCAGCGCAAGGATCTGATCGACGCGATCGCGCAGACGAGCCAGGCCATCAAGCGGATCGACGAAACGACACGCGCGCGGTTTTCGGAGGCGTTCGCCGCGATCAACCGGAATTTCCAGGAGACCTTCAGCACCCTCTTCGGCGGAGGCCGCGCGGGCCTCACGCTGATCGACGAGACCGATCCGCTCGAGAGCGGCATCGAGATCATCGCCCAGCCGCCCGGCAAGCGGCTTCAGAGCGTGCAGCTGCTGTCGGGCGGCGAGAAGGCGCTCACGGCCATCGCCCTGATGTTCGGTCTCTTCAAGTACAAGCCGAGCCCGTTCTGCCTGCTCGACGAGATCGACGCTCCGCTCGACGATGCGAACATCGGGCGGTTCGTGGAGATGCTGCGCAGCATGCTGGCGCACACCCAGTTCATTCTCATCACCCACAACCGCAAGACCATGGAGATCGCCGATCGGTTGTACGGCGTGACCATGGAAGAGCCCGGCGTCTCGAAGCTGATCTCGGTACAGTTCAACTGACAGCGGAGATCGCAGGGATGGCAGATTGCAGATTGTACTGCAGACGTGCCGCCAATCTGAACAATCAGTCTGCAATCTGAAATCTGAAATCTCAATTGTGAATGAAGACAAGGCCACCCGATATCATCGGTTGAAACGCCGCGCGAAAGTGGCCTCGCTGGCCTGGCACCTGGTGTTGCTCGCGGGCCTGCTCGCGACGGGCCTGAGCGCCATGCTCAGGACGGCTGCGGAATCGGCAGCCACCTTCGGGCCGCGCCCTCTGGCGTCGGCCCTCACCGTGATCATCTACGTGATCTGGTTGCTGCTCGTCAACGAGATCGGCAGTCTGCCGATTGCGTTCTACAGCGGTTTCGTCCTCGAGCGTCGCTATGGGCTGTCGACCGAGCCCATCCGCACCTGGCTGGCCGATCAGGCGAAGTCGTTTGCGGTCGGACTGCTGCTCGTCACCGGCGCGGCCAGTCTCATCTACGTCCTCATCCGATGGTCGCCGACCGGGTGGTGGCTGCCCGCCGGACTCGTGTTCGCGCTGCTGATCGTCGGGCTCGCGAATCTTGCGCCCGTCGCGCTGCTGCCTCTGTTCTACCGGATGAAACCGCTCGACCGGGAATCGCTTCGCGCGCGACTGCTCACCCTCGCCGAACGTGCGGGCGCGCGCGTCCTCGACGCCTACGAATGGGGACTCAGCGTGAAGACGAAGAAGGCCAATGCGGCGCTGACCGGCCTGGGCGCCACGCGCCGCATCCTGGTGTCGGACACGATGCTGGCGGAATACTCGGACGAGGAAATCGAGATCGTCCTCGCGCACGAGCTCGCGCATCACGTGCACGGCGACGTCTGGAAGGGGCTGGCGTTCGAGAGCGTTCTCCTGCTGGCGGGCTTCCAGATGGCCGCGCGCGCGGTGGGCTGGTCGGCAGAGCCGCTCGGCCTTCGTGGTCCCGCCGACGTGGCGGCGCTGCCGCTGCTCGTCCTCGCGGCCGGGGCGGTGTCCCTGGTCATGCTCCCGATCGCGCATGCCATGTCGCGCGCGCACGAACGCCGCGCCGATCGGTTTGCCCTCGAATTGACGAACAATCCTACGGCCTTCATTTCCGCGATGCGGCGCCTGAGCGAGCAGAACCTCGCCGAGGAACACCCCTCGAAGGCGATCCAGTGGCTGTTCTACAGCCACCCGCCGATTCGCGAGCGGATCGCGGCAGCGCAGCAGTTCAAGGCCTGAATCAGTCCCGGGTCAGGGCGGCGAGAGACGCTTCTGAAACATGTGGAAGGCCCAGGCGATGGACAGCGCGCCGGCGAGGCCGAGCCCCAGCAATGCGAAGGAGCGACGCTCGACGAAGCTGACCCCCAGATACACCGTGCCGACCGCATACGGCAGCTCGCCGATAGAGAGGGCGAGCAGGTACTTGAGGAACCTGTACCGCACGAGACCCAGCAGGTAGCCAGGGAGCTCTGACGGCAGCGCCAACTGGAAGAGCAGCACGAGCGTGAACGGGGCGTGGTTCGAGATCCGATGTTCGAACCGCGCCAGCGCATTGCCGGAGGTGAGCGACTGGACAACCGGCCGGCCCAGAAACCGGCCCACGCCATACGAGCACATCCCGCCGAGCAGCCATCCCGCCCACAGCAGGACAATACTGGCGCGCTCGCCCCAGGCGTGAATCGCGATCGGCACGAAGACGGCCGTCGAGAAGAAGGCCAGCATGGCCGAGACCGCGGAGAGAAGGATGAACAGCGACACACCCCAGACGGGGTGCGCGTCCATGATCGCCGCGGTGCTGTCCAGGAGGCGCAGGAGCGTACGGTGCAGCGCGTCGGACGAAGCGGCGGCGGCCAGGCCCGCGCACACCACCGCGAGCACGAGTGCGCCTTTCCACGCCGGCGCGGGTGGCGTCAGCGGGCCGGATTCCGGTCTGGGAAGCGGCGTTCGTGACGTTGTGGACAAACGATAGCCCTGGGCAGGATTCTGGCCGACGAATCTATCACACCCCCGGAATCCCGGTCGCATATTCAGCGACCTCACGAGGATCGCGACGGCAACGGATCACGTGTTCGTGTTTGGTGGCGCGATACGCACTCTTGACAACGATCCGACCCCGACGATAATTGGCAAACACGTTCCAGAACGTGTGGGACCGTCGGTCACGTTCACGAACGACCTCCGACTCCACAGCGGCAAGCGTGATTGGTGTGCCGCAAGACCACGATTGCCGAAGGCGCCACGCTTGGCCGGGTCTCGGCGAGGAACCCTGAGTGCCCCAGACCCGCGTCGTAGCGGCTCTCATTGCCTTCAATGAAGTCGGGAAGATTGGCTCGGCGCTCGATCGCTTTCGGCCCGGCGAGGTGACCGAGGCCATCGTCGTGGACGACGGCTCGACGGATGGCACGACACGCGAGGTGGAATCGAGAGGCGTCACCCTGCTTCGGCAGGAGCGGCGGCAGGGTGTCGGCGCGGCGATCCGGCGCGCAATCCGGTACGCCATCGACGGCGGTTTCGATGTGCTCGTCATCATGGCCGGCAACGACAAGGATCGACCGGAGGAAATACCCCGAGTGGTCGAGCCGATCGCGTCGGGTCGCGCCGACCTCGTCCAAGGGTCGCGATACCTTCCGGGCGGGGTCTACGGGCAGATGCCGTTCTATCGTCTTCTGGCGACCCGGTTCGTGCACCCGTGGCTGTTTTCTCTCCTGGCCCGGCGCCGGTTCACCGACAGCACCAATGGCTTCCGGGCGATTCGCGTCGCGCTCTTCAACGATCCGCGACTCGATCTGCATCAAGACTGGCTGGACCAGTACGAGCTCGAGCCCTATCTCTTGTACAAGGCCATCGCGCTCGGGCACCGCGTGACGGAGGTGCCCGTCACGAAGGTCTATCCGCCGGCGCATCTCGGGTATACGAAGATGACGCCACTCATCGGGTGGTGGAGCATTCTCAGGCCGATCGTGCTCCTCGGACTCGGCATCAAGCGGTGAGGTGTCCATCATCTCGGAAATGAACGGCAATGCGTGGGTCACCGCGAGGAACAACGCCGCTCGCCCCCGTGATTCCGACCAGCATCTGCCCGACTCTGAGTTGCGACTTCCGCTACAGCGACGGTCAGGACATGCCGGTCATCGCAGTGCCATCGGCACTCGTCCATCCGCGTACATCGACGTCAGCTTCTCGCCGTCGATCTCGAGCGCGGACGCGCGCCCTTTGTAAACATCCGTCAACATTCCCGTGTCGATCAGAATCACGCGCCCGCCGTAGCGGACCGTGATCCTGCCATCCTGTTGCGGCGTGTGCCCGGTCACGAACCGCTTCGCCCCGTAGCGCTCGAGCAGCGCCGCGAACGGCGCGCCGGCCGGGTCGTCCGGCAGCGTGGCGAACCCGCGGTACCACAGCGCTCCATCCGGATTCACGACGGTCCACTCCTTGATCTTCATGATCTCCTGCGCCTCAGTCAGGAAGGGGATGTTGAGCTTCGAGCGATCCGGCGCCTGGCCGCGTTCCTTGGCCGCCACAATCATTGCATTCGCGACCCCGATCTCGTTCGAGGCGACCTGTAGGATCTCCTGCAAGGTGAAGAAGGGAAGCGCGAGCTTTGCATCGACCAGCCGCTGGACGAAGCGATCGATCCGCCGCACCTCGTCGCGCACGCGGTCGTTCAGATCGTCGAGCTTCGCCGGCGCCAGGCTCGGCGCGATGCCCGCGTGCATGAAGATCGAGCCGGCATATTCGGTGACGATCGGCTTGCCGCGAAGCCAGACGCCGTACTGCCCGCGCGGGCCGACCGCCTCGCGGTATTCGACGTAGCCCGGCGGGTGGGCCGCGAACCACGCGTCACGGGTTTGCTGATACACCGCTGGGACCGCTTCGCCTTTCGCCGCCTTCGCGGATGCAAGCTTCGCGTACTGCTCCCACGCTGCCTGGCGCCTCGATTCCGACTGCGCATCCGCGAAGGTGGCGAAGATTCCTGGCGTGGCGTCTCGCGTGTCGCCGATGAGGTTCATCACCTCGTGATTGCCGAGCACCGCGAAGACGCGTCCGCCCGCGTCCTTCGCCTGCCGCTCGAGCGCCATCAGCAGGTCGAGCACCGCTCGCGTGCCCGCGCCGCGGTCCATGTAGTCACCGGTCTGCATCAGGACGGCTTTGCCGCCGGACCAGCGGCCGCTGTCGTCGGCGAGCCCGGTGGTCTTCAGGATGCTCTTGAATTCGGCGATGGCGCCGTGAATGTCGCCGACGGCGACGATGCGCGGCGCACCTTGGCCATTGAGCGGCTGAGTTGGCGCCCCGGCGAGGAGCGCGAGGAGCAGTCCGAGCGTCAGTATGCTCTTCATCGCAGCGCTAGTCGTGGAAGACGCTCTTCTCGCCACGCTTGGCGACCAGATCCTTGATCACAGTCCCAGGAAAGAAACGGAATCTATCACGAAGGATGGCAGAGCGCATCGTGCCACTCAGCATATCCGTGGAGCAGCGCGCGGGTGAACGGCACCGTGATGAAAACGGCGAGCGGCGCCACGGAAACGGGAAATGGATGCTTGCCAAGGCCGCCACGGCGAAACAGGGAGGGGCAGGAGAGGCAGAAGGGCAGGAAGGGCAGGAGAGGAGGAGAGGACGCCAATTGCGGACTCGACAGACCGCTCAAACTCGCTATCGCCTGGCGGCGGGATTCGGGTCTATCGTTCCGGACTTTCCACTCGGGACAGGATTTTGGCGGACCACAACTGGCTGGCAAGTGGACATCATTTGGGCGGTTCGGCGCCTGGTGCTTGTCGCAGCTGGCGGGCAGCCGACGATCGGCTCTGGGGAGCCGCCCAGTCGCCAGCCGAGATCGCGTCGGTCACGCGCTCGACGCGAATGGTCGCCGAATCAGTCCGAACAGCCACGACGATTGCGTCGCCGACGACGTCGGGCCCTGCAGCGGTGCGTCCCGGGCGGAAAAGAGTCAGGCGCTGTCCGACGGAGACGCCGTGCTCGCTTCCCCGATCGATCACCATCAGTCGCCGCGGCGCGCCCAGCATCTGGCCCTCATCCGCAAAGAGAATCCGGGCCGCGTCTCGGTAGGCGGGAATCCCAATGGGATCGGGAGTGCGGATCGATTCGGGCTTGAACGACGCTAGAAAATCGCCTTTCATCAGTTCGTCGCAGGCATACACCACGACGGCAATCGACGAGCTCTCGCCGGCCGCCACGATCTGCACCAGGCCGGCGGAGTGCTCGCCGATCACGTCGGCGCCCGCGAGCCCCTCTCACACGGAAGTAGCGACGGACCACAAGATTTCGTCCGACGTCGAGGCCGTTGAGCGTGCCGCCGTCGATGATGAGCTCGGCACCCTCGGCATACAACCCCGCCTTCGCTTCGTCGCGACCCGACCGGATCGTCCCGAACGACTCCGGCGACGCGCCGGGTTTCGCCGGGCCGCAGACGGAGTCGCGGTCGTGCGTCGGCACGGGTGTCGCCACGGGAGGCGGGGGCGATGGAACAAATGGCGATGGATCGACTGGCATGTCCCCTTGGACGACAACGGTTTCGGAAATGGGCGCCACCTCCAGACGCACCACGCCGAGTGTTTCGGCGCCTGGCTGGACACGCAATCGGACCACCACGCTGGTGAACCCCTCGAGCTCGAACCTGAGAATGACGGGTCCCGTGGCCAGCGCACCCAACACGTAGCCGCCCGCACGGTCCGTGACCGTCGTCGCCAGGACCCGTCCATCCGGGGCGGTCGCAACCACTGTCACGCCCGGCAACATGCCGCCGGAGCTGTCGGTCGCCTCGCCCCGCACCACACCCTGACCTGTCTGGGCAGCACTGACGGTCGAGCAAATGACGAAGAGCGCAGCGGCTGCAGTGGCGAGCGTCGTGGTTGATAAGCGCATCGATGGTTTCGGGGCCTCTCCGATCAGCATCGGGCTCAAGCCGCAGAAACTGTAGTCCCCCACATAGTCGTGCTTGCGATTGATCAGAAACCCCGTAACGGACCGCTGAAATTGTGGGAAGCATCGACGGATCCCAGGCGTATAATTCGCCTACCGCAACTGCCTTCCCCGGGACGTCGTGGTGTTCCAAACGCCGCCCCTCGGCAGCGACGTCTAGGCCTTGATCGCTTTCGCGCCCTCTCACGGAGGCTTGATGCAGCTCGCACCGGCTGCTGCCATCGCAGTGGTCATCGCGGTGTCCCCCGGCGCAGGGCAGACGAACAGGGGCGACCAGCTCGTCGCTCAGGCGACCGCGTACGTCGTTGACTTTCTCAGCCGGTTCTCGAACGTCGTCGCCGAAGAACGGTACACCCGCCGCTTCGCGGTGCGAACGGATGAACAGATCAAGTAGGTCTGCCGCCGCCGAGCGGCTGCGGTACGGGGGGCACTACCTGAGAGGGAGGTAGCTGCTGGCGCGGCTGGGACTAGGTAGTCGTTCCTGCGATTGATCTCGAATCTATCTCGCGGCGCACCATTTCAAGGTGTGCGACCAGATTTCCAGCCTCGGCTCTTAGCGACCGAAACTGCGCTTCTTCAGGCCGTCCGCGCCGTGCTCCTGCTTGAAATCGTATGCTTCCCACGCGCACAACCCCAAACCCGCAATTGCGAAACCGAGAGACAGTCCGCCCGTTGGAATTGAAACAAGCGTGCCGCCTACGCCAACCACCAGACCGGCTCCGAATCTGAGCCCTTTTACGAGAAGCGTCAGCCGTTCAGCTTGTCGGGCAGGCATCAGTGCGGCGAATTTGCTTTCAACCGCTCGAAGTTGATTCTCTAGGAGGCCGCGGAAAAACGGCTGATTATGCGCGAACCCCTTCCCATCTGGGCGTTGCATGAGTTCCACGCGCCCGAATTGATCCGGGACGGTCTCCCTGCGTCGGTCCAACTGGCGAGAAGGCACACATCGACCACCTCACGCCGGTTGCGGCAGCAACTTGGGCAGCCGGATCAAATTGAACGCCGCGCTCGCAAAGACGAACAACCAGTCGACGTTCGCCAGGCCGCGCAACTTCACCTTCCGGATCCAGGCGATGGTCTTCAGCCACCCGAACGCCGGCTCGATGCGAGGCCGGGCATGCTGGCTCATGGCATAGCCCACGTGTCGTGTGGTGCGTCCGTCAAGGGCGCTCCCCCCACGGCGCGTGAGGTTCTGGGTGACATGCGGCGTCGCGCCCAACTCCCGCGTGAGGTCCACGAAGGCCCGCACGTCGTAGGCCTTGTCGGCGCCCACGGTGCGGCGACGCCAGGGCGCCCGCGTCCACTGCGCCTGCAACATCAAGCCGGCGGCGTCCCGCTCCGCGTGGCCGTCGGCCTGCGTCGCCATGGCGTCGGCGATCAGCCCATGGCGATTCTCGATCAACAGGTGGCCCAGATAGGCCAGTCGCGACTCGGCAGTGTTCGACTTGCGGTACAGCCGGGCCTCCGGATCCGTCTTCGAGGCGTGGGTGTCGTTCTTGCGCTCTTCCCCGCGGAAGTTGCGGCCGTCCCCGTCGGTGCCGCCGTCCTTCCGTTGAAAGCTCTTCTGGCTGGCCCACGCCTCGATCAGCGTCCCATCGACCGTGAAGTGCTCGTCCGACATCAGGTCCTGGGCGCGCGCCACGACGCGCCGGAAGAAACTGCGCGCGATCTCCTGATTCAACAGCCGGTCGCGATTCTTCGTGAACACGGTCACGTCCCAAATCGGCTCGTCCATCTCCAGGCCCACAAACCACCGAAACAGCAGGTTGTAGTCCAGCTGCTCCATCAGCAGCCGCTCGCTCCGAATCGAATAGAAGATCTGCAGCAGCTGGGCCCGCAGCAAGCGCTCGGGCGGAATCGATGGGCGGCCAACCGTCGCGTACAGCCCGTCGAATTCCCGCGACATGTCGTGCAACACTCCATCGACAAGCGTCCGAATCGTTCGAAGGGGGTGCTCCTTCGGCACTCGCTGTTCGGCCGAGACATAACTGAACATGGCATCGGGCTGGCGGTCATCTCCTCGCATGCCCGGCATAGTAGTACGGGATCGGCGCAGTGTCGATCCAGTATAGAAAACCGTTTTTCCGCAGCCTCCTAGAGTTGCGCCAACTTCCAACAGCTCATCATCGCTGAGCTGCTGGTAGGGCGACATCAGCTTGTGGAGGCGAGGAATATGCTAGATGGCCGCCTTGGACGCGGCCGCTGCAGCCTGCTCTTTGCGCTTCACGGTTCGGGAACCCTGTATGGCCTCAGCGGTGGTCTTTGCGCGGCGAATGTCAGCCTTGATGGCGGTGATATCCCGCGAGATCGCGAAATATGCCCTCACGCGCGCGAGGTACATCCCAATCCCGGCAGCAGCGCCGTACACGTATTTCGCGAAGCCGCTATCTTGCCGCTGAGTCGAGTATTGATCGGTCACTGTTCGTCACAATTAGATCGTCGAACGGCCATCGGATGCGGCAACCGGTTGCCCTCTGAGGCACCTTCGCCGTGCCCTCTTCGGGTTGGAACCAGACAATCATGGTATCAACCAATGCATCAACTGGAGCGGCAATTCCCGCAGCGTCACGAGGGCGTACTCGTGAGCCATCTCGACGGTGACACAGTCTGAGCTCAGAGGAGTCGTGAAGCGGCTCCAGACCTCCTGAGTTCTAAGACCGTTAGATCTGATTGACACGATTGAGTTATATTAAGTCGATTTGAGTACCATCTCAATCCGATCTAGAGTGTTGGCTGCGGCTGAGCAGGGTGCGCACCGGTTCGCGTGGCACCAAACCGTAGATCTGGGCGTGCGTGACAGTCCACGATCCAATTGAGGAGGGAACCGAGTGGCGGGAACGATGCGTATGACTCGAAGGGAAGCGCTTTCAATCTGCCTTGTCGTCGCGTGCGCGTGGTGTGTCGCCGCGTCGCCCGCAGATGCCCAGACCGCTGCCGGCGAGATCACCGGCATCGTGAAGGATCAGGCCGGGGCAGCCGTTCCCGGCGCGACCATTACGGTCACTGAAACACGCACGAATCGTCAGCGACTGGCCGTGTCCACCGACGATGGCGTCTACACGGCGCCGAGCCTGGCGCCTGGCGAATACCGCCTCGATGTCGAGCTCGCCGGCTTCAAGCCCGTGCGCCGCGAAGGCATTCGTCTCTCGACCGGTGAGAAAGCGCGCATCGATTTCGATCTCAGCGTCGGAGACATTCGAGAACAGGTGACGGTCGTCGCAGACGCGCCGATCGTGCGAGCGGAGACCGCGAGCCTCGGGACGGTCGTCGAGAACGAGCAGGTCGTGCAGCTGCCGCTGAACGGCCGCCTGTTCATCATGCTCGCGGCCATTGCTCCGGGCGTCGCGCTGCCGCCGAATTCCGTCCTGCCGCGCATCAACGGCGGGAGACCGCGAACGAACGAGTATCTCTTCGACGGCATCTCCGTGCTGCAGCCCGAGCCGGGGCAGCTCGCGTACTATCCGATCATCGACGCCATCCAGGAGTTCAAGATCGAGAGCAACAGCCCGGCGGCCGAGTTCGGGCGGTTCAATGGCGGCGTGGTCAATCTCACGACGAAATCGGGCACCAATGCCTTTCACGGCAACGTGTTCGAATTTTTTCGCAACGAGCATCTGAACGCCAGGAACTACTTCCAGGCGAGCAATCCGGTGAAACCGGACTATCGGCGGAATCAGTACGGCGGCATGTTCGGCGGCCCCCTTGTCAAGGACCGGACGTTCTTCTTTGTCGATTACCAGGGTCAGCGACAGAGCATCGGCCGCACGGTGACCTCGAACGTGCCCACGCTCGCCGAACGTTCAGGTGTCTTCCGCCAGAACATCTACGATCCGGCGACGACGGTGGGAAATACGCGTCAGCAGTTTCCGAACAACACGATTCCGAGAAGCGCCATGGATCCGGTCGCGCTGTCGCTTCTCGAGCGCTACCCGCTCCCGACAAACACCGCCACCGCGAACAACTACAGCCGGACGGCCAACGAAATCGACAATCAGGATCAGGGCGACGTGCGCATCGATCACAAGTTTGCGACCGGCCGGGATCAGGCGTTCGGACGGTTGACGTACTTCCGCGGTCACGCCGAACCGGTGACCGCCTTTCCGGACGGGAGCGGGACCATCCTGGCCGGCAGCGTGGCCGTCGGTCCGCAGGATACGACGGCGTGGGCGTTTGCTTCGAACTATCAACACACCTTCTCGACCAACCTGCTGAACGAAGTGCGCATCGGAGATACACGGCGATCCGTCCAGCGGAGCGCGGTGTCGTTGTCTTCGCCTGCGGGAGCCGCGCTCAACATTCCCGGCATCCCGTCGAATGCGCAATTTCCCAACACGATGCCGACCTTCGCACCGAACGGCTACCAGCAGCTCGGATCCCCGAATAACACGGCCTCGGACTTCAGCACCAGCGTCACACAGATCGCCGATTCGCTCACCTGGCTGAAAGGCCGCCACACCATGAAGATGGGGCTCGACTGGCGATGGGAGCGGCTCAACGTGATCCAACCCCCATGGCCGACGGGATCGTTTGTCTTCAGCACCGTCGGCAGCGATCTACCCGGGGTCGCGAATACCGGCAACGCGTTCGCGAGCTTCCTGCTCGGACAGGTGCAGACCTTTGCCATCGACCTCCAGCAGACGGATATTCAGGAGCGCGCACACTTTCAGGAGTACTTCTTCCAGGACGACTGGAAGGTGTCCGAGCGCCTCACGATCAATGCGGGGCTGCGATACACGCTCAATTTCCCGTCCACGGAGATCAACGGCCAAACCGCCGTATTCAATTTGCAGACGCGGCAGCTCGACTATCCAGGTACGGAGCCGGTCCGGCCGCTCAAGAAGGACAACTTCGGCCCGCGCATTGGCGCCGTCTACCGCCTGACGGACAAGACCATCGTCAGCTCGGGGTACGGGAAGGTCTGGATCGAGATGGCGGGGATCACGACGCCGTTCACGACGCCGAACTTTCCGTTCCTGCAGACCGTGTCGCTGCGCACGCTCGACAACATCGCACCGGCGTTCGTGCTGGCGAAGGGACCGACCGTCACACCAGTCAGTCCGACGCCAACCGCCGGCCTCGGACAAGGCGTGTTCACCGTTGACGGGACGCTCGGGTCGGGCTACGCGCAACAGTGGAACGTGTCGGTCCAGCGCGAGTTGACGGCGAACACGGCCATCGAAGTCTCTTACCTCGGATCGAAGATTACGAACATCGGGATCCCGGACAGCAACATCAATCAGTTGACGGAGGAACAACTGAAACTCGGGCCCACGCTCCTCGAGAGGGTCCCCAACCCATTTTTCGGGATCATTCCCCGCTCGTCCTCGATCGGCGACCCGACGATCACGAGGGCGCAGCTCATGAAACCCTATCCGGACTACACCGCGGTCAGCTTTTATCGGAACAATGTCGGCACGACGAACTACCAGGGTCTCGCGTTCAGCATTCGTCAGCGAATGTCGGGCGGCCTGACCTACTCGGCCGCCTACACCCGTTCGAAGCTGACCGACATCGCCTCGTCGGTGTTCGACGCGTCCATTCTGACTGGACCGCTGACGAACGCCGCCGTCGCCGACAGTCACAATCTGGAGCGCGACCGCGACTACTCGACCGGAGACATTCCGCACTACTTCGCCGCCTCGGTCGTGTGGGATCTTCCGGTGGGCGAGGGCCGTGCCAAGCACCCCACTGGCGTGGTCGGCGCACTGGTGAACGATTGGAGCGTCGCGAGCTTCATGACCATGCAGTCCGGGGTGCCGGTCGCGGTGACGCAGGCGAACTCGCTCGGCTATGCCGGCTTCACGACCCAGCGCCCGAATCTCGTCGGCGATCCGACACTGCCCGCTGACGAGCGGACACCCGCTCGCTGGTTCAACACGGCCGCGTTCGCAACGGCCAATCAGTTCACGATCGGATCCGCCTCTCGCAATCCGGTGCGGGGGCCGTCGTACCACGACGTCGATCTCGCCGTGATGCGTCGCGTCGGGATCGGCGGTGCGCGCGCGATCGAGCTGCGTCTGGAGGTGTTCAACCTGCTGAACACCGCGAATTTCGGAGCACCGGCGGCGCAGCTCGGACCGGCCAGCTTCGGGACGATCACGACGGCTCTCGATCCAAGGGTCGTGCAACTCGCCGCAAAGTTCTGGTTCTGACAGCGCTATCTGGGTCGAATCACAGTTCCGGGTCGGCCACGACTTTATCGGGTGTCCGAGTCCACCCCGTCGGTACGTCTACAGAGCCGTTGTCGCGTCGCTCGCCTGGACCGTGAGCAGATCAATTGAGACAGACTTGATCAGGGCGTATACGTGCATGCCGACCGCGATGCCCAGCCTTCCGATCGCGTCTCGCGTCACCTCGGCGAGCAGCAGGACGCGGCCCACGGCGATCTGGACGATCACGTGATCGAACGCCGGGTCGGCATGGATCGCCGAGACCGTGCCGGACAACACGTTGTGCAGGCTGAGTCCCTCCGGTTCGCGCGTCGCCAGGATGACCTCGCGCGCGGGTATTCGCACGCGGACGGTCGTGCCGATCGCGACTTGTGGTCCGCCGCGAGCAGCGAACCCCGTCCGTCAAAGGTGAGCTCGACGAGTCCGCGGTCGGGATGTGTTCGCGCGACGACGGCATCGAACACCGCTGCCCAGCCCGACCGCTTCTCGCAGCCACGAGAGGTCCGGACGACTCATCAGCGTGGTCACCGGGCCGCACGCCACGCTGTGGCCCCGTTCCAGGATCAAGACGTGCGTGGCGAGACGCACGACATCGTCGAAATCGTGCGTGACGAGGATCAAGGGCATGTCGAGCGTCCGGCGCAACCCGTCGATCTCGTCCTGGAGACGCCGCCGCACCGTGCGATCGACGGCGGCAAAGGGTTCGTCGAGGAGCAACACGGCCGGCTCACGCGCCAGGGCCCTCGCGAGCGCCACTCGTTGACGCTCGCCGCCGGACAACTCGTGCGGTCGCCGTGTCATCTGGCCGGACAGATGCACGAGGCGCAGCAGCTCTTCAGCCCGGCCGCGGCGTTCGGCGCGCGGACGATGGCCGAGCGCCGTGATCACGTTGCCCGCCGCGGTCAGATGCGGAAAGAGCGCGTACTCCTGGAAGACGAACCCCACCGCGCGGCGATGCGGCGGCGCGAACGTCCTCGTGGCGGTGTCCGTCCATGTCTCGGCGCCCGATCGGACGGACGCAGTCGCGGGTCGATAGAGTCCCGCGATCGTGCGGAGGATGGTCGTCTTGCCGCTGCCGGACGGACCAAAGATGGCCAGCACGTCGCCCGGGTCGCACGCGAACTCGACATCGAGAGGGATCGGGCCCGGCTGACGAAGGCTGACCGACAGGCGCCGGTCAGCCACGACGAGGACTCACGCGGCGCGACAACGCCGTCGTCGCCATGAGCGTCGCCACCGCGATGACCAGGAGCGTCGCCGCCATCACGCCGGCGCTCCGATCGTCGAAGGCCTGCATGCGGTCGTAGATCGCGACGCTCAGCGTGCGCGTCTCGCCCGGCAGGTTGCCGCCCACCATCAAGACGACGCCGAATTCGCCGAGGGTGTGCGCAAACGTGAGGATCGCCGCGGTCAGGATGCTGGGCCAGGCGAGCGGGAGCTCGATCCGCAGGAACCGCTGCCACGGCGTCAGGCCGCAACACGCGGCGGCATCCCGCACGTCGGTCGGAATGGCTTCGAAGCCGCGCTGGATCGGCTGGACGACGAACGGAATGTTCGCGATGGCGGATGCGAGCAGCAGCCCTTCGAACGAGAAGGGCAGAGACCGGCCGACGAGGGCCTGAAAGGCTTCACCGAGGGGCGAGCGGGCGCCAAAGGTGACGAGGAGGTAGAACCCGAGCACCGTGGGCGGCAACACGAGCGGCACCGTGACCAGCGCCTCCACCAGCAGCTTGCCGCGGAAGTGGCGCACCGCCAGCAGACGCCCGAGCCAGATACCGAACGGGAGGAGGATCGCGAGGGTGCCCGCGCCGAGCCAGAGCGAGACCCGGAGAGCCGTCCAGTCCATGGACGGCTATTCTGGCACCGTGAAGCCGTGTTTTCGGAGAATCGCGCGCGCGGTCTCGCCCCGGAGATAGGCGTAGAACCGTGCGGCGACCGGCGCCAGCCCGCTTGAGCAGCACCATGCGTTGGCGCAGCGGCGGATAATCCGTGTCGGGAATCACGGCGTACGTGCCACGGTCGGCGAAGCCCGGACTCAGCACGAGGGAGTAGGCGATGAGGCCGCCCACCGCGTTCCCGGTCGTCGCGAACTGCGCGGCCTGCGCGATGCTGTCGCCGAGCACCAGGTTCGGCCGAAGCGCGTCCCACAGCCCGCGCTTCCGCAGCACGGCTTCCGCCGCGCGGCCGTACGGCGCCACCTCAGGATTGGCGATGGCAAAGCGGGTGGCGCCGCCCGCCTTGAGCAGCCGCCCAAGGCCTTCGAGCCGCTCGTCGACGGCGAGCGGTGAACCCTTGGGCGCGAAGATCACCAGGCGCCCCACGGCGTACACGACGCCGGCATCGCGGGTCAGGCCGGCCGCCGCGAGCTGATTCGGGAACTCCTCGTCGGCCGCCAGGAACATCTCGAACGGCGCTCCGTCCTGGATCTGCCGCGTCAAGGTGCCGGATGCGCCGAACACCAGCTCCACGCGCGTACCCTGAGCGCGCTCGAACTGCTTCGCGACCTCGGTGAGCGCGAAGTTGAGGTTGGCCGCCGCTGCGATCGTGGGCGGCCGCTGAGCCGCCACCTCTAACGGCACGCCGAGCAGCAGCCACGTCAGAGCCAGCCAGCGCAGTCGTCGACTGATGGAACGTAACATCGTGTCGTCTCATCGCGTTACTTTCGGAGCCTAACGACCTCAAGGCGTTCCAGCATCCGGATCGAGCGGGCGCCCCGCAAGTCTTTGGGGGCGACGATCCGCAAGGGGCCCTGGTAGGCAAACAGGGGCTTGCCGTCGATGGTATCGGCCACCATGATCTCGTTGCTGGTGAAAGCGGGATCGAGCTCGGCGAGCGAAAACACCACTTGGTACCCGTCGGCGGCGCTCGCCACCACGTAACTCGCGACGGCGTTTCCGCGCAGCTCGGCGCCGAGCGGCACGCTGGCACGTTTCAGCAACTCGCCGACGAACACTCCTTCATAGATATTCGTCGTCCCGTCTTCAGTCTTCACCTCGACGCGCGCGCGCGGCAGAGCCTTCAGATCGGCGGGCGCCAGCGAGAGAGCTTTGCCGACGTCGACCATGAATCATCTCCTCCACACGCACGACATCGTCCGGTCCACGCACCGACGCGCATGGGCACCTTGTACCGTATGTCACTAGTTTAGATCAATATGAGACGACTTTGTTGAATGATCGAGCCGTATGTATGCACAGTCCCAGCATCATGTCACAACATCTGGTTCGCCTGCCGCCGCTCGACGCGTGCTGCGTGGTCCACGCGATCAGTTCAGAGACCCTGTCCCAGTTCCCTGGCCCTGCCGCCGGACTACGTCGATCTCTGAGCACTTCGCGCCTCGTTCTGAGGCGCTCCTCGCAAAGCGGGCCGAGGATGATACGATTCGGGTTGACTTTGACGAAGGGAACCGCATGGCACTCGTCACCGTGAGAACGGCGGCCGACCGTCTAGGTGTCGCGTACTCCACGCTCAAACGATGGGTCCACACGGGCCACGTGCGGACGACACGTACCGAGGGTGGTCACCATCGCGTCTCGGATGCGGAGATCGACCGCCTCATGACACACCAGCAACCGGGCGACCGGCGGGTCGCCCGCGCGGCCGATCCCGACGAGTCTCTTGGCGGCTTGAGCGCGCGCAATCGTCTCGAGGGATTCATCGACGAGGTGCGAATCGACGGACTCCTCGCCCAAGTGCGGCTGCGGATGGGCGATCGCTCGATCACGGCGGTCATCACCGCCGATGCCGTACGGGCATTGAAACTGCGGCGGGGTGACGATGCGCTGGCGATCGTCAAGTCGACGGAAGTGATGATCGCCCGGCCTCCAGCCTCGGAGACTCGCCCCAAACTGAGCGGGAGAAAGCGGACGCCGAAGAGGCGAAGAGTCGCCTCTCGAAGCAGCGGTCCTAGTCGACGCCGACGATGACGTTGTCGGACTTGCCGATCGCGTAGGCCTTTTGGCCCACCTTGAGTTTGAGCTTCTTCGATGAATTCGTGGTGATCACTGATACCAGTGGGGCGGCCGACATAATCCGGAGCCCGTGTAGGTGGGTGATGGACGTGTCTTTGGCCGGTGCGAGCCGCCAAGACCAACCGCGGAGGCGGCGGTCGAGCCTCCACTTTTCCTTCGGGCCGCTCTTCCAGTCAAAATAACAATGTTTGGAGCGACTGTCAGTTAGATACGGTTTAGGACGTATGACACATTGAAGGCTCAAGCAGCCGACGCGGTCCTGGCTTGGACCGGACTTCGCTTCGCCGACCGCTCGCCAACGCGCGCAGAAGAAAGCCGCGCGATGGCAGCTACTTCGACGATGGCACTCCCGCGACGAGCACCGGGGCCGCACGGTACAGGTCGGGGAAGACGCGTTTGAGATCATCGATCTTTGGCAGGTCGTTGATGGCGATATAGGGGAACGTCGGGTTGCGCGTCAGGAAATCCTGATGATAGCTCTCGGCCGGATAGAAGGTGCGGTCCGGCTCAATTCGCGTGACGATGGCCTTCTTGAATGCACGGGCCTGATCGAGTTGCGCGATGTACGCCTTCGCGATGCCCGCCTGCTCGGCGTTTGCGGGGAAGATCGCTGAGCGATACTGCGGTCCGGTATCCGGGCCCTGTCGATTGAGCTCCGTGGGATCGTGGACCACCGAGAAAAAAATCTGGAGCAGCCTCCCATAGCTGATTTGGCGCGGATCGAACGTCACCTGCACTGATTCCGCGTGTCTCGTCGTGCCCCTGCTCACGAGCTCGTACTGCGCCGATCTCTTGTCGTCCCCGGCATACCCAGAGATGGCGCTGGTGACGCCCTTGACGTGCTGGAACACGCCCTGCACGCCCCAGAAGCACCCGCCGGCAAGGACGACGACGGCAGAAGCCGCTGGCCCTGGCGGTGCGTCGACCGCGGGCGCTGGGAGCGCGCGCGCGCCTTCGGCTGCGGTGGGATAGCTCCTGACCGCCAAGCCTGTCAGCACCAGGACTGCCAGGAGAAACACCGTGCGGGGAGTGCTCCAGAGGATGCGTTTCATGGCTGACCTCTCGGGATCTGTGTCACGGATTAGGTTCAATTCTAGCCGAAGGTGAACGCGTAGGCGTGCACGTCACACTCGTCTTGGTTCGCCTTGTTCCCGCGTAACGTTCCACATGATAATGGGAAACGTTCGTTACGGACGACTGAGAAGAGCCTTGCAGCAGGGACACGTCAATTGATGAGTCCTCGTCCGAAGCCGCACACCGATCAGGTGGCTGCGGCGACATCGAACGCGTGGACTTCTTCGGAGTGCGGGCAGAGATCACGTTCTCGCACTGCTCACCAGCTCGCCGAGCGCCTGGCACGAGGCTGTTCAGCGCCCGCCAGCAGGACACTCGCGATCGGCGGCAAAACAGACAAGATCGATGTATATCAGCCGCGCGTCTGGGTGACTCGGCCGCGACCCGGCGTCGACCGCATGGCATCGGCCTGGCTGATCAGCCGGTTCATCGACTCGGGGGCTCGGTTCAGCTTCGCACCAGACCGCGATGCAGCGCCGCGGGATATGGTGCCTTTCGACATGTTCGGCGTCGAGTTCAGTCATCGCGGCGATGACTGCACGTTCGAGACGCTGAGCAAGGTATTTGAACTCAGTGACGGGGCCGTCCGTCGCATCGCGGACATCGTTCACGATTTGGACCTGAAGGACAGTCGTTTTGGCGCCCAGGAGACCGCGGCGATCGGTGCGGTCATCGAAGGGCTTCAGTTCGTGCACGCCGACGATGACGCGCTGCTCGCACAGGGCATGACGCTCTTTGAAGCGCTGTATCGATCCTTCCAGCAGTCCGCTCGTCGCGTCGGCCCGCGACCCCTTGCCGGGCGGCTCGCAAGACGTCAGCGATCGAAGGGCTCTTCGCGATGACGGTCCGTTTCCGCCAGACCCAACGGATACAGGCAAGCCGAGGACGCACACACATCGCGTGGTTGACGTCGTTCTGCTGATGCATCGGCGCTTCACGAGCGTGGCCCTGGAAGCAGCAGAACAAGGCAGGTCTCTAGCTGCCTCGCCTCACCTGAGTGCCCGAATGCGAAACCGTCGATGCGGGGCGCGGGCAGGTTGGCAGCACGCACGCTGTGCGGCCGCAGGAATCACGATCGGCGCCTTGCTCCTGAACCGCATTGCCGGCGCACAGACGACCGGCGTCTCGCTTGCACCGTCATCCGATATCAAAGCGGTGCGCGCTACGAAGCCACCAGTCATCGACGGCGAGGTGGGCGACAGCGAGTGGGAGGGGGCCGCGACGGCGACGAGCTTCATCCAGTACGAGCCACGGCGCGGTGATCGATCCGATGTCCGTACCGAGGCCCTGATGCTGCACGACGCCGATCACTTGTACGTGGCGTTTCGCGCGTGGGATGCCGAGCCGATCACCGCGCAGCTCACGCAGCGCGACGCCGATCTGTTCCGTGACGACGCCGTCGTCGTCGTGGTCGACACGACGTTCGATCGCCGCTCCGGCTACTACTTCATCACCAATGCCCTCGGCACTCAGGCTGACGGGCGGATCGCCGACGACGGGCGCACCGCGGACTCGACCTGGGATGCCCCATGGGAATCTGTGGCACGCCGTACGGATTACGGGTGGTCGGCGGAGCTCAGCATCCCCCTGTCGTCCATTCGGTACGTCGCTGGCGAGAATCGCACGTGGGGCATCAACTTCGGCCGCAGTCGGCGCCGAACGTTGGAGCTGAGCTTCTGGAGCGGTCCGCTCGACAGCCAGTGGCGCGTCTCGCAGGCCGGTCGTTTGGTGGGATTGACGGTGTCACCGCCGCTCGATCGGATCCAGGTGGTGCCGTTTGGCCTCATGCGAGTGGAGGACGGCGTGGCGCCTCACCGGGAAGCCGGCATCGACGGCCGCTACGCCCTGACGCCGACGACCGCGGTGTACGGCACCCTGTTTCCGGACTTCGCCACGATCGAGGCGGACCAGGAACAGGTCAACCTGACACGCTTCGAGCTCTCCCTTCCCGAGAAACGCCAGTTCTTCCTCGAGGGCCAGGAGCAGTTCAACCAGCGGTTTCGCACGTTCTACTCACGCAGGATTACCGATATCACGGCGGGCGGGAAGCTGCTCGGCAAACAGGGACCCTGGACGATGGCGTTGATCTCGGCGCAGGGCGACATTCCCGGCGCGGATCGGCAAGCGAACTACACCGTGGCGCGCGCGCAGCGCGACGTCTCCGGCCGATCGAACGTCGCGATGATGGTGGCGAACCGGCGATTCGAGGGCGTGGACGAGGGCAGCTTCAGCGCTGACGCCAACCTGTTTTTCAGCCGAACGTTCGGGATGACCGCACAGGTCATCAAGAGCTACGGGCACTTCGGGCAAGGCACTGAGGTGTTCTTCGCCCGGCCGTCCTACGATTCGCCTACCGGCCACTTTCACGTTCGCTATGGCCACATGGGCGAGCATGTGGCGGAAAACGTGAATGTCATCGGGCTGATTGTCGACGACGACCGGCGGGAGATCGACTCGGCGGCGAGCAAGACCCTCTGGATCGGGAGCGGTGCGTTCGAGCAGATCCGATACAACTCGAACTACAACATCTACTGGGGACAGACCGGCGTGCTGAGAAGCTGGAAGGTGGACGAATCCCTCAACGTGGAATTCCGCAATCGATTGAGCACGAGCGTGTCATGGACCGAGGAATACAAGCTGTTCGAGAAGGACTTCCGAAACCGCCTGGTCGGCGTGGACGTCGGCTACAACACGCGGGAGTATGAGTCTGTTCGGATGGGACTCCAGTTCGGCCACAACTTCGATGCCGACTTTGTGTTATGGACGGCGTCGGCACGCCACAAGGTCACCTCCGCGCTCTCGGCCGAGTACTCGCTGGAGCGTCTCGTGCTCGACCCGGATCCTGAAGGACAAGGGACGTGGATACACGTTCTTCGAGCCGACCAGTTCTTCACGAAAGATCTATTCCTGCGGCTGTTCTTTCAGACCAACTCCGCCATCGATCGAAAGAACACCCAGGTCGTCTTCGTGTACCGGTATCTGCCTCCATTCGGGACGATTCAGGTCGCGTACCAGCGGGGCACCGCCGCGTTCGGTCAGCCGTCCACGCAGGGCGACACGCTCTTTCTCAAGGCAACGACCGTGTTCTAAGAGCAGGCGACGCGATCCTGAAGGGGGCAGCCGTGATGCGAAGTCGAACGCTCAACCGTCTTCATCAGGAACCCGGTAGCACGCATTCTCAGGAATGCTGTGACCTCGTCGAACGCCCGATGCGCAGTCTGGCCGCGAATCTCCGCGTCAGTCGCTGGGGCGCGCTCGCCTGCGCGGCGGTCTTTGCCGCCTGCGGCGCCTCTCCATCGCCCACGCCTCCCGCCGAGCGCCGGCGTCCAACCGTTCGTCGGCTCCGCCGCGTGCGAATCCTGCCATCGCGACATCTACAGCCGCTGGAAAACCACGCTGATGGCCAACGTGGTTCGGGACCCGAAACAGCATCCGGATGCCATCATCGGCGATTTTTCGCAGCCCGAACCCTCTCGTCACGTTCAAGAAGGACGACGTGGCGTTCACCTACGGCAGCAAGTGGAAGCAGCGCTACTTCACGAAGATTGGCGACGACTACTTCGTCTTTCCGGCCCAATGGGACGTGCAGAACAAGACGTGGCGGCCGTATTCGCCGCGGCCCGGCACCGATTGGTGGACGAACGTCTACCCCGATGACCAGATGCAGCGGCCGGCGGGTCCGTTGTGTGACGGCTGTCACTCGGTGAACTACGACGTCAAGACACGAACGGTGACCGAATGGAACGTCGGCTGCGAGCGATGCCATGGCGCCGGCGGTCTGCACGTCCGCGACGAGAAAGCCACTTCCATCGTCAACCCCGCCACGCTCGACGGGGTTCGGGCCGACGACGTGTGCATTCAGTGTCACTCTCAGGGAAAGCCTCGGACCAATCCCATCGAGGGGCGCTATTACGATTGGCCGGTCGGCTACCAGCCCGGCGGACCGGCTGGCCGACGTGTGGGAGCTCGAAGAGCATCATCTCGGGACGGCGACGTTCACGCACTGGCCTGACGGGACGGCGCACAAGAATCGCATGCAGGGCAACGACTACGTGCAGAGCCAGATGTACGTGAAGGGCGTCCAGTGCTCCGCCTGCCACGACGTGCACGGGACCGAGCACGAGGCGGATCTGCGTCTGCCCGGGAACGCCGTCTGCCTGCAGTGCCACAATCCGGTGCTGCAGCCGGGCCCGCGCGGCGCGATTGAGTTCCACACCCAGCACGCCGCCAACAGTGAGGGCAGCAAGTGCGTCGCGTGCCATATGCCCGCCATCGCAGCAGACCATTGCGAACGTCAACGTCCGCAGCCACACGTTCAAGTTCATTTCGCCGGTCATGTCGGAGCGCTACGGCGTGCCGAATCCCTGCACGTCGTGTCACAAGGACAAGTCCAACGAATGGGCGATCGACGCGCTGCGGACCTGGCCGAGCGTGCTCCCGTGGCGGGTCGCCCGGTGACGAACATGGGCAGAGAGGCGTACGAGCACCTGATCCATCGCATGCGTCGCGCAGCGGCAGCCGCGGTCGTATTCGTCCTATTCGGGTCGGGGCCGCTCTTGGCCCAGCAGGAGGAGCGGTGCCGGATTCTCTGCGCACCGGCGTTGAAAATCGAGCCGACCTTCACGGTCGAGAACCTGTTCCGCGCGCCGCTCGTCGAGACGATCGAGGACGGTGTCGTGGTCGAGTCGGGTCGCGAGAAACGCGAAACGGTGTTCGAGCTGATTTTCGCCCTTGACGTCCCGACGGCCATCCCCCGGCTGGGGCTGACGCTCGAGGCGATTTTCAAGCCGTTCGGCTCCACGGACGTCAATCCGTTCACCGGCGCCTCGGCTCACGCCATCGGACGGAGCGACATTCGGGACAACGGTATCGAAATCGAAGCCGAGCTGAACATCCATCTCCTGACCGGTGAGGAGACTGGTGGGTGGGTGTCGTCTCATGTCGACGTCGTGGACCAGTTCAGTCCCGCCGCATCAGCCAACGGCAGGCAGCGTGTTCACGCACAAGCTGGACTTCGAGTGGGACACGGCGTTCCATCTCTTCAACCGGCTGCCGGAAGGGCGCTGGCTTCGAGACGTGGAAGCCGAGGTCTCGCTCGACTATCTGGCGACAGGGCTGCCGAAAGCCGGAGACGTGCTTGGAAGCGAGCGATTCGTGCAGCGCGCGAGCCCGTGGTCGCTGTCGTTCGTGCTGGTGATGCCGCTGGCGCCGTTCGGGCCATGATGTCGCGGGAAGCTGCGCCATCGCACGCAGTGTACGGGCCCAAGACATGATGCTGCTTCCGGACTGGGCGCCGAACCTGCATCCGCTCGTCATTCATTTCCCGATCGCGTGGTGGGTGGCTGCCGTGATGGTGGACCTGGTTGCCCTGGCGTTTCCAAGAGCAGCATGGGCCGACACGGTCGCGTCCTTCCTCTATCCCGCCGGTGCCTTCTCAGCGCTGGTGGCCTATCTCACCGGCCGTCAAGCAGCGGCGACGGTGCTGATACCGGGAATGGCCCATCCGATCGTGCAAGAGCACTGGAACTGGGCGTTGGCGACGACCATCAGCTTTGCGATTGTTGCGCTGGTTCGCCTCTGGACGAGGTTTCGGCGGTCGCAGCCGCAGCGTGGCATCCGGACCGCCCTCGTTGTCGCAGCATTTGTCGCGCTTGTGTGTCTCTTTGAGACTGGAGAACGCGGTGCGCGGCTCGTATACGAGCGCGGCGTCGGCGTCTCCGTGCCTGGCGCGGTTCCGATGAAGCGCT
>CAVUXJ010000012.1:0-331530 GCA_963745495.1 uncultured Acidobacteriota bacterium
CCGCTCCGCGTAGGCATTTGCGTTGGGCGCACGCTCCGGCGTCAGATCGACGCTGACATGCCGGCTCACCAAACCGGCGGCGCACCGCCCCGCTCCATTTGCGGTCCCGATCACAGATCAGCACGCGGTGACAGACCAGGATGCCGTCATCCGCCGCCGTCGCCAGGCGCACGACCTGCTGCATGAACAGCTCGTTCGGGTGCGGCGTTGAGCCGAGAATCTGCACACGGCGCGAGGCCAGATCGAGGACGAATACTGTGTAGGTACGTGACGAGGCCCTGCCACGTCCACACTTCCGTCGTGAAGAAATCGCCGCCTGCAATGACGCCCCAATGCCCTTTCAGAAAGGTCTGCCACGACGTCGGACGCTGCGGGACCGGCGGCAGGCCCGCCGCTTTAAGGATCCGTCGAATGCTCGAGCGGCCCACGCCGTGGCCGACGTTTTTCAGCGCGCCCCGGATCCGCGTGTAGCCCCAGGTCGGATTCTCCTCCGCCATCCGCACGACGAGCCGTCGAATCGCCAGTAGGACGCCGCGACGACCGGGCCTCCGGCGTAGCTCCACTTCCGCGCGATCAGCTGACGATGCCACCGGAGCAGCGTATCGGGCGTCGCGATCGTCGCGATCTCCTGCAAGGCCGCACGGCCCACACGGTATGCCCGTGCAGCCAGCCGTCGACGATCGTCGTCGGTGAGACGCGGTCGCGGCCGGTCCCCAGCTGACGCCGCAGGAGCCGGTTCTCTTCGATCAGGTACGCGACCGCCTCCCGCTCTCGGCGGTCCAGCCAGCCGGTCAGCACGCCCAACACCATCTGGAACGCCGCAGGGTCGATCACGGAGCCGAGCTTACATCACTGGCAAGGCTGAAAGACGTCGGCCGAGAACTGGAACACTACGGGTTCTTGAAGGTCGTCGACCGATTCGAGGGCCGTGGAGCGCTGCCAGGTCCACTGGACACGTCTGGTATCATTATGATACCATTGCATGTAGGAGCGACAATATGGCCAACGTGCTCGTTCGAGATCTCGACGCTGGCGTCCTGAAGCAACTGAAGGCCGCCGCCAAGGCACACGGACGGTCTCTCCAAGCTGAAATCCACGCCGTTCTTGAACATGCCACCGTCCGGAGCCTGGCCGAAACCCGGCGCGTCTCCGGTCAATGGCTGAAGCGCCTGAGGACGTCGTCACACACGGACAGCGCCGCCCTGATTCGCGAGGACCGGGACACCAGGTGAGCGCGTTCGTCGTCGACGCCAGCGTCGTCGTGAAATGGTTTGTTCCTGAGATTCACAGTGACGCGGCGCGTCGCCTCCTCACGCTCCCGCACGAGTACCTCGCCCCGGACCTACTCTTTGCGGAAACCGCCAACACGATGTGGAAGAAGATCCGCCGCGGTGAGTTGACCGCCGAACACGGCCGCCAACTCGTCGAGGACATCGGCCGCGTGGCCGTGGAAACGGTTCCGTGCCGTGTGCTGGCCGTGGACGCGCACGAACTCGCGAACGCCACCGGCCGGACGGTCTACGATTCGCTGTACCTCGCGCTCGCCATCCGACTCAAGACCCGCATGCTCACCGCCGACGAGCGACTGGCGGCGGCCGTGACCGCACTCCCGATGACAGCCGCTCACATCCAGCTGGTCCAGACCTTCAAGGACTGACGGCCGCTGGCTTCCGAGAGCGGGCGAGGTTGATCGGCGGGACGAGGAACGTCGTACGCCGCGATGATCAATCGGCAATCTGCCAGCTTCTCACTTACCTGGTGGTAGATGCAGAATCGTGAGTCACCATAACGCTCAAGATGGTAGAGCTGCGGCGGCGGGCCAAGAAAGACCGGAGCGCCCGCAATGGACGCCCCGGCTGCGGTTCTACGAGGTGATGGAGGCTTGCTCCTCGTATGCCGCGTACGCCTCGAGCACGAGGTCGCGAATGCGCTCCTGCGCCGCGGTGTCGACGATGGGCCGCAGCAGCGCGAACGAGCGACGTTCACCGTTCACCGCGTACTGGCGAGCCGGAAAGGTCACGTTCCGACGGGCACCGCCTCGGGTTTCCCAGATGCCAAAGCCGATCAGCTTGAGGCCTTCGAGCGGGCCTGCGGTGAAATGCAGCTCGGCCTCGGCGAGCTTCCCTACGGGGTTGCCCTTGTCGTTCGGTTGAATCTTGACGGTCATGTCTGTCGTAGCCATCTGAGCCTCCTTGATCCCGCGTTGTGCGGTCTCTTCGCAGCCAGAGAGACCCAAACGCGGACGGTGAGGCAGCCCGGACGAGCCGACGAAGGACGCAGCCACTGGCGCCGGCGTGACAGGCGTTCTGTGACTGGCGCGACGGTGACGGCGGAGGACTGTCCCGGAGGGCGGTCGGTTCGTTCGGGCGTCAGGCGTAGACAGAAGACGGGAAACGGG
Source organism: uncultured Acidobacteriota bacterium (assembly GCA_963745495.1). GTDB lineage: Bacteria > Acidobacteriota > Vicinamibacteria > Vicinamibacterales > CAVVIG01 > CAVUXJ01. The sequence continues at coordinate 2,399 of CAVUXJ010000012.1, forward strand.
AGAACGAGATGGGACTCCAAGAAGATTCGCGTGCGCCGCGCGGGAGGTCACCGGTGACAGGACGCTTCGTCACTTCGATGACGGCGTCCTCAGCGTCGTCGAGGCTCACACCGTTCGCGACCGAGACGGCTGTCGCCGGTGTGCGTCTCCGATGGACGCTTCGCGCCGACGATGACGTTGACCGAAGCGCCGGTGGGCGGAGGCGTCTGGACGTGTGCGATACGTGCGCTCCAACGGGAGACTCGTCGCCTACCGCTCTCTCACGACGTCTTGCGGTCGCTTGTCGTCTCGCAGACCCATGAACCGCGAGTGCCGCAGATGGTGCTCCCCGGTCCATTCCACGAATTCGAACTGCCCGACGAGCACCGGTTTCAGCCAGCGGCAATCCACCATCTTCTTCGCGGTCAGGCCGGCACCCCAGCGTCCGGCCTTCGCTTCGGGCAGGTTCGCGAATGGACACGCGGCGACGGCAAGAGGCTGAAACCGCTTCATCAGATCCTGACGCAGCCTCGGCGTGAATCCGTTGCGGGTCCGCGCCGCGTAGATCAGCCTCCCATCCTCGTAGTACCCGAAGATGAGCGCGTCGAACGTGGCGCCACCGACCGTGTACCCGCCGATGACGAACTCTTGCCCCCGGTTGATGCGCATTTTCAGCCACGCGCCCGATCGCTCCCCCGGCTCGTACCGACTGTCCCTGCGTTTCGCCACCAGTCCTTCGAGGCCCTGCGCCTTGACCGAGTGCACCAGGTCGCTGAGCCTCGCGTCCAGCGGCGGTGAGAACCGTATGGGTCCGCGAGCGTCGGGAAGATGTGCCGTTCCATCAGTTCGCGGCGTTTCGTCAGCGGCTCTCCCATGACGTCGCGACCGGCCAGGATCAGCACATCGAACACGAACAAATGCAGGTCCGCGCTGGCCGCATGGTGTTGCAGGAGGTTGAACGACGGTTTGCCGCCTGGGTCGAGGGCGACGACTTCGCCGTCAACGACCGTTTCGTTCGGGAGCGACTCGAGGGCTTTTGCAATGGCGGGATAGCGCAGGGAGAAATCGTTGTCGTTGCGCGATCGGAGCTGAATGCTGCCGCCAGTCTTGATGGCCAGCGCTCGATAGCCGTCGAGCTTCAGTTCATACTGCCAGGCATGACCCTCAGGCAATGTCTCAGCCCGCAACAACAGCATCGGCTCGATGAAGGCGGCCTTCCGCTTCGGGGCGGGCATCTACGATCCGTAGCCTTTGCCTTGACGCGAGACGATGTCCAAGAAATCCACCGGCACGATCGGAATGCCCTCGACGTTCTCCAGGCTCAGCAGGACTTTTGACGCTCGTCACGACATCAACGCGACTTCGCGTGCGCCGCGGTTGAGGCTCGACCCTCCGGAGGAGCCGACAACGGCCGCCGGATTGACCCGCCCTGTCACAGCCTCAGGTAGACTGGCGAATGCCCGCAACGTCCGCAGCGCCCGCTCTCCGGCCGCCCCTGAAATGGGCGGGCGGAAAGCGATGGCAGGTGCCACACTTGCTCCCCTTGTGGCACGGGCATACCCGGTCGAGGCTCGTGGAGCCGTTTTGTGGGGGCCTGGCCGTCACCCTCGGGCTTCTGCCAGCACGCGCGCTGCTCAATGACGCCAATCCGCACCTGATCAACTTCTATCGCTGGCTGCAGAAGGGCCTCACGGCCGATCTGAAGATGGAGAACAACGAGCGATTGTTCTACCGCCATCGCACCCGCTTCAACCAGCTGGTCGCCGATGGCCAGGAGGATACCGCGGAAGGCGCCGCCCTGTTCTATTACCTCAATCGCACCGGCTTCAACGGCCTGTGCCGGTTCAATAGCAAGGGCGAATTCAACGTCCCGTTCGGACGATACGCGCGGATCGGCTACACGCACGACTTCACGCCGTACAAGGACGCCTTCCAGGAGTGGACATTCACCCACGCCGATTTCGAGACGATCCGGCTGGCCCGCCATGACTTCGTCTACGCCGATCCGCCCTACGATGTGGACTTCACCACGTATTCGAAGGGCGGATTCTCCTGGGAGGATCAAGTCAGAACGGCGGAGTGGCTCGCGCGCCACAAGGGCCCGGTGATTCTGGTCAACCAGGCGACGCCCCGAATCGGCAAGCTGTACGGCACACTCGGGTACGACCTGCGCTTCCTTGATGCGCCGAGGCGCATCAGCTGCAACGGCGACCGCACACCCGCACAGGAGATTCTGGCCACCCGCCATCTATGACGCCGCGCAATACGAGCACCGGCGCTGTCCTCGAAGCGATGATCCTGCCCGCCCTCGAACGCGGCGGGTACGCCGCCGTGAAGCAACAGACGATCGGGACCCGCTGCGGCGGCGGGACCCACAAAGTCGACGCCATCGCGACCCGCGGCGACGATCGCATCCTCGTCTCGCTCAAGTGGCAGCAAACCGGCGGCACCGCGGAACAGAAGGTCCCGTTCGAGGTCATGTGCCTCGCCGACGCGGTCACAGCCGGCCACGCGGTCAGAGCGTTCCTCGTGCTCGGCGGCGACGGCTGGAAGCTCCGTGACTACTTCACCTCCGGCCAGCTCTCCGAACACCTGATCCATGCCGCCCTGGTCCGCGTGGTCACCCTCGAAGCGTTCATCAGGCTCGCCAACAACGGGCAGCTCTGATCGTTCTGGCCTTCACACTCTCTGTCTTCGCCTGACGCCCGGACCGCCCGCCGCTTCACGCCCTCCGCCGTAGGTGTTCGCCTTCGGCTCGCGCCGGCCACAAAACGTCCGTCACGCCACCTACACGGGCTCCGGGCTACGTCGGGCCGTCCGGGCTCCCTCTCACGCGTTACGGGCTCCTCTGGTTGCGAAGGAGCCGCGATAACCGCGGATGAGAAGAATGGCTACAGACAGCATGACCGTGAAGATCAACCCGAACGACAAGGCAACCCGGTTGGAAAACTCGCCGACGCCGAGTTGCACTTCACCGGCGGCCCGCTCGAGGGCCTCAAGCTCATTGGATTCGGGATCTGGGAGCGCCGCGGCGCTGCCGCCCGCAACGTGACCTTCCCCGCCCGTCAGTACTCCGTCAACGGCGAGAGGCGCACGTTCACGCTGCTCCGTCCGATCGCCGACACCGCGGCCCAGGAGCGCATCCGGGACCTCGTGCTGGAGGCGTACGCCGAATACGAGGAACGCGCGGCACAGCGCGTAGATCGGCCGCCGGAGCGCCCATCGCGGGCGCTCCGGTCTTTCGCTGAAGCCGTCGCGATGGGTCTCTCCGTTTCTTGAGACTCACGCGTCTGACCGACGTTCATGGTGGGCTCGCTCCGGTAATTGCCAGATCGAGGGGACGCGCTGGGCGGGTCAAGACCGCGAAGCGCCGGAGCGCAGCGGAGGGAAGTCTTGAGGCGCCCAGCGCGCCCCGCACAATCGAATGCCGGAGCGACGCCGGCACCAGCACCCGCGCGGTTCACACTGCCGCGACCGTGTGTACGCGCTGGCGGTGACCGTCAGGCGAGACAAATCGCGGCATGAATTGCCCGCCAAGGGAAGACACAACCCGGATCGTCTCCCGCTGCTGAAGCGGTTCCATTCTTCAGGCGGTCGCTTGCGCACGTGCGGCCTTAGCCGCGTGACGGTCTCGCACGGATCGCGAGCGCCTGCACGTGTCGCCGGCCACGGATCCCGCGAACGGAACGACACGAACGGAACGAACCCGGCCATCACGACGGCGAGTCTACGGCTCGCCGCAACCCTGTAAAGGCTTTTCGCTTCGCTCCAACCCCTTCGGGGCTGACGGCCTTGACAGGGCCGCGGTCGAGCCGTCGGAACGCATTTACGTGATGGCCGGCAGGCACAGACAGCCGAGAGAAAGGACAGCACCATGCGTGACGACATGCTGCAGAAGGGCCGCGACGCCATCGTTGAGGCCGTCGTGGAGACCGCGTTCGACACGCTGAAGACCAAGACCGCGTGACGTATGCAGCTGTCCCTGTTTCCCGCATCGCTCCAGGTGCCGGAAACGTCTTCCACGGTCGATCCCCATCGCGCTACGATGGCTACCGTTGCGTCGGGTCAACGGCGAAGGGGTCGCAATATGCGAGCTCGCCGTGGACAGTCCGGAACGATCGTACGAAAAGGGGATCAGTGGCACGTCCGCTTTTACGCGGACGACGAAAAAGGGAGGAAGAAAAAATCAGTGCCGGTCGGCCCGGCCGTTGGCAAGGGCAGACTGACGAAAGCGGAAGCCGCACGCAAGGGCGCGGAGATCGTCGACAGAGCCGGGGTCAACACGCAGGCGCATCTCACGCGCGCTGAGCATCCGGAATCGGCTGAGACGCTGAAACAACGTGTGGCGTGGTGCCAGCGCTTCCATCGGGCGTGGACCGAGAGCAAGCCGGGCTCGGTGACGTCCATGGAATCGCACCTCACGAAGCACATCCTGCCACGGTTCGGCGAGCTGCTCGTGGAGCAGGTGACCGAAAAAGCCGTCCAGGAGTGGGTCGCTGATCTTCGGCGACAGACGTTCGAGATGAAGAAGCCGAACGGCTCCGTCATCAAGACGTACAAGCTCTCGAGAAAGTCGATTCTGAATATCGTCGGTGTGCTCAAGCTCGTGCTCGGTCGAAAAGTCTGGATGTCATGGGAGGAGCTGAATCTCGGGAAGCCTCCCAGGTCGAAACAGCGGTACTTCACGGAGGAGCAGTTGAAGCGAATCATCGAGGCAGCACACAGGCCAATATCGTGTGCTGTTCGCCGTCCTCGCCGGAACGGGGATGCGGATCGGTGAAGCCGCTGGGCTGTATGTCGAGGATGTCGACATCCACAGCCAGGTGGTTCACGTCCGCAGGAGCATTTGGAAAGGACAGGACCTGGCTCCGAAGACGGAGAATGCGATCCGCGAGGTCGACATCGATGAGACGCTCACCGAGATGCTTCGGCGTCTTCATCGGTGAGCGGAAAGCCGGTCGGCTCTTCCAAAGCCGCACGGGGACGCCCCTCGCCCACGGCAACCTCCGCAAGCGCGTGCTCCACCCGTTACTCGAACGGCTGGGGATTCCCAAAGCTGGGCTGCACGCGTTCAGGCATTCACGCGTGACGCAGCTTCGCAAAGCCGGAACGCCGCAGGATCTGCAGAAGCAGTGGATCGGCCACAGCTCGCTCAGAACCGGCGACCGGTACAGCCACACGCATGAGGAAGTGGAATACCGAAGATCCGCAGCGGGAAACGTGGGACTGGATCGCGTGCTTAGTCCCAAGCAGTCCCAACGCGAAGCCCCGACCGGCCAGTCAGGGCTCGTTCTAAAACCAACTGTCTAAAGGGGAAATTTTGGTTGCGGGGGCGTGCAACCAGCGGTACTTGCAGCTGTGGAGGGGGGCTGCGTAACGTCGCTGCGGGCACTCATCCGTGTCGTTCACCGAGGCATTCCGCCGGTCTCTGAATCTTGATGCCCCGGAAGCTGCCAAGCCCGAGCAGGTGTTTGTCGCCCGTGACGATGGTCGTCGCGCCAGCAGCGACCGCGCATTCAAGGATGCGGTCATCATCAGGATCGAGCGGGACAACGTTCAAGGTTTCGGTCGGCGTCACGGATCTTGTGATCGTGGCGAGATGCACCCGGTCGGCTTCGAGTTGCTCGGTCGTACGTTGAAACTTGTTGCGAAGAATTCGGAACGTTTCGCTCAGGATGGGCTCGGAGATGAATAGCTCGAGTTCTCCCTCTTCAGCCATTTCCAGGAGTCGCATCGGCTTCCCGCCGAACACAATGGCGCTGACGTAGACGTTGCTGTCAGCGACGACTCGGTTCACCGCGGCCGTTGTCCCGACCTGGATTCCTGCACGGACTTTTCGACGACGGTCTCGACCTGGTCATCGGTCATGTTGCCGCGGCGAACTTCTGCCTCGCGCCTGGTGCGGTCGAGCCAGCGTCGGGCCATGTAGCGTCGCGCCGCCTCGTTCGCGAAGTCGTCAGCGGTCTTCCCCTCAGCCGCCGCTTCCTCGGCTATGCGGTCGAACAGTTCCGGTTCGATGGCGACGTTCTTCTTTGGGGTCATATCGTCCTAACCCAATTATACGGCGCGAGCGGAGGTATGCCGGGCGTCTCAAAAATGAACGCGGATGCTCACTGACTGCGAATCCGTGTCTGCCGACTCAGGCTGTAACGACGGTAATCCGGCCTGCTTTTCGTGTCCGAGGCTTTCGCCGAATGACGATCTCGACGTCCTGGTCGAGGGCCGTCAATAGGTTCATCAGACGTTCGACCGAGAAGCCCGCCAGCTTGTAGTGGCGAAGCGCGGAGACTTTGGGCTGCGTCACTCCCAGCACCTTGGCGGCATCGGCCTGCGAGATGTCGCGCGCCTCGAGCACGTGATTCAGGGCACATGCCAGGCGCAGCTTGGCCTGACGCTCGGCGGCGTCGAGGAACCCAAGGTCAGCGAATACGTTTCCGGAGCCGCGAGTGACCGGTGCGTTTCGACTTGGCATCGTGCTCCTCGTGATCCCCCTCGGCGGCTTTCAAGCGTTCGCACTCAATGCAACGGTTTCTCGTCAACAGCCCGGACATGGCGCGCTGCATGATTATCCCAGTTCGGGGATGACGAGGCAAGCGCGCCCGCCAAGACGGGCAGAGCGCGACGTCTCGGCTTACATTTCCGAGCGGCCAGGATCAATCTGGCGCGAATGGAGTTTTCTGCAGGGACAGGCGCGGTGATGCACTAGACTGAGGAAGTCGCTAGTGCCAGCTGAAGGAAGATCCCGCCTTCTTGCCTGTTGACATCCCAACGAGAAGAAAGCGCATTTGAGAACCCGATCATGACAAGCGAGTACGACGTGACACGTCGCCAGTTCCTGGCCGCCTCGGCCGGCGCTGGCGCCACAGTCATGTTCACGGGCTGCAGCCGACCAGCCGGGAAGCGGACCTTCACCATCCTTCACACCAACGATCTGCACTCGAATCTCATCGGCATGGCTCCCGCGTCGGACTATTCGCCGTTCGTACTCAACGACGACAAGACCCGCGGCGGCTTCGCGCGTCTCGCCACGTTGATCGCGCAGCGCAAGGCGGCGCGCGAGGCCGAGGGACCCGTGCTGATCCTCGATGCCGGTGACTACAGCATGGGGACGGCATTCGCCGCCGCGATTCGCGAGACTGGAGGCGAACTGCAATTGCTCGCCCGCATGGGGTGCGACGCCACCACCTTCGGCAATCATGACTTCGATCTGGGACCGGACGGCACGGCCCAGGCCATCGCCGTGGCCGCCAAAGCGGGCCGGCTTCCGGTGGTGGTCGCCGCGAATACCACGTTCGCGGGAAATGAGCCGACATTGGCCGGTCTCCAGCAATTGGCCAAGGAAGGCGCGCTCCGCCGTTTCATGGTGATCGAGCGCGGCGGGATGCGCTTCGGCATCTTCGGCGTGCTCGGCAAAGAAGCCCAGTTCTACACCGGCGGCGCCGCGCCGGCGAAGTTCACCGATCCCGTCAAAACCGCCAAAGAGATGGTGAAGATTCTTCGCGAGACGGAAAAGGTGGATGTCGTCATCGCGCTCAGTCACGGCGGCATAACCAAGGGCGCCGACGGACGTTTCGTTGACGGCGAGGATGTTCAACTAGCCAAGGGCGTGCCGGGCATCGACGTCGTCATCGGCTCCCACAGCCACACCGAACTGCATGACGCGATCATCGTCAATGGCCGCACGTCCGTCGTCCAGACCGGAAAGTACGGCGAGAACCTCGGCGAGCTGGTAATCTCCCTCGATGGCGACACGCTGACCGTCAAGTCGTACAGGCTGCTGCCGGTGGACGACACTATTGCCGGCGACCGGGCCATCGCCGACGAGATCGAGACGATCAAGAAGACCGTCACCAAGGTCGCGTTCGCCTCGCGCGGTTACAGCATCGATCAACCGCTGGCCGTGGTGCCGCGGGACATCCCCAACACCTTCACCGACATCGCCGCCGGCACGGTCCTGGCCAACCTCTGCACCGACGCCTACCGCAACGCCACGAAAGCGGACATTGGCTTCTCCGTGAACGGCATGATGCGCTCCAGTTTGCTCCTGGGAAAAACCGGCGTGCAAACCGTTTATGACGTCTTCGCCGTAGCCCCGCTCGGTGCTGGAGTCGTGGATAACACCGCCGGCAGCACGCTCGTGACGGGCTACTTCACTGGCCAGGAATTGAAGAACATGCTCGAGTTCTTCCTTGTGGACAACCCGGCCCACCCCGGCGAATACTTCCCCCGCGCTTCCGGCCTGAAGATCCACTACGACCTGTCGCGCCCGAAGTTCGATGTCGTGACCGCCCTCGAGATCGGAGATCTCGACCGCGGTTACAAGGCCATCGACATCACCGGCAAGGACGCCCGCCTGTTCAGCCTCACCTGTCCCTTGATGCTCGGCAGCATACTCGTGGCCATTCCGACATACACCAAGGGCAAGCTTCCGCTGGTGGCCAAGCAGAAGAACGGCCAACCGCTCACGTCGAAGGTCGACGCCCTCGACGATCCGCGCAGCGACACGCCCGACCTGCTGGCCCCGGCGGGGACGGTGGACAAGGACAGCGTCGCCTCTGCGACGGTGAACGGCGCGGTCAGTGAGATCAAGGAATGGCAGGCGATCATGGATCACCTGCGCAGCCTGCCCGCCAAGAAGGGCGAGCTGCCCGTGATCCCTGTGGATGAGCGCGCCGCCGAGGTTCGCGCGATTAAGGCCCGCTAAGAAAATCATCTCCAACGATGAGCCGAGGGGGAACAGGAGGGGGAACAGGGCTTCGCGCGAGGTGTTCCCCTCTCGTGCATTCGGTTCGGCGTGCGTCCACGTTCGATGCGAACCGGGCTCGGCAGGCGGATGCTTCGTTCCAACGTCAATCAGCGCTGCGACTTACCGAACAACCGCGTCGGGCGGCGCTCTTTGCCGCCCGCTCGAATTCGCCGCGGTCGGGGAGGCAGTCAATGGGCAGTACCGTGGCGTGAGCGACCACGAGATTTGGCCGCGTTGGCGATCACGCCCGCGACCAGGAAGGTGGTCGCTCACGCCACCTGTCTCTGCCTCAGCCGGAGCGGGTGGTCATCGGACGCGTACGTTCGGGCGGCGTTGAAGGCATGCGAGATCCGCGTCGTGAACAGCGGCCGTCGCACTGGAATTGTGCGGCTCGCAACTCGCGCGCTCAAGGCGCTCCGCGCTTCCTCGGTTCCGCTCCGCCCGCGCTGCGCGCGGCTGACGGCCGTGACCACGCGAGTCGCGAGCCGTTCGGACGGCAACTATCGACGGCCGCAGTAGAAGCGCTTGACGACGGTCAGCAGCGGCGCTACTGTCTAATCATCTTCGCTGGCTGCGACTCGCGGCCCCCTCCGCATCGACCGATGTGGAGCACGTTCGAATCGGCGGTCTCAGGCCACGGTTCGTTCCTCAGTTCTCAAACCACTTCCTGGTTCTCTGCTCGTGCGACGTCACGTCCGCGAAGCCGATGACCGAACCGGACTGCGCTTCGGCCTCAGGCCAGGCGCAGATCCGCTCGCCAACACGTCGTCGGAATCATCACGCTGCCACGGCGACACGCCTGTCAGACGTCGATGCGTCAGGAGCCGCACCCAGTGCGCCCACTTCCACTGCGGACAAACGACGACATCGACGTTCAGGATGGGCAGGCGTATCATGGCCGAAAGACGACGACGCCGAACGGGACGCGGCCGGCGGAATTGGGTTCGCGCTCGCGCGAAGGAGATCGGACGCAGCGCCGATGGCGACGGACGAGTCGCTTCGCGCGTTCGTGCGCGCCCTGGCGCGGCAGGCTGCACGCGAGTGTTTCGAGCTGGAACTGAAGCAGCGTCACGAACGATTCAGTGAGGTGCAAGACGTGAAGGTCGCCATCTACGCGCGCTACTCCTCGGACAACCAGCGGGACGCGTCGATCGCCGATCAGCTGCGCGTGTGCCGCGCGTTCGCCGAGCGGCAAGGCTGGACGATCTGCGAGGAGTACACGGACCACGCGGTGTCCGGTGCGACGCTGCTCCGCCCTGGTTTCCAGGCGCTGATGCGCGATGCGCTGAATCGCCGATTCGATGTCGTCCTCGCCGAGTCGCTGGACCGGTTCAGCCGCGACCAGGAAGACACCGCCGGCCTCTTCAAGCGACTGACCTTTGCCGGCGTCAACATCGTCACGCTCGCCGAGGGCGACATCACGCACCTGCACATCGGATTCAAGGGCACGATGAACGCCCTGTTCCTGAAGGACCTGGCCGAGAAGACGCACCGTGGATTGCGCGGCCGAATCGAGGACGGCAAGTCTGCCGGCGGCCTCTGCTACGGCTATCGAGTCGTCAAGACGATCAGCGGCGGAACCGTGACGACGGGCGAGCGGGAGATCGAACCGGCCGAGGCCGCGGTCGTCGAGCGCATCTTCCGCGACTTCGTCGCAGGCGTGTCGCCGAAGCAGATCGCGAAGAACCTGAATCGCGAGGGTGTGCCAGGTCCGTTCGGTGGTCCATGGAGTCCGAGCACGATCTACGGCAACGCCAAGCGCGGAACCGGCATCCTCAACAACGAGCTCTACGTCGGCCGCCTGGTCTGGAATCGCCTTCGCTACGTGAAGAATCCTGACACCGGAAAGCGCGTGTCGCGGCTCAACCCGACATCCGAGTGGATGTCGCGGGAAGTCCCGGAGCTGCGGATCGTGCCGGACGACCTCTGGACGGCTGCGAAGTCGCGTCAGAAACAGACGCGGCACGCGATGAAGACAGCGGGCGCCATCGGGGCGGCGAAGCGGCCGCAGTACCTGTTCTCGGGGCTGACGAAATGCGGCGTCTGCGGCGCCGGATTCATCATGTCGTCGCAAGAACCGGCTCGGGTGCTTCGGCGCTCGCGATCAGGGACGATGCGACAACCACCTGACCATCCGGCGCGACGAAGTCGAAGCGCGCGTGCTGAGAGCGCTTCAGGACAAGCTCCTGCGCCAGGATCTCTTCGAGGAGTTCTGCGACGAGTTCACGCGCGAGATGAACCGGCTTCGGATGGAGCACCGCGCCAGCCTGTCAGCCGCCGAACGCGAGATCGAGCGCATCGAGGTCAGGCGCAAGAAGCTGATCGAGATGGTGATGGACGGCGTGGCGCCGTCGGAGGTGAAGGACGAGCTGAACGCGAACGCAGCCAGACGCGAGGAACTGAAGGCAACACTCGCAGCCGCGGACGCGCCGCCGCCGCTCCTGCACCCGGAGATGGCCGACCTGTACCGCCAGAAGGTCACCGCACTGGCACAGGCCCTGGAGCATCCAGAAACCCGCACGGAAGCCTCTGAGGCGCTTCGTGGCCTCATCGACGCCATCGTCCTGACGCCGAACCAGGGCGAACTGCAAATCGAGCTGAAAGGGAATCTGGCGGCGATGCTGGGGGCCGCCCAAAATGCGAAGAGGTCGCCAGAAACGGGCGACCTCTCGCTGCAAGTTGTGATGGTTGCGGGGGCGGGATTTGAACCCGCGACCTTTGGGTTATGAGCCCAACGAGCTACCGGACTGCTCCACCCCGCGTCACGTGGAGGAAACCTAATGGTAGCATAGCCGCCGCTCTCCGCGCTCGCGGCGTGCGCTCTAGATGGACGCACGAACGACGCGGGTGCCCGCACAACGGTCGTGCAGGCCTCGACGGTCGTGACTGAACAGCGCCGTCAGGAATCCCAGCCCGGCGGGGACAGCGAGAACGAGCCACACCAGCGTTCGCACGATCGAGCGGGACAGATCGAGCGACGCGTTCGAGCGCGCTGACACGACCCGGATGTCGGCGGCCATCTTCCCCAGCGTCTGCCCGCCGGCCGTGAAGACGACGAGATAGCCAAGGTTCTGCGCGAGCAGAAACGCCACGAGCGGACCTTTCGGCAGAATCCTCAGGTCCGCCAGGTCGAGACCGCATATCTGCATCGTGAAATAGATCACCATCAGATCGATCGCAGCCAGGATGATCAGGTCGATCGCGCCGGCCATGAGACGCGCGAACAATCCGGCGACTTCCCCGTCGGCGCCAACGGGACTCTCCCCCGGATGCGGCGCGGCCTGCGGCGTCGATCGCGATCGCGGCGCCCGGATCGGCGCTCCCGAGATCGAGCAGGGGGGCCCGGACCGACATGCTCCGCGGTCTGATGACATCCGGCGTCGCGCGACGGACGGCCAGCGGCGGCCGCGGCGGGGACGCCTTCGTGATGAGCGGCTCGTCGTCGGCGCTCCGCGCGCCGAACAGCGGCAGATCGGCGGTTGGCCGCGACTCCGGTCCGCCGGTCACGCGATCGAGGTCGAGCGTCGCCCCGCGCGACGGCAGCAACTGCGTCGGACGACATCGCGGCATCGAGCAGCGCCAGATCGTCAAGCGGATTGACGTCCCGCACACCCTGCTCGCGGATGGGCAACTCCGGGAGATCGATCGTCGGGAGCAGCGAGAAGTCATATCCGCAATTGCGGCATCGTTCGACCGGCTCGAACCCCAGATAGCCGCACTTGGGACACTTCATGGCCGGGGAGGCGGACCGTTCGCGGGCACGACTGCCGGAGGCCGCTGCGCCGGAAGCGCGTCTGACGCACTGAGCACCATGATCTGCCGCTGGATGTCGGCGCGCAGACGATCGGCGTCCTCTTTCTGCGGGTCCGTGGGCCGAACCAGATCGAGGGACGTGAGCGCATCGCGCAGGTGACCGCCGGCGGCGAAGGATCGCGCCCGCGCCAGCGCCATCTCGCCACGACGCGGAACCGGCAGCCCCGCGTCGGAGCCGGAGGCAACCGCCGGCGCGAGAGGCGGTGGTTGCAGCGTGAAGAGCGATCGCCACTCGAGCGGCGTCGGGCTCACCACGAGGAACGCGGCGACGCCCACAAGGATCACCGCCAGCGCGAACAGCTAGCCGCGACTCCGATCAGCGGGGACGATTCGCTGCCACGCCGTTGCGGCGATGCCTGCCCGCGGGCATCGTGGCGAGCCGGCATGGCCGGGCGTGGGGCGGCACTCCCCTGTTCGAGCCGGTTGAGCCGATCGAGCACGGCCAGCGCTTCGTCGGAAGGCGCGCCCTGCGTCATCGCCGCCTGCAGCAGACGACGGGCCTCGCCGGCGTCGCCGCGATTGAAGGCCGCTACACCATTCTGCAGCAGCTCCTCCGATTCCCGCTGCCGCTCGGCCAGAGCGCTCCGTGCCCGTTCGATGTACGCCCGCGCCCTCGCATGGCTCCGATCGAGGAACAGCGCACGTGTCCAGACGTTGATGGCTTGCTCGTGTTGTGCGGCGAAGTAGTGGTCCAGACCGGTGAGCAGGAGCTGCTCGATCTTCGCATCCCGATCCGGTTCCGACGCTCCGTCGAGCGCATGAGCTGGGTCGTTGCGAAGCGGGTCGGACATAAGATGAGTATTCGAGGCGGGGGAATTATAACACCGAGATTGCGGATTTCAGATTGCAGATTATTGCAGATTTCGGATTGAATTGCAGATTTTCAGGTGTCCTGTTCGGAACACCGCAATCTACAATCCAATCTGCAATCTCCACGAAGCCGGTCTTCACCACGAAAGACACGAAGAACATGAAGTCGCACGAAGAGGCATTCGGTGAAGGATTCCTCGTGACCTTCATGACTTCGTGATTCCATTCCTTATGGCTCTGATCGAATGCGTGCCCAACGTCAGCGAGGGTCGGCGTCGTGACGTCGTCGACGCGATCGCCGATGCGGTCCGCCGTACGAACGGCGCGCGGCTCCTCGACTACTCCTCCGACGTCTCGCACAACCGATCCGTGTTCACATTCGCCGGTCACGCGACCGGTGTGGAGCAGGCCGTGATGGCGATCTACACCCTGGCGGTTGAGGCGATCGACCTCCGGACGCAACGCGGTGTCCACCCCCGCGTCGGCGCCGTGGACGTCGTCCCGTTTGTGCCGATCGACGGCAGCACGATGGCGGAGTGCGCCGCGCTCGCACGGCGAGCGGGCGCTGCTATTGCCGGACGTTTTCGGATACCCATCTATCTCTACGAAGAGGCGGCCTCGAGCCCGACGCGCAAGAATCTGGAGGACATCCGACGCGGCGAGTTCGAGGGTCTCGCGGTGAAGATGGCATCGAACGGCTGGGCGCCCGACTTCGGGCCGGGCGTCCCGCATCCGACCGCCGGCGTATCGGTCGTCGGTGCGCGGATGCCGCTGATCGCGTACAACATCAATCTGGCGACCGATCGCCTCGACGTCGCGAGGAAGGTTGCCTCGGCTGTGCGACACAGCAGCGGCGGATACCAGTACGTGAAAGCGATGGGGGTGCCGCTCGCAGGCCGCGGGATCGTCCAGGTCTCGATGAACCTGACGAACTACGCGAAGACGCCGATGGCGCTGGTCTTCGAGGCCGTCAGGCGCGAGGCGGCGCGATACGGCGTGAATATTCTCGAGAGCGAAATCGTGGGTCTGGTTCCGGCGGCCGCCCTGGCGGCCACGGATGCGTCCTACCTGCAGATCAAGGACTTCAGCAGCAGCCAGATCCTCGAGAACCGCCTGCGAGAGGCGGAGTCTCGAATCTGAAACCTGAGGCTTTGAGGCTTTGGGTTTGAGCTTCAGGCTTGAGACTTCGGACTTGGGCTCAAGACTTCAGGCCTGAGGTTCCGAGATTCTGCTATACCGCTTCCTCTTCCCCTTCGACGTCGACGCGCCGGGAGGGCGCGATGCCGAATGTCCGCATCTTGCGGTACAGGTTGCTCCGCTCCACGCCCAGCACCTCCGCGGTGCGCGACATGTTGCCCTGCTGCTCGCCGAGCGTGCGCAGGATCAGGTCGCGCTCGAATCGATCGCGCGCCTCGTGCAGCGTCAGGCGCTCGGCGGTCGCTTCGGCGAGTTCAGGGCGCGCGAGCACCCCGTGATCGAGAAACGACAGATCGACCGCAGAGATCGAATCGCCCGGCACCATGATCATGAGCCGTTCGATCACGTTGCGAAGCTCGCGGACATTGCCGGGCCAGGCGTACCGCTGAATGACCGCGGTCGCCGCCGGCTCGAAGCTCTTGAGCCGACGCCCGTATTCCCGCGCGAGCTCCGCCATGAAGTGATCCGCGAGCAGCTGGATGTCCTCCTGCCGCTCACGCAGCGGCGGGACGAAAATCGGGATCACGTTCAGACGGAAGTAGAGATCCTCGCGGAAATGTCCGGTCCGGATTTCGGTCTGGAGATCCTTGTTCGTGGCGGCCAGCACCCTCACGTCGACCGTGATGGCCGTCGTGCCGCCCACCGGCTCCATCGTCTGTTCCTGGAGCACTCGCAGCACCTTGGCCTGGGTCTTCAGGCTCATGTCGCCGATCTCGTCGAGAAAGATCGTCCCGCCGTCAGCGACCTCGAACTTGCCCCGGCGATCGGCCACCGCCCCGGTAAACGCGCCCCGAATGTGCCCGAACAGCTCGCTTTCGATCAACTCCTCGGGGATCGCCGCGCAGTTCACTTCGACGAACGCGCCCGCGCGGCGGCGGCTCGACTCGTGGATGGCCCGGGCCACCAGTTCCTTTCCGGTCCCGTTTTCGCCGTAGATGAGCACGCGTCCGTTGGTGGGGGCCGCCATGGCCACCTGTTCCTTGAGCTGGCGCATCGCGTAGCTCTCGCCGACCATCGCGTGCTTGCGATCGACCCTGGCGCGCAGCGCGCGATTCTCGGCTTCCAGCCGATGCTGGCGCAGGGCGTTTCGCACGACCAGGACCGTCTTGTCGAGCGAGAGCGGCTTCTCGACGAAATCGAAGGCCCCCATCTTGATCGCGCGCACCGCCGATTCGATGTTGCCGTGACCGGAGATCAGCACCACCTGCGCGTCGACCTGCCGTTCGCGCAGCCGTGCGAGCGTGGCGAGGCCGTCCATTCCCGGCAGCCAGACGTCGAGCACGATCAGATCGATCGCCCCGCGAGTGACCCGATCGAGGCACGCCTCGCCGCTGGCGACGGCCTCGACGTTGTAACCCTCGTCGCGGAGCACGCCGCTCAGCGCGCTGCGCACGCCGGGCTCGTCGTCAACGATGAGGATGGTGGATTTCATCCGTTCTGCGTTCGATGTTCTGCGTTCGACGTTCGCCCTTCACGCGTTCTGACAGTTCACCGCTCGACACGCTCGGTTTGGCGTTCACCGGCCCGTGAACCCTGAACGAAGCACGGAGAACGGTCGAACGGTAGAACGTCGTCAGCACGGCAGCTCGATTGTAAACCGCGTGCCCCGAGGAACATTGTCACCGACGTCGATGCTGCCGCCGTGCTCCGCGATAATCCGGCGCACGATCGCCAGCCCGAGGCCGCTGCCTCGGCGCTTGGTCGAATAGTACGGGAGGAAGAGTTTCTCCCGTTCCGCAGCGGGAATGCCCGGGCCGTCATCGGCGACGACGACGCGCACGACGTTGTTCGTCCGATCGCGCACCGTTTCGACGACGATGCAGCCGCGGCGATCCATGGCTTCGAGTGCGTTGTCCACGAGGTTGATGATGACGCGGCGGATCTGCTCGGGGTCGAGCCCGACCAACGGGATTTCCGGCGCGAACCGCGGCTCGATCGTCACATCGGCGAAGATGCCGTTGTACAGGGCGAGCGTGTCGGCGAGAAGCTGATGCAGGTCGGTCGGCAACGTGCGGGGCGACGGCATCCGCGCAAACTGCGAGAACTCGTCGACGAGCCCCTTCAGCGATTCGACCTCTCCGACAATCGTGCCCGTGCACTCGTCGACCAGCGCGCGCGCCCCGGCGGGACCGCCCGCGAAATGGCGGCGAAGCCGTTCGGCGGACAACTGGATCGGCGTCAACGGATTCTTGATCTCGTGAGCCAGCCGGCGCGCCACCTCGCGCCACGCGGCGATTTTCTGCGTGCGAATCAGCGGCGTGACGTCGTCGAGCACCAGCACCACGCCTTCTGCCGTGCCGCTGTCGCCGACGAGCGGAGTGGCTGCTGCCGCGAGGTGCAGTTCCTGGCCTTCCCGCAGCACCGCGATTTCCTGCGCGGCGGCCTCCGTCTTCGCGCGTCCCGCGCCCGCCAGCAGCGCGCGGACCGGTTGGAGGTCGGCGCGCTCGAACACGGCGTCCGCCGCTCGCCCGACCACGGCGCGATCGAGGCTGAGCAGGCGCGCGCCGGCGCCGTTGATTGTCGAAATCGCGCCCGCGGCGTCAACGGAGACCACCCCGGTCGCGATGCGCTCGAGAATCGTTTCGATGTATCGGCGACGCTCGTCGACCTCGAGGTTCTTGCGCTCGAGCTCGATCGTCGATCGTTCCACCTTGCGGCGGCTGCTGGCGAGCTCCCCCGCCATCGCGTTGAACGCTTCGGTCAGGCCGCCGAATTCGTCGTGGCTTTCGAGCTCGATCCGCTGATCGAGGCGACCGGCGCCGATCTCACGGGCGGCTGCGGCCAGCATCTGCACGGGCCGTGTAATGCGTTTCGCCAGGTACGATCCCATCCAGATGGCGCCCAACAGGATCAACAGCGTCACCATCAGAAAGATCGAGAGGTACAGCCCCGTCATCGGACGCTTCAAGACACGGAGCTGGTTGTAGCTCTCGAAGGCCTGCGTCATGCGGCGGGATCGCTCGGCCAGCTCCCCGGTGAGATGGTCGGTCGCGACGACGACGCCTTTCGGCCGGCCGTCCGCGCCGCGGATGAGGGCCGCGGCATGGAGCAGGTCGCCGCCGCTTCTGAGCGTCTCGATCGAACGCGTCTCGACCGAGCCGCTGAGCGCCTGCGCGGCCAGACGGTCTGCCGCCGCGCGGCTGTATTCCGGCGGCAGCGTCGGGGCCGCGACGTCCACGACCGGCTGCGGCGCCAGGCGTGCCCGCGGCCCTGCGCCGACCCTGTAGACCTCGACCATCTGCACCCGTTGCTGCGTGACGTCGGGCGCGAGCCGATCGCGAATCGGGCCGACGTCGGTGGCGGTCAGATCGACGCCCGCCAGCGCCCGCGCCATGCGGTTGGCCTGATCGGTCACCAGCTGCTGGCGCTCTTGGTAGTAGTCGCTCGCAATCCGATTGGCCCCGGTCAGGATTTCGTCCATCGGCGAGTTGAACCACCGGTCGATGTTCGTCCGAATCAACTCGCTGCCGACCAGGAGCACGACAATGGTCGGCACGAGCGTCATTCCCAGCAGCAGCGCCACCAGCTTCGCGCGAAACCGCGCGAAGGGCAGGCCGCGCCGCCGTTCGACGACAAGCTTGACGATGTTGCGCGCCAGGACGAACACCAGCGCGATCAGCATCGTGAGATCTGCGGCCGACAGCGCGTACAGAACGAACTCGGTCAGAAAATCCGGCGAGAACCGCGCACTGCGGTTGGCCACGGTCACAATCGCCACCAGCGCGGTGACGAGCATGGCGATACCGGCCAGGATCAGTTTCGGATTGTCACGAAACCGACGTCTCCCGGAAGGCGGGGGCGCGAGGGCCGGCCCGCTGGCGCGTCGCGGCGTGATCGGCGTGACGGTAGCAGGCATTTCTTCAGCTCTCAGCTTTCACGTTGCAGCTCCCAGCTTTCAGCTTGTCGCCAGTTCTCCATCACGCTCGCAAGCTGACGGCTGATAGCCGAGAGCCGCAGCTCTCTTCACGATTCCTTGACGCTCAACAGGTCCTTCAGCTCGTTCATGAACTCGCCGATGTCGCGGAAGTGGCGATACACGGAGGCGAACCGCACGTAGGCGACCTTGTCGAGCTTCTTCAGCTCCTCCATGACGAACGCACCGATCTCGGCCGTCGCAATCTCCTTCTCCGGACGCTCCTGCAGCGTCCCCTCGACGCGATCGGCGACGGCCTCGAGCGCCGCCACGGTCACCGGGCGCTTCTCGCAGGCCTTCAGCAGGCCGCCTATGAGCTTCTGGCGCTCGAAGCGCTCGCGGGTGCCGTCTTTCTTGACCACCATGTACGGAATTTCGTCGATCCGCTCGTAGCTGGTGAAGCGCTTGCCGCATTCGAGGCATTCGCGGCGCCGGCGAATCACTTCACCTTCCTTGCTCTCGCGCGAATCGACGACTTTGTCGCCCAGGTGGGCGCAGTACGGGACATTTCATGGGTCGTCCCGCTAGGCCGTGGGGCCAGACTCCGCCTGGTCCGCCAGTTGTCGCATGCCGGCCATGTTCAGCCCTTCCTGCGCGGCGAAGAGGAGACCGAGCAGCAAGGACGGCCCGACCGTAAACGCGTGCAGCACGATGGCCGAACCGACCGCCGCGTGGTTCGACGCACCGAAAAACATCGTCGTCCCGATGCGATACGCCTCGTGGAATCCGCCCACGGCCCCGGGCGTCGGCACCGCCACGCCGATCACCAGGATCGCGATGAGGAGGAACGAACCGGTAAACGGGACCGCGAGATGGAACGCCACGGCGGCGGCCCAGATCCCGACCCCGATGCTCAACCACAAGGGAAAGGACAGCGCGAGGGCCACGAACAGGCGACCGGGCCGCCGGATCGCGCCCAGCCCGGTCGCGAACTTCTCCGCCACCCGACCGACCAGGCTGGCAAACGTCGACGGCAGCGACTGGCCGAGCCGCGTCAACGTCCGTCCCAGCCGCGCCGGATCGCCGGCCATCAGGAACAGGACGACAAGGGCGCCGAGGGCAGCGGCCGCAGCGGTCGCACCCGCCCATTTCACGGCTTCGAACGCGACGGGGTTCGCCGCGGTCGAGCCCGCGCCCGAAGACGAACACGTACGCGGCCAGAAGGACGAGCACCGTCAGCGTGTCCAGCAGCCGTTCGAGGATGATGGTGGCGAAGGCGCCGGTCGCGCTCATCCGCTCGTGCCGCGCCAGAAAATACGGGCGTATGAATTCGCCCGGCGCGCGCGGGCAGCACGCTGCTGGCGGCAAATCCCACCGCCGTGGCGCGGAAGGCGTTCCTGAAGGAGGCGGACCCCAGCGGCTCGAGCAGGTACTGCCAGCGCCACGCACGGAGGACCAGGTTCACGAACATCGAGGCCAGCGACAAGGCCAGCCATTCCGGGCGTGCGTGGATGATCTCGCTGGCGACCCCCCACAGATCCACGTTGTGGAGGAACAGCGCGAGCAGGGCGACAACCAGCGCCAGCACGAGGAGCGTCCGAAGATGCCGTCGCATGTGGGTGAACGCCCCTATGATACAGCTCCAGGGGCACGGGAGCGGGCTCGCCGCCATATGTTGTTGTTGTCGCCGCGCTCAGGTCCCTGTAAGATGCGATGCTCCGCCGCTCGGGGACTTCCTTGGCGCTAGCTGCCCCCATTCTCACGACCTCAATTGCCCGGCGCTCTCCGGATCGGCAGGGAAAGGTCCGCGACATCTACGATTTCGGCGACCAGCTCCTCATCGTCGCGACCGATCGCATTTCGGCCTTCGACTACGTGCTCGGATCCGGCATTCCCGACAAGGGGAAGGTCCTGACGCAGATCTCCGCGTTCTGGTTCAACCGGACGCGTCCGATTGTCGCCAACCACGTGGTGACGACCGATCCAGCCCAGTTCCCGGCAGAAACCCGCGAGGCCAGCGAGCTGCTGGCGGGCCG
This sequence comes from uncultured Acidobacteriota bacterium, assembly GCA_963745495.1. Taxonomy (GTDB): domain Bacteria; phylum Acidobacteriota; class Vicinamibacteria; order Vicinamibacterales; family CAVVIG01; genus CAVUXJ01. Next base: position 22,833 of record CAVUXJ010000012.1, read on the forward strand.
TTCGATGCTGGTGCGAAGGACCGAGCCGCTGGCGATCGAGTGCGTGGCTCGCGGCTACCTGTCGGGGTCGGCCTGGAAGGATTATCTGGCGTCGGGTGAGGTCTGCGGTATCCGGCTGCCGCCCGGACTGCGCGAGTCGGAGCGCCTGCCTGAGCCGATTTTCACGCCAGCCACGAAGGCGCAAAGCGGCCACGACATCAACATCAGCGAGGCGGACGCGGCGGCGCTCGTCGGCGGGCACGTCGTGGCGCGCGCGCGCGAGCTGACGCTCCGCCTGTACGCCGAAGGCGCCGCACATGCGGAAGCGCGCGGCCTCATCGTCGCCGACACGAAATTCGAGTTCGGGCTGCTGCCCGCTCGCCCCTTCACAGCCGGTCGACGAACGACTCATCGTTATTGACGAGATGCTCACCCCGGATTCCTCGCGGTTCTGGCCGCGCGACGGCTATCGACCGGGCGCGCCGCAGCCGAGCTTCGACAAACAGTTCGTCCGTGACTACCTGGAACGGATCAGGTGGAACAAGCAGCCGCCGGTCCCTTCCCTTCCCGGCGAGGTGGTGGCGAGGACCCGGGAGAAATATGTCGAGGCGTTCGAGCGGCTCACCGGCCTCGACGCTGCAGTGATCGGCGCGCCGCCGGTCTGGCACTCTCGCCTTGACAGTGCCAACGTCTGACATATAATTAGCAGTCGCTGTAGTCGAGTGCTAAGCGCCCGAACAACCCGCAGCCAGGTATTTTCACAGCAGGCCAGCCCCGAGCCGGCGATCGGGACAATCCGAAGGACCCCCAACCTTACGACAGACGGAGTACAGAGCATGAACGTCAGACCGCTGCACGACCGCATCATTGTTCAGCGCCTCGAGGAAGGCGAACAGAAGATCGGCGGGATCATCATTCCCGACACCGCCAAGGAGAAACCACAGCAAGGCAAAGTCATCGCGGCCGGCAACGGCAAGGCGAAAGACGACGGCAAGCGCCTCCCGCTGGATGTGAAGGCCGGCGACCTCATCCTGTTCGGCAAGTACTCCGGACAGGAAATCAAGCTCGATGGTGAGGAATACATCATCATGCGCGAGGACGAAGTTCTGGGCGTCATCGAGAGCGGCGCCTCCGCCGTCAACAAGAAGAAGAAGTAACCAGGAAGCCTTCGGTTGACAGCTCTCGGCACCCGGCTGAGGGCTGGAGGCTGACCGCTGAGAGAACTACAGGAGACTGAAGAGATGGCAAAACAGATTGTGTACGGCGAGCAGTCACGCCAGGCCGTGCTGCGCGGCGTGAACCAGTTGGCCGACGCGGTGAAGGTCACGCTCGGCCCCAAGGGCCGGAACGTCGTGCTCGACAAGAAGTTCGGATCGCCGACGATCACCAAGGACGGCGTCACCGTCGCCAAGGAGATCGAGCTGAAGGATCCGCTCGAGAACATGGGCGCGCAGATGGTCCGCGAGGTGGCGAGCAAGACGTCGGACACGGCGGGCGACGGCACCACCACGGCCACCGTGCTGGCGCAGGCGATCTACCGTGAAGGCGCGAAGAACGTCGCGGCCGGCGCGAACCCGATGGACCTCAAGCGCGGCATCGAGAAGTCGGTCGAGGCGATCACGGCCGAGCTGAAGAAGATGAAGAAGGACGTCGGCGGCAACATGGTCGCCCAGGTCGGCACCATCTCGGCGAACAACGACGAGACGATCGGCAAGATCATCGCCGAAGCGATGGACAAGGTCGGGAAGGACGGCGTGATCACCGTCGAAGAGGCGCGGACGCTGGACACCTCGCTCGAGGTGGTCGAAGGCATGCAGTTCGACCGCGGGTACCTCTCGCCCTACTTCGTGACCGATCCCGAACGCATGGAAGTGGTGCTCGACAATCCGGTCATTCTGATCCACGAGAAGAAGATCAGCTCGATGAAGGACCTGCTGCCGGTGCTCGAGCAGGTGGCACGCCTCAGCCGTCCGCTGCTGATCATCGCGGAGGACATCGAGGGAGAGGCGCTGGCCACGCTCGTCGTCAACAAGCTGCGCGGCACCCTGCAGGCTGCGGCCGTGAAGGCGCCGGGCTTCGGCGATCGCCGGAAGGCGATGCTCGAGGACATCGCGATCCTCACCTCCGGACGCGCCATCACCGAAGATCTCGGCATCAAGCTCGAGTCGATCAAGATGGAAGATCTCGGTAAGGCGAAAAAGGTCACCATCGACAAGGACAACACCACGATCATCGAGGGCGCAGGCACCTCGACCGCCATCCAGGGGCGCGTCAAGCAGCTTCGCGCGCAGGTGGAGGATACGACCTCCGACTACGACCGCGAGAAACTGCAGGAGCGGCTGGCCAAGCTGGTCGGCGGCGTGGCGGTCATCAAGGTCGGCGCGGCGACCGAGACCGAGATGAAGGAGAAGAAGGCGCGCGTCGAAGACGCGATGCATGCCACGAAAGCAGCGGTCGAAGAGGGGATCGTCCCCGGCGGCGGCGTGGCGTTGCTTCGCGCCGCCCGGGTGCTCGACGTCCCTGAAGCTTCCCGGCGATCAGCAGATTGGCGTGAACATCGTGAAGCGGGCGATCGAAGAGCCGATGCGCTGGATCGCGACCAATGCCGGCCAGGAAGGCTCGATCGTCGTTCAGAAGGTCCGCGAGATGGGACCGGACGAAGGCTTCAACGCGCTCACGGAAACCTACGAGAACCTCGTCAAGGCCGGTGTCATCGATCCGGTGAAGGTCGTGCGCTCTGCCCTGCAGAACGCCTCCTCCATCGCGTCGCTGCTGCTGACGACCGAGGCCCTCATCTCCGAGATTCCCGAGGAGAAGAAGGACGCGCCGGCGATGCCGGGTGGCGGCGGCGGCGGCATGGGCGGGATGTACTGACGCTCGACAAACGATTGGGAGAAGTCTAGAATTCGAATCGTACGAGTTCTGATTTCAACATCAGATGCACACAAGGGCCCGCGAGGCTGACGCTTCGCGGGCCTTTTTCTGTGCCGAGGCCGTCCTTATCGAAGCGTAAACGTCAGCTCGATGGTGATCAGGACCGGAACGGCTTCGCCGAACCGCGTGCCCGGCCGGAAAAGCCACTGCTTGGCAGCTTTGACGGCCTCCTGATCGAGGCCAAAGACCGGATCGAGCGACTTGACGATCTCTACGTCGCCCACCGTGCCGTCGGGCCGCACGACGCACTGCAGCAGCACGGTGCCCTGGACTTTGGCGCGCATCGCGTCGGAGGTGTACGCCGGCTTCACTTCGCGAAGCTTGGTCGGCAACGTGACGCCGCTGCCGGGCCGATACACGCCGCCACCTGTGTCACCGCCGGACCCAGGACCCAGGCCAGAGCCCGTTCCGGGTCCGATACCACGTCCCGGCCCCCGTGCCGGCACCGCCGCTCGTCCCGGGTCCTTGGGACACGGTGGGCGGCCCGGGCGGCGGTTCGATGGCGCCGGGCAGCGACTCGGTCGCCGCCGCGAGCGTCTGCGCCGGAATGTTCAGCTGCGCGATCGGGGGCGGCGTCTTCGACTCCTCGACGGGCGCTTCCAGTTTCGGCGGCTTGATGACCGGGACGGTGATCTTGTCCTTGCCGGGCAACTCCGCCTGCCGCGGCGGCTCCTTCATCTGATTCCCACCCCCGCCTCCGCCGCCTCCGGGCCCCGGTTGGCTCAGCCAGATGATGTTGCTGTTCGGCTGCTCGGGGAGCACCGCGAAGGTCGTCGAGTCCGCACCGTATCGGAACGCGAGGAGGACAAACAGGATAAGGGCGGCATGATAGACGAACGACACGATGAGCGCCGGCCCGATGCGCTTCTGCTGCTCCTCGAAGAGGAACCGCACGTCTGCGGGGTGCGCGCCTTCGACGTGCACCGAGAGATGCCCGGCCGAAAGGTTGGCGCGCCCACCGGTTGGGGGCGTGGTATTAGCCATCGGGAACGAAATATCGCCGTAGAAATATCGCCTGTAGAGGTATTTTGGCGCACGGCGTCTACAGCTGCAACTGCAAAACGAGTACCTGGGAGCTCGTGCGTAATTGGGCGAAACGATCGGCTTACGCGTGATTCGCCTGTCCACCTCCGGAGATAAGGGCGGCGCCGAGAGCTAGACACGACCCGTCCATGCGCCGATCGCGGCGTTGCCTCCACCATACGAGTGGAGAATCGCGAGCGCATCGGCGGCGCGCGGCTCGCTGTGGATGGCGACGAGCACCCCGCCGCGTGCCGTCAGCGTGTCGAAAATCCGCCGTCGTGAGTCTGAAAACCGACCCGCCGCATCGTGCCCGACAAGCCGAGCTTGGGCAGATCGTTCGCCGATCCCTGGAGCGCCTTGACCATCGGGCCGCGCGCCAGCACCGGACCGAGACCGGCCAGTTCGAGCCGATCGGGCGCGCCTTCCAGAGCACGCTCGATCCACGACCGCAGGTCGTCGCTCTCCTTCGCGATGATCGTCAGCGACTCAGCCGGCAGGCCTGCCCGCTTCAACGCGTCGACGCCCTTCCGCGCCCACGCCATATCCTGGAACACGCCGACCGTGAACCGCCCCGTTTCGACTTCGACCATGGTCGTGTAATTTATCATGGGCTGCCATTCGCGCCACGAAACCCGGACGGAAGGTGGCAGAATGAAATACGACGTTGCGGTGGTCGGCGCGGGCCCGGCCGGCGCGTGGACCGCCTACCTTCTTGCCAGCCGTGGAGCCCGCGTCGTCCTCGTCGATCCTTCGCATCCCCGCGAGAAACCCTGTGGCGGCGGCGTCACCGGACGTGCGCTGGCGCTGGTTCAATCGGGGCTGGCCCTCGATCGGCTGCCGGCGGTCAGCATCCGCAGCGCCCGGTTCGTCGACATCGCCACGTCCACCTCGGCGAGAGTGCCGCTCGACGGAGAGACGTTGACCGGGGCGCTTGTGGTGGCCAGTCGCACCGAGTTCGACGGGCTGATTCTGGCGGCGGCCACACGTGCCGGCGCCGCGCTCGTGACGGCGCGTGTCACACATATCGAGATCGAGCACGGCGGTTTCCGGCTCGATACCGCCGACGGCAAGATCGAGCGGGCGGCGTGGGTGATCGGCGCCGACGGCGCCAACAGTCTGGTCCGCCGGCGGCTGGCGCGGGCCTTTCGACGCGACCAATTGTCGATCGCGACCGGGTTCTTTGCGCGCGGCATCTCCAGCGACGAGATCGTGCTGGAACTCGTCGGCGATCCGCCTGGCTACATCTGGTCGTTTCCGCGCCCCGATCACCTGGCGATTGGGATCTGCGCAGCCGCCGACGCGGGTCCCACCGCCGGCGCGCTGCGCGCGCGTGTGGCCGAGTGGATTCGAGTGACCGGCGTCGCGCCAGGCGCACCGCTCGAGCCGTACTCGTGGCCCATCCCGTCGCTTTCCCCACGCGATTTCGAGACGCTCGACGTGGCCCGCCACGGCTGGCTGCTGGTCGGCGACGCGGCCGGTCTCGTGGATCCGATCACTCGCGAAGGGATTTTCTTTGCACTGCAGTCCGGCGCATTCGCGGCCGAGACGCTGGCGTCGGGATGCTCACGGCCGGAGCGTTGTTACAACGATCGCGTACAGGCGCAGATTGCTGCCGACCTTGGCGCGTGCGGCGCGCATCAAGGCGGGATTCTTCCGGCCGCGCTTTACGCGCCTGCTCATCGACGCAGCTCGGCCAGAGCCACCGGATCCGGGCGGTCATGGCCGATCTCATCGCAGGCACGCAGAGCTACCGGGGATTGAAATGGCGGCTGGCGAAGACGCTCGAGGCCGGTCTCCTGTGGCGGATGATGACGGAAAAGCCCTAGAACCTTTCTTGTGCCGGAGGGAGTACGAATCAGCCTAGGTTCCGTTTCAGCAGAGGCGCGTCCCTGGCTGCAGGGCCGGGCTCCTTGACGGGGAGAAAGACTCATGATTCCTAAAGTCGGATTGGCCGAGTTGATGGTGATTCTCGCCATCGTCGTCATCATCTTCGGCGCGAACCGCCTGCCCCAGCTCGGGCGCGGGATCGGCAGCGCCATCAAGAATTTCAAGGAAGGGATCAAGGACGACACGGCGGACCACAAGTCATAGAATCACCCTGGCGTCACCCACGCGTCGCGTGACGCGTTCACGGTCGAGATACTCCAGCAGCGGAATCGCGAACTTGCGACTGACATCAAACCGGGCCTTGAACGTCGCCACGTCGATTTTCGCATCCTCGGGCTTCCCTCCCGCTTTCAACGCCGCGACTTCGCCTTGAGCGCCTTGAGCGCCTCGTCGTGGAACAGCAGCGTGTCGATCTTCACGACGCGCTTCTGACGCTGCAGCAGCTGCACCACCCGGTCGGCCACACTCGGCGGGACGCCCAGCCGTGCCGCCAAAGCCGCGACGTCGGGCGGTTTGAGTCCTGCGTGGCGCAGCTCCTCCTCGATGGCGTCGTGCGCGCGCCGTTCCTCAGGCGACAGCACCACCCGATGTGCGGCGAGCATCAGGCGATCGCGGGCCACGATCGCGCCGCCCTGCTCCAGGTCGTGCAGCGCGCGCTCGAACACGGCGGGGTGCCCGCGCGCGAAGAGCCGCGCGCGGGCCTCTTCCCGCGGCACGCCCTCCGACAGCGGTTGCGTCCGATGGTGCTGCTTGAGGAGCTCGAGGATCGCGGACTTCAATTGCTTCCAGGACGGCGCACGTCACCAGCACATCGCCGACCAGCTCGACATGCCACCGCTGGCGAAGTCCTTCTATGCGCCCGTGCGACCGCGCCGGGTTCGATCCCGACTCTCGAAACGAGCGCGGCTCTCGACAGTCCCGACGGACCTGCCTCCTCGATCATCACGCCGGCAGCTGAAAGGTCCGCTTCCAGGCCCGCGGCGGGTTGCACGTCGAGACGCGCGCACCGTTCGAGCGCCGCGGCGGTACGGACTGCCGACCGCGCCGGATGCGGATCGAGAATCCGGCCACCGGCGATGGTCTTGAGCGGCGAGTACGCTCGAAGGATGCATCGATCGCCCCTCGTCAAGACGGCCGGACGCTCGAGGCGCAACCGCACGAACGCACGCGCCCCGGCGGCCACGGTGGCTTCCGCTTGCCCATCCACCGGCCCGATCGTCGAGACACGTCCGAGAATCTCCGCGGTGCCGTGGTGAAACCTGACGCGCGCACCATGCTTCAGCGGCTGCACGTCCGGCAGCATCTCGACGACGAGGTCGGCGACACGCGTCGGATCGAACGAATGGGGCGCGACGAGCACCTGTCCGCGCTCGACATCGGCCACGTCCACACCGCCAAGATTGACCGCCGACCGCTCGCCGGCGACCGCTTCGATCGTCCGGCGGCCGTGCACCTGAATCCCCCGCACCGTAACCACCCGCCCCCCGGGTTCCAGGAGCAGCTCTTCGTCCAGGCGCAGACGCCCCGACACGAGCGTGCCCGTGACCACGGTGCCGAACCCCTTCATCGTGAAGACGCGGTCGATCGGCAGGCGGGTGACGCCCTCGGCGCTTCGCGTGCGGGCGAGACTCGACGCCGCGATCAGCGCCGCGCGCAGCTCGTCGAGCCCCTCGCCGGTCCGCGACGACACGGGCACGATCGGCGCCGCCTCGAGAAAGGATCCGGCGAGAAGCTCGCGCACCTCGAGCTCGGCGACGCCGAGTCCGTCCTCATCGACGAGATCCGCCTTCGTGAGCGCGACAATCCCCGCCGGAATGTCGAGCAGGCGGCAGATGTCGAAGTGTTCCCTCGTCTGCGGCATCACTGATTCGTCGGCCGCGACGACCAGCAGGACCAGGTCGATGCCGCCCACGCCCGCCAGCATGTTCTTGATGAAGCGCTCGTGGCCCGGAACGTCGACGAAGGCGAAGTTCGTATCCCCGAGCTCGCGGTGAGCAAACCCCAAATCGATGGTGATGCCGCGTTCTCGTTCTTCCTTGAGCCGATCCGGATCGGTACCGGTCAGCGCCTGCACGAGCGCACTCTTGCCGTGGTCGATGTGGCCCGCCGTTCCCACCACGACCGACTTCATCGATCCCCTGTTACCACGAAGACACGAAGCGCACGAAGCTCTTGTTCTTGTCGAGAGAAGTTCGTGTCCTTCGTGACTTCGTGGTGAATGTCGTGGTGGTCAACGTGCTCCCCGCCCAACGCTGCGCCCGCGGCATCGCTCAGCGCTTGCCGCGTTTGCGCATGCCGCGCTCGCGCTTCCCGGGCCGGCCCTTCGCGCGCCGCTGCTCGTGCTTCGGCCTGGCCTTGGAGCGGCGCGGCCCTCGCTCGCCCTCGCGCACGCGATCGAGGATCTCGACCAGGCCCAGATCGATCTGCCGCACCTCCATGTTGACGCGGACGACCTGCACCTTCACCTTGTCGCCGAGTCGATACACCTTCTGGGTGTTCTCGCCGCGCAGGACATGCGCGGTCTCGACGAACCGGTAGTAATCGTCCGCCATCGTCGAGACATGGACGAGTCCTTCGACGAAGTGCTCGATGAGCTCGACGAACAAGCCGAACGCGGCGACGCCCGTGACGTAGCCTTCGAATTCATCGCCGACCTTGTCGGCCATGAACTTCACCTTCTTCCACTGCAGCAGCTCGCGCTCGGCTTCCGCGGCGCGACGCTCCATCTCGGAGGTATGCCGCGCGATCTCCGGCAGATCCTCCGTCCACTCCTCCCGCCGCTCCTCGGTCAGCGAGCCGTGACGCGCCGCCCGAAGGGCGCGGTGCACGACGAGATCGGGATATCGCCGGATCGGAGACGTGAAGTGCGTGTAGCTCGAGGCGGCGAGGCCGAAATGCCCGAGGTTCTCGGGCGCGTACCGCGCCTTCTGCATCGTGCGCAGCATCAGGAACGCGATCGGCTTCTCCTCAGGCTTGCCCTGGATGCGTTCGATCAGTTTCTGGAAATGACGCGGGCGGAGCGCGGTCAACGGCACGCCCAGGCTGAAGCCGAATCCGGCGATGAAGTCCTCGAACTTGGCAACCTTCAGGATATCCGGCTCCTCGTGGATCCGGTAGAGCGCTGGCGCTCCCTGTCGCATCGAGGTACGAGGCGACGGTCTCGTTGGCCAGGAGCATGAACTCCTCGATGAGGCGGTGCGCCACGTTCCGCTGCAGCGCGTTGATGGCCTCCACCATCCCGCCTGAATCCATGATGACCTCGGCCTCGTTCAGATCGAAGTCGATTGAGCCGCGCCGGCGGCGGGCGTCGTTCAGGACGTGGAACAACTCGCGCATCAGCTCGAACGTGGGGATCAGCGATTCGTACCGCTTCATCAGCGCCGGGTCGCGATCGGTCAGGATGGCGTGCACCGCCGTATACGTCATCCGTTCGTTGCTGTTGATCACGCCGTCGTGACACTCGTGCCGGACGACCGCCCCGCGCTTGTCCACTTCCATGAAGCACGACTGGACCAGCCGGTCGACGTGTGGATTCAGGCTGCAGAGGCCGGTCGCCAGCTCCGCGGGAAACATGTGCACCGCGCGCTCTGGAAAGTACACAGATGTGCTGCGTTCGTACGCTTCGCGGTCGAGCGCGCTCCCTTCCTGCACGTAGTGTGAGACATCGGCGATGTGCACGCCCAACCAGAAGTGCCCGTTCGGCAGCCTGTCAATCGTGATCGCATCATCGAAGTCCCGCGCGTGCTCGCCGTCGATGGTGACGGTGACGAGATTGCGGAAGTCGCTGCGGCCCTCGAGGTCGCGCTGGGATACGGCCGTGCCCAGCCGGACCGCTTCAGCCACCGCTTCAGGGGAATGCTCGTCCGGAATCCCATACTTGCGGATGATCAGCTCGGTGTCGACGCCCGGGGCATCGATGTCGCCGAGCACCTCGGCGACGCGGCCGATCGCGCCGCGCGTCGCCGTGGGCCATTTCGTCAACTCGACGTTGACGATCTCGCCCGGCGTGGCACCGCCTTCCTGCCCGAGGGGCACGAACACATCCATCAGAACACGGCGATCGAACGGCACCACATAGCCCATGCCTTCTTCGTCGCGTTCGTATGTGCCGACGATCCACGAATTCTTCCGCTCGAGGATCCGGATGATTCGGCCCTCGAACCGGCCGCCTTCCTTGACCCGTTCGATCCGGACGACGACGCGGTCGCCGTGCATGGCTTCGTTCAGATGCGGCCCGCCGATGTAGATGTCGCCGCCGTCGTCGAGCGGTCGTTCGGGTGTCACGAATCCGTACCCTGCCGGGTGCGCTTGCAGGCGGCCGACGTACAAGTCCATCTTCTCGGGCAGGCCAAAGCGTTGGCCCCGAACCTGGATCAGCTCGCCCGAGGCGACAAGGGCATTGATGTGGCGCTTGAAGGTCGCGCGTTCGTCTCGCGGTACTTTGAGCAGTTGGAGCAGTTCGCGGATGCCGGCGGGATGGTGCACCCGCTCACGCATCAACGCGAGAACGTGGTCGCGAGACAGCATGGAAAATCAGGCTACCAGAAATACCTGGAGATCGCCGACGTTCGTCCCGGTCGGCCCGGTGTGAATGAGGTCGCCGAGGCCGGCAAAGAAAGCGTAGGCGTTGTTGTCGCGCAGAAAATCGGCAGGATCCAGCCCGCCCGCACGCGCGCGGTCACGCGTCGTGGAATCGACCACGGCGCCTGCCGCGTCGGTCGGTCCGTCGATGCCGTCCGTACCGATGCTGGCCGCGACCACTTGCCCGAGCGAGGATACGAGTTCCACCGCCGCCAGAGCAAACTCCTGATTGCGGCCGCCTCGCCCCGAGCCGCGCACTCGCACGGTCGTCTCGCCGCTCGACACAACACAGAGCGGACGCTCAGCGGCTCGTGCCGCGGCTTCGACGTACCGGAGATGCGATTGGGCCGCCGTGCGCGCCTCTCCGACAACCGGCGCGTCGCACACGACGACGTGATACCCGAGAGCCCGTGCGCGGGCTGCGGCACCGATCATCGCGTCGCGACGGCCGCCGATGACCACTGACGTCGCGCGCGCGAGGCGCGGGTCGCCCGGTTTCGGCGTTTCCGGCAGCTGCCCGGTCACCCCGCGGGTGAGATGCGCCACCACCGGCAACGGATACGCATCGACGCCTCCGAACCGTCGAAGCACGTCCAGGGCATCCTCGAACCTCGTCGGGTCGGGTACCGTCGGTCCCGAAGCGATGAAGCTCAGGTCGTCGCCGACGACATCGGAAATCGCGAGTGTCCGGCACGGGCCCGGTGTGCTCGCCGCGAGCTGTCCTCCCTTGATTCTGGAGAGGTGCTTGCGCACCGTGTTGAGCGCATGGATGTCGGCGCCGGCGCGGAGGAGGGTGTCGGTCGTTCGTCTCTTGTCGTCGAGCGACAGGCCCTCGGCGGGCGCCGCCATGAGCGCCGAGGCGCCGCCCGACAGCAACACGAGCAACTCTTCGTCGGTGCCGGCGGCGCCGGCGATCGCGAGTGCCCGGTTCCCCGCGTTTTCGCTGGCGGCGGACGGCATCGGATGGCCGCCCACGATGCCTTCGAGAGGCGCGACGAGGGGGCTGGATTCGACGCCGACGACGAGGCCCGCCCTGATACGGGAACCGAGCACGTCGAGGGCGGCCCGCGCCATGGCCGGCGCCGCTTTGCCTGCCGCGATCACGCGGATCGGCCCCGTGCCTGGAGTGAGAGCTTGCGTGGTGAGGCGGCCGGCGTCAACCGCAGCAACACCCGCCCGGACAATTGACAGGAGATCGGATCGCAGATCGGCGAGAGGGGATGTCAGTGCGTGTGCTTCGGATCCGACCAGGCGGAAAGCCCGGTCACGATGTCGAACTTCTTGAGGAGCGAGCTGACCACTTCGTCGGCGTTGTCCTTCGTGCAGAGCTGCTCGAGGTCTCCGAGAATGCGTGTGAGCGCGGCTTCAACGTCGGTGATCGCGGTTTCGGAGTAGTAGGGGCGGTGGTGCTGGAGGCAACGGTGGTGTTTCACGAACTCTTGTCGGTAGAACTCGGTAACAGGGTGCTGCGCGCTAATCGGCCTCGAATCGGTCACGATACGTGGCATGCAGATCCTCTGAAAAAGATGCGGTTCAGTCAGTGTAGTGCCGGCCCAAAACCCATGTCAAGAATTTGTAAACGTGTGTCAGGTCCGCCCCGCGGCCACAAGTCCGCCAAGACACCCCACGGCCATGCCGCCCAGCAGGAGCATCGCGCACAGTCCGAGCGGAAGAAACCCGACCGAGGCCAGGTTGAGGGTCGTCGACAGTGGCGCCAGATACTGCGCCTTGACCGCGACGAACAAGGCCCCGAGGAGTGCCAGCGCGACAACGGCGCCGATGCCCCCCTGCAGCACCCCTTCCATGACGAAACGGACCCCGAACGTAGGCCGTGGGGGCCCCGACGAGTTGCATGATCTCGATTTCGTCGCGCCGCGCATGCAGGGCCAGCCGCACGACGTTGGCCACGGTCAGCGCCGCGGCGATCGTCAGGATGGCGCTCAACACCAAACCCACGCCACGAATCACCGTCACGGCCGAGCTGCAGCCGATCGAGCCATTCGCGGTCGTAGCGCACGTCGGCGACTCCGGGACTCTGTCGAAGCTTGACGGCAAGCTCCTCGACCGGCCCCGTCGCACCGAGGCCCGGATTCAGGTGCACTTCGTAGGAGGCCGGCATGGGGTTGCCTTCGAGCGCGTCGGTTTGGGTCGCGAGATCAGCGAAGGTCTGCTTGAAGCGCGTGAGCGCCTCGGCTTTCGAGACGTATTCATGGCCCGCGACCAGAGGTCCTGGCGTCACCAGGCGCTCGATCGCGGACCGATCCTCCGGCGTCGCCGCGTCGTCCAGGTACACCGACAATTCAGCGGTGCGGCTCCAGTCGCGGCTCAGGCGCTCGAGGTTCGACGTCGTCAGGAGAAAAACGCCAAGCACGAAGAGGGCGACCGCAATGGTCGCCGTCGAGAGCAGTCCCGGACTGCCGTCCACGCCAGAGGCTGGCGACCGCTTCGTCGAAGGCATAGCGGAGCGCGCGCATCAGGTCATCTCGACGATCTGGCCGTGGTCAAGGGTGACAGCCCTGCGATCGACGCGGCGGATCAGCTCGCGGTCGTGGGTGGCCACGACCACGGTCGTGCCGCGGGCGTTCGTTTCACGGAACAGGTTCATGATCTCGAGCGACAGGTCGGGATCGAGATTGCCGGTCGGCTCGTCGGCGAGGACGAGCTGCGGGATCGTTGACGAGCGCGCGCGCGATGGCGACCCGCTGCTGCTCGCCGCCGGACAGCTCCTCGGGCAAGGCGTTCATCCGGTGCTGCAGACCGACCCACTTGAGCACTTGGAAGGTCTTTCGATGTTGAATCGTCTGCGGCACGCCGAGCACGCGCATGACGAACGCGACATTCTGAAAGACGGTGAATCGCGGGATCAGTCGAAAATCCTGAAAGACAAACCCCACCGATCGGCGATAGCTCTGGACCTGCCGTCGTGGTCAGCTCGCTGAGGTTACGTCCGGCGACGCTCAGCCGCCCCTCGCTCGGCAGATCTTCACGCAGCAGAAGCCGGAGAAGCGTCGACTTGCCCGCTCCGCTCGGACCAGTCAGAAAGAGAAACTCGCCTTTGTCGATGGTGAGGGAGAGGTCGCGCAGCGCGTAGACGCCGCGACGGTAAAGCTTCGAGAGGTGATAGGTTTCTATCACGCTGCCTGTGTACTCACGGCCGCCACGCGCTCAGTTTTCGCATGCATTCGTTGGATCGGAGAATTTCAGTATAGCACCTCCCTAGTCTGGCCAGCCCTCCTGCCCTCTCCTGCCCTTCCTGCCCTTCCTGCCCTTCCTGCCCCTTCTCCCTATCCAGCTCTTCCTGCCTCCCCGTGTTCGAGCGCACGCTTGAGCAGCTCGTTGACGCGCTTCGGGTTGGCCCTTCCCGCCGTCGCTTTCATCACCTGACCCACGAGGAAACCAAAGGCGGCGGCCTTGCCGGCACGGTACTGCATGACGGCATCCGTGTGGCGGCCGAGCACCGCCGCGATGGATTGAACAATCTCGGCCTCGTCGTCGAGTTGCGTCAGCCCTTCGGTTCGGACGATTTCTCCGGCGACGCGGCCCGACGCGAACATCGTTTCGAAGACGCCCTTCGCGATCGCGCCGCTGATGGTGCCGTTCGCGATGAGGCCGAGCAGCTCGGCGAGCTGCGCCGGCCGGATGGGCGACTGGGAGATGTCCCGCCCGGACTGCTTCAGCGCGCGCGCCAGCTCGCCCATCATCCAGTTGCTCGACGCCCTTCGCCCCGCCGCCGGCGGCGACGGCCGCCTCGAAGAACTCGGCGAGCGCCCGCGACTGCGTCAGCTGCAGCGCGTCGTATTCGGGCAGCCCGTGGACCGCCACGAACCGCCGACGCCGCGCATCCGGCAGCTCCGGCATCGCGCCGCGGATGGCGGTCACCTGCTCGAGCGTGCACGACGAGCGGCGGCAGGTCGGGCTCCGGAAAGTACCGGTAGTCGTGGGCTTCCTCCTTGCTCCGCATCGAGACCGTCACGCCGGCCGCCGAATCCCACAATCGGGTCTCCTGCACGACGCGCCCCCCTTCGGCGAGCAGGTCGATCTGCCGGTCGATTTCGTGCTCGAGCGCCTTCTGCAGGAAGCGGAACGAGTTGAGGTTTTTCACCTCCGCCTTCGTCCCCAGGACGTCGGCGCCCACGGGCCGCACCGACACGTTGGCGTCACAGCGAAGGCTGCCCTCTTCCATGTTGCCGTCGTTGGCGCCCAGCCAGACGAGGATCGCGCGCAGCCGGCTGAAACAGTCGGCCGCGTCGGCCGCCGATCGCAGATCGGGATCGGTGACGATCTCGATGAGCGGGGTGCCGCTCCGGTTGTAGTCGACGTAGGACTTGCGATTGGAGTCGGGAAAGCCCTCGTGCAGCAACTTGCCCGCGTCTTCTTCGAGATGGACGCGCGTGATCCCGACGCGCCGCGACGAACTGGCGACGCCGAACTCGATTGCGCCCCGGCTGGCGAGCGGCTGTTCGTACTGCGAGATCTGGTAGCCCTTGGGCAGATCGGGATAAAAATAGTTCTTGCGCGCGAAGATCGACGTCTCGTTGATCCGGCACTCGAGCGCGAGCGCGGCGCGAAGGGCGTGGTCGACGGCGGCACGGTTGAGCACGGGGAGCGCGCCGGGCAGCCCCAGACAGACCGGACACACGTGCGTGTTGGGAGGCGCGCCAAACGCGGTGCTGCATCCGCAGAACATCTTCGACGCGGTCTGCAGCTGCGCGTGAATTTCCAGGCCGATGACGGCCTCGAACTGCATACGACGAAATCCAGGGAATTGGCGAATGGGCGAGTTGGTGAATTGGAGAGTTGGAGAGTTGGTGAATCAGGGACTGGACACTGCTTCACCAATTCACGAATTCATCGACTCACCAATTCTCGTCATGCCTTCGGCCCCGCCGCACGCACCTCGGGGGTGACGCTGAACTTGCAGGTGGAAAAATTGTCCGCGAACATCCGCGCGAGCTTGGCGGCCTGCCGGTCGTAGCCGGCCTTGTCCGCCCAGGTGTTGCGCGGCTTCAGCACCTCGGGCGGCACGCCGGGACAACTGGCCGGCACGTCCACGTTGAACACGGGATCCCGCTCGTAGGCCACGCGATCGAGCGTCCCCCGTGAGCGCGGCGCGGATCATCGCTCGCGTGAGCTGGATCTTCATCCGCGAGCCGGCGCCGACGGCACCGCCCGTCCAGCCGGTGTTCACGAGCCAGACGCGGGCGCCGTGGCGCGTAATCCTGTCGCCCAGCATCTCGGCGTACCGGCCCGGCGGCAACGGCATGAACGGCGCGCCGAAGCAGGTGCTGAACGTGGCCTTCGGCTCGGTCACGCCTTTCTCGGTGCCCGCCAGTTTCGCGGTGTATCCGGAAAGAAAGTGAAACATCGCGCCTTCCGGGGTCAGACGCGCGATCGGAGGCAGGACGCCGAACGCGTCGGCCGTCAGCATGACGATGTTCTTCGGATGGCCAGCTTGTCCCGACGGCACCACGTTCGCGATGAACGAGAGAGGATAGGAGCAGCGCGTGTTCTCCGTGTATTGGTCGTCGTCCAGGTTGAGCGCCCGCGTGTCCATGTCGACGACGACGTTCTCGAGAATGGTGCCGAAGCGCCGTGTGGTGGCAAAGATCTCCGGCTCGGCCTCCGCCGACAGCCGAATCGTCTTTGCGTAGCATCCGCCCTCGAAGTTGAACACGCCCCGATCGCTCCAGCCATGCTCATCGTCGCCGATCAGCTTCCGCTCGGGATCGCTCGAAAGCGTCGTCTTGCCCGTTCCCGACAGCCCGAAGAACAGCGCCACGTCGCCTGACGACCCGACGTTGGCGGAGCAGTGCATCGGCAACACTCCGCGGGCCGGGAGCAGATAATTCAGGGTGCTGAAGATCGACTTCTTCACCTCGCCGGCGTAGCTGCTTCCACCGATGAGCACCAGCCGCTTGGCGAAATTGACCGCGATGACCGTTTCCGACTTCGTGCCGTGGCGGGCCGGCTGAGCCTTGAAGCTCGGCGAATCGATGACCGTGAACCGCGGTTCGAGCGAGGCGGCCGCCGGCGGATTCGGATCGGGCCGGAACATGTACCGCGCGAAGAGACTGTGCCAGGCGTGCTCGTTGACCACCCGGATGGGCAGGGCAGAACTCGGGATCCGCCCCAGCCGAGCGCTCCTGAACGAACAACTCGGCGCCCTCGAGCGCTTTCAGGAGGTCCTGATGCAACAGGTCGAACTGCGCGGGCTCCATGGGCCGGTTCACCGCGCCCCACGCAATCTCGTGCTCGCTCGAGGGCTCCCGCACCAGAAACCGATCATTGGGAGAGCGTCCGGTGTGCTGACCGGTCAGGCAGGCCAGCGGGCCCACCTTCGGCGATCAGACCCTCGCCGCGCTTCACCGCTTCTTCATAGAGCGCCGCCTCGCCAAGGTTCCAGCGAAGCCGGGCGCCGGGGATGATGTCTAAGACGTGGGAGGTCAGTGACATAGGCAGAAGCGAAGGATGGTACTCGGCCGATTTGGCTTTCGTCAACTATCGGCAATCCTGAGGTAAACTGTAAGCAGCCAGCCGGCCGCATCGTAATGACCTTATGAGTGATCCTGGGCCTGTCCGGTACCCCGCGTCGCCAGGTGCGCCTGCGGTCGCCGCGCAGCTGCCCGAACGCCGCGCCGCGCCGGAAAAGCTGTCGGACGACAGCAGGCTCGCCGTGGAAATCCGCGGGCTCGTCGCACGCGGCCACGTGCATGAGGCGCGCGAACGCTTCAGCGGCCTGGTCGCCGCGCATCAACGGCGCGCCTTACGCATCGCGTACCAGTATCTGCGAGACAGCGCCGACGCGGACGAGGCCGTCCAGGACGCCTTCGTCAAGGTCTTTGCCCACATCGATTCGTATCGGGAAACGTGGCCTTTCGAAGTGTGGTTCACGCGCATCCTCATCAATGGCTGCCTCGATCGCCGCAAAGCCCGGCTCCGTCGCGACCGCTGGTTCGTGCCGGCGGAGGAAGCCAGAGGGGCCGACGAAGCGCGCCGCGCGTTCGGCGGCACGACTGATCTGGATCCCGAAGCGCGGCTGCTCGCGCGCGAGCGCCGGGATCGGCTCGATGACGCGGTCAACCGGCTGGACGGGCGGCAGCGGACGGTTTTCATGCTGTGCCATTACGGCGACTGCACGCCGCGCGAAGTCAGCGCGGTCACGGGGTTGAACGAATCGACCGTGCGTGTCCATCTGTTTCGGGCTGCGCGCAAGTTGCGCGGCCTGCTGGGAGGAAAGCCGTGATCAGTCGCGCGCACCACCTCCAGGACGACCGTCTGTTCGAGTGTTATCTCTCCGGGCTCGACGGAGCGGCCGTGGACCATCACGTCGCCACGCATCTGGCCGAGTGCCCGGCATGCGCCGCGCACCTGCGTGAACTCGTGGACTTCATGGACGGACTTCGCGCGGAAGCCGACACCGAGACGGATGCGATTTTCACGCCGGAGCGTCTTCGCGATCCAGCAACAGCAGATCCTGCACCGCCTCGAGCACCTGGGCCACGCGGCGCGCGTGCTCAGTTTCCCGGCGCGCCTGATGGGCCGGCGCATGGTGCGCACGGCGTCACGCATCGCACCACGCTGGGCCATCGCCGCGGCCGCAGCGGGGTTGTTCGTGGGCGTCGGTGTCGGCACGCTCATCGATCCGGAACGGGGAACGACGCCTGCGCCGGTCGGCAGCCATCCCCCTGGTCGATATCGCCGGCCCTCCCGGTGAACAATCCGCCGGCGGCCGGAGACGATGACACGTTCCTGTCCGATCTCGAGATGGCGCTCAGCGGACCGCGCAACCTGGAACTGATGCCCCTCGATGCCCTGACACCGCGGGTCCAGGCCGTCAGCACTCAACTCCCGTAAGTTGCCCTCGCTCATTTTCCGGAAAGGGCTCGACCTGAAGGGTGCCGTCGCCGGCATGCTGGCCGAGAACTATCACAGCGAGATCGTCGAGCGCATCAAGGCGGACGACTTCACGCACCGGGCCGGCCGGCTCACCGTCCACCTCGCCCGCGAGTTCGGCTTCTGCTACGGCGTGGACCGCGCGGTGGACTACGCGTATCAGACGCGCCGGCGTTTTCCCGATCGAGCGGTGCACCTCACAGGCGAGATCATTCACAACCCTCACGTCAACGACAAGCTTCGCGCGATGGGGGTCCGGTTCCTGAGCGACAGTCCCGGCGCAATCGAGCAGCTCGAGCCGGAAGACGTGGTCATCCTGCCGGCCTTTGGCGTCACGGTCGCCATGCTGCAGCAGCTCGAGCACCGCGGCTGCACGCTGGTCGACACGACCTGTGGGTCGGTCCTCAACGTCTGGAAGAACGTCCGGCGGTATGCCGAAGGCGGGTACACGTCGATCATCCACGGCAAGGTGTGGCACGAGGAAACGCAGGCGACTGCCTCGCAGGCGCTCGAAGCCGGCGGGAGCTTTCTCGTGGTGTTCGACGATCACGAAACGGCCCTCGTCTGCGATTACATTCGCCGGGGGGCTGACCGCGACGCCTTTCTGGCGCGCTTCAAGGGCGCGGGGTCGCCGGGGTTCGATCCGGACCGCGATCTGCAGCGGATCGGCCTCGCCAATCAGACGACGATGCTGATGTCGGAATCGCTCAAGATCGCAGAGATGTTGAAGGCCTCGATGCTGGAGCGCTACGGGGAGCAGGATCTGGCGTCGCACTTCCAGGCGTTCGACACGATTTGCAGTGCGACGCAGGACCGCCAGGATGCCGTGGTCGCCCTGCTCCACGAGACACCGATCGATCTCATGGTCGTGATCGGAGGATACAACAGCAGCAATACCTGCAATCTGGCGCGGATTTGTGCAGCGTCGCGTCCCACGTTCCACATCGCCGACCCCGACTGTCTGGTGTCGGCTCTCGAGATTCGTCACCGGCCGGCGGGCACGAAGTCCGAGATGACCACGGAACAGCTGGCTTCCGGCCGGACCCGTGGTCGGTGGGTCTCACCTCTGGGGCCTCGACGCCCGACAATCTGGTGGGCGCCGCGATTGCCAAGCTCGAAGCGTTCTGCGCCGGAAAGCCAGGAAGCTGATAAGATATAGACAACAATCGTCTTATAACGATACCAGCCTGAGGCTGCCCGTCGCCCGCAACCGCAAGAAAAGGCCGCGACATGATAAACACATTTCCGCGAGCCATCGTATTTCTGGAAGAGCCCCGATCTTGGAATTTCAGAGGTTACGCATGACAGGTTCAATACCGCGCGGGCTGCTGGCGGGCGCCATCCTCCTGACGTTCAGCGGTTGGGCTTCGGGCGCGCCTCCACGTCATCCGCCCCCCTGGTGGAAGTCAGAAGAGGTCGTGAAGGAATTGGGCCTGACGGCCGATCAGTCGGCCCGCATCGACAAGATTTTTCAGGCCACGCGGCCGGAGCTGCGCCAGGAGTACGAGGAGCTCGATCGCCTCGAAGCGAAGCTGTCCCGGCTGATCGAAGGCGACACGCTCGACGAAGCCGGCCTCGCGCGGCAGATTGATCGCGTCGAGACGGCACGCGCCAATGCCAGCAAGACACGATCGCTCATGCTCTGGCGCATGCGCCAGGTCCTGACCGTCGATCAACGGATTCGGCTGAAGGCCCTGCAGGCGAAGCTCGAGCGGCGGCAGGCGCCCGATCAGTCCCGGCAAAGTCCCGGCGGAAGCAAGCCGGAATCCGAAGCACACAAACGGCCGAACTTCTAGGCCAGCACCGACCATCGAGGTAGAGGATTCGCTATGAAGCGCAGCCAGTGGGTAACCGTCTCTGTCGTCGTTCTGACAACCAGCGTGGTCGCGAGCGCGTCGGCGCGCGCACAGGCCTCGGACGAGCGCATTCGCGAGCTGATGAAGCAGGCGGCGCAGCTCGCCACGCCGGTGGCGACAGACGCCTGTCGTGCGCGTCCCCGGCGAGGGGCCGACGCTCGCGCTCACCCTCGACGACGCCGTGAAGCTTGCGCTCGAGCGCAACCTCGACATCGTCGTCCAGCGGCTGAGCCCGCAGCTGCAGGACATCGCCATGGCCAGCGCGCAGGCCTTCTACAATCCATCGGTGACCTCCACCTTCGCCCGTGCGGCCGCTACCGGCACCCCCAGCAATCAGCTGCAGCTCTCGAGTGGGGGCAGAGGGGTCACGCAGAACCAGCTCGCCGTCAATGGTGGTATCGTGCAGAACTTCCGGTGGGGCGGCGCGACGCTCGCAGCCACGCTCAATAACGGGAGGTTCCAGAGCGACAGCAACAACGCCCTGTTCAATCCCCAGTTCAACTCGAACTGGACCGCCGTCTTCAGCCAGCCGTTAATGCGTGGCTTCCGGATCGACGCCCAGCGAACAGCAGCTCCAGATCACGGCGGTCAATCGCGACATCTCGGAGGTGCAGGTTCGCGCGGCCGTCACAAACACCGTGTCGAACGTGCGGAATGCGTACTGGGATTACGTCTACACCACGCAGGCGCTTGACGTGGCCCGACAATCGCTCGATCTCGCCAACAAGCTTGTTGCAGGACAACCAGACGCGCGTCGAGATCGGCACGATGGCCCCGATCGACGTGGTCCAGGCACAGGCCGAGCAGGCGACGCGACGGCAGGCCCTCGTCAACGCCGAAAACAACCGACGGACCGCGGAACTGTTGCTCAAGCGTCTGATCGTGTCCGGCACCGAGGATCCGACGTGGACGGCCACGCTCGACGCCGTCGAGCGGCCGGAATTCCGTCCCGAGCCGGTCGATCTCGAAGGGGCCATTCGCCGCGCTTTGAGCGAGCGGACCGACATTGCCATCGCGAAAAAGACGGTCGAAAACAACACCACCACGCTTCGATATCTCCGAGACCAGACGCTGCCCGACGTCGAGGCGCAGGTGACCTATGGCCTTTCGGGCATTGGTGGCATGCAGCAAATCCGCTCGAACTCTGGTGTTCTGGGCAGCCAGATTACCACGGTGGTTCCCGGCGGCGCCTTCGATGCCTTCCGCAGTCTGTTCGACAGGAACTATCCGCGCTGGACACTGGCGCTCAACATGTCATACCCGCTCGGCACGAGCACGCAGGAAGCGGCGGTCGCGCGCGCGCGTGTGCAACTGAACCAGGTCGGGGCGGAAATCAAACAGATCGAGCTGCAGGTGGCCACTGAAATGACCAATGCCGGGATTCAACTGCGGAATACCGCCGAAGCGGTGGAGGCGGCGCAGGTGGCCCAGGATCTCTCACAGCGCCGGCTCGAGGCCGAGCAGAGCAAGTTCGAGGTCGGCATGTCGACGAACTACTTCGTCGTGCAGGCGCAGCGGGATCTGAACGAGGCACGCAACAGCGAGTTGCGCGCGGTCCTGAACTACCGGAAGGCGCTCGTGGAGTTCGAGCGCCTGCAGCAGACCACGCTCCAGAGCTCCAACATTACTGTGCTGCAGGGTGGCGGCGGTGGCGGCGGTGATGGCACTGCCACGCAGGGTGGCAATGGCGGCGGCGCCAACGTGGCGCTACAGAATTTCGGCGGCGGTGGTGGGGGTGGCGGGGGCGGCAATTTGATCGGCCGTTGAGCGCTCCGCATTCATCCCTCGCGCTTGAGGCGGCGGAAAAGGTCATCATGAAGCGACCGATCATTATTATTGTCATCGTCGCGGCTGCTCGGCGCCGGGGCGTACTACATGTTGCGCAGCCCGGCGTCTGAAGCAGCGCAGAGCGACGCGGCCCGGGCCGGCGGCGCGGCCAGGGCGGCGGCAGATTTGGCGGTCCCGGGGGCGGGGGGCGCGGCGGCGTGCGCCCGCCGATGACCGTCGATCTGGCGGCCGTGACGCGCGCGGACTTGTCCCAGCAGATCATGGTCGTCGGCAACCTGATTGGTCTCGCCACCGTGGAGACGACGCCGAAGGTGAACGGCCGCCTCGCGAGCGTAGCGGTCCGGCTGGGCGATCGAGTGTCGCGTGGCCAGCAGCTCGCCAAGATTGAAGACAGCGAGCTGCTCGAACAGATCAAACAGGCCGAGGCGTCCTTTGCCGTCGCGGCGGCGACCATCCGTCAGCGCGAGGCCGACCTGGGGGCGGCGCGCACGAACCTCGATCGATCCCGCAACCTCTACGAGCGCCAGTTGCTCCCGAGGCAGACCTTCGACGACGCCGAGGCGCGGTATCAGGCGGCGCAGGCACAGGTCGATCTCGCGCAGGCGCAGCACCAGCAGTCGAAGGCCCGTATCGACGAGCTGAAGATCGACCTGTCGAACACCGTCATCACCTCGCCGGTCAATGGCTTCATCGGCAAGCGGACGCTCGACCAGGGCGCATGGGTCACGCCGAACTCCGTGTTTCTCTCGGTCGTCGACATCTCCAGCGTGCGTATCGTCGCGAACGTTGTCGAAAGGGACCTGCGGCGCATTTCGATGGGCCTCCAGGCCCGGGTCGAAGTGGATGCGTTCCCTGGCGAGAAGTTCACCGGACGCGTGGCCAATATCGCGCCCGTCCTCGATCCGGCCACGCGCACGGCGCAGGTCGAGGTCGAAATCCCGAACTCGGATTTCCGCCTGAAGCCCGGCATGTATGCGCGCGTCAACTTCACGATCGGACGGCGCGACCATGCGCTGGTCGTGCCCGTCAACGCCATCGTCGACTACCAGGGCAAGAAGGGCGTGTTCCAGCCCCACAAGGGCGAACAGGGCGACGTGGTGACGTTCAAGCCCGTCGAGGCGGGCCTGGCAGATGAGACCAACGCGGAAGTGGTGTCCGGATTGTCTGAGGGTGAGCGCATCATCACCACCGGTGCCGCGGCGCTGCGCGAAGGCGACCGCGTCGTGCTGGTGGACCAGCAGGATGGGGCTGACGGTCCCACGGGCGGGAGCCGCCGTGGTGGAGCGGCCGGCTCCGGCGCGTCTCCCTCAGTGTCTCCGGATCCGGGCAATCCTCGGCCGCGGGGCTCCGAGAGCGGTCGACGAGGCGTCGTCCGCCGACCGCCGGCGGAAGCGGATCCTGACGATTTCGACGCAAGCAACGATAGCTGTGATGGTTCTGATCCCGGCAAACGAACGCACCTTCAGGAGTTCCGTATGAGCATCCCGCGGTTCGCCATCCAGCGTCCGGTCATGATGGCGATGATCAGCTGCATCGTCGTCCTGCTCGGGGGAATCTCGCTGTCTCGACTGCCCGTGGACCTGCTGCCGGACATCTCGCGGCCCACGATCACGGTCAGAGTGACGTACCTGGGCGTCGGACCGCTCGAGATCGAGGAGCTCCTGACCCGGCCGCTCGAGCAGCAGTTGAGCGCGGTCGCCGGCCTCGAACAGATTACCTCCACCTCGGACGAAGGCATCAGCGACATCCGCATGAACTTCACGTGGGGCCACGACCTGAACGAGGCGATGGACGAGATCCGCTCGCGCATCGATCGCGTGCGCGCCCGTCTCCCCGAGGACGCCGATCCGCCGATCATCTACAAGTTCGACTCGAACGCCTTCCCGATCATGGGGATGGCCGTCGAGAGCATCGACGGCTCGCTCGACCGCGTCCAGTTGCGCGAGTTGGCCGAGAACGTGCTGTCACGGCGTGTGGAACGCGTTCCGGGAGTGGCGGCCGTGACCGTGGCGGGCGGCGTGCGCCGGCAGGTTCGCGTCGAGCTGTCGAAGGAGAAGATCACCGCCCTCGACCTCTCGGTCGATCGCGTCGTCGAGTTGCTCAAAACCGAGAACCAGAACATTCCGCTCGGCGAAGTCTACCGGGGCGACCTTGCATATCTTCTCCGCAGCCAGGGCCAGTTCCAGAGCCTGGACCAGATCAGGAAGCTGGTCGTCATGACGCGAGCGGGTGTCCCGGTGTACCTCACGGACATTGCGGAGGTGCGGAACAGGACCGAAGACAGTCGATCGGTGCTGCGGATCAACGGACGCCCGGGGGTCCGCATGCAGGTCACGAAGCAGTCGGGCACGAACACGGTGCTGATTGCCGAAGGCGTGCGCCGGGAGGTCGAACGCATCAACCGCGAAGTGCCCGGCATCAAGCTCACGATGTTCTTCGACAACGCGAGATTCATCGAGCGATCCATCCACGCCGTGCAGGAGCACGTCATGATCGGATCAGTGCTGGTGGTGTTGATCATCTTCCTCTTCCTGCGGAACTTCCGATCCACGCTGATTGTCGCCACCTCGATTCCGATCTCGGTCGTCGGGACGTTCGCGCTCCTGTACTTCTCGGGGCTGACGCTCAACACCATGACATTCGGGGGCCTCGCGCTCGGCGTCGGCATGATCGTCGACGCCGCGATTGTCGTGCTGGAGAACTCGTTCCGCCACATGGAGGAACACGGGAAGGATCGGCTGACCGCGGCGATCGAGGGCAGCGAGGAGGTCTGGTCGGCGATTCTCGCGTCGATCCTCACGCACATCGCCGTGTTCGTCCCGCTGCTCTTCCTGACGGGCGTCTCGAGCGTCATGTTCCGGCAGCTTTCAGTCGTCGTCGTCTTCTCGCTGCTGATGTCGCTGTTCGTGGCGGTGACGCTCGTCCCCGTGCTCTGCTCGAAGCTGCTCGTGCTGCCGCCCCCCCGCGACCAGCGCAAGGGTCTCGGCGGGCGCCTGTACACGATGAGCGAGCGGATCCTCGACGGGATGGACGAGGGATACCGGCGGCTCCTGCACAAGGCGCTCCGGCACAGGCCGACCGTCGTGGCGATTTCCGCCGCGTCGGTCGTCGCCGCGGCGCTGATCTTCCCCACGCTGCCGACCGAGTTCACGACCCAGGCCGACGAGGGCGAGGTCCGGGTGAACGTCGAGCTGCCGCAAGGCACCCGGATCGAGGTGACCGATGCCGTGCTGAGTCAGATCGAGGCGATGGTGAACGAGCGCGTGCCCGAAGCGACTGCGGTCATCGTTCAGGCTGGCAACGTGGGCTTTGGCGGGGGCGGTGGCGGCGGTGGTCAATCGATGAGCCGCGGGCAGTTCCAGATTCTGCTCACGCCGAAGGACGAACGAACGCGATCGAGCGAGCAGATCGCCGTCGACTTGCGCCGGCAGCTGTCCGGCGTCCCCGGCACGATCATCCGCGCGAATGCCTCTGGCGGCAACCAGCAGCTGAATCGCCTGTTGTCCGGCGGGGGTGGAGGCGGAGGCGGCGCCGGGAGGCTCCAGCTCGAGATTCGCGGTGAGGATATCGACGAGTCGACACGGGTGGCGCGCGCGGCGAAAGAGCTTCTGGACAGCGTGCCCGGCATCGCCGACGCGCGTCTCGCGCGTGACGATGCCCGCCCGGAGTTCGCCGTCCGCATCGATCGCGCCAAGGCCGCGCTGTTCGGCCTCACTGGCACGAGTGTGGCCAATACGATTGCCACGAACGTCGCCGGCACGCAGGCCGCGATGTTCCGCGAAGGGGGGAACGAGTACCCCATCGTCGTACGGCTGCGGGAGGACGAGCGCCAGGGAGTGACCGACGTCGAAGATGTGCTCGTGAGCACGGCGCAGGGTCAGGTGCTGCCGGCGAAGAACCTGATGAACGTCGAAAGCGCGGTGGGTCCGGTTTCGGTCGAGCGGAAAAACCAGCAGCGGATCGCCTACGTCGATGCCGAACCTGAAACGACGCTCAGCCAGGCGGTGGAGGCCATCGAGGAGCGCCTGCCGGAGCTTCGCAGCACGATGGGGCAGGACTTCAGCATCGGCTTCGGCGCCGAGGTCGAACAGCAGGCGCAGGCGTTCGCGCAGCTGCGGATGGTTCTCATCCTGGCGCTGATCCTCGTCTACGCCGTGATGGCCTCGCAGTACGAGTCGCTGCGCGATCCGTTCATCATCATGTTCTCGGTGCCGACGGCCGCGATCGGCGTCGTGCTGTCGTTGAAGCTGACGGGCACCTCGTTCAACATGCAGGCCTACATCGGGATCATCATGCTGGCCGGCATCGTCGTCAGCAACGGCATCCTGCTCGTCGACTATACGAACGTGCTGCGCCGGCGCGACGGGCTGCCGATCCGCGAAGCGGTCGAGCTGGCCGGCCGAACGCGGCTGCGGCCGATTCTGATGACGTCGATCGCCACGGCGCTCGGTCTCGTGCCGATGTCGCTCGGCATCGGCGAGGGCAGCGAGATGCAGGTTCCGCTGGCGCGCGTCGTGATCGGCGGGCTGACGACGTCGCTGCTCATCACGCTGGTGTTGGTGCCCACGGTTTACACGATCTTCGAGGAAGGTATCTCCGGGCTCTGGCGGCGGTCTAAACCATCAGAGGCATAGGCGTCCGTCTGCGGAGGTCCGTCTACAGCCCAGATGAAGAAGGCCGTCGTCACCCTGCTCGTTCTCGTGGCTGATCGGCGGAAGTGGTTACGCGTACTATCGATACAGCAAGGCCGCGCCCGCGCCGACCGTCACCGCGGCGCCGATCACTCGCGGCGACATTGTCGACAGGGTCGGGGCTACCGGTACGCTGCAGGCGGTCACAACGGTCCAGGTCGGGACGCAGGTGTCCGGCACCATCCAGAATCTGTACGCGGACTTCAACTCGATCGTCAGGAAGGGACAGGTCCTGGCCCGACTGGACCCGTCGCTCTTCCAAACCCAAATCGAGCAGGCGCGCGCCAACCTCATCCGGTCGCAAGCCGACCTCGACCGCCTGAAAGTCGCGTCTCGACGACGCACGAACGAAGCTGGCGCGAGCCAAGGAGCTGTCCGACCGCCAGCTGCTTCCGCGAAGCGAGCTGGAAGCCGCTGACAGTCAGACGTGCGGTCGGCGGAGGCGCAGATCCGCTCAGCAGAGGCTCAGGTCACGCAGGCGCAGGCGTCGTTGAACCAGAACCAGGTCAACCTGGCGCACACGGTCATCGAGGCGCCGATCGACGGGCTCGTCATCTCGCGCAATGTCGACGTCGGCCAGACCGTGGCCGCGAGCATGCAGGCCCCGACGTTGTTCGTGCTCGCCGCCGACCTGACGAAGATGCAGGTCGTCGCGAACCTCGACGAGTCGGATGTCGGACGGATCCGCCCTGGTCAGCACGTCTCGTTCCGCGTGGATGCGTATCCGGCCGAAGACTTCACCGGCACCGTGGCGCAGGTCAGGCTGCAGCCAATCGTGCAGCAGAACGTCGTGACGTACGCAACGGTGATTGACGTGCCGAACGTCGACCTGAAGCTGAAACCGGGCATGACCGCCAACGTCAACATCGAGATCGCACGCAAGCAGAACGTCCTGCGCGTGCCGAACGCGGCGTTGCGTTTCCGGCCGACGAACGAGATCTTCGCGGCCCTGGGCCAGACCTCACCGGACGCCGGACGCGAAGCTGGTCGCAACGCTCGCGCGGACGAGCGGCGACGCCGCGGCTGCCGGGACGGCGGCTCGACCGTCGGACCACCCACCGTGCCAAGCGGGCCAGTTCGGCGCCCGACCGCGACGCGTCCGGTCAGGGGGACGGGCGCGGCACGTCGGGCGGACAAGGCGGATCTGGCAGGGACGCGGCAGCGGCGGAGGCGCGGCGGCGCTGATGTGTCCGATGCGGAACGTGTCCGCAGGATGAGGGAGCGGCTGCAGACTCTGCCGCCGGAGCAACGCGAGCGGATGCTGGAACGGCTGCGGGCGCGCGGCATCGATCCGCGTCCGCCGATGAGCCAAGGGGCCACGTGTCGAACCGTCCCCGTCCCGAGGCAAGCCTCAGGGTTCCACGGCGCCTTCTGCCGAAGCCGGCCGCAATTCGCAGGCGACGACAATCGACGCCCTGTTCGGACCTCTTCCGCCCTCCGAATCTCAAGGCCGCGTGTGGCGATATATCGCCAACCAGCTCAAGCCGGTTCGCGTGACACTCGGGATCACGGATGGCCAGGCGACGGAGTTGATCGAAGGCGACCTTCAGGAAGGCGCCGAGGTCGTGACCAACGTCGTGGTTGGCACGCAAACCACGCGGCCCGCCCCTGCCGGGGGCATTCCGACGTTCCTCGGCGGACGGCCGCCGGCGCCGGCGGCGGCAATCGCGGCGGAGGCCGCGGATTCTAGCGACAGGACCATCGATCCATGTCACCTGTCATGACGTTCCGCATCGCGTTCAAGGCGCTCGGCCGCAACAAGATGCGCACGGGCCTCACGATGCTCGGCATGATCATCGGGGTGTCGGCCGTCATCACGCTGGTGGCGATGGGCAACGGTGCGCAGGCGGTGATCGAACAGCAGATCAAGGGCGCCGGCACCAACATGATCACCGTGAACGCCGGGAACTTCACGATGGGCGGGGCGCGCGGCGGCTGCGGGATCCGCGACGTCGCTGACGGTCGACGACGCCGAGGCGATCCGCCGGGATGTCCCCGGCGTGCAATACCTCGCCGCCGGGGTCGTTCACCCGAACCCAGGTCGTGGCCGGGAACCAGAACTGGTACACGCGGGTTCAGGGGACCGATGTCGACCTCCCGCTCATCCGCGCGTGGCCGACGCGGGTCGGCACGTTTTTCAGCCCGCAGGACGTGACCGGCGCCGCGAAGGTGGCCGTGCTGGGATCGACGGTCAACGAAATGCTGTTCGGCAAGGACTCGGATTCGGTCGGTCAGGTCATCCGGATCCGCAATCAGCCGTTCAAGGTGATCGGCGTCATGGCGTCCAAGGGCCAGGGGATGGGCGAAGACATGGACGACCAGATCCTGGTGCCCTATACGACCGTGCAGAAGAAGCTCCTGGGTATTCAGCACATTCAGAGCATCACGATCTCGGCCGCCTCGGCCGGCGAGACGAGCCGGGTCGCCGACGGGATCGCCATCCTGTTGCGCACCCGTCATCAAATCGTGCCCGGTCAGGACGACGACTTCATGATTCGCACGCTCGAAGAGATGGCGGACATCCGCACGCAGGCGATGGGCACGATGACGACCCTGCTCGCCGGCATCGCCGGCGTGTCCCTCATCGTCGGCGGCATCGGCATCATGAACATCATGCTGGTGTCGGTCACCGAGCGCACGCGTGAGATCGGACTTCGCATGGCCATCGGCGCCAAGGGCCGCGACGTCCTGCTCCAATTCCTCGTCGAAGCGATCGCGATCAGCCTGCTCGGCGGCGGTGTCGGAATCGCGCTGGGTTTCGGCCTGGCCGAAGGCATGTCGCGGTGGATGTCGTGGCCGGCGCAGGTTCCAGCCAACGCGGTCGTGATGGCCTTCGGTTTCGCCGCCGCGACCGGAATCTTCTTCGGCTTCTACCCGGCGCAGAAAGCGGCACGCCTCGATCCCATCGATGCGCTGCGATACGAGTGAACGATGAATCTGGTCATCTGGTCATCTGGTCATCTGGTCATTGATTGATCGATCAGTCAATCGATAACCAGATGACCAGATGACCAGATGACCAGATTCACGGTACACGATGCCCCCAGTCATCTCCGTCCGCAACCTCGTCAAGACCTATACCGTCGGCGAGGTCGAGGTGCGGGCGCTGCGCGGCGTGTCGCTCGACGTCGAGCCTGGAGAGTTCCTCGCCGTCACGGGGCCGTCCGGCTCGGGCAAGTCCACGCTGATGCACATCCTGGGCTGTCTGGATCGACCGACCTCCGGCGCGTATCTGCTGGACGGACGCGATGTGTCGCACATGACGAAGGATCAGCTCGCGGAAGTGCGGAACCGCAAGATCGGGTTCGTGTTCCAGGGGTTCAACCTGCTCTCGCGCACAACCGCCCTCGATAACGTCGAGCTGCCGCTGCTCTACGGCGGCAAGATGAAGGCGTCGGAACGCCACAAGCTGGCCATGGACGCCCTCTCGGAGGTCGGTCTTGCCGACCGCGCCGGGCATCATTCCAATCAACTGTCCGGAGGCCAGCAGCAGCGCGTCGCGATCGCGAGGGCGCTCATCACGAAACCGTCGATTCTGCTCGCCGACGAGCCGACCGGCAACCTCGACACGCGCACCAGCGTCGAGGTGATGGGCATCTTTCAGCGGCTGAATCTCGAGCGCGGCATTACGGTGCTGCTGATCACCCACGAGCCGGATATCGCCGAATACGCCACCCGGGTGATTTCGTTCCGCGACGGGCATATCGTCTCGGACCAGACGGTCAAGCGGCGGCGGATGGCTGAAGACGAGCTCAAGACGCTGCCTGAAGAAGCCACCGCATGAGCCAGCCGGCATTCCGTCTCGAACCGGCAACGGAACGTGACCTCGGGCTCATCCTGCGATTCATCAGAGAACTCGGCGCGTACGAACAACTGACGCACGAAGTGACCGCCACCGAGGAGGACTTGCGTGAATCGCTCTTCGGATTGCAGCCGGCGGCCGAAGTCGTGATTGCATATGCCGGCGACGAGCCCGCCGGCTTCGCCGTGTACTTCCCCACGTTTTCCACGTTCCTCGGACGCCGGGGGTTGTACCTGGAAGATCTCTTCGTCGTGCCCAGCTGGCGCGGCCGCGGTCTGGGCCGACGGCTGCTCGCCTATGTCGCGCGCGTGGCCGTCGAACGCGACTGCGGACGCCTCGAATGGTCGGTGCTGGACTGGAACGAGCTGGCGCTCGGCGTGTACCGGAAGATCGGGGCGCGCCCCATGAACGAGTGGACCGTGCAGCGGCTCACCGGCGCAGCCCTTCGCGATCTGGCGTCGAGCGCGTGAGCTCGTCGAGCAGTTCCGCGATCGACTTATGGGAGGCCGGATCGCGCAGCCCAGGGGCGATTTCAGCCAATGGTTCGAGGACGAATCGCCGCTCCCGGAATCGCGGGTGCGGGACCGTCAACCCCGGCTCGTCGACAATCTCATCGCCAAACAGCACCAGATCGAGGTCGAGCGTCCGAGGCGCGCGGGCAAACGGGCGCTGGCGTCCCCGCTCGGCTTCGATGGCCAGCAGCGCATCGAGCACCTCCCGCGCCGACAGGTGGGTTTCGCCGATCGCGGCCGCGTTCAGGAACGCCGGCTGCTCGCCCTCGACTCCTTCCGGGGCGGTTTCGTAGGAAGAAGACGCGCGAACGCTCCCGAGCAGCGCGCGCAACCGCCGGAGCGCGAACGCCACGTGGGCCTCGCGATCCCCGAGGTTCGAGCCGATCGCAACGGCGACAAGCGGCACGTGATCTGAATTTCTGGCGGGCCGACTGGCGGCCCATCACCGACGGACGCGGCACGCGCTGAAACAGCGCGCGGCCGATCCGATCGGTCAGTTCACGCGGTCGCGTTTGGGCTGCGCATTGAGCTCGGAACCCGGAATGACGTGCGTGTGCTGCCGGCAGACTTCCTCGAAGCGGTCGGTTTGCTTGAAGAAATTTCCCATCGCGTAGCCGCACAGCAGGGCAAACCCGTACCGGCCCGCCAGACTGTTCCACAGCAGCTCGAGCTGAATGGCCGCATCCTCGCGGCCGTCCTTCCACAGCACGTCGACCATTTCGCCATAGGCGCGGACGAGCGTGCGATCCGATCGACCCTGAAGGAGATTGCCGATGACCCGGCCGACGCTGCCTTCGAACCTGGCGGGATCCGGTTTGTCGTCCACCATGAACATGGCAAGCGTCTGGTGCGCATCGAGGACGATCAGCTCACCAAGCGCCCGGGCCTTCTCCACATCAATCATCCGGCCGTTCAAATGCTCGAGAATTGCTGCGGTGTGCTCTGCTGTGGCGATGACGATGGCCGGGTGTCCCTCGACCAGGCCCTGGCTGAGAAAGCCGGCGACGGTCGCGAACAAGCTGCTGTCGTTCTCGTAGAACTGGACCGCGTGATGGTGCGAGTGGATAGAGGAGGGCTTGTCCATCCGCGGAGAATAACACGCGCGATTCCTGAATTACCAGCTGATCAGGCCTATTCGATCCACCGCGTCGGCAGGACACCCCCGACCCGTGCGCCGACCTCGGGGGTCCTCCGGCCGAGCAGGTCGAGCTCGCCGGCCAATGCCTGCTCGAACGAGCGCTGCTGCTCGAGAACTTCGCCGAGGATGACACGCAGCATTCCGCGATGCCGCGCATTCGTTCATCTGCTCGACCCGTGGTCGCCAGCGGTCGACGAACGCCTGAGCGGCTCGCGCATCTGCCTCGACAACATGCCGCCATGCCTCCGGATCCTTTCCGAGCGGGGCGATGCCGGGTTCCTCGCCGGCGGACTGCACCAACGCGCCCAGATCAGCAATCGCCGCGCCGACCCACGAGAGGTGGACCTCGTCGCGGTTGAGGAAGTACTGATACGCGTTGTTGAGATCGTACTGGCGGATGTGTCTGGCGCCCGCCTGATGCCGCAGGAGCTCGGCCAGCTTGTCGCGATGGAACTCCTGCAGCAGCCCGGCCAGTTCGTTCACTAGCCCTGCTTTTCCTTGCACACGATGCAGACGCGCGTCCAGGGAATGGCGTTCAGGCGCGCCTCGGCGATGGGCTCGCCGCAGTCGCGGCAGATGCCGTAGGTGCCCTTTTCGATGCGCACCAGCGCTTCCTCGATGGCCTGCAGAATCTTCGCGTCGGTCTGCTTCAGCTTCAGCTGAATGTGGACTTCGTTGTTGCCGCTCGCCTGATCCGCCATGTCCCCCTGGCGCGTGTTGTTTTCCATCGAGGCCTGCAGCGGCTTGATGCCGCCGGTCCCGAGAATCTCGCTCCGTTTCCTGAGGAGGGCGTCCTTGTAGCTGACCGCTTCGTCCATCGTCGCTTTCGGCTCCTGCCCCTGGCCCGACCGCCAGGGTCATCACAACAAAACATCATAGCATTTTCTCCTTATCTGAGAAACGCGTAGCGCGCGAGGAACAGAGCCGCGAACACGAACAGGAGCGGGTGGATCTCGCGGCGGCGTCCGCACGCGCTCTTCAGGACGACGTGTGCGATCACGCCGAATGCCACGCCTTCGGTGATGCTGACGGCGAGCGGCATCAGGATCAGCGGTCAGGAACGCGGGAATCGCGTCCGCGGGATCGTCCCAGGCGATGTGGCGCAGACCGCCGATCATCATCGTCCCCACCAGGATGAGCGCCGGGGCGACAACCGGATAGAGGGTCGTCGCGCCGACGGCGTACCCGCCGCCGATCATCCGGACCAGCGGATGGAGAAACAGCGACAAGAGAAACAGGCCCGCGGTCACCAGGCTTGCGAGTCCCGTCCGGCCCCCGGCCGCCACGCCTGCTCCGCTCTCGATGTAGGCGGTCACCGTCGAGGTACCGAGCACCGCTCCGGCAACGGTGCCGATCGCGTCCGCAAGCAGCGCTTGCCGCGCCCGCGGCAATGTGCCGTCTCGCATGAACCCCGCCTGCTCGCCGACGCCCACGAGGGTTCCGACCGAGTCGAACAACGCGAGGAGCAGGAACACGAGCACGACCGGGATCATCGCCGGCTGCACGGCCGCGAGAACGTCGAGCTGCAGGAACGTCGGAGCGATCGACGGCGGGACGCCGGCGATGCCCTGGTACCGCACGATTCCAAGCGGCACGCCCATTGCCGTGCTCGCGAGAATGCCCCACAGCAACGCGCCCGGGACGCGTCGCACCATCAGCACTGCCGTCAGCGTGAGGCCGGCGAGGGCGAGCGCCACAGGCCGGCTGTGCAGATCGCTGAGTGCGACGAGCGTTCCCGGCGCGGCGACGATCAAGCCCGCCCACTCGAGGCCGATGGTGGCGATGAGCAGGCCGATCCCCGCCGCGATCGCGTGCTTCAGCGACGCCGGAATAGCGGTAATCAGGTGTTCGCGGAGGCCGATGCCGGCGGTGAGAATGAACACAACGCCGGCGACCGCGACCGCTCCGAGCGCGACCTGCCACGGCACCTTCATGCCGAGAACGACGGTGTAGGCGAAGAAGAAGTTATGACCCATCGCCGGCGCCACGGCGATCGGGTAATTGGCGAGCAGCGCCATGAGCGTCGTCGCGAACGCGGTCGACAGACAGGTGGCGACGAGCACCGCGCCGAGGTCCATGCCGGCGGCGCCGAGGACCGCGGGTTGCACGAAGATGATGTAGGCCATCGCCAGAAACGTGGTGACGCCGGCGAGCGCTTCTGTCCGGACGGTGGTGCCGTGCGCGGCAAGTTCGAAATGTCGTTCGAGCACATGCATTCGCATGGCAATCGACCGCCTCGTCATGAGAGCCGCCACGACATCACGAAAAGACCGAGACGTGCAAGTCTCAAGTCTGAAGTCTCGAGTCTGATCAGACTTCAGGTTTCACACTTCAGGTTTGCCAGGCGAGGGCACTCTTACTCCGCGCGAAGCGTGGCGAGGGGCTTGTGCCGGAGGACATCGAGGCTCGAGAGCACGCCGATGGCGGCAACCAGAATTCCTGTCGCCACGACGCCGCCGACGTGCTCGCCGGCGGCCACCCGCCAGGGGATGTCGAGCGCGTAGCGGCTGATG
Organism: uncultured Acidobacteriota bacterium; assembly: GCA_963745495.1. Taxonomy (GTDB): domain Bacteria; phylum Acidobacteriota; class Vicinamibacteria; order Vicinamibacterales; family CAVVIG01; genus CAVUXJ01. The sequence continues at coordinate 57,430 of CAVUXJ010000012.1, forward strand.
CCCCACGTGAGGGCGACGGCGCCCAGCGACCCGACGAGGCCGGCGAGCACGCCGAGAACGCCGTATTCGAGCAAGAGCATCTGCGCGATGAGGCGGGTGTTCGCGCCGAGCGTCTTGAAGACGGCCGCTTCGTACACGCGCTGAAACTTCGTCATCGCCACCGCGCCCACGAGAATCAGCGCGCCGCTGAACAGCACGAGCCCACCCACCACGCTGATGGCCACGGTGACCTTCGACATCACGTCCCGAATGGTCGCGAGAATCTCGCGGAAATCGATCGCCGACACATTGGGGAACTGCTCGACCAGATCGTGCTGGAAGCGGGCACGGGCCTCGGCGCCCACCGGCCCTTTGAGCGGGGCGATATAGGTGTGCGGCATCTGGTCCAGGATGCCTGGGCGAAACACGAACATGAACCCGCCGCTTCTGGAATCCCGCCAGTCCACATCGCGGATGCTCATGACGCGCGCGGCGATCGTCCGGCCGAGGATGTCGAAGCGCACCGTGTCGCCCACATTGATGCGAAATCGCTCGTGCACGCTCTGCTCCACCGACACCTCGGCTTCCGGCGACGGACCGCTCCAGAAAGACCCGGCGGTCACCCGCTCGTTCGCCTCCAGCTGGTCGCGGTAGGTGATCGTGTATTCGCGCGCCAGAGACCCACGGGCGCGCACATCCTCGAAGCTCTCGAGCTGTGTCTGGCGGCCGCTCACGCCCGTCACCCGCGCGCGCAAGACCGGAAGCAGGCGGAATGGTCCCGCGCCGCGCGCGGTATCGGCCAGGAAGGTGCGAACGCCGTCGACCTGGTCGCGCTGGATGTCCATCAGAAACATGTCGGGGGCCTCTTCGCCGACCTGCACCGAGAACTCCTCGAGCAGGCTTGCCTGCAGCGACCGGACGCCGACGATGAAAAACGCGCCGAGACCGACGGCCAGCAGGACGACGCGTGTCTGATTTCCCGGACGCGACAGGTGGAGCACCGCGTGGCGGAGCGGAAACCAACGGGCCCGGGCCAGCGGCTTGATGGCGCGAATGAGGCCGCGGCCGGCGGATTGGAGGGCGAACGCGACCCCGCAGAAGCCCGCGCAGACGATCAGGCCGATGCGAAGCGACGACACCTGCCAGGCCGTCAGCGCGACGAGCGCGGCCGTCACGAACACCATCGCGGCAATGCGCGTCCAATCGAAACGGGCGGGCGCCGATTCGTCGCGGAGAAGCAGCGAGGGTTTGACGAGCCGGATGTGCAGCAACGGCACGACCGAAAACAGCAGCGAGACGAGCACGCCGATCCCGACGCCCTGCGCCGCGGCACTCACGCTCACCCCATACTCCGCCTCGGCGAGCAGCGGCGTCGAACGGTCGAGCACCAAGGGGACGGCCGCGATCGCGACGCTCGCCAGCGCCACGCCGAGCAGGCTCCCCGCGAGGCCGAGCGCCATCACCTGCAGCATGTAGACGCTGATGATCTGCCGGCTGCGGGCGCCGACGCACTTGAGCACGGCAATGCTGCGCATCTTCTGGTGCACGAAGACCCGCGTGACGCTCGACACCGCGATCCCGCCGAGAATCACGATCACCAGGCCGACCATGCTGAGATAGTTCTCGGCGCGCTCGAAGTCCCGGCCGACCTCGTCGTCGGTGCCCCGGTACGACCGCACCGTCACGAACTCGTCGGTGAAGCCGTCGCGCAGCGAGGTGACCAGCGGCTCGATGCGATTTTCGGGCAGACGCACGGCGAGAACCCGGCGGATACGGCTGCCGAAGCTCATGAGGCCCGTTGCGGGAAGATCCGCCGAGTCGATGAGGACGCGGGGCCCGAGGCTGAACCCGCCGATCCGGCGGCCGGGCTCGTTCAGAATGACACCGCGAATCGTGAAGGTGCTCTGTCCGATGACGACCGGATCGCCCACCTTCAGTGCCAGCGCCGTCAGCAGCTCGGGACGAACCAGCGCGCCGCGGTCCTTGAGCAACGCATGTGAGTACGGCAGTCCGCCTTCGAGGAGAACCGTGCCGTATAGGGGGAACGCGGCCTCCACCGCTCGCAGCTCCACCATGCGCGCCGTGCTGCGATCCGGATCCGCGGGCCGCACCATCGTCGGCGTCTCGATGCTTTCCGTTCGCTCGAGCGGCGCCAGCCCCGGCCAGACGGCTTTCGATCACCTGCCGCGCCGCCGGCGTCCATGCGCGGGTCGTCGAGATCAATACGTCACCGGCAATCAGAACCTTCGCCTCGCGCCCGAACACGACGCGCACGCTCTGAATGATCGACCGCAGCGCCACGATGGCGGCGACGCCGATCGCGATGCACACGAAAAAGAACAGCAGCCGCCGCCACGACGCGCGCGTTTCGCGCAGCGCCATGGTGAACACGAACCTCATCGGTCCACCACACGGCCGTCGCGCAAGACCATCCTGGCGTCCGCCTGCGCGGCCAGCTCGGCGTCGTGGGTGACGAGCACCAGGGTCGTGCCTCGCGTCTTGTGAATGTCCCTCAGGAGATCCATGATGTGCCGGCCGTTCGCGCTGTCGAGATTTCCGGTTGGCTCGTCGGCCAGGACAATCGGCGGATCGTTGGCCAGCGCGCGCGCGAGCGCGACACGCTGCTGCTCGCCGCCCGAGAGCTGCGACGGGTAATGGTGCGCCCGTCCGGTGAGCCCCACCTCTTCGAGCAGCGTCCTGGCGCGCGGACCGGCATCCGCGACGCCGGCGATCTCCATGGGCACCGCCACATTCTCGTGTGCCGTCAGCGACGGGATGAGGTGGAAGAACTGGAACACGAATCCGATCTTCTCGCCACGCAGCTTCGCGAGCGCGTCCTCGCCGAGCCTGGTGATGTCGACGCCATCGATCACAACCGAGCCCGAGGTCGGCGAATCGAGGCCGGCAATCAGCCCGAGCAGCGTCGATTTACCGCTGCCTGACGGCCCGACAATCGCGATGAATTGACCACGCGGGATGGCGGCCGTGAGCGGCTGAAGAATCGTGAGCGGCTCGCTGCCGCTCATCACGGTTTTGGAAACCTCGCGGAGCTCGATCATGAACCTGGAGGGCCTTCCGCTCGCCTCGCGGGTAGGGGCCTTCTCCAGAACGGGCCGCAGCACGGCCCACACGTTGTCGGCCACGAGCGTCGGCACCTTCGGCGTTCGGATGAATGCCGTCCGACTGGTTCATCGACCAGGTGGCCGGCCACTCCCTCGAGCAGGAACGGCACCAGCGCGGTGCGATACTGCTTGGCCAGCGCTGGAAAAATCTCGCGAAACTCGACGACGTAAGCGCGACCAAAATTCGGCGGCGCCTCCATGCCGGCGAGGACGACCGCGATGCCTCGGGCCTGCGCGGTCTCGATCATCTGCGCGAGGTTGCGGCGCAGCTGATCGGGCGGCAAGCCACGTAAGCCGTCGTTGGCCCCCAGCGCCAGGACGAGCGCGCGCACGTCGCCTTCGAGCGCCCAATCGAGCCGCCGCACGCCACCGGCCGACGTTTCGCCGGAGACGCCGGCATTGACGACTTCGTAGTTCAAGCCGGCCGCGTCGACACGCTGCTGAAGCAGCGCCGGATACGCCTCTTCGGGACGCACTCCCAAGCCGGCAGTGAGGCTGTCGCCGAATGCGACAATCCGCGGCCGCGCCGCAATCGGCTGCGGCGCCGGCGTCTCGGCGCTCGGCTGGCCTTCAGCACGTGGCGGAGGTGCAGTTGAAGTCCGCCGCCCGCTCGCCCGGTCCACAGCCCGCGGCGGCGATCCATACCGCGCACGCGACGCGGAGAAGCGCTCTGGAATTCATTGAGTTCACTGTCGACTGTTCACAGGTTGAGGGACCGAAGAGTACGGAGGAAGCGGATTGACAACGAAGGAACGGAGAAACGGAGCTCCTGATCGATCAACTCTCCGTTTCTTCGTCTCTCCGTGTTTGACCGTTCCATCCGTAACCTCCGTCTCCTGGTAGTTCATTCGAAAACCGTCGCCCATGCTGAGAGTCAACTCGTCAACTGTCAGCTGCGAACCGTCCCCTGAAGTATTCTACCGTCATGCACAGCGCGCAGGAGTTGCACACGCGCTGGCCGTCGCTCGACACGGCCGCCAGGCTCGTCCGACTCGAGAACACCTTGGAGGTGTCGCCAGGCCCGCTCACCGGGAGTATCCGGACGCGCGTCGAGGCGGCCGAGCGCTCAGCGGTGGAATTGTGGCGGCGCGATCCTTCGGTCTGGAGCGCTGATCCGGTCGTACAACAGTCGATTGCCAACCGGCTCGGCTGGTTGACCTCGCCGGTGCTCATGATGGCATCGCTGGAGCGCCTCCAGACATTCGCCGAAAGCGTCAGACGTGACGGGTTCACGCACGTGGTGCTGCTCGGTATGCGCGGTTCGAGTCTGGGCTCAACTGGTTGCCGCGCTGCGCCAGCAATTCGGCGGTCACGCGGTGAAGACGGCGGGCGCGTCGGATCGACCCAGTGGCCGCTAAGACGCTGGCCGAGCGACTGGCCGCCGGAGACAGCGCCGAGGTCGCGGTCGATCCGGCGACCATCGTGATCTTCGGCGGCGCCGGCGATCTGACGCAGCGCAAGCTGCTGCCGGCCTTGTACAACCTGCATCTTGATGGGCTGCTTCCGCCTCGCATCGCGGTGGTCGCCACCGGCCGCAACGCGTTCACCGACGAGGCGTACCGCGCGTTTGCACGCGAGGCCGTGCAGCGCTTCTCGCGGCGGCCGATCGACGAAGCGCAATGGCCGGCGTTCGCCGGTGTCCTGTTCTTCGTCACCCTCGACCTCGTAGACCCGCAGGCGTTCCCGAAGCTCGGCGCGAGACTCGATACGATTGAGCACGAGCGGGGTCTGCCGGGCAATCGCGTCTATTACCTCGCGGTACCGTCGAACCTGTTCACGACCACTGTGGAACAGCTCGCGCGGGCGCGCTTTGTCGGACCGCCAGACACGGGCCCCTACGCTCGAGTGATCGTCGAAAAGCCGATCGGGCTCGATCTCGCAAGCGCGATGGCCATCAACGACGCCATCGCCCGCGTCTTCGACGAACGCCGGATCTACCGCATCGATCATTACCTCGGAAAAGAGACCGTTCAGAACATCCTGGTCCTGCGTTTCGCGAACAGCTTCTTCGAGCCGCAGTTCAATCAAAAGTACATCGATCACGTGCAGATCACCGTCGCGGAAGATGAAGGGGTCGGGACGCGGGCTGGTTACTACGATCAGGCCGGCGCGCTGCGCGACATGGTCCAGAACCACATGCTGCAGCTCCTTACGCTCATCGCCATGGAGCCTCCCTACTCGCTCGAGGCCGACGTCGTCCGCGACGAGAAGCTCGAGGTCCTCAAGTCGCTGCGGCCGATCGAAGGCGAGGCGGTCGACGCCGAGGTGGTGCGCGCGCAATACGCGGCTGGATATCAGATGGGCACTCCCGTTCCTGGCTACAGGGACGAGCCTGGCGTGAAACCAGGGTCGTCGACCGAGACCTACGTGGCCCTGCGGGTCTTTATCGACAACTGGCGCTGGGCGGGCGTGCCGTTTTTCCTGCGGACTGGCAAGCGCCTCCCAAAACGCGCCAGCGAGATTTCAGTTCAGCTGAAACCCGTGCCCCCGATCCTGTTCAACAAGGATCCGGCCGGCGCGTCTCGATCCGAACGTGTTGACCGTCCGCATTCAACCCGACGAAGGGTTCGCGCTCGGCATCTCGTCGAAGGTGCCGGGGCCGCGCGTGCGGATCTATCCTGTCAACATGGACTTCGACTACGGCAGCACCTTCGGCGCCAGCTCTCCGGAAGCATATGAGCGCCTCCTTCTGGACGTGCTGGCCGGCGACCAGACCTTGTTCATGCGCCGCGATGAAGTCGAAGCGTCGTGGCGCTGGATCATGCCGATTCTGGAACGCTGGGCTGAGCAGGGCTCCTCGCCGCGGCCCACGTACGCCGCCGGCGAGTGGGGGCCACCTGAAGCCGATCGCCTCATTGAAAGTACGGGACGCCAGTGGTGGACGCTCTAAGCGTGTGGCGGCGGTCGTCGGCCGACGCGATCGAACGCGATCTCGCAGCTCTCTGGCGCGAGACCGCTCGGGAGGGTCCGCTTTCGCGTGCGTTGATGGCCAATCTGGTCATGATTCAGACAGGCGACGATCCCCCGGAGATCGCGGCCGCGCGCGAGGCCCTGGCGGGAGCCGTCGCCCAAGGCCATCCAGCGCGTGCAATCCTACTGGACTGCACGCCCGGCATCGACGCACCCGGTGGCGCCAGAAGCGGCGCGTGTCGGCCTGCGGACGTTCGGGTCCTCGGCCGCGCGCTATGGTGTCGAACTGATCGTCATTCATGCCGCGTGTCCCGAGGCCTCGCTCCGATCCATCGTCACCCGCATCACGCGTGGCGGGGTGCCGACCGCCGTCTGGTGGATTGACGATCTGTCACGGAATCCACCACCTGAGCTGATGACGACTCTTGGCCGGCAGTTTCTGTACGACAGCGCATCCTGGCGCGACCCGCGCGGGGGTCTTCGCGCCGTGGCTGGCATCCTTGCGCGGCCGCACGCGCCAGACATCGCGGACCTCAACTGGCGACGGCTGGCGCCGATGCGTCGCGCGATTGTGCACGGACTCCGATCGGAGCCCGCTGCACGGGAGTTGCACGCGGCCGGGGTCGAGATCCGACATGGGGCGAGCCAATGCACCTCGGCCTTGTTACTCGCGGGATGGATCTCCGGCAGCTTGGAATGGTCCTCGGGAGACGTTCCGCGGATCGAGGAAGGCGGAGATTCGCCAGATGCATTCAGCGCGACATTGAGTGGCGACGGCTGGACGGTGAGGACGTGGATGGACGACCACTGCGTGAGAGTGACAGGCACCAACCAGACGCCCTTCGAGGTCGTCCTGCCCCGCGAGACTGAGGCGGAGCGCGTCGCGGCCGAACTGCGTGGCCTTGGATCCGATACGGCCCTTCACACTGCGGTACGTGCCGCTGCGGTTCTGGCACAATAGGAGTTGTGCGTTATCTGGTGACCGCCCGCTTGAAACCCGGCAAGGCAGCCGACCTGCGCACCGCCGTCGACGAGGGGTCGCTCGGCCAGGGCTCGGTTGCCGGCGACGAATACCTTCGAAATGTGGCGAACGCCCGCGCCTGCGACGATGGGCGCGTACGCTGGGTCGAGGTGTGCTTCTGCCCGACGCCGCTACTCGAAGAGCGCGAGTACTGGGAAGAGTTTTTCGTCCTGGAAAAAGTGCAGGACGCTCATGTGCGCGCGCGGTGCCGCGACCTGACCGGTGCTGAACCATGGGCTTGTTGCGACTGCGACTGCAGCGAGCGCCTCGAAGCCCGCCTCGCGACCAAGGGACGGCCGTTTACTTCGACGTTCTAACTTCCAACTTTTAAACCTATACTGCCGTTCGTGCCCTCCGCATCGATGCCGGGGCTGCTCGCGCGTGCAGCTGCCGCGCTCGAGCGGGGCCGTGGCCTCGAAGCCGCGCAGCTGCTGGCGCCGGCCCTGCGCTCGTCGACGATGACGCGGGAGGACGAGCTCGATGTTCGGGCTGCGCTCGCCGAGTCGTGGCTCCTCCAGGACGACCTGGAGCAGGCGACCACCGGCCTCGGCCGTCCTCCCAACACCTTTCGCGACACCATCTCTTCCGGCCGGCTTTCGACGCTCTGGCGCCTGCACGGCCGCCTGGCGTCCGCCCGCGGCGATCAATCGCGCGCGATCGCGCTCCACGGGCGCGCCTTGAAGCACGCCGAGATCGCCCACGATTCCCGGGCGATCGGGCTCGCCCACTACGAGCTCGGGCAGTGCTATCGCCAGGTTGGCGACATCGCCATTGTCCGGGAGCACATCACCAAAGCCGCATCCGCCCTGCACGCTGCCGGCGATCGCCGGCACCTTGCGCTCGTGCACTCACTATCGAGCATTTCGCTGGCGCAGCTCGGGCGGTACGACGAGGCGATGACCGCGTTGCGGCACGCCGAGCGGCTCGCCTCGCTCGTCCATGCCGACGACGTGCTCGCAACGGTCTGCGGAAACCAGGCCAACGTCATGGTGCTCGAGCATCGCTACGAGCAGGCGCTGGCCCTGGCCGAACGCAGCGTGTCTCTTCACAAGGAACACGGCTCCGGCCACGGCCTGGCGGTCGCGCTTGCCACGCTCGGACAGATTTGCGTGCGTCTCGGGGATCTTGCCCGCGCCGAGGACGCGCTGCATCGCGCGCTCGATGTGCGCAGCCCCGTTCAATTTCACGAAACCACTGGCGCGGTGTTCGACACGCTGGCGCAGATTCACCTGATACGCGGTCGCTACGAGGTCGCCAGCGAGTTTCTCGGGCGCGCCGAGGAAGCGTACGGCGCGTATGGCCGGCAGACGAGCCACTGGTATGAATGGTCGGTACGTCTGCTGGGCGCCAGGCTGGCGCTGCGGCGAGGAGCCCTCGACGAGGCGCTGGCCCGCGCGGACGAGATTCAGGGAGCCGGCGCTCCCCCTTTCGACGTGCTGCAAGCGACCCTCATTGCCGCTGAAGCCCTGATCGCGGCCGGGCGCCTGACGGACGCCCAACAACGCCTCGCCTCCGCCGCCGACACGCTCGATCCACGGGTCGCGCCGGCGACCTGGGGCGAATATCTGCGGTTGCGCGGGGCGCTGCACGGAAAGAGCGGGGCGACGCGCCGATGCCTACCACGACTTCGCGCAGAGCGCGACGCTCCTCGATCTGCTGGGGGAGCGTTATCAAGCCGCGCTCAGCCATCTCGCACTCGGGCGTCTGGTCGCCGAGACGGGCGCTCGTTCGGTCGCCGAGCGCTATCTCGACAAGGCCTTCGCCGTGTTTCAGCAGCTCGGTGCCGAGCGCGACCTCGCCGACACCGTGGCGGCGCGGCAACTGCTGACCACGACCGGATCCGGTGAGTACGTCATGTCGCCGGCGGACGCCGACGATGCGATCGTGCGCCGGATCGTCGATGCGGCGGCTCTCCCTGATCTACTCGGACGCGAGACCACTTCGGCCCTGATCGAAGCCACGGGCGGCGACGGCGCCGTCGCTGTTCGTGACGCTCGCAGGCGGCGGACGTGCGCGTCATCGCATCCGCCGGCTGTGACCCGGATACGGCGCTGGCGCTCACGCGCTCCACGCCGCACGGGCATACCGCCGGCCGCGGGATGATCGTCGTCGAGCCGCTCGGCCGAGATCCGGAGGGACCGCGCTTCGCGCTGCTCGCCTCGTCGCGGCCCATCGGGCACCCCGTCATGCGGCGGCTGCGAATGATCATGACCGTGGCGCGGCAGGGCTTTGCCCTCTGCGCCGCACGCGACCGATCGGCCGGGCCGGTCGGTCCAGCCGCGGATCGTTCGCTCGAGCCGTTGCTGCCGGGATTTCTGTGCGCGAGCGCGGTCATGGCGCGGGTCGTCGAAAAGATTCAGCGGCTTCAAGGCAACGACCTCACGGTGCTGATTACGGGTGAAAGCGGAACGGGCAAGGAGCTTGTCGCCCTCGCCATTCACCTCGGATCGCACCGCAGCGCGGCCATGTTCCTCCCGTACAACTGCACGACGACGGGACGCGATCTCGCCGACAGCCAGCTGTTCGGCCATCGACGCGGTTCGTTTACGGGCGCCGTGTCGGATCAGCCAGGGCTCGTGCGCTCGGCGGCCGGCGGGACGCTGTTTCTCGACGAAGTCGGCGACCTTCCCCTGGACGTTCAACCGAAGCTGCTCCGGTTCCTGGAACAATCCGAAATCATGCCGGTGGGCGACACCCGGCCGCAGCGCGTGGACGTGCGTGTGCTGGCAGCCACCAACGCCGATCTCGAGCAGCGAGTGGCGGAAGGCAAGTTCCGGGAGGATCTCTACTACCGGCTGAACGTCATCCGCATCCACGTGCCGCCGCTCCGGGAACGCCGCGAAGAGATCCCGCATCTGAGCACGTACTTCCTCCGCGAGGCCTCCGAGCGGCTGGGCAAGCCCGACATTCACCTCAGCTCGGAAGCGCTGGACGCTTTCTCGCAGTACTGGTGGCCGGGGAACGTGCGGCAGTTGAAGAACGAGATCCAACGCGCGGTCGCCATGAGCGCGCCGGGCGGCACGATCGAAGCGCCGCACCTGTCCCCCGAGATCAGCGCCACGCAGCTGCCTGGAGCCGCGCCCGGGTCGCGGCGATCGACCGCCGCGCCAGCGAACCTGGCGGCGGCGGTCGAACAGATGGAACGGGAGCTCATCCAGGCCGCCCTCGACCGGAGCGGCGGAAACATTTCGGAATCGGCCCGTGCGCTGGGACTCACACGGCGCGGGTTGTACTTGAAGTTGCGCCGGCTCGGGCTCGAAACGCGATCGGAGTCAGAGGTAGACGCGGTCTAGATGGATACACGGTATCCACTTTGTGCCCACGTTGGATACCTTGTAACCACATCGGCTCAGGGTTGTTCGGGCTCGACTTATCCCTATAAGCCGTTGAAGTAATGACACTTACTCAAATAGATCATCAAGCAGCGTCGGCCTGCTCATCCAACGGCCCCTAATTTGATACTGGTCCTTGTCCTACGCACTAACAAGGAGGATCCACGTGAAGCACACTCGCCTCGAATCGGCGCAGGCCCCATCGACGGGCAGTAAGGTTCAACGCGCGTCCGAGCGACGTCCGCTGACGCTCCCGGCACGCATCACCTGGAAGGACCATCGGGGCGCGACCCGGTTTGCGAGCGTCGTCACGCGCAATGTCAGCGAGCACGGGGTCTTCGTCGAATGCCAGACGGCGGTCTCGATTCCGCTGTACCGCCTCGTGCAGTTCCAGCTCGAACGCGAAGTGCGCGAGTCCGACCCGCTGCCGGCCTCGCTCCGCCACGGCCGCGTGCTGTCGGCTGTCTATCGCGTCACTTCGGCCGAGCCCTCTACCGGCCGGCAAGGCCTCGCACTCCGACTGATGGTCAATCCAAAGCGGCAGGAAGCCGAGGAAGTGCTCCAGACGCGCGCGACGGCTTGATGAGGGCCTCCTTTGTGAATGAGGGCCCCCATTTGGTCATCTCGTCATGAAGTCATTCGGTCAATCAATGACCAGGTGATTCAATAACCAGGGTGATCAAGCTCCCCGCTTGCGCAAGTACCTGACAATCCCCCGCCAGCTCAAGTCGAATCGAGCTGCGAGCTCATAGGCACGAGCTTCCTTTTCGTCCATGCCGCGGCACAGCTCCCGGCGCAGCGCCGCCACGAAAAACTCTTCGCGCGCTTCGTCGCTTTCCTCGCGCGCAAGCGACGCCTTCGCGATGTTCATGACGGAATCGAGGTGCTCGCTCATCTCGGTGAGATGGGGATCGCTCGGCCCGTGCGGCCCGAAATGCGTCAGAAAGAGCGTGTCGGGGCGCCAGGCCGCGATGCGTGCGAGGCTGCCGCGCCACAGGTCGACGTCGATGTCCGGCGGGGGCGTCGGTGGCAGAACATATTCGTGGGGCCGCCGCTTGACTCCCGCCGTATCACCGACAAATGCGATCCCGGTGTCGGCGCTGAAATAGCTCACGTGGTGTGACGCGTGGCCCGGCGTGTATGCCACGTCCAGCGTGCGTCCGCCTTCCGTCACCCGCTCGCCACCCGCCAACGGCACGATGGCAGACGCAGGCACCGGGAGCACATCACCCCACAGCCGTTCCATCGCGTCACCGTACAGCCGGGCTGCGCTGGCCAACAATTTCTCGGGGTTGCTGAGGTGCGCAGCGCCCTTCTCGTGCACGTACACCCGCAGCCGCGGATTCTGTCGAGCCATGGTGCCGACGCCGCCTGCGTGGTCCAGGTGGATGTGCGTCAGCAGCACTGCGGTGACGTCGCTATTCGAAACCCCGGCGGTACCGAGCTCGTGCCAGAGTGTCGGCAGGCTGCTGCTGGGACCGGGATCCACCAGGGCGACGCCTCCGGCTCCGCGAAGCACCGCCGTGGCGATGATCCGAGGGGTCGCTTGAAACTGGAGATCGAGAAACGATACGCCGGCGGCGAGCGGTGTGAGCATGGGAGGGTCCGTGGACGATGAAGATCGGCAGCGGCATTATATAGGGAGATCAGTCGCCGCCACCGCCCGCGCGATTCCTTCCACGCGACTTAAGTGATATTGTCGTACGTTCCGCGCGCCCCTAGAGTCGGCAATGCGACGCGCGTGGTTCCCACCGAATTTCCCAGGGATTGTTCGCCGCGCAAAGGAGCCTGGCGTTGGTCCACGCGAGTGGTCTGTCAGATGTCGGTCGTGTGCGCAAGACGAACGAAGATGCGTTCGTCGCCGATCCGGACGTGCGGCTGTTCGCCGTCGCCGACGGCATGGGCGGCCATGGCGCCGGCGAGGTGGCGTCGCGGCTCGCGATTGAAGCCGTCACCGGATTCATCCGGCGATCGGCCGAGAACACCGATTTCTCGTGGCCGTGCGACATCGATCGAACCTTGTCCTTCGACGGCAACCGGCTTCGCACGGCGATCTACCTGGCCAACCGCTACATCTTTCGTGCGTCAGAAAGCAACGACGAGTACCGGGGGATGGGCACCACCATCGTCGGCCTGCTCGTCAATGGGTCGCGCATGTCGATCGGCCACGTAGGCGACAGCCGTCTCTACGTGTTCGACGGCGGGAAGCTGGAGCAGGTCACCCATGACGATTCGTGGGTGGCGACCGTCCTCGCCCAGGACCCGAAGATCGGTCCGGCCGAGATCGCACGACATCCGATGCGCCACGTGTTGACCAACGTCCTTGGCGCGCGCGAGCATGTGGACATCCACATTACCGAGCGCGACTTGAAGGGGGGCGAAGTCATCCTGCTGTGCAGCGATGGGTTGCACGGTGTGATGGACAGCGATGCCGTTCGGGAGGTACTCCTCGGCACACGTGACGTGGAAAGCGCGGCGCGTCAACTGGTGGAGGCGGCGATGGCACGCGGCAGCCGCGACAACGTGACGGCACTGATCGTCCGCTACGAAGCGGATGCCTGAGCTCTCAGCTGAAGCTTCAGCTTCGCTATCAAGCTTCAGCTTCAGCTGAACATGCTGCGGCTGTGAGCTGAAACATCACACGTGAGATGACCGGCGCCCGAAGCGGCGGCGCACCGCCCGGATCAGTACCGTCGCAAAGGCGATGATCGCCACGAGCAGACAGATCGCGACGGCCAGCGCCAGCAGCGGGTGCTGAATCGCCGCGTACGTCAGGCCGATCGCGAGGGCGTCTTCGGCCAGGCTGAGGGCCCAGTTACTGAAGGGCTCCGGGCTCGTGTTCGCGACAGCTCGCGTCCCCGCCTTCCCGAGATGCGTCGTCATCGCAACCGATCCTCCGACGAGAGCCGCGGCGATCTGCGCGCCAGCCGTGGCGTCGCCAAGGGCCGTCACGGCGACCAGCGCGCCGCCTATCGGACGCACGAGCGTGTGGACCGAGTCCCAGAGCGAATCGAACCAGGGCACTTTGTCCGCAACGAATTCGACGACATACATCACCAGGGCGATAGTGATGATCAATGGATGCTCGAAGGCCTTGAACTGATCCGGCAGCGCGACGATGTGGAAGCGCGAGCAGAGCCCCAGCACCGCGACGGTCGCATAGAGATTGATGCCGGAGGCGAACGCGAAAGGGATGGTGCGCCCGAAGGCCTCCAACATACCAGGTTCCTGATCTATTCGCGCGCCGCGGACGTGACAATCAGCGCCCGCGAAGAATGGCGAGGTGCACACGGGCAACCCGGTTCATGTAGCCGCCGACCGATGCGTATCGGTCCGCGGCCGCCGTTGTGATGTGGGTGAGCGCGTCGGCCTTCCGTCCGGTCGCTTCGAAATACAACCCGACATAGAGGTGAGCATAGAACTCTGACGACGGGCTCCCACCTCCTGCCGCCAGCACCTTCTCTGGACCGATCGTGCCTCTGAACATCTCGTAGACCTCGCGCATCGGAACGCGGGAGTCCGGGCCCACCGGCAACAAGGCCGCCCTGGCGCTCTCCGGGGATTCCGCGCGCGCCACGCAGAGAAAGTGCCAGGCTGCGTTTTCCACGTCGTCCGGGTTCACCGTGCGGTGGGATTCGAACTGCGCGCGGCAGTCGCGGTACCGGCCCGCGTAATACAGCGCGATGCCCCGCTGCCAGAGCTGGGGCGCGTAATCCGGGCGCCAGCTTCACGACGTTGTCGAACTCCGCCGCCGACTCCGCCACACGGCCGGCCTGAAAGTGCGCAGTGGCCCGGTCGAGCGCTCGCTCGGCCGCGGGCTGCGCCTGAGCCGTACAGGCGAGCGCGAAGATCGCCCAGAGGATGAACAGTGACGCATCATCGGCGGAGATCCAGACACACGAGCGTGTTGTCGTTGCGGACGTAGACGAATCCGTCGGCGATCGCCGGATACGCGCGGACGGTCGCCGGGAGGATCTGCGCCCGCGCCAGCGGCCGGAACGCGTCGGGCGACGCTGGAACAAGGAGCAGCTCGCCGCTTTCCCGCATGATCAGCAATCGGTTGCCGACGAGCGTCACGCTGCCGGCGCGAAACCGATCTTCGCTCCAACGAACCTTTCCCGTCGCCAGCTCGACGGCGCGGAAACTCGGCCCGAACTCCTGACGGCCATGAAATCCGTACAGATGTCCGTCGTAGTAGACGCTCGTCGCGTAATGATTCGAGAGCACATCGTCGGACGCCCACACATCGACCAGCGCGCCCTTGTCCAGGCGCAGCACCGCGGCGCCCGGCCCATACTCGGCCGATACGAAGATTCGGTCGCCGATCACGAGCGGCGTCGCCACATTGACGGACGCGGCCTGCCTCGCCCGCCACGGCCGCTGAAACTGGATGGTCCCGGTCGCCGGATCGAGCCCCACAAGACCGTTGCGAGTGAGGAAGATCGCGTACCGGCGTCCGCCGATCGTCGCCCCGGCCGCCGATGAATAGCTCGCCGAATCGTCGGTGGCCGTCCAGAGCACCTTGCCGCTCTTCGCATCGAACGCCACGATGCCCGCCTTCTTGCCGCCGATGTTGGCGAGCAGCGCGCCCGCTTCGACGAGCGGCGAACCGGCGGCGCCAAAGTAACCTTTCGAGACGCCGAACCGCGCGGCGGTGTCCTCACTCCAGATCCGCTTGCCGTCCGCGAGCCCGATCGCGTGAAGCTGCCCCTGCGCGCCGAATGTGTAGACGACGCCGTTTGCCACGACGGGCACTGCCCGCGGCCCCTCGTCGAAGCCGAAGTCGTCACGATACGACGTCGGATACGAATACAGCCACTGGCTCGCTCCCGAGCGCGGATCGAGCGCCTCGACCAGCTCGCTACCCGCCACACGATGAAAGAGGATCAGATGTCCCTGCGCGACGACCGGACCGCTCAACCCCGCGCCGATCGTCTTGCGCCAGACCACTTTCGGGCCGCCGGGACCCCACGTCTCGAGGAGCGCCGGGCCGCGAGAGACACCGTTTCTATCCGGGCCGAGAAATTGCGGCCAGTCGTCGGCGGCCGCCTGCGCCGCCGCGAGGGCGAGCGCGACTATCACCGACCCGATCACGGAGCGTCGATTGGTCATGTCGGTTCAACCGGGGCGCTCGTCCTGCCGGCCCGGGACAGCATCTTAATGTAACAGCGTCTGGGGGGTTCAGACCTCAGAGTTCGGCGTCTGCCCAATCGAGCTACGCTCGCAGGTCGTAGCACAGCAGCCGTGGACCGTCCCGCGCCAGCAGATCGCGCGAATTCTGCACGACGTACAGCAGGCCGCGACTCAGCACCGGAAGCGCCCACGATTCGCGCGCCTGGAACAGCCAGGCGCGCGACACCTGCCGGTAACCCTTGGGCGTCAGCTCCATCCACAGCAGGTGCCCCAACTCGCCCAGCGCACAGGAACTGACCATCCACCGCCAGCAGCGATCCGCGAAGCGTTCCCAGGAGCTGCTCCTGCCTGCTGCCGCGCAGCTCGAAGGTCTCCGTCCATTCCGGAGTCTCGCGCCACACCACTTTACCGCTCGCCACGTCGATGCATGCCAGCGATGCGTCCGGCTCATTCCGGCCGTCGAACCCGTAAAGATAACCGTCGCGATATATCGCGGTGTTGAAATGCAGGCCGAATTCCTGCGTCGTCCACAGCACCCTGTGCGTGAAGTCGGGCCGCACCTCGACGAGCGCGCTTCCCGTGCGATAGCTCGCCGAGATGAACACCTTGTTGTCGAACACCACGGGACAGGACGCATTTACCGACTCGCGCGTACGGCTGCGCCACGGCACGACAAAATCCACGCGGCCGTCCGCCGGGTCGATCGACATGAGCCCACCCGTCGGAGGGCTCGATTCGCCACCGGCAAAAACGAACACGCGACGCCTGCCGTGCATCACCGCCGGCACCGGCGAGGCGTAACTCGGTCCCCATTCTTTGCCCGCGCGCCATGCTTCGCGTCCGGTCGCCTTGTCCAACCCGGCGACGCAAGGTCCTCCGGGTGCACCGACGTTGACGATCAGGAGCCGGCCCTCCACCAACGGCGTGGATGCGGTCCCGAAGAAGTCCTGCGGCACTTTGTACTCGGCCCGCAGATCCCGCTTCCACACCACCTTGCCCGATCCAAGATCGAGACAGTGAATCTTCCCTTCGGCGCCGACCGTATACACGCGGCCCTCATCGATGACCGGGCTCGATCGTGGCCCGTTGTTATAGCCGTAGCGATCCTCGAAGGCCGTCGGGTATCGAAACTGCCACTGGCTCGACGCTGTCTCCGGGTGCAGGCATTCCACGACCTCCTCGTTTCCCAGTCGATGGAGGTACACAAGGCGCTCGCCCAGGATCGCCGGCGAGGCGTACCCGGAGCCCTTGGGGAACTCCCACACCAGCGGAGGCGGCAGCATCCGGCTCAGCTTTGTCTCGGTCGACATCGCGTTGTGCGACGGCCCCAGAAACGCCGGCCAGTCGTGAGTCACCGCCTCTTTCGATAACGGCTTCGGCTTTCGATGAACGCGGGGTTGTCCAAAGGCGGCTCGCCCGGCCAGAGCCTGCGGCGGCTAGCGCCTGCAATAGCGAACGCCGTGAGATCAAGGACATGGCCGTCGTGATTTTACTCCCACGAGATAATGGGACATGGCGCCTGTCGAGTCGAGCATCGACGATCTCTATAAACGTCCTCTGAGCGAGTTCGTTGCTGAGCGCACCAGGCTGGCCAGGACACTCACCGGCCCGGAAGCCCAGCGGGTGAAGGCGCTGAAGAAGCCGACGCTTGTGCCGTGGGCCGTGAACCAGGTGTACTGGCACGCGCGGCCTGTCTACGATCGCCTCGCCAGGAGCGGCGCGGCACTCCGAAGTGCGCAGGTCGCGGCGTTGAGCGGCCGCCCGGCGAACGTACGAGGCGCGAGCGAGGCGCATCGCAAGGCGATTTCCGAGGCCGTCGCCGAAGGGATGCGCCTGGCGTCTCGCGCTGACGCGCATCCGGGTGCCGAGGAACTCGCGCGGATGTTCGAGTCGGTCTCTCTGACACCCGATCCGCCTGAACCTCCTGGCCGGCTGGTACAGACATTCGCGCCTCCCGGATTCGAAGCGCTCGCGGGCATCGCCATCAAGCCGGTTGCGCGCGAGCGGCCTGCTCCTCCGCCGGCCAGGTCTGCGCCCTCCGCGGCGCCTTCACGCCCGACTCTTGTCACGCCGGCGCCGGCCGTGCGCGTCGCGGAAACCAGGCGGCGTGAACGCGAGCGGGCCGCGGCCGAGCGTCGGAAGCAAGCGGCCATTCAGAAAGCGGAGACCGCCCTGCGCCGCGCCACGGCGGCCGAAGCGCGAACACGCCAGGCATGGGAACGCGCCCGAGACGAGCGGCAGAACGCAGCGAGCACCCTTGCCGAGCTGCAGGCCAGCGAGGGCCGTCTCACACCTCGAGCCGATTGACCTCAAGCACAGGTTCTGCCCACAGACGTGCCAGCGAGGGACGCACAGCGCCGGGGTCGCCGCTCGTGTAGAAGACCACTCGACCCGCCGCACCGGTCGCAACCCGGTCACGGCCGTCGGCCAGAACCCTCGCGGTCTGACGCGCGACCGCTTCCGCCGTGTCGATCAGCGCTACGCCCGGACCAACCAGTTCCTGAAGGGTGTCCCTCAGGAACGGGTAGTGGGTGCAGCCGAGAACAATCGTGTCGGCGCCACCGGCGAGGAGGGGTGCCGTGTACCGTTGCAGCAGTTCGATGGTGCGCGGTCCGGAAAGCTCGCCGGCCTCGACTTGCTCGACGAGACCGGGACAGCTCTGGGTCAGGACGTCGATACCCTTGGCGTGACGCTTCATCAAGCTCGCGAAGCGTTCGCCGTCCAATGTCGCGTCTGTTGCCAGCACCCCGACCACGCCGCTGCGCGTCGCGGCGGCGGCCGGCTTGATCGCCGGCTCCATCCCGACGAAGGGGACGCTCGAAAAGGTCTGTCGAAGCAGATCCACTGCGTGGGTCGTGGCCGTGTTGCACGCGACGACGACCGCGCGCGCCTGCCGCTTCTCCACGAGGAACCGCGCGATCGCCATCGACCGCTCGCGAATCAACGCTGGCGGCTTGGTGCCATAGGGCACGTTCGCAGAGTCGGCGACATACACGATGGTGTCGTGCGGCAGGAGGGCGCGCAGTTCGCGCAACACGGACAGGCCGCCAACGCCCGAGTCGAACACACCCAGATCGGTGGTCACTCCGTCAGACATGACAGCGCGATGTCAGCAGTTCACTGAGCCACGTCGACGTCAAGCTTGGTCCAACATGTGGGATCTCGGTCACGACCTCCACCATGTGAACCTCGAAGCAAATGTGTCTGGCGGATCGGTGCTACTGGAGCGTTACGTTACGGCGCGTGGTCAGCCATCTCGAGCACCCAGGTGACCAGCCGGTCGTCGGGCATGAGGGCCGCGCCGGCCATGGTGTACGGCAGTCCCTCGAGCCGCGCGGCAATGCCCCGCTCAATCCCGCCGAACGACAACAGCAACGGCACGATCAACACACGGCGCCCCTCGCCTGCACGGACGCTGACAAGGGCACGAAGTTGCGCCGTCGCCGCATCGCGGATCACCTCAGGGGCATCGTCTCGAACCGTGAGGTAGTCGACCGAGGCGAACCGATCAGCCCCCGCCATCGCTCTGGCGAGCACGCTCATGTCCTGAAGCCAGCGGTTGTTGTCCGCGTCCGACGAGGGCCCATGCGCGACGATCACCACGCTCTCCTCGGCCGGATTGCGGCTGATCGATCGCGCACGCGTGGTCAGAATCTCGGCCACGCGAGGGTGCTCGTTCAGCGCCGAGGTCAGGCGCCTGATCGGCACCTTCGAGATGACGGGCGTCGTGCCCAGGCTGGCGGCTTGGGCATCGTGACCCACGGGCGAGGCGTCCGTTGAGGACGCAACGGGATTGGGGTGGTCCATCTTCGCGAACAGGGCGAGCGCCGGCGGCATCTCGGCGCGAAGCCCGAGCAAGTACTCGGTCGACGTCACCACCGCGCTCCAGGAAGACACGAACAGCGGCACGGCGACAATCTCGGTGACCCCGCGAGCGGCGAGTCGATCGACGGCCGCCTGGATGTTGCCTCGCGTCGCCATGCCGAACGCGACCTCCACAGGCTTGGTCTGGTCGATCGTACGCGCAAGCTCGACAACGCGCGCGTTCCATTCGGCGCTGCCACCGTGCGCCAACAGCAGAATTCCCGTTTCGGCGAAGG
The DNA here is from genome assembly GCA_963745495.1 of uncultured Acidobacteriota bacterium. Taxonomy (GTDB): domain Bacteria; phylum Acidobacteriota; class Vicinamibacteria; order Vicinamibacterales; family CAVVIG01; genus CAVUXJ01. Next base: position 77,027 of record CAVUXJ010000012.1, read on the forward strand.
ACGGTGCCGAGATCAAGCTGGTCGCGACGACCAACAGCACAATGCGAATCGACAGCATCATTCACTCCCTCGAACACCGTGGACGGCGCATCAATGGGCCCGCATGCCCGGTCGTTGGAGCGTCTCGCCTCGGTCAAGGCTCTGACACGCGCGGCCCATGAGATGGTGCAGCGCGTGGAACTCTTCCTCGGTCAACTTCAACGTGACGCGGTTGAGCGCCACGTGCAGACATCCGTGGGAACAGCGGTACACCGCCCACTCCCGATCCGGATCGATGACCGTGTCTCGCTGGTTCGTCATTGAATGTGTCACTTGCTCACCTCGTGTTCACTGCGTCCAGGACAGCCGAACGCCGACGCGCGCTGTTCGGCCGGCGTCGAGCCGATAGAGGGTCGCGGCGGATTGGTCGGTCAAGTCCGGTTTTCCCATTTGTCCGGTTTCCCATTGTGTTTTCCCATTGCTCGAAGTTTCTGAACTGGAGAGGTCAGCATCGGTGAGCGTGCCCATGAATTGGTGGCCGGGCTGGGAATCGAACCCAGACGACCGTTTCCGGTCAGCGGGTTTTAAGCCCGCAGCGTCTGCCAATTTCGCCACCCGGCCACTTTTCGACACGCCAACATCGCCATACTCTGCGGGGGAACCTGATACAACTTTCAAGTCCTGTGCGTCTGCCAGTTCCGCCACGCCGGCGTAGTGTCCGGCCTCCGTTTACTTCTAGTCCTCTTCTGTAAGATCGGCGATGCGTTGCTCCAATGCAAGTCATCGCAATACTGCGAGACTCGGTCGATGCTCGGGATATTCGTAACTGTTCATCCGCGTTGTAGTGTATCGGCGCTTGGACCAAGGACTTGGCGAGCGAGTTCGAGAACTGCCACCCTGCCGACGCCTCGACCGATTCCTTTGAACCGCGGTTAGGCGTCAACGCCGAGTCACTTTCGAGGTCGGCAGAAAACGGCCGGTCCGTTCTGTATACCCTCGATAGGCGTCGCCAAACCGGGCAAGCAGCTTTTCTTCTTCCGTTCGCGTTCTGACGACCAGCAGAACAAGGACCAGCCCGCCGGTCAACAACAGGAACCAATTGGACAATACCAGAGAGCTCGCGGCGACCAACAAGGCCGCGCAGTCGTAGAACGGATGGCGGACCCATCGATACGGGCCGTGCGTGACCAGTGTGTGCTCCCTCCTTGTGACCACGGTATCTGTGAGATTGCTCCCGAGGCTGCGGAAGGTCCAGAAGAGTAGACCGCCCCCAAGGGCAAATATCCCAACTCCCGTCCACCGGAGCCACAATGGGAGCGGCACCGATGACCAAGCCATCCAGGATGGATTGACCATGTACGCGATGATCCCCAGCCAGAACGCAAGGCCGACGGGCCGTAAAGTTGCCAACATGAACAGACCCTCTTGCCACCGATCGAGTTTCTCGCCGGTTGCCTGCGATTTGAGTCGATAGTAGACGGCGATTGGAAAGACAACGAGAAAACCGACGAGGAGGATAGCGCGAAGTGTCCGATCGTCATTCATCGCCAGAATTCCAGTGCTCGGTCTTTCGTACCTACCCGGTGCCCGCCTGACGTTTCGGGCTGCGCCGCGGCGCCAGCGTCAGTTTCGCGCGGTTCCGCGCCGTCGGCTCCAGCGCGATGATTCTTGTTCAGCCTCCCCTACTCCTGCTAATTGTCAGTAGGCTGGCGCAGGGCAAATGCGCAAACCGCGCAGGAGGAGGACCGATGCGATTCTATAACCGCCAGCACGTCACTATTGGGGAATCGATCTCCACATCGCCCATCGCCTCGTCGATCAATTTGCCGATGGCGGGCTGCCTGGCTCTGGCCGGCAGGTGAGACCAACGCGCCTCCTTCGGGACCCAGAACACGTTTTCTGCGAGGTACTCGCCCCGATCCCCGGCGGCCGTCGGATCTTCGGCGAGCAGCGCCGCGCCCTTGAATTCAAAGGTGTTCGATATCCGCAGCGAGAAACAGCTGAGCCTCAAAGCCGAGATTCGCGCCGTTGCCGTTCTGGAGCTGACAGCTACCAGCCGCGAGCTGGGATCTGATGCGAAACGAGCGCGCCGCTGCCCGATCACGTTACACTACATTCACTACCAGCCTCGCTTGCGCCAATCGCGTGGGTCACGCCTGCAAGGGAACCTGGATTTGCAGCCCGCCGACAGATGGAAGTCGCAGCTATTCGGCTGAGTGCAGCTTGGGAGGAACCGCATGAGATCCGGACGCTTGTTTTTTCCCGTCATGGTCGTGTTCGTCGTTCTTTTCTCCGTGTGCGCTCAAGAGCGAGCCGCCGCACAACGGGGAAACACTCCAGCCCCAGGAGCAGGCGGAGGGACGCCGCCGATGACCTTGACTTCGACGGCATTCCCCGATGGCGGGCAGATTCCGGTGAAATTCAGTCAGGCCGCCGAAGGGGCAGCCCCGGGCGAAGGCACCTCACCCGCGCTGACCTGGACCAATGCGCCCGCAGGGACGCAGAGCTTCGTGCTTCATATGCATGACATGGAACTCGCCCGCAACAAGACAACGGACGACCAGGTTCATTGGCTCGTCTGGAATATTCCGGGCACGTCGAGCCGGCTGACCGAGGGCCAACCGAAGGGTGCGCAATTGCCGGACGGCAGCTATCAAATCAGCGCGACAGGTCAGGTCTATAGAGGTCCCGGTGCTCCGGCAAATGGTCCGCCGCATCACTATGTGTTTGAAATCTTTGCCTTGGACACGAAGCTCGATGTGCAGCCGACGGCAGACGCATTCGAGACCCGGGCCAACCTGATGAAGGCGATTCAGGGCCACATTCTCGGCAAGGCCGTCTATTTGGGGTTCTTCCGTCGTCCTCAATAAGGAAACCGTAAGTCCTCGAGGACTCAAGCCTGCGGCGACAGGGCCGCCGCGGCACAGCCCAATGGTCCGGCTTCTGAACTATCTCCGTTTCAATGCTTGAATAGATCTTGGATACAACACTCGATCCACGGGAGGATAGATGGCAACGAAGGAATCAAAGATTGACGATTTCGCGGAAGAACTTGGCAAGCTCCTTGGCACCGCCAAAGCGAAAGCTGAAGGATGGCTGGGCCAACGCACGCAGATAGCGAAGTCCTTGGAAGGCATCCGCGATACCGCATCGAAGCTCCTGTCCGATCTCGGTCACCAGGCGCAGCGAATAGCACGCAAGGGGCGATCACTCGGCGCTGCCAAGCGCAGCCCTGTTCAACGAAAAGCGTCGAGCGGCCCTCCCCCGAAGCGCCGGAAGATGTCGGCGGCGGCCAGGGCCAAGATTTCAGCCGCCCAGAAGGCCCGTTGGGCGAAGCTGAAAGCGGTTGAGAAGAAGAAGTAGCGGTTCGAGAGGTGCTACCGTTCCTTCAGGAGTGGGGTCAGCGCGGCCGTCCAGATCCGGTAGCCAGCCGGCGTCATGTGCAGTCCATCGGCGACCAGCAGATCGGGATTCGGCTTCCCGTCGGCGCCGAGCATCTGCTGCTCGATATCCATGAACGCCAGGTGCTTCTCCTTCGCGCAATAGGCTTTCACCATCGCGTTCGCCGACGTGATCGTGTCCATCCATTTCCACCGGCGGATGCTCGGCTTGATCGAGATGAAGATGATCTTCGTCTGCGGAAGGGCCGCATGGACCTTCTGGTTGAAGAGCTCGAACTGGCGCGCGATCTCCGCCGCCGGCACGTTGGCCTCGACGTCGTTGTCACCCGCGTAGTAGACGACGATGCGCGGGCGATACGGCACGACAATGCGCTCCACGTAGCGCACGGCGTCGACACTCTGTGACCCGCCAAACCCGCGATTGATGGCCTGAGCTCCGAGCTCCGGAAAGTACTCGGGGAGGTTCCAGCGGACGATACTCGACGCACCGATGAAGACGATGCCGTTCTGCGGCGGCGGCGAGACCTTGTCCTGTTCCTCGAACTTCTGTATGGCCGGATCCCATCGTTCGGCCGTCTGGGCGGACAAGACACACGGCGAGCACACCGGGCAGGCTGACGGCGGCCACGGCTGCAGCAAAGCGACGAACTCGGGACTTGACAGGCGGACGATGGCGCGTCACAGGCTTCCTCCTCAGGTATCGGAGGGAATTATGCCACGGCTCCCCTCGACCAGCACTGGTTGATGGGCGCGCCCGAACCACTACCGGGTTCTCGGTGTCTTGACGCCTTTGATCACCACGCCGTCCGCCAGCGGAATCGTGAGCGCGATACGATCGTCCGGCCCGAAGTTACGCGTGATATGTCCCTTGCCGGTCGTATCCTCAATCAGGTTGATGTGTCCGGGGCCAGCGACGACATGGACCCCACCCGATACTTCGACTTCTGAATGACCCGAGAGCGTGATCACGAGCTGCCGTGCCGGGCCCGTGTGCCACCCGGGCGCAGCAGGGTCAGTGGCCGCGGTGCTGCGCGGATTCGCCCCAGCCGTGGGTGGCCGCACGCTGAATTCCGCGCCGGTGGCCTTCAACATGTCCGTCGCGCCGCGGGCGTTCAGGTCCAGCTCGATGTCTTCGGCGTGGGCCAGGCCGTCCTGCCCCGTAAAGATGCGCGTGATCACAACCGGCTTGCGGCCCTGCGCAACCGCAACATCATGATCGGTATTGCCGCGCCAGATCACGATGAAGGAAACGACGAGGACCGCGAGCACCAACGGTCGGGCCTTGGATGTCATGAACGTCCTCCAGGCGGGGTATCAACACGCGCATAGGCGAAAGTGAGGTGGCTGTCCACGAGATCCAGCGTGACCGTGCCGCCATGTTCCAGCGCGCCGAAGAGAATCTCATCGGTCAGCACGTCGCGCACTTCCTTCTGAATCACTCGCGCGAGCGGGCGCGCACCAAACACGCGGTCGTAGCCGGCGGTCGCCAGCCAGATGCGGGCGGCCGGTGTCACCTTGATGGTGACGTGGCGGTCGGAGAGCTGGCTCTCGAGCTGCTGCATGAACTTGTCGACAATCGTCGCCATCGCTTCCGGTGTCAGCGACTTGAACGTCACGATCGCGTCGAGCCGGTTACGGAATTCCGGGCTGAACACGCGCTCGATGGCTGTTTTGGCCTTGCCGGCCGCCGCCCGGCCGCGCGTCTCGTCGTCAGGGCCCGTCGCGCCTTCGGCAAATCCGATGGACGGCGCACTCATCTCGCGCGAGCCCGCGTTGGAGGTGAGGATGAGCACGGCATTGCGGAAGTCGGCCTTCCGTCCGGTGTTGTCGGTCAGCGTCGCATGATCCATCACCTGGAGCAGCACGTTGTAGATATCCGGATGCGCTTTTTCGATCTCATCGAGCAGCACGACGCTGTAAGGGTGAGTCCGGACGGCGTCGACGAGCAATCCGCCCTGCTCGAATCCGACGTATCCCGGCGGCGCGCCGATGAGTCGCGCCACCGCATGCTTCTCCATGTACTCGCTCATATCGAAGCGGATGAATTCGTTGCCGAGCAGCATGGCGAGCTGCTTTGCGATTTCGGTCTTGCCAACCCCTGTCGGCCCGGTAAACAGAAGACTGCCGCCGGGTCTGTCGGGCTGGGCCAGACCGGCGCCGGAACGCTTGATGGCCTGCACAACGGCATGGACCGCCTCGTCTTGTCCGAACACCACCCGCCGCAGCGACTCCTCGAGCGTGCGAAGGCGCTCGCGATCAGACGAGGTCGCCTGCTGATCGGGAATGCGCGCCGCGCGGGCTGCCACCCGCTCGATCTCCCGTGTATCCACGACCGCCGACGCATTCGCCGGGTCCTTCTGGATTCGGGTGACCGCTCCGGCCTCGTCAATCAGATCGATCGCGCTGTCGGGCAGCCGGTAATCGCGCAGGTGGTGCGAGGCCAGCTTCGCGGCCGCCTCGAGCGCCGCGTCGGTGTAGCGAACGCCGTGATGCTGCTCGTAACGGTCGCGCAGCCCGGAGAGGATCTTCACCGTTTCCGCGATCGAAGGCTCCTCGATGGCAATCTTCTGCAGGCGCCTGGCGAGGGCGCGATCCGTCTCGATGTGCTTGAACTCCTCGAAGGTCGTCGAGCCGATCACTCGAAGATCGCCGGCCGCGAGCAGCGGCTTGAGCAGCGTCGCCAGGTCCATCGATCCGCCCGTGACCGCGCCCGCCCCGACGGTGGAGTGCATTTCATCGATGAAGAGGATCGGCTTGGGCCGGGCGCCGAGCGCCGCGATGACCGCCTTGAATCGCTCCTCGAAATCGCCGCGATACCGTGAGCCGGCCAGCAGCGCCCCGGTATCGAGCGCAAAGACTTCCGCTTCCATGAGCGCGCCCTGCGCATCGTCGTGAAGCAGCCGCGCGGCGAGACCTTCGGCCATGGCGGTCTTGCCGACACCGGGATCGCCCACGAACACCGGGTTGTTCTTGCGGCGCCGGCAGAGCACTTCGATCGTCCGCTGGAGCTCCTGCGTGCGCCCGATCAGCGGATCCAGCAACCCGTGACGCGCCCGATCGGTCAGGTTCACGCAGTACGCGAGGAGGGCGTCGGCCGGCGCGGGGGCCGCATCGGCGCCGGCGGGCTGACCGCCCCGCATGGGAACCCCGCCGGCAGCCGGCGACTTGGCAATACCGTGGGAGATGTAATTGAGAATGTCCAGACGGGTGACGCCCTCGTCGGCCAGCAGTCGCGCCGCATGGCTCTTGGGCTGCTGGAGGATGGCCGCAAGGATATCGCCAGCGTTCACCTCGTCGCGTTGTGCGCTCTCGATGTGCAGAATCGCGGTCTGCAGGACCCGGCGAAACGCCATCGTCTGCTCCGGCCCCCCGTCCACTCCGGGGCGCTGTCGCTCGATCGACTCGTCGAGATAAGTGCCGAGCGTGCGGCGCAGTGCCGACGCATCCGCGCCGCAGGCGACGAGGATCCGCTCACCGTCGGGATCGTGCGCGAGGACGTACAGCAGGTGTTCGAGCGTGAGATACGCATGCCGCCGCGAGACGGCTTCGCGAAGCGCAATCGTGAGAACGACTTCAAGAGCAGCGGAGAACACGGGCCTGGATCCCCTTACGCGTCTTCGATGGTCGCCTGCAGCGGGTGCCCGGCCTCGCGCGCGAGCGACAAGAGCGTGTCAACTTTCGTCTCCGCCACTTCCCAAGGATAGATACCGGCCACGCCTCGGCCGTCGAGGTGCACGTGCATCATGATGCGGTAGGCTTCGGTGGGCGATTTCTGGAACACGGCTTCCAGAACGTCGGCCACAAACTGCATGGGCGTGTAGTCGTCATTGAGCAGGACAACGCTGTGCTGTGTGGGCTCCTTGGTCTTGTCTCGAACGCGTTCCTTGACCTCTCCACCGGTCTGGCCCCCACCCATCCCCTTGTCGCCCATACTTACAGAGTAGCGCAAGTCTGTTCGCGCGCTACGATGGTGTTGGGGCGGCCTCGCCTGGGCAGCCCGGCCGAGAGGGACCGTGACGGACTGGGCAACACAACCGCAGCCTGTCGGGGACACCCGATGGCGCTTTCCGCTGCCGTCCGAACTGCCGGATGGCGATATCGTCACGGTCGGGGGCGATCTCGAGCCGTCGACGATCGTGAACGCCTACTGCTGGGGTGTCTTCCCGATGGAGGTGAGCGGCCTGCCGGGTAGACTCGGCTGGTGGTCGCCGGATCCGCGAGGGATTGTGCCCCTCGATCGGCTCCGCGTCACACGGTCGATGCGGCAGAGCGCGAAGCGCTACGAGGTTCGAGTCGACACCTGTTTCGCGCGCGTCATCCGCGCGTGCGCCGATCCGTCGCGCGAAGAGGGCTGGATCAGCGAAGACTTCATCACGGCCTACACGCGACTGCACGACCTTGGCTGGGCGCACAGCGTCGAGGTTTTCGACCGTCGCGATCGGCTCGTTGGAGGCCTCTACGGCGTCCGGGTCAACGGGCTGTTCGCCGGCGAATCGATGTTTCATCTCGAACGGGACGCGTCGAAAGTCGCGCTGATGGCGCTCGTCGACTTGATGCGGGCGAGCGACATGCGACTGCTGGACGTACAGTGGTGTACGGATCATCTCGCGTCGCTTGGCGCGGTTCCCATTGCGCGCCAGGAGTACCTCGCGAAACTGGCGGACGCCGTGACGCAGCGCGGCTCCCGTGCCCACGCAGCTCCTTCGATCCCGATCGATCTCGCGCCGGATTGCCGGTCGTGAGCTGGAGCCGCGATGCGTTTGTCCGCGGCGCGCGCAAAGAGCGACACTGCCGGCGGTCCGCCTCTCGACGACGCCTGTTTTCGCGCGTCGTCGACGAACCGAGGGAAGCCGTCGCGATTGGGGCGCCGACACCGCGAAGTCTCTGGCTTCCGGGCCTCTGCTGCGTGTTTGTGGTGACGTGATGCTAAGATGCCGTCTCGCCAACGATTCATTGCAGAAGGAGCGCTTATGACCGCAACCAAGATCGTGCAGTTCGCCGTCGTGACCCTCGTATTCGTCGGTGGCTTCGCGCTCGGCGGGGTCTTTCAGGGCAGGGTCGATGCCCAATCGAAGGGCCGGGTGTACGAGCTCAGGACCTACACCACGCCTGAAGGAAAGCTCGCCGACCTGCACGCCCGCTTCCGCAACCACACCGTGAAGCTGTTCGAGAAACACGGGATGACGAACGTTGGTTACTTCGTGCCGCAGGATATGCCGCTCACCAAGAACACCCTGATCTACGTGCTGTCGCACAAGGATCGCGAAACGGCGAAACAGAGCTGGGACGAGTTCCGGAAGGATCCGGAGTGGTTGAAAGCCAGAACCGCATCGGAGGTGAACGGCGCACTCACCACGCAAGTCGTCTCGGTGTTCATGGATCCGTTGGATTTTTCGAAGATGAAGTAGCCCTCGGCCGCGCCCGCCTTGATTGTGTGGTTGAAGCAGGGAAAGGCCGATCATGAAAAACATTTTGCTGTGTGCGACGCTGCTTGGTTTCTGGGCCGCGCTGGGATTGACCCAAACGACGCAAGAGCTGGTTAACGACGGCAAGAACACGGAAAACGTCACGACCCAGAGCATGGGCTACGACCGGAAGAGCTACAGCCCGCTCAAGCAGATCAATAAATCCAACGTCAAGCGGCTGGTGCCCATCTGGAGCACCAGCCTCATGAACGATCAGGGTGAACTGGCGGCGCCGACGATTTACAACGGCGTCATGTACGTGATCAACGGCAAGTGGACCTTCGCCATCGACGTTGAAACCGGCAGGCAGATCTGGCGCACGCCCGTGCAACTCGAGCCGGGAATCACGCGGCCCGCTTTTCACCGAGGCGCGAGCGACGATCTACAACGGCAAGCTCTTTCGCGTGACGATCGACAACCATGTGCTCGCGCTCGACATGAAGACCGGCGAACAGCTCTGGAACCAGAAATTCGCGGACGCCAAGGAGGGCTACTACGCCACCGGCGGGCCGATCGTCGCCAACGGCGTGCTGATTTCCGGCGTGGCCGGCGGAGAGTCCACCACGCGCGGGTTCCTCGACGGCTGGGATCCCGACACCGGGAAGAAATTGTGGCGCAGATACACCATTCCGGCGCCCGGCGAGCCCGGTTCCGAGACGTGGCCGAAGAATAGCGACGCCTGGACGCAGGGCGGCGGTCCGACGTGGCGCTCCGGTTCGTACGATCCCCAGCTCGATCTGGTCTATTGGGGAACGGGCAATGCGGAGCCATACGATCCCAGACCTCGCGAGGGTCTGGACAGCCTGTTCACGAACAGCGTGCTCGCGATCCGGCCGAAGACCGGCGAGATGGTCTGCTATTTTCAATACACGCCCAACGACGTGTACGACGTGGACGCCACCGACGAAAATGTGCTCGCGGATATCCAGGTGGGCGGCCAGCTTCGGAAGGTGATGATTCAGACCAACAAGAACGGCTTCCTGTATGTGCTGGACCGCACGAACTGCAAACTGATCGCCGCGCACCCGTACGTCAAGGTCAATTGGGCGACGCATATCGACCTGACGACCGGCCGGCCGGTGTTGACTGACATTTACAAGCGCTTTGCTCGCCGGCGAAGAGGTCGAAATCTGGCCGTCGCGCGGCACCAACGCGGTGCCGATCGCGTTCAATCCGAACACCGGCCTGATCTACGCGAGCACGTGGAACGTGCCGCGCATACAGCAGCTCGCGCCGCCGAAACCACCCGTCATCGGCGGGACTCTCGACCGGCGTCGTGGCCAGGTTCCCGGAAATCAAGCCGGGGGATGTCCTCGGTCACTTCGCGGCGATCAATCCGCTGACCGGCGAGAAGAAATGGGAAATCCCGTTGACCGATCTGCCAAGTTCGGCCGGCATGCTGGCGACCGGCGGCGGGCTTCTGTTCACCGGCAAACTGACGGGCGAGTTCCTGGCGCTCGACGAGAACACCGGCAAGACGCTTTGGCAGTTCAAGACCGGATCGAGCGTCAATTCGACGGCCATCACCTACACGCACAAGGGCCGTCAGTATGTGACGCATTGCGTCGGGACTCGGCGGCACTCTCGCCACTCGCTACGCGGCGGCGAAGATGCCGCCTGGCGGCTCGGTCTGGACGTTCGCGTTGATGTCCGACTGATTCGTCACGAACGCCGGCCGCCTGCGGCCCCGGCGAGCGAGGAATCTCAGTCGTAGTACAGCGGCGACTTCTTCAGCCTGGCGTTCGCGCCGATGTCGTGCTGAATCCATAACTGGGCGCCGGTCTTCTGGAGAAACTCGTCGATCGCCGCACGGGAGGCCTGCGTCAGTTCCTTGTTGTCATTGTTCGGAATCTTCTTCAGCGCCCGCTCGGCCGCGTAGTGATACAGATCGCCGGTCAACACCACTCCGCCGCTCACGGGAAGCTTCACGAACAGCGACTGATGGCCAGGCGTGTGGCCGGGGGTCGACTTGATGATGACGGCGCCGTCGCCAAACACGTCGTGGTCGCCCGTCAGCTCGATGGCGTGACTGTTCGCAAGGGCACTGTAAGTGGGAAACGCGACGGTCGTTTGGGCCTGGGCGCTGAACATCGCTTGCCGCTCGGCCCGTTGAACGAGCCACGTGGATCCTGCGTAGTCGTTCGCATTCGCGACGTGATCGGCATGACCATGCGAGACGGCGAGGTACGTCACATCGGCCGGCTTGTACCCGAGCTCCGCGAGCTGGCCGCTCAGCGTTCGTTGCGCCTTGTTGCGGTTGCCCGCGGTGCCCACAGGAATGTCCACGCCTCCTGGCTTGATCTGGGCGTCGGGAATGATGCCGACGTCCCACAGGAGCGTCCCTTTCGGATGCGCGACCAGGTAGCACGCATCGGCGAAATTGGTGTCTCCGACCTGTTCCCGCGTCAGGTTATAGGTAGTCGGCTCTCCGCGGACCAGCACGCCGCAGTCAAAGACATACAGTCGCACCGACTGGACGCCCGGCGCACGGCTTTGCGCGGCCACGCTTCCCAGGCCCGGAAAAACGCCGATGATGGACGCAACGAGTAACACCTGTCTCGCTCGCTCGCCTGGCCCGCGCCATGACATGAGATCTCCTTTTCGGATTCGCGGCCGTGTGGCCCTGCGGTCGTGCCGAAGAATAACCCGATTCAAGGGTATGTCCGTAGGATTTGTGGTCCCGCAAGCTGGAAGGCCTCATGGATTTCGCGCGTAGACAATTCTTGCTGTTCGTCGCCGGCGCTTTCCTTCAGCCCAAGGTGGATCGCCCAAAGCGCGACATGCTGGTGCGCTCGGTTCGACCTGAGGATCTGGAGATGCCGCTTTCCGGCTTCTCCGACTACATCACACCCATCGAGCACTTCTTCGTCCGATCACACGTCTATGCGCCGCGCGTGAACCTGAACGACTGGCGATTGACGATCGACGGAGGCGTGGCCACCCCGCTGACGATGACGATGGAAGAGCTGAAACAACTTCCTGCGGTCGAATTGGTGAGCGTCCTCGAGTGCGCCGGCAACGGACGTGGATTCTACGAGCCCTCGATGCCGGGACTGCAATGGGGACATGGCGGCGTCGGGAACGGACGCTGGCGAGGCGTGAGGCTGGCCGACGTCCTCAAGCGGGCCGGCGTGAAGGAATCAGCCAGGGAAATCCTCTTCAACGGCGCGGACGTGCCAATAGGCACGATGCCGGACTTCCAGCGCTCGATCCCTATCAAGAAAGCGCTCGATGCCAATACGCTGCTTGCCTTCGAATTGAACGGCGAGGCGCTTCCCGTGGCGCACGGTTTTCCCCTACGCGTCGTGTCGCCCGGCTGGGCAGGCGATTCATGGATCAAGTGGCTGACCGCGATTTCGGTCCTCGACAGCGAGCACGAGGGGTTCTGGATGAAGCGCGCGTACCGCCATCCCGGAAGGCCAGTTCAGTCCGGGACGGCTTTCCCCCTCGAACAGATGCACCCGGTGACCAGTCTCCCCATCAAGAGCGTCATCGCTGCGCCGCTCGACGGATCGCACGTGGTCGGCGGCAGACCGGTGAGGATTCACGGCGTGGCCTGGAGCGGCGATGCGGGACCCGTGACGGCTGTCGACATCAGCACCGATGGAGGGCGCAGCTGGAGACCAGCAACCCTGAATCGCAGCCAGCGCACTCCGTTCGGCTGGCGGCAGTGGGAATACAGCTGGACGCCGTCTCGGGAGGCGTACCATACCATCCTGTCGCGGGCCCGTGACGGGGCCGGCAACACACAACCGCTGGACCAGGAGTGGAACCCTTCCGGCTATGGCTGGAACGTCGTCCCCCGCGTTGGCGTCACCGTAGTCAAGGCACCTTCCGACATCGTCCCGTCAGCGCGCCCGCCGGACCTCAGCCCTCGACAGAGCAACGACCTTGGAACCGCCTGCGTTGTTTGCCACGATGACGACGTCATTCGCCAGCAACGTCTCACGCGCGCTCAGTGGGACGGCGAGTTGAACAAGATGATCGGCTGGGGCGCCAACGTGAAGGACGAGGATCGAGGCAAGCTCCTTGACTATTTGTCCAGCAATTTCGGCCCGCGGCGCCGTTAGAGCCGGCCAGACCGTTCTTCACAGCCGGAGCGCCGGCCGGACTCACGCTGACGGTCTTTACGTCACCGCAGCCCTCCCGTTTGCCATAGCCCGCGACAGCCACGCGCGCTGCAGGGTTCCCGCGCCTCGGGCAGCGGATGCCGAGCGCACCAGAATCCCGAACTCTGCACAATCTGGAATGTCTGTCGCACGCCCTCGTACTGCGCCCGTGGGACTCGATCGAGCGTGCGGCACAGGAGTTTCGCCAAACACGACCCCGAGTCTCGGTCGGCGGTGACAGGTCAGATCACAAAGGCGTTTAAAGTCATATTATGACTCATTATCGTTGCAATGTAGAACATTCGGATCAAATTGCTTAAATTCCATAACTTACAGCTGAATGACGGCCTGCAAGACGTCTCTTGTGTTCCATTACAGGACATGCACCGGTCTCACTCCGCGCACCCGATCACGGGAACCGGTTGCTGCCGAACGGGTTACCCACCTCTTCCTTTTCGGCCTCGCTCTTGCTTTTGGGGCAGCGAACGGAAAAAGGGGTAAGGGCTCCTCATGATTATTCAAGCGGCGGCCAGATTCACATGCGTTCACCGATATATCGCGACAGCCACGGCTGACGCCGATCGGTGGCTCTTTGTCTGCGAGGGTTGCGCACACCGGACGGAACTGCTACCGCTCAAGCGCGACGCGTTGTTCGGTCAACTGCTCGCCTTTCCGTCGTCACCGATCGGAGTCGAGCTCGGAGAAGCGGCCGACGGCCGCTATCCACAGCCGTCGGTGGTTCAATCGGCTTAGGAGGACCTGACTATGGGCCTGTTTCGGCATCCGCATCTCGTTCGGGGAATCGTGCACACCTCACAAGGGAGTTTCGCGATCAGCCGCGGCCTGGTGAGTGTGCCCGACGAGGTCGGCGAATCTCATGGCTGGGTACGACAGGAGCCCGAGGACCAGCGCGACAAGCCGCCTTCGAACGCGGGCAGGCCCGGTCGGGGGGATGCCATGCCGCTCGAGCTCTGAGCCGGTCCGCGACGGCTTTCGCTCGGAAACCGGGGGGACAACCCTAACTTGCGCAGGTTTGAACGGCCCGCAGGCAGACGCCGAAGGTAGGAATCAGAAGGATGACGTCAGCCTAGCCCCAGCATCCCGAACACGCGCCGTCGTTTGGGAGTCGCGTCGAATTCCAAGACACCTCCGTCTGGACGGGTCGGCGGCGATTCGTGCTGGGACGCGCGCGCCGGCGCCACCTCAGCATCCAGCGGACCGCCATCCGCCTGGCCCGGAAGATCGAAATCCTTGCAGACGTCCAGCACGATTTCGCGGTCAACCGGTTGTCTCCCCAGCGCAAAACCGCTGACGAGGGCGTTGTCGCACATCACGCTGATGGTCCGAGCGATCCCGCCAGAGGACTCGTAGATCTGCCTCACCGCATCCCGCGTGAACACTCGGGCGGTCTCGCCCCCCGCCGTCCTGATGCGCGCCACGATGTAGGAGGCGGTTTCTTCGAGCGTGAGCGGACCGAGCTGACAACGCAGCGCCACCCGCTGCTTCAGCTGCCTCAACTCCGGGAGGTTGAGTCGGTCCGCCAGCGCGGGCTGACCGGCCAGCACGAGCGGCAGGAGCTTGGCGGTCGGGATCTCGATGTTTGCAAGCAGCCGAATCTCTTCCAGCAGCTCGTCGCTGAGACTCTGGGCCTCGTCGACCACCAGCGCTGTGATCTGATCCCGCTCGCGGCGTTCACGAAGATCCGTCTCGATGACGCTGAGCAGGTTCGCTTTCGATTCCCCCGCCTTCGACCCGAGCTGAAGCTCGCGCGCCAGGATCTCGATGAATTCACTTCGTGTCAACGTGGGGTTGTGGATGAATACCGCTCTGACATTCCGGCACCGCTCGCTCTCCAGCGCCGCGCGCAGTAGCGTCGTCTTGCCCGTTCCGGCCTCGCCGATGAGGACCGTGATCGCCTTGGAGGAGGAGAGCCCGTATTCCAGGTTGCTCAGCGCTTCACGGTGCTGAGGGGTAAAGAACAGATACTTTGGATTCGCGGTCAGCTCGAACGGTTTCTCGCGGAGGCCAAAAAAGCCCAGGTACATCAGCTATTCCTGATTCAGCATGATCTGGATGCTTTTCCGGTACCGGACAGGAGCCCCGTTTCTCGTCGCCGGCAGGTATTTCCAGCTGCGGCTCGCCGAGATGATAAGCGCGTCGTAGACCGGGTGAATTGACGTCCGAACCGTCGCCTGCTGAACGACGCCTGTCTCGTCGATGACCAGATCGAACACGCCCGATCCGGTTCGGCCTTTCAGAAGACGCCGGAGCTGCTCCGGCATCAGCGGTGTGCGCTGATCCACAATCGAGGGCGGCGTCACGCCTTCGTCCTCCGGTCCATAGCTCGACGACGCCGCGGCACGCTGAACCGGCACGGGGGGAGCGATCGGCTGAGCCGCGGGGCTCACAACAGGCGCGGGTGCGGCCACCGACGCTTGATCGGCTGCTCGAGTCAAATCGAGAAAACCGTCGACGAGCACCTGAAGATCCGCGAGTCCTTCGTCCCAGGCCCCAAGTTTTTGAGCGCTGGCGAGCATCCGGCGCGCGTCGTTCAGATGGACCTTCGCGCTCTCCGGTTTCTTCTCGTCGAGATCCGCCCTGGCGGTCCTGTACTCGGCGCGGATCAACACAGGCAGCAAACGCTTGCGCACGTTCTGGAACATCGCCTCGATGCGCGGCGCCGCCTCTTCGAGCTCCACCATCGGTTCGCGGCGAATGAGCGACTCCGCCACCTTCTCGGCCTCCGCCGTCCGCCCGAGGGCGTACAGACTGAAGGCGCGGTACATGTCAACCTGCCGAGCGATCTCCCCGGCAGGCGACTCGATGCCCGCCAACGTGGTCAGTGCCTCCTCGTAGCTGGCCGAGGCATAGAGATCCCTGGCGGCGATCAACGGATCCTGAGCCGCGAGAGCCGCGGGCACGGCAGCCAGAAGCAGCCCGGCAATGACGATCGCCTTCATGGTGAATCCCTCGACTTCAGTTCGCAAAATCGGCGGCGAAACGATTCGGCCCGTTGATGGTCACCGTGACTGTCTGCCGGCGCTCTCCAAGCCGCGGATGACGAAAGACGACCTCGTGTACGCCAATCGGGATCTGCAGATTCGAGATCGGCGTCTGGCCGACGCTCTTTCCATCGATCGCGACGTCGGCCCACGGGCGCGCGTTGGCGCTCACCATCGCCGCCGGAGCGTCGATGCGTACAGCGGTGGTCGCTCCGGCCGCCACATCGACCCGCCGAGTCTCCCGATAGTCGAGCGCGCGGTTCACCAGGACGATCTCGTGGCGGCCCGTCGTCAGCATGATCTTCGCGATATCGCCGCGGCCGATCACCTCCGCGTTCTCGAGAACGTCGACATCGAACGGGGCCTTCACCGATATCCAGCCGCCAACCGACCCCGCGACCTTCGGCAGCGAGAACACGAGCGACGCGATCGCGCCCTGTTCCACGCGTACGGTCCGTTCGGCGGACCCGCTGTCGCTTGTCGCCGTCACTCGATATTCACCGGCCTTCAGATCGGAGATCGTCAGCGGAGCCACGCCGCGCGCGTGCCCGTCGACGTTGATGCCGTCGACGTTGATGCGGGCCCCCGGCGGATCGGTGACGACCGCGAGGCCAGTGGCCGCGATGGGCGCTGATGTCTTCAGTTCAAAGTACTGGGTAATCTGATCGCCAGAAGCGATCGTCAGCGGCACGACCCGTTCGTCGGCTCCCCCGCCCACCGTCATCTTGTGGGCGCCCGGATTCAGCGACACCGTCAACGGCGTCACGCCGCGAACCGTTCCGTCGATGAGGACCGGGGCGCCGGCCGGCTGCGTCTCCACCTTCAGAACACCCGGGCGCACTTCGGGGACCGGCACACGAAGCAGAGCCATCCGGGTGACGGCGACGCTTCCGAGACAGGCGACTCCGACCAGGACGGCGATCGCGACCGGGGCCATGATCTTGCGACTCGTCGGGCGCGGCGAACGACTGCCGGCGCCTGGCGTGGCGGGCGTGAGTCCACCTTCCGCTGCAAAAGCCAGCAGAGGATCCGCGCCGGCCGAAGACTCCACCGCTCTCGCCTGGCCGCGCAGGCCGCCGGTCAGACGCCTGAACCATCCACGCGGCTCCAGACCGCCAGGCGATCCATCCGGCCCCGAGCGGCGTGTCGGAACAGCGGCGGTATCGGACGAGGGTGCGACGGTTCGTGACGCCAATGGCGTGTCAATGCGCGCACTTGGTTGCATGGAACTATTTCCTGGGTTGCTCCGATCACGAACTCGGGACGTCCGCCTGGGCTTAAGCGTCCGCGGTGAACGCCAAGGTCGTGCCAACGCTGAGGTGGCAGTGTGGTGCGGCAGCGTTCGATTCTTCTAGCGTATCGGTGGATTCTCCACGATCTCAACGCATGAAAGACATCTACCAGGGAGACATTTATTCATGAATACGGTGACTTTCATCACCTCCCCGAAAACAGTCAACGGCCACGCCTACTATTGACGACCGGCCCTCGACGCGCCGAGGGGAACTCGCCTTCAACGGCCGGCCATCAACGCGCGGGTAAACCTTGCGTGCTATAAGAAAGGCTCGATTGGCTATAACCATAGAAGGAGAGAGCGATGGCGAATCCATTCGTGCACGTTGAGCTGAACACGACGGACCCTGACAAGGCGAAGGCCTTTTACGGGTCGCTGTTCAGTTGGAAGATGGAAGACGTCCCGATGGGACCGAGCGGCACGTACACCATGGTGCAGCCAGGCGAAGGAACCGGAGGCGGCATCATGAAGCACCCGGTACCCGGTGCGCCGTCAGCGTGGCTGGCCTACGTCTTGGTCGACGACGTCAAGGCGTCAACCGAAAAAGCCCGATCGCTCGGCGCCCAGGTCATGAAAGAGGTCACCGAAGTGCCGGGGATGGGATGGTTCAGCATCATCCTCGATCCGACGGGCGCAGCGCTGGGCCTGTGGAAGGAAATGAAGAAGTAGCACTCGTCGAGGTGCCCGCGCCGTGCGCGCTTGCGCGTCGCGGGCACCTCGTCATCTTCGGAATTGCCGTACTGCCGTCCTGCCTAATTCGTTCCGACGGCGGCCGCGAGTCTTCGCCCACCGACCCAGACCGAGTGAATCTGCCTGGTGTTCTTGATGTCGCTGAGCGGATCGGCGTTGAGCACCAGGAGATCGGCCTGTTTTCCAGGCTGGATAGCGCCCAGCTGGTCGAGCTTCATCGCCGCAGCCGAGCCGCTGGTCGCGGCGACGAGCACCTGCATCGGCGTCATCCCGGCCTTCACCATCATCTCGAGCTCGACGTGTTCGAAGTAGCCCTGCCAGCGGCCGACCTGCGTTCCGCTGTCGGTGCCCATCGCAATTCTCACGCCGCCATCCGAGAGGATCTTCAGATTGCGCGACGCCTGATCGAGCGCCTTCTTGATCATCTGCGCCTCGCCGCTTTGCGCCACCCTCTGCTGGAAGGCCGGATCCTTGACCTGATCGAGCTGCCCGCGTGTGAATGTCACGCCCTTCAGGAAGAACGGGTCGCTGAGAAATGCGGGCGTCGATTCGTACACGAACACCGCGAGATCGCGCGTGAGCGTCGGGACATAGCTCACGTCGCGGCGCTTGAGCTCGGCGATGAAGGATGCATCGACATCCTGATCGCGGATGCTGTGGCCGATGACGTCGAGGCCGGCGTTCACCATGCCCATCGCCTCGTGCAGGTAGAAGAGGTGACAGGCGACCCGCAGCCCGCGCTTGTGCGCCTGGTCGATGACCGCCGAGTACACCTCCGGCGTCATGTCGCTCGGGACGCCGTTCATGCGGGTCTTGATGACGTAGACCCCCAGGTCGGCGTTGGCGTTGACCATCTGGCGCGCCTCCTCCGCGCTTCTCGCAACCACCGCCGGACCCGCCGAGAACAGGCGGGCGTGATCGAGCGAGGGGCTCCCGTTTTCGTCGTGCACTCTCACGCTTTCCTTCCCGTCGTCGCCCAGCGTCACGACGGCCGTCACGCCATATTGCGCGTACAGCCGCATCTGCTGGGCCAACTGGTCGCGAACCGGCAGTTTCTTGTCGCCGTTGGCCGAGTGACCATGAGCGTTGATCATGCCGGGCATCACGGTCTTGCCCGCCAGATTGACCTTGGTCGCGCCGGACGGGATCTTGACGGCCGCCCCCGTCCCAACGGACTCGATTCGGCCGTTGACGATGAGGATGGTGGCCTGATCGAGCGGTGGCTGGCCGGTGCCGTCGATGACCCGGGCGCCGATCAGCGCGACGGTGTTGCTGGCGGGAGACTGCGCGAGCGAAGGTTGATAGGAATACGCCAACAGGACCAGCAGCGCGCCGATGGACGCTGCGCCGAGGCGCCGTGAATAGTGGACCATGATTAACCTCTTTGGCGCCGATTATCGCCGCAGACGAGAGGTTGTTCAAGGCTCACTCGACGCAAATCGCTCGCCTCGGCGGGGATGGACTGGCTCTTCACGCCAGCGACAAGCCCCTATGTCGTTGGTACACATGGGCATATTCACTGCCGAGGCCGCGTCGCCCCGCTATTCGACTGTGGCTGCCCGAGGCCCGAACGCCCTCTCTCGAAGCTCGTTCGGGATGATGGCTGCCGGCATGGGGTGGCTTGTGTTATCGTTTCGCAGTACCACGCACCAGTTCAGTGCAAACCACCGGAACGGCGGGGTCAGTCCCCGCGACTTACGAGGAGGGCCAGTGAAGAGAAGTTTGTTCGTACTTATCGCCGTATCAGCCATCGTGGCGGGAGCAATCGCCGTCACGGCGCAGACGCCCCCAGCAGCTCCCATGACCTTCTTCGTCACGAGCGTCGGCTCTGGCAACGGCGCGAATCTCGGCGGCCTGGCGGGAGCCGACGCACTGTGCCAGAAACTGGCGGCGGCGTCGGGCGCGCCCGGAGCGGGTGGAAGGATGTGGCGCGCCTATCTGAGCACCCAGGGTGCGAACGCGGTCAACGCGCGCGACCGAATCGGCACCGGGCCGTGGGCGAACGTCAAGGGGCAGGTCGTGGCCAAGGACGTCGCTCACCTGCACGGCGACACGGTCGAGCTGGCGCAGCTCGGCAGCAACTTGACGAGGCAAACCGTCATGACAGAGAAGGGCGAGCCGATCCCGGGCGCTGGCGCTCCGGTGAACCAGCACGACATCCTCACCGGCTCCACGGCAGCCGGCCGCGCGTTCCCGGCTGGCGAGGACCGCACCTGCAACAACTGGACGAGCGGCGACGCCGGCTCGGCGCAGGTCGGCCACTTCGACAGAACGGGAGGCGGCAACGCCTCGTGGAACTCGGCGCATCCAAGCAAGGGATGCAGCCAGCCGAACCTCGTCGCCACGGGTGGCAACGGGTACATCTACTGCTTCGCGGCGAAATAGCTCGATCGCAGTGAAGCGCGGCGACCAGTCGCCGCGCTTCACTGCGCACGTCCTCCACGCCCAGCCGCTTTCATCAGGTCACCCGATCGATCGCGAAGATTCGGCACGAGCCCCGTGCACGACCTGTCGCTCCTCATCAACATCGCGCTGGCCCTGGGCTACGCGCTCGCCGGCGGCGTCGTCGCGCGGCGGCTTGGCCTGCCCACCATCGTCGGCTACCTTCTCGCTGGCGTCGCGCTCGGTCCCTTCACGCCGGGGATTACCGGCGACATCGGCGCCATTCAGCAGCTGGCCGAATTCGGTGTGATCCTCCTGATGTTCGGCATCGGGCTCCACTTCTCGTTCCGCGATCTCTGGCAGGTCCGTCAACATCGCGATTCCCGGCGCGGTGGTGCAGATGGCGGTGACCACTGCTCTTGGATACATCCTCGCGAGGGGATGGGGATGGTCGCCGGCGTCGGCGCTGGTGCTTGGCGTCGCGATCTCGGTCGCCAGCACCGTCGTGCTGCTGCGCGGCTTGATGGATATCGGGGCGCTCGACACGCCACACGGACGCGTGGCGGTCGGCTGGTTGATCTTCGAAGATCTGGCCACCGTCGCCATCCTCGTGTTGCTGCCGGCCCTCGTGTCGCCCGACCGATCGAACGGGTGGCTGGTACCCGCAGTGGCCATTGGCCGAGCACTGCTCTTCGTCGCGCTGATGCTGTTCGTCGGCAATCGCATCGTCGCCGCGATCCTCAGGGGCGTCGCCGCGACGCAGTCCCGCGAGCTGTTCGTGCTCGTGGCGTTGACCGCGGCGCTCGGCATCGCGCTGGCCTCTGCGGCCTTGTTCGGCGTCTCGCTCGCGCTCGGCGCGTTCGTCGCCGGCGTGGTGGTCAGCGAGTCGCCGTTCAGCCACCAGGTCAACGCCGATCTCCTCCCGTTCCGCGAAGCGTTCGCGGTGCTCTTCTTCGTGTCGGTGGGCATGCTGGTGAATCCCGGCTACCTGCTCGCGAACTGGGGTCAGGTGGCGGCCCTCACTGCGCTCATCGTTGCCGGCAAATCGGTGCTGGCGGCGCTCATCACCTTTGCGTTTCCCTATCCGGCGCGCACGGCGCTGGTCGTGGCGGCCGGGCTCAGTCAGATCGGTGAGTTCTCGTTCATCGTCGGCCAGACCGGTCTCGCGCTCGGCCTGCTTGACGACACGCAGTACTCGCTGATTCTGGCCAGCGCGATCGTCTCCATCACGCTCAATCCCGGGATGCTCTACCTGATCGATCCGATCGAGCGCCTGCTCAAACGGCACCCGCGACTCTGGGCGGCGCTCAATCGTCACGGGCCCGCGTCCGTCAGACCCGACGAGACACTGACCGATCACGTCGTCATCGTCGGCTGCGGCCGCGTGGGACGGCACGTTGCCGACGTGCTGGGGAGGACGAAGGTCCCGCGGCTCGTCGTGGAAGCCGACGCGAGCCTCCTCGAACGGCTGCATCAGCTCGATATCCCGGTGCTGTTTGGCGACGCCGCGAATTCCGAGATCCTCGGCCATGCCGCGCTCGAGCGGGCCCGCGCGCTGGTCATCACGGTTTCCGACGACACCGACGCCGTGCTGATCGCCGTGGCGGCCCGTCGGCTCGCCCCATCGCTGCACGTCGTTGCGAGAGCCTCCACCTGGAAGGGCGCGCGCCGGCTCGAGGAGTCCGGCGTCAGCGAGATCGTGCGGCCTGAGCTCGAAGGCGGGGTCGAAATCGTCCGGCGGACGCTCCTCGGCCTCTCCTTTCCGGAACCCGACGTGCAGCGCTACACGGAGATCGTGCGGCGGGAAGATTCGAACGTTCCTCCCGAACGCGACCGCGATCGGCAATCGTCGACCATCATATGAGTGGGCCGGCTTGCCTCGCGACGTCGATTTCGTGAGCGGGACGCGCGATTCGCCGCCCCCGGTTCGCGCTCGAGCTCGTCACCGCGACGCTCAGTGGATGCGGCTTGACGGAGACGCGGCAGGACCCACGAGCACGCGGGAAATCATCGTCTCGAGCGCGGCCTGATCGATATCGAAGGGTCCGGCAATCGCGGCCCCCATCGTGATTTCGATCGCGATGACGACACCGCCGTCCTCGTACGGATTGACGATCCAGCTCAGGCCGCGCAACGCGATCGGCCGCTCGGCATCGTCCGGGTGCTTCAACCGATGCATCGCCTGGAGCATCCCTTCGAGCACGAGGCGGACGTCATCGTCGGTCCACGCCGTGGGTTCCCGCTTCAGCCCCTCAATCGCCTGGGTGGTCGCGAAGTCCTGACCTCTCAGCCACACGTCGACGTGAACGGTCATAAATGAATCCGAAATTGCAGATTCAGATTGCAGATTTCAGATCGTCAGATTGTAGAGTGAATCAGCAACAAATCTGCAATCTGCAATTCATGAGCGTCGAGCGTTGTTCGAGCGCCTCAAGGTCGTCGCCGGCGGGCGGCAGGCAAACTTCTGGCAGACGTAGGCGGCCGCTGCGCCGTCGATTGGTCTCATCTCAGCGACCAACGGCATGACATCGCGGAGCCCCTGCTGGTGCTCCGGCGTCAGCGCCAAGGTGATCGCAAACGGCCGGTAGCCCACGACCGCGGCCCGCTCGAGCGCGCCGCGCGCCCGTTTCGCCGACGATGACGATTTGCTGCGTGCCGGCGGTGTGAGCGGACAAGGCCGCGGCCATCATCGGCACCGAGCGTCCGGCCTGGTCCAGCCGCGCGCCGAACAGCTTGAGCGTGCGCTCGATACGTTCGGTCCATCGCGCGTCCTCGATCAGGTGAGACAGCACGAGAAGATTCATGACGGAGATCGAGCTGGCCGTCGGCTCGGCGCCATCGTAATCCTCCTTCATGCGCATCAACACGTTGGGATCGCGGCCAGTCGTGCTGAACCATCCCGCGTCGGCCTCGTCCCAGAACAGCTCGTCCTGCCGGCGCTGGAGCGCCACGGCCCAGTTCAGCCAGCCGGCATCCGGATCGGCCCGAAACAACTCGAGCACGCCGAAGATGAGAAACGCATAGTCTTCCGCATACGCGTCGATCTCCGCGTGGCCGTCGCGATAACGGCGCAGCAGCGTGCCGGTTCCGCCGTCCCACATCCGCTCCCTGATGAACGTCGCCGCACGCTGCGCTGATTTCAGGTAGGGCAGGCCAGCCCTCTCCCCTTCCGGACCGAGCGCGGTGATCAGGCGCGCCACGCGCGCGAAGGCGGCGATCATCAATCCGTTCCACGCCGTCAGGACCTTGTCGTCGAGTTGCGGCCTCGGCCGCTTCGACCCGCGCGCCGAACATGGCGAGGCGCGCACGATTCAGAATCTCGACGATCTCCGCCTCCGTGCGGCCGGTGTCCGCGGAAAGCTCGCCGACCGACATCGCCACATACAGAAGATTCTTGCCGGTGAACTCCTGCTGCGGATCGATCGGCGCGTTGCCGTCCGGTGCGACCCCGAATCGGCGCTTCACGACGGCAGCGTCCGCGCCGAGCAGCGCATCGAGCTCCCTGGCGGTCCACAGATAGAAAGCGCCCTCCGCCTTGTGCGCGTGCGAGTCGCCGGCGTGCTCCGGCGGCACGCTGTCGGCATCTTCGGCCGAATAGAAGCCGCCGGCCTCGTCGGTCATCTCGCGCATGACGTACCGCAGCGTGTCCTCGGCGACCTCTCCGTAGAACGGATCGCCGGACGCCTGAGCTGCTTCGGCGTACGCAAGGACGAGTTGCGCCTGGTCGTACAGCATCTTCTCGAAGTGCGGCACGCGCCAGGCGCCGTCCACGGAATAGCGATGAAACCCGCCGCCGACATGGTCGCGCATGCCGCCGAGCGCCATGGCGTGCAGCGTGGCGAGCACCATCGTCCGCGCCGACTCGTCGCCGGTTCGCGCGTGCTCCCGCAGCAGAAACAGGAGCTCGCTCGGGCGAGGGAACTTCGGCGCGTCGCCAAACCCCCCGCGCCTGGCATCAAAGGACTGCCGGAACTGATCGACGGTGCGCTCCAACGCCTCGGTGCCGGGCACGCCGCCGGTCGGCCTCGCACGGTCGTGGCCCCGAAGCTGGCCGGTCAGCGCCTCGGCTGAATGACGGACCTTGTCCCGCTGACCTTCCCACACCTGGGCGATTTCCTGCAGGATGTCGACGAAGCCCGGCCTCCCCCATTTCGAGGAGGGCGGGAAATACGTGCCGCCGTAGAAGGGCTTCAGCTCGGGCGTGAGCCAGACGCTCATCGGCCAGCCGCCCGACCCGGTCGTCGCCTGCACGAACGCCATGTACACGCGATCGACGTCCGGCCGCTCCTCGCGATCCACCTTCACCGGCACGAAATGCTCGTTCAACACGCTGGCGATCGCATCGCTTTCGAACGACTCGCGCTCCATGACGTGGCACCAGTGGCAGGTGGAGTACCCGATCGAAAGAAAGATCGGCTTGTCCTCCGCGCGTGCCTTCGCGAACGCATCGTCACCCCACGGATACCATTGGACGGGGTTGCCTGCGTGCTGAAGAAGATAGGGACTGCGCTCGCGCGCGAGGCGATTCATCGACGCATTATGACATTGCAGATTTCAGATTGTCAGATTGGTCAGATTTCGATTTCGCGTGGGCTTTGAGGTACAATTCCGGCATGAGTGGATCTCGCGCTGGCGGGCAAACGGGTGGCGATGCTCGTCGAGGACGGCTTCGAAGATCGCGAGCTCGTCGGTCCACTGGAGGCGCTGCGTGAGGCCGGCGCCACGGTGACGATCGTCGGTCCGACGGCCGGCGCGGAGTACCGCGGCAAACGCGGCAACGCCGTCATCACATCCGACCTCTCCGCGGGCGCCGCCAAGGCCAGGGACTTCGACGCGCTCGTCATTCCCGGCGGTCACGCACCCGACAAGATGCGCATGCGCCACGCGATGGTCGATCTCGCGCGGGAGACGATGGAGGCCGGCAAGCCGGTCGCCGCGATCTGCCACGGACCGCAGCTTCTCATCTCGGCGAACGCGCTCCGCGGCCGAACGCTCACCTGCTGGCCCTCGATCGCCGTCGACGTGAAGAACGCCGGCGGCTTGTATGTCGACAAGCCCGTCGTCGAAGACGGCAATCTCATCACCTCGCGCAAGCCTGACGATGTGCCGGTGTTCAGCGACGCCATCATCCGGGCGCTGTCGCGCGTGCCGACGCCCTGACAAAACACCACGAAGCCACGAAGAACACTTTCGAACTGTAATCTTCGTGGTGATCGTCTTACACGCGCGGCGCGGGCGCGGCTGGAACGTCCTCCGGGCGGCCGCGCAGAAGGCGCGCATAGGCGGCGGTGAACTCGACGCCGTACAGCAGAATCACCGCCTGGACATAGACCCAGAGCAGGAACACCACCACGGCGGCAATCGATCCGTTCACGCGTGTGAATCGGGACATGTCACGCATGAACCACGCGAAGCCTTCGAGCGTCACCTTCCACAGCAATCCGGTCAGCAGCGCGCCAATCCACACGTCGCGAAAACGCACCTTCGCATTCGGCACGAAGTAGTAGATCAGCCCGACCACGAGGATGAACAGCGCCGTGGCCGCGTTGCGGATCGCGAGGCTCTGCAGCACGGCCAGCCCGGGAGAATTCCGGAGGACGACGCTGAACCAGCTCGCGCCGACCACGCCCGAGGCTGAGACCAGAGCCAGGGCAATCAGCAGGATCAGCCCCGCGACGATGAGCATCAGAAATGAAACGAACTTGTGTTTCCAGAAGCTCTGTGCCTTCTCGACACCCCAGGCATGGTTCACGGCGGTGCTGATCGCGCCGAAAAACCCGAGCGAGCCCCAGATGAGCGTGAGCGATCCGGCGATACCAAACGTCAGCGGGCTGTCGCGGAACGAATCGAGCTGGATGGTGATGAACTCGAACTGTTGGGGAAAATATCGCAGGACGAAATCGAGGACGGCGTCGCGAGCCGCCAAATCGGCCGTGGCGCTGCCGAGCATCGCGAGCGCCAGCATCGAAAACGGAAACAGCGACAGCAGCGCGTAGTAGGCGATCGATGCCGCGTAGGTGAGGTTATCGCGGTTGTAGAACCCGAGGAACCCACGCCAGACGGCATGCGCGGTCAGGAGCGCGACCCGTCGCGCGCGGGAACCGATCCTGCCGAGGTTCGTCACGCGTCAATTATCGGCTGCTTTTGACTCCACCCATGCCTGGCGCGCCTGCGTCATCAGAAACAACGGAATGCTGGCGCCCAGCCAGCGGCGAGTCACCGCGCCGGCGAGGCGTCTGAGCGGCGGCGTCGTGACAATCACATACGCCGCCGCTGCCCCGGCTGAGACGATGACCAGGTTGGCGACCAATCGCGCGGACGACCTGGTCACTGGTGCTAGCTCCGCCGCGATCCGCTCGGCCCGGTCGAGCTGCCGGATCCGGGCCGGAGCCCGCTCGACTGGCTGCCACGGGTCTCTTCATGAGCGGTCGAACGGATGTTCTCGGATCCAAAGGACGAGGTGGAGGGTCCGCCGGCCGTCGCCGGCATTGACGATCCCGTGCCTGCGCCGGTCGCCTCGCGCACGTACCGCTGCGCTTCCTCGGTGCCACGCTCTACGGCATCTTTGGTCCGGTCGTACATCTCGCGGCCTGCTTCGCGGCCCTTCCCGGCCCATTCGCTGGCGGCCTCGCTGGCCTTCTTGTAGCCCTCCGATGCGACCTCGCTCGCCTTCTTGTAGCCCTCCGAGGCGACCTCACTCGCCTTCTTGTAGCCCTCGGAGGCGGTATTGGCGAGGTTGCCGGCCTGCTCGGACAGCTGGCCGCGCAGCTCGGCGCCGGCCTTGGGCGCGAACAGCATGCCGAGGCCCGCGCCGAGCACCGTGCCCGTGAGCAAGCCCATTACGAAACTGCCTCCATCCCCATTTTCCTGTCCGTAGCGATCGTACCCGTCAGCCATGGCGCCTCCGTTTCAAGGTTGTAGGTTCCAAAGTTCCGCGTCTTTCCTTCTAGAGCTTTTCTTTCGACACGTGCGGCGCCGTCCCGCTGGCGTGCCCGTTGCCCTCCAGCAGTGTCTCGATCGCGACTCGAGCCCCGCGCACCAACCCGACGACGCGGCTGGTTTTCGCGCGGACCTGCGAACGCATGCGATCGGCTGTGTCGTCGACGCGATCGATCGTCGCCCGGATGGCATGATCGACACGCTCGGTCTCCTCTTTGACCGTCGCACTCACGTTCTTGAGATTGTCGAGAATCGAGTTGACCCTGCGCCATGGCGGGCGCGATCTGCCGCTCCTCGATGCCGTTGACGAGAGTCATGACCCGCCGGTACACCATCAAGGCGCCGACGCCGACTCCGATGAGCAGCAGGGCCTCGAGCACGCTGACGACGGCCATGACGCCGAGAAACAGGTTGGTCGTGTCGAGATTGCCTTGCATCATGGACCTCAGAATGGACTGGTCTGATGCGGGTTGACATAACGCGGCGCCCGGGAGCTGTCGCCGAGCGCCTCGTTCAGAAGCTTCCAGCCTTCGCTGGCGACACCGGCCGTCCGGTTGATCGTGCCGCTGAAATGGCTGAGCTCTGGCGCCAACGCCTCGAGCGCCTTCTCCAGCTGGCGACGGAGCTCCCGTCCACGATCCGTAAAGAACATGTAGCCCGCGGCAGCGCCGATGACCGCCCCGACCATTGATGCCGCACACGCGCGCGTTTTATCCGTCACGACGACCTCCCCTTCATGGTTGCCTCGTAAATGGTTACAAATTGTGTGCCATGCATGAGCAGGCGAGAACGCCACGCGAGCGGCCTCGATGCCACCGGCGGGCCGCTGGTCGCGTCGGAAAACGCGACGGCCGAGCCGCCGCGGTGTTGAGAGAGTGACTGAGGCTCAGGTCGTCGTGGTCGGCGTGGTCGTACCAGCCGAAGGCGCCGGGCGTCCTGATTTGCCGCCGTCCCGGATTTCGTGCTTCTTCATCTTGCTGTAGAGCGTCGGGCGGTACAACCCGAGAATCTGCGCCGCTTCCTGCTTGTTCCAGTTGGTCCGCTGAAGCGTCTGCAGAATCGCCATCCTTTCGATTTCGGCAAGGGTGCGGTGAGGCGGGATCACGAAGTCGGTCGAGTTCGTCGTTTCCTCGCGAATCGATTCGGGCAAGTCGACCACCGTGATCTCGGTGCCCTTCGCCACCAGGACCGCGCGCTCGATCGCGTTTTCGAGCTCGCGGACGTTCCCCGGCCAGCGGTTGCGGATCAGCAGGTGATAGACCGATGGGGCGAGCGTCTTCACGTTCTGTTGATATCGCTGCCGGAACTTATCGAGGAAGTGGTCGCACAACAGGGGAATGTCTTCGGTGCGCTCGCGAAGCGGCGGCACGCGGAGCGTGATCGTGTTGATCCGGAAGTACAGATCTTCCCGCAGGCGCCCCTCGCGGAGCGCCGTGTCGAGGTCGGCGTTGGTGGCGCAGATCAGGCGGAAATCGACGTGCACGATCCGATCGCTGCCGATCGGCCGGTATTCGCGCTCCTGCAGCACACGCAGAAGCTTCGTCTGCAGATAGGGCGGCATCTCGCCGATCTCGTCGAGCAGCAGCGACCCGCCCTCGGCCATCTCGAACAGGCCTTCCTTGTCCATCGCCGCGCCGGTGAAGGCCCCCTTCTTGTAGCCGAAGAGCTCCGATTCGATGAGGTCTTTGGGGATCGCCGCGCAATTGATCTTGATGAACGGACCCTTGGACCGCTTGCTGTTGTAATGGATGGCGTTGGCGATGAGCTCCTTCCCGGTTCCGTTCTCGCCCTGAATGAGGATGTTGGCTTCGCTCGCCGCCACGCTTTCGACCAGCTCGAAGAGCTCCTGCATCTTCTTGCTCTTGCCGATGACATTCTGAAATTTGTACCGGTCCTGCAGCTTCTGCTTGAGCTGGACGTTTTCATCCATGAGCGATTTCTGCTTGATGGCCTTCTCGAGTTTGTCGAGCAGCCGCTCGGCGTCAATCGGCTTCTCGAGGAAATCGAACGCGCCGGCCTTCACCGCCTCGACCGATCGCGGGATGTTGCCCTGGCCGGTGATCACGATGACTTCCGCTTCCGGGTCGAGCTGCTTGAACTTGCGAACCAGCTCGATGCCGTCCACGTCGGGCAGCATCATGTCGGTCACGACCGCGTCGGGTCGCCAGCTCCTGAAAATCTCCTCGCCGCGTGTGCCGATGAGCACCGTCTTGACCTCATACCCCGCATGCTCGAGCAGGATCTTCAGCCACTCGGTCATCGCCGGCTCATCGTCGATGGCCAGCACCCGCTTCTTTCGTTTAAGACTCATCAGTGGAGAATGTATTAAAAGTGCGCAGCAAGTCAATACACTTGACGCCGTCATGTTTCCGATTCCTACACGTTTAGCCCTGAACGAGTCCGAGTCGGATCTGCAACGCCAAGAGCGGACTTACCGCGACGGTTCGACGCCTAGCGGGCGCGCCACCCTTCGCACCCGATGAGGGGAACGAACACGCACGCCTCGGCGCGAACCTCGACGAACGTATCGCCGGCGCGTTCGATCACCAGCAGGTGCTGGTGCTCCTGGGATCCGACTGGCACGACGAGCCTCGCGCCGTCCGCCAGCTGCGCCTTCAGACTCGCCGGCACCTGGGGAGCGCCGGCGGTGACGACGATGCCCGCATACGGGGCGCACGCCGGGTGGCCAAGGCTCCCGTCGCCCACGATGACCGTGATGTTGGTGCAGCCCAGAGAGGCGAGCGTCTGGCGCGCCGTCTCACCGAGCTCCGGCCGCCGCTCGATGGTGATGACCTCGGCCGCCAGCTCAGCGAGGACGGCTGCCTGATAGCCTGATCCGGTACCGACCTCGAGGACACGCGCGCCGGCCACCGGCCCGAGCGCGGCGCTCATGATCGCCACCATGTACGGCTGCGAAATCGTCTGGCCATTCCCGATTGGAAGCGCGCGATCCTCGTAGGCGCCCGCCCGCTGATCCGGCGGCACGAACAGGTGTCGCGGCACGTGTCGCATGGCATCGAGCACGCGGGGCTCGCGGACGCCGCGACGTTCGAGTTGGCCGGCCACCATCTGCGCGCGTGCCCTGGCCCAGTCCGGTTCACCCATATGCGATAATCCCCGAAATGTCCGACCGTCCGCGGCCCGCCCCTGCCCGGCCGCCCTCTGCGCCGACCATCACCAAGTTGACCGACGTCACGCCATCGACCAGGGACGAGAAGATGCTCTGCGAACGGTGCAACGCCGAGATGTACCGCATGCACGCCGTGTGGCGCTGCCCGGCCTGCGGCTTCAAAACCGACTGCTGCGGATGGTAACTCGCGCACCAGGCTTTGGCTCAGCTCTCAGCTCTCAGCTCGGCGCTCAGCTCGAAGCCGCTGTCCGCGCTGACAGCCTGAGAGCTGATAGCCTGAAGCTCCAAGATGGATGTCCTCCCGACTCACATCGTTCCGTCCGACCCGACTTTCAGGACAAACAGCGAACGCATGCAGATCCTCGTGGCCGATCTGCACGAGCGCGTGAGCCGCGCGCGCGAAGGTGGCGGGCCCAGATACGTCGAACGTCACCGGGCGCTCGGCAAGCTCCCCGTTCGAGAGCGGATCGACCGGCTGCTCGATCCAGGCTCGCCGCTTCTGGAGCTCTCGCCGCTTGCGGCACTGGATATGTACGACAACGAGGCGCCCGGGGCCGGGCTCGTGACCGGCATCGGCCGCGTCTCGGATCGCGAAGTCCTCATCGTCGCCAACGACGCCACGGTCAAGGGTGGCACGTACTACCCAATCACCGTCAAGAAACATCTCCGTGCCCAGCAAATCGCGCTCGACAATCGCCTGCCGTGCATCTACCTCGTCGATTCCGGCGGCGCTTTTCTTCCGCTTCAGGCCGAGGTCTTTCCCGATCGCGAGCACTTCGGACGGATCTTCTTCAACCAGGCGCGCATGTCGGCGGAGCGCATTCCCCAGATCGCGGTGGTGATGGGCTCGTGTACCGCGGGGGGCGCCTACGTGCCGGCCATGTCCGACGAGACTATCATCGTGAACGGCACCGGCACGATCTTCCTCGGCGGCCCGCCGCTCGTGAAAGCCGCCACCGGAGAGGAAGTGACGGCCGAAGAGCTCGGTGGCGCCGATGTGCACACGCGGCTTTCGGGGGTCGCCGATTATCTCGCTGACGACGATGCGCACGCCCTGACGCTCTGCCGGACGGTCGTATCGACGCTCACGAATGTCAAGCGCCTGCCGGCCGACATGGTGGCGCCCGAAGATCCGCGCTACGACCCCGCCGAGATTTACGGCATCGTCAGCGCTGACAGCCGCAAGCCCTACGACGTGCGCGAAATCATCGCCCGGCTGGTCGACGGTTCGCGCTTCGACGAGTTCAAGGAACGGTATGGCGCCACGCTGGTCACCGGCTTCGCGCGGCTCCACGGCTTCCTGGTCGGCATCATCGCCAACAACGGCGTGCTGTTCTCGGAGTCGGCCCTCAAGGCCACGCACTTCATCGAGATGTGCAGCCTGCGGGGCGTCCCGCTCATCTTTCTGCAGAACATCACCGGCTTCATCGTCGGGCGGCAGTACGAGCGGGCCGGCATCGCGAAGGACGGCGCGAAGATGGTGCACGCCGTCGCCAACGCGGCCGTGCCGAAGTTCACCGTGATCATCGGCGGCTCGTTCGGGGCCGGCAACTACGGCATGTGCGGGCGCGCCTTTGAACCGCGGCTGCTCTGGATGTGGCCCAACGCCCGCATCTCGGTGATGGGCGGCGAGCAGGCCGCTGGCGTGCTGACGACCGTCAAGCGTGAACAACTCGCCCGGCAGGGCGGAAGCTTTTCGGCGGAGGACGAGCAGGCGGTGCGCCAGCCCATCCTGGAGCAGTACGAACACGAGGGGTCTCCCTACTATTCCACCGCCCGGCTGTGGGACGACGGGATTCTGGATCCGGCGCGACACCCGGCAGGCGCTGGCGCTCGGGGTGTCGGCCGCGTACAACGCCCCGATTCCTGAATCGAAGTTTGGCGTGTTTCGGATGTGACGAAATCGCTCGACACGGAAACCACGAAGTCACGAAGAGCACGAAGGATCTTCGTGCTCGAGCCTGAAAAGGTCTTCGTGCGTCTTCGTGCGCTGTTCGTCGTGCTTCGTGGTTGACGTGCTGATGGCCTACCAATTTCTAACCACTGAGACGGGATGGGCCGGTCGAATATCTCACGCTGAACCGTCCCGAGGTCCGCAACGCCTTCAATGAACACGTCATCGCCGAGCTGGCCCGGTGGGCCGAAGCGATGCAGGATCCGCGCGAGGTGCGCGTCGTCGTCCTGGGCGGCGCCGGGAAGGCATTCTGCGCGGGTGCGGACATCGAGTGGATGGCGAGAACGGTCCGCTACACCAAAGAGCAGAACCTCGAGGACGCGGCGGCGGCTGCGCGGATGTTTTCGGCTCTCGATAGCCTCCGGGTGCCGCTCGTCGGCCGGGTTCAGGGCGCGGCGCTCGGGGGCGGCGCCGGGCTTGCCGCTGTCTGTGACGTGGTCGTGGCCGAAGACCGCGCGGTCTTCGGGTTTACGGAGGTGAAGCTCGGGATTCTCCCGGCCGTGATCTCACCTTTTGCGCTGGCCAAGATCGGGCGCGCGGCGGCACGGGAGCTGTTCTTGACCGGGCGCCCGCTTCTCGGCCCTGCGCGCGCGGGAGATTGGCCTCGTCCATGCGGTCGTGCCGGAACGCGAGCTCGACGCCGCCGTCGCGACATACGTCGGCGAATTCCTCACGGCGGGTCCAGAGGCCATCGCCGCAGCAAAGGCGCTGATTCGCGATGTGTACGGGCGGTCCGTCGAGGACGGCGAGACCGATCACCGCGAATGCCCTCGCCGCACGCCGGGTGTCGGCCGAAGGCCAGGAAGGGTTGACGGCATTTCTCGAAAAGCGGAAGCCTTCGTGGGGATGATTAGAAGACTGCTCATCGCGAACAGAGGCGAGATCGCAGTCAGGATCGCGCGGGCCTGCCGGGAGCTCGGCGTGGAGAGCGTGGCGGCGTACTCCGACGGCGGACGCGCGGGCGCTGCATGTGATGGCGGCCGATCGCGCCGTCTCGATTGGTCCCGCTTCCGCCGCCGACAGCTATCTCAGCATTCCACGTCTCATCGACGCCGCGCGAGCATCCGGCGCGGACGCAGTCCATCCCGGGTACGGCTTTCTCTCAGAGAACGCGGCATTCGCCGAGGCCTGCGAGCAGGCGGGCTCGCGTTCGTCGGTCCACCCTCGCAGGTCATCGCCCAGATGGGCTCGAAGATCGAAGCCCGGCGGCTCATGGAGCGCGCCGGCGTCCCGGTGGTCCCGGGCGAGACGCCACCGGATCAATCGGACGAAGCGTTGGGCGCCCTCGTCGAGCGGGTGGGCCTGCCGGCGCTCGTCAAGCCTTCCGCGGGCGGCGGCGGCAAGGGCATGCATCGCGTGTTCGCGCACGGCGAGATTGCAGGCGCGGTGCAAACGGCGCGGCGGGAGGCCGTGGCAGCATTCGGCGATGGCACGCTCTACGTGGAGCGCTTGATCGAACGGCCCCATCACGTCGAGGTCCAGGTGGTCGGCGACCGGCATGGCCACCTCGTGCACCTGTTCGAACGCGAGTGCTCGGTGCAGCGACGGCACCAGAAAGTGATCGAAGAGAGCCCGTCGCCTGCGATCACTCCAGCGCTGCGCGAACGTCTCACGGCAGCCGCGATGGACGCGGCACGCGCCGTGTCCTATTGCAATGCGGGCACGGTGGAATTCCTGGTGGATCTGGGTGGCGCTGACATCGACCGCGCCCCTTTCTACTTCCTGGAGATGAACACGCGGCTACAGGTCGAGCACCCGGTGACGGAGCAGGTCGTCGGCGTCGATTTGGTGCGCGCGCAGCTGATCGTCGCCTCCGGCGAACCGCTTCCGTGGGATCAACGTGCGCTGGCCCAGCGCGGTCACGCCATCGAAGCCCGCGTGTATGCCGAGGATCCGTCTCACGGATTCCTGCCCCAGGCAGGACGCCTGCTGCTCTACCGGGAGCCGCGCCGTCCCGGCGTTCGGGTGGACAGCGGGTTCGTCGAAGGCGACGAGATTTCAGTTCACTACGATCCGCTCCTCGCGAAGGTCATCGCCTCTGCGGAGACGCGCGACCTGACCATCGCCCGGCTCGTCGCCGCATTGCGCGAGTACCCGATTCTCGGCCTCAGGACCAACATCTGCTTATTTGACTGCGGATCCTCGATCACCCGCAATTTCGAAGCGGCAACGTGGACACGGGCTTTCTCGAGCGTGAAGCCGAGGCGTTGGCCGAACGACCCGACACCTCAATTCCGCCGCCTGTCATGGCCGCAATGGCCGCACACAGCGAGGCTTCAGCCAGCTCCGATACCCCAGCCGGCCAGCTGCACTCCCGGTGGGATCCGTGGCGCGGCAGCACCGGGTGGCGCACGTGAAGGGCGGCCAGCTTGTCGCGGCGCGGATCGGCCCTGGTCTCTACCGGGTCGAATTCGAAGGCCGGATCGAAATCGTCTATGTCGCCGGATCGCGCGAAGACCGCTGGGCATTCTGGAACGGCCAGGTTTTTCGAAGGAGTATGAACGAGGACGCACCGCGTCGCGATCAGCCTGCACAACGGGCTGCCACTCTGTCGTTGGCAGCGCCGATGCCGGCGACGGTGCTCAAGGTGCTCGTGACAGCGGGGTTACGGGTGAAGAAAGGCGACACCGTGATCATTCTCGAAGCGATGAAAATGGAGCTGCCGGTCCGCACATCGCGCGACGGTATCGTCACGGCGGTTTATTGCCGGGAGGGCGAACTCGTTCAGCCAGACACGGCACTTGTGGAGATCGCGGACGCGCGCTAGCTGAGCGCACCTGGTCAACAGTTGACCGTTGACAGTTGCCGGGCAGTCAACAGTCACAGCTAGCTGTTGCCTGTCATTGAACCCAATGGACCTGAGCCGTTTGCGTGGACGAAAAGTCACTGTCGTCGAGGTGGGTCCGCGCGATGGATTGCAGAACGAGAGCGCCGCGGTCTCGACCGCCGACAAGATCGGGTTCGTCGACCGCCTGAGCGCGGCCAACCTTCCGGTCATCGAGGTCTCCGCGTTCGTCAGTCCGAAGTGGGTCCCGCAGATGGCGGACGCAGCCGAAGTGTTCGCCGGCATCGCCAGGCGGCCGGACATCCGATATACGGCGCTCGTGCCCAACCGGGCCGGCCTCGATCGCGCGCTGGCCGCCGGCGTCGGCGAGATCGCGATTTTCGCCGCCGCCTCCGAGACGTTCAGCCGGATGAACATCAATCAGAGCATTGGCGACTCCCTGGTCACGTATAAGGAGGTGTGCCAGCGCGCGCTGGAGGCGGGTCTCCGTGTCCGCGGATATCTGTCGACGGCGTTCGGATGCCCTTACGAAGGGGAGGTTGCGCCCTCGACCGTGGCGACTCTCGCGTCGCGTCTGATCGAGATCGGCGTGTTCGAGGTCGCGATCAGCGACACGATCGGGATTGCACATCCCGGCCAGGTGCCCCTGGTACTGGAGCAGGTATTGAAACGGACAACCATCGATCGCGTCGCCCTGCACTTCCACGACACGCGCGGGACCGCGCTTGCCAACGTGCTGGTCGCGCTGGAAGCCGGCATCGCGACTTTCGACGCCTCGGCTGGCGGCCTGGGCGGTTGCCCGTATGCGCCAGGAGCGGCGGGCAACCTTGCCACCGACGATCTTGTTTACATGCTGAACGGCCTGAGAATCGAGACCGGCGTGTCGCTTCCGATGCTGTCGGA
This sequence comes from uncultured Acidobacteriota bacterium, assembly GCA_963745495.1. Classification (GTDB taxonomy): domain Bacteria; phylum Acidobacteriota; class Vicinamibacteria; order Vicinamibacterales; family CAVVIG01; genus CAVUXJ01. The sequence goes on from CAVUXJ010000012.1 coordinate 113,060, forward strand.
CGCGACGGCGTTCATTGCGGACCGAATTGGCCACCCGCTGCCGTCGCGGTACGCGCAGGCAGCTCGTCCTCGCGAAGCACCTTGACGACGTCTTCGAACGGCACCATGTTGATGGCATCGTAGTCGGCCGGGCATCCGAATTCGCGTTGTTGCGGCGCGGTCGGATTTCCGAGCGTCACACACAGCCCGCATCCGATGCAAAGGTCGGCGCGGACCGCACACACCATACGACCGTCCCGATCGGGCTCCTCGACGATACAGCTGGCAACGGGGCAGGCGGCTTGGCAGATCGAGCAGGCAAACGCGCCGAAGCACAGATCGGGGTCGATGACCGCGATGGTCTTGGGCGCCTTTTTCCGGGGCCCGCCCATCAGTTTCGTCCACATTGTGGAAAGATTATAGCTTGAGGGCCCGGATCTCGTGCATCCCGGCCCTTCCGGAAGCGCCGGGTCAGCCGGCGCGCACAGCGCGCGAGCTCAGGCCGTGAACCAGTGCGCGATCGGTCGGCGACAGGCCATGAAGCAGGCACTCGATCGCTTCGACGATGACAAGCCACTGCGACATTCCAGTGACCGCGCTGAGGGCGTTCAATCGCGCTTTCATTTCCGTAGGGACACGGACACTGACCTGTGGGTAGTCCTTGACCTTCTCCCCGCCTCTCGCTCCGGCAGGGGGACGCCCCGCACGGCCCCGACGAACGATCGATCGATTATTGTTCGGCATGGTCGTAGATGCCGGCTCGGAACGACAGCGGTGCATGCGGTAGGCATAAGGAGCCGCACCCGGACGGAACGCCAGCGAGAATCCCATCGCTCAGGTGAAGTGCAAACAAAGGTCCGCTTGCTTGTTCAGCTGGTCGACCGGGGACGGGGACGGTTCTTGCAGCACCTCCCGTCATGAAGTCCTCACTGAGATACCACGTAAACGCCACGGCGCTGTTCGTCCTGCTGTTGGCGTCACTGCTTACGGCGCAAACGAAGATAACGCCGCCCAAAAACAGCTATTCCGTCGAGCAGGACATCAAGCTCGGCCGCGAGGCTGCAGCTGAGGTGCAGAAGCAGTTGCCCATCATGCGGGACGATGAGGTGACGTCCTACGTTCAGGACATCGGACGGCGGCTTGTCAGCGGGATCCCGTCGGATCAGCAACACGCCGGCTTCCGTTACACCTTTGACGTCGTCAACGTTCGAGAAATCAACGCCTTCGCCCTGCCGGGCGGCCCGATGTTCGTCAACCGCGGGATGATCGAGGCAGCCCAAACCGAGGGCGAGGTCGCCGGGGTGATGGCGCACGAGATCAGCCATGTCGCGCTGCGACACGGCACGGCGCAAGCGAGCAAGGCGCAAAAGTATCAGTTCGGGGCGATCGCCGGCGCCGTTATCGGGGCCGTCATCGGCGGCCGCGTCGGAGACGTCGTGGCTCAAGGCGCCCAGTTCGGCCTCGGGACGGCGTTCCTCCGGTTCAGCCGCGAGTACGAACGGCAGGCCGACATCGAAGGCGCCCAGATCATGGCGCGCGCGGGCTACGATCCGCGCGACATGGCGAACATGTTCAAGACGATCGAGAAACAGGGCGGCGGCGGGGGACCGGAGTGGCTGAGCGATCATCCCAACCCGGGGAACCGTGTGGAGTCGATCACGCGGGAAGCGGCGACAATCCGTGTCGAAAACGTGCATCGAGACACGCGGCCCTTCGAGCGCGTGCGAGCCCACTTACGCTCGCTGCCGGCGGCCCCGACGACCGAGCAGGCGACCAAGAATGCCAAGCGGGGCGGGGGCTTGCCGCGCCGCGACGGAGGCACCATCGCGACCCGCGTGGAGCCACCGTCATCGCGTTATACCCAGTACAACGAAGGCGACGTCTTCCAGGTCAGCGTGCCCTCCAACTGGCGTGAAATGGGTGGGTCGAGCGCGGTGACCTTCGCGCCAGACGGTGCATACGGACAGGTGAACGGCCAGAGCGTTTTCACACACGGCACCGAGATCGGCATTGCGCGGAACGAGTCGCACAATCTGCAGACCGCGACCGAGGAGCTCATCGATTCGTTGGCCCAAGGTAACCCCCAGATGTCGCGGCCGTCGAACTTCCACCGGGCGACGCTTGCCGGCCGGCCTGGCCTGCAGACCACGCTGAGCAACGTGTCGGACGCAACCGGGAAAACCGAAACCATTCAAGTCATGACGACGTTGATGCAGGACGGGAACCTGATGTATTTCGTCGCCGTGGCGCCGAAGGACGAGTTCAGCAGTTATCAATCCGCATTCCAGCGAGTGGCGGGATCCGTCCGGCTGATGAACTAGGGACCCCGCCGAATCGTGATCGCGAACTCCTGGGCGACACCAGCCTGACGAAGGAATCGGGAGTGAGAATCCAGATTCCTCATTCGGGCTGTATTAATTCCTGATTTCCAGGTCGACCGGCCAGTTCGGATCGAACTGGGCCTTGACCGCTGCGGCCTCGCGCGTGCGGCCCTGACGTTCGAGGCTCGCCTGAAGACCGGAGAGTGACCAGCCATTGCGCGGAAACTTCTTCAGATCGTCGCGAAACGCGGTCTCTGCTTCTCTCACTCGCCCGATTGCCAGCAGCACCGCTCCCTGGAGTTGACGAACAGGGATTGGCCAATCGGGCGGTTCCATGTAGGTCATACCATCCTCGAGTGTGACGGCGGCAGCAAGGTGACGTGCCGCTTCCGCGGCGCGGTGGCGCTTCGCCGCCAGCTCCCCCGCCAGGAGCTCGTGCGCGATGGCAACGACGCTCGCCGCGACGTTGACGCTGGAGACGCCCAGCGTCTTCAACGCCGGATCGTCCTTGAGGGCCGCGACAGCCGCCCGCTCTTTCTCCGCCTCGTCGAGGCGGCCCTCGGCGGCGTGCGCCAGCCCCCGCGCCGCGTGCCACGCCGCGACCATGTAGGGAAGGTCCGCGGGTGGGGCCGGCTCGGCTAAGACGTCGCTCCACAGGCTGAACCGCACTTTCGTGAAAAGCGGCGTCAGGTTCATGTGCTGGACCATCCCGCCCATCGACGGGTCCCGAAGCATGTCCGAATGCATCCGGGCGCGCACCTCGTCCGCCGCCTTGAGGGCATCGGCACGCCGTCCCTCCATCGACGCAGACGTCACGAAAAAATGAATGTTGTGCGGGTAGTAGCCGACCTGATACATCATGTTTCCCGCGACCGGGTTGCCTGCGAAGTAGGCATCGTCGGCCTTGATCGCGTCCTGGTTCGCGCCCGAGGCCTCGTTGTACCGTCCGACCCGAAGGTAGATGTGCGCCGGCATGTGCACGAGATGGCCGGCCCCCGGCACCAGCGCGGGAAGCTTGTCGGCATACTGCTCGGCACGGCCCGGATTCGGGGACGCCTCAACCGCATGAATATAAAAATGAATCGCGCCGGGATGATCGGGCTTCCGTGACAAGACCGACTCGAGCGTCGCCAGCACTTCGGGCGTGAGCTCCCGCGGACTGCCGTCGAGGTTCCAATAGTTCCAGGGAGAGGTATCCATGAGCGACTGCGCGAACAGCGTCGCCGCGTCGAGATCGTCTGGAAACCGCTGCGCCAGCTCGCGCATCGCACTGGCGTAGTCACGATCGAGCGGAGCGCGCTCCGCTTTGGGATCGGCCACGTATCGCCTGGCAAGCGCTTCAATGTACGCGCGCTCTCTTTCAGACGCGCTGCCCATCTTGCTGCGGGCCCGCCCGATGGCCTGAAACGCCTCTGTCGCCGCTTCCTCCGTGATCGGCGCATTGATGTTCGGGCCCAACGCGAAGGCCACGCCCCAATCGCACATCGCACATGCCGGATCGAGCGCGGCCGCCTGCCGGAACGCGCGAATGGCCTCTGCGTGGTTGAACGCATAGGACAGCGTCAGTCCCTGATCGAAGTATTTCTGGGCTTCTGGTGAGGACGTCGTGACGGGGAAATGAAAGCTCCCCAGATTGTCATAGAGCGGCGCCTTCGGGACGGCCGGACGTGCCGGTTGGGTCGAGCAAGCGGTTAGCGAGGCGGCCGCAGCCAACGCGACAATGCGGTGCAAGCGGATCTGGCGCGAGCGCTGGCGCAGGCCTGTCTGGTACACGTCGGTCATGGCAGTGACTCCTCTTCGCGATGAAACCTGAGCTCCATAGATGTTGCGGCCGGTCGAGGGCTTCTCGCAAGAGGGGAGGCCGTACGTGAAAAAACCGGGGCGCGCCCGCGGCGCGCACCGGTTCATCGTGTCGTTGCGTCTTGTCGCTCTTACCAGCGCGGCTCGGAGCGACGGCGCGGGCCCCCGCGATCGGATCGCCCGCCGCCAAACCCGCCAGAGCGGGCTTCCTGCGGCCGCGCCTCATTGACGGTCAGGGTGCGGCCTCCGAATTCCTTCTCGTTGAACTGGTCGATTGCGGCCTGGGCTTCCGCTTCCGACGCCATCTCAACGAAGGCGAACCCGCGGGCTCGTCCCGTGGCCATGTCACGCATCACGCGCACGGTTTCCACGGTCCCGGCCTGACCAAACAGCGTCTGGAGATCCGTCTCCGCGGTTTCGTACGCGAGATTGCCGACATACAGTTTCTTGTTCATCTTCTCGACTCCTGCATTCCCTGGCGCACTCGCGCCGGCATGGGCGACTGAGAGGAAACTCGGTCCGGAGCGCCAATCGCTCTGGCTCGACGGACACACATGAGGAGCGAGGCACTACTGCTCGGTCGGCTCTGGGTGCGGGTAAACCGGCGGGCTAAGCTTCCAAGAGCCAACAGCATAGCACGGTTTGGGAGTATACTTGGACTTGTCCGCTTTTCTGAGCTCTGCGGCCGCTCCGGCCTTCAGCCCTCACCAAAGCAAGATCCGGGAGGGCACGTTGCCAGTTTATTTGTGCGTCTGTCGTTGCGCGCCGCGCGCGAATTCTACGACCTGCGCGTGTCGGCTGCCCGGCGGCTCCCTTTGACGCGGCGTCCTCCCGCGATCGGGGCCTTTGAGTTCGTCGTCCTCTCCGCCTTGCGAGCCGCCCAGCTGATGCGGGGGTGCATTCCGAAAGTGGAAGCCGCGCACAAGCTCACGACGACAGCCCAGTGGGAAGTCGCCTCCGGCAAGATCGTGAACATCTACGATGCCAGTCTCGCCCCGCGATCGCTCGTTGCGACGACAGACCCCGAGCCGGCGCTCGCTTCCGTCTAGTTCTGGGAACTGGCCGACGGTCTCGCTCGCCAGAAAGGCGACGAGATCGCGATTGTCCGGAAAATCGCGCAGCAGCTTCTGGGCGATTTGAACGGCTTCGGTGATGTTCCGTTCACGCACCTGCATGTCCCACAGCGAAAACTCGGCTTCGGCCCGGATATAGAAATCTGACTCGGTGTTGGCCGCCTCGCGGACCGCGATCAGCGCCCGCTTCCGGCTGCCGCCGCCGAGGACCCAGCGCGTCCCCCTCGGCATCCTCGTATCCACGATGTAGTCGATCCAGGCACGCGCGATGCGACCTCGCACGTGCCCGGGATTGGCCTTGAGCACGGCGTCGAGCGATCGTCTCGCCTCCCAATACTCGTCCCAGCCTGTCTTGCGGCCGAGCGTCCCGAGCTGAAGCCACACGTAGTTCAGATCGAGTTTGCCAAGAAAAAACAGGGCCGATTCGTCCTGCGGATCCGCGGCCAGCCGCCGGCGCGCCACCGCCTGGCCGCTCGCGGTGTCCTCGAGGAACGCCGTCATCCACTGGGAGCATGGCGCACACGTCTTGAAGCCTTTTTGCTTGTCTCGAGAAGGCCCCAGCGCATTCTTCAGCTGGAAGAGCAAGGCTGACGCGCGCAGCTCGTGCGCGGCGAGATCTTCTGGATCTGAGGTTCGCAGCTCGAGAGTCTGCGCGGCGGCGGCCTCGTAGCGAGCGTTGTAGAACTCGTGTTGCGCGTCCGGACAGCGTAAGGCCACCGGCCGGTGTTTCAGCGCTCTTGACCAGGGTTCCGCACGTGACGAAGCCGACTGCGACAACGACAGCACAAGACGTGGTTCGCATGTCTGGCTCCTATTTGGGATTGATGAACGACTTGCCGAACCTGGAGAACGCCGCGGCTGTTTTCACCGCGGCATACCGCGAGCCAGATGAGATCGCGAGACCTGCCTCAGCCGCGACCCTCCATGGCGCATCTCGTGACGAGACATCGAGTGCTCCACCAGGAGCCCCGGCTGGTGGGGCGCCCAGATTGAGATGCGTCAGAGAAATCGCAGGCAGCGGGTCGACCCGCGCGCTCGCCTCTTCTATCGGCGTCTGGAGCGTCGACGCCGACGGGGAATCCTCTCGAAGGGTGTCCAAGCTACTCGGGCCGAGCCGTGCCGGTCCTCTCGGCTGCACAATCCCCCGATCCGGTGCGGTGACCGATACAGGCGCCTCCGACACCGCGGCACGGGACGCTGCCACACCGGGCCCCGTTACCGCCGGCGTGACGGTGGTGGCCTGGAGCGGGCGAACCCCGGCGACGCCTACAAGCGGCGTCGCCACGCATGCGACGACGAGCGCGATCACGGAAGGCAGCGCAATGAGGAACGTGACGCGGGAGGGCACCAGCGACACGCTGCGCCGGGAATCGAGGAGCGCGGCCACACGGATCGAAAGCTGCGAGCGCGAAACCAGAGCGCCCGGCGCGAGAGGCCTTCGGTGCGTTGTGACGCAGGACGCCAGCTTGACGAGGCATTGCGCGTAGCGCGTGCGCGCTCCGGCGTACGTGACGACCCAGTCGTCGCAGGCGACCTCGCGATCGATCGTCAAGGCGCGGTCGAGCCACCAGACGGCAGGGTGCAGGCCCGCGACGGCCGAAATGATCCGCTGCGCCACGATCGCCAGATCGTCCCGGCGCTGAATGTGCGCATATTCGTGAAGCACGATCTGATCGAGCTCGTCGTCGGTCAGGCGATCGATCGCATCGGGCGCCACGGCGATCAGCGGCGCATCGAGACCGAGCACGGCGGCGCAGTACACGTCCGAAGAGGTGACGAGCGTCCGCCAGACGGCCACGCGGCCGCATCGTCGTCCACATCGCGAGGCGCGCTTCCCGATCGCGCGGGAAGGCGCCGGCCGACTGCTTGGTCCGCTGCAGGCGCACCAGGGCGACACCGACCCGCACCAGATGCACGATGGTCCGTGCGGCCCAGATCGTCAGGGCCAGGGCCGCCCAGCGGTTCCAGAGCACTTCCACGGTCACGAAGGGATCGGGCCGCGCGGCGGCGGCTAGAAGCGAGGTCCGAGAGGCGGCGTCGAGATCGGCGAGCAGATAGGCGACCGGCATCAGCGTCAGGCCAATCATGGTGACCCACCAGATGCGCTCGCGGGTGGCCGCGGTCATGGTGCCGTGAGCGCGAACGCCGAGTGCGACGACGGCCGTCACGGCCATTCCCTGCACCAGCCAGTTCAGCAACACGTGCATGGCGTGCCCCGCCTCAGGCCTCGGATATCAGCCGCTTGAGCCGCTCGATCTCCTCCGGATCGAGCCGCTCGTCGCGCAGGACGTCGAGAACCACCTGGCTCGGCGAATTGTCGAACAACGCTTTGATGAGATGTCCGAGCGCTCGCCGGCGGGCGGTGCGCTGCTCGATCAGCGGTCGGTAGACGAACGCGCGGCCGACCTGATCGTGACCGACGTAGCCCTTCGCCTCGAGAATGCGCAGCATGGTCTGGACGGTGTTGTAGGCGACGGCGTGTCTGCGCGGCAGCGCCGCGACGACGTCGCCCACCGTCGCGCGCTCCTTTTTCCAGAGCACGTTCATGAGGCGGCTTTCACCATCGGTCAGGGTGGGAGAACGCTTACGCGCCATGATGTCCTAAACAATTAGGAGTCAGACCTCCGAGTATAATCGCGCGGCACAGGTCGGTCAACTAAAGAATTAGGAGATCGAGATTTTTCTCCGCTCGGCCCGAAATCGCTGGCAATCGCAGGCGAGGACGCGCTACTCTGCTAGCGCGCGAATCGCACGCTTCACGGAGATCGACACACATGAGGGTACACCTCGTCAACCCGAGCTCGCTGTCGTTCGGCGTCGGCGTCATCACGCCGCGCTGGCTCTATGTCCTCGCCGCCGCGACACCCGAGATCTACGGCGATCCGTTGGTGACCGACGAGACCCTCAACCCGCTGGATCCCGACACCATCGAGCAGGGTGATGTCGTCGGCATCGGCATTCACACCGGCAACGCCCTGCGTGGCTACGAGATCGGCGCGCTCGCACGCCGGCGCGGCGCCACGGTCGTGTTTGGTGGCATTCATGCCACGCTGTACCCGGACGAGGCCCACGATATGGGCGCGGCGCACGCGGTCGTCAAGGGCGACGGCGACGTGGTCTGGAAATCCGTGCTGGCCGATTGCGTCGCGGGCGCACCCCAGCGGGTGTACGATGCCGGCCGGATCGAGGCGGACGAGTTCCTTCCGGCGCGGTGGTCGCTGCTCCCCCGCGACCGATACATGTGGGCATCGGTCCAGACGGTGCGGGGCTGCCCCAAGCACTGCTCGTTCTGCTCGGTCTGGCGAACCGACGGCCAGCAGCCCCGGCAGCGGCGACTCCAGGCCGTGCTCGACGAAGTCGTGGAGTTGCGGCGGAAGGGCTTCCGCTTCATCGCGCTGGCCGACGACAATTTCTATCCGGTGACGCTGACCGACCTGCGGATGGCGGCCCGCCGGAAGGATTCCAGCCGGCTCGACGAGCTGACGGCGATCCGCTCGGAACGGTTCGCGCTCATGGCCGGGCTCGCCCAATTGCCGAAGGACATGGTGTTCTTCACGCAGATCACGATGGAAGCGGCCGAGGATCCCGAGTTTCTCGAAGCGATGCGCCGCGCGAACATCAAAGGCGCACTGGTGGGTGTGGAAGCGGTGACGTCGGAGGGATTGAAGGACGTCTACAAGGACTTCAACGCGAGCGGCGAGCACCTGGTCGAATGCCTCCAGGCCTTCCGCACGCACGGCGTGCACGTGCTGGGGTCGTTCATCTTCGGTCTTCCCAGCGACCGGCCCGAGACGTTCGACCTGACGGCGGAGGTCGCCGCCCGCGCGGGGATCACGTTCGCCCAGTTCGTGCTGCTGACGCCGTTTCCCGGCACGGTCGACTTTGCGGCGTGGGAAGAAACCATGCAGTCCGATCCGACGCGCGTCAACGGCATTCCGTTGACGCGCCACTGGTTGATCCCGCAGCGCAACCGGCCGCACGTCTACGTCTCCCATCCGCTCATGTCGCCGGACGAAATCCGGCAACGAACACAGGCGGTGTGGGATCGTTTTTATGGATTGGGCGAGATCTGGAAACGCTCCCGGTGCGTCCGGTCACTCAAGTCGCGGCTGGCCTTCGTGCTGATCTCGAAGCTGTACCGACAGATGTACGCCAATACCGGAATCACGACCGACAGCGCCCGCATCAACCGGTCGGCGATGTGGGCGCGCTGGATCGCCAAGCCATGCCAGCGGCTGTTTGCGGCGTCTCCGTTGCCTGATCTTCAAAGCCCGTCGCCCTCGACCTACAGCTAGGGCCGGCGACCCGGCAATCACACGCGACTCCTCAGGCGAGTCGGACGTTCTCGCCGCGCGGCCCTTTCGGTCCCTGCCCGCGTTCGAATGTCACCGCCTGTCCTTCGCGCAGATCGTCGAAGGCGGTCTGGTTGCAGGCCGACTGATGGAAGAAATACTCGTTGCCGTCGGCTGCCAGAATAAAGCCGAAGCCCTTCTCGCTGACAAGCCGCTTGATCGTGCCGTTCATAGACGCCATGCTGTCTCCTTTGGGTGAGTCGAGCTGAACCGAGCTTACGCGGGGCGACCGAGGTCTGCCGGCAATCGTCGCACCGCAGGTAGAGGACGGGGAAGGTTTCGGACCGGCCGATGAGCCGCGCGTTCGACCGTCCGCACCGCGGGCATGTTTCACGATCCGACGAGCTCTTTTCCGCAGCGCTGCGGCGCGGCTGCCGCGGCAGGAACCGGGCCCTGTTGCCGTTTTGTACAGTCATCGACACCTCGGCTTTCGGAGGACGGATGGCGCGTAGAGGTCGAAGTTGTTTCAGATGCGTTCCTGTGTGTGCGCCGAAGACCGGTCGGCGCTACGATCAACGCAGGCTGGCTCAGTTCCGGTGTGAACGATTAGTATACACCGGCAGGCGGCCCTGCGCCCGTCCCTATTTGCTGGGTGCGACCCGCGGCGTTGTCGCGTGCGCGCGCGGACCGTGCAAACGACCCGCAGAGCCTTCCAGGCCACCCCAGCCGTAAAGCTCGTGCCCGGTTCAGAGCGTCGTGAGGGATCAGCTCGTCCAGCGGTCCTCTTCAAGCTCTGTCGGAACAGGGTGGAACACCCAATTTGCGTGCAAAGACGATAATCAGGACCGAAGGGAAACTCGTGGCAGGACTCCTCATGCAGGCATCCGACCGATGGGCCATGGCGCTCGTGCTGGCGCTGATGCTTTCCGCGTGTTCGAAGCAAGATTCGACGACCGATCCCGCAGCGCCGCCGCCCTCCGCCGCTTCAGCACCGGCGGTCGTCACGGGCAGGGTTCCTGTCCTCACCGGCGGGACGCCGGCAGTCGTGATCCTCGAACCGCGGCACACCGATCACGTGCCTGCGCCGAGCGGGATGCCGGTGATGGATCAGGTGGCGCGCAGCTTCATTCCTCCCATTCTCTTCGTGAGGACAGGTCACGCCGCTGAATTCCGCAATAGCGACGACGAGCTCCACAACATCAATGTCAGAGATGGGGTGACGCATCAGCAGGCCTTCAACGTCGCGGTGCCGACCGGCGAGCAGTACCGCTATACGTTCAAGGGCACCGGCGTGTATGACGTGAGCTGCGACATTCATGCTGGCATGTCGGCTCAAATCGTGGCGACCTCAACTCCGTACGCCACCCTGGCCGATCCGGAAGGGCGTTTTTCGTTCCCCGATGTCGTGCCGGGTACCGTATACGCTCACGGTCTACGCCGGCGTTCGAACCATCGAGCGAACGGTCGAGGTGACCGGCTCACGCACCGAGGTCGATGCGACCGAGCCTTAGCCGGCTTAGCCGTCGTGACGTCTCGTGGCTAGTGGACGACCTGGTCGTTCTCGTCCTCCGGCTCGAGGTGGGGAATCTCGAGCGCCCTCACAGCGTCGAGCGCCAGCGCCAGTGCCTCATCGGCATGGCGCATGCCCTCCTTGTGTCTGTAGATCCTCACGGACCTGTCGGAGGGCCCGGAGAACCCGGGCCCGATCGAATCGCTGACCCTGACAATGTTCGCAGTAGTTCATCACCTGGAAGGCCTTTCGGTCTGGTGAGGCTGCGCACCGATCGTGCGCCGCGGAAAATAATAAGAGCGGAACATCGGGTTCACCCTTGCCCAGGCCCCCAACCTTCGCGTCGGTCCCGCGCGACCCTCGACGCCGTGGTGCGCTCCGCGTCAGGACGCGATGACTTTTCCGCGTTCGCTCCCGTTGCTCCCGGCGGCGCAGGCTCGTTCCGGACGCGCGTGCTCAGTCCAGAGGCTCGCCGTTCCGGGCTGAGCGGTGTCTCGATGACGAGATGACCAATCGCACGCAGTCGGAGTGGTCAGCCAGCGAATTGCGAGATTTCCTCCTCAGTGTAGCCGATCTCACGCAGCACCTCGCGCGTGTGCTCGCCGAGCAGCGGCGCGCGGCGCCCGACGATGGGCGGCGTCGCCGACATCTTCAGCGGCGACCCCAGTGTGCGGATGCGTCCGAGTGTGGGGTGATCGGTGTCAACCACCATGTCCCGCGCGCGGATGTGTGGATCCGCGAACACCTGGTCGTAGGTGTTGATCGGCCCGCACGGCAGAGCGTTGGCCTCGAAGAGCGCGATCCAGTGGCTCCGAGGCTTTTCCATCGTGATCGATTCGATCAGGCTCGCCGAGCGCGGCGCGGTTGCGGACTCGTCGTGTATCGTCGGCGTACGTCGGGATCGGCCGCCCACTCCGGATGCCCGAGGAGCTCGCACAAGCGTTGAAACAGGCGGTCGTTGGCGGCGGCGAGTGTCATGTATCCGTCAGCGCACCGGATGGCCTGGTAAGGCGCGCTCATCCGGTGGGCCGACCCCATCGGCTGCGGCACGCCGCGGCCGGCGAAATATTCAGAGGCCTCCCACACGGACAGCGCGACGCCGGCTTCGACGAGCGACGTGTCGATGGACTGCCCCTGGCCGGTGCGCGTGCGGTAATACAGCGCCGCCAGGATCGCGGACAGCGCGAAAAGACCGGCGCCGAGGTCGGTCAGCGGCACGCCGACCTTGACGGGCGGTCCACCAGGATGCCCGGTAATCGACATCAGGCCAGAAACGCCTTGCGCCACGAGGTCGAAGCCGCCCTTGCCCGAATCGGGTCCGGTCTGGCCGTACCCGGAGATCGACACGAAAATCAGCCCGGGATGGTCCTTGGCCAGCGCACCGTAGTCGAGACCGAAGCTCCGCATCACGCCCGGGCGGTAGTTCTCGATCACGACGTCGGCGCGACGCGCCAGCCGGCGAAACGCCTCCTGGCCGAGCGGCGTCTTCAGATTCAGCACGATCCCGCGCTTGCCGCGGTTGACGGCGTTGAAGCTCGGGCTGTCGGTCCCCGTCGCGCCGGACATCCGGCGCGTGGAATCGCCTCCCGGCGGTTCCACCTTGATCACGTCCGCGCCCATGTCGCATAGTTGCATCGCGCAAAAGGGACCCGCCATCAACTGCGTGACGTCCAGCACCCGGATTCCCTCGAGCGCTGTTGCCGTCACACCCATCTCTTCCCTCAGAGGAGCGCTCACGTGTCCACCTCGCGCACGCTGTTTACAGTCGACGGCGCCGTCGCGTTTCTGACGTTCAACCGTCCCGAAGCCCGCAACGCGATGACGTGGGACATGTACGAAGCGCTGCTCGAGGCCTGCGATCGCGTGGACCGGACGGAGGCGGTGCGGGTGTTCGTCCTGCGGGCCGAGGGCAAGGCGTTCATCGCCGGCACCGATATCAGTCAGTTCTCACGCTTTGCGTCACGCGACGACGCCGTCGCGTACGAGCGCCGCATCGACAGCGTCATCGATCGGCTCGAGCGCGTGTCGGCCGCAACCATCGCTCAAGTCCACGGCGTCGCCGCGGGCGGCGGCTGCGCCATCGCGCTCGCCTGCGATCTCCGCGTCTGCACCGCCGACGCGCAATTCGGCGATACCGATTGCGAGAACGCTCGGCAACTGCCTCTCGGCGGCGAATTACGCACGTCTCCTCGACATGATCGGGCCTTCCCGCGTCAAGGACCTGCTCTTCACGGGCCGGCTGATCGACGCCACGGAAGCCGCGTCGCTCGGGCTGGTCACCCGCATGGCCGATCGCTCGACCATCGACGAGGCGGTGCTCGAAGCTCGCGGCAACCATCGCCGCGAACGCCCCGCTGACGATTCGGGCCACCAAGGAAGCCGTGCGCCGGATTCAGGCCAGCCGGCGCATCGAGGCTGCCCAGGCCGACGACCTCATCGCCATGTGCTATTCGAGCGACGACTTCAAGGAGGGCGTGGCCGCGTTCCTCGCCAAGCGTCCGCCGTCGTTCAAGGGACGCTGACGCTCCGACTCGCCTGCCGTCACATCATCAGGCTGTCCATCGCGGCGTTCAGGCCGCCGCGCTGAACCGGCACGCCGGCCACCGACAATCCCATCTCCACGCCCGCCAACGTGCCCGCCAGCATCAGTTCGTTGAAGTCCCCGAGGTGGCCGATGCGAAACACGCGGCCCTTCAACCGGCCGAGGCCGGCGCCGAGCGAGAGGTTGAATCGTTCGAGGGCGACCTTTCTGAATCGGTCGGCGTCGTGTCCCTCGGGCATCACGACGGCGGTCACGACCGGGCTGTACTCTTCCTTGCACCGGCACAGGATCTCCAGGCCCCAGGCGCGAACCGCCGTCGCGCGTGGCCTCGGCCAGCCGGCGATGCCGGGCAAAGACATTCTCGCAGACCCTCTTCGTTCAGCATGCGGAGCGCTTCGCTCAAGCCGTACAGCAGATTGGTGGCGGGCGTGTACGGGAAGAAGCCGGTCTGATTGGCGGCGATCATCGGCTCCCACGCCCAGTAGGACTTCGGCAACCGGGCGGAGCGCGAGGCCGCAAGCGCCTTTTCGCTGATGGCGTTGAAGCTCAGGCCCGGCGGCAGCATGAGCCCCTTCTGCGAGCCCGTGAGCGTCACATCGATGCCCCATTCGTCGTGGCGCAGGTCGATCGAGGCGAGCGACGACACCGCGTCGACCAGCAGCAGCGCCGGATGCCGGGCACGATCGATCGCCTTCCGGATCTCGGCCAGCCGGCTGGTGGCGCCGGTCGACGTCTCGTTGTGCACGACCAGGACCGCCCGCAGCTTGTGATCGCGATCCTCCGACAGCTTCGCTTCGACGATCGCGGGATCAACGCCGCTGCCCCACTCGTCGGGGACCAGATCGACGTCGAGGCCGAGCCGTCTGCGCCACCTCGGACCAGAGCCTGGCGAACTCGCCGTTCTCGAACGCCAGCACCTTGTCGCCCGGCGACAGCGTGTTGACCAGCGACGCTTCCCAGGCGCCGGTGCCCGAGGCCGGAAAGATGACGACCGGCCCGGACGTCTTGAAGACGGCCTTGATGCCGTCGAGCACCTCGCGACCGAGCGCCGCGAACTCGGCGCTCCGATGGTCGATGGTCGGCCGGGCCATCGCGCGCAGGACGCGATCGGGAACGTTGGTCGGGCCGGGGATCTGAAGGAAATGACGTCCGCTCTGATACATGATCCATCATCGTAATACCTTCTGCTCGCCGCGCACAATTCGTCCGTTCCGGGGAGCCGCAGAGGAGGCATGTCCCGCGACTGGACCGCTCACCGTATAATCAGCGCGACTCCACATGCATCCTGTCCCCATCGAACGGGCCCCAGCGGTCCCCCAGGCTCACATCCGCTCGCTCGACGTCGAGGCGTCTGCGCCGCGATCTGGACGCCGTCATCGAGGGCGAGGTGCGGTTCGACAAGATCTCGCGCGCGCTGTACTCCACCGATGCCAGCGTGTACCGGATCGAGCCGGTGGGCGTCGTGGTCGTGAAATCGCGGGCAGACGTCATTCGCGCCGTCCAGATCTGCCGCAAGCATCGCTGTCCCCTGACGATGCGGGGCGGCGGCACGTCGCAGGCGGGCCAGACGATCGGCGCCGGCCTTCAGGTGGACACGTCCAAGTACTTCAATCGCATGCTGGAAGTGAACGTCGCCGAACGCTGGGCTCGCGTCGAGCCGGGCATCGTGCTCGACGAGCTGAACGCCTCGCTTCGGCCCCACGGCCTGCGGTTCGCTCCCGACATCTCGACCGCCAACCGCGCCACGCTCGGCGGCATGATGGCGAACAACTCGAGCGGCGCGCGATCGGTGTACTACGGCAAGACGATCGACCATGTGATCGAGCAGCAGGTGGTGCTGTCCGACGGGTCGGTGGCGCATTTCCGGCCGCTCGATCCGCACGAGCTCGAAGCGGCCTGCGCCGGCGATTCGCTCGAGGCGGCCTGTTACCGGGAGGTCCGGCGGATCGCGGCAGCGTGCGGCGGCTGAAATCGAGCGGCGATACCCCAAGATTCTGCGCCGCGTCGGCGGCTACAATCTCGACGCCTTCGTCCGGCCCGGCGAGCCGTTCAACCTGGCGAAGCTGATGGTGGGGTCGGAGGGCACGCTGGGCGTCGTCGTCGAAGCGAAGGTCAACCTCGTCCCGCTGCCGAAAGCCAAAGCCGTCCTGGCGATTCAGTTCGCCGATCTGCTGGAGGCGCTCGAGGCCACGCCCGCCATTCTCGCGCACAAGCCGTCGGCCGTCGAGGTGATGGATCGATTCATCCTCGACAACACGAAGCAGAGCCCGGCGCTCGATCGTCTCCGCCGCTCCTTCATCGAGGGCGAGCCCGGCGCGCTGCTGTGCGTCGAGTTCTACGCCGATCGCGCCGAGGATCTGCCGCCGCGCCTCGAGCGCTCGAACGCGATCTGGCGGCGCACAAGTGGGGGTATCGCTATCACCACGCGCTCGAACCGGCGGCGCAGGCGAAGATCTGGGGCCTGCGCGAGGCGGCGCTCGGCCTGTCGATGGCGGTGAAGGACGACGCGAAGTCGATCTCGTTCGTGGAGGACACGGCCGTCGCGCCCGAAAGGCTGCGCGACTACATCGAACGGTTCCTGGCGATCGTCCGGTCGCACGGGACGACGGCCGGCGTCTATGCCCATGCCTCGGTCGGCTGCCTCCACGTTCGGCCCGTCGTCAACCTCAAGACCGAGGAAGGCGTCCGGATGTTCGAGGCGATCGCGCACGACGTCGCCGATCTCGTGCTCGAATTCGGCGGTGCGCTGTCGGGCGAGCACGGCGACGGCCTGGTGCGCAGCCCGTTCATGGAGAAGATGTTCGGGCCGGTTCTGTACGACGCCTTCCGGGCCGTCAAGCGCACGTTCGATCCCGAAGGGCATCCTCAACCCCGGCAAGATCGTCGACGCGCCGCCCCTGACGGACAACCTCCGCTACGGCGCGGGATATCGCACACCACGGCCCGACACCTTCTTCGACTACTCCGAGTACGGCGGAATGGGCGGCGCGGTCGACATGTGCAGCGGCCTCGGCGTGTGCCGCAAGACCCTCGACGGCACCATGTGCCCGTCGTACATGGCCACGCGCGAGGAGGCCGATTCGACGCGCGGGCGCGCCAACGTGCTGCGGCTGGCGATGGCCGGCCGCCTTGGCGAATCTGGCCTCGGCGACGAAGGGGTGCGCTCGGTGCTCGAGTTGTGCCTCGAATGCCGCGCGTGCAAGGCCGAGTGTCCGGTCGGCGTCGACGTCGCGCGCTTCAAGAGCGAGTTCCTCGCCGACTATTGGAAACGTCATGGCACGCTCGGCGCGTGCGCGCGTGCTGGGACACGTCCACGAGATGGCGCGCTGGGGCAGCCGCCTGGCCCCGCTGTCCAACTGGATCGCGCGGAGCGCGCCCGTCCGCTGGGCTCAACGAGCAGGTGCTCGGCCTGGACCGCAGGAGAAAGCCGCCCGCGTGGGCGCGCGACACATTTGCGCGGCAGTTCGAGGCTCGTCGGCCACGCCGGCGTGCCGAGGCGAAGGTCGTGGGCGCGACTCGTCGCCGCCCGTGCTGATCTTCAACGACACCTTCACGAACTACTACAATCCCGCGGTCGGCATCGCGGGCGCGGAGGTCCTCGACGCGGCGGGCATCGCGTCCGCGCTGGCGCCGAACGTCTGCTGCGGCCGTCCGCTGATTTCGCAGGGGCTGCTGGAGGAGGCGCGCGAACGGGCCGCGGCCAACACCGCCCGGCTGTATCCGCTGGCCGCGGCGGGCGCGCGGATTGTCTTCTTCGAACCGAGCTGCCTGTCGGCGCTGCGAGAGGACGTTCCGTCGTTGCTCAGCGGGGAGCAGCAGCGGCAGGCGCAGCGCGTGAGCGAAGCCTGCGTGCTGTTCGAGAAGCTGCTCGAGGACGAATGGCAGGCGGGACGCGCCAGCCTGCCTGTCCGCAGCGGGCCGGCGACGATCCTGCTCCACGGCCACTGCCATCAGAAGTCCATGGGACTGCTCGCGCCCTCGGTCGCGCTGTTGTCCCGCATCCCGGGGGCGTCGGTCGTCGATCTCGACGCGGGCTGCTGCGGCATGGCCGGATCGTTCGGGTACGCGCGGGAACACTTCGAGGTGTCCCGGACGATCGGCGAGCGGCGGCTGCTGCCGGCGGCGCGAGCCCAGCGCGGCGACTCGGTGCTCGTCGCAAGCGGCGTATCGTGCCGTCATCAGGTTGAGGATTTCGCCGCGACGAGAGCCCTGCACCCCGCAGAGCTGCTCCGTTCTCTTCTGCAGGAGCCTTCATGAGCCTCGCTGTCCTGTCTGTCTGCGCGCTTGCCTTGGCTATCGTCGTGAGTTGCGTGACCACGCTGAACGTCGGGGTGCTCGCGTTGGCGCTCGCCTGGATCATCGGCGTGTACTTCGGCGGCATGCCGGTGAACTCGGTGATGGCGGGTTTCCGACCGCGCTGTTCCTGACGCTTGACCGGTATGACGCTGCTCTTCACGCTCGCGCAGTGCAACGGCACGCTGGACCGGCTGGCGCACCACGCGGTCCGGCCGTGCCGCGGCAACCGCGGCGCGATCCCGATCATGTTTTTCGTGCTCGCCGCGATACTGGCCTCGCTCGGCCCGGGCAACATTGCGACGGCGGCGATCCTGGCGCCGATGGCCATGGCCACTGCCGTCCGCGCCGGCATCCCGCTGTTTCTGATGGCGATCATGGTTGGCAACGGCTCGAACGCCGGGTCGCTCTCGCCTTTCGCGCCCACCGGCATCATCGTGAACGGCCTCATGGCGCGAATCGGGATGGCCGGCTTCGAGATGCCGACCTATCTCTACAACCTGGGGGCGCACGCGATCGTGGCCTTCGGCGGCTATTTCCTGCTCGGCGGTCTGAAGCTGTTTGCGCGAAGCTCGACGGTCGAGGCGGTCGAGATGGACCCGACGCCGGCGGCCGACATCACGTTCCGCACGCGGCACTGGATCACGCTGGCGGTGATCGCCGTGCTCATCCTGAGCGTCCTGTTCTTCGAGGTCAACGTCGGGATGGGCGCATTCATGGCGTCCGTCGTGCTGGTGCTGCTGCGCGCGGCAGACGATGGAGAGGCGGTCAAGCGGATGCCGTGGCGAGTCATCGTGATGGTGTGCGGGGTGACCGTGCTCATCGCCCTGCTGGAGAAGGCGCAAGGCATCGACCTGCTCGTCTCCCTTGTCACGAAGGTCGCGAACGGCAAGACGGTCACGGCCGTCGTCGCCTTCCTCACCGGCATCATTTCGGTCTACAGCAGCACCTCCGGCGTCGTGCTGCCGGCATTTCTGCCCATGGTGCCCGGCCTTGCGACAGCAACTGGGCGCGGATCCGGTCGCGATCGCCTCATCGATGAACGTCGGTGGCCACCTTGTCGACGTCTCGCCGCTCTCGACCATCGGCGCCTTGTGTCTCGCCGGCGCGCCAATCGAGGATGCGCGCGCGCTCTTCAACAAGCTGCTGGCGTGGGGCCTCTCGATGTCGTATCGTCGGCGCGATGCTTTGTTATCTGGTGTTTTGACGCGCCCGGACTGCACTGCTGGAAAGTCTCAAGTCTGAAGTCTCAAGTCTGAAGTCTGATCAGACTTCAGACTTCAGGTTTGCTACCCTGAGACTTGAAACTTGAGACTTGAGACTTTCTCTATTTCCCAAGCCACTGCAGAAGGCCGAGCGTCAGCCACGGCACATATGTGATGAGCAGCACGCCGATGCCGAGAATCGCGAGCATCGGCAGCGTCGCGCGCGCCACCTCCAGCAGCGGGCGCTTGAAGCGATACGACGCGAGAAACAGGTTCAGCCCCACCGGAGGCGTCAGGTACCCGAGCTCGAGATTGGCGATGAAGATGATCCCGAGGTGCACCGGGTGCACGCCGAACGCCGCCCCGAGCGGCACGATCAGCGGGACGACGACGACGATCGCCGAGAAGATGTCCATCAGACAGCCGACCACGAGCAGGAAGAGGTTGAGGCCCAGCAGGAACGTGAACTGCGAATCGATGTGGCCGCGCGTCCACTCGAGCAGGCGCATCGGGACCTGTGCGCTGACGAGATAGTTCGTCAGACCCACCGCCACGCCCAGAATCATCAGGACGCCGCCGACCACGGCGATGCATTCGGCGAACACGCGCAGCAGATCGCGACGGATCGACAAATCACGGTGAATCACGCTCTGCACGACGAGCGCGTAGAGCGCCGTCAGCGCCGCGGCTTCGACGGTCGTCGCCAGGCCGCTGAAGAGCGCGACGAGCACGACCACCGGCATCGCCAGCTCCCACGCCGCTTCGCGGAGCGCGGCCAATCCTTCTCCGATGCTGAACGGCGCGCGTCCCGCTCCCGAGACGATTCCTTCGCGCACGCCCCACGCCGCCACCATCGAGGTGAGCAGCACGCCCGGCAGCAATCCGCGCGATGAAGAGGTCTTCGATCGGCAGCTGCGCAACGATGCCGTACAGAATGAGCGGGAGCGCCGGCGGCAGCAGCAGGCCGAGCGAGCCGGACGCCGTCAACAGACCGATCGCGAAGCGTTCACGGTAGCCGTCGCGAACGAGCGCGGGAAACAGCAGCCCGCCCAGCGCGAGGATCGTGACGCCCGAGCCACCGGTGAACACCGTGAAGAACGTGCAGAGCAGCGCGCACACGACGGCCGTGCCGCCCGGGAATCCAGCCGAACCAGGCGCGGAAGACGCGAAGCAGCCGCTCGGGCGCCTGGCCTTCGGCGAGCAGAAATCCCGCCAGCGTGAACAGCGGGATGGCAGGCAGCGTCGGCGAGACGCTCAGCGCGTACGTCTCGATCGAGGACGACCGCCGGCGTCACGCCGTCGATCATGAACAGGACCACGGCGGCTCCGCCGAGAATCGACGAAGATCGGCGCGCCGAGCGCCCCCGCGAGAATCACGATCGCGAGCCAGGGCCAGCGCCGGCTGCCCCTCGAGCAAGGCCGGCGAGCCAATGATCGCGAGCGCGGCGAGCAGGCCGAGCGAGGCGCAGGAGCCGGCCGGCCCACGTCGCGCTCGCATGCCACACGAGCCGCAGCGCGATCAGCACGAATCCGACCGGCAGCACCAGCTGTGCGGTCCACACCGGGATATGCGGCGCCGAGGGTCGACCCGGTCTCGCGCTCGGTGAGCACGAGCTGCACGGCGCCCCAGGCGAGCAGGCTGGCGATGCACGAGGCGACGGCGCCTGACACGATCGCGGCCGCGCGACGCCAGCGCCCCTGCGGGATGAACGTGCCGGTGGCGAGCGCGAGGAGCTTGCCGTCGCGCGCCGCAATCGCCGCACCGAGAAACGCCGACCCAGAGGACGAGATGCTGAACGATGGGACCGGAGGCGGGAACGCCGACACCGAGCAGCGCGCCGCACCACAATTTCGAGCAGCGGGAGCACAACCATCCCCGCGAGCGCAGCCGCGGCGACCAGATCTTCGACGAGGCGGAGCGCGCGGTTCACCGGGGCGCGCCGGCCGCCTTGCGCTGCTCTGAATGCGTCGCGCTCCTTCAGGGCGAGATCGAAGATGTCGGCGGCACCATGCTCCCCGCGCATGGCCTTGGCGAGGGCATTCGCTTCGGCCTTCCACTCGGGGCCTTCCGCCTTCGTGACGGTCAGCCCCTGCTTGCTCATCAGCGCGACGGCGAACCTGTCCTGCTTGGGCACTTCGGCCCGCAGCCGCTTCTCTGCGGCAAGCGGCGATCTCGGACATGGCGGCGCGATCGGCCGGCGCGATGCGGTTCCAGGTTCGCGTCGCGATCACCGTGCCGCCGACGACTGGCGCGAGCCCGATGTCGAGCATGTGCGGCGCCTGGCGGTTCCACTGGAACGCCAGCGCGGCGAGCGGCGGCGCCGGCAAGCCGTCGATCATCCCGGTCGTGAGGCCCGGTCAGGATGTCGGTCATCGCCATCGCGCGCGGCTGAAATCCGTTCGCCTTGTACCACTGCGTCATGCGATCGTCGCCGGCCGAGGTCCAGAGCTTCACGGCCTTGAGATCGGCCACGGTCTTGACCGGCCGCTTGCTGAACAGCTGCAACCAGCCGCCGTGACCCCAGTGCAGCAGGACGAAGCCCTTGGCCTCCAGCCGCTGCTTGAGCATCGGCGTGAGCTTGTCGATCACCGCGTTCAGCTCGTCGTACGATTCGAAGAAGAACGGCACGTTGAACACGTTGAAGGCGGGATCGATGCTCGCGAGGCCGACGACGGTGAGCGAGGCCGCCTGCAGGGCGTCGAGGCGGATCTTGCGCAGCACCGTCGGCTCATCACCCTGCGAGCCGCCGCCGAACAGCGTGACCGACACGCGATCGCCGGTCGTCTGCTTCCACTCGGCGGCCATCTGCTTCAGGTTCTTGTCCCAGATGGATCCGTCCGGCAGGACGGTTGCCAGCTTGATGGCGACGCTCTGTGCGTGCGAGGCCACGGGCCACGCGAGCAGCCCGAGCAACAAGAACGCCGACCATGCGACACCGCGTGAACATCGCTTCCACCATTCATTCACCGCGAAGTCACGACGCACACGACGAACACGTTCGGCCAGAAGGACTGCGTCGCGTCTCCATGCTGTTCGCATGCACGAAAGGCACGAAGAAACATGTCGTCGTGGCTATTTCGTCCGCTTGCCCGTCCAGTCGACTTCGCCCACTCCCGGAAGGGTGAGCTTGCCGCTGAACCCGTCGGCGCCGAGTTCACCCATCATGGTGATCGCGACGTCGCCCTGCGCCGTCGCCGCCCTGAAGTGCAGCGTCAGCGCCTTGCCGACCATCGTGCCGGTCACCGGTTCGTCGCCCGCCTGTCCGTTCAGCGAGCCCGTGATCTGCTCGCCAGCCTGTTTCAGCGTCGCGATCGTCGCAAACGTGGCTCCTCCGCCATCACCATCGCGATGTCCCACTTGCCGGAGACGTCAATCGCCGGAGCCGCCGCTGGTGCGCGTCGTCGTTCCAGCCAGCGCTGGCTGCTGCCGCGGGTTTCCGCTTGGCGGTCCAGGGGATTTCGCCGAGGCCGCCGACCACGAGGTTACCGGCCATCGTGTCTCCGGAGACCTTGGCCTTCATCGCGATGTCAAGCTTGGTGCCTTGCAAGTCGAGCGTCGACGACATCGTGAGCGCGTTGTTGATCAGGGTGCCCGTGAAGTCGACGGCGCCCATCGGAGTGGCGACGCTGCCGTCAACCGACTCACCCACCTGCTTGAAGGTCACGTCGATGGTCGCCGGCCCCTGAGGCGATTCGAACGTCACCTCCCAGGTGCCGCTGATGTCGATCTGGCCGAACACCGTCGCGGCGGCCAGCAGAGAGCGACGCGAGCGACGAGGGCGGAGAGCCTGGTTCCACGCATTTCCTTATCTCCCGGATCTTTCGAGAATAACATGGGAGATAATGCCCGTTGACGCGCGCATACCAGCAGAGCTCTCACTATGACGAAGTGCATGCCCTGGCTGTGGCTCACGCTGGCCGCGGTCCCGGCCCTCGTCGCCGCCTCGGTTCAGGTGACGCCGCAGCCGCTGGCGGAGCGCGATTTTCTCTCCCGAATCAGGCGGCTGACGGTCGAAGGGCGCCGGGCCGGCGAAGGCTACTGGTCGCCGG
The DNA here is from genome assembly GCA_963745495.1 of uncultured Acidobacteriota bacterium. Taxonomy (GTDB): domain Bacteria; phylum Acidobacteriota; class Vicinamibacteria; order Vicinamibacterales; family CAVVIG01; genus CAVUXJ01. Next base: position 136,125 of record CAVUXJ010000012.1, read on the forward strand.
ACGGCAAGCGTCTGGTCTTCCAGAGCGAGCGCGAACCGGGTAATCCGTTCTACCAGATTTACGTGCTCGAGATGACAACCGGCGATGTGAAGCGGATCTCGCCTGGCATCGGCAAGACGACGTGCCCGTTTTTCCGTCCCGGGAGCGACGAGATTCTCTTCGCCTCCACGCACGGCGATCCCAAATCGAAGCAGCTGCAGGACGAGGAGAACGCGCTGCGCGCGTCCGGCAAGGAGCGGCGCTACGCGTGGGACTACGACCCGGAGATGGACATCTACGTGCACAGCGAGAAATCGGGCGGCTTGAAGCGGCTGACGACCGCGCGCGGGTACGACGCCGAAGCCAGCTATTCCCCCGACGGCCAGTGGATCGTGTTCTCCTCGATGCGCGAGGTGTATGCCCGCGCCGCGATCGACGCGGCGACGACGAAGCAGCTCGAGACCGACCCGAGCTATTTCGCCGACATCTACATCATGCGCGCCGACGGTTCCGACCAGAAGCGCCTGACCAGCGTGCCCGGATACGACGGCGGCCCGTTCTTCACGCACGACGGTTCGCGGATCGTCTGGCGCCGCTTCGACGAGCGCGGGTTGATCGCCGACGTCTGGACGATGAAGCCCGACGGATCGGACGCGAAACAGATCACCGACTTCCACGCGATGAGCTGGGCGCCGTACGAGCACCCATCCGGCGGAGTACTTCATCTTCGCGTCGAACAAGCTGGGATTCGAGAATTTCGAGCTGTTCCTCGTCGACGCGGCCGGGACGAAGGAGCCGGTCCGCGTCACCTATTCGGACGGATTCGACGGCCTGCCGGTCCCCTCGCCCGATGGGCGGCAGCTCGCGTGGACCTCGAGCCGATCGGGCGGGACGAACGGTCAGTTGTTCCTGGCCGAATGGAACCATGAGAAGGCCCGCGAAGCCCTGCGGAACGCACCCCTTCGAAAGTAGACAAGCAATGAAGCCAGCCGTTTGGTTGATCGCGTTCGTGGTGGCGGCGCCGGCCGTCGGGGTCGACGCTCAGTCGCAGGTCGCCCGCATCGAAGGCCCGGGCCCACGTGGAGACGCTGGCCGCCGAGCGGCTCGAGGGACGGCTCGCCGGGTCGCCGGGAGAACGGCTCGCGAGCGAGTACATCATTGTCGCAGTTGAAACGGATCGGCGCGCGCCCGCTGCCCGGCCGGACCGACTATCGGCTGCCGTTCGAGTTCACCGCGGGCACGCGCGACGGCGGGACAACCATCGCGATCTCCGAGCGCCCCGCAGGCGGCCGCGAGACCTCGCGCGTTTCAGACGCGGATGGACGTCCAGGCGCTCTCGTTCTCGGACAACAGCGAGGTGACAGGCCCGGTGGTCTTTGCCGGCTACGGCATCGTGGTGCCCGACGGCCAGGATTTCGGGTACGACAGCTACGCGGCGCTCGACGTGAAGGACAAAGTCGTCCTCGTGCTCCGCTACTTCCCCGAGGACGCGGATCCGAAGACGAAAGGGATCCTCGCGCGCTACGCCGACCTGCGCTACAAGGCGATGGCCGCGCGCCAGCGCGGGGCGCGGGCGATGCTCGTGGTCACGGGGCCGCGCTCGCCGAACGCCGGCGCGATCATTCCGATGACGTTCGACACCGCGCTCGCCGGCTCGGGCATCGTCGCCGCGAGCGTCAGCGGCGCGGTCGCGAACGCGATCTTCGACGGCTTCGGCGACACGAGCAAGACGCTCGAGGCGGTCGCAGCAGTCGCTTGACGGCGGCAACCCGCACGTCGCCGGCTTCGACATTCCCAACCTGACGGTCACCATCAAGGCCGTGGTCGTGCGCGAGCAGCGCACCGGCGCAAATGTCGCCGGGTACCTGCCGGCCACGGGACCGACCGGCTCGGTCCAGAAACCGTGGATCGGCCTTGGCGCCCACTACGATCACCTCGGCCGGGGCGATCAGGGGAACTCTCTGGCGAGGAAAGATGAGGCGGGACGCGTTCATGCCGGTGCGGACGACAACGCGTCCGGCACGGCGGCCGTGCTGGCGGTCGGCGAGAGCCTCGCCTCGCAGCCCCGACGACGGAACGTGATGCTCCAGTTCTGGTCCGGGGAGGAGCTGGGCCTCATCGGTTCGAGCGCCTTCGTGAAGGCGCCGCCAATCCCGCTCGATCAGATAGCCGCGTACCTGAACTTCGACATGGTGGGCCGGCTGCAGGACAACAAGCTCACCGTGCAGGCGGCCGGCACGAGCCCGTCCTGGGGACGGCTGATCGAACAGGCGAACATCGCCGCCGGTTTCGACCTGGTCGTCCAGCAGGATCCGTATCAGCCGACCGACGTCGCCAGCTTCAACCTGGCCGGCGTCCCGTGCCTCAATTTCTTCACGGGCACCCACGCCGACTACCACCGGCCGTCGGACACGGCGGAAAAGATCCAATACGAGGGCCTCGACCGCATTGTCGACTTCGCGGCGGCCATCGCGCGGCGCGTGGAGGACGTTGAACAGCCGCCCGCCTTCGTCAAGGTCGACCAGCCAATCCAGAGCGGCGGCGGCCGCGCGGGCGTGCGTGTGTTTACCGGCACGATCCCCGACTACGCGACAGAAGTGAAAGGACTGCTGCTCGGCGGCGTGGTTGGCGGCGGCCCGGCCGAACAGGCGGGCCTCCAGAAGGGCGACGTGATCGTCGAGATCGCCGGGCAGACGATCGCCAACGTCTACGACTACACGTTCGCGCTCGAGATCCTGAAGATTGGCGAGCCCGCGAAGGTCGCCTATATGCGGGACGGACAGCGGAAGGAAACCACACTGACACCGAGCGCGAGAAGGTAGAGGCGAGAGCCTCCCCGCCGCCTTCAGTCACGCGACGCGAACCGCGCAGCGGGCGCCCTGCCCTACTGGGCTCTGACGTTGGTCGCCCGCGGTCCCTTGGGCGACTGTTCCTCGTCGAAGCTGACGCGTCTGGCCTTCGCTGAGGCTGTCGAAGCTCCCCTCAACCGAGCTGCGGTGGAAGAAATACTCCTGCCCGCCGCTGTCGCGGATGAATCCGAACCCCTTGTCCCGGGCCAGTCGCTTGATCGTGCCGGTCGCCATCCGAAACTCCTTGTCGCCTGGGAGCGCCCGGAAGCGGTGGGCGCGCCTGTTCAGAGACTACCATTGTTCGCCCGCCCGCCATGCAAGAGGCTTCGACAGCCCAGCAGCCCGTGGCAGGTCCGGCGCGCCACCGAGGCCGGCGATGCGTCCGGATCGCAAGGCGCGACGAGCGAGCATACAGGCCGAATGTGAGCGAGGACGACGCCGCGAGGCGGATGCCACGCCCTGGAATTGTGTCGCGGCTACTGGGACGGGACACTCTAGACCTCGGGCCTGGCCCGGAGGCGGTAGAACGCGATGAGGTCCATGCTCTTCGGCGGCGCCGCGCCGAGTTGGCGCAGCAGCGTCGTCACCTGACCGCGATGGTAACTGGCGTGGTTGACCACGTGCTGGAGCATCTGCCAGAAGACGGTCGCGCCGGTTTGGCCGTTGAGCAAGGTGTACTCGAAGACCTTGTGGATGCCGGGTTCGCCCAGGCTTTCAAGGAACGTTCGCATCTTGGCCTCGAGTTCCGTCCACTGATGCCGCAACGACGCGACGTCGGGAAACTGATCCAGCGGAAGCAGCGCCGTCGGCGACACGCCCTGCCATCGCGAGTACCACGCCCATTCCGCGGCGTAGGTATGCGCGCACGTGTCCCGCACCGAGCGGAAGCTGCTGCCCATGTCGCGTGTGAATTGTTCAGGGGTCAGCGCGCTGACACCCTCGAGCAACCGGTCGCGCGCCCAGTAGTGATAGTCGACGAGCGTCCGCAAGGTCGGAAGATCCATGCGGGGATTGTACGAGAGAAACGAAGATCTGAGATGGAGGATATGAGACTGAGGATCTGGGGACCATGAAGGTCCCCAGATCCTCGCCGTCGGAATTCCGTTACGAAGGTCGCTACTGTCAGGAAGAGATCCCGGCCTTCCCGATTCACGAGAAGAAGGACGGGGCGATCCGAGGTGCGGCGGACGGCGGCGCGAAGCTCGTCGACCGATTGCACCGGCTGGCGGTTCACCTCCTGGATGACGTCGCCCGTCTGAACACCCGCGTCGGCCGCGCGGCCGTCAGGATTGACCTCCTGCACGACCAGACCGCGGGCATCCCGCGGCAGGCCGGCGCGCGAGGCCAGCTCCGGTGTCAGCGGCGCGACCGACACACCGAGTGCCGCCTTGTCGTTGGAATCGGAGTCAGTGTCGTTGCGCGCGTTCTTTGACGCCGCTACTTCGTCGAGCTTCACCGTCAGCGTCCGTTCGCTCCCGTCGCGAATGACGACGAGGGCGGCGGTCGATCCCGGTGCCGCCGACGCGACGCGGTTCCGCAACGTGTTGGTGTCCTGCACGTCCTGGCCGTTGAACGACTTGATGACGTCACCGCGCTTCACACCAGCATGGTCGGCCGCACTGCCCGGCTGAACGCTGCTCACGATCGCGCCCGTGGTCTGCTTCAAGCCCGAGGCTCGCGGCGAGATCCGACGTCATCGGCTGGATCGTCACGCCGAGCTGCGAACGGCGGACCCGGCCCCCGTTGCGGAGATCGTTCATGACGTTGCTGGCCATGTTCGTCGGGATCGCGAACCCGATGCCGATGTTGCCCGACGAGGTCGACAGAATCTGCGAATTGATGCCGACCAGCTCGCCTTTCATGCTGACCAGCGCGCCGCCCGAGTTGCCCTGATTGATGGGCGCATCGGTCTGCAGGAAGTCCTCATAGCCGCCGTCGCCGTTACCCGTCGAGCGCCCCTTGGCGCTGATGATGCCCATCGTCACGGTCTGGCCAACACCGAGCGGATTGCCGATCGCGAGAACGACATCTCCCACTTGCACCGCGTCCGAGTTGCCCAGAGCGAGCGGCTGCAGGTTGGTGGCGTCGATCTTGATGACCGCCAGATCGCTCGGCTTGTCGGATCCGATCATCTTGGCGTTGAACGTCCGGCCGTCCGTGAAATCGACACGGATATTCTGCGCGCCGTCCACGACGTGATGGTTCGTGAGGATGTAGCCGTCCTTGGTGACGACCACGCCCGAACCGAGCCCATTCTGCCGGTAGCTGCGCGGAGGCCGCTGACCCCGGCCCTGACCAGGCGCGCCGAATCCAAACTGCTCGCCCTGATCGCCGAAGAATCGACGGAACAGATCATCGTCCGGCATCATGGTCGGCGCCATGCGCGCCTGCCCCTCGACGCGGATGGTGACCACGGCGGGAGCCACGACCTTCACGATGTCGGCATAGGAGTCGCGTCCCGCTGCGAGGCCGCGTGCTGCCGGCGCCGCCTGCTGTGCTGCGACAGCTTGAGTGTCGGAAGCTGCGGTGCCGGCCGCCAGGCTCCCCCAGGAGGCGCCCGCGACGAGCAAGACCGCCGCGAGCACGGCGAGCCAGGCCTTGGTCACCCGCCGGCCAAACTGAGTGTCTAGTGTGTTCATCTGAGTGTTCCTCTTGAAATAAGCAGGTGCGAAGATCTGTGCTGACATCGCTTCACCTTTATTAGACGGGACGATGCCTGTCGCGGACGTTACGAGCGGATTACAACCGTGTAGGGATCGGGGATAGGTCTCAAGTCTCAAGTCCGAGTCTCAGACGGCACGAAGCCATTCGAGTCTCATCAGGACTGGATCAGGCTAGCGTCGAGACCTCGGCCTTATCATCAGGACGCCGGGCGAGTGCGCCGCGTCCCCGTTTTCGGAGTAGCCTGTTCGGGGTCTGCCGTAGGATCGGCACGTGTTGGTTGCCCACGACAACGAAGCGAGTGGACGGCGTCGGTGAGACGGTGTCAGAACGGCTGGACGCGGTCAGGGAAAGGCGAGGAGGTCTCAGGTGAGCAACCGGCTTTCAGACTGCGCAATTGGAGCGGCGGCCTTCATGGCCGTGTTCTGGCTGACGTTTCCCCGGGCCGCCGGCCCAGGTAGCGCCGACGGCCGCCGCAGGTTGCCCCGACGAGTCCGCGCTGTTTCATCCATGCGCGCTGGCAAAGGCGAAGGCGTTTCGGCCGCAGCGTACTCCCGACGACAAGCCCGACATGCAAGGGTTCTGGCGCGGCGGTCCGCCTGCCGGAACTGAAAACATCGAAGAGCATCCCAGGACTCCTGACGGTGACGACGACGGCGGGAAGAGCGTGATCGTGGATCCACCAGACGGGAAAGTGCCGTACCAGCCGTGGGCGCTCGCGCAACCAAAGGAGAATCGCGGGAAGTACATCGACCCGAATCTCATCTGTTTCCTGTCCGGCGTGCCACGCACGATGTACGTCCCCACCGTGTTTCAGATTCTTCAGCCTCCTGGATATCTCGTCATGCTCTTGGAGCGGGCCCATGCCTTTCGCATCATCCCGACCGACGGGCGCTCGCATCTCGACGGCAGGCTGAAACTCTGGAACGGAGACCCGCGTGGCCGCTGGGAGGGGAATACCCTCGTCGTCGACGTCACCAACCAGAACGCCAGGCCGTGGTTCGACCAGGCGGCGAATTTCTACACGTGACGCCGCACACATGGTCGAGCGCTTCACACTCATCGACCCGGACACGATCCATTACGAAGTCCGCATCGAGGACCCGAACGTGTACACGCGCCCCTGGAAGATTGCCTTCCCCCTCAAGCGTTTCAAGGACAACGGGGTATGAGTTCCTCGAAGAAGCGTGTCATGAGGGCGAGAGGGACGGGGACATCTCGCGCCGCCTTGGTTACAGAAATTACCCCGGGGCCCGCCTCCCTTCCGCTCGATGAGTCGACGCCGGCTGAGGAACCCGGCATCAGTCTCGGAGGCTCGGCCTGCTCCGACAGAGGCAGGGACACGGTGAAGGTCGATCCCCGGCCGGGTTCGCTCGTCACGCCGACCGAGCCGCCGTGCGCTTCGACGACCGCCTTGACCAGGCTGAGTCCGAGGCCGAGGCCACGCTCGGCGCGGCTGGTGTCGCCGCGAAACAGCCGGTCCCAGATGCGTGGCAACTCCTCCGGGGGAATTCCCGATCCTGTATCGCGGACGCGCAGCACTGCGCGATCGCCGTCGCGCTGTACTTCCACGTCGATCTGTCCGTCCGGCGGGCGTGTGTTTGATCGCGTTGTCAAGGAGATTGGCCCCCACCTGCTCGAGCCGCACGCGATCCCCATGGACCACGACATCGGGGCTGACGTCGGCGACGAGGCGGATGCCTTTGGTCTCCGCCACCTCCCTGTATAGATCGATGGCGCGCGCGACGACGTCTGCAAGCCGGACCGGCTCGCGCCGCAGCGGCATCGCGCCGCTTTCGGCCTCGGAGATGTCCATCAGCGTGTTCAGCATCACGAGCACGCGATCGGCCTCCTCGACGCAGTCAGCCGAGCGCTTCCTGATAGCGATCGACATCGGGCGGGGAGGCCAGCGCCATCTCCGCCGATCCCCTCAACCGCGTCAATGGTGTCCGCAGATCGTGCGATACGTTGTCGAGCGCGCCGCGCATGCCCGTCACGAGTCCCTCGATCCTGTCCAGCATTGCGTTGAACAGCATCGTCAGCTCGTTGATCGCGTCGTCGTGCCCGGAGACGGGCACGCGCTCGTCGGTCCGTCCGGTGCTGACGATCCGGCCGAGGGCCGCGGTGAGACGGCGGACTGGCAGGAGCGCCGACTGCGTGGCCAGCCAGCCGCCCGTCAGCGCGATGGCGACGATCAGGAGGGTCATCAGGCCCAGTGTCGCGCGGAATCGCGCCAGCAGATCCCGGCGCGCCTCGACACTCTTCCCGACCTGCACCAGGGTGCCGTCCGCGAATCTCAGCTCTGCGGTTTCGAGCGTCGAAACGTCCCACCCCTGCGGCATGCTGAGCATGATGAGATCGGCGCCGCGATCGACCACCCGGACGAACAGCCGCTCCGGCGCGGTCGACTGTTCGGCACGAACGGTGTTGGCGAGCTCCTGGATGCCCGCGCGCCTGTAGAGCGCGGCGTAGTCACCGAGCTTCGCCTGGAGGATCTGCCGATCGCGCTGGGCCAGCGACGCGGCGGTGAGGTAGTAGGTCAGTGAGACAATCGCGATGGACCCGAGCACGAAGAGCGTGGCGTACCACAGCCCGAGCCGGAGGCCGAAGTAGCCCCGTTCAGCGGAGGACATAGCCTACCCCCCGCACGGTGTGGAGGAGCTTGGTCTCGAACGGCCGATCGATCTTGTCGCGCAGCCGGCTCACGAGGACGTCCACGATGTTGGTCTGCGGATCGAAGCTGTACTCCCAGACGTGCGACAGGATCATCGTCTTGGAGACAACCTTCCCGGCATTTCGCATCAGGTACTCGAGGAGCGCGAACTCGCGTGGCCTCAGATCGATCGTGACGCCCGCGCGGGTGACCTTGCGCGAGAGCAGGTCGAGCGTCAGATCGCCGAAGGAGAGGGTCGTCGGCTCGACGACGCGTGTCGCGCGGCGTACCAGCGCCTGTACGCGCGCGAGCAGCTCCGCGAAGGCAAAAGGCTTCGTGAGGTAGTCGTCGCCACCGGCCTGCAGACCGCGCACGCGATCGTCGACCGAACGGCGCGCGCTCAAGATGAGCACGGGCGTGGAACGCCCGCGCCGCCGCAGCTCGTCTATGACGGACAGGCCGTCGCGCTTGGGCAGCATCAGATCCACGATGGCGACGTCATAGGTCTCCGTGACGGCCGCCTCGAGTCCCTCCTCGCCGTCGGCGGCGTGGTCGACGACGAACCCCGCCTCGCGCAGCCCGCGCGCCAGGAAGTCGGCAATCGTCCGATCGTCCTCGATGATCAGCGCCCGCATGCAGTGATGATAGCGATCCGGAGGGACACAGACGGTTGTAAACTGCAGGCATGCGACCGCCGCATTCTGATCGCGTTGGCGATCGTCCTCACGGCGGACCTGAAGCTCCGCATCATGACTGGACGCGGGCGTCCTGCAGGCCTTCGGGCCGGCCACTGCCGTGCAGGATGAGCCGCGACCCTCCTTCACCGAATGGCTCGCCGGGGTGCGCAGCGAGGCGGTGGCACGCGGCATCCGCCAGGAGATCGTGGACGAGGCCCTGGACGGCGTGGTCGAACCGCTGCCGATCGTCATCGAACGCGATCGCACGCAGGCCGAGATCGTGGTGCCCCTGGAAACCTATATCGCACGGCGCCTGACGCCCAAGAACATCAGAACCGGCCGCCAGATGATGGCGCGCCACCGGGACGTGCTCGATCGGGTCGGCGAGAAGTATGGCGTGCCGCCTGCGACGATCGTGGCGATCTGGGGCATCGAATCGAACTACGGCCGCTTCAGCGGTGTCCGCCCGACCGTCGCGGCGCTGGCGACTCTCGCATTCGATCCCCGACGCTCGGCATTCTTCCGCGGCGAGCTCTTCGATGCGCTCGAGATTCTGAATCGAGGCGATATCGACGTCGCGAAAATGCGCGGGTCGTGGGCCGGCGCGATGGGTCAGCCGCAATTCATGCCGTCGAGCTACCTGCGATACGCCGAGGACTTCGACGGCGACGGCCGCCGGAACATCTGGGACTCCCCGTCCGACGTCTTTGCGTCGGTCGCGAACTACCTGAAGGGCCGCGGCTGGGTCACCGACCGGCGCTGGGGCCGCGAAGTGAAAGTGTCCTCCGAGGCAGCTCGGCCGTATCGCGTCAGATGTGGCACAGCGTGCGGGCTCGTGCCGGGCCACGAGGGACATGACCGTCGCGCTCCCGTTGAAGGAATGGCAGCGAGCTGGGCGTCAGGCTGACGGACGGGCGCGCGCTGCCGTCGGCGGACCAGAGTGCGTCGCTCGTGTCCGGCTCGTCGCGTCACTTTCTCGTCTACGGGAATTACGACGCGCTGCTCGAGTACAACTGCGCTCACGCGTATGCCCTCAGCGTCGCGCTGCTTGCCGACGCCGTCGCGTCCTGAGGTCCTTCCGGGCCGCAGTGGCCCGCCTGCTCGTGGCGGTGTCCTCGTGGTTCCGTTCGTCGTTGGCGTTCGGCGCTCAGACGTCGCCCTTGCTCTGCCAGACCACCCGCCCGACGAAGAACGGACCGAGCCGCTCGAGGTAGAGCGCCGTCTGTTGCGTCTTCCGCATCTCCTGAACGATCTTCGAAAGCGGATAGAGCTCCTTGCCCGATGAGCCCCACGACGAAGTCGTTGTCGTCCTTGTCGAGTCCGTGGCAGGCCAGGCGGATATCGTGCGCGTAGTCGGCCGCGCCGAACGACATCCCGATCGTGCCGTGCTCGGACAGGATGACACGTTGCTCGTCGGCAGGCAGCTGCGCGAAGCGGCCGCTCCGCCGGAGTGGATACCACACCGCCCAGTTCCAGGCCGGATTGAGCACGGTGCGCTGCGGCCGATCGAGAAGCGTTTCCTTCAAGTCAGGCTCGTACCCGATCGAGTAGGTCCGGCCGAGCATCGTGTATTCGGGCTTCTGTATCAGCGACGCGAACGGCGGCGGCGTTCAGCAGCGTGCGCGCGCGATCGACGAAAGACCGCCGGGTCCTGGCCGACGATCAGTAACGCCACGCCCCGCGGATCGTTGACGTCTTCATACAGGACCGCCGTCAGTCCGGAGCCGGCAAGCGCGTCCGCCAGAGGCCGGGTATCGCGTGCATCCCCCGAACGCCAGCAACTGCATGAAGAGGCGGTCGTTCGATCGCTGCGGCTGTCCGTTCTTGACGCCTCCCTTTTCGCTGATGTCGGGCGGCTCAGGACCACGACGTACCGCTGTCTCAGGTGTCGTCATCGTTCCCTGAGTATAATGCGCGCCCGGCCGAACGTCCGTAGCCCGAGCTCGCCGCGGCCTCGGGAGGTTCGGGACGCCCGAGGCCGGGATTGCCCTCGCGCGTTCTCAAGGTATAATCCTTCGGCTGACCCGGCACGCCACCGGGACACAATTCAAAACCGACCGACGGAGAGTCGCGAGCATGCCCTTCATCATCACAGACCCTTGTATCGAGACCAAGGACACCGCGTGCGTAGACGTGTGCCCGGTGGATTGCATTCATCCGCGCAAGGACGAACCGGAATTCGCGCAGGTGACGATGCTCTATATCCACCCGGAAGAGTGCATCGATTGCGGTGCGTGCGTGCCGGCGTGCCCGGTGGCCGCGATTTACGAGAGCATCGACGCGACGCCGGCGAACCAGAAGGACCTGGTCGAAGCCAACGCGATCTACCGGAACGGCGATCCCGACACGATCGCGCGGGCGGAAGAGATCGTCCGGGCGCACGTGGCGGCGCAGCCGGCACTGATGGCCATTCCGGCGGCGGAGCGGCAGGCGGCCCACGCCAGTCACTGAGCACGTGAAATTTCAGCGGTCAGCTCTGCAGCCCTCGGCTAGAGCGCTCAGGCTCGGCACTCAAATGCCGATAGCTGATGGCTGACAGCTGATGAAGATTGCCACCTGGAACGTCAACGGCATCCGGGCGCGACAGGCGCAGGTCCAGGAATGGATCGAGCGCGAGCGGCCGGACGTCGTCTGCCTGCAGGAAATCAAAGCCGCCAGCGATCAGGTGCCCGCCGCCCTCTGCGAGATGGAGGGCTACTGGTGCTATTGGCACGGCGGCAAGGGATACTCCGGCGTCGGTCTGCACGTCAGCAAGAGCGTCGCGCCCGAGCGGCCCGTCTTCTCCCACCCGGCGTTCGACTACGAAAATCGGATCGTCTCGACCGAGATCGGCGGCGTCACCGTCGTGTCGATGTACGTGCCGAACGGCGGAAAGGACTTCCCGGCCAAGAAGCGGTTCCTGCAGGCCATGGAAGACTACGCGCGGGCGCTTGCACGACGGCAAGACAGCCCGTCGATCCTGTGCGGTGATCTGAACGTCGCGCGGACCGAGAAGGACGTGCATCCCAAAGAGCGAAAGCCTCGCGCGATCGGGCAGCTTCCGGAAGAGCGGCAGGCGCTCGAACGCATCATCGGCTGCGGCCTGGTCGATGTCGGCCGCGCGCTCGATCCCGACAACGACGGGTTGTTCACCTGGTGGGCGCCGTGGCGAAACATGCGCGAGCGCAACATCGGCTGGCGGCTCGACTATGTGCTGGCGAGCGAGGCGCTGGCGTCGACAGGCCATCTCGTGTCCGGTGCAGAAGGACGTCGGGACCAGCGACCACGCGCCGGTCGTGGCGGTGTTCGGATAAGCAGAGCTATCGAGCTGTCAGCCATCAGCTGTCAGTCCGCCAAGGCTGAGCGCCCGCTGAATAGCCGAGGCTGAGAGCTGAGAGCCGGAAACTGAAAGCTGAAAGCTGAAAACAATGTCCATCGTGGTGCAGAAGTACGGCGGATCGAGCGTCGCCGACGTGTCGCGCATCCGCCAGGTCGCCGAACGTGTGGTCCTGACCAGCCGGCAGGGCCACCAGGTGGTGGTCGTCGTCTCGGCGATGGGCGACACGACCGACACGCTGCTGGCGCTCGCCAAGGAGGTCTCCCCGAATCCGGAGCGCCGGGAGCTCGACATGCTGCTCACGGCAGGCGAGCGGATTTCAATGGCGCTGCTGTCGATGGCGATCCGCGAGCTGGGGGGCGACGCCATCAGCTTCACCGGCAGCCAGTCCGGCATCATCACGAACGACCGCCACGTCGACGCGCGCATCGTCGAGGTGCGGCCGTATCGCGTGCAGGACGAGCTCGCGCGCGGAAAGATCGTCGTGATTGCCGGGTATCAGGGCGTGTCCTACAAGCGGGAAGTGACGACCCTGGGCCGCGGAGGCAGCGATACGACCGCCGTCGCCATGGCCGCCGCGCTTGGCGCCGACTACTGCGAGATTTGCTCGGATGTGGACGGCGTCTACACCGCGGACCCGCGCGTGGTCCCGGAGGCGCAGCGGATTGGCACGTTGTCGTATGAAGAGACGCAGGAACTGGCCGAGGCCGGGGCGAAGGTGCTCAATGCCCAGGCCGTGGAGTTCGCGAAGGAACGCGGCATCGCCATTTACGCGCGCGCCACCGCCTCGCCACTGCCCGGCGACGGATCCCGCCGCCGACGGCACCGTGGTCCGCAAGCATGCGCCGCGAATGCCAGGCGCGGTCGTCGGCGTCGCCAGCGAGCGCGACACGCTCTTGCTCCAATTCGACGGGACCGACGAACCAATCCGGCACGGCGAACGAGCGAGCGCTGAACTGCTGGCGCTTCTCGACAAAGAAGGAGTCGCCGGCAAGCAGCTCCACCAGATCGACGAACGGCTCACGCTGATCATCTCGCGCGAAAACCTTCACGACGAGTCGCGCCTGCGCGACGCGCTAGCTGCTCGATTCGGCGACGCCGTCCGCCTGACCGACGAACTGGGGGCCCTCAGCGTGGTCGGGAGCGGAATCAACGCGTCGTTCGAGAACCTCCGGCGTGGTTCGGCGGCTCTCGAGCAGGCCGGACTCGGGCCGCGCGCCATCGCCACTTCATCGTTCCGTATCACCTGGATGATCGAGCGTCACGGACTCGACGAGGGCGTCCGCCTGCTGCATCGGACGTTCTTGCAGACATCGAACAGCGGAGATGCTCCTCTGATCTAGATACTTCGCTCCTTCCTTCAATCCTTCTTCTCTTGTTCTCGCTGCCTTTTCTGCTTACTTCTTTTTACGCTTGCGTTTTGCCGTCTTCCGCCCCGTTCGGGGCTGGCGCTCCGGCGGCGTCGCAAGTATGCTGCAGAGAGCCGCGCGTAACACGCGCAACCAAATGTGTGGCTGGAGGGCGGGAGGAGCGCGCATACCGGGAGTATGTAAGCGACGAGCAACGCAGCCCGGCGGGATGCATCGGCGGCCGCAATGTAAACCTTGTTCTTTCGCTGGCCCTTGGCGTATGCGTGAGATGGCCCGCCTCATCCTCATCGTCGCGCTTACGGCCGCCGCCGTTGCGCCGATGCTCCGTGCAATCGCAGGTCGATCGGCCGAGCTTCAGCAGCGGCGCAAGCGAGCTGGTGGTGCTCCCCGTGACCGTCACCGACCGTCGAGGACGTTTTATTTCCGATCTGCCGCAGGAGCGCTTCGTGGTGCTCGATCAGAGCCGGCGCCAGGAAGTTGTGTTGTTCAGCAGCGAGGATATTCCGGTCAGCATCGCGATCGTCATCGACGATTCGGGCAGTATGCGTGCGCAGGCTCGGAGAGGTCGTGGCCGCCACGCTTTCCTTTGCCCGCTGGAGCCACCCGCAGGACGAAATTTTCGCCATCGAGTTCAACGACAGCGTGCGCGATGCGCTTGGGGGGCCGTCGGCTCGAGGCCGGTCATGCTGCGGAGCTCGCAGCGGCGCTGGGGACGCTCGTCCCGCAGGGGCAAACCGCGTTGTACGACGCCCTGTCCGTCGCCCTGGATCGACTTGACCAGGCAACGCATGCCCGGAAGGTGCTCGTGCTCCTGAGCGACGGCGGTGACAACGTGAGCACAGCGACGCTCGATCAGGTGCTCGCGCACGCCAGACAATCCAACGTCGCGATATATGCGATTGGGATCTACGACGCCGGGGCGCCCGACACCAATCCAGGGGTCTTGAAGACTCTTGCCGCTGCGACTGGCGGCGAACGATTTCTGCCGCAGTCGCCTGGACGTCTGCTGCAGGCCTGTTTCGAGATCGCGCGCGAAATCCGCAGCGCGTATACCCTCGGCTACACACCGCCGGAACGCGATGGCCGGTATCACGCGGTCCGCGTGGTCGTCGAGAGCACCGACGGGCGCCGGTTGGTGGTCAGAACGCGTCCGGGTTACTTCGCCTCGCGTGCGGTGACGCAGTAATGGCCTGTATTCGAGTATCGGATTTCTGAAACGAGGGTTGTGAATCGAACGCGCCTCAACGGTTCATCGTTCACGCCGAATTGATTCTGGAGCGGGCCAGGTAGGACGTGACGGTGTGTAGCAAATGACCCTGGAGCGTTGCCGTGGCAGCGCTCCAGGGTGCACCGGAACTAGCGGCGGAAGATCCCGCGCCTGCTCTGAGTGGTCGGGATGACCGTCACCGAGAACGAACCGGTGTTGTCGCCGAAGCCGTCGTCGTTGATGCCGAGCATGAGCCGTCCGTCGGCGGGCATCACAATCGGCTGGGTGTTCGAGCCGATCAAGAACGGAGCGCTGTTGCCCACCTTACCGATCAACGCGCCGGCCATGGCGGTCGGAATCGGGTAACCGGGGCTCGTCAGCGCCGGAGTTCCCCCTACGCCGGCACTCGCGCCCGGGGCGACCATGATGTCGCCGCTCGCGCTGAACGCCACGTGGTCACCTCGAGAGACGTTGACGCCGGAGTCGACCCACGCCTGATTGGCATCGACACGCACGCCGGTCGTCGCCTGTTGACGATGACCCAGCCGTGCCCACCGCCGAGGCGCCCGGAGGTGTCGCGAGAAAGATCTGCGCGATGTCGTTCGAGGTGAAGTCGCGATGTGCCGCTCGGGGTGTTCGACCGTAATTCGCAGCGGATGCGTGCCGCCGACATCGTGCAGCCGACCCTCGATGGCCTGGCCGTTTCTCAGCACGACCACCTGCTGCCCGTTTCGGAGTCTCGCCAGGACGTCGGCGTTGGCATTACCCCCGGTGAACTCGACGACAGCGACGTCGTTCGCGCCGACCCGCCGCTCTTGTCCGTTCACCCGCATGATGAAACCCGATGCCGTTGAGATCGACCAGGTTACCGCTAACTCGTTCCCCCGACTTCAGTACCAGGGTGGCACCCTCTTGGGCGGTCGCCGACATCGCGAAGAGAAAGCTCGACAGACACAGCAGGCAAACAATCAATGGTCTTTTCAGCATGGTCATTTCCTCTTTAGCCGTTTCGGTGCAACGCCGATGCCATTCGAGCGGATGAGACGGGGCGGAACCCAACCACGAGGCCAGGGCCGGTAAATGCAGGCGAATCAATGGTATTCTGATGCGACCGCCCCGATGAACGAATTTGAACCTGTCGATCCCTCTGTCTCAAATGACCCATTCGTCCGCTTGGAACGACAGGACCCTGGGGAGTCCGCCCAGCCGGAAACCGCCCCGCCCCGTGGTCCACGGACGTACTCTCCATCGTCGAGCCACGTCTGCCGCCGATGTGCATGCTCGCTTCTGACGTACCGCCCGACGCCGATCCGACAGTTCTCGTCCATCCGTCGCTCTCCGGCAGTACGTGGCGACGGGTCGCGAGCGAGCTCGTCGCCGGTGCCCGAACCCTGCTGTCGGCGGCCGTGTATGCCACCATCATCGTGACGTTCGGGTTCCAGGTGGCGCGCGTGGACGGCCTCAGCATGGCGCCGACGCTCGAGGATCGGGATCGGCTGATCGTCAACAAGCTCGTATACGAGCTCGGTGATCCGCGGCCAGGCGACATCGTGATGTTGTACTATCCGCGGGATCCGCAGAAGATGTTCGTCAAGCGCGTGATCGCGAAGGAAGGCGACACGGTACGGATCGTCGACGGCCGCGTATATGTGAACGATATCGCGCTGCACGACGACTACGTGCCAGCCGAGTTCCGCAGCCATGACGACTGGGGACCAACGGTGGTCGATCAGGGCTATTACTTCGTGATGGGCGACCACCGGAACAACAGCTCGGACAGCCGCCATTGGGGATCCGTGCCGAAGAAGTACATCGTCGGCAAGGTCAAGGTGCGCTGGTGGCCGATACAGGATGTCAGGATCTTCTGACCTCCGGAAACCACCGACCCGTTCTGAATCTTCCGCGATCGATCCGCCGCCCACTCGCGCGCCAGGCGCCGGTTCCGGCGGCGAGTATACTAACTCCGTGAGCCAGCCGTGTATCGTGCTGATCGGCGCGGCCGATGTGCTGCCGTCGCTCAAAGAGCGTGCGGACACGGCCGCTGGCGAAGTCCTCACCTTCACCGATGCCGACGCGCTGCGGGCGCTCGAGGTCATCACCAAACGCAAGCCCGCGGTCGTCGCGGTCGAACGCGTGTTCGCGGGAACGCCCCGTGGCGCGGCGCTCATCAATCGCATCAAATCCGATCCGTCGCTGCTCGGCTCGGAAATCCGAGTGGTGTCGCACGACGACAAGGACGCCTGGGCTGGTCCCCGGCGCAGTTCCGAGGCTGCCCGCGGCAACGGCACGACGGCGGTCGCATCGGCGCACACGACGACGTCGGTGCAGCCGCTCGATCAGCGCGGCACGCGGCGGAGTCCCCGCTTCCGGATGTCGGGGGAGATGGAAGTGCTCGTCGATGGCAATCAGGCTGTGCTGGTCGATTTGTCGACGCTCGGCGCGCAACTGGTGTCGGCGACCGTTCTCAAGCCAGGTCAACGTGTGCGTATGGCGCTCTTCGACGCGCAGGGGACGGTTCGTTTCAACGCTTCAGTGGCGTGGGCCTCGTTCGAGATCCCGCCCGACAGCATTCCGCGCTACCGCGCCGGCATCGAGTTCATCGACGCCAACCCCGCGGCCGTGGACGCGTACTGCGCCCGACACAAGAAGTAGAGCCAACGAGCGAGCTCGAGATCGCTGAAACCTGCGGGCCAACGTCGCAGGTGCCGCGCTCAACTCAGCATTTGAAAATCCGCATTCAGCATCTTCAGGACATCGTCTCTGAATATCGTGTCGTTCCGTTCCGATCCCGTCGAGATGATCGCGGCGCGTACACCGGAGACTTCCTCGAGCCGCGCGATGTACTGGCGGGCGTTCTCGGGAAGGTCGGAATAGCGGCGCACGGCGCGCGTCGGCGTCGACCAGCCGGGCCACGATTCGTAGACAGGCTCGCAGGCCGCGAGTTGGCCGGCGTCCGACGGAAATTCCGTGAGCGTGCGTGAACCCGATCGGTAGGCCGT
Source organism: uncultured Acidobacteriota bacterium (assembly GCA_963745495.1). Classification (GTDB taxonomy): domain Bacteria; phylum Acidobacteriota; class Vicinamibacteria; order Vicinamibacterales; family CAVVIG01; genus CAVUXJ01. Next base: position 153,836 of record CAVUXJ010000012.1, read on the forward strand.
GCAGATATCGATACGCTCGAGACCGTCGAGGACGTCGAGCTTCGTCAGGGCGAGCAGGTCGAGACCGTTGATGCGCGCGGCATAGCGGGCGGCGACCGCGTCGTACCAACCGCAGCGGCGCGGGCGCCCGGTGACGGCGCCATACTCGTTTCCGCTCTCGCGCAGGCGGTGGCCCATCTCGCCGGAAAGCTCGGTCGGCAGCGGCCCTTCGCCGACCCGCGTGGTGTACGCCTTGACCACCCCCATCACACCGTCGATGGCGCGCGGGCCGACGCCGAGGCCGGTGCAGACGCCGCCGATCGACGCGTTCGACGACGTGACGTAGGGATACGTTCCGTGATCGATGTCGAGCAGCGTGCCCTTGAGCGCCTTCGAACAGGATCGACTTGCCCTTCGTCATGGCGTCGCCGAGCATCAGCGAGACGTCCCGGATCCAGGGCCGCAGACGATTCGCCTGTTCGATCAACTGGCCCAGCACCGGTTTCCAATCCATGGTCGAATCGGCGACGAGCCGATTTCGGGCCGCGACATTGTCGCGCACACCCTGCGCGAGCGCCTCGGCGTCGGCGAGATCGCCGACGCGAATGCCTCGGCGCGCGATCTTGTCTTCGTAGGCCGGACCGATGCCCGCGCGAGGTGGTGCCGATCTTCCGGTCGCCGCGGCGCGCCTCCGCCAGCAGGTCGAGGTCCCTGTGGTACGGCAGGATCAGATGAGCTTTGTCGCTCACGATCAGTCGATCGCCGACCTCGATGCCGCTTCTCGCCAGCTCGTCGACTTCGGCGAAGAGGGCCTGCGGGTCCACCACGACGCCGTTACCGATGACGCACGTGATGCCAGGATGCAGGATGCCGGATGGGATGAGCCTGAGCACGAACTTCGTCCCGTTCACGTACACGGTATGCCCGGCGTTGTGCCCACCCTGATACCGCGCGACGATGTCGAAGTGCGGCGTCAGCAGGTCGACGATCTTGCCTTTGCCTTCGTCGCCCCACTGAGCGCCCAGTACAGCTAGATTCATATACGGATTAAGATTCTACTCGACTGTCGCCTGTGACCAGTCAACCAAGGACCGCAGACCGCTTGCCGTTGCCAGCATGATTCTCCTGAACGGCTCGTCGCTCACGATCGATCAACTGGTCGCCATCGCCGCAGGCGAGGCGGGGGGAACGAGACGTCGGTGGCGGGCGGCGAGGCGCTGCGGCGCGCGGGATTGGCGCCCGTGACACTCGGCCCCAAGGAAGGCCTTGGGTCACCGTCATCATGAAACGCAGTACTTAGGCGATCGATCTGCTCGCGCCGCTCGTCACGTCGGCCGCGCTCGCGCGCGCCCGCGATCTCGTCCGATCGCGTGTGCCGACGCTCGAAGACGATCGCCCGCCAGCTCCCGATATCGTCGCGATCACTGAATTGATTGCGACGAGCGAGCTCGAAAACGCGTGCGGTGTGGTAGTCAAGTAAAAAATTTTTTATTTTCAGTTTGACAACGTCCGCGCCGCTTCTTAAGGTCTATCCTTTCACCGTCGCGTCGATCAACTCGCGTCGGTCCAGGAAAGAATTCGAACGTCATGGCCACCGCGACATCCTACGACCGAGCCTCACGCGCCACGACGCTCACCTGGCGAGAGGAACGCGCATGCTGACGCCTCGTTCCACGCTCACGCGCCGCGTGATGGCGGCGCTCGATGCCTCGCCCTCCCGCATTCCCGTGCTCCTCGGCGGTTGCGGCACGGGCCGCACGACGCTCCTGCACCAGCTTCGCGATCGCCTTCCCAGGACCGCGTCGCTGTACCTCGACGTCGAACGCACGGCGACGACGCCTGAACGATTTCTGCGCGCGGTGGCCGCGGCCGGGTCCTTCCCGGTCGAGGAGGCGTCACCGGCAGGCACCCGCGCGGCCTTCGACGCCGTGCTGGCTTTCTTCGCGCGCGCCCGCGCCGGCGCCAGCGAGCCGACCACGTTCCTGCTCGACGAGTTCCTGGAGCTCCGCACGTTCGAAAGCTTCCCTGGACTGCGCCGGGTGCTCCACGACTTCGTGGAAGGGGTCACGGCGAGCGTCAACCGGTTCGTGCTGACCAGCCGGTACACCGCGCGCACGCTCCGGCTGTTGCGCGATCATTCGACGCGATTCGAAGTCATTCACGTGCCGCCGCTCACCGTGGAAGATACCTTCGACATCCTGGGTCCGGTGGGCAGTGACGCCACCTCGGGCCCGGCCCACGATGGCGAGTACGATGCCCGGACCCTCCAGGCGCTGGCCGACGGACGACCCGCCTACGTGCGCGCGCTCGCCGACGAGCTCGCGGCGATGGGAGGCCACGGCGGTAGCGATCTCGTCAGCGCGCTGGCAGCCCTGCTCGCCACCGAGGGCCGGCTGGCGAAGCAGTGCGGCTTCTGCTATGAGCTCAGGCTGCACCGCGCTCGCGGGTATGGCGCGCTCAAGGCTATTCTCGAGATTCTGGCGGACGAGGAAGGACTGACGCTGACCGAAATTTCCCAGCGGCTGCAGCGCACGCCGGGTTCCACGAAGGACTATCTCTCCTGGCTCGAAGACGTGGATCTCGTGACGGCGCAGCAGAAACACTACCGCTTTACCGATCCGCTGCTCCGACTGTGGGTCCGGCTGCATTGCCGGGCGTCGCGGCCGACCGAGGACGACCTGTCGCGGGAAGTGCGCGGGTACGCGCTGCCACGGCTCCCGCATCCTGTTCCGCCGCCGCCCGCGCCCGAACCAGCATTCGCGATGGTCTCGGCAGGCGGATCGGGAATTATCGAGATAGACAGTCGACTGACCGGCATCGCGATATCACTCCGCGACCCGGTCAGCCGTTGGAGCGCGAGCCGCGCGGCCTCCTGTTCCGCTTCCTTCTTGCTCGCGCCGGTGGCGGACGCGAGCGCCTCGCCCCCGACGACCACTTCCACCTGAAACAATTTGCGGTGATCCGGGCCGATCGTGCCGGCGATCCGGTACTCCGGCAGCGACTGGTCACGCGACTGCAGATATTCCTGTAGCGCCGATTTGTGATCGCACGCGAGGAGCCCATGCGCCCGGACCTCGGCGACCATCGGCGAGAACTCGCGGACGATGAACGCGCGAGCCTGCTTCGACGCCGCCGTCGAGGTAGATGGCGGCAAGCAGCGCTTCGTATCCGTCGGCGAGCAGCGCCTGTTTGCGGCGGCCGCCCGTCTTCTCCTCGCCGCGCCCGAGCAGCAGATGCTCCCCGAGCATCAGGCGCTCGGCCTGCCGCGCCAGCGTCGTCGTCGAGACGAGCGCCGCCTTGATCTTCGACTTCTGTCCCTCGTTGAACTCCGGAAACTCCCGATAGAGCAGATCGGCAATCACGAATCCCAGCACCGCGTCGCCGAGAAATTCGAGCGACTCGTTGTCGGCGACGCCGCCGCTGACGTCCTCGTTGGCGCGCGAGGTGTGGGTCATCGCGTGCTCGAGCAGTCCGCGATCGCGGAATCGATAGTCGATCGCGTGCTGGAGCTCGTCGAACTCGTCGCGGATCCTGACGACCTTCGCGCTCGGGATCTGCGTGCGGTGGCTCTCGATGATTCGGCGCGCCTCGTCCGCCTCGTCGGGCCGGACCGAGATCCGGACCTCCCCCAGCTCGTTGACGTTCACCGGAAACACCGAGTGCAGCACCGCGGAGGAGACGACCGAGCGCACACCGTTGGCCTCGAGCAGGCCGCGGACAATGCTCGCTTCGACGTCGGATTGCGCGCGAAAGATGACGACCAGGTCAGCCACGGAGTGCTATCACTTTATCTCTGCCAGCTCTGCGGTGACGGTTCGCGGGCCGGGGATGGCGGCGACCTGTTCGATTTTCAGAAGGATCAGCGTCATGTCGTCGTGCTGCGGAGCGTCGCCCACGAACGACGCGATCTCCTGAAGCACCCGTTCGCGCAGCTCGTCGGACGGCAGGCCCGCATGTGCCTCGATGAGCCGCCCCAGACGGGTTTCGCCAAAGCAGTCCTCGCCGGCGTTCATCGCCTCGCTGATCCCGTCGGTGAACAACAGATACAAATCGCCCTCATGAAGGGGAATGGTTTCTTCCTGCAAGCAGGCGCTCGAACATTTCGCCGGCTGTCGATCTTGAGCCCCAGCACCAGCCCGTCCGGCGCCAGCACCCTGAGCCCCTTCGGCCCGCCGGATCCGGGGCCGGGCAGATACATCAGCGGCGTGTGTCCGGCCCGCGCGTAGGTCATCGTGCGCGTCCGGAGATCGACGACGGCGTACGTCATCGAAATGTAGCTGCGCGCATCGAGATTCGCGGCGATGATCTGGTTGGCGGCAATCATCAAGGCCCGTGGCGACGTGTGAATTCGGCTGAGGGAGAGCAGCAACCCTTTCAGCTCGGCCATGTACAGGGCTGCCGAGGTGCCTTTTCCCGACACGTCCGCGATCAGCACGCCAAGCCGCTCATCTTCGAGCGGAAAGAAGTCGTAGTAATCGCCTCCGACTTCGCGCGCCGGAACGCAGACCGCGGTCACCGACAGGCCCGGCATCAGCACCGGACCCTGGGGAAGCAGCGACATCTGGATCTCGCGCGCGATGCGCAATTCCTCCTCGAGGCGCTTCTTCTCAGCGGCCTGGCGGAGCAGGCCCTCGATGCTGGCCGTCATCGAGTTGAACGACTGGGCCAGCTCGCCGAGCTGATCGTTCGCCTTCACTGCAATCCTGCGCGTGAAGTCTCCCTGACGGACGCGCTCGGTCCCGGCGAACAGCTCGTGCATCGACCCGGTGATCGACCGTGCCAGCGAGAGACCGGTGGCCAGCGCGACGGCTTCGATGATGAGAAACAGCACGCCGATGACAATCAGGACCAGCAGAAGGCCCTCCCCGAAGCTGCGGTTTCCGATCAGCCCCTGCGAGCCGGAGATCGTCTGATAGATCTCGCCGATGCTCAGCTGCATGGTCGCGACCAGCCGGCCGATCCGGCCGGTCGTCCAGTCGCGGTACTCGAGAATACTGACCGAGGTGAGCGGAAGAGCCTGTGCGGCCGGCGCGGCGTCCGGCGGCCCGCCCCGCCCCTCCAGCCACGCCGCGTCCCCGGTGACGATGCGAAAGCCGGCGAGCTCGACGCCCGTGTCGCGGCGCAGCTGCTGTCGCACTTCCTCGCTGATCGGGAGATCGACGACGACCGCGTATTCAGGAGCGGCCGACTCTGGAAACGCGACCGCGCGCACGAGAAGATGTGTCTCAGCGGGTGGCGGTAGCGGCCGGCCGTCGATGATGATCGCCGGACCGCTCGCCGCTGTTGTTCCGGGACCGCTGTCTGTCGTATAGACGAGCAATCCGCTGAAGCCGCCGACAATCGATCCATCCAGGCACGCTGACCGGCGGATCGACATGCGCCCACCTGCCGACCACCTCTCCTGTCCCGTCCGTTGGCGGCGGTGCTGACGCGCCCGTGGCCGACGTGCTCGCGCACCGTCGATCCGTCGGCACGAGCGCCAACGACACGCCGGCTGCGGGAAACTCGCGCTCTGCCGCTTCGTACCGCTCGGCGAGGATACTCCGGACATCGCGCGCACCCGGCCGTTGCACCTGCAGGGCCGTTGCGACGGCGAGCGCGTGAGCGCGATCGCTCAGTGCGCGAAGACGGCTCTGGACGAGATATGAGCTGAAGTTGAAGAACAACAGCAGGCCACCGAGGAGAAAGAACGCGACGATCAGGATCGCGGGAACGAATCCAATGAAGATGTAGGAGAGGATCAACTTGCGGCGGACGCGCCACAGCAGCCGGCGCTTCGCCAGCGCGAGGCCGCGGAACAGAAAGTACCCGCCGCCGGCCGCGACCGCGATCGATGCGATCGTATCGACCACCCGCGCAACGGCTGGAACCTCGCCAAGGGTCAGGCCAAGAACGAACACGGCGGCGTTGACGGTCAGGCCGACGACGACGGCTCGACCGGGAAGCGTGCGCAGCAGCGCGTCTTTCATGGGTGCGTGGACTTCGCGATATTAAAACATGTATCGTAAGCGGATCGTGAAGCTCAAGCCGAACGCGCGATTCAGCACCATCTGTCTGCACGCCGGACAGGAACCCGACCCGGCGACCGGCGCCATCGTCACCCCCATCTATCAGACGTCGACGTACGTCCAGGACGAGCTCGGCAAGCACAAGGGCTACGAGTACGCGCGCACCCAGAATCCGACGCGATCGGCGGTCGAAGGCAATCTCGCCGCCATGGAATCCGGCAAGGCGGCCCTCGCCTTCGCGTCGGGCATGGCGGCCATCAACGCCATCGCGACCATGCTGCGAGCGGGCGATCACGTCGTCGTGTCGGACAACGTGTACGGCGGAACGTTCAGGCTTTTCGACCAGGTCCTGAACCGCTACGACCTCTCCTTTACGTACGTCGACACCCGCAACCTCGACGCCGTCGAGCAGGCGTTTACGCCGGCAACCAGGATGCTGTTCGTCGAGACGCCCAGCAACCCCGTCATGCGCCTCACCGACCTCCGCCTGGCGGCGGACGTGGCCCACAGACGTGATGCCCGGCTCGTCGTGGACAACACGTTCGCGAGCCCTTACATTCAGCGCCCGCTCGAGCTCGGTGCGGACCTCGTCGTCCACAGCACGACGAAGTATCTGAACGGCCACAGCGACAGCGTGGGCGGCGTCGTCATCGCGATGCGCGACGAGGACATTGCGTGGCTGAGGTTCGTGCAGAACGCGGCCGGCGCGATCCTCGGGCCGTTCGACGCGTGGCTCGTGTTGCGGGGAACCAAGACGCTCCCGCTCCGGATGGTGCAGCACAGCGCCAACGGGTTGGCGCTGGCCGAGTTCCTCGCCGCGCATGTGAAGGTCAGGCACGTGCACTATCCGGGCCTGCCGGCGCACCCGCAATACGATCTGGCGACGCGACAGATGCGCGGCTTCGGCGGGATGCTCGCGTTCGAGCTCGGATCGCTCGAGGCTGCCCGGCGGCTCCTGAACAGCGTGCGGCTGATGTCGCTGGCCGAGAGTCTGGGCGGCGTCGAAACCTTGATCTCTCACCCCGCGACGATGACGCATGCGTCGGTGCCCGCGACACAGCGCCAGGTCCTCGGAATCACGGATGGCCTCGTTCGGATCTCGGCCGGCATCGAGGACATCGAGGACCTGAAAGAGGACCTCGCGCAGGCCCTCGAGCGCGTCTGATGGCGGGGATTTCTCGACCTCCTGCTCCACGTCGATCAATACCTGCTCACACTCGTGTCCGCCTACGGCACATGGGTCTACCTCCTCCTGTTTCTGATCGTCTTCGCGGAAACCGGTCTCGTCGTGACGCCGTTTCTGCCTGGGGATTCCCTGCTGTTCGCTGCGGGCGCCATCGCGGCGGTCGGAAGACTCGACGCGCGGATTGTGATCGTCGTGCTGATTGCCGCCGCCATCCTCGGGGATGCGGTGAACTACACGGTCGGCCGGATCGCCGGCGGCCGGATGCTGCGAGCGGTCGAAACCAACCCGCGCTGGCGCCGCTGGCTGAACCCCGCGCACGTGGCGCGCGCGCACGACTTCTTCGAGCGCCATGGCGGCAAGGCGTCGTCATGGCCCGCTTCGTCCCCATCGTGCGGACGTTCGTGCCGTTCGTCGCCGGCGTCGCCGAAATGTCGTATCCCTCGTTCGCGTTCTACAACGTCGCCGGGGCGGTTGCGTGGGTCGGTCTCTGCGTGGGCAGCGGATACGTGTTCGGGAATGTGCCGATCGTCCAGGACAACTTCTCGCTGGTCGCGCTCGGGATCGTGGCGGTCTCGATCCTGCCCATGGTCGTGGAGTATCTCCGCCATCGGCGGCGCGCCGCCTGAAGGCCATCGCGGGCGGGCAGGCCGGAACCATGCAAGTCTCAAGTCTGCAGTCTGAAGTCTGATCAGACTTCAGATTTCAGACTTCAGGTTTGCCAGCGACCTCACCCTGAACCCAGTCCAGATACGCCGTGCTGCCGTCCGCGACGGCCAGCACCACGAACTCGGGCAATTCGTACGAATGCAGCTCGGCGATGCACGCCTGAACGGCGGGGACGTGTTCCCGCGTGGTCTTGATGACGAGCTGCCGCTCGGCTTCACGCTCCACGACGCCACGCCAGCGGTAGATCGACGTCATCGGCGCACCAACGTTCACGCAGGCGGCCATGCGCTGCTCGATCAGCCGGCGCGCAATCGTGTCTCCAAGATCGCCGTCAGGAACGGTCGGTCAGGATGATGACGACCTCAGTCATACACAAGTCTCAAGCTCAGGCTCAAGGCTCAAGACTTAAGACTGACGTTGCTCTGATCAGCTCGAGCAATACGGCTGGACTTCAGCTTGAGACTTGTCTTTCTTGTACTTTCGTTCGGTTGTTGTACTGTCGCCGCGCGTGGCCAGGAACGGGAGCCGATCCACGAACCAAGCGCGAGGCGTCAGAATCCTGGCACACCACCCGCACGCGGCGCATCGTCCAGCTTCTGCTGATGTTTGTCGGGGTCGTCATCGTCGTCGACGCGCTGGTTGGCGACCAGGGACTGCTCGTCATGCTGCGCGCCAGACGTCAACACGACGAACTGGCGGCGGCGATCGCCGGCCAGAAGGCCGAAAACGCGCGTTGCGCGAAGAAGCGCGGCGGCTCACCGAGGATCCGGCGGCCATCGAGGAAGTCGCCCGCCGCGAGCTCGGCCTCATCAGGCGGGGCGAGAAGGTCTTCATCATCAAAGACTTGAAGCCCTAGCCCTAGCCCTGGCTAGACTACAGACCCACCGGCCGCACGATACCTGCCCACGCCGAGTCCCACCGCAGCGACGAATGCCGCCAGCGAGCTGCTGACGCTCAGAAGCGCTTCGATCTTTGTCTGGTCGAGGAGCGGCCCTGGCGGAAAGGCGACCGTTGCGAAGAAGAGCGCCACGGTGAACCCGATCCCGGCCGCGAATCCCACGACGACCAGATCGCGCCATGTGAGCCCGCTCGGGAGGTGCAGGCCGGCCGCCAGGGCAAGCGCCACCGCCGCGAGAATCCCGGCGGGCTTGCCGGCAAGGACGCCGACGAGTACGGCCGTGGTGCCTGGTCCCACTTGAGTCAGCGCGACGCCGGCATTCACAAGACCGAACATGAACAGCACGAACTGCACCGGATGCTTCCAGGATCGCTCGAACTCGCCGAGCGTGTCGGCCGCGTCTCGTGCGCGGCGGCGGCGAATCCTGCGCCGTGGACCACGCGCGGCAGAACGACCGCGGAATAGATGAGCGCGGGACCGGTCATGCCGCCGGCCGCGGCGACGACCGGCAGGCGCCGCCCGCCGCCAGGTATGAAGCGCCCCGCCGGGCGCAGTGGCCTCCACGACCTCCTTGGTCGCGAGGGCGAAGAAAAAGGCCATGCCGACGTCGTTCACCGCGAAATGCAGCGCGCCGGCGACCCGTTCATAACTCTCTGCAGCGGTATTGGCCCAGATGAGCGCGATCACGGCCCCGGCAGGCAGGACAAGCGAGAGCTCGACGACCCGCCGCAGGGGGCGGAGGGCATGCGATCGCGACATCAGGCGTCAGGACACTTCTTTCTCTCCCGTGCGGATCTTGTAGCTCTCGCTGACGGGAATCACGAAGATCCGGCCGTCGCCGATTTCACCCGTGCGCGCCGCGTCGATGATCGCCTTGACCGCATCGTCCACGATCGAGTCGGGCAGAACCACTTCGATTTCCATCTTTGGCAGGAGGCTCACGTTGTACTCCTGCCCGCGGTAGATGGCCGTATGCCCCTTCTGCTTGCCGTGACCGCGGACCTCGGTCACCGTCATGCCGGAGATTTGAATCTTCTCCAGGGCGTTCTTGACGTCATCCACCTTGTTCGGCCGCACGATCGCTTTGACTAGTTTCATGGGCGCCCCTCCAGAACGCGTTGTAAGTTTGCGGTCAATTCTACCTGCTGGTCCGGTGACAACTTGGCCCCCTGGCGCGTCAGATGAAACACGTCAATCGCACGCTGGCCCTCGGTGGCAATCAGCACGAGATCGACTTCGCACCCGGATTCCGACATCGCGCGGCTCATACGGTACAGCAAGCCGAGCGCGTTTTCCGCGACGATTTCCACGATGGTAAACCGCCGCGACGACTCGTTGTCGCAGTGCACCACCGGCGCGAATCCTGGCAGCCGCACGGCGGAACGCGCCTTCCTCGCGTCCTTTGAGCCGTACGGCGAGATCGGTCTTGCCCCGGATGACGTCCTCCAGCACCTTGATCAGCTGTGCGTCGCCGCCCTTGTTCATCTCGAGGAACCGTTCCTGGTCGCTGAAATGAAACATGTCGACGACCAGGCCGTCGAGCTTGGTGAAGGCAAACCCGCGGAGGATGTCCATCCCGAACGAGGACAGCACACCGGAAATGTTCGAGAACAGGAACGGCTGGTCGCGTGTGATGACCGTCAGCTCCCATTCGGCGTCCTTGCGTTCGACCCACGTCTCAATCGCGCCCGGACCGAGGCCGCGCGAGCGTCGAACATGACTGTACACCGCGTCCCGCGAGAACAGCTGAAGATACCGACGCGGGAGTCCCTGCAGAAACGTTTCGATCTCCCGTCGCCGTCAGATCGGGAGGGCGCTCGGTGATGAGGTCCGTGATCAGCGTGGACGTCGCCGCCTGTCCGGGATCGATGACTTCGTCGCCGTAGGAGAGCGTCAGGTGGTTGTAGGTATCGACGTACAGCCGCCACAGAAGGTCTTCCCTCCACGCCGTCAGCGTCTCGAGGCTGACGGCCTCGACGTCGGCCAGCGTCATCAGGCAGAGCATCTTCAGACGCTCTTCGACGCCGACGAGCTCGGCAAACTGGCGGACGACCTCCGGATCCTCGGTGTCGCGGCGGAACGCCGCGACCGACATCTTCAGATGTTCGCGAACCAGGAACTCCACCACGCCGCGCGCGTGCTCGTCGAGCTGCAGGCGTTCGAACATCTGCCGCGCCATCCGCGTGCTCTCGACGTGATGGTTGTCGTCGCGCCACTTGCCGACATCGTGGTACAAGAGCGCGAGAACCAGGAGCTCGGGCTCCTCGAGCTCGTTCAGGAGGCGCCGAAAGCGCTCGCGCTCCGGCCCGGCTTCCAGTCAGCCGTTCCAGATTGCGGATCGTCAGCAGCGTGTGCTCGTCGACGGTGTACTTGTGGTAGAAGTCGCGCACGACGCGGCAGCTGATGGCCTTGAATTCGGGGAGCATCTGCCCGAGCATTCCGTGGTCGTGCATCTCGGAGAGCCGCGCGTAGAGACCGAGGCGCGGCTTGAGCAATGTGAGCAGCGCGTCCCGATGCGCCTTGGTCGGAAAGAAGTCCTGGGGCGCGAACCGGCCGGCGTGCTGCTGGATGCAGGCGAGCACCTCGTCCGAGACGCCGCAGTCGCCGTCGAGGGCGGCCTGGAACGCGGCGAGCCAGGTCTCGGGCTGGTCGGCCGCCGCGCGCACGTCCACGAAGCGAATCTCATCACCGGAACGCACGAGGTTGCGGCCAATCGGCGTGGGGGCGGCCTTCAGGGCCCATCGCAGCGAGCGATCGATCGCACGCGCATGACGAAAGTACTCACCCATCAGCCGTTCGACCTGCTGGCGTGGCGTCGATCCCGGAAACCCCATACGCGCCGCGGCCCGTTCCTGAAGCTCGTGGCTGAGCACGTTGTGATGCCGCTTGGCCTCGACATGAAGGATGGAACGCACACGCAACAGAAATTCTTCGGCATCGTCCAGGGCGCGCAGACCCGAGCCACCCTGCCCGAGAAGCGCCGGATCGGTGACCTTGGCAATCGTCTGTGCGCCGAGCAGATCGCGCAGACCGCCAGGCGCTTCCTTGACGTCCGGCTCGAGCTGGTAGAACGTGTCGTTGAAGCGCGCGTGCCGCTCGACGATGAGCGCCCTGAGCGCATCGAGCGTCCGCCTGCTCATCCGCGTGAGCTCGGTGGCCCCGGCGAACTCATCGAGCAGCGTCGCGTCGCCCGCGATAATCCGGGCGTCGGTCAGCGCCAGCAGGAATTCGGGATTGTCCTCGGCCAGGCGCGCCCCTTCGTGGACCTCGCGCACGTGGTGGCCGATCGTCAGGCCCAGATCCCAAATCGGGTTGAGAAAGCTGTGCAGAAACCGCTCGTCCTCGGACGCGATAGGACCGGCAAACAGCACCAGCAGGTCGATGTCGGAGTGGAGGCACAACTGGCGGCGCCCGTAGCCACCGAGGGCGAAGACGCCGACCGGCTGCGTGAGCGGCCCGGCCTCCGCGAACAGCTGCTGCACGATCGCATCCATGCGATGGGAGTACTGCTTCAGCGCCTGACGACCGCCGTCGCCCCGCTCGCTCGCCGCCGACAACTCCGCGCGAGCAGCGTCGATGCGGGCCCGGCGCACGCCGCGTGGATCGGGACCGGTCGCGACGGCGGATGACTGCGGCTCTCCCATGTAAGGACCTAACACTCTAACGTATGTCCCGTATCGTAGCCGGAAAACCGACAGCAGGTACACGCCGGCGACCGCTGGCCGGACTGCCGACCGACGGCACTGCGCAGCGTTGTCGACCGGCCGTTGCGTCACCGGCACGGGACCGCCCACTCGCCCACGGCTGACTCCCTAGAGCAGGCTCAGAAGGGCGCTTTCGACGTAGATGATCGCCGCCGTCACGACCAGAATCTTGACGATGACCGGTGTCATCTCCTCGATCCATTGCACCGGCGTGTAGTGCTCGTCCACGTCGCGCTGAATGAAGGCGATACGCGACGACCGATTGCGCACAGCCGATGTGGGTCCAGCAGCCGCCGAGCGCGTAGCCCGCGATTTGCGCCATCGCGAACAGGTGCAGGACCTTCGTGTCGAGGCCGAGCAGGCCGCGAGACGCGAAGTCGGCGACGACGTTGTTGTCGAGGATGGCGGAGAGGAACGTCGATCCCAGGAACTGCACGAACGCGACGTGCGCATGACCGAGCGTGGCGATCCCGGCGAGGATCAGCCCCTGCATCCCTTCGAAGAACCCCGCGGTCGTGAGCAGGGTGATGGAGAGAAACAAGCGGAAACAGAAAGTAGTATTCGGCATACTCCTGGCGCGCCTCGCGCAACGCCAGCGCGCGCATCTTCGGAATGCCGCAGATCGCCGGCAGTGCCGCCAGGAACCCGGCAAACGACGCCAGGAACAGCGGCACCTCGTGATAGATGCCGTGCACGATGAGCACGGCGATGAACGGGACCAGCGCGAGCGCGCCGATCTTCTGCGCGCGCCGGCGGACCCGGGCCATGGCGGCCAGCACCTCGTCGACGGCCAGCTCGGCCTGGAAGGCCGCTTCGTACTCTCCCGCGGCGTCGAGGATGTAGTGGCGATCGAGACCGTCGGCGAGTTCTTCGGTGACGAAGTGCCCCAGCAGCAGGCGCCGCGTCTCCAGCGGAACATCTTCGTGGATGAGGGCGAGGCCGAGCGACTCGCCGCCGCGGATCCGCGCGATGACGCGCGGCGCCCCAGTCGTCCGTCGGGCCGGCATGGCCTTCGACGAGCTCCACCGGCGTGATCACCTCGCCGTGACGCGTCGCCTGAAGAAAACGCACGTCCGCCGCGTTGGCGTCGATGACGTCCATCTCCTCGAGGTTGACGCGCTGACCGCGCAGCTTGCCGCGAAGCTGCGACGGCGATGACGAGATAGGCGGCGATGGCGACCGGGCGCGCAGTAGACGCAGGAAGAAGGCGTTGCCGAGGTACGGATAGAGGTTCGCCTTCATGATCAGATTCGGCGGCTCCCCGTACGCCAGCCAGACGCCGCAGATCGTCGTGACCGCCGTGCAGACCATGACGGCGTACCGGACCGCGGCCGCCGGCGCGGCCGCGAGCATCATGATGATGACCAGCGTGCGGATCGTCAGCCCGATCATCGAGACGCCGTCGAGAATGCCGGACGCGACGGCGACGACGGCCGTGACCGAGATGACGGTCGGCAGGATCATGCCCTGATTGCGGCGGAGCAGGAAGAACGTGATGCCTTCGAGCAGCCGCGTCTGGGCGATGACCGAGACGAAGAACGTCAGGCCGAGAATGAACAGCATCGTGTCGGCGTGGATCGAGCTCGTCCAGGCCTCGGAACGACAGCAGGTGCTGCTGCACCCAACGCCACGCTCCCTGGCTGGCAATCTCGGTGTGCCAGCCCGACGTCGGCAGCCCGACAAACGTCGCGACGATGACCAGCAGCATCCCGTAGGTGAGCGCGTTCTTGTGGATCTGGTACCTGAACGATCCGAAGAGGAAGAGCCCGAGGATGGTCACGAGCACTTCCGCGCCGAGCAGCCAGAGCGGCAGCGGCGACGACGCGGCCGGCCAGCAGCAGTCCGCCGGCGACCACCGCGCAGCCGGCGAGAAACGCGCCAGCCGGCAGCATCACGACGGGGGCAGGAGGCTGCGGCGGTGCGACGTCGCTCAGGTCAGCCTCCGCGGCGAGTCAGCGTGGAGACGACGCGCGATCCGTCGACGCGACCGATGCGGGGCACGTCAGGTCGCGCAGGCGCGCGATCCATCGGCAGTGCGCGCCTCGGCGGCTGCGGATTCGGCTAGGTGTGAGCGACCTCGTGCGGTTGTTCCAAAGCCGATGTAGGCGACCTGGCCGTGCTCGCCGATGTCCAGGCCTTCTTCTTCCTCTTCCTTGCTGACGCGCAGGCCGAGGATCGCCTTGATCGCGAACCAGAAGATCAAGGAGACCACCAGCGTATAGACCGCCACCGCCACGATGCCCTTGAGCTGGGCGATGAGCAGCGTCATGCCGCCGCCGTTGAACAGGCCGTTGCCGGTCGCCGCGCCGGTGATCTTGTCCACGGCGAAGAGGCCGACGCAGATGGTGCCGAAGACGCCGTTGAAGAGGTGGACGGGAACCGCGCCGACCGGATCGTCGATCTTCAGCTTGTCCAGCAGCTTCACCGCGCAGACGACGAGCAGTCCGGCCAGCAGGCCGATGATGAGCGAGGCATTGACCGTCACGAACGCGCACGGCGCGGTAATCGCCACCAGGCCGGCCAGGCAGCCATTGATCGACATGCCCAGGTCGGGCTTGCCGTCCCAGAGTCCAGTTGAGCGCCGTGGCCGAGAGCAGGCCCATGAAGCGCGGCCGTGTTCGTGGTCATGAAGATGTGGGCGATCGCGTTGGGGTCCGCGGCCATCGTCGATCCGGGATTGAACCCGAACCAGCCGAGCCACAGCACGAAGCAGCCGATGACGCCCGAGGTCATGCTGTGAGCGGGAATCGGGTTCACCTTGCCGCCGGGGCCGTACTTGCCCAGGCGCGGCCCCAGGACGAGGATGCCGGCGAGCGCCGCCCAGCCGCCGACGCTGTGCACGACGGTCGAACCGGCGAAGTCCCAGAAGCCCGCCGGTCGCCAGCCAGCCGCCGCCCCAGATCCAGTGGCCGGTGATCGGATAGACGAAGGCGACCAGCAGAAACGAGAAGACGATGAACGAGAGGTACTTGATGCGCTCGGCCACCGATCCGGAGACGATCGTCGCGGCCGTGCCGGCGAAGACCAGCTGAAAGAAGAACTTCGCGTAGAGCGGAATGCCGGTCCAGGCGATGGCCTTGTAGGCGCCCATATAGGCGTCGCCCGTGGCCGGGCTGTTGTCGGCGCCGCCGAGCGTGAACAGCCCTTCCGACCCGATGAAGCCGCTGCCGTTTCCGAACATCAGGCCCCAGCCGAACAGATAGAACGCCAGGCAGGAAATGGCGAAGACGATGAAGTTCTTCGACAGGATGTTGACGGTGTTCTTGGCTCCGGCAGAATCCGGACTCGACCAGCGCGAAGCCCAGGTTCATGAAGAAGACCAGGGACGCCGTCAGCACCACCCAGATGGTGTCCAGTGCGATCGTCAGTTCCTCGGCCGTCTTGGCGTGGGCGTTCGAGGCCCACGCGAGGAGCGCCACGAGCATGAGAGCCGAACAGTACTTTTGCCGCTTGCCAAGATTCATAGTTTCTCCTCGCGTATGTGCCGTCCTCCGAAGGACTCGCGGGCGCGTGACCAACGCCCTCGGCCTCACGCGCGCTCAGTCGGTAACGGTCGTCAGTACCCCACGCCGATGCCGAAGAGCGCGATGAACTTGGTGTCGCTCCGCTCACCCGCCGGGTCCACATTGAAGTATTTCGCGCCGTGGCCCAGGAACAGGACATCAACACCGCCGTGAATGTTCCATGCGCCGAATTTGCTGGGGATCCCCTTGAGGGGAACGGTGACGAGGCCGCCGACGTCGAAGAATCCGAACGTGCTGTTCTCGCTTGTCGGCCCGTCGAAATTGTCGCCCGTGGGCGCCTCGTAATAGTTGCTGAGGCCCAGACCGAGTTTGACGGGGATCGCGAGCGTCGGCCCGTCCGCTTTGAGCGGAAAGCTGGGAGCTACGCCGAGCTCGAGATACGTGCCCTTGTTGGCTGCCGGCATCCGCCTGGCCGTCGTCGGTGAGCTCCCAGGCCAAGAACGCATATGGGGCCAGCATGTGCGCCTTCGAGACCTTGAGCTGAAATTCCTTGACGGTGTTGAACATCAGGTTGGGACTGGTCAACGCCATGTACGTCGCGCCCACGCGTGAATCCACCGCCAAATCCGAGGTTGAGCGTGGTGTAGAAATCCTCTTCGTAATGGGCGTGACCACTCGAGCCGTCAGTCCCCGCCGATCCGGTCTGCACGCTGTTCCACACGCCAACGTTGACGCCGACGCTCTTGATCCCGCCATCGCCCGAGAAGAGCGCGATGCCGAGGTCGCCGTACGGCCACATCGTCAAATTGGCATCCGTTTCCTGGCGGATACCGCGGAAGAAGTAGATCGTGGGAAAGTCGACGCCGCCGGTGAACGTCAGCGCTCCGGGATTGGGATCGTCCTGCGCCATCGCGGGAGCCGGGGCCGCGAATGACACGATCGCCGCGGCCAACACACCTGCCAGGACCACGTCGGGCCCGCATCCCATTCTTGCCGTAGAACATCGTCGTCACCTTCACGTCGCCACCTCCAGAGTGAGCGTAGGAATTGTCGGACTGTCGACTGCTGCATCCTCTCGGTGCAAGAGCGGATCCAGCCGAGCCACGGGCGCGCACCGCTGACATCGGCAGATTGCTGAGGAAAAACGGCCGGATTTGTCGTGGACCGGCACAGGAGGCCGGCCCGACAGACCGACACTTATGTCTGGTCAGCTGGTATCGTTCGACATTAATGTACCTATCTGACGGGCCGCTCCGGGCCACAACCCGAACAGGGTGACGGAGGGAGTGCGTGTCCGTTTCCGTCCGACGGCGGCCGATCCCTGCACCGCGCCGGACGGGCGACATGTTTGTATGATTTTCTTGAAATCAGCTCCATAAGTGTCGCTTGTCGACGTGTTGGCCACGACCCCGAAATTTCATGGGCGCGCTCGAGATCCAGACCTGCGCTGGCTGCGGAGGCCGATGCTCGCCGGTGACGCTGCGCCGCGCTCGACTGCGGGCGTCCGTGTCGTGACCTGCGAGTGCCGGTCGTGAAATCCAGGCGGGCGCTGCGTTCGTGTGCGCATCTGGCCGAGCCGTGAGGATCGGACCGTTCCGACGCTCACAGTCCACTTGTGGGTTGGCGAACGACGTGCGACAATCCCGTCGCTTTCGGCGGAACGCCCTTCCACTTCCACGACGCGAAACTCTTTGAGGACTGCTCATGAACCAAGCCGACACAGCCTGGATGTTGATCTCGACAGCGTTGGTGCTGCTCATGACGCCGATGCTGGCGTTCTTTTACGGCGGGCTCGTGCGCTCGAAGAACGCGCTCAACACGATGATGATGAGCTTCATCTCGCTGGGGTTCGTCGGCGTCGCGTGGGCGATCATCGGGTACTCGCTGGCGTTCGCGGCCGGAAACAACTGGATCGGTGACGCGTCGCGACTGCTCTTGCGGGGCGTCGGCCTCGAGGCGCAAGGGATCGATCCCGCATCTGCTTTACATGTGTTATCAGGCGACGTTCTGCATCATCACCGCCGCGCTGATCTCGGGGGCGATCGTCGAGCGCATGCGCTTCTCGGCGTATGTGGTGTTCATCACGGTGTGGTCGATCGTCGTGTACGGGCCCATCGCGCATTGGGTCTGGGGCGGCGGATGGCTCGCGGACATGGGCGCGCTCGATTTCGCCGGCGGTACCGTCGTCCACGTGAACGCGGGCGTCGCCGCCCTGGTCGCCGCCATCGTCATCGGCAAGCGCCGCGACTACCCTTCGTCCGGCCTGCTGCCGCACAACGTGCCGTTCACGCTGCTTGGCGCCGGCGTGCTGTGGTTTGGATGGTTCGGGTTCAACGCCGGCAGCGCGCTCGCGGCCAGTCCGATCGCGGCGCTCGCGTTCACGGCCACGATGCTCGCCCCGATGGGAACACTGGTCGCCTGGACGATCATCGACATCGCGCGCACCGGCAAGCCGACGGCTGTCGGCGCCGCCACCGCCATCGTGGTGGGACTGGTTGCGATCACCCCGGCCGCGGGGTTCGTCGGGCCGATGAGCGCGATCGCGCTCGGTGCGATTGCCGCGTTTCCCAGTTACTTCGCTCTGCAATGGCGGGTGAAAACCTCGCTCGACGATTCGCTCGACGTCGTGGCGGCCCACGGCGTCGGCGGGACCGTCGGCGCGTTGCTCACGGGCGTGTTTGCGCAGAAAGCGCTCAACGGCGTCGCGGACGGCTTGCTGTTCGGCAATCCCGCGTCAGCTCGGCATTCAGGCCATGGCCGTCGCTGCGGCGATTGTCTACAGCGGCGTGGTCAGCTTCGTGCTCTTGAAGGCGATCGGCGTCATCATCCCGCTGCGAGCCAGTGAGTCCGAAGAGAGCGTGGGTCTTGACCTCGCATTACACGGGGAAGAAGCCTACGTGCACGGCGGCGGCAGCGCTCGAAGCTGACGCGGGTCAGCTGAATTCGTGTCACCTGCCCGCTCTTCACGAGGAGCACGGCAGAAACCTCGGCAGGGGCGGGCACCACTCCTCCGGCCAGATCCGCGGGCGGCGGCTCGATCCACAGGCGGACGCGCCCATCGGTCATCAGCGCACCCGCTTCATCGGCCAGCCCGCCGAGCGCCTGCTCGGCGGTCGGCCTGGCATCGCGGACATCTTCGATCACCACGACGGTCCGGCCGCCTCGCTCTGCCGGCAATTGCCACAACCTCGCGCATCACGGCGGCCGAGAGCTCGGCTTCTCGCACGTACCGGCGGTTCCGCACCTTGTAAACTGGAAACAACGCCACGAGCAGCAGAACCAGAAAGGCGATCGCCCGATTCAGGGCACGCTGTGAGAGGCGGGAAACCGCACCTTCCACCAGATCGCCCAGGACCAGCACGACGCCGATGCTTGGAAACAGCGCATACAGGCTGGAGCGGACGGGCAGCAGCAGCGTGGGCGCAAAACCGAGCACGAGCCAGGAAGCGCCTTTCACCTGTCGAGCGCCAATCCGTGCCCGGGTTGAATCGCGGACAGCCGGCGACCAGCCAGAACAGCACGAACACGAGGACCGGCGTTGTCGCGGCACGGTCGGCATATTGATACGTGTGCCCCAAGAGCGTGGACAGATCGAATCGATACCGGTAGAAGGAGGGCGCCGAGGCGGGCGTCCACGCCCCCGACCAGGCCCGGACGGCAAGGCTCACCGCGGCGGCAACCCAGAGCATCCACGTCTCGGCGAGCGTCCGCCTCAGGCGCGCCCACAAAGGCAGCGCGGCAGCGCGACTGTCGATGATGGACCAGACCGAGAGGATTGCGGGGATGACGAATCCTTCCTCTTTTGACCACATCGCCAACATCGCACAGACCGCGGCAAGCACAGCGGTGACCGCGGAGCCAGGCGTATGCCGCCGCAAGGGCCCATAACACCAGCACCAACGCGGTGCGACCGCTGATCCAGAGGACCGCCATGTTCACCGCCTGGAAGTTCAGTGCCCAGACCAGCGCACCGGCGATCGCGACCCCACGCCGGAGGCCGAGTGCGTGAAGCAAAAGGGTCAGCAGACCGATGCACGCAAACAGCAACGCCACGTTTGTCAGGCCGTAGCCAAGCGGATCGAGGCCGAAGATCGCGTGGTCGATGGCAAAGGTGAGCGAAACGACCGGGCGGAAGAAGCCGGCGGCAGCCGGCGCGATCAGCCGGACGATGTCGCCGGGGCTTTCCACGCGCGAGTTGGCAATCCAGACGAAATCGTCCTTGACGAAGCCGTGTCCGGCGTCGCACCCGTACACGATCGGCGAGGAGACAGAGCGCGACGACAACCGCGCCGCGCCGGAGGAGGCTCGTCATCGGCCCCTCACCGATCCAGAAACCGGCGGATGTCGTCAGCCCGCGCGGCGGCGTCCGCCTCCCCCATCTCGATCAGCTGTCGCAGGTAATTGCTCTGAAACATGACCAGACTGAGCAGATCGTTCGACCGCGTCTCGCGGGTCCCGAGGCCCCGCGTGAGAAATCGAAACGTGGACGGAAGTTCGGGCTCGAACTGGTTCGCGAGCTGACCAAGGTCCTGCGACGGACGAAGCACGAGCAGATCGATGTGCCTGAGGCCGTCGCGCTCCCCCTCCGGAAGGCGGGCGACGAGCTGATTGATCTGTTGCAGGTGCAAGGCGTCGCCATCGAGCAAATCGAGAAAAATCGCGTTCAGCAGGACACCCGCGACCTGTGCCGGCGGCGGATAGCCGCTCATCGCGGGCACCTCCGCTTCTTCGCGGGATCGCCCATAGCGCGTCGAGATCGCGACGATGCGGCGGGCGCCGAGGTGCACGGCCGGCGAAAGCGGCGCGGCCAGGCGGATGCCGCCGTCGCCGTACCATGCCCCGTCCACTGGCACTGCGGGAAAGAAGAACGGCAGCGCCGCCGTCGCCATGACATGGTCCACCCGAAGCGCGCAGGTGGCGCTCTTGCGTTGCGGTCGCTCCCACATCGGCATCCTGCAGTCGGCGGTCTGTACCCAGGTCACCGACTGGCCTGTCGTATAGCTCGAGGCTGCCAGCGCAATCGCCCGCAGCCAGCCGTCCTGCACGTTCCGGGCGATGCCCGTCAGCTCGCCGCCGGTCGCCTGGAGCTCGCGCTCCAGCAATTGCCGGAGCGGCGCGGTGTCGACGAAGCTGCCCGCCGGGCGCAGCGGGGACCGGCCGCCGGCCACGAGCCGGCCGCCCCACCGGATCGACACGCGACCCGAGATCGCGCGTGTCGACGCGAAACACGTCGCCGATGCTGCAGACCGGCCCAGAGGTTGACCAGATGCTCGACCTTCTCGGTAAAGGGCTCCTGGCGCGCCGCGAGGTAGGCCGCGTTGATTCCCGCCGGCGGAGACGCCCGTGAGGATTCCCGGAACGACGTCGGGAAACTGCCGCGCGAGGAACCGCAGAAAGCCGACCTGGTAGGCGGCGCGCGCGCCACCGCCGCTCAGAACCAGCGCGAGGTCACCATGACGGGACGTCCCCATGTCATGCGCCTCGCAACGGACGCGGCGTCAGGCGGACTCCCGCGCCACAGGAGGTCAGTCGAACAGCGGCTCGGGGCGGATAATACAGGCGAGTACATGATAGCGCACGGCCACGCCGCCGGTGGCGATCGACAGACCCGGCCGCCGAGCCGATATGATCCTCGACGGCGTGGCCTGTGCGGCGAAAAGATGCCTGCGGAGAACGAGGTCCCCGTTGGGTTAGAGTTAATGCGCTCCCTGTCCTGAGGGCGTGACGCTGGATCCTTTTGATCCGGCAATTCGAGAGGAGAATCGATGGCGGTCAAGGTTGGCATCAACGGTTTCGGCCGGATCGGCCGGAACATCATGCGGGCGGCACTTGGGGACAGGAACATCGATTTCGTTGCCGTCAACGATCTGACGAACGCGGTGACGCTGGCGCACCTGCTCAAGCACGACTCGGTGCTCGGTAACCTGAGCTCGAAGGTCGAGGCCAGCGGCGATGGCATATCGATCGACGGCGACACATTCAAGGTTCTCTCGATGCGGGATCCGGCACAGTTGCCCTGGAAAGATCTGGGCGTCGACGTCGTGTTCGAATCGACTGGCCTTTTCACCAAGCGCGAGGACGCCGCGAAACACCTGACCGCCGGCGCGAAGAAAGTGGTCATCACGGCGCCGGCCACGAAGCCCGATCTGACCATCGTGCTCGGCGTCAACGACGACAAGTACGACCCGGCACTGCATCAGATCATCTCCAACGCGTCGTGCACCACCAATTGCCTGGCCCCGCTGGCGAAGGTGATTCACCAGCAGTTCGGCATCAGGAAGGGCTGGATGACGACCATCCACTCCTACACGAACGATCAGCAGCTGCTGGATTTGCCGCACAAGGACTTGCGCCGCGCCCGCGCTGCCGCGCTCTCGATGATTCCCACGACGACGGGCGCCGCATCAGCGGTCGGCGAAGTGCTTCCGGAGCTGAAGGGGCGCCTCGACGGCTTCGCGATGCGCGTGCCGACGCCGAACGTGTCGGTCGTCGATCTCGCGGCGATCCTGGACAAGAAAACGACCGGCGACGAGGTCAACGCCGCGCTGAAAGAGGCGGCCGATGGACCGCTGAAGGGTATCCTCGCCTATTCCACCGACGAGCTCGTGTCGATCGACTTCAAGGGCAATTCCAACTCGTCGATCGTGGATGCGCCCTATACGAAAGTCATGGACGGCGACTTCGTGAAGGTCCTCTCCTGGTACGACAACGAGTGGGGCTATTCGAGCCGCTGCGTCGATTTGCTCCGGCTGCTGGTGAAGAAGGGGCTCTGACCAGCCATCGCCGACCGCATTTCGCATATCTCGACCGGTGGGGGGCCTCACTCGGACAAGAAGGCGGGAGGGGCGGGAGGGGCAGGATAGACAGAAGGGCGGAAGGCGCCGCTCCTGCCCTTCCCGTCCCCCGCCATTCCTGCCAAGAGGTTCTTTGTGATGAGAATCCCATTCATTGCCGGCAACTGGAAGATGTTCAAGACGGTTCAAGAGGCGGTGCTCTACGCGAAGGAACTGCGCACCATCGTCAAGGACGTCAGCGACGTCGAGATTGTGGTGGCGCCGCCCTTCACGGCCATCGCCGCCGTGGCGGAGGCGCTTCGCAACACGAACGTGGGCGTCGCCGCGCAGAACCTCCACTGGGAACGCGAAGGCGCGTTCACCGGAGAAATCTCCGGCGGGATGATCGGCGAAGCCGGCGCCGAGTACGTGATCATCGGCCACTCCGAGCGACGCCGGTTGTTCGGTGAGACCGATGCGACCGTTGCTCTGAAGGTCGTGCGCGGCCACAGAGGCAGGGCTGACGCCGATCGTCTGTGTCGGGGAGACACTCGAAGAGCGCGAGCGTCAACGAGACCTTCGCCGTGATCGATCGTCAGATCAAGGATGGATTGGATCAATTGACGGCCGAGCAGATCGCGGAGCTCGTCGTGGCCTATGAGCCGGTGTGGGCCATCGGCACCGGCCGGAATGCGACGGCGGCACAGGCGGGCGAGGCGCATTCGCACATCCGCCAGCGGCTGGCCCAGCGGTTCGGCGCTCTGGCCGCTGGACCAGTGTCACGTCATCTACGGCGGCAGCGTCAAACCGGACAACATCGGAGAGCTCATTCGCGAGCCCGATGTGGACGGCGCGCTCGTCGGCGGAGCCAGCCTCGACGTCAGGAGCTTCGTCGCGATCGTGACCAGAAGCCGGCCTGCTGCGGTATAATCTGAGGTTTCCGGACACCCCAGATGTTGTATTACCTGCTGACCACTCTTTACGTCTTCGTCTGCCTGGTGTTGCTGCTCGTCATCCTGTTGCAGCAGGGCAAGGGCGGCGATATGGCCGCCGCGTTTGGCGGCGGCAGCAGCCAGACGGCCTTCGGCGCACGGGGCGGGGCGACGCTGCTCTCGAAGATCACCGCGGCGTTCGCGGTGCTGTTCATGCTCGGCGCGCTCGGCCTGGCGATTCTTGGCCGGCGTGGCCCCAGTTCGGTCGTCGGCGGCACGCCGGGACCACCAGCCCCCGCTCGCGCACCGGCAAGCGCGCCGCAAACACCTGGTGCGGCCCAACCACCGGCGGCGCCACAGTCACCGGCCGATCAACAACCACCGGCGACTCAACAACCGCCGGCGTCGCCGGCGGGCACAACCCCACCGGCAGGGCAGCCGGCCGCGCCCCCGGCGAAGTGATCGTGCTCATCGCCAGGCTTCGCCGCCGTCGGGTCGTCGCTTGACGGGATTCGAGGCCAAGACTAAGGGCTCGCGCAAGAATAACTCGTACAAATGGTACTTGTACGTCGGCGGGGATTCTGTCATAACGGTGGCGTGCCATCGGCGGCGACGGTGACGCGGATTCGTCGGAAGTACCGCGCCGTGGTCCTGGAACTGGATGAGCGGCGGCGCCGACAATGGGCGGCCGCCGAGGCACGCGACGTGGGCCATGGCGGGGTCAGTCTGGTCGCGCGGGCCACGGGCTTGGCGCGCTCGACCATCCATGCCGGGTTGCGCGAACTGCGGGCACCGGCCCGGGACCGGGTTGCGGCGGCCCAGCGAGTCCGTCGAGCCGGAGGCGGTCGCCCGGCGGTCACGACCGCCGATCCGGGCGTGCTCGCAGCGCTGTTGGCGCTGATCGAACCCACGACTCGCGGGGATCCCGAATCCCCCCTGCGCTGGACGTGCAAGAGTACGACGCAGTTGGCCGACGAACTGCGGCGACAGGATCATCCGGTGAGTCCGCGCACCGTCGCGACCCTGTTGAAAGGCGCCGGCTACAGTTTGCAAGCGAACCACAAGACCCGCGAGGGGACCGCCCACCCGGATCGTGACGCGCAGTTTCAGTACCTCGATCGTTGCGTGCGGCGGGCTCATCAAGGCGGGCAGCCGGCGATCTCGGTCGACACCAAGAAGAAGGAATTGGTCGGGAACTTCAAGAATGGCGGGCGCACCTGGCGACCGCAGGGGCAGCCCGCCCGCGTGCGCGTGCATGATTTTCTGGATCCGACGCTCGGCAAAGCGATTCCCTACGGGGTGTACGACCTGGCGAACAACCAAGGCTGGGTCAGCGTCGGGATTGATCACGACACAGCGGAGTTTGCCGCCAACGCGATTCGCCGCTGGTGGGCCCGCATGGGCCGGTACCGGTTTCCGCACGCGCGTACCCTGTTGATCACAGCCGATGCCGGCGGCAGCAATGGCCCACGATCGCGCCTCTGGAAACTGTCCCTGCAGCGCGTGGCCGATGACTCCGGCTTGACGCTCATCGTCTGTCACTTCCCGCCGGGGACGAGCAAATGGAACAAGATCGAACATCGGCTGTTCAGTTTCATCTCCCAGAACTGGCGCGGGACCCCCCTGATCAGCCACCAAGCCATCGTCAACCTGATTGCCGCCACGACGACGCGCGCCGGCCTCCTCGTGAAAGCCGCCATCGACACACGTCGCTACCACACGGCCGTCAACGTATCCGACGAGCACTTTGCCCAATTGCAGATCAAACCACACACATTTCACGGCGATTGGAATTACACCATCGTCCCGCGATCAGTGACGTGACTCGGTTATTCTTGCGCGAGCCCTAAGCTGCTCGACACTCGTGTCCAAGGTTCGAGCCCTACTCGTCCCGGTGGCAGTCGCGTGGTTGTTTGTCCACGTGTCCGTCGTGACCGCCACAACGGCTCTGATGGTCACGACCGGGAGCGCAGGATCGGACATCATTTGCACCTGCGCCGATGGGGCCGATCACGGCGTGTGTCCGATGCACCACAAGCCAGCAGACTCGGCCCGGTGCCGCATGCAGGGCACGCAGAGTGAACTGAGCGGCGCTCTGCTCTCGATGCTCGGCCCACTTGCTCTGCCGGTTGCCACTGTCAATACCGTCACGGTCAGTTCCGCACCGCTCTCCGAGGGCTACGAAGCTACGCTGCCTTTGGATTGGACCGCTCCTCCCGACGGTCCTCCGCCCCGCAGATAACCCTCCCCGTCTCGTGTCCACCGCACAGGTCCGGCGCACCAGCGCCACCTCTGTGTTCAAGTGTCACGACCGCTGTCGACTGAATCGGTGCGTCGCCGTGAAGGCGGATTCGCATCGACCGAGTTCCGTGCTCGTCTGACGAGCCTTACGATTCGCAGGTCGATTGTTTCCGCCAAGAGCTCGTCGGTCCCGGAGGAGGGAAGGTTAATGTCATCGTCTTCTTATCGCCTGGTTGTTCTTTCGATTGCCCTGTTTACGGTCGAAGCATCCACCCTGAGCGCTGCTCAGCAAACGGCCGCCACCAGCGGCGTCGTCTCCGACCAGACGGGCGCTTCCGGCGAATATACGATTTCCGGAACTGTTGTGGACCCGGTGGGTGGCGCTGTTTCCGGAACCCGTGTCTCACTTGCCCAGCAACCATCCGCCGCTCTCGTCGAGACGACGACGACGGATACAAGCGGCCATTTCTCATTTCGAGGCGTGAGAGGCGGCCAGTACAGCTTGGTCGTTTCCGCGAACGGGTTTCAGAGTCTGGCGAGACCGATTGACACCGCTCAGGACGGCAATAGAGACCTGACACTCACACTTGAAATTGCTGCCGTGCTGGAGAGCATCAGTGTGCAGGGCGAACGAGGGCGCATCGTTACGAGCACCGGAAGTCTCACGCCTGTACGTCTGATGGACCTCCCCCAATCCGTGCAAATCGCGAGTCGCGAATTGCTCGATGCGCAGCAGGCGTTCCAGTACGCCGATGCGGCGACTTACCTCACGGGTGTTCAGCGCGCGTATCACCGCATCAGTGGCGCCACCGGAAACATGGTGGCCATGCGGGGATTTGTTCTGGATACGAGCAACGGCTATCAGCGCGACGGCTATAAGTTCTTCGGCGTCGGGCGGTCGGATACGGCGGACATCGAAGAAGTTCAGGTGTTGAAAGGTCCTGCCTCCGCGCTGTACGGAGCCGCTGAACCTGGCGGTGTCGTCAACCTGATCACAAAAAAGCCCACGAGCACTCCGTTCGCTTCGGTATCGATGACCGGAGGCAGCTTTGGCCTCCTTCGCCCTGAGTTTGATGTCTCGGGGCCGATCAACGCCAGCAAGACGCTGTTTTACCGGCTGAATGGCGTGTACGAAAACACCGACAGTTTTCGGGACTACGTTCATGCGGAGAAATCTTTCATGGCTCCACAGGTGCTGTGGAAACCGAACGCGCTCACCAGTCTCGCCGTACTAGGTGAGTTCATCCACGCGGACCGCGTATCCGACTATGGAGTTCCGATGTTCGGCGATCGTCCTGCGCCGGTTCCCATCTCAACCCAATACGTCGAGCCTTGGAGCACGGAAAAAGACCGGGACTGGCAGTTCGGCTATCGATTCAACCATCTGTTCGCTTCAGGATGGAATCTCTACAACGGCTTTCACCTCGCGCGAACCAATGCGACTTATACGGACGCTGCCGCATATGGAGCAAGTTCGACAGACCCGACGCTGGTGACGAGGTACTCCTCCGCGGACCTTGCCTTTCCCAATATCTACCGGGTACTCGCAAACCAGCCTTTCGGGGAATGTGAAAACACGAGGCGCCACGCATCACATCGCGGTGGGCTTTGAGGCAGGGTGGGTGACGGCCAGCTCCATCGGCCCCATTGGCTATGCGCCGGACATCAGCGTTCTCAATCCCCAGGTCGGAAATTTCAGTCTGTCTGACGCCCTGAGCGCTTTGGAAAACCCGTACTTCGTCCTCAACGGGACAACCTCCGTCCGCAATCAGGCGATCTATGCGCAGGATCAAGTCGATTTGAGCCGCCACTGGAAAGCGATCGCCGGCATCCGCATGGAGCGTTACTTTCAGGATTCCGTCAACAACGACAGCGGTGCGCATCAAACCCAAACCGACTTCCCAGTGAGCCCTCGCGTGGGTCTGGTCTACCAGCCTCGTGACTGGTGGTCTCTCTATGGAAGCTACGTCAGGTCGTTCGTTCCCGTTGATCCGTCTGCCCTGAATTTCGAGGGCCGGCAGTTCGATCCAGGGAAGACCCATCAATGGGAGGGTGGAGTCAAGCTGGCATCACCTTCGGGCCGCGTGAGTTCCACGCTGGCGTTCTACCAGATCGAGAAGAATAACGTTGTCGCGCCAGATCCCAGCAATCCGCTGTTCTCGGTCCAGAATGGTCAGGAACGGAGCAAGGGCATCGAACTTGAGTTCACGGGTAGCCCGATTTCCGGCCTGAATCTGTTGACCTCGTACGCCTACACTCTGGCCCGGGTGACAAGCTCCACCCAGTATCCCGTGGGCAACATCCTGCCGAACGCGCCACGAAACAGCGGCGCTGTCTGGGCGTCGTATCAGGAGCCGTCAGGAATGCTTCGCAACCTGGGTCTTAGCGCGGGCGTGGTGGTTGTCGGCGATCGGCAAGACACCTACTACAACACGGGGTTGCTGCCAGGTTACACGCGATTGGATGTCGGCACGTTCTATGACTTTTCCATCAGCGGTGGACAGAGGTTTCGTGTCAGCGCCAACATTCAGAATGCACTTGACCGGGTGTAATATCTGGCGAGCAACGGGCAGAATCAAGTGCGCCCAGGGTCGCCTCTTGCCGCTGTAGTCTCGCTCCGGTGGACCCGGCAATGAGGTGTCGGATGAAGCTCGTCATCGTAGGATCCGTTCTCCTGACATCGGTCCTCAGCGGCTGCCGGAAGGCTCCGCCGGATTTGGTCGTCCATTCCGAATCGCCGCCTACGCCGGCTGAGAGTCTGGTGCCTCAGATGACGGCCCTATCCGGCGAAAGGTCGCTGTTGAGCTGGCAGCGTCCCCTTCCCGGCGGCGGGTATGCATTCGAGATGGCGGTGAAGAGTGGGGCGCACTGGTCCGATGTCCGCACCATTGCCGAAGGGCCGAAGCTGAGTATGTTCTCCGCCGATCTCCCTGCGGTCGCAACTCTGCCGGGCTCGAAACTACTGGCCTATTGGGAGGTGACAGACGACGGTTACAACGCGACCACGATAGAAATGGCCATCTCTATCGATGAAGGCCGGTCATGGGTTCCGACTCCGACACCCTACGGCAAGGCCCTCGCCGGCCAACACAGTTTTATCTCGTGGTTTGGAACGAAGAGCGGGATCGGACTGGTATGGCTGGATGCGAGCGTTCGCTCGCAAGTGCACGCCCTGATGCCAGAGCGCGATAGCAAGAAGGCCCACGATCTAGGATCGGTTGGTCTCCGCTATGCAGCCGTGAATGCCGAGGGCAAGGTCGACCACGAGCAGTTCGTAGATCCGATCACCTGTGAGTGTTGCCCAACCAGCGCGGCATCAACGGATCGCGGCGCTGTGGTTGCGTATCGCGGGCGCCAAGAGGCGCCTGGGACTCTTCCTTCGGAGGTTCGTACCTTCCAGCCTACAGTGCGCGACATCTACATCGTGCGCCAGGAGGGTGGCTTATGGCGAAAGCCCCATCTGGTTCACAGAGATAACTGGATCATCAACGCTTGCCCTGACAACGGACCGGCTGTGGATGCATCCGCGAATCACGTCGCGGTCGCCTGGTGGACCGGTTCAAACAACCAACCGAAGGTACAGCTGGCCTTTTCGTCGGACTCTGGAGACTCTTTTGGTTCCGCATTCCGCATCGACTCAGGGAGTGGAGAGGGGCAAGTCACTGTCTCACTTCTTCCCGATGGGCGCTCGGCCGTTGTCGGCTGGCTCGAAAACGGCGAGACTTGGGCGAGATACGTAAGTGACTCGGGCGCCATGTCCCAGCCGGTGGCGCTTGGTCCTGCTCCTCGTCATTCCCGCTTGCCCCGCTGGCTTGCAAACCGTGATGGATCGGTAACAGCTGCGTGGACCTCGACGAAGGATGGGGCACCGCACATACAGATGTCTCGGATTGACTGGGATTGACTTAGCGTCATGCTCATTGAAGCGCATCGCAAGAGTTACGTAGACTCCGAGCGTAAGCTTTCCGTCAAGCAGGCCATTCCGAAGAAGACTGCGCCGCTCACGAAGACCTCCTGTTGAGAGCGACCGGGCGTGGCAGATGGGCGTCACGCCGCCCCGTTCCGGAGCCGCGAGTACCGCGTGGGGCACGCCCCCGCAACCATCACAACTTGCAGCGAGAGGTCGCCCGTTTCTGGCGACCTCTTCGCATTGTGGGCGGCCCCAGCATCGCCGCCAGATTCCCTTGAATCTCTTCCCGGTCGGCCGACACCTGCTGCGGTCGACTCGCCACCGCCTGCTCCGAACGCGGGCGTTCGTCGAATGGGATGCGGTGATGGCCGTCTTCTGACTGCTCGAGGGCGATCGACCTCGACGGGGGAGAAGCGTGCCGTCCGCACCAAGTTGACAGTGCCAACGATTCGCCGGACTGTATGGTGCTACGACAGTTCATCTTGTCGTACGAACCGCTCAAGGCCCGAAGTCGGCCACACACTGATTTTCGGTACTCGCTCCCTATCAGCGGACCGTATCCTGCGACGGACACGGAGGTTCACGAGAATGGGCGACTTACTGAACTTGGTTGGCCTGCCCAAAGGCATCGTGCTTTACGGGATGCCGCTGGTGAAGGTTGTGCGGCTGTTCGAGCAACCCACGACCCCGAACGACGCCGGAACGACCGTCGAAATTCGTTTGACCGTCGGTGGCTGGATGGACGAACCGGCGGTGGAAGTTGGAGGCTGAGGTCCGTGCGCGGTTGCGTTTGGTCATTGCCGATGATGAGCGCCCGGCGCGCTCTTTTCTGGCGGCGTTGCTGCGCTCGTTCGATGACGTCGTCATCGTGGGCGAAGCCGAGTCCGGGAAGGAGGCGGTCGCCCTAATTGAACGCGAAAAGCCAGATCTTGCGCTTCTGGATCTACAAATGCCTGAACTCGACGGACTGGGAGTCGTCAAGGCGCTCACGAGCACCAGTACGCCGCTGATCGCGTTCGTCACCGCATATGACGAGTACGCGATTCGGGCCTTCGAAGTAAACGCCATCGATTACCTGCTCAAACCCGTCGAGAAGGCCCGCCTGCGCGAAACACTGAATCGGGCGCACGACCGCACCGAGCATTCGGAAATCGTCGCTGAACAAGCGTCGCGCCTGAGGATCGCGGGTGAGATGTACGCCGCAGGTACCGGTCCGCCATTTCTGGATCGGATTCCCGTGCGCCGGAGGGAACAGATCACGCTTCTCCCGGTGGATCAAGTCGCATCGATCGTTGCTGAAGGCGTGCTCCTCCATCTCACGACCGTGCGGGGTGATCGACATACCATCACGTACCGGTTGAAGGACCTCGAGGCACGCCTGGATCCGTCCCGGTTTCTCAGACTGAGTCGTGGCACGCTTGCGAACATCAATCTCATCGTGAAGGTGAATGCCATGCCCGGTGGAACCCACGTCGCGGTGCTCAGTAACGGGCAACGCCTTCAGGTCAGTCGTCTTCAGTCGAAAATTCTTCGAGAGCGCTTGCTGCGGCTGTGATGAGGGACTTTCGGTTCATATCGACTTGCGCCTTCTGAGTCTTCGCAAGCGTTTCTGCACATGATCACCAACCGTGGCAGGACTCCGACTGCCAGCGTCGGCGGCCGTCGCGAGGCCACGACCGCCCATATCCTCCGTTCGACTGCTCGTTGAAAACCTGACGACTCGTGCGCGCGCTCCGCCTACGTTCGGTGGCGCCATGGCGCATTCGTCGCGACCCTCGAATCCCCAGACGGCCTGACATGCGGACCTCCGGTCCGCCGAAGGTCTACCGTGGATCGCGAAAACGTGTTCGCCAGATCAGGATGCGAGGCAATTGGTCGGTTGAATTGTGGATGCTTGTCGCTGTCATTCTCTTCATCCTGTTTGTGATCCTGCCGTGGCTCGTCCGACATCCGCCGCCTGATCATGAGCAGCACACCGTAGATCCCCCTGCCGCCTGGCGGCGATTCCGCCATGGCGATCGATACAAATACGGGGATTCGGGATACCAACCGCAGGGTCCATTCACCCTTCGAAACGGCACGTCCACACCTCAGAACAAGCCATTCGTTAGGTACCGCTCGTTGTTGCACGAAGAGCCTGCTACCGTGCGTTAGATTTCAGGCGGTCTGATCTCTTCTTTCCTGAGACGAGGGTCTTATGTTTGCACGGCGGTGTACTGGCGCTTGTTCGCTTCTTGCTCAGTTTGGCGTATGCACGTGGGTGCTGGGTTTCGCCTTGGTGCTTGGCAACCCGGTCAGTGCCGCAGCCCAGACCGGCGTCGCTCTTTCAGGTCGCTTGCTGAATTCACTGTCTGGCGACCCCGTGTCTGGCGCCACGGTGGTCCTCGAAGAACTGCGGCGGCAGACGACGTCCGGCACTGACGGGGCGTTCATGTTCGACAACGTGCCGCCCGGTACCTATCACGTCTCCGTGCGTACCGAAGGCTACTCGTCTCGGCGCACCGAAGTCACCATCTCGGCAGCCTCGGCGGCGAGTGTCGACGTGAGGGTCGATCCCGAGCTTCACTATCACGAGGTGGTGTCCGTCAGCGCCGAGCCACGCAGTCAATTTGAAGCCTATCAACCGACGTCCGTGCTCGCCGGTCAGGAACTGAGCAAACAGCTCGAGATGTCACTCGGCGGGGCACTCGAGAACCAGCCCGGCGTGGCAGCCCGCAGCTTCGGACCCCAGACGGCGCGACCGGTCATTCGCGGTCTCAGCGGCGACCGCGTGCAGATCCTGCAGGATGGCGCGCGCATGGGCGACCTCTCGAGCCAGTCGGCCGATCATGCCGTGACTGTGAATCCGGCAGCCGCACAACGGATCGAGGTCGTCCGCGGGCCAGCGACGCTCCTGTACGGGGCGAACGCGATCGGTGGGCTCGTGAATGTGATCACGGATCAGATCCCGACCGCGCCGCAGCAGGGTGCTGCCGGCAACGTGATATTCGATGTCGGAACGGCCGCGAATGAAGCCGGAGCCGCGGGGGATATCCGAGTCGGCAACGGCACGTTTGCGCTGAATGCGGGCGGCGGCGGCCGTCGGTCGGACGACGTAAATACGCCAGAAGGCGAGATCGTCAATTCGCAGTCGCGGAGCGGCTTCGGGAGTGCCGGCCTTGCGTGGACGGGAGCAAAGGGCTATTTCGGCGGCAGCTACGGCTACGATGATACCAAGCTCGGGATTCCGATCGTCGAAGAAGGCATCCTGCAGTCCACGCCAAGGAAGCACAGTACAGTCCTGCGCGGAGGCGCCCACGACCTGACGGGGGCGTTCGATTCGTTTCGCGCCACGCTGACGACCCGCCGCTACAAACACGAAGAGCTCGAGGGCGACGAGGTGGGCACGGCGTTCAAGAACGACACGAACGAGTTCGAACTGATGGGGTCTCACCGGCCAATCGGCCGGATGAAAGGCAGTGTCGGCATGTGGGTGCTCGGCCGGGCCTTTGATGCGGCCGGCGCCGAGGCGCTGTCGCCCGCCATCGATCAGGGCGCGTTTGCAGGGTTCGTCTACGAAGAGGTCACCTGGCCGCACATGACGGTTCAGTTCGCCGGCCGGTTCGACAATACGCGATATTCACCCCTTGGAGAGGACGAGCGAAGTTTCACGACCGGGTCCGGTTCTGCTGGGCTCCTCATCCGTCCGGCGGCAGCGAACGACGCATTGACGATTGCCGTCAGCCTCGCGAGCACCGCCCGCTACGCGGCCGTCGAGGAGCTGTTCTACTATGGTCCACATCCCGGCAACTTCGCGTTCGAAATCGGCAACCCCAACCTGGATCCCGAGCACGCGTTCGGCCTCGATCTGGCACTGCGATGGCGATCGGCCCGTGCCTCGGGCGAGATCTCATACTTCCGCAATGACATCAACAAGTACGTCTTTCGGAGGCCGGTGACGCAGGACGAGTTCGAGGAGCGCCAGCCGGAATTCGCAGAACGGTTCCCCGGTCGCGGAATCGGCGGACGAGCCCGTCGAGGAGTCGGAATTCCCGATCATCGAAAACGTGTCCAGCGACAGTCTCCTCCAGGGTGTCGAGGCACACGGCGACTTCCAGCTGACCTCCGTGCTCGCAGCGGAGGTGGGCTTCGATTATGTGCGCGGGTCAGTCAGCGCGACCGACGAGCCGCTGCCGTTCATTCCACCGCTGCGTTTCCGGGGCGGCCTGCGGTACCAGCACGGGGCGTTTCAGGCCGGTGGCGACGTCACGGTCGCGGCGAAGCAGGATCGGGTCTTCACCGGGGAAACACCGACCGATGGTTACCAGTTGCTGAGGCTGTTTGCCGCCTATTCGTTCAACACCGGGGGCTCAGTCAGCACGATTACCGCACGCCTCGATAACGCGACGGACGAGCTGTACCGGAATCACCTGTCCTACATCAAAGATCTGGCACCGGAGATGGGGCGGAATTTCAAACTGCTGTACAACGTGAAGTTCTGATATGGAAAGACCGTTAGTCAACTCCCGATTGAAGTACGGCCTGTGGGAATGTGGACGCGCGCGTTCTGCGCGCGCGTCCAAGGCCGCGAAGCGGCCGGCATTTCCACAGGCCTTCGTTCGTCTGATCCGGTCATCTGATCGGCCGAGCGGCAACGACGATGAATCACTCTGATATTCGCGGGTTGGCTACCGCATGACCATGATTCGTCGGGAGCTGCCTCGCTCTAGTTGCGCGAGTTCGAGACCGAAGTCGTCTATCGCATAGAACGTCCGAGGATTCTCCTTTCGACGTCGGCCGATCAGATCACTGGGTCAGCGCGGCCCAGACGAAGCCGGTGAGTTCGCGCGCCACGGCGGTGACGATGTGTTGCTTGGGTTTGCCGCGCGCGGCCAGTCGGGCGTAGCGACGATGCAGCCGCTGTTGCGCGGTCCACGCCGAGGCGATGACCGTCGCCGGCGCGCCGCGCTGCCGAGCCCGGAGCGGCGGCGCTCACAAACGGATGATGGCGATAGTGCCACGCGGACTCGACGAGCACACGCCGCAGGTGCGCGTTGCCGGTCTTGGTGATGCCACCCTGGGCGCGTTTCGGGCACCGCTCGAGTGCTCGGACGGGACGAGGCCGACGAACGCCATCGTGCTCGGGGCCGTAGCAAAGCGGCGAGGATCGCCGAGCTCGGCGGCGATCGTCAGGGCGGTGAGATCGTCGATCCCGCGGAAGCAGCGCAGTCGTTGGACGCGCGGCCGCAGCGGCTCGAGATCGAGCAACGCGCGCAGATCCTCCTCGACGGTCGCGGAGTCGCGCGACGATTTCGTCGACGCCGCGCAGATAGGCGCGATGGGTCTGATCGAGGGCCGGCAGCGGCCAGGTCTGCGCGCGCAGCCAGGCGTCGTGGCGCTTCGACCAGGCCGTCTTGGTCGCCGTGAACCGGCGGCCGTGACGGAGCAGGAATTTGGAGAGGCGATGCCGAGCCCGCAGCAGATCGGCCCGGATGTCCTCGCGACACCGCAGCAGAGTCGCGCGCGGCTTCTTCCTGCTCGGTGGGAATGTGAATGGCGGTGAGCGCCCCGGCCCGGTAGAGGACCGCGAGGTGGCCGGCGTCCGACGATCCGTTTTGATCCGATCCCCCGGACGGCGGGGGATCAACGCCGGCGCGATCACGTCGCAGGGAATGCCCTTGGTCGTGAGGGCGCGCTGCAGCTCGAAGCCGCACGGCCCCGCTTCGTAGCAACAGGTCACCGCGCCCTGGCGTTGGACGCGCGCGACAAACCGCACGATCGCGGTGACATCCGACGTCAGCGGATGGATCGCTGCCGTCCGGTGCGCCGGCAATAAGACCGCCGCCACCGTCGTGGCGGCATGCTGATCGAAGGCGATGATGGTTGTAGACTGCAACATGACCGACCTCCTTTGTATGCGGCTCTGCGTTGAACCCTCACACGGCCAGCGTAACCCGCGTGAGATGCAAAGCCGAGGTCGGTCTTTCCATATGGTCTAGTAGCAGCGCCGCTACGCGAAGGGTGAATAGGCTCACGACCCCACGGACTGGCGGTGCTCGCAACATTTCCGCGCGGGCCAGCACAGGACGTCTCTCATGAAGGACTTCTCGCGCGACCTCTCATCTCGCCATCATCTTCTTGGGCACCGTAGCAAGCCGCTGGCGTCAGGACGACCGGAACTGCATAGATGGCTCGTTTGCCGTGATGGCTGACGACCGACTCCGTGTGAATGGGCGATCGGCGCATTCTGGCAGGAGCACTGTTCGCAGATCCTGACTTGCGGATCGGCGCCGCAGGCGCATACTCCATTGGTTGGTCGAAAACGACCACCAATTTTGGATTAGCAGCCAGACAACGGCTTGAGGTTTCGAAAGGAGCGCCAGGGACGTACCGTGTCGACCACCTTTCCGATGGGCGAGTTGCTGAACCTTGTCGGCCTTAGCGCCGGCGTCGCGCTCTACGCGATGCTGCTGGCGATGGTCGTGCGCGCCGGCTGGCCTCCGATGGTGAGCCTCAAGCTCGATCCTCTGCTTCTTCTGACGTCCGTCCTGGGCCTCGTCTGGAACGTGTGTGCGCTGCTCGCGTACGAGCTGCCAAAGATTGGCTTTGAAGGTCCGTTTCCGATGTTAGGGGCTGCCGGATTCGGGGCACTCGGGTTTCTCCCCGCGGTCGTTGTCCATTCGGTCCTGCGCGGCGCGCGGCGCGGGCCTGGGGAGGCCATCAAGCGAGCGCTTGTGACGGCCGCGTACTGCGTGAGCACGGCCGCCGCCTTGTTACACCTCCACGCGGGGTGGACTGATCAGGTGGTGCCGTCGGCAGCCGGCATGCAGCTCCTCACTTACACGTTCGTCGCGCTCGTCGTGCCGCTGGCAACCGTGACGCGAGGTCAGCCCGGTGCGAGGCGGGCGCTCTGGGCGGCTGCGCTGGCTATTTTCGCGGTGTCCGCACTCCATTTGAGCCAGCTCCACAAAGGCGAAGCGGCGTGGCCCGTCGAGCTCGTGGGTCACCACGCGTCGCTGCCGCTCGCCTTTGCCATCCTCTACCAGGACTACCCCTTTGCGTTGGCCGATCTCTTCCTGAAGCGAGCGCTCGCCCTCCTTGCGATCGTCGCGGTCGCCTTTGGCGCAACCGCCATCTTTGGACTGCGATCGGATGCGTTCGCCCAATTCATGACGGTCGATCCGCGCCAGGTCGGGGTGCTGGTGACGCTGTGGGTGGCTACGGCGCTACTGTATCCGGGTATCCGCCGTGTCACCGCCTGGTTCGTCGACAGCGTCGTGCTGCGACGGCCGGACTACCGGTCATTGCGGGCAGCCATCACCCGACACGTGCAGGCGCACGAGCACGTGTCGACGGTATTGAATGAGGTGTGCGAGCGGCTTGCTCCGGCGATGAGCTCCGAATTGGTCTCGTGGCGTGAATGGAGCGGGCTCACGGAGGAAACAACACTGGGCCCGATTGTCGTCTCTGGCCACGAAGCACTCGCGCTCCTGCGATCGGCGCCGCCACACCTCGTGACGCCAGCCGCGTACGCCCCGACGCCGGTCGCCGCAGTGGTCATCGTTCCCACCACGGAACCACCGCGATATGCCATTACCATCTCGGAGCTGACGCGTGGCCGTCGTTTCCTCTCAGACGATCTCGCGACGCTGGAAGCGATCGCGGTCGTGGTGGCCCGGCGGATCGACGCCATCAGGATGACGGACGAGCGGTACACACGCGAGCTGCGGGAGCGTGAAATTGGAAAGCTCGCGACCGAAGCGGAGCTTCGAGCGTTGCGCGCGCAAATCAATCCGCATTTTCTCTTCAATGCCTTGACGACGATCGGGTACTTCATACAAACGGCGCCGCCGCGCGCGCTCGAAACGCTGCTGCGGCTGACGGCGCTGCTGCGGGGCGTGCTGCGCTCGGAGGGCGAGTTCACGACGCTCGGCCGTGAGCTGGAGATCATCGAATCCTATCTGGACATCGAGCGCGCACGATTTGAACAGCGTCTGCAGGTCACGATCGATGTGCCGGCGAGACTCCGCAGCATTCGCCTGCCGCCGCTCGTGTTGCAGCCACTCGTCGAGAATGCCGTCAAGCACGGGATCGCGCAAAAACAGACGGGTGGCGAAGTCACGATCCGCGCGCGCGTCGAGCGCTTGCCGGACGACAGGCGTCAACTCTCGCTCATCGTGCGTGATACGGGCGCCGGCAGCACGACGACGTTGCTCCAACGTGGACGCGAGACGGGCGTTGGTCTGCGAAACGTCGAGCGCCGGCTCGAATGTCAGTATGGGCGCGACGCAGTACTGTTGATTGACACGGCGTCCGGCCTCGGCACGACCGTCGAAATTCGCGTGCCGGTGCAATTCAAGACCGCCGAGGAACCGGATGCGAACCGGGTGGTCGTGTGACGGCACGCCTTCGCATCGTCGTCGCCGACGACGAGCGCCCGGCCCGCGCGTTCCTGGTGGCCCTTTTGCGCGCGTTCGACGATGTCGCGCTGGTCGGCGAGGCGGCGTCCGGCAAAGAGGCCGTCGCGATGATCGAGAAACAGAAGCCGGATCTCGCGTTACTGGACTGGCAGATGCCGGAACTCGACGGCATCGGCGTCGTACGGGCGCTGAAGAAGCAGGACGTTCCACTCATCGCGTTCGTGACCGCGTACGACGAGTATGCGGTCCATGCGTTCGAAGTCAGCGCGGTGGACTACTTGCTGAAACCCGTCGACAAGGCCCGGCTGCGGGAGACGTTGAATCGCGCACAGGAACGCATGGAGCACGCGGAAATCGTCGCGGAGCAGGCAGCCCGCGTCGACGCGGCCATCGTGTCATACGAGCTGGCCGCAAAGCCCCCATACCTCGAGCGCATTCCGGTGCGGCACCGCGAAGAAGTGGTGATCGTCCCAATCCAGCAGATTGCCTCAATCGTGGCGGAAGGTGAACTGCTGAATATCACCACGGTTCGGAATGGCCGGCACACGATTACGTATCGTCTCAAAGACCTGGAACGCCGCCTCGATCCGGCGCGATTCATCAGGCTGGGGCGCGGAACGCTCGCGAACGTCGACTTGATCACGAAGGTCAGCGTCATGCCGGGCGGCGCCCATGTGGCCCTCCTCGCCAACGGCCAGAGACTGCCGATCAGCCGCTTGCAATCGCGCGTCCTGCGAGAGCGGTTCCTCAAACTCTGAAGTCCATCCGTTCGCACGAACGTGCGCACCGCTGAAGCGCCGCGCAACCAACGGCAGGAAGCACGAGCTGTTCTTGAAGGTCGTCGACCGATTCGGGTGCAATGCCCTGTCCGAGGATCGCGGTCTTGAGTGGGAGAGCTGCGACAGCGCCGCCCTGATTCGCGAGGACCGCGACACCAGGTGAGCGCGTTCGTCGTCGACGCCCGCGTCGTCGTGAAACGGTTTGTTCCTGAGATTCACAGTGACGCGGCGCGTCGCTTGCTCACGCTCCCGCACGAGTACCTCGCCCCGGACCTACTCTTTGCGGAAACCGCCAACACGATGTGGAAGAAGATCCGCCGCGGTGAGTTGACCGCCGAACACGGCCCCCAACTCGTCGAGGACATCGGCCGAGTCAGTAAGTGACTCGCACCCGGTAGTTGAGCGTCACCGAGCCGTTGGCGGTCACAGGGATCTGGAACTGCGCGGCCCAGGCCGCCGTCTTCGTCCATTCGTGCGACGAGCGGAGCATCCGCCAGGTCCCGCCGAGAGGCTCGTTCACCTCGACGGCAACCGGCGTGGACTTATGGTTACGCAGCGTGATCTCGTACTCCACCTCGTAGGTGTTCGCCGCAATCTTCTCGAAATCAATCTGCTTGCGCTCCACGACGACGTCGAAGGCATTACCGATCTTGAGGTTCAGCGTTTCGTCCTTCGGCGTGTGATCGATGCGATCCTCGCCGACGAACTGGGTGCCGCCCGATGAATCGGACTGATAGACCCGCACAACACCCGCCGGCATCGGCATGCCGAGCCCTGACCGCTCCTCGTTCTTGAACTGGTAGAACACCTGCACCACGTCCTTGATCGGCGCTCCGGGATGCTGGGCGTTGCGATAGTAGAACTGCTGTCCTTCGACGACGTACCGCTTGACAACCGGGAAGCCGGTGCCGCCAAGCATGCTGAGCTGCTTCGTCTGGTTGTTGTTGATGGTCGTCTTGCGTCCGAACGTATACAGGTGGTAGTCCGAGAACGCCTCCTGTGCCATGGGCGCTGCCGCCGCCACGTCAGCTCCTCGATTCGTTCATCGCCATGCGGCCCAGCACCTGTTTCACTCGATTCAGGTCGCCCGCCACCAGCTGCAGCTTGGCGTTCGGAAACGAGGTGCCGCTGCCGTTTTTCAGCGTCACCCAGCCGTCGATGTCGCCCGTCTTGTCATCGCGCGCAACCGTCAGCACGTAGTCTGCGTTCCACGAGAGCTGGCCGGCCAGATACGACGCCTCGACCCGATGACGCGTCGTTCCGTCGTTGTCGAGGGTCCAAATCAATGTCGGCCGCGAGTACAGATTTCCGGGCAACTCGGGGAATCGGATGTGGTCGGCGTGGAGGCCGGTCACGATTTCGCTGCCAATCTGCCAGACCGGCGCGTTGTTGTAGCTGAGGAGCCTGGCCTTGACCTCTTCCTGCACGGTCGCACCGTTTCGCTGCAAGACGCGGATCAGCGTGACGTCGCGGCCGACGTACTTTCGCAGAAGCTTGTCGGGCTCGAGGAGATCGTACTCGTAGTTCTGCTCGAGCACGTTGACCCTGGAGGGCTCGGAAAGCGACCTGAAGTGCACCGTGGCCGGATTGACCGTCGCAGCGATGTCCATGAACCGGAGGTTTGACGTGCCCCGCGGAAGCTGGAGGTTGCGCACGTCCCGAACAAGCGCGATGTCCGAGTTGTAGACCGTGAGCGCCAGCTCTGTCTGGTCATCGAGCGTCGTCTGGTTCTGTGCCGCAGCAGTCTGGGCGGACACGGTTGGCGCGGTGCGGTCAGCGAGCGTCGCCGCGCTTGCGAGGACTGACGCCGCGAGAAGCGCGATGTACGGAAACTGACGGAACATGAAGAGGCTCCTTTGAAGTGGCCACTCTCGGGTTCCGAATGCAGCGGACCGGGTGGCTGTCCTTAGAACGGAGCCGTGGGGAAATCTTGCGCGGGGTCGGGAGGAAGGATTCTGGATCTGGGATTCGGGACTTGGGATAGGGTTCAGAGAATCACTTCCAAGTCGTTCCCCCGTCTACGGTTGTGAAGCGCCGGCCGTCCATGGCCGTCACGGTGGCGGTGCGCGCATCGGTTGCCTGAATGGCGGCGAGGTCCACCGCCAGTGGGAACATCAGGCGCTGCCACTGCCTGCCGTCGGTCGTCAGCAGCACGATTCCCGCGCGTCCGACGACCCAGCACACCGTCCCGGACGGCGATGCGCCAGCCATCAGGTCCGTTCCCACTCCGGTGGGCGTCGCTTCCCACGTCGCACCGGCGTCCTCGGAGTACTCCACGACGCCCGACGGGCCCAATGCGCCAACGGATCGAGGCGTCGGGCGAGACGATCTCGATCCGCGGCGGGGCCGGAATGACACCCCCGAGTCTCGCGCCGAGCCGCGCCCTTTCTGCGAAAGTGGCGTCGGGAGCGGCCGCCTGCGACGCTGGAGCCGCGTTGCCCGCGGC
Source organism: uncultured Acidobacteriota bacterium (assembly GCA_963745495.1). Taxonomy (GTDB): domain Bacteria; phylum Acidobacteriota; class Vicinamibacteria; order Vicinamibacterales; family CAVVIG01; genus CAVUXJ01. Next base: position 195,221 of record CAVUXJ010000012.1, read on the forward strand.
GAGAGAGGCATTGTCCCGCCGCTCCTCGTTTTCACGCGCTGGCGCGGCTCTCTTTGCCGCCGCCTCACGCCGGAGTTCCGGCGCTGGTTGCTCGGGCAACCGCGCATCGGCCCCCGCAGGAGACTGTCGATCGGCACGTGCCGTAGGCTCCCCGGTTGATTCGGTCTGCGGCGTCGCGACTTGCTCGACGGCTGTCGTCGTCTGTTCGGGTTGCCTGGTGTACTCGTCGCGGGGCACCGCGACCCAGATGGCGATGACGGTCGCCGTGGCTGCTACGGGCACGAGCCAGCGTGCGCTCAGGCCGCGGCGCCACCACGGTTCAGGGATAGCTTCTGGCGAAGTTGTGCGCGCAAACGCGGCGAGGGTCGCCTGACAATCGACGCAGTCAGCAAGGTGCTGACTTGCTGCGGTGAGCTGGCCACCTGCGAGAGAGCCGTCGATCCAGGCCGCCAGCGTCTCGGCATCCAGGCACGAACCGGGCTGCCCCGTCCGAGCAGAAGTCCGGAAGGATTCCTTCAGCAGGCGCTCAACCGATTGGTCGCGCAGGGATTCGCGGCTCACGATGTCTTCCTCTCACGGGTAGAACGATCGGGAGGCGCATCTCTTGCGCGTTCGTCTGCCGGGAGCACGTCGGCAAGGTCCATGAAGCGGGCGTCCTCGGTCACAACCTCGAAGCACCGGGCGACCTGGGCGTCGTTGAAACCGGCCTCGGTCCGAAGCTCACGCTCCACGTCCATGCGAAGTGTTTTCCGCGTCCGTGCGAGGTTTCGCGACGCTGTTGCCTCGTGCTCGCCGAGCAGGCGGCCCGTCTGCGCAAGCGTCAACTCCTGGCCATAATAGCAGCCCAGGCGCAATCGATCGCGCGAGTCGAGTCTCGCCACGGCCAGGCCGAGCGCCCGTTTGATCAGTGTCAGATAGCGGGGACGATCAGGATCGGAGGCGTCCGACGCTTCGGGCTGAGAGGGCAATCGCGCTCTTCATCCGGCAGCGGCTCCAGCCGACGCGCGGTCCTGAAACGATCGACGTGCCGCTGGGCCAGCACCGCGCGCAGCCAGGTCGAAAGACTGCTTCGCCCATGAAAGTAGCGAAAGAGAGATTTCCGTTTCCCCTGCCGATCCGGGAAACCGTAGAGATCAGCGTACAGCGCGTCGGCGAGATCCCGAGCGCCGCCTGTCGGGTCAAGCGCGTCGGCGGCGCGATACAGGTGGGGGCGATGCTCACGCACGAAGTGCTCCCAGGCCCCCTCGTCGCCCACGGCGCATGCACATGCCAGCGCCAGATCCTCGAGGTGCAGCGAGGCAAGCGTGGCGCTCGAGATCGCCCGCGCGCGCCGCCTTCGCTGCCGAAGGCCCGGTCGGCGCCTGCGGCCAGGGCGTCGGCAAAGACGCTCTGCGGCAGATGCCAGGCGTCTCCGTTCGCCCGCTTGTAAAGGCGCGCAACCAGGGCGTCGTCAATTGGCGGCGATGGCATGATCCCTAGTCCATCGCCACATGCCGCCCGCGCCGATCTCCGCCTGCATGGCGTACGAGCCTATCTGCCGACCCACGAACGAGGCTGCGCTCCTGAGCATCCCGCTATCGAATGCCGGCGTGCTCATGAAACCCGCCGCACCCGCCTCTTGGGCGAGCAGCGACTCGACTTCCCGCCTGAGCGCGGCGTCGTTCGCACAGGCTGCAGCGATGAACACCGCGCGCTCGGACGGGTCGCGCGACAGAGCCGCGAGACAGACGCGTTCGACTTCCGACCAGCGCTCAGGGGTCACGGCGATCCGGCTCGCGAGTGACACGACGGTAGAGCCAGAGGCGAGCGAGCCTCCAATCCCGCTCGACGGTCGCGCGCGAGATACCGAGCGCCTCCGCGCTGTCATCGAACGAGAGACCGCCGAAGAATCGCAACTCCACCACCCGACTCTTTCGTTGATCGAATGACGCGAGCTCGGAGAGCGCCGCGTCCAGGTCGAGAAGGTCGACGTCTGTCGGGTCGAGCTCCACGACGGCTTCAGCGAGCGTCACTCGCGCCCATCCACCCGACCGCTTGGCCATCTTGCGGCGTCTGGCATGGTCCACCAGGATCCGACGCATCATCTCGGACGCAAGGGCGAAGAAATGCGCTCGATTCTGCCAATTGGTGTGTCGTTGGTCGATGAGTCGAAGGTACGCCTCGTGGACCAGCGCGGTGGGTTGCAGCACGTGCCCGGGGCGTTCGTGCCGAAGTCTGGCGGCGGCCCGGCGGCGCAGTTCCTGGTGGACGACCGCGACGAGCTCGTCGCGCGCGGCAAGATCGCCTCCGCCCCACGCGTGGAGGAGTTCCGTCACGTCGCGATTGGCAGCGTTCAGACCGCCCTCACGATTCCGTGATCTTGACGTTCCGGTTCCACGAGCCAACGGTGTCGAGTCCGAACCCTGGTCATTCGCAGAGCTCACGCCGGATTCCCCTTGCCGGTTAGCACATAGCATCCGCCAGAACGACGCGTAGAGCTGTGCAATTTAGGACAGTCGAGTGGTGGTGTCAAAGCGTCGAACGGCCCATTCCACAGGCCACGACCTGGCCGGTGAGGTCGTTTCCCCGTATTTCTCGCGTGAACAGAATTGGGGGGCGATCTCCGGCCGGTTGGCGCCCCTGGAAAGGTGGGAACACGCGAGTCCTCGAGCCGTCAGTAGCAAGCCGAGACAACCGTCAACGATAGGAGCCTTATGAAGATCATCGGTGTTCAAAGCCACGCCGTTTCCCTCGCGATCGCCATCCTGCTCGTACCGGCCTTGGCCGGCGCGCAGGGCTCCCGCTTTCCAGGCGTACCTGCGCCCAGCACGGAAACACGGAACAAACATCGTGGGCCCGTCGAAGTCACCTTCACGAAATGGGTCACCACGTACCCCCTCATGGAGGGCTTTACCGGAGGCGACGTCCCTGGCGATTTTGTCGGGGAGGTTTTTGAGCGACAAGTGAGCCAGCGGCTAGCAGACGAGTGCTACGCTCCGGGAAGTTGCGGCCGCATCATTCGGATCGAGGCAATGTATGAAGTGCGAGCCGGCAACCGCTCCTTCACTGCGCTCATCCGGGGCGGGACAAGCGGCGACACCGGCGCGGCCCTGCTGGACGGCGTCATCCTGTTCGGGTGGCGGACCGGTGCGCGAGTGCATGTGGAATTCCAGACGATGCTCGCTCCTTCGCCCACCGAGCGTGGCTGCGCTGGCGCACCCGCGGGCAAGACATGTTTCCAGGGCACCATCCACATTGGGCGAGCGTCGGACGACTGATCTCCCGGCACGCAGGACACGTCGCCCTTAGGGGAGTGAGTGAACACCCACGGGGTCGCTCGACAGGCCGCCGCGTCCTGACCGAGGACGCGGCGGGTTCACGTGTGCATCTCGCTGAGGCAGTCTCCGCAAGGAGTGGCTCAGCGAATACCGGGCAATTCGCCTGCCGAGCGCGAGCCCCGCGTCGGTCGCGTAACGGAAATGCCAACCGAGCCTTACTCGTGAATCCGCACACTCCGCGGCCGCTGCATGGAAGCTGGCAAAGGTTCGAGTCGGCATACCCGGTGGGGCGGTTGTCGTCTCCATCGTGAACGGCACACGGTCCCCGAAAACCTGCTGCAGCACGCCGAAGGAGGCGCCGCAGGCAGCCGCGTGAGCTGAAACGTACTCGGGAAACGGCGGCGCTGGTCGGAGCGGATCCCAACCAGGGTCGGAGGACGTGGATGGGTTCTCGTCGGTGTCGGCAGCTCGAATGGCTGTATACGGGCGCCAGTGATCGTGGACGTATTTCGAGTCCCACGTCGCCACGTACGTATCGTAAAGCGCCACGCCGACGTGCGCAAACAGGCGGGCGGCGCTCCAGAGATGCACGTTCCGATCGGTGGCAAGCTGCCGCGCGAGGCGATTCACAGAACCTTCGGCGAACTCCATCCACCAAACGGCATAGGCGGTCTGGTCGTCCGTACGGCGCGTGCTGTGCGCTGCGCCGTACTCTTTGACTTCGTGATACGCGCGGGCGTATGCCGTGGTCCGCAACGGCGGCGGCGGCGGCGGCCGGAACTGCTGCGAGTAATCGAGGACGAACGGTCTCGCGAACCGGAATCCGGGTTGGGCCACGAGGCCGTCCCAGGGCGGGGTCGTTTGATAGCGGCCGGGACCTTGCCGGAACTGGTATGTTCCGGGGAAATCCCAACCATCACCATCCCGTTGCGCGAGCACCGCCGCCGCGGCGGCCTGGCCAATCGCGGTTCCACGATCGCGGAGCAGGCCATCCGGGACCTGAGCCAGCCAGCGGGCGAGCTCGTCACCGAGCTTCGCCTGCAGGGCCGGATACTGCGCGATGAGGATGTCGTGGGCGGCCTGCGCGGTCGCGGCTATTGGATGCGCAAGACGAGCACCGCCGGAGTAGGCGTACGCCTGATAGATCGGCACAACCGCGTTGAGGGCATCGTGCATCGCCAGGTGCATCATGGCGAGCGCCCGCTGTCCCTTGAACGTCAGGAACTGATCTTCAGCGAAGGCGAGGTCGTGCGCCAGGGTGTTCCAGGACACGATCACGTCGGCACGCAGGTGGCCGGGCCCAATGCCATGCGGCAGCAACGCAGCGTCGATCGAGCTGCCGTGCTCGGGCTGACGATGTTCCGTGTCCACGACTGCCACTCCCAGCATGACAACGAGAATTCCCGTGATCGCGAAAGGTCCGCGTCGAAGCATCGATACAAGCGGGGTTCTTGTCATCTTCTTCCTCCGATGCAACCACTGACGCGCCCGCCGTGCCGGCGTGGATGGCGACGCGCCACTCTGCGCTTTCTTCGCACAAATGTAGGCGGCGGCGTGCGCTGGGACCACCCTCGAGCGTCCGACTTGTTTGCTCGATCGTCCGTGATCCGCACGGCGAGCGGTATAGGATGGCGTGATGGACGCCCCTGATGAGCCGCAAGTTCGGGATCCCGGGATCGTCATCGGAGCCTCAGGCGTCGCGCGATCCATCGGACACGTTGTCGGATGTGCTCGAGGCGGTGAAGCTCACCGGTGCGCTGTTCTTCCTCGTGGATGCCCGCACGCCCTGGGTGGCCGAGGCGCCGGCGTCCGCCGATCTCGCGCCGGTGATCCTTCCGCGCGCGCAGCACGTCGTCTCGTATCACGTCGTCAGCCAGGGGGCCTGCTGGTGTGAGTCGCCGGGGCACGCGTCGATGCGACTCGACGCTGGCGATGTGCTCGTTGTGCCACATGGACACGCTTACCAACTCGCGAGTGCATGCGGTCTCCGGACGGGTTGGTCGGTGGACGACACCCTCGCCTGGTTTCGGGCGATGGCGGGTGGACAGCTGCCGTTCGTTGTCACCGAGGGCGGAAGTGGACCTGAGCGCCTTCAGCTCGTGTGTGGCTTCTTGGGCTGCGATGCGCTGCCCTTCAACCCCGTCCTGGCGACGCTCCCTACGCTGATGAAGGTGCGGGTTCACCCAGACTCCGGAAATCAGGCTGAACGCGCTTCTCCAGTTCGCGCTCGCGGAGTCCAATCGTGCCCGCCCGGGCAGCCGGTCGGTGCTGCTGCGGATCGCGGAGCTGGTGTTTGTCGAAGTGCTGCGCAGCTACTTGACGAGCGCGTCGGAAGACGGCGCCAGTTGGTTGGGGGGGCTGCGGGACCCGGTCGTCGGGCGCGCGTTGGCGCGACTGCACGCCCAGCCGGCCCGCGCCTGGACGCTGTCGGAGCTCGCACACGAGGCCGGTGCCTCACGCTCTGTTCTGGCCGAGCGCTTCACCTACCTTGTGGGACATCCGCCGATGCTCTACCTGACGCGATGGCGGATGCAACTCGCAGCGAGCCGTCTGGCGGCGGGGGCCGCACCCGTGAGCGCGGTCGCGAGCCACGTGGGTTACGAGTCGGAGGCGGCGTTCTGTCGCGCGTTCAAAAAGGTCACCGGTGTCACGCCCGCCTCGTGGCGCAGCCGGCGACGCGCGGACCCCTACCGCTAGACAAGTCTTGGGGCTCGGCGCGCCGCGTCAGCAGTCCTGTACATTCGCAATCGCGATTTCGGCCGTCGGAGCCCACCGGCTCAGCGCCGTGCGGGCTCCGCAACCCTTCCTCTTACCTGGTCAGCGAGCCGCGGTTGCCTTTCCGCCGCTCACCGGCTTGAACCGCTGGACCCGCCGTCCGTCCAGCGACTCCGCAACGTAGAGATTGCCTCTCGAATCAATGGCAATAGCGTGCGGGCTGGCGATGCCCCCCAACTGGTGGCTGCCCGGGCGGCCGAACTGCGACAGTTCCTTTCCCGAGACTCGATCGAAGACGCGAACGAGTTTGTCGCTGAAATCGCCGACGTACATGTACTTCTGGTCAGCGTCACGCGAGAAGGCGATCGCCCCGGCGCCGCCGTTGCCCGTATAGGGCGCCCGGAAGAGGACCGGCGTGGGAATATTTCGCTTGAAGGCGCCCGTCTTGTCGAAGACCTGGATGCGATCGCCGTTGCGGTCGCACACGTACAGCAAGCCGTCATTCGCCAGCACGATGCAATGCACGATGTTCACGAACGCGCCGCCCACACCCGCGGCGGCCTCGGCCGTCGTGCCCTGGCGCCCCCACTGCCGCAGGAACTTGCCGGTCTTGTCGAAGACGACGACGCGCTTGTTGCCGTAGCCGTCGGAGACGTACAGGTCGCCGTTCGCCGGGTCCACGGCGACCTGGGTCGGATAATAGAACCGACCTGACTCGCGTTCAGGAACTGGGATTTCAGCTTGCCGTCCGCGGAGTCCACCTTGCCCTTGACGCCGATCTGCAGCAACAGCTTGCCGTCGCGGGAGTATTTCTGGATGAAGCCGTCGCCGTTGCCGGCGATCCAGATATTTCCCTGCGGATCGAAGGAGCATCCGTGCAGCTGCTCCGCCATCACCTGACGATCGCCCCAGGAGTTCACGACGTTGCCCGTCTGGTCGAATTCCATGACTGCCGGCGCGGGCTGCGCGATTTCCGCAATTCCCGGGTACAAGTTGTTGCGCGACAGGACGAAGATGTGGTCGTTCGCATCAACGCACACGCCGCCGAGCTCTCCCGTGACCCACCGCTCGGGCAGCGGCTTGGGCCACGACGGATCGACCTCGAACTGCGGGCCGTTGAGGGCGGGTCGCGCGGACTGCGCACTCACCTCCATCGAGCGCCAGAACGGCGAGGAAAGGACCACCGCCGCCATCAGCGCCAACGCGCCCACGCATCGTTTCGTTTTCATTATGCCCTCCTGAGTTGCCGAAGATGGAAGCGACCGAGGCGCGAGCGACCTGCGACGGAACGGTTCGACGGGACGTGGAGAATCGTCGACGGCCTCAAAGTAGAAGACCATGAATTATTGGTCCAGTTTGGGTACTCGTCAAGCTGGTTTATCCGCATCCCTGCTGGTCATCGGCAGAGTTCCGCGAATCGATCGATCGCCGCCCGCCTTCGCCCGGGTTGGCCTCGCTACCCCCTGCCATGACGCACACTGTTGATGCGAAACGTTTTCTCCTTCGACTGTTCTCGGTGACGGCGTCTCTCAGCCCGATGCATCGCGAGTCGAACCCGAAGGAATGCAGCGCCGCACTGGCTGCGTGGTTTTGCAAGCGTGTTGAACGACGGCTTGCCGGATTCATCCAGGGCGACGACTTCTCCGTCAACGACCGTTTCGTTCGGGAGCGACGGAAAGGGCTCTTGCGATGGCAGGATAGCGCAGGGAGAAATCGTTGTCGTTGCGCGATCGGAGCTGTCACACCATCGGGTAGACTGGCGAATGCCCGCAACGTCCGCAGCGCCCGCTCTCCGGCCGCCCCTGAAATGGGCGGGCGGGAAGCGATGGCAGGTGCCACACTTGCTCCGCTTGTGGCAAGGGCATACCCGGTCGAGGCTCGTGGAGCCGTTTTGTGGTGGCCTGGCCGTCACCCTGGGGCTTCTGCCCGCACGCGCGCTGCTCAATGACGCCAATCCGCACCTGATCAACTTCTATCGCTGGCTTCAGAAAGGCCTCACGGCCGATCTTGACATGGAGAACCACGAACGATTGTTCTACCGCCATCGCACCCGCTTCAATCGGCTTGTCGCCGATGGCCGGGAGGATACCGCGGAAGGCGCCGCCCTGTTCTATTACCTCAATCGCACCGGCTTCAACGGCCTGTGCCGGTTCAATAACAAGGGCGAATTCAACGTCCCATTCGGACGATACGCGCGGATCGGCTACACGCACGACTTCACGCCGTACAAGGACGCCTTCAGGAGTGGACATTCACCCACGCCGATTTCGAGACGATCCGGCTGGCCCGCCATGACTTCGTCTACGCCGATCCGCCCTACGATGTGGAGTTCACCACGTATGCCAAGGGGGGATTCTCATGGGAGGATCAAGTCAGAACGGCGGAGTGGCTCGCGCGCCACAAGGGCCCGGTGATTCTCGTCAACCAGGCAACGCCCCGAATCGGCAAGCTGTACGGCACACTCGGGTACGAGCTGCGCTTCCTTGATGCGCCGAGGCGCATCAGCTGCGACGGCGACCGCACACCCGCACAGGAGATTCTAGCCACCCGCCATCTCTGACGCCGCCAATACGAGCACCGGCGCTGTCCTCGAAGCGATGATCCTGCCCGCCCTCGAACGCAGAGCTTCGCCAGCATTTCCGTCTTTGGTTGGCGAGCCGCCGCTTCCGCCATATACTGCTTGGAGTCTCCTTCAGCGGCCCGGCCGTTGTTAAGCGTTGTGAAGTGTTGTGAAGTTCACACACGCAAATCAGACCACTTGCGGAAGTGGCGGAACGGCAGACGCACCAGCTTGAGGGGCTGGCGATCGCAAGATCGTAGGGGTTCGAATCCCCTCTTCCGCACCAATAAAAACGACGATTCTCGGGTTCGCCGTCCAGTCAGGCACTGGGACGTTCCAACATCGACAGCAGAGCCGCTGATGCGGATCATCCGGTCCGCGATTCGAGCCCACGCGACGGCTCCCGTCATTCACACAATTTCAGACCGAGAGGCTGGCCATCGGTTGGTTTTCATCGCCGGTTCAGGCTCAGCACACTGAGGATGTTCGAAGAAGTCATCGGTCCACAACGGCGTCGACGGCGGCATCGCCGGCGCGATCCAGCGGGTGTCGGTCGCCAGCGGGCCGAGATCGGTTGCGCTCCTGGCCATCACCATCCACTCGGATGACAAGGGTCCGGGCCCGGCCGTGGTCGATTGGCCGGCGCTGTGCTGTTGCAGGCGGACAACAAGTCCGTGGCTGAACGCGAGTCGCGCAAGCACCGGCGCAAGGGCCAGGTGCCGGTTCGAGATGTGAAACGCCAGCGCGCCTGCCGGGGGCGAGCCGGCTCAGATACAGCCCCAGCGCTTCGGTCGTCATGAGGTGAATGGGGATCGCGTCGGAGCTGAAGGCATCGAGGACGATCAACCCGTACTCGTGCAGAGGCGCCCGCGCCAGCGACAACCGCGCGTCCCCGAGGACGACACGGCAGCTCTCGCCGCACGATCGCAGGTAGGTGAAGTACGACGTCGGTGCGGGCAATTCGCTCGACCTCGGGATCGATCTCGTAGAACGTCCACTGCTGTCCGGGCGTCCGGTAGCTCGCCAGCGTTCCGACGCCAAGCCCCACGACCGCGATGCTCGCGCCGCGCCGCAAGAGCCGGCAGCCCCGCGAACGCCTGGCCGATCGGCCCTTGCCGGTGGAAGTACGTCAACGCCTCGCCCTGATGCGCCGGATCGACCGCCTGCATGCCGTGCAGCGTCGTGCCGTGATACAGGGAGTGATATCGATCCGTCCTGGTCCGTCATGACACGATAGACGCCGAAGAACGTGCGGCTGACGTAGAGCGCCTGCCCCTGCGCGTTCGCCGCGAGCGAACCGGCGACCAGCATCGTCGCGACGCACGCGGCAAATCGTACCGGTGCGCGGGACTGCGAGAACGCGAGGAGCGCGGGCAGTCCCAGGCCCGCGACGAACAATTGCGCGCTGTCGCCGCCAGGGTGCAGCCAGACCATGAAGCCCGGCGCTGAGCGCGCCTACGCCGATCGGGACGACGAGGTCGTTCAGCGACCATGACGGGCCGGACGCTGACCGGTGACCGCGGCGGGCGGCCAGCGCGAGCACGAGCACGATCGGGTACTCGATGACTCGACTGAACAGGAGCGGCGCCGCCAGGGTATTGAACACGCCGCCGAGCATGCCGCCGAACGCGATCCAGAAATAGAACTCCGTCAAGTGAACCGGGGCGGGCCGATCGGCGGCGAGCCGTCCGTGGCAGACGAGGGCGGCCATGGTGAATGCCGCGAGGTGCAGCGGAATCGCCAGCCTCAGCGAGAGGCCGGAACCGGCGATCATCAGCACGACGAGCGAGCAGGAGCAGCACGAGGAGCGGCATGAACCGATCGGCGATCGATCTGCCAGCGAGGCCGAACGCGCGCTGAACGCGACGACGAACGTCAGAAGATACAGCGCCAGCGGCGCGATCCAGAAGAGCGGGACCGGCGCGATGTCGGTCGAAAAGTACGTGGTCACCGCGAGCATCAGGCTCGACGGAATGAACGCGAGCACGACCCAGGTCGCGCGGCGCTCCCACGTCAGGCTCGTGGCGACCCATTCGGCGCCGCTCAGGGCGGGGAACGCGTCGCCGGGACCGACCGATCGCGCGGGCGAGCCGGCCTCAGGCGCCTTGCACCGCCACCCGGCGGCAACCGACAGGCACGCCGCGAGGACGAACACGCCGTAGCCAATCGCCCACAGGTGGTTCTGGATCCGCAGCCGGAAGCGTCGGCTCGATGACGAGCGGGTACAGCACCAGCGCAAGCAGGCTGCCGAGGTTGCTGGCAGCGTACAGGAAATAGGGGTCTTTCGCGGACGGATGATCGGTGCCGGCGAACCAACGCTGGAGGATCGGCGCTGTCGCCGCGAGCGCGAAAAACGGCAGCCCGATCGATTTCGCAAGCACGAGCAGCAGCCAGCCGATCGGGTTGCCGCCGCCAGGCGGCTGGGCGTCCGGACCGATCGCGAACGGCAATGTCACGAGCGGGAGCACGAGCAACACGACGTAGGCCGCGCTGGAGCGCCGCGATCCCAGCCAGGTCGTGACGCCGTGCGCGTACGCGTAGCCGCCGAGCAGCAGGATCTGGAAGAACAGCACGCACGTGTTCCAGACCATGGGCGTACCGCCGAGGATCGGCAGCACCGTCCTCGCCACGATCGGCTCGAGGGCAAACATCAGGAGCGAGCTGAGAAACAGCGTCGCCGCGAACAGCGGCACGATGCCGCCCCAGACCCGCTGCACGGGATCAAGCGGTTTTGTCGAGTCGATCACAGTTTTCGTCCCACGATGGCGTGGATTCGCTGCCAGTCCGGGCACGATCCCGGGGTGTCGCAAAGACTGCACCACGGCTTCTGCGAAAATGCGCCTACCGGCATGGTCCGGCGCACGGCCCGCAAATTCGACGGTCACCCGGATACTTCGTGACTGAGTGTGACTGAACGATAATGCGATCATGCGCTCGGGACTGATCGTTCTGCTCCTCCTAGCAGCCCGTGGTGAAACTCCGGCTGCAGTCGGCCGGCGCTGCATCCCGTCTGGCTGCGTTGCTCCTCGTTCAAATACTCCCGGTATTCTCGCTCGTCGCGCCTTGCCAGCCGGGCGCATCGCCGGCCTCGGTGCCGCGCCGGACTTTCACCACGGGCTGCCGGCGACACCGGTCGCACAAGATCCTCCGCTGCCGGACTACGACACGTTTGCGGCGCAGGTGAAGATGCGCCTCTCGACGGACGAGGAGCGGCAGAGCGGCTTCATGTTCACGGAGCGCCGGGTCGAACAGAAGCTCGACGCCGCAGGCCGGCTGAAGGGCGAGGAGGTCAAGATCTTCGAGGTCTATCCGGGCCTGCCTGGTGAACATCGCTATCGCCGTCTGATCGAGGAGAACGGCAAACCTCTCTCGACTGTCGAGCTGGCGAAGCAGGACCGCGAACGTCAGAAGGACGTCGAGACCTATGCGCGGCAACTCGCTTCCGGCAAGCAGAGCCAGAAGGCGACGCAAGAACAGGAAAAGGAGCGCCGGAAGTACGCAGCCGCGGTCGACGACATTTTCCGCATCTACGACATCCGCATGGTCCGGCGCGAATCGATCGATGGCCACGACACGGTCGTCGCGACGCTCACGCCGAAGGCTGGCGCGCGCCCGCAGACCGACGACGGGAAAATCATGCGCCATTTCAAGGCGCGGGCGTGGATCAGCGAATCGGACTACGAATTGGTGCGCGTGGAGATCGAAGCGATCGACGATCTATCGTTCGGCCTCGGAATGCTGGCGCGCGTGCACAAGGGCACCGTTGCGACGTACCAGCGCCGGAAGGTGGACAACGAGGCGTGGTTGCCGTTGCAGGTCACGTGGACGGCCAGCGCCCGCCTGCTGCTGGTCAGACGTCTTCGTCTGCGCGGCGTGGCGGAGTTTTCCAACTACCGTAAGTTCAGCGTGGACACGTCGGCGACGTTCACGCCGCCCCGGTAGGCGCCCTCCGGCGCGCCACCGCATCAGCCACGATCCCAAGGACGTTCACTTGACGACACCGGCTCGACAGCCGAGAACCACACGTGTCGTACGAACACATGTGCACGAACGTCCGACCTGGCCTCACCCCATGCGGTTACGTCGATTGACGTCGCACAGGAACGGTTGATCAACTGGGGGTCGCGATCTGCAATGCCGCGATGCGCGCCCACGTCGTCACGATCGCTGACGTCCCGGCGGGGTTTCCCTATCCTGCCGCTGGGCTGGGATAGGTCCATCTCGCAGTACTTGGCCGTGTTATCGGCTGACCCGGCTGCTCGTGAAGGTTCCTGTGCAGAGAGACACCGGGGGTTCTAGCCGCTCGGCATCACTTCTTATAGAATCAATGCGGGGATTTTCAGTGGAGATTTTCAAATGCTGAGCTTCTTGGTGTTGATGGTCGTCGCCGGCGGACCTCAGACAACTCCTCCAGTACGACCTCAGACAACTCCTCCAGTACGCCGACCGGTGGCAGCCGGCACGACGGTTGAGATCCGGGTAAGCGATCGAATGGGGAATCCCCTCACCGGCGCCATGGTCGCCGCCGAGGGTCCTTCGAGTCGCGAGTCCTCGACGGACGCCGACGGGCGCGCGACATTCCGAACGCTGACGGCCGGTACCTATCGCGTTCGAGCGGTGCGGGAGGGATTCATCACCCTCGAGAAAGAAGTTGCCGTGAGAATCGCCCCGCTGCCCATGATCGAGTTTTCGCTATCCGCCGCGCCACCTCCGCCGCCGCCGCCGCCACCACCCCCTCCTCCTCCGCCGCCGACCGTCTCAAGCCCTGCGCAGCCTCCGGTGATCCCAGGTGAGCCGCGCCTGGTGGATGTCCCGGCACTTGCCGAGAAATCCCTGGGCGGCCGTGAGCCGTTGAGGACGCTGTCGATCGGTTGTTCCGGGCTGACTGCCGCCCAGTTGATTGTCGTACGCGAGGCGATTCCATCGATGGCGCATCCGAACAGGGACGAAATGATCTACGTCGTCGCCGGCGAGGCGACGCTGAATCTCGGTCAAAGAGCCCAGGCGATCGCTCCGGGTTGGCTGAGCGTTGTGCCGCGCGGCACGCCATACGCCTTGACGCGTAAGGGACGAAACCCGGTCGTCCTCCTGTCGTTCGTTGGCGGCCCGGCATGCGCGGAGGGCGTCACTGCCCCGCCACAGTAAGCCGGCAGCGACCCGTGAATCCGGATTGGATGGAGAAGGCCCGATGCTGATCAGCGTCATTGACGAAGGGACTCGATCGTGATTCGTCCCGGGACGCGACCGCTCCTCGCCGTGGTGATCCTGCTGGGGTCCCTCGGGGCCGCGCCCGATGGCCGACCACTCGACCGGCCCCAGAGCCAGGAACCGTTGACCTTCAAGGCAGGCGTCGAGCTCGTGCCGATCCACGCATCAGTGCGAGACGGTCGGGGCCGCCCGCTGCGTGGTCTGCAGCAGGCGGACTTCAGAGTATTCGACGGCGGAGTGCCGCAACGGATCGTGACATTCGAGGCGGACGAGAGCGCGCCGATCAGCGTGGCATTCCTGATCGACGTGAGTGGCAGCATGAGCGTGACCGGCAAGCTCTCGCTGGCCCGCGCCACGATCACCAGCCTCCTCGGAAGCCTTCAGTCCGGTCGCGACGAAGCGGCCTTGTACACGTTCGATAGTGCTCTGCACGAGCGACAGGCGCTGACACGCGATCTCGATGCCGTGGCGCATGCATTTCCGGTCGTCGAGCCGTATGGCAACACCTCGCTCTACGATGCGATCGCCGCGACGGCTCACCGCGTGAAAGAGCAGACGACGGCCCGGCGCGCCATCGTCGTGATCACCGATGGCGTCGACACCAGCAGCCAACTGACGGCGTCGGAAGTATCCGGCCTGGCAAGCTCGATCGATCTGCCCGTGTACGTGATTGCAGCGGTCGCGACGGCCGACCGGGGGATTGTGAGGGGCGATTGGGCGGCGCCGGCAGACAGCTACGCTGCGGATCTTCGTCACCTGGCGGACTGGACGGGCGGGACCTTGTTGGTCGCCAGCTCTGAACTTGAGGCCACCCGCCAGGCTACCGTGCTCGTGACCGAACTGCGCCACCAGTACATACTGGGAATCGACGCGGCGACGGCGAGTGGCTGGCGCGCACTGAGCGTGCACGTGCGCGCGAAGTCCGCCGTCGTGAAGGCACGCAGCGGCTATTTCGGCCGCGCGGTGGGGTAACGCGTCGGAATCATGCGATCGCCAGTTTCCCCTTCGGCTTCGCCACCTCTGATGGCTCGGTGACCGTATCGATCCGGCCACAAACGATCGCGCCATCGGCGATCACGATACAGGGAGCGACCAGGTCTCCCTCGATGCGGGCGGTCGCGCAGATATCGACCTTGGCGCCCGCGCGAATGTTGCCCGTCACCGTGCCATGAATCGTCACGATTCTGGCCATGATATCCGCACGGATATCCGCGTCGGGGCCGACTGTCAGGGCCTGATCAAGTACCTCGATGCTGCCTTCGACGTGGCCGTCGATCGTCATGTCCTCCGAACTGATCAAGCTGCCTATGAAAATGACCGACTTGCCAACCCAGGCCACGACTCGGCGCTCGTCGGGGGTACTGCGGGCCGACCGGCTGACCGATCTTCGATTCTCTGGCTTCTTCCCCTTTCGCCGGGCTTTCTCGATTCCACATAGCTGAGTCCTTTCGCGACGGTATCGGTGTCGCGGCCGCCACTGTCTCTGGCTGGTGAGAGATTACGCTTCGTGCAAGGCTCATTCCTGCGCAATTGGTGGCCGAAGGCAGCCCGAAGCCCTTCTTCAACGTACCGAAAGTGAACTCCGCCGTCGAAAATTGAAAATCACTTCTGACAGCCGTGAACGAACGCCCTGGAGAAGGCAGCTGGAACGCGAACGATGCCGATCGATACGCTTGACGTGAACGCTGTAATTCTTACCGCCCTAACTGGACGCTCTCGCGACGCGTCAGCTGCCGTCCCTCCCAATTACGTCGATCGAATCGTGGCGCACTTCTTGCCCCATCCCGCAGCCATGGATCGGCCCAACCCAGCCCAAGGCGATCGACGGCATGCCGACTCGAGCGGTGGATCTGCGGGCGTTGAAGGGGGTCAGTGGCAGGGCGTCGAGAGACGACGACGGAGTGCCGATCGGCGGGCCTTTCCACGAGGCGGGCGTCGCGAGACTGATTGGTCGCAGCGAGGGGCCGATACATCAGGAGACGACCCCGTATCGGGGGGACGGGCGTTGTGGAAGGGCCGACCGACGGCTCCCGAGATCCCCCTCGGACCTCGCCAATTCGGACTGAGACGCTATGGATAGCCTCGCCGTCGTGCTTTTTGCCGTGTTCAGCCTGGGCCTCAGCGTCGGCATCGCCGGCCTCGTCTTAGACCGGATCATGCGAGTCACACACCGTGCGGCGGGCCGGCAGCCCCCCAAGACCCGGCGCGGCCCCGCGGCAATCTGATCCTCTGAACGAAACGCGCTGCCGGCGCGATCACCAGCCGAATGTCCACCAGCCGAATGTCCCTTGGAGGCGCGCGGGGACAACCGATGGGGAGCCGTGTTCATGGCGTCCGCTTCACGACGGTTGTCGAGACGCCGCGGCGACCGTACATGGCGGGGTCCATACCCCGCTCGACCATCAACTGCTTGAGCAGAGCTTCCGCTTCCGGATAGAACCGGGCGTTTGCGGCATTCAACATGCCCTGGGTGAGCATCAATGGCGTCCACCCAAGTTGATTTCTCGCATCGAGCCTGGCGCCCTTCTCAACAAGGAATCGAATGATCGAAAGCTGGTAGGTGATCACCGCGCCGTGCAGCGCCGTGCTGCCCGCCCATCGCACATCGCCGAGCGCAGTCTGCGGACGCCGGCCGACGGCCGGATCGAGCGTGTATTTGAGCGAATAATCGAAGAACAGGTTCTCGGGGTCTTCGTCGAATTGCAGGTTGCCGCCGAAGTCGGCGGTGCCGTTGACGTCTTCGCCGCTCATCTCCAACGCCAGCTTGACCGCTTCGAGTCTTTCGCTCTCGGGCGTTCCGGTAAAGGGACCGGCGGTTTCGCCATTCCAATAACCGATTCCAGCCGCTGCCATGAACGGCGTCACTCCCTGGCTTGTCGGCAGCCGCGGATCGGCGCCGTTTGCGATGAGAACGCGCATCAGGGCGGTGTCGCCGCTCTTGGCGGCCAGATAGAAGGGCGTGGCGCCCACCATGCTGATGAAATCACGTCCCGCCGCGATATTCGGCGGACTCTTTACCTCGCCGTCGTCATGGTCGAATGCGATTTCATCCCATGTGATGCGAGCGTTCGGGTTCGCTCCATGCGCCAGGAGCACCTTCGCGAATGCCAGGCTGTCGCCCACCGGTTCGGGCCGGTTCGACCCTGCCAGCGGTGAGCCCGGCCTCCGCATCCATGCCAGCGTGTGAAGCAACGAGCCCCGCGAGTCGGGCGGGTTCGGATCCGCGCCGCTCTCGAGCAGGAGCTGGGCGATGTTGTACTGCGCATTGAGGATGGCCAGCCCCACGAGGGACGTGCTGTCGGTGGTGGCGCCCTGCACGCCCGCAGAGAACGCCGCCCCGGCGATGACGTCGTTCGCCTTCACGCCTTTCGCCAGCAGCAGGCGAACAATTTCGATCCTGCCGCCGCGGACCGCAAACACCATCGGCGAGAACTTGCCCTTCGACCGTGCGTTGATGTCAGCGCCCGCCTCAATCAGCGCTTGCGCGGCCGCCGTATGGCCCCTGTTCACGGCCCACATCAGCGCGGTCTGCCCTTTGGAGCCTTCTGTCGCGTTGACGTTCGCTCCATGGGCCAACAGCGCTTTCAGCGCCGCGACCTTCCCCGTGTTCGCCGCAGTCATCAGGGCGGTCTCCCCCTCCGGCAGCGTACTGTTCGCGTCGGCGCCGGCCTTCAACAGCAGCTCGATCATGGGCGCGTCGCCATTGATGCAGGCGAGCGACAGCGGCGTCACGCCGTACCGATTCGCGGCGTTCACCTGTGCGCCGGCCCGGACCAACCGTTCCGCCGTGCCTAGATCACTCTTCTGGGCGGCGCGATGGAGGGGCGTCGTGCCGTCAGGCTCGACACTCTCGACCCTCGCTTGAGACTGTTGCGGTCCGGCTGCCGAAAGAGTTGCGACGGCCATCGAAAGAGCCACGGCGCAGCCGGGCAGGAACTTGATACGCATCACGATGCCGCTCCCCTTGTAATACATCCGCGCGCGGTTATGAACACCCCATGATATCCGACTCGAGCGTGTATTGCTCCCTGTGCACATAAGTGAAAATCGGAATAGGGAGACTCGATTCTTGGGATCACTCCGCCCGCCCTCGATGCGTCACCGCAATTGTGAAACGCAGTAGCGACGTGATCCACTTTTCGAGCTGACGAAGTTGTCGCTCCTGCCTGCCACTCCGGGAAAGGCGTGGACGCGGCGCGCGCGGCGCGACCATCAGCGGGCCTGGTTCGCGGCGGCTGCAACGGCTCAACTCCCCCCGACCTTGCGTGGCGTCCGTGTGCGGGGAATGAAGCCACGAGCCGTTGCCGCCCTTCCACGGCTGGTGCGTTTGGGGCTTTGGCGCGCGTGCGGGCGCGGCGGCGACGGCCTCGGGCGACGGAGCCGGCACTTCAGCTGCAGCCTTGGCCCGCGCCGCACTGGCGCTCGTTTCGTCCTTCGCGAGACAGCAGTGTTTGTACTTGCGGCCCGAACCGCAGTGACAGGGTTCGTTCCGCCCTGGTTGCGCAGGAGTCTGAGCAGTCATTGAGACGAGTGTACAGTACGGGAACACCTGAAGCCCGCCGGGCTTTCGCCCGCCTCGAACCGGCAAAGAGATTCCGCCTCGCCCCAAAACCGGGAAGACGTGCGGCTATACCCGCTGTAGGACGGAACGTTCGAAGCGGACGCGCAGGCTTACCGGCTGCCGGACGAAACGCCCTCGAGATCGAAGTCGTCGGGCGCGCCCAGTCGCGCGCCCGTCACTCCGAGCAGGGTCGCCACGAGCAGGCCGATGAGGCACCCAAGAGCGACGGCCGAGATCCAGCCCCACCGGATGGGGGGCCGCCGGCGGTTGTGATTGCTGGCCAAACCTCGACCATTGGCAGCAAGGGCGGTGCCCTCGAAATGCCCAGCATTTCGGTCGAAGCGAGCGAGAAGGTCGCTGTCAGGCAGGATTTAGTTCGACCCCTTCTTCGTGGCGGCTTCGGCGGCGGCCTTTTTCTCCAGCACTCGGGCCGTCGTCAGGATGTGTCCCATGTCTCGGTTGCCCTCGTGGCACGCGTGTTCGAAGATCGGACCTACGGTCGCCAGGAACGGCATCTCCGCGGTCCAGGGCTTCGTCCAGGTCGACGCATCCTCCACCGTGAACTTGTAGTTGATCGTGCTGGCATCCACGCGCGTGAACCATTCCGTCACCTTCAGGTTCGCGCTGATCGCATACCAAAACGCCGGCTGGCCGCTGCCCGGGGTACTCGAGGTTCGTGTTGAAGTTCGTCGTCTCCACCACGAGAGTGGTGCCCTCCCAATGACCGCGCGACACCCCGGTCCACGAGCGAACGTTCTGCGGGAGGCCTGGTTTCCCGTCGATGGGAATCATGCGAGCGAACATGGTTGTTCTCGACGAGAATCATGACGTAGCCGGGCGACTGGATGATTTGATAGGTCCCGTTGTAGCCCGCGCTGGCCATCGGCGGACCGGAGTGCCCCGTGACGATGCAGCGATCGTCGAGCGAGTTGTTCTCCGCAGCGTCATAGCGGCCGTTTGGGTGCTCGACGCTGAACAGATTGATGTTCCGCTGCTTCCTCGCCTCGTTCCGTTCGGCGAGTCGTTGCTGTCCGGCCGGGCTGAGTTGCGGTATCCGCCCGTCCGGGGGATCGGTGATCAGGCTCGTGCGCAGGCTCCGGGCGTACGTGCCCTGGCTGCGCCCCAGGCCAAACTGGGTGCCGTCGTAGTGCACGTCGGAAGCCGTGCCGGGCACGGTCTGCTCGTCTTCGCGCGCAGCCGCCTCTTTTTCCATCTGGGCCACTTCCTCGGGCGTGTAGAACTCCTTCGTGACGTTCTTTGGGCGCTCGAGCGGGACATACGAGGAGTTGGTCCAGAACCCGGTCAGGTCCGGCTGGCCATCCGGCGTTCTGGGCTGGAGCGTACCCTTTGCGCCCGTCCCGGGCGTCACCCCGGGAACTGTCTTGATCGGCGACTGGGCCCGGGACGCAGGCGTCAGCGAAGCCGCGACCACGGTGGCTACCCCTACCGAACCGAGAAGGCGACGCATCATTCGGGGGTCTCCTTTGCCGTGCGACCTGCCGCACGTCAGCCGATTCTACGCTTCCTTGGGAAGGAGCGCCATCGGAGTGGCCGGGTGTCTTAGGGCCAGCGAAAGAATAAGGTTTACATTGCCAACCTTATTCCTTCGCGGGCCTTACGGGCGACGCGCGACGAGACCGTCGAGCACGAAATCGGCAACGACACTCAGGACGACCGCGACAAGGAGGACCGTCCGCCAGCGCCAGCGGACGGTGAGCCGGAGGATCAGAAACAAGAGCGGGGCGAACAACGACAAATACCATGGTGTGAATCATGACCGACACAATCGAGCGCTCTGCGGGTGCGTAAACACGGTCGCGTGCTATCACCGCGGTGGCGGCCGATCAGCGGCGCTTCAATTTGAGTTATTGTTCGGTTTACCGCTTTCGCTGCATACTCGGCTCGCAAAAGTTGGCGGGGGCGGACGCCAATAACATCCAAGGTCGAAGTGCATGAAAACCATCCTGGTGGTTGACGACGACAGCGCGGTGCTCGATGTAGTGGGCCGGGCGCTCGAAGGGTATCGCGTGTGGCTGGCACGCGATCCCGACGAGGGAATGCAAATGGCGGCGAGCCTCCCGACCTTGGAGCTTCTGGTCACTGATTTCATGATGCCATCGATGACGGGCGACGAGTTGATCGGCTGGCTGCGAGCCGATCGGCCAAGCCTGAAAGTGTTGATCCTCACCGGCCACAGCGATCTGCTCGATCGAGAAAACCCACCGTGGTGGGCCCGCGAGGCTCATCTTCCCAAACCCGTCGAACTCGCCCGCCTGCGCGCGATGGTCGCCGATTTGATCGGACCGCCTGGTCCCGTTTCATGACCATTGCCAAGTGCCCAGTGCTGAATGCCAATCTACCAACTTGAATGTCGCTTCAGCATTTCGCGTTTCATTTCGGCCGCGAGTCGAGCGCGGCCCATTGCGCGTACAAGTCACCCAGGTCGCGCTCGACCCTTTGCAGTCTGTCGAGCGTCGCGGCGATGGCATCGGCCGGCTGCCTGTAGAACGCGGGACCGGCAATTGTACCGTTGAGCGTCCGCTGCTCGGCTTCGAGCCCTTCGATCCGTGCTGGCAGCGCCTCGAACTCGCGGCGCTCTCGATACGAGAGCTTCCTGGCCGCTTCCGGCGGGGTGATCGCGCCAATCGCCGGCCGAGACCGCTCGCCTGAGGAACGGGGGCCGCCCGACCCGCACTCTCCACACCGGCCGGAGCGGCGTCGCGCTGCCGCAGCCAGTCTTCGTAGCCGCCGACGTATTCCTGCACTCGCCCGCCGCCTTCGAACACGAGCGTGCTCGTGACGACGTTGTCCAGGAACACGCGATCGTGGGTGACGAGGAGCAGCGTGCCCGGCCATCGCACGAGCTCCGCTTCGACCAGTTCGAGCGTTTCGAGATCCAGATCGTTGGTCGGCTCGTCGAGGACGAGGACATTGGCGGGGCGCGTGAACAAGCGCGCGAGCAGCAGCCGGTTGCGCTCGCCGCCGGACAGCGCTTTCACGGGAGCCGACGCCCGCTCCGGCGGAAAGAGAAAGTCCCGGAGGTACGCGTTCACGTGACGTGATCCCCCGTTGACCGTCACGGTATCGTTGCCGTCGCCCACCGTGTCGAAGACGGTCCGTTCTGGATCGAGCTGCTCGCGCTGTTGATCGTAGTAGGCCACCTGCACGTTGGCGCCCCTCCGCACGTCGCCCGCCTCGGGCGCCAGCTCGCCGAGCAACAATCGCAGCAGGGTCGTCTTTCCCGCGCCGTTGGGCCCGATCAGGCCGATTCGATCGCCGCGCATGACGCGGACGGAGAAATCACGCACCACGGCGCCGCTTCCAAACGCCTTGGTGACGCTGTCGGCCTCGAACACGATGTCGCCCGAGCGCTCAGCGCGCTCGACCTGCAGCCGGACCTGCCCCTGTTCGAGGCGGCGCGCCGCGCGCTGCTGCGCGCATCGCCATCAGGGCCTTCACGCGTCCCTCGTTGCGCGTCCGCCTGCGCCTTCACCCCTTGCCGCAGCCACGCCTCCTCCTCGGCCAGACGCTTGTCGAACTTCTCCCGATGGGTCGTTTCGTCGGCGAGCCATTCCTCTTTCCTTCGGACGAACGTCGTGTAATCGCCCGGCCACGAGGTGACGCGGCCGCGATCGATTTCGACGATCCGCGTCGCGAGGCGCTGCAGGAACGCGCGATCGTGCGTCACGAACACGACCGCGCCCGGGTAGTCGGCCAGAAACCCTTCCAGCCACGTGATGGCGTCGAGGTCCAGGTGGTTGGTGGGCTCGTCGAGCAACAGCAGATCCGGCTGTGCGACGAGCGCCCGCGCGAGCAGCACGCGCCGGCGCCAACCGCCGGACAAGGTGTCGACCCCGGCCTCCGGCGGCAGGTTCAGCCGCGACAAGACCAGCTCCACTCGCTGTTCGATGCGCCACCCGTCACGCTGTTCCAGCTCGTGCTGCAGCTCCCCGAGCGCCGCGAGCATCGCCGGCGTGCTTCCCTCGGCGACGTTGCGCGCCGCGTGGTGGTAGGCGGCGACGAGCTCACTGATATCGCCGAGGCCATCGGCGACCACATCGAACACCGCGCGGCTCGTGGCCAGTGGAACGTCCTGCGCGAGCCGGCCGATGCGGAGGCCCGGTTGACGCGAGACCGAACCGGCGTCAATCGCCCGCTCGCCGCTCAGAATCTGAAGGATCGTCGACTTGCCGCTGCCGTTCCTTCCGACCAACGCCACGCGTTCGCCCGGTTCGATCTGCAGCACGACATCGTCGAGCAGCGGCAGATGTCCGAAGGCGAGCGACACATGGTCGAGCGAGGCAACAGGCATTTGAGGGCGAAACGAGACGGCAAGGAAGCGTATCATGCGTTTCATCGGCGCTCGTCCGGGCCGAACCGGGTGAGGGATGATGCGAATCACCGATGCGATCATTCTCGACGACGCCGCGATCGAGGAGCGGTTCGTGCGGGCGTCTGGACCAGGTGGCCAGAACGTCAACAAGGTCGCCACGGCCGTCGAGCTGCGCTTCAACCTCGCCGCGTCGACGCTGCCGCCGCAGGTCAAGGAGCGGCTGGTGGCACTGGCCGGCAGGCGGATCACCGCCGACGGCGTCCTCATCATCGACAGCCGCGAGCATCGAACGCAGGCGCAGAATCGCGACGCGGCGCACGCACGGCTGGTCGCGCTGG
This sequence comes from uncultured Acidobacteriota bacterium, assembly GCA_963745495.1. Lineage (GTDB taxonomy): Bacteria > Acidobacteriota > Vicinamibacteria > Vicinamibacterales > CAVVIG01 > CAVUXJ01. The sequence continues at coordinate 218,193 of CAVUXJ010000012.1, forward strand.
TGAAGCGTGCCGCGATCCGCCCGAAGGCTCGTCGTCCGACCAGGCCGGGGGCCGCCGCACGCCAGAAGCGGTTGACGACGAAGAAGCGCCGAAGCGCGGTCAAGAAGCTCCGAACCGTGGACGATTCGGAGTAGCGGCGCCCGGCACCCACGCCAGGCGAGCCGTTGTGGGACAGTCGCGCGAATCCGGGCGGTCGGATACAATTCGCCGGACAGATGAAGCGACGAATCGGTCTGGGGATCGTGTGGCTCGCGCTGATCGTCGCCGGCGGGTTCGCCGCCGAACGGCCGTGGGAGACGGGCACCTGGGCGGAGATCAGGACGACGCGGCCGAGAGTCGTGATCGGACTGCAGCCGAGCCCGAACGGCCCACGGTCGCATACGCCGCCCACGACCACCCTGGTGCGCCTCTACGTCATCGAAACCGACGTGATGCGGTTCGAGCTCACGGATGTCGCGCCCCCGAGCCTGCCGACCGTCGAGGCGGTCGTCGGCGAAGCGGTCACCTTCGCGGTCGACAAGAATACGCTCTATGTGCGCGGCCGGAACGGCGTCGAACACCGCCTGCGCGTGACCAAGAAGCTCACGAAACCGCAGCTCAAGTGAGAAACGCTACGACGCACGCACTCGAGGCCGGCACATCAGTGTCTCCGGCGGGAGCCGGAGGTCCTTCGAACTTCGGGGCCGACGCGCGTTGATGGCCCGGAACGCGAGGAGGACGCGATGAAGGATTCGCGATCGATCGACGCCTGGTTGCGTGCGCCGGTGAGCCGCCGCGCGTTCCTGGGTGGCCTGGCCGTCTGCGGGATCGCGCCGGCGCGGCTCGCGGACGCGCTCGCCCCGCGACGCGACCTCCGGTTCGGAGACTCCCCCTTCACGCTTGGCGTGGCGTCCGGGGATCCGACGGCTGAGGGCGTCGTGCTTTGGACGCGCCTCGCACCCGATCCGCTGACCGGCGGTGGAATGCCGCCCGTCGATGTCGAGGTCAGCTGGGTGATCGCGGCTGACGATCGGCTGAAGAAGGTCGTCCAGCGCGGTCGGACCGTCGCCAGTCCCGAGTGGGCTCACTCCGTGCACGTCGAAGCGGAGGGACTCGACCCCGCCCGCTGGTATTGGTATCAATTCCGTGCAGGCGACCAGTTGAGCCCGATCGGCCGGACCCGGACGCTTCCGCGCCAAGGCGCGTCCACCAGCCGGCTGCGCTTCGCGTTCGTCTCGTGCCAGAACTACGAGATCGGGTACTTCACCGCATATCGGCACGCGGCGGCCGAAGACCTCGACGTGATGTTCCATCTGGGCGACTACATTTATGAAGGCGCGGGATCGCCCGGTCGTGTCCGCTCGCATGCAGGCCCCGAGCTCGTCACACTGGACGATTATCGGACCCGGTACGCCGTCTACAAGACCGACGGGGACCTGCAGGCGGCGCACGCCGCGTTTCCATGGATCGTCACGTGGGACGATCATGAAGTACAGAACAACTACGCGGGCGCAGTCTCACAGGACAACGATCCGCCGGAAGTGTTTCTCACCCGCCGGGCGGCCGCGTATCGGGCGTACTACGAGCACATGCCGATCCGGACGTCGCCGACCGGGCCGTCCTTGCGACTCTATCGCCAGTTCTCCTTCGGCACGCTCGCGTCGTTCTTCGTCCTCGACACGCGGCAGTACCGCACGGACCAGCCGTGCGGCGATGGCGGCCAGGCGCCCTGTCCCGGCGTATTCGAGCCGACGGCCACACTGCTCGGCGCTGATCAGGAGCGTTGGCTGCTTCGCGGTCTCACCGGCTCGCGCGCTCGCTGGAACGTCCTGCCGCAGCAGGTCATGATGGCGCCGGTGGATCGCGCGCCAGGCCAGGACCGACGCTACGCCATGGACCAGTGGGGAGGATATGACGCCGAACGGACGCGACTTCTGGAGTTCTTCGGAGCGCGCCGAACATCCAATCCGGTGGTGCTCACCGGCGATAGCCACAGCAACTGGGTCAACGACCTGCAGATCGACCCCGCCAATCCGAGATCGCCGGTCGTCGGAACCGAATTCGTCGGCACGTCGATCACGTCCGGGAGCGACGGCGTCGACGGCCGCGACACGTTCCGGACCGTCGCGTCGGAGAATCCGTTCGTCAGGTTCTACAACAGCCAGCGCGGATACGTGTCGTGCGAGATCACGCCCAGACAGATGCGCGCCGAATACCGTGTCCTGGACTACGTGACACGTCCGGACTCGCCACGGCAGACCAGAGCGATCTTCGTCGTCGAGGACGGTCGCGCAGGCGCACAACAGAGTGAAGGGACGTAGCAAAATCTGAAACCTGAAATCTGAAGTCTGAAGCTTGCGGATTCAACTCAGGTTTCAGATTGTCAGGTTTCAGACTTTACTGAGCTCTTATATCGAAGGCTGCCATCTCGCGGGCGTTCCTGACGAGCAGCCTGCCGTCGGTGATGACCGGATGGTTCCAGGTCTTGCCATCGATCGCCTGGAATCGGGCGAGCTCGTCGTGCCGGGCCGGCGTGGCTCTCACCAGCGCGAGCTCGCCGTCCTCGGTCAGGACGATCAAGTGATCGCCGGCGAGCAGGATCTGGCCGTACCCGTACCGGCCGGCTTTCCATTTCAATTCGCCTGTGGCCGCGTCGACGCATGCGAGGATCGATTCATCGAGGCCGTAGATGTGACCCTCGTGCAGCACCGAGCTGGTGAACTTGTTTTTCATCCGGAGGTTCTCCCAGATCGTGCGCGTGACAAAGCGCCCGCCGGATTGGCTCACCTCGATGACCGCCGCGCCGTGTCCATAGCCCGCCGAAAGGAACACGCGATCCTCGCCGAGCAGCAATGGCTGCGCCACGCTGATGCCCATCTGGGTGGACCAGGGATATTCCCACAGCAGGCGCCCTTCACCGGTCGTCAGGCCCATCGCCCGGGACGCGCTCACGACGAGAATCTGGCGCACACCGGCGAGCGTCACGAGCATGGGTGAGGTATAGGCCTGAGGATCGTCGAGCGCCTTCCATGCAGGCTCGCCCGTCGTCTTGTTGTACGCGACAACCGACTTGCCCGCGGAACCGCCAGGCAAGACGACGACGTTTTCGTCGACGATGAGCGGGGCGGCCGACATGCCCCAGGTCAGATTCGTGGCAGCGTTCTCCGCGAGAATGTTTCGCCGCCATACCAGCGCGCCGGTGCGCGCGATCAGACACCGCAGCTCGCCGAGCGCCCCGAGCGCGTAGATGCGCCCTTCGTCGTAGGTCGGCGTGGCGCGCGGGCCGTCACCGCCCATCCCTTCGATGAACTCGCCCTCCCATCCGTTGGTCCACAGCTCACGGCCGGTCTCGACGTCGTACGCGGCGACCACTTCCTGCTGCCTGCGCTGCTCGATGGTGAACGCGCGGCCGTCGGCGACGACAAACGACGCATAGCCGAGCCCGATCGGCTGCTTCCACAGCCGCGGGAGCCCTTCGCGCGGCCAATCGGTTCGGATCGCGCGTCTCGAGGTAACGTCCGTCCCGGTTGGGTCCCCGGAAGTCGGGCCAGTATCCGCGTGACGTGGCCCCGGCGCGCGAAGCCGCCGCCGCGGCCGGCGGCATGAGGTTGTCGGCGGCGTTTCCCGGAACGACCGCGGAGGGCACTTCGGGTTCGACCGATTGCCTCGACGCGTCCGGCGGAGGCGGCAGCGGACGCTGTTGCTGGCTCGCGCGGTCTGGCCTCGAGCGCGTCGTAATCCGGCGACCGCATCACGAATCGCGGCCATTTACCGCTGCCGTCCAGCGCGACCCGCAGCCCGGCGAATTGATAGAGGGCTGCCGCCGCGATTCCCAGCAGCACCGTCGCAACGGCGATCTTCTTCAGCATCATGGCAGTATAGCGCCAGGCTTTCGACCTCCCGAGCGCTCGAAGTGCGATACCATCTCGCGAGCGCACTCCAATCGCCTCAATGACCCTCCGCGAGACGACACCCCCCGACGCCTTCGAACGAACTGGAGTCGTCGCTCGCATGGCCCTCGCGCTCACGGCATGGACGGAGCGGTGGGTGCCGGACGCCTTCGTCTTCGCTCTCGTGGGTACGATCATTGTCGTGATCGCCGGCATCGCGGCGACGCCTTCGTCGCTCGGGCAGGTGATTGACGCCTGGGGAAGCGGCTTCTGGGAGCTGATCCCGTTCACGCTCCAGATGTCGCTCATCATCATTACCGGCCACGTCCTCGCCACGTCCGCGCCGATGAGCCGTCTGATTCGCGTCGTGGCGGCGTGGCCGCGCACGCCCAAATCCGCCGTGGCCATGGTGGCGCTCTTCGCCATGGCGAGCTCGTGGTTCAACTGGGGATTCAGTCTGGTATTCAGCGCGGTCCTGGCGCGCGAAGTCGCGCGACGGCACGAAGGCGTCGATTATCGCGCGCTCGCCGCCGCCAGCTTCCTGGGCTCGGCAGTATTTGGGCGCAGGGCATCAGCGGATCGGCGGCGTTGCAGATGGCCACCGCGGGAGCGCTCCAGCCACAGATTCGCGACATCATCTCGAACGGCGGCATCGTCCCGGGGGAATCATCACGTTCCGCCACACCGTCTTCCTGTGGCAGAGCCTCGTGTCCGTCGGGGTCGAGATGATCGTCGTGACCCTCGTCATGTGGCTCGCCACGCCGCCGGCCGGCAGGGGACGCACCGCGCGCGATCTCGGAATCGGGCTGGACGAAGACGAGATCGAGCCGCTCGTCACGACGGCGAAGCCGACGCCGGGTCAGTGGCTCGAGCATTCACCGTTGCTGACATGGACCGTCGTCGCGATCGGCGGCACCTATCTCGTGCGGTACTTCTCGCAGTCGCCGGCGCCGCTGAACGCGATCAACATCAACGTCGTCAACTTGTCGTTTCTGCTGATCGGGTTTTTGCTGCACCGGACGCCCGCGCGGCTGATGCACGCGGTCCGGGCGGCGACACCGGCCGTCTGGGGCGTGATCCTGCAATTTCCCTTCTACGCGGGTATCGCCGGGATCATCACCACGACGCACCTGAACGAGCGGCTCGCCAGCGCGTTCGTCGGCCTCTCGACGCCCGAGAGCTTCCCGGCGATCGTCGCCGTGTATTCGGCCGTGCTCGGGGTGTTCGTCCCCTCTGGTGGGTCGAAATGGGTGATCGAGGCCCCATACGTCATGGCTGCGGCACATACGCTCCAGGTGCATCTGGGATGGGTGGTGGCCGCGTACGATCTCGGAGAGGCGCTGGCGAACTTGATCCAGCCGTTCTGGATGCTGCCGATCCTCGGAATATTCAAGCTCGGCGCGCGCGACGTGATGGGCTATACCCTCGTCGTGTTTTTCGCGCTCGTGCCGGTCGTGCTCCTGCTGGTGACGCTTCTCGGAAAGACGCTGCAGTATCCCCTCTAGCAGGAGCTTGAAGGGTCCCTGTAACGGGTCCGGCTCACGCCGGACCGGGACGATCGTCAGCGCTTGAAGGTGATCTGAAGGGTCTTGCGGTATTTCACGGGCACGCCGCCGATCGTCGCAGGCTTGTACTGCCACTCCGTGGCGGCAGCGACCGCCAGCCGATCGTACATCGGAGAGAACGGCACCTTCATCAGGACGCTCTCCACTGCGCCGGCCTCGTTGATGATGATCTCGAGGGTGCCTTCCCGCGCATTGAGACCTTTGGAGACCTGGGGAGGCAGGGGGGGCAGCGCTTGTCGCACGACAGCGGGCGGCACGACGTCAGGATCGCCCGGCCCGTAAATGCGCGGCAGCGCCACTCTCGGCGCCGGCACCGGCGCCGGCGCTGCTGGCGGCGGCTCTGGAGGAGCGGGCGGCGGCGGTGGCGGGGGCGGGGGGGCCGCGGCCAGCACGCTCAAGTCACGAAACCCCGCGGCCAGCGTACGCATGTCGGATAGCGGCGGCTGGTTGACGACGGAGCCGGCGTCGGGGTCGGTGAGCACGTCCAGCACCTGATTGAAGCCGGTGACCGCCGCCCCGTACTCCTTCCGATCGTAAGACCCCTTGGCGCTCGCGTACCACTGCTGGACAATTGTCGGCAGCATCCGGCGGCGGACCTCGGTGAACGCCGCGCGCACCCGAGGCGACACGTCGCCCTCGGTCGGTTCGTACGACGGCTGGACCGCGATCACCGACTCAATCGCCCGCTCGGCGTCGGACGCCCGCCCAAGAGCAAGCAGGCAGAACGCGCGATACTGGTCGATTGCACGTGTATCGTCGGCGCGCACCGCGCTCGCGCGAAGCCGATTGAGGACCGCGAGCGCATCTTCGTACGCGGCACCGGCATACAGGTCGCGCGCGGCCGACAACGAATCCTGGCCTGCCGCAACGTCAGCGGTGGTCACCATCAGCGCCAGCGCCGCAGCAACGTTCAGCCAGACGCTCATTGCTTCCTCAGGTCCACGCTAAGTCGCGCCGCGGTCGCGAGGGTTACCGTCGCCGTGTGACGTTGTTCGCCGAGCTCGGGATGTCGAAACACCACGTCGTGATTGCCGATCGCCACCGACAGGTTGCCAATCGGCGTGTCGCCCACCTTGACGCCGTCGATCCACACTTCGGCCCAGGGCACCGCGTTCAACGCGATCGTGCCTTTGGGGAGATCCACCGGGAACGGCGCGACCTTGCCCGCGGGCACCTGCAGCACGCGGGTGGCGCGATACCCGAGTGCTTCGTTGACGAGATTGATTTCGTGCCGGCCCGCCGACACCATGATCCGATCGCTTCGGCTGGTGCCGAGCAGGCGATCGCCTTCGTAGACCTGCAGCTCGATAGGCGATTGCACGGCGATCCAGCCCGATACCGGCGCTCCTTCGGCTGCTCCGCCCAGCGGGACGACCAGCGATGCCGTCACGCCAGACTCGATCGTCACGGTCTGCTTCACGGATCCGAGTGCGCTCTCGAGTGTGACGGCGTGTTCTCCGGGCGCAAGATCGAGCACCATCATCGGCGACGTGCCGACGGCCACCCCGTCGATGGTGACCTTCGCTCCCGCGGGCTCGGTTCGAACCTGCAACTGACCCAGCGTCGCGCCTGCCTGCGGCAGCTCGATGTACTGCGAAACCTCCGCGCCGGCGCTGATCGTCACCGGGATCGATCGGTCGGCGTTGCCGGCCCGCAGGACAATGGTATGCGGCCCGACGGGAAGCACGAGCGTCAAGGGCGTCGTGCCGCGCGGCTGTCCGTCGACGGTCGCCTGCGCTCCGGCCGGATTCGTCGCGATGATGAGCGTCCCGGTGGCCGCGGCCTTCGCGGCGCCGAGATATCGATTGGCCACCATGCCTCCGGCCCCGACGACCACCATCAGGACCGCCGCGATGGCGGCCAGCTTCGGCCACCGCCGCTGAGGCGTCGCCTCTTCTGCAAACAAATCGATCGAGAGCGACGTCTCGATCGGTTCGATCGGCTCCAGCCCCAGGGTGTGCGGCCGGGACTTCGGGATTCCGCGCGGCGGCGTCCGGGCCGTCACTGAATCCGCAAGCGGCTGGAGCTCGATCTCGGAGGGTGGGCTCGGATGAGCCAACGTCACGGGCGGCGACTGAGTTCGCGGTGCCGGCGGGTGAGCCAGGATCTCCAGGGATGTCGCTTCCCAGGCGGCCACCGGCGTCGGTCGGACCGTGACCGCTGGCGTCGCGGGCACTGCGGGCCTGACCGGGGCGGTGAGTCTCGGCGGAGCAGCAGGCGCTTCGGACGCAGCCCCAGCCGCATGATACCGGGTCAGAAACGATGCGAGGCTGGCCGACGAGGCGAGGTGGTCGTCCTCGCCGAGCACCTTGTCGAGCTCCGCTTGCGCGTCGATGGCCGAACTGAATGCGCTTCTCGCGTCGAGCTGCAGCGCGCGCCCGAGCCATGCTCGCAACCCTGGCGGCAGCGGCTCGAACCCGCCGCGCGCGGACACCGCCCACGTCGAGGCCACGACGTCGCCGACTCGCGACGGGTACTCGTCGTCGCGCAGCGGCCGGCCGAGGATCAGCGAGAGGGCGACGACGCCAATCTGGGTCACGTCGGCGCGCTGATCGAAGCGCGGAACGCCGGGGGCTCTGGGCAAGGGGATGCGCAACTGATGCCAGTACCGCTCCTGTGAGTAGTGAAGCTGCTCGAGCGCCGCGCCCAACACGTATTCCACGATCACGAGACGGGCATCCGGCGTGACCACGAGCCGCTCAGGGCCGATCGCACCGTGGGCGGTGTCGCGCGCGCTCTCGTGCAGCATCGCAACGGCCGGCACAAGCTGTCGAATCAGACACAGCGCAATGTTGATGTCGAGGCCCAGCCGACGCTCCTCCGCGTTGACCAGCATGTCCGAGAGCCGGACGCCTTCGGTGTGGTCGGACACGACCGCCAGCGCCGTCTCGCGGTCGGCGAGCCGCTCGACCGAGCGGACACGACCGTAGGACGTATGCCGGAAGTTCGCGAGGCTGCTGACACGTTCACGAAGCGCGAACTCGAACGACGGAACCGCCGCCAGCTCGTTGCGGAGACAAAGCAGCTCGATCGTCTCGTTGCCGCTCGGATCGACGATCTGACGCCGCTCGCCAAGACCGTCCACGAATGCGGCCGTCGCGGGCGACGAGAGTGGGAGCGCAGCTCGTTCCATGTCAGCCTCAAAATGAAAGGACGCGAAACCTGATGCGCGAAGTGTGCCGTTTATCGACCTTCGTTGCTAACTACCTGCAGGGTGGAGGCTTGTCGAACAAGCGGCGTGCAGGACCGTGCAGGCATTGACCGGCTCCGCCTTTACAGGAACAGGCAAGAGGGGCGAATTCTGTAACGCAAAGGGGGGTGTTCCGACCGATCTGTCGGTGGGGTCACGAGCCGCACGCGGCGCGTCCGGCTCGGTCCGGCGGTCCAAGTCCTCGGGAATTTCAAGTCTCAAACCTGGAGTCTGATCGGATTTCAGACTTCAGATTTGAGACTCTCCGTGTTCCGCGTGTTACTCGGGCGAGACCGACGTCCGCCCGCACTCGTCGCATCGCAGATACACAATCGGAAGCGATTCGCACCGCCCGATCACGTGCGCGCTCGGCACGCCGCAGCGTGGGCACACCACCGCTCCCGCGGGTCGTCGTTTAGCCATGGGATAGACCTCTCTTGTCTTAGACGGCCGGCAGCGGGCAAAGGATTCCGGCCGGCCTCAGGAACTGGTCGTGCTCAGCCGCGCCGGAGGCGCGCGATCAGCTCAGACAGGTCGGCCGGAAGGGGCGCCTCCAGCCGCAGGGAACGCCCGTCCACCGGGTGGCGCACGGCCAGGCGATGGGCGTGTAACGCCTGGCGGGGAAAATCGATGAAACGCAGAGCGTCCGGTCCATAGACGTAGCGCTGCTCTCCCACCAGGGTGTGACCGCGCAGCCGCGCCTGGAGACGGATCTGGTTCCGCTTTCCGGTCACGAGCCTGACCTCGATGAGCGCGGTGTTCTCGAACGTCTCGACCACTCGATACTCGCTCTGCGCGTCTTTGCCGTGCGCATCATGCGGATGCGTCGCCTTCTGGATGAGCGAACGCGGGTCCCACACGAGGTGATCGCGCCAGGTGCCGGACGGAGGCGAGGGGTGACCGTAAACCACTGCCAGATATACCCGTTCCGGCTCATGACGTTTGAATTGCTCCTTGAGCCTCGCGTGAGCCTCCGGGTGCATCGCGAACATAACCAGCCCCGACGTGTCCCGGTCGATCCGGTGGACGACCAGCGGCCGCCGCTTGCCGCGCGAATGAAAATGCGCCAGGAGCTGGCCGGCGACCGACGAATCGCCGCGGTGAGCCAACGGGACCGTCAGCAGCCCGGACGGCTTGTTGACGACAATCAGCGCATCATCTTGGTAGACGATCGCCAGCTCCCCCGACCCTGCCGGCCGTGGGGGGCGGCGACGCGCACTGCCAGGCCGGTCCATCCACACCCGGACGGCATCGCCGGCGGCGAGGCGCATCCCGGCGTCCGATGGGCCGACTTCGCGCTCGTTGACGAATACCTTTCCCCGTTTCAGCGCCGTGGACGCCTGCCCACGCGATCCGAGCCGGGTCTCCCCCGCAAGAAACTTGTCGAGCCGCAGGCCGGCCGATGCGAGGTCTACGCGCCAGGGGGCGTCATCCACGATCGGTAATGGTACCGCCCTATCGGGTGATGTGCGGCGCGGGCGACTCTGCCACCCTGACCAGGTGGTCCGTTTCATGACTACGGTGACGCACCTACGAGGTGCAGCCTCAGGCCTCGTCTCCGTTTCAGACTTCAGATTCTAGATTTCAGATCTCCGAGTGTCGCTCTTTTCGGTACGACCGTGAGTTGACGGCGCTCGGCGCCCCGCAGATCGTCGACACCGCTCACCCGGACACGCCCGAACGCGACGATGATGTGTACTGCTGTGTTTGTGCTAGCAGAAATCTACCGATATAATCCCGGCCTGCGGACGGTGCGATGGCAAAGCAGCGGAATGTGAGGGAACAGAAGGTCAAGCCGAAACCCCGGGGGCGTCCTCCAAGCCACCAGGAAACGTGGTCGAAGGTGTCGGTCGTATTGTTCGATCGTCAAGTCGTCCATCTCGATCGTCTAGCCACCGATATTCGCGGGAAGAGCGGCAAGGTCCTGAACCGCGCCGGGCTCATCCGCGCCCTCATCGACGCGCTGATCGACAGCGGCCTCGATATCACCACCTCAGCGTCGGAAACCGCCGTGCGAGCGCAAGTGGCCCGACGCCTCGGCACTCCGTTCCGTTGAGCCGCCGCATTGTCGTATTCGTCAATTCATTCCACACCTTTGTGCGACTCGGCTCGCGTGGGCAGCCCGGCGGATTCTCGGAACGAGCATTGCGGTCTGCCGGACCGTCCCGAAACAGTCCAGAGCGGCCGCTCGTCCCCAGCCCCCGGACACTTGATGTATGTTCTTTATGCCGGCGCCGGGTGCTCAGGCGGCCGCCGAAGACTCGCGATTCGCCGCCGCGTTCCCGCGCGTGGCACGTGCGCCGGTGTCGACGCGACCGGCCGAACGACCGAAGGAGATGGATGTGACCGATCAGGAACAGCAGAAAGCGGAGGACCTCATCAGCCGGCTGGAAATTTCGGTGGGACAGATTTTCCCGCGAGACGGCGGCAACGCCTCGCTCATCGCCACGATGATTCAATCCCTCAACGGACTGAGAAGCGTGCTCGGGTTGGTCAGACCGCACTGACGGCGTGTCAGGACGTCACCGGGCCTCACCCGATCGCGGCGGATTTGGAATCCGTCACGTTGTGGCCCAGGCTGATCACCAGCGTCATCAGCAGGCAGATCGCCGCTGAGATGTAGGGCATCCCCTCGCCGAAGCGCTGAAAGGAAGCGCTGCCCCAGACAGGGCCGATCGTGCGGCCGAGGCTTTCGACGGCGCTGGCCGCGCCCTGCACCCGTCCCTGCTCGTCGTCGCGGGCAGCACGACTCACAAGGCTCGACATCGTCGGGTGCCCGAAGCCAATCCCCAGCGCGAGCGGTACGAGCGCCAGCGCAAACATCGGGACCGAGTGCGCCAGCGTGGCGGCGACCAGACCGACCGCGGCGCACACCAACCCAAGGACGAACGTCGCTTTGTCCCCAATCCGTTTCACGACAGGGTGAATCAACGCGCCCTGCACGACCGCTCCGAGGAGTCCGAACGCCGCGAAGAAATACCCGGTCTCGGGCGCATCGAAGCCGAGCCGCCGGGCCGCGAACAGCGCGAACGTCGTCTGAAAAATCGCGAACGCAAACCAGTAGACGAAATCCATCAACAAGACCCGCCGGAGATCGGGCCGCCGCAGCATCGCGCCCAGACCGCGGAATGGCATCCCCGTGCCGGCGTGTGTGCGGTGGACGGTCTCGGGCAATCCCACCCACGCCATCACGGTCGCCACGAGCGTCAACGCCGCCGCCGCCCAAATCGGCGCCGTGTAGCTGACCGTGGCGAGGACTCCGCTGATCGCCGGCCCGAGGACGAAGCCGAGGCCGAACGCCGCTCCAATCAGCCCGTACGCACGGGCGCGATCCTTCGGCTCCGTCACATCGGCCACGTAGGCGCGGGCGGTCGAGATGTTCCCGCCGGAAAGGCCATCGACAATGCGCGCGATGAACAGCATCGCCAGGTTCTGCGCCAGCGCCATCATCACGAAGCTCACGACCGTGCCGGCGAGGCTCACGATCAGGATCGGCCGCCGGCCGTACCGATCCGAAAGATCGCCGAGAACCGGCGCGGCGGCGAGCTGGCACAACGAGAACACCGCAAAGAGCAGTCCGATGGCGAGCGGGGAGGCGCCGAATGTCAGGGCGTAGAACGGCAACAACGGGATGATGATCCCGAAGCCGATGAGGTTGACGAAGATTGTCAGGAAAATGATGAGAAGTGGGCGGGTCAGCGCGTGTCCTTCCCGGCCCGTGGACCCTTGTTGTCCCGTGCGGGCGGATGGTCGAGATTTGCAAGCCGCGCGGCGGTCCCGTACACCAGGTCCGCGACCCTGGTCAGCTTGCCGAACTCGATTTTCGACACCTCGTCGGTGTTCGCATGGTAATCGGCATGCAGTCCCGTCGTAAAGAAAATGATCGGAATCCCCTTGGCCGCGTAACTGTAGTGGTCGCTCCGATAGTAGACCTGTTCGACATCGGCGGGGTCGTTCATCTCGTAATCGAGCGTCAGCGGTCGGGGAAGCGCGCGGTTGGCCTCGCGGCTGATCTGGTGGAGCTCGCTGCTGATTCGATCGGACCCCACCAGGTACACCGTATCCGCTTCGCTCGATTTGTTGTTCCGGTTCCTGCCGATCATGTCGATGTTCAGCTGCGCCACGACGGCCTCGAGCGGGATCGTCGGGTAGTCGGCAAAGTAGCGGGACCCGAACAAGCCGCGCTCCTCGCCCGCGTGCCACACGAACACGAGCGAACGCTTCGGCCGCGGTCCACTGGCGAACGCCTTGGCCAGCGCCATCAGCGCCACCGTGCCCGATCCGTCGTCGTCGGCGCCATTCCAGACGCGGTCGTCCGTGGCGCCCGGTGTCACGATTCCCGGCGGGTGATCCGCCGCGCCGCCGCCCGCTCCCGCGTCGGCCGAGCCGACGTGGTCGTAGTGGGCGCCGGCCGCAACGTAGGTGTGCTTCAGCAGCGAATCGCTGCCCTCGACGATCCCGACCACATTCTGCGTGAGTTGCGTGCGGACGACGTCATAGGTGACGTCGACGTTGAACGCGATCGTCACATCCTCGAGCGTGAATCGCGGCAACGGTTCCCGCGCTTCGGCCCGTCGTTTCAGCTCGTCGTAACCGACCGGCGCTTTGCTGAACAGAAACGACAAGAACCCGTCGCCGGCGGTAATCCTTGGAGCAATCTTGTTGTCGAGCCGCTGAGCGGTCGTGAAGTCAGGCGCGACAGGTGCGGCGTCGCGACCCTCGGGCAACGGCGCGTGGACCACGTCAGTGGGCGTCATGGTTCCGGTATCGCTACGGCGCGCGGCGTCCGGGCCGATCGTGGCGAGCGCCTTCAACTGTTCCGTCGCGTAGCGTGTGCGACCGTTGAGCAACCGGCGATATTGCGAGTCGACGGATTTCGGGCCGTCGGCGCCAAGCCAGACGACCGCCGCGTCTCTGTACATCCCGGCCCTGGAAGTCCTTGTGGTTCACCGTAGGCACATTGAGCCCGTAGCCGGCGAACTCCACCCGCCGCACGGTGACCGTGCGGCTCACGCCCGAATTTTTCGGAAACGTGACGCCGGCACCGTCCTGATAGGTTCGTGTCTGTCCGGCGACTGTCACCGTGACCGACGAGCGGCTCGTGGTCTTCACACCCAGGACTCTCACAGTCTGGAGGAAGGAGTGGTTGTCCCCCGCGGGCTTCACGCCCCAGGCGCGCAGGTGATCGCTGATGTAGGCAGCTGCCAGGTCGAGGCCGGCGGAATAGGTCGCCCGGCCCTGCAATTCGTCCGATGCGATGTACGTCAGCCACTCTCTCAGGTCGTCGGCATTGATGGATACGCGGCCGGCGGACGCACCCGCCGCCGGCAGCATCCCCAGCCCGAAGACGAGGGCGGCCAGACCGATGGTGACGCGACGACGGCTCATGACGATTTTTCCCAGGTCTTAACTATAGCCCGCTCCGCCCTGAAGTTCGCCCCCCAGACGACCCCAACACGCCGGCGCGCGGTCGAGAGGCTCGTGCCGTCCCGACCCGCAGCGGGCCGAAGAGATTGAGCGCTTGCCAGGATGCCCGACTTCAGGTAAGGTTTGGCGGCCGAGATGCTGGCTGCCAGCTGTGTGTGCACTCGCCACCCTCCCCGGTTTCCACTGCCTTTGTCCATTAGGAGATATCTGATTGGCTGTCCGTCTGTTCGTCGGCAATCTGTCGTACGCCACCACCGAAGCGGACCTTCGTACGTACTTCGGAACCGTGGCGCCGCCCTCGCAGGTCGTCCTGCCGGTTGACCGGGAGACCGGCCGCCCGCGCGGCTTCGCGTTCGTGGAATATACGGATCGGCCGCAAGCCGAGCAGGCGATCCAGCAGTTCAACGGTCAACCCTTCAATGGACGACCGCTGGCCGTCAGCGAGGCGCGTGCACGTGAAGACCGCGGACCGGGAGGCTTTCGGCCCGGCGGGTCGTCTGGACCGCCGCGGCCAGGCGGTTTTGCGCCGAGGCCACCGTCCTCGTTCGGCGGGCCGCCACGTCCCTTCGATCCATCGGCGCCGGCCGCCCCGCGCAGCCGGAATTTCGGACCCGACGCCAGGCCGCAGCGCGGCGGCAGTGCAAAGGCCAAGAAGAAAGATGCCGAGCGTCCGCGCGGTCCCATTCCCCTCAAGAGAACCGGACGATCGTTGTCCCTCGACGACGACTCGCCCGACGAGGCGCTGCCGGATATCGACGATTTCGCCACCAGCCGGCCTCAGGACGAAGTCGACAGGGACACCGAAACTGAAGGAGCCACGGACCAGGAGGGAGACAAAGAGGAAGACAAAGAGGAAGGGTAAAGTCAGCTGGCCGAGATGCCCGACCGAAAGCTCTGGGACCAGGTTCTCGATAAATTGCGGAGCGACCTGATACCGGACGAGCTCCGACGCTGGTTCGGCGAAGCCACGCAGGCCGGCGATACCGGCGACCAGGTGACGGTCTGGGTGCCCTCCGAAACGGTTCGCCGCCACATCCTGACGCACTATCAGGACCTGATCGACCGCGCGCTGGCGGACATGGGCCGCCAGAACGTTGAGATTCGTTTCGTCGCGACCGGCGTCGCCGACGACGACGACGAGGACGATTCCTGATCCCTGAAGCTGACCCTCTCAGTGAGGCGGCAGTCGTTCACCGTTTCGTTTACGGATGATACGACGAGGACGACGAGTCCCGCCGGTCTTCGTAGTGGTCACGTCACGGTTCCTTGCCGGGCGCGAGCTGCAGCCGTCCCTTGATCGCGTCGAAGGCGGTCAGCAGTTCGTGGATCATGCGCGGCACGCGGTTGGCCCGCGCGTATGCCCATCCCGTTTCCCGGACCAGCTCGTGCCCGTCGATGCGCGCGCAGAAGAACTGGCCGGCGCGCACCTCGCGGGCGATGGCCTGATACGGCACGATGCCGATTCCCAGGCCGGTCTTGACCATGGCCTTGATGATCTCGACGTTTTCCGTGTCCATGACGATCGTCGGCTCGATCTTCTCGGTGAGGAAAAACGAGTCGATCACGCGGCGCGTCGCCGAACCCGGCTCGAACAGCACGAAGGGCTGGCCCGACAGGTCCTCGGGGAGGATCCGACGCTTGCGCGCGAGGGGGTGCGTCGGCATCGTGACGAGGAGCAACTCTTCCCGAAGAACGGGAACGGTCACCAGGTCGGATTCGTCGACCGGCAGCGTAAGCAGGCCGGCATCGACGCGTCCCGCTCGAATGGCCTCGACGGAAGGGCCGGCGGTGGCCACGGTCAAGCGGACGTCGAGCTGGGGATGCACGCGTCGGAGGTGTTTCAACAGCGGCGGGAACACGTACAGACACACGGTCATGCCGCCGGCAAGGCGAAGCATGCCGCGGAGCGTGCGCGTCCGATCGGTGATCGTTCCGACCGTGTCCCGGACGTCCTGAAACACACGTTGGCCCAGCTGTACCAGGCTTTCGGCGGCCGGCGTCATCCGCACCTGGCGGCCGACGCGCAGAAACAGCGGCTCGCCGAGCTCCTCTTCGAGCAGCAGAATCTGACGGCTGATCGCCGACTGGGAAACGTGAAGTTTCTTGCCGCACGCCGTGAATGAGCCGGTTTCGGCGATGGCCTGGAGAATTTCGAGCTGACGAAGATCCATGGTCCCAGCACCACTTTACATCCCGATATCCTCGTGCCACAGCGTTGGATGTTCGGCGATGAACTGCTCCATCAGCCGGATACAGCGCGGATCCTGCACGACCTCGACCTGCACTCCGCGCAGCCGCAGCAATGCCTCTTCGCCGAGAAACGTGCGGTTCTCTCCGACAACGACGCGCGGAATACCGTAGAGCAGGACGGCGCCGCTGCACATCGCGCAGGGGGACAACGTCGTGTACATCGTGCTCGCTCGGTACACCGCCGCGGGGTGCCGGCCCGCGCGCTCGAGTGCATCCATTTCAGCGTGCAGCGTCGAGCTGCCCTGCTGGACCCGTCGGTTGTGACCGCGGCCGAGGATGCGCCCCTCGAACACCAGCACCGCGCCGATCGGGATGCCGCCTTCGGAGCGTCCGCGCTCCGCCTCTTCGATCGCTGCTGCGAGAAACACGTCCATGCGGGCACCGGCCGGCCAGGCCGTGCCACTCTACCTCAACCGACCTCGAAATGTTGTCGGCCTTTCGGGAACAGCCAGGCTGAGTGTCGGCGCTGTTCTCCGTGCGCGTGAACATCGGACGGAACGCCGGCTGCAAAGTGATCGGCTGACGAGCGCGCTGTTGGAACTACAATGGGGATCTCGGAATTCGAGACCCTCCATTGAGCAACCGTTCGTTGTCCGCGTTTTCCCAG
This sequence comes from uncultured Acidobacteriota bacterium, assembly GCA_963745495.1. Lineage (GTDB taxonomy): Bacteria > Acidobacteriota > Vicinamibacteria > Vicinamibacterales > CAVVIG01 > CAVUXJ01. The sequence continues at coordinate 235,101 of CAVUXJ010000012.1, forward strand.
CTCGTCTTTGCGGTCACCGTGCTCGGGATCGCCGTCATCATCGTCGTCCGCCTCGCCGGCCAGGGTGCGGCCCCCGTGACGCTGCTCGCCCGGGAAGGCCGACGCGCGCTGCCGGTGACATCCATCAACAACCAGGAATTCGTCGCGCTCGATGATCTGGCCGCTGCCTTTCAGCTCGCCGTGCGCGAAGAGTCCGGGGCAATCACGGTCGCGTATCGAGCCAGCACGATCGTGCTGACTCCGGATCAGGCGCTCGCATCGGTCTCCGGGCGCCTGGTTTCCCTCCCGGCGCCCCCGACACGGGCCGGCGGCCGATGGCTCGTCCCGCTGGACTTCATCGGCCGCGCGCTCGCCCTTATTTACGACACGCGTCTCGACTTCCGGCGGGCCTCCCGCCTCGTCGTGATCGGCGATCTCCGCGTCCCGACCCTGACAGTCCGCTACGAGGCGTTGAACAACGCCTCGCGCGTCACGATCGATGCGACGCCGCCTGCCGCGAGCTCCATCACGCAGGAGGACGGGCGGCTGACCATCAAATTCGAGGCAGACGCGCTCGACGTCGTCCTTCCCGCCGTTCAGCCACAGGGACTGGTGCAGGCCATTCGCAGCGCCGATCCGGTCACGCTGGCGTTGGACCTCGGGCCTCGATACAGCGGATTTCGGTCCTCGTCGCTCACAACGGGCAACACGATCCGGCTGGTGATCGACGTCGCCGCTCCGGCGGTCGACACTGCCGCGCCGCCGCCCCCACCGCCGCTTCCTCCCTCGGATCTGCCGCTCTTCGGCCAGCCGGTGTCCCCCATCCGGACAATCGCGATCGACCCCGGCCATGGCGGCGAAGACCAGGGCACGACAGCCGCCGGCGGGCTGGCCGAGAAGGAGCTGACGCTCGCAGTCGCCCGGAGGCTGAAGGCGGCGATCGAAGGACGGCTCGGCGTGCGCGTCCTCCTGACCCGCGATGAGGATCGGCGTGTGCCGCTCGATGAGCGCACCGCGGTGGCCAACAACAACAAGGCGGATCTCTTCATCAGCCTGCATGCCAACGCTTCGATGCGCCCCGAGGCCAGCGGCGCGTCGATCTACGTCGCGGCCTTCGACGAGTCGGCACGGGCCAGTGCGAGGCACGCGCCCGAGCGCGTCACCGTGTTTGGCGGCGGCCTGCGGGACATCGAACTGGTCTTGTGGGATCTGGCCCAGATCCGACACGTCGACCAGTCGATCGAGTTCGCGCGCATTCTCGAGCAGGAGTTCGGCGACCGCGTGCCGCTCGCCCCAAGGCCCCTCGAGCGCGCGCCGTTCCGCGTCCTGGAATCCGCCAACATGCCGGCGGTCATGATTGAAATGGGGTATCTGACGAACGCCGAGCAGGAAAAACAGCTCGCAGACCCCGCCTTTCAGAACGGATTCGCACAGGCCGTCTACGACGCCGTGCTGAAGTTCCGCGACTATCTCATCGCCCAGGGAGGGGAACGATGAGGCAGCGCCGTGCCGCGGCGACCGTCGCACTGACGGCCGCGGCCGCCGGACTGGCCTGGCTGCTGTTTGCGGCCCTCCCGCGCTGGTACAGCGCGCCCGCCGGGGGCGACGCACGTGTGGCCCAGGGCGCGGAGGGCAGCTCGGTCCGAAAAATCAAGGCACGATTGTTCTATGTCTCGGACGACGGCACGAAGCTCACGAGCGTCGAGCACGACGTGCCGTTCGCCGAGGGCACCGTCTCGCAGGCCAAGGCCATCCTCGGTGCGCAGATTGCGCCACCGGCCGAGCCGTTGCTGTCGGCTGTCCCGGCGGGCACCACGCTGCGCGCGCTGTTCGTGACGGCGGCGGGCGAGGCCTACGTCGATCTGAGCCGTGAGCTGACCGCCGCCCACCCGGGCGGCTCGCTGAACGAGCTGCTCACCATTTACACGCTCGTCGACGCGCTCACCGTGAACCTGCCGGCCATTTCCTCCGTGCAGCTGCTGGTCGACGGCAAGGAAGTGGATACCATCGCCGGCCACGTCGACGTGCGGCGGCCACTCCTGAAAAACCTCGACTGGATTCAATGAACCAGTCGATGCGCAGGACAGCAGATCCCGATCGTTTTCAGCTCTCGGCTTTCAGCGATCAGCTCGCAGCAGCTATTCCTTCCTCCTCCGATCTACAATCTGAATCTACCAATCTGAAGCACATCTGAACTCTGAAATCCGCAGTCTGCAATTTCAAGCAACGTATAGCAACGTATATGAGATCCGATCAGCGCCCAGCGAACCAACTTCGCGACACAAGGTTGACGCCGAACTACCTGCCGCAGGCGGAAGGGTCGGTCTTCATCGAGGCCGGCCGCACGCGCGTGATCTGCACCGCGAGCGTCGAAGATCGCGTGCCGCCGTTTCTGAGGAACACCGGGAAGGGGTGGGTCACCGCCGAATACGGGATGCTGCCGCGCGCGACCAGTACCCGCACGACACGCGAGGCAAGCACCGGCAAAGTCGGCGGTCGCACGCAGGAAATCCAGCGGCTGATCGGACGGTCGCTCCGCGCGGTCACCAACCTCACGGCCCTTGGCGAGCGCAGCATCTGGATCGACTGCGACGTGATTCAGGCCGACGGCGGCACACGCACCGCATCGATCACCGGCGCGTATGTCGCCCTCGCGCTGGCGCTCGAGAAGCTTCGCGAGCGCGACCTCATCCGCACGATCCCACTGTCGGATTACGTCGCCGCCATCAGCGTCGGCATCGTCGACGGCGAGCCGCTGCTCGATCTGGCGTACGACGACGACAGCCGCGCCGAAGTCGACATGAACGTGGTCAAGACCGGCGACGGCCGCTTCGTCGAGGTGCAAGGGACGGCGGAAGCGTTGCCGTTCGGGCGCGACGCCCTCAACGCGCTCCTCGATCTGGCCGATCAGGGGATCCGGCAACTCGTCGACAAGCAGCGCGTCATCGTCGGCCATCTCATCAAGTGACGAGTTGACAGTTGACAGTTGACGAGTGCGGTCGGCTCCCTGCACGGCTGCTCAGCTCTTGGCTCAGCTGCGCAATCGAGCCGTTCTGCAGCAGTTCATGCTTCAGGTCCGGCCTCGTGTTTGGTGTAGCGTTGCCGAGCGAGCCTGCTCGTTGCTTGGAGAGATGCGTGCGCATGCGATCGCCTGTCAACGGTGAACGGTCAACTGTGGACTTCCATGGTCCAGAGGACGTCCGCGGAATCTTCACGAGGCCTTGACCCCGTGTACGTTGGCCTTCTGACCATTCATTCGTGGCTCCGATGGGCCACGCTCGCGCTCGCCGTCGGGGCGACCCTCAATGCCGGCCTGCGTCACGACGCCGACGTGTCCGCCAGCATGCCGGGCCGGCACTGGGACCGGTATTTCATGCTCGCGCTCGATCTACAGGTGCTTTTCGGCCTGGCGTTGTATTTCGGTCTGAGCCCGTATACGTCGCAGGCGTTCGCCGAACTTCGGCGCGGCCATGCGGAACCCCGCCCTTCGCTTCTGGGCGATTCAACACATCGGGCTGATGGCCGCAGCGGTCCTGCTCGTCCGCATCGGCCGTGTGCTCGCGCTCACCGCGAAAAGCGGTGCAGCCAGACGCCGCCGCCGTCTGGTGTTCTTCGCCCTCACGACGTTGACGATTGTTTCGGGAATCCCATGGCCCGGCATGCCGGGCGGCCGCCCGCTGATCCGGCTGCCGTGAGAGCGTAATCTGAGAATCTGGAAGCCCGAAAGCCTTGGACCTCAGGACTTCGAGATCTTCAGACTTTCGCGCGATTCATCTGACCCCCTGATCAGATGGGCTCGACGTCTTCGGCGAAGGTCAGCGGCAGCGGCGTCCTGTCGAGGATGCTCGGGACGGACTGTGACGCGCGGCGCGCCTTCGTGGCGCGCGCCTCCGCATAGATGCGCGCCGGAACCGGCTGCAGGTCCCACGCCAGCCCAAGCACCGCCATCGCCCGGATGGCATACCACGTCAGATCGATCTCCCACCAGTAGAAGCCGTTCCTCGCCGCGCGCTGATACCGGTGGTGGTTGTTGTGCCAGCCCTCGCCCGCCGCGAACAGCGCGGTGAGCGGATTGTTGCGGGATTCGTCGATCGTGTCGAAGCGGCGCGACCCGAACATGTGGTTGACCGTGTTGATCGCGAACGTCGCATGGGCGAGCGTCATGGTCGGCAGGCAGAACCCCCACACCAGCCAGCTGAACCCGCCCGCGAGATACATCGTCGTCGCCAGCAACAGTGGCGGCACGAAGAAGTAGCGATCGAGGAAGGCGATCTCCGGTGCCGTCGAGAAGTCGCGGACGACGGGGTTCGTGGCTTCCAGACGATCGTGACGCGCATCGTTCAGGAACCAGCCGATGTGCGCGTAATACACGCCGCTCACCATCGGGCTGTGGGGATCGCCGTCGCGATCGGCGAACCGGTGGTGATTCACGTGGTGCCCCGCCCACCAGAGCGGGCCTTTCTGCATCGCCGCGGTGCCGACGAACGTCCAGAAGAAGCGCGCCGCCCGGGTCATCTGAAAGGCGCGGTGCGCAAAGTAGCGGTGGAAGGCCAGCGTCAACCCGACCGCGCGGCTGAAGTGCGACACCGCCCACAGCGCCAGCAGTCCCCACGTGAACGGCACGAAAAAGATGAGGACCGCCGAGGCCTGAACCGCCCAGAAGATGAAGACGGCAAGAGACTTTGTCAGCAAGGATTCGTCTTTCGAAAACAAAAAGGGGTCGGGTCCCGACCCCTTTTTTGATTAGTCTACTACAGCTCCCGCAGCGCGATCGGGATTGGCAGCCTGACAGCGCGGATAGCCGGGAACAATCCTCCGATGAGTCCCATGACGAGCGCGTAGATGAGACCCATCGTGAGCAGCAGGGGGGTCACGCGGAATGCAAATGCCACCTGGCTGAACGTCTGAAAATTCATCGTCGACGTTTGATAGCCGTTGAAGGCCAGGTACGCGCCGAGCCCACCGATGAGTCCGCCTATGCCACCGAGCACGAGCGACTCACCCAGTATAGACACAAGTATGGATATCGTGTTGAACCCGAGTGCACGCAACGTCGCAATTTCTCTCGCGCGCGATGCCACGGCCGTGTACATCGTGAGAATTGCGCCGAAAATCGCGCCGATCCCCATGAGGCCCGCGATCCCGAAGCCGATCGTGCGAATCAGCCGCGTGAGCGCCTGCGACTGTCCCGCATAGTACTCGTTCTCGCGGCGGATCATGACGTTGAGCTGCGGATTCGACGTGAGCCAGTCGCGAAACATGTCGAACGAGTCGGCCGACTCGAGCCGCGCCAGCACCGACTGATACGAGTTGCCCCGCCGATACGCGCCCTGCAGGGTGCGGGCGTCGCACCAGATCTCGGTTTCAGCGACGGCGCCGTCGGCCTCGAAGACGCCGACGACCTGCCATCGGTTCTGTCCCGAGACGATCGTCTCGCCGACATTCAGGTGCATGAACTGTCCGTTGGCGCCCCGGCCGACGATGACTTCGTTCGTGCCGAACTGGAACATCCGGCCCTCGATGAGCGACACCTCCTCGCGCAAGCGGCATGCCGGCCGGTTCGATGCCGCGCATCGGCACGTTCGCCGCCGCATCGGGCGTCGATTTCTTCGGCAGGTCGATGATGACGTACAGCTCCGCGGACGCCAGCGCGGCCTGGCCGTCACGGCGGATGCCGGGCGCCTGTTTGATGATGTCGACCTCCGCGCCGTCGAGGCCGCTCGTCATCTCGCTGTCGGCGCCGCTTCGCATCACGAGCGCGCGGTTGGGCGAGCCCGATCCCGTCATCGCCGCCGAGAACCCGGCGGCGATCGACAGCACCGACACGAAGACGACCACGACGCCCGCAATCCCGATGATGGCGACCGCCGACGAGCTGAGCCTGGCCGGAATGGTGCGCAGGTTCAGCGCGATCATCGCAAGGGTTTGTCTGATCATCTCGCCACGTCAGCTTCTCGAGGCTCGCCCGTCTCGCTGCTCTCAGGCTCTTCGCAGCGCGTCGGTGATCTGAAGCCGCATGGCCGCCATCGCCGGCATGACGCCCGCGAGCAGGCCCATCAGCGACCATGAGGACGATGCCGAGCACGATGTCCCGCGGAGGCAGCACGAAGATCGCCAGCATGCCGCCGGTCGGATCGCCGCGCTGCACGAACAGCCACGCGACGCCGAGCCCCAGCAACCCGCCGACGAGCACGATGAACAGCGATTCGGCCAGCACCAGCGTCAGGATCGCGACCCCGGAGAACCCGAGCGTCTTCAGCACCGCGAGCTCGCTGGTGCGCTCCCGTACGGACTGCGCCATGGTGCTGGCCGCCACGAGGCCGAACATGAAGAGCACCGTCGAGGAGATCGCGATCATGATGGCCCCGATATCGCCGATCTGCTTCGCGAAGCTCTCGACAAAGCCCTTCTCCGTCGTCGTTTTCGTCTCGGCCGACGAATTGGCGAACATCTCGTCGAAGGTCCGGCTCAACTCCACCGACCGCGAGGTATCGGCGATCCTGACGACATACCAGCCGACCAGCCCCTGGCCGACCGCGCGATTCTCGTCGAGGTAGTCGTACCGGAAGAAGAACTGCGTCTTGTCGATGCCGTCTTCGCCGTCGTAGATCCCGGAGATATTGAATTCCCAGGCACTGCCCGGCTTCGGCCTGCCAGATGGTGCCCGTGAGCGGAACTCGATCGCCGATCTTCCAGCCGAACCGTTCGGCGAGGTCCTTGCCGACGATGACTCCCTGCCGGTCGGCCAGCCAGGCCTTGCCCTGATCGGGGGGCAACGTGAACTCCGGATAGATCTTCAGGAACCGCTCCGGCTCGACCGCGATGTTGGCGAAGAAGTTCGACGGATCCTGGTAGATGCCGCCGAACCACGTCTGGTGCGTGGCCATGTCGACGCCGGGCACCTGCTGCAGACGGCCCTGGTAGGAGACCGGCAGTGGAATGATCAGGCTGACCTTGTTGATGAGCACCAATCGATCGAGTCCCGCGAGATCGACGCCGAGGCTGAACGCCGTGCGGATCGTCATGAGAATCCCGAAGAGCAGGAAGGCGATGAAGATCGAGAGCAGCGTGAACGTCGTCCGGAACTTCCGGCGCCAGACGTTCTTCCAGACGAGCGGCAGGAACTTCACTCGGCACCTCCCGCCAGGACGCCTTTGTCGAGATGGAGCGTGCGCCGGGCGCGCTCGGCCGCCCGTGGATCGTGCGTGACCATCACGACGGTCTTTCCAAGATCGCGGTTCAGCGTCTGCAGCAGCTCGAGAATCTCGTCGCCGGCCTTGCGATCGAGGTCGCCGGTCGGCTCGTCGCACAGCAGCAGGGTCGGGTCCGTCACGATCGCGCGGGCAATCCCCACTCGCTGCTCCTGCCCGCCCGAGAGCTGACGCGGATAGTGACTGGCGCGCTCGGCGAGACCCACGACCTTGAGCGCAATCGCCACGCGGTGGCGCCGGTCCGCCTTCGACAGCTTCGTCAGCAGCAGCGGCAGTTCCACGTTCTTCTCGGCCGTGAGCACCGGCAGCAGATTGTAGAGCTGAAAGACGAATCCGATGTTCTGGGATCGCCACCGCGAGAGTTGACTGCCGTGCAGCGAGCTGATCTGCACGCCCGCCACGTCGACGCCGCCGGCGGTCGGCACATCGAGTCCCCCAATCAGGTTGAGGAGGGTCGTCTTTCCCGATCCCGACGGCCCCATCAACGCCAGAAAATCGCCGGATGGAATCTCCAGGTTGACGCCCTTCAGCACGTCGATGCGCTCGCTGCCGCGGGTGAAGTGCTTGTGGACGTCCCGAACCGAAACGAGCGGAGTCATATCATTTCACCGTGATTCTCGCGCCGTTCGTCAGTCCGGGCGGTGGCGACACGACGACGCGCTCCCCTGGATTGAGACCGGCGAGGACTTCGAGCCGATCCCCGTCGGCGCCGCCGGTTTTCACGGCGCGGCGCTCGACGAGGTCAGTGCCGACCACAAACGCATACGCCTGATTGTTTTCGGTCCTGATCGCCGCCTTCGGCACGAGCGTGACCGGCCGCGCCGCCGGCGCGGCGGCCTCCTCCGCGTTTCTCAGAAAGGTGACCTTCACGCCCATGTCCGGCAGGATCCGCGGATCGAGCTGCTTGAAGCCGATGCGCACGAGCACGGTGGCCTTCTGTCGATCGGCCGTCGGCACCATCGTGATGACACGCGCCGGGATCGGCCAGTCGGGATACGCATCGAGCGTGGCCGTGACGTCCTGGTCGGGCTTCACGCGGTTGATGTAGCTCTCGTTGACGTCGACTTCGATCTCGAGCGATCGCATGTCGACAATCGTGCAGATCCCGGTCCGGGTGAAGCCGCCGCCGGCCGACACCGGCGAGACCATCTCGCCCGGCTGCGCATCCTTCGAGATCGCGATGCCGCTGAACGGCGCGCGGATGACGGTGTCGTCGAGATTGGTCCGTTCGAGCTCGATCTGCCGCTCGGTCACCCGGACCTGTTCGCGCGAGGCTGAGATGCGCGCATCGAGCGAGTCGACCTCCGCCCGCGCGGCGTCGACGTCGGCCTGCGTCACGAGCTTGTCCGCGAACAGCTGGTCCCGCCGCGCGAGCGTCACCTTCGCTTCCGCCAGACGCACTTCGTTTTCGCGGACCCCGCTGCGGGCAGCCGCCGCCTGAGCGGTCGCCAGCGCCAGCCCCGCCCTCAGTGTCGCGTCGTCGAGCCGCGCGAGGACCTGCCCTTCGGTGACCGCCATGCCCTCCTCGACGTTCACCTCCACCACCTTCCCGGTGATCTTCGAGGACACGGTCGCGCGCCGGCGTGCCGTGACGTATCCGGAAGCATTGAGGACCGCCGCCTGCATACCCACGGCACGCTCGGACACGATGGCGGTCTCGACGGCTACGGGGCGCTCGCGCGTGGCCCATCGCCAGCCGGCGACCCCGCCGGCGCCGAGCACGGCGATGACCCCGATCCAGGCCACCCAGCGGGAACCGCCGCGGCGGTCCGGTGTCCGTTCGATGCGCAGCGCCGCCAGTTCGTCTTTGAGTTCGGGCATCGGAGCCGTACAAAAGAAAACGGGGCACTGAGGCCCCGCGGTCGAAGATCAGATCGTCGATCCCCAAATCCCCGATCGAAGATGCCTAACCTTCCTCTTCGTACTCTTCTTTCTCTGGCGGGCCGAGCCTCGTCGAGGCTCGAAGCGCCTCGCGATAGTCGAAGAGCGGGAGGTCGCGCACGTGGAGCGCCTGCGTGCAGGCCGGCGACTTCTCGTCGACGACGACGGTCACCGGACTGCCTTCGACGCCTTCGCGAAAAGTGATACGGCATCCACAGGCGAGCCGCGCGTGCGTGAATCCTTTCAACATCTGCCTGTCATCATATCACTAGACATCTTCGAAAGCCGACGCCGGAAAGGACACGGCCTCGGTCGCCTCGAAGCCGCCCAGTCTGGGCCGGCTGGTCAGAAGCACCGCGGCGGTTACAGCAACGCCTTGATCTCGCTCTCGAACGTTTCCTTCTTCCCCATCCCCACGTGCTTCGAACAGATCTTGCCGTCGCGGGAAATCATCACCGTGACGGGCAGGCCGACCATCGGCCCGTATGCGTCCTGCACGTTGTCCTTGCCGAGCCCCTGCAGGACCGGGTACGTCATCTTCATCTCTTTGACGAACGGCGCGAGCTTGTCGAGCGGGTCGTCGACCGAAATGCCAATCACCTGGAGGCCGGCCTTCCCGTATTTCTGCTGGAATTCGATGAACCACGGGATCTCGACCTTACATGGGCCGCACCAGGTCGCCCAGAAATCGAGGAGGATGACCTTGCCCTTGAAGTCCGACAGCCTCACGTCCTTGTTCGTGACGTCTTTGAGCACGAAGTCGAGCGGCGCGGGCTTCGCATTGGCTGGACACGCGGCCCCGCCCTTCTGGGCGAACTCGAGGGCGTTCGTCGCCAGCCACGGCATCTCGGCGCTCACCACGGTCCATGCGAGCGCACACGCAGCCACCGTCGCCGCCATCCATCGAAATCGCATCGGAGAGCTCCTTGGCCTGTAGTTTAGCGTAGTTGAGAGTCAACAGTTAGCAGTCAACAGTTGACGGTCCCGCCTAGATTTCGGCCGTCAGCAAACGCGCCAAAGCGCGTAACCGATAGCGGAGAGATTCACGAAGGCGGACTGTCAACTGTGAACTGTCAACTGCCAGCGTCACCACGCCTAATGTAACCCCGTTCGAACGAACAGGGCCATTCGCTCGAAGTCCACTTTCGGCTCGCGCGCAATCAGCACGAAGGTGCGATTGCCGACCGACCAGACCGCCGCTCCGTGCCCGAGGGTATCGAGCACCTCATCCTTCCGCGTGTCGTTCGGCAGCATGAACAGCGAGACAGGGCGCCCCTCATGGCGGTAGAGGATGTGCGCCACGCGGCCCTGTCCGTAGAGGCACGTCCGTTCACCGACCAGTTCGAGCGCCGCCTGGTCGGGCCGCTCCGGCAGATGCGACGGGCCACCCGAACTTCGACGCGAGCGCATATTCGACGGGACCGGCGGGCTGCTCGGTGCCGATTAGGCTCTGCATCAGAAAACATTTGACGTGGTCGGCCGCCAGTTCCGCAGCCATGACGTGCGTAGACCGTTGCTGTGATCTGATAGAGCGACACGCCTGCGAGAGCAAGGAGCAGCGTCGCCGCCAGGGCGAGCGGCGCGGCTCGCGTGCGCCAAGCGGCACCAGAGGTTCAGGGTTCTAAAGGTTCTAAGGGTTCTAGCGGTTCTCTCTGAACCCTTCGCACCACTAGAACCTCTCGAAGCTCCAGCGTCCCAGCATCGCGCACTTCGTGCGCAGGGCGTCGGAGGCGCGATCGCGCTGCAGGGCGGGCCGCCGCGCGCGCACCAGATCGCGGACGGCCTGCTCGACGACCACGCGCGCGCGGCACGGGGGACACGCGCGCAGGTGTTGGGCGACGGCCTCGCGCTCGACGCCCGGAAGCTCTCCGTCGACATACGGGGTGAGAAGCGGATCGATGGACGGGCAATCAGGCATTGACAGGTTTCAGATGGTCGAGCTGGTTGAACAGCATCCGCCGGCCGCGCGAAATGCGCGACATCACGGTGCCCGCCGGGATCTCGAGCATGCCGGCGATCTCGGCGTAGGAAAACTCTTCCACGTCCCGTAGCCAGACCGCCTGGCGGAAGGCCTCGGGCAGCGCATCGATCGCCGCCTGCAGGTCGGGGCCGAGCGTGTCGCGCAGCAGCAGCGTTTCGGGCGTCTCGCCGCCGCCGACGCCGGGCGACGTCGGCGGCGCGCTCGACGATGTCGCTGTCGACGGTGACCCTTTCGCGAGCGCGGTCCCGCGCGCGGTTGCGCGCGCTGTTATGGAGGATGGTGAACAACCAGGCCCTCAAATTCGTTCCCGGCTCGAAGCTGTCCGCCGCGCGGAACGCCTTGAGATATGTGTCCTGCACGAGGTCTTCGGCATCCGCGGGTACACGCGTCAGCCGCAACGCCGTCCGATAGAGGCTGTCGAGCGACGCCAGCGCCTCGGCCTCGAACGCCGCGTCGCGGGCGGATTCGCCGCCCGCCTTCGCCGCCGGTCTGACCCCTGGCATACCCATGTCACTCCGGCGCGCGTGAACGTAAACCCTGGCGCGCCCTGCATTATTCCAGCCTCCGCTGCCGATACGGGTGCGAGCTACGGCTCGACAAGCCTCAGCACCCGTGGAGGCTGCCGCGCCAGAGCGCGAGTGCGAGGTCCGCCGCGCGACGGCGGGTCGCCTGCACCCCGGATTCTCGACGACGGAGGTCAGATCCGAGTATAGCCTGTACCCCGGAGCGGTCACCCACGGCTTGCCCCGGAGGACAAGGCGGGCACGTGATGACCAGAATTTCGGGCGAACCCGCTCAGCACACGGTTTGCAGGGCTCTCGGCGGCACGGTAAGATCAATCCGTTCAAGGCGCGTTCCTGTTCGAGGTACTGCTTATGCGCATGCGCGAGGTTTCGCGTGGTCGGTCGGCCTCCCGGTCGCGCGCCGGCCTGGCCCTGGGCATCGCTGCCGCGAGTGTTCTGCTCGTCGGTCAGGCCATGCCCGCCGCCGCGCAAACAGGGTTCATCCCGTACTACGGCAAGAACAACATCCACTACGACACCTTCGAGTGGCAGGTGTACCAGACGGATCATTTCGAGATCTACTACTACCCTGAGCTCGAAAAGCATCTGGAGCGCATCGCCGGCTACGCGGAAAGCGCGTATCAGAAGGTCAGCGCGGACCTGCACCACGACCTCTCGGCCAAGGTGCCGATGATCCTCTTCAAGACCCACAGCGAGTTCGAGCAGCAGAACGTCATTCCCGGCGCCGCGCAGGAAGGCGTCGGAGCCTTCGTCGAATCCAACCGCGGGCGGATGCTCCTCCCCATCGACGATCCACCCGATCGGTTGTACGGCCTGATTGTGCACGAACTGACGCACTCCTTCGAGAACGACATCATCCCGCCCGGGCTCATTCGCCGCGGCGTTCCGCTGTGGGTGATGGAGGGGTTGTCGGATTACGAGCGCGGCGACTGGGTCCCCGCGGACCTGATGATGGTGCGGGACGCGGCCGTCGTCGGACATCGTCCCGGCGATGAGCCAGCTCGAAGGGTACGGGCAAGGGGGAAGCCCGAGACTCGTCTACAACCTCGGGCACGCGGTCTTCGAGTTCATCGAGGCGCGGTTCGGCAAGGAGGGACTGCGCCAGTTCCTGTTCGCGCTCCGGAAGAGCGTCATCGGCGGCGGCGAGGACGCGTACGAAGAAGCGTTCAAGATGCAGCCGGATGAATTCGATCAGGCCTTCGAGCGCTATCTCAAGGAGCGGTTCAAGCCGTTCCGGGATCGCGAGCGGCCGATCGACTACGGCCGCAATCTGGCGCCAAACCCCGAGAAGTCGTCCTACATCGAGGCGATGGCGATTGCGCCATCGCCGTCCGGCGATCTGATTGCCGCCATCACCGCCAACCGCAAGGATCGCGAGTACGACATCGTCCTCCTGTCGACGAAGGACCGGTCGGTCGTCCGCAACCTGACGGAGGGGTTCGACAAGGACCTGGGGTTCACGAACCTTGTCGCGATGAACGTCGACCGGATGGCCATGCACTGGATGTCGTGGTCGCCGAAGGGCGATCGCCTGGCCTACTTCGTGCGCACCGAGAAGGAGCGTGCGCTGATCGTCCAGAACGTGCTGACGCGGAAGATCGAACTGCGGGTACCGATGCGGTCGGTGGACGAGCCCGAATCGCCCAGTTTCTCGCCCGACGGCCGGCTGATCACGTTTTCGGCGCTGCGCGGCGGCATCGGCGACATCTACACCGTGGATCTGCAGACGCTCGAAATGGTCAACCTCACGACCGACGATTTCTTCGATTACGGGCCGACGTACGCTCCAGACGGCAAGTTCATCATCTACAACACCCGCGTCAGCGGCAATCAGAAGCTGTTCCGGATGGATCTCGCCTCAAAGCGGAAGACGCAGATCACCTTCGGCACGCACGATGAGGCCTCCGCCCAGTTCATCGACGATCACACGATCGTCTTCTCCTCGACGGCCACCGACCCCGCGACGCCGATCGACCCCGAGATCGCGAAGAACAGCAACATCTACAACATCTGGACCCTCGACCTCAACACCGGTGAGCTGAAACAGTTCACCGACGCGCTGGGAGGGAACATTTCTCCGATCGTGCTGCGCGACGGCAAGACGAACCGCATCGCCTTCATCAGCTACTACAAAGGAGAATACAGCGTCCACATCCTCGAGCGGACCGAGCCGCTGCACACTGTGGCGACCTCCGACTTCGGGGCTCCCGGGCCGATCATCGATTTCCAGGCGCCTCTAGCTCATACGCTGGTGACCGCCAATGCGCGCCCGAAGGGCGCGTGGGAGAAGATGTTCCTCGAGGGCCGGCCTCCGGTGAACATCGGTGTCAGCAGCGGCGGCGACGTGTTCGGCGGCACGCAGATCACCTTCGGCGACGTGCTCGGCGACAAGCAAATCAACCTCTACGCCGCCTCGATCTCGCAGTACCGCACGCTGTCGCTCGCGCTCGTCAACCTTTCCCGCCGGTTCCAGTTCGCGTTACAAGGGTTCTCGCAGACGCAGTTCTTCTACGGCGCCGTTGGCGGGGTTTTCTACGATCCGTCGCTCGCCCCCTTCGTGGACCGTGACTTCGCAGTGGCGACGCGAACCGTGCGCGGCGGCAGCGCCTTCGGCATCTACCCCTTGGATCGCTACCGCCGCTTGGAAGTGTCGGCGGCGGTCACGCAGCTAGAGGAGCAGTACGACGATCCCGCCCTGCAGGCGTACGCGGAAGCGTACCAAGGCGCGCTGACCGGCGGCCAGCCCATCTTTCGCGACGGCACGCTCGTGCCTTTCGGCGTCTCGTTCGTCCAGGAAACGACGGTCTTCCGTGAGTTCGGCCCGCTGGCCGGCAACACGATGCGCTTCCACTACGATGTGGCGCCGAAGATCGGCAGCACGCTGTCGCGTCAGACCTTCGACGGCGACGTGCGCTATTACCAGCGGATCGCGAGCAGCGGCGTGCTCGCCCTTCGGGCGCGCGGCTTCAAGAGTATCGGGGAGTACCCCGACTACCAGTACTTTGGCGGCAACTCGGAGATGCGCGGCTACGACTACCTCCAGTTCATCGGCCAGAACATCGCGTTCGCCAACGCAGAGCTTCGCTTTCCGATCATCGAAGCGGCACTCACCCCGCATTGGCGTCATTGGCGGCGTCCGCGGCGTTTTCTTCGCGAACATCGGCGGCGGCTGGTTCAACAACCAGGGATTCAAGTTCTTCGCCAACGACACGGAGCGGTTCCCGACGATCATCGACTACCAGCGGGATGCGGCCGGCCGAATCATCGCCGATCCGGTCACAAACCTGCCGATTCCGATTTACGGCGCCGATCAGACGGTGAGCGGGTTCCGGCTGCGGGACGGCCGCGCGTCATATGGGCTGGGCCTCGAGACGTTTGCGCTCGGGTTCCCGATTCACTTCGACTGGGCCTGGCGGACGCTCTTCAACGAGGAATGGGAGAACGTCTTCTTCGGGCCGGTTGGAGCCAACGAGTGGCGCAAGCCGCGGTTCTCCGTCTGGATCGGGTACGACTTCTGATTGATGTCTGAAGCTTTCGGCTCTCAGCTTTCAGGCGGTCAGCCCTTGGAAAGGTCGCGTCAAGCTGACAGCTGAGAGCCGGCCCCAATCCATGACCCTCGCGCCGAAGCGTGCCTCCGAATCGCAGACCGAGATGGTCCAGGTCGTGCTGCCGAACGACACGAATCCGCTCGGGTTCATCCTCGGCGGCACCGTGATGCACCTCATCGACATCGCGGGCGCCATCGCCTGCCATCGCCACACGCGCAGCCTGCTCGTCACGGCGGCCGTCGACGATTTGCAGTTCCTCCATCCGATCAAGGTCGGCGACCTCATCATCCTGCAGTCGCACGTGACCTGCACCTTCACGACGTCGCTCGAAGTCCAGGTGGACGTGTATTCGGAAGAGACGCTGACGGGCCGGCGCCTGCTCACCAGCCGCGCATTCCTGACGTTCGTGGCCATCGCGCGGGACGGCAGCCGCATCCCGGTGGTGCCGCTGCTCGTCGAGACCGAGGAGGAGCGGCAGACATGCGCACAGGCGCAGGCGCGGCGCGCGGAACGACTGCGGAAAAAACACGCGGCCGAGAGTTGACCTCCCGCCGGAAGGCCACCCGCGTCAGGAATTGGACTTCAACCGCAGGACGCTGCGCTCGAGATCGATGCCGACCCGGTACTTGCTCAGGAACCTGTGCCCGACGATCCCGCCAAGCTGGAATCCGAGCAGCGCGCTCGGCGCATGGAGATTCAGGACGACCACCGGAAGGTTCTTGTAATGGATCTCGCTGAACGAGAGATCGACGCCCGGCATCAGGAAGGCGTCCTTGTCCCAGCCCGAGGAGCCGAACACCTTCAGGCCGATCCGCCGCGCGGACGCGGGCCGGCCGAGCGAGGTGGCCGTCGCCGCGCTGATCGAGATCACTTCTCCGCCGGTATCGACGACGAAGTTCGCCGAATGCGTGCCGTCCACCGTGCCGCGCACGGTCGCCAGCCGGTACAGCCGCAACGGCAGCTCGAAATCCGACGGCTCCGGCGGCAGCCGCTTGCCGAACGTGAGCTTCCGCGTCTTGTAGTCGATGATGGTCGAGAAGCCGAGCGCGAGCGGTGACAGGCTCTCGGTTTCCTTCGTCGGGAGGTTGCGAAGCACCGGCGCCTTGATGAGGCACGGGACGTTTCGCAGCTTGAGCGTTCCGAGCTCGAGCGAGTTGATCCGGGCCAGCTGCAGGCCGCGCAGCCCGATGTCGCCCACGCCGGCGGTGAGCGTGTAGGTGATCGGGGTGATGCCCAGCCGCTGCGCCGTCGGACCGGATAGCACCGTGCTCTCGGAACCCGTGTCGACGACGAAATCCTGGAACGATCCCTCGTTGACCTTGGCGTGCACCACCACCTTGTCGTTCACCAGCCGGAAATCGACCGTGTAGATCTCGTCCTCCGCGCCCGGGTCCATCTGGAACGGCACGCGCTGCCCGAAGGAACGCAGGAACTTGATTTCCGCGCGCGACCAGGCGGCCGTGTCGCTCGAATCTTTCTGCGGCAGCAGGTTGACGTAGTTCGTGAACGAGGCGGCCGCCTCTTCGTACTTGTGCATGCGCTCGTAGATCGCGCCAACGGTGTGGTGCAGCTCGAGATCGCGGGGCGACAGTCGGATCGCCGTCTGCGCTTCGGCCATGGCTTCGTCGAGCCGGCTCCTCGCCGCAAGGGCCCGCGCCATGCCGTGGTGGCCGCGCGAGAGGTCGGGAGTGGCCTTCAGCGCCAGGCGATACTGATCTTCCGCCTCCTCGAAGAGTCCGGCCGCCCAAAGAGCGTCGCCGTACAAGGTGGCCGCCTCGGGATCGGCCGGCGACGCCTTGACGAGCTGCAGCGCTGTCGGTTCGCGCGATGTCGAATTCAGCCACGCGCAGCGCCGCCTGGACGATGCCGGTACGCGTGGCGCGCGCATCCGCCGGGACGGTGGCGGTCAGCGCCGTCTGAAAGGCCTCGAGCGCATCGTGGTAACGTCCATCCGCCAGGAATTGACGAGCGAGTTGAAGCTGAATCTCGCCCGACTCGGATTGTGGCGCGCAGCGCATTGATGGTCAGCGACGCGGCCACCATCAGGCCCCCGATTACCGCCGCGCGGATGCCGCTTCGCATGAATCCTCCTGACCAGGGACAGACAGGCCGGCTGCGCGTTCAAGAATCGGGCCGAGCCCCGCTTCTCGCCACGCAGGATAGCGTACTGCGCCGCGCTTTCGGAAAACGAAAAAGCGTTCGAGATTCGGGAAACCGGCCCGCGTCAGTGTGTGTAGTGCTCGATCTGCACGCCGTCGTACATCTCGTCGACCCGGAGGATCTGTGTATCGCGGCTGTAGCTTCCCAGCTCGTAGTCCTCGCTCATGATGAGCGCCTTGATGGGTTTCGTGGGACAGACCTCGGCGCACAGGCCGCAGAAGCTGCAGCGGGACAAATTGAAGTCGAAGTAGTCCAGCACCTTGATCTTCAGGCCCGGCTCGCGGTGCCCGCCGAGGGCGATCAGGTCGTCCGGGCACGCTTTCGCGCACTGATCGCACACGATGCAGGTCTGCGCGCCGGTGGCCGGCTCGGTCTGGAGCCGCAGCACGCCGCGGAAGCGGGGCGCCGTCGGCCGGCGCTCGGCTGGATACTGGAACGTGAAGGCGGGCTGCGGCGTGTATTTCAGCGTGACCCACATGCCCTTCAGCAGGTCGACGAGAAAAATTCTCTTGAGGAAGTTGATCACGCGCGATCTCCTACGAGAACCGGCTCGACCTGCCCCGACATGATCACACGCTCTTTACGGAGCACGGTGCCTTCCTTGCGAATCTTGTCCTGCAGCCGCATGAGGCCGTACAGCAGCGCTTCGGGGCGCGGCGGGCAGCCCGACACATACACGTCGACCGGCACGACCTTGTCGACGCCCTGCAGCACGCTGTAGGTCGGGAAAGGTCCGCCGGCGTTCGAGCAGCTCCCCATCGAGATCACCCATTTGGGCTCCGGCATCTGGTCGTACAGCCGCCGCAGCACGGGCGCCATCTTCTTGGTGACGGTGCCCGCCACGATCATCAGGTCGGACTGGCGCGGCGACGCCCGGAACACCTCGGCGCCGAAGCGTGCGATGTCGTACCGCGAGGCCGACGCCGCCATCATCTCGATGGCGCAACACGCGAGACCGAAGCCCATCGGCCAGATCGACGATTCCCGCGCCCAGTTCAGCACGCGATCGATGCTCGTCGTGATGAAATTGTCTTCGAACGTGTGATCGATCAGACCCATCCGGCTACCTCTGGTAATACTCGGAATTCTTTGAAATGAACGAGCTCCATTGCTGTGGCGTCTCGTCGAGCGAAAAAATCGCCTCCACCGGGCATGCGGGAACGCACGCGCCGCAGTCGATGCATTCGTCGGGATGAATATAGAGCATGTCGGCGGCGGCAAACTCCGGCTCGTCCTTCCGGGGGTGGATACAATCAACCGGGCAGACGTCCACGCACGCTGTGTCCTTCGTGCCGATGCAGGGTTCGCAGATGATGTAAGCCATTCAGCCGTTAAGTTCTTCTAATAGAGAGGGTTCAGCGACCAATGTACTCGTCCGTGCGCATGAGTGTCAACGGAAGGACAGACGAGGGCCGCGCTCGCTTGTTGCGTCTGTGCGTGGCGCTCGCCTGACAGCCGTCCAGGCACGCAGGACGAGCGCAGGCGCAAAGGACCCTCCGGTTCTCCTTGCGATGCCGTGCTGACGGCGCTCTTTACGCCTGCGCGGCCGCAACTGGGCCGTTACGAGGTCTGCACGACCCGGGAACCCCTCACCGCCGTCGCGAGGCCAGAGTGGCTGACCGAAACGCTGCCGCCGCTCGACGCGTTTGGCGCAGCCGGCGCCTACGACAGGGCCGCGCTCTCCAGGCTGTACGGCGGCCGGCGCGTCATCGTCGCACGCGGCTGGACCGAGGAGGGCAACCGCTTCGAAGCCCTCACGCTCATTTCACCTCATCCTGATGCGACCTTGACGCGGCTCATGCCGGGAACGCTCGTGATCCGGCACGTTATAATTCGCTGATACGTGAGAATCGTGCCGCTCCGCGGGCGCGCGCTCGTGACGCTCGTCACCGTCGTGACGCTCGGCGCGAGCCTGCCCGCCGCGGGCCAGACGCTGCCGTACGAGCCGATCGTGTTCGGCGGAGGACGGGTGACGATCGGCGGCGACGTCTCGGCGACCTTCAGCTGTGCCGACTCCGACGAGGCGGAGACCGAGCGGTGTCCCGACGACAGTGGATTTTTCAACTACACCGACTACGAACACTCGGCGCTGCGGATGCTGCGCGTCGACGTGACGGCCGCCGTGAAGGCGGGTGAGCCGTCTGTCGCTCCTCGGCGAGCTTCGAAGCGAGAACGCCGGCGCCCCGCAACCGTACGCGCTATACGTCCGCATCAGGCCGTGGACGTCGCGCGCGTTCGATGTTCAGGTCGGACGCGTGCCCCCCACGTTCGGTGCGTTCGCCCGGCGGACGTACCCCGCCGACAACGTGCTGATTGGCTACCCGCTGGCCTATCAGTATCTGACGTCACTCCGGCCCGATGCCCTGCCGGCCAACGCCGATGAGCTGCTGCGGATGCGCGGGCGCGGGCTGGCTGTCGAATTTTTCGGTCGGCAATCCGGCGCCGGATCGCGGCCTGGCGCTGGTCAGCGCGTTTCGATGGGACACCGGCGTCCAGGTGCATGCGGCGAACGATTTCATCGACGGCGCCGTGGCGGTGACGACCGGGACGCTCGGCAACCCGCTCGTCGGAGACGACAACGCGGGCAAACAGGTGGCCGGACGGATGGCTCTGCGGCCGGCGACCGGGCTGATCGTGGGGCTTTCGGGCGCCCGCGGTCCGTTCCTCACGCGCGGCGCGTCCGAAGCGGGCCGGGGCTGCCGGTGGCGCCGGCCGATTCACGCAGACCGGCTGGGGCGCCGACCTCGAGTATTCGCGCGACTACTACCTCGTCCGCTTCGAGACGATCGTCAGCGACTGGAGGCTGCCGGTCATCGACGACGCCGGCCATCGATCTGCCCGCTGCGCGCGGTTTCCACGCTGGTGGAAGGCCGCTACAAGATCCGCCCCGGTCTCTATGCGGCGGCACGCCTGGATCATCTCGGCTTCAGCACGATCACCGGCTCCACGGGCCGCGACCAGTGGGATGCGCCGGTGACGCGCGTCGAGATCGGCGGGGGATTTTCGGTGCAGCGAAACCTGCTGCTGAAGCTCAGCTTCCAGCTCAACTCCCGCGACGGCGGACGCGTGAGACAGGCCAACCTCGGCGCGGCGCAGATAGTCTTCTGGCTTTGACGGAAATGGAACCACGAAGCGCACGAAGATCTCACGGGATCTGGCGCTGCTCCGCGATCGTCGTGAAAGGATTTCGTCTTGTTCGTGATCTTCGTGTCTTCGTGGTGATGTTTGTTGTGTGGTGATGGCTGTTCACGACCGGCACGACCGGGGCCAGAAACGGCCTCATCCGGGGGCGGGTCGCGCTGCGCCGCGCTGACGCCGCCCGCCGAGCGGCGGCCGACCGTCGCCGAGCTGGGCGCGCCGGCCGAGCGCGATCGATCGGACCGGCGTCAATCGGTCGTGTATCTCGAAGCAGCGCCGCGCGGGGCCTTCGAGCAGAGCGAGCCGGGGCGCGCGGTCATGGACCAGCACAACGAGACATTCGTTCCGCACCTGCTCGCCGTCACGACGGGCACGATCGTGGAGTTCCCCAACAGCGACCGCATCTACCACAATGTGTTCTCGCTCTCGAAGGCCGCGCGCTTCGACCTGGGCCGATACGCGGTCGGCCGCTCGAAGTCCATCCGCTTCGATCGGCCCGGAATCGTCCGCGTCTTCTGCGATATTCACTCGCACATGAGTGCGTTCATCCTCGTGTTCAGCCATCCGTTCTTCGCGATCACCGATGTCGAAGGGCGCTACCGGATCGACGACGTGCCGCCCGGCACCTACAACGTGATCGCCTGGAACGAGGGACTGTTCTCGGAACCCAGGCCGGCCGCCGTTCCCGACGGCGGCGCGACCGAGCTCGACTTCGTTCTCCGATGAAGACGCTCTCTTCCCTCCGCAGCCGGATCTTCCTGGCCAGCGCGCTGCTGGCGGTGCTGTCGATCGGGGCGGCCATCTACGTCGTGAGCGCTCGCGCGACGCGGGAGGCCGAACAGGCGCTGCAGCGCGAGATTCTGGCGACACGCGCGCTCGTCGAACAGCTCCATCAGACCCGCGCCGAAACCTTCACCATGCGCGCGACGCTCATCGCCGGCGACCCGCGGCTCAAGGCCGCGGTGGACACCAACGATCCGGCCACGGTGCAGAACGTGGCCAACGAGTATCTGGATCAGTTCAAGTCGAACCTGCTGCTCGTCACCCACCGCTCGGGCGGGCTGCTGGCGGCGGTCGGCGCGTCGCCGGCGACGGCGCAGACCATCGCGCGTCAACCCTCGGTTCGGGATGCGATCGCCGGCCGTGACAGTTTCAGCCTCCTCGCGCAGCCCGACGGCATGCTGCAGCTCGTGACGGTGCCGATTGCGGTCGGGCTGACCAATCCGGACATTCTCGGCACGTTGAGCGTCGGCTTCCTGCTCGATGATGCCCTCGCGGCGCAGCTCAAGGCCATCACGGGAAGCGAGATCGCGTTCGGGATCGACGGCCGGATTCTGGCCACGACGCTTCCGCCCGAAGACCGGCCCGCGCTCGCGGGCCTCGTCCTCCGCGCGGATCAACCGCAGAACGTGACGTCTCGGGACCGGCGACTACGCCGTGCTGCCGCTGGCCTTGTCCCCGGGTACGGCTGCCGCCCGTCAGGGCGCCGGTCCCGTCGCGCTCATCCTCAGATCGCGCACCGAGCATTTGCGCTTTCTGCGAGCGATCCACACGGAGCTGGCGTTCACCGCGGTCGTGGCCGTGCTGCTGGCCACGCTCCTCAGCTTCGTCGTCGCCAGGACCATTACGCGGCCGCTGGCGGCCATCACCGATGCCATGCGCGAGGTCGCGGCCACGGGCGATCTCACCCGCAAGATCGTCCTTCGAGGGCGGCGATGGGACGATGAGGACGCGCGCCTGATGGCGGCGACGTTCAATACGCTCACTGACTCCGTCGCGCGCTTTCAACGGGAGGTCGCGCAGAAGGAACGGCTGTCGTCGCTCGGCCGTCTCTCCACGGTCATCGCGCACGAGGTGCGCAACCCGCTGATGATCATCAAGGCGGCGCTGCACACGCTGCGGCAGCCCGACGTCGGACCGGCGACGCTGCGCGAAGCCGCCGCCGACATCGACGAGGAGGTCGCGCGGCTCAATCGCATCGTCAACGAGGTGCTCGACTTCGCGCGCCCGATTCGGTTCGAGCTCGTGCCCGTCGACCTCAACGCGCTCTGCCGCGAGTCCGCCGCGGCCGCCCAGGCGACGCCGGGCGCCGCCGTGGGGCTCGATCTCGACCCCTCGCTCGGCGTCGTGAGGACCGACGCCGAGCGGCTGCGCGTCGCCCTGGTCAACCTGATCGTCAACGCGCGACACGCCGTTGAGGCGCAGGGGCGGGACGCGATCGTGGCCGCCGCGTCCGCGAGGGAGCGCGTCCGCCGCAGGGCGTCGCGAACCGGCTTCGATCCCGGCGGCAGTCGCTGATTCGACCAGGCCCCAGGTGTCGGTCACCACCCGCGCCGCCGGAGACAGAGTCGCGATCGTCGTCGCCGACGCCGGCGTCGGCATCGATCAGGCCGACCTGCCGCGCGTCTTCGATCCATACTTCACGACGAAGCGCGGCGGCACCGGCCTCGGCCTTCCGATCGCCAGGAACATCGTCGAAGGTCTCGGCGGCTCTCTCGTCGTGGCGAGCGCGCCGGGCGGCGGCACCGAGATGCGCTTCGATCTTCCCTACACGCCGCCCGAGCGTTGATGCACACGACGCGGATCCATCCTGCTCGTCGACGACGAGGAAAAGATCCTCAAGACGCTGGGGCGCGCGCTGCGCGACGCGGGCCACGAGGTCGTCGAGACGACCAGTCCCCGCGAGGCCCGCCGCCTGCTCGGCGAGCGGCCCATCGACGTGTTCATCGTCGACAACGTGATGCCCGAGCTCGGCGGCCTCGATCTGATCCGCCAGTACGTCGCGTCGACGCCCGAAGGCGAGCGCGCGCAGATCCTGATGATGACGGCCCATGCCACGGTCGAGAGCGCGATCGAGGCGATGAAGCTCGGCGCCCTCGACTACCTCCAGAAGCCCTTCGAGATCGACGAGCTGCTCGTCGTCGTCCGGCGCGCCCTGGAGCATCAGCGGCTGCGCACCGAATACCGGTACCTTCGAAGCGAGCGCGACGAACAGTTCGACCATTACGGCATCATCGGGCGCAGCCGCGCCATGGAGCAGATCATCGAGCGTGCCGAGCGGGTCGCCGAGACCAAGAGCACCGTCCTCATCACGGGCGAGACCGGCACGGGGAAGGAGCTCATCGCGCGGGCCATCCACGACCGCAGCGCGCAGCGCGACATGCCGCTCATCAAGGTGAACTGCGCCGCGATTCCCGAGTCGTTGCTCGAGTCCGAGCTCTTCGGCCACGTGCGCGGCGCGTTCACCGGCGCGACGACGACGAAGAAGGGCAAGTTCGCGCTGGCCGACGGCGGGACGATCTTCCTCGACGAAATCGGGACGATCAGCCTGACGCGTCCAGTCGAAGCTGCTGCGGGTGCTCCAGGAGCGGGAGTTCGAGCCGCTCGGCGCCGAACGGACCGAGCGCGTCGATGTTCGCGTGATCGCGGCCACCAACCGCGACCTCCGCCAGATGGTGTCTGATGGACGGTTCCAGGAGGATCTCTTCTACCGGCTCAACGTGATCCCGATCGAGCTGCCCCCGCTGCGCGAGCGGCGCGAGGACGTTCCGGCGCTCGTGGAGCACTTCGTCGCGAAACACGCCCAGCGGATCGGCCGGCGGATCGATCGAATCGACGACAGCGTGGTGGCGGCGCTGCAGCAGTACGAGTGGCCCGGCAACGTGCGCGAGCTGGAGAACACGATCGAGCGCGCCGTCGTGCTGTCGACCGATCCCGTGATCACGGCGCAGGCGATTTCGGTGCTGGGCGCGACGGCGCCGCAGACGACCGGCCTGCCGTCGCTGAAGCTGCGGCAGAACATCGAATGGGTGGAGCGCGAGACGATCCGGCGCGCGCTCGAGGCCTCCCGTGGCGTCAAGAAGGACGCCGCCGAGTTGATGGGCATCAGCCAGCGCGCGCTTTCGTACTATCTGGCGAAGTACCGGTTGGACTAGCTCTCAGTCGTCTGCTTTCGGCTCAGCGTTTCAGCGCGAAGCGCTTGCGGCAGCTGACGGCTGAAGGCGCGACGCTGACAGCGAACGCTGACAGCTCGAGCTGTGTGCTTACGTCACCGGTAACGCGTTACGCCTTAGGTAAAGGCGTTGTCAGACGAAATACTTCCAAAGCAGACCGAGTCTGGCACCTTGACGGCATCCGCCTTGCTTCCGACGCGAACGCCATTGCTGCGTGCGCGGGAGGAACATGAACCGATTCATTCGAGTACTCGGAGCCGTCTTCGTGGCGGCGGGTGCTGACCGCATGTGACGAGAGTCTGTCGACACTCGCCGGCCCGACGCCCAATCTCGAGCCGACGTTTGCGAGCATTCAAAGCGAGATCTTCGAAACGACCGACTCGGCGGGACGAGCCGCCTGCACCAACTGCCATACGAACGTCGGCCGCAACCCGGCGGGCGGGCTCAACCTGACGCACGACGTCGCCTACGACCAACTGGTCAACGTACCGAGCCGCAACAAGCCTGGCGCGATTCGCGTGGTGCCGCGCGATCCTCGAGAGCAGCTACCTGGTACACAAAGTCGACGGCCGGCCGGGGATCGTCGGAAACCGGATGCCGAATAACGGGCCGCCGTTTCTAACCGCTGGTCAGATTCAGATCATCGAGGCGCTGGATCGAAATCGGGGCGCCGCGGAATTGACCGCATTCTCTTCACAGAGGAGCACACGTGATCCGTTCATCGATTCGACTGCTGGCCGCTCTCGCGCTCACGCTGACCATGGCACCTGCCGCGTTCGCGCAACAGGATGAGGACGACGCCGTGCTCAAGCTGGCGGAGCCAGACTTCACGCTCGTGGGCCTGCCGACTTCGCTGCGTCTCGCGAGGTTCAAGAGCGCGTTCCGCGTGACCCACCGCTTCACGCGGCCGCTCGGCCAGGGCGATTTCGGCGATCTGGCGGGGGATCTGTTCGGCATCGACTCGGGAGCGCTCATCGGACTCGAGTACCGGTTCGGGATCGTGCGAAACGGCCAGATCGGCATCCACCGAACGAGCGACAAGACGATCGCGTTCTTCGGCGAGTACGGCGTGATCCGGCAGGGCGCGCAGCGCCCCTTCGACGTGACGGCCGTGGTGACCATCGACGGCACGAACAATTTCAAGGACAGCTATTCGCCGAGCGTGGGCGCGATCGTCTCGCGCGCGTTCGGCGAAATCGGCGCCGTGTACATCGAACCGATCTGGGTCAACAACACGAACCCGGAGCCGGCGGAGCTCGTCGACGACAACGACACGTTCATGGTCGGTCTGGGGGCGCGCGTCCGGATTCGGCCCGACGGTCTACATCGTCGGCGAATTCGCGCCCCGGGCGTCGGGCTATCGATCCGGGCGTGCACCACGGCAGTTTCGCCATCGAGAAGCGCGCCGGCGGCCACGTCTTCCAGTTGAACTTTTCGAACTCCTTCGGCACGACGATGGCCAATATCGCCCGTGGCGGGTTTCGCAGCGAAGACTGGTACATGGGGTTCAACATCTCACGAAAATTCTTTTGAGCGCGGCGCGCACGACCAGGCGGCTGACTCAGGGCCACCGCGGCAAAGCACGAGATTCGGGTCGTGCGGAGCCGCGGTTCGCTCGGCGTCATTCGGATCGTGACAACACAGGGAGATCAATCATTGACTGGAAAACTATTCGCGGCAGCCTGTCTCGCCGCCGGCACGCTCGCGCTGGGCTCGGCGTGCGGCGGCAACGACGCAGCGCCTTCGCCGGCGCCAACCACGACGACGACGACGATTAGCGGGGGCGGTGGAGGGGGCGGATCCACGATCACCATCACGGCGGGCGTCGGCGTGAGCCCGAAGACGCTCACCGTCGCTCGCGGCACGCAGGTGACCTTCGTCAACAACGACGCGGTCTCGCACGAAATGTCCAGCAACCCGCATCCGGTCCATACCGACTGTCCGGAAATCAACAACGTCGGCTTCCTCAGTCCGGGCCAGAGCAAGATGACCGCGAACCTGAACACGGCGCGGACGTGCGGATACCACGACCACAATCGCAGCTCCGACACCTCGCTGCAGGGCACGATTACGATCCAATAACGAAGCCACAAAGCGGGAAAATGAAACGCCCACCTGCAGCCATGTTTCGTGTCTTCGTGGCTTGTGGCGGGCGCGGTCGGAGTTCGCGCCTAGAAGATCCCGGTCCGACGCAGCTCGCTGAGCACGTCGTACGAGATGACGGCGTCGAAGCGGCGGCCGATGGAGCACCGGGTACGGCGCGCTCAGCGCGTGCGTGGCGTAGATCGACGCCGACAACGGGCCGTAGATCGGCAGCGTCGCGTTCAGGAAGAAGTGCCGGCCGCTCTGGATCGCGATCCGCGTTCCACCCGCCGTAGTGCTGATCGACCGATCACGTAGCCACCCTGGACGCGAACGTGTTCCGAGACCGATCCCTCGGCCCAGAGACCGAAACCGGCTGCGGGACTTGGACTGATGCGCCGGTATTGCTCGTAGCGAACGGTGCTGATCGGCGCTGGCTTGTCGAATCGCAACGTCACGGCGCCGCGCAGGATGTTCGATCCGATCTGCCGGTCGTATTCCACCGAGCCGGCGACCACCCGGCTGAAGCGCTTCACGCCGAGGACCTGCGTGTAGTTCATGTCGTTCAAGAGGCCCCACCGGCGCATCACGCTCGGCGCATCGTGAAGGCCGATCGCGCCGCGCGTCACGGTGATCTCGTCGACGAACAGTTCCTCCGGTCGCCGCACGCTGACCCGACTCCCCGACCAGGTACCCGTCATTGTCGTAGGAGACCAGCTCATCGCTCTCGCCCCTGGCCAGGTAGAGGCCGCCGTACTGCAGCTCCAGCCCGCGGACAGGGGTCGCTGAGGCGTAGAGCTGCTTGAGGTAGTTCTGCGTGCCGTCGAACGCGGTGCTGTTGCCAACACCCCAGTTGTCCCACGCGCTGGCGAAGCTGTTGCCGGTGAAGTACCCGACGTTGACGGTGTAGCGCTTGTCCCGGATCGAGGTTGAAGCGCGCCTTCAGGGATTCCCTGTATTGGAGCTGGTTCGCCGACAGAACGTCCTGGTTGTCGGCGGTGAACCGGTAGCGCGTGTCGACGCTGAAGTTCTGGATATCCAGCCAGCGGCGCAGCGGCGGCTCGGGACGCGGCGTGTGATCCGGCTCGGTCTGCGCCTGCTACAGGCGCGATCGACAGTGCCAGGACGACCAGCACGAAGCAACGCTTCAATCTCCGTGCCGCGTCGATCTGAAACCGGCACTGGCTCGCACGACGGAGGAACAGCCTCTGAGTGACGGAATCGTTCATTTGCGGGGCTCTTCCAGCAACATGTGGGCTCTGCGCGAGCCGGCCATCGCCTGTGCGATCTCGGTCAGCGCCCGCCCGAGAGTCCGCCGCGCGTTGGGCGAGAGGCGGCGGACAGCGGCAACGAGCCCCTGTTGCGGCGCGTGGGGCGCGGACGCCAGGGCCTTGCGGCCGGCCGGCGTCAGCGACAGCACCACTCGGCGGCGATCGTTGGGGTCGGCTTTGCGCGCGACCATGCCTCGCCGGACCAGTTTGACCACCACAGTCGACACCGAGCTCTGATGGGTATACGTTCGAGCGGCAAGCTCGTTCACCGACGCCACGTCGGTGTCGGCGAGCTTCTGCAGCACGAACAGCTGCGACGCCGTCAGTCCGATCGTCTGCTCCGTATGCCGCGAGGATTCGCGCAACGCCTGGACGATCGAACGGAACCCATCGAGCACGACCTGCGTTTCCGAGGACATCGTGCCGGCCGCGCGAGGGCGTCCGCGGCGCCGGACGCGTGGACGGCGTAGATACATGGGTGCCCATACACATGACAGTGTAGCAGATATATTGGTACCAATACAATATTGGCAGGAAGCGCTGGCGCTTCACATCGCACGGCTTGGGCGTGCCGCCGGGCCTGGCGAGGCGTGCGTCCGACTGTCAGCCGCGCATGAGGAGCATCGCGATCGTCAGGCCGATCATCACCGCCACGGTCAGCCAGGCGATCACGTTGAACGACCGTGAATTGACGTGCTCGCCCATCAGCTCCTGATCGTTGGTCAGCAGCAGCATGAAGACGAGGACGAACGGCAGCACCACGCCGTTGACCACCTGCGACAGCAGCATGATGTGCGCGAGCGGGACGTTCGGGACCAGGAGCACCCCCGCGCCGGCGGCGATGAGCAGCGTATACAGCCAGTAGAACGCCGGCGCCTCGTGGAACTTCTTGTCGAGGCCGGACTCGAAGCCAAGGCCTTCGCAGACGGCGTACGCCGTTGAAATCGGCAGGATCGATGCCGCGAAGAGCGAGGCGTTGAACAGCCCGGCGGCGAAGAGCAGGTACGCGTACTCACCGGCCAGCGGCCGCAGCGCCTGCGCGGCGTCGGCGGCGTCCTGGATCTCGGTGCGCCCGATCGAATGCAGCGTCGCCGCGCACGCCACGATGATGAACCAGGCGACGACGGCGGCGAACAGGCAGCCGACGATCACATCGAGGCGGGACGCGCGATACTGACGCACCGTAATGCCCTTCTCGACGATCGACGCCTGCAGGTAGAACTGCATCCACGGCGCGATGGTGGTCCCGACGAGCCCGATCAGGGTGTACACGTAGAGATAGCCGTAGTTCTCGATGTCCGAGCCTTCGGGCCGTCTGACCGTCGCGACCGCCGCCGCCTTCCAGTCGGGATGCGCCAGCAGGCCGGCCACGATGTAACAGACGTAGAAACCCGACGCGGCCAGAAAGACCTTCTCGACGCTGCTGTAGGTGCCCTGGACGACCAGCAGCCAGACGACGGCAGCCGCGAGCGGGACGACGATGTATCGAGAGATCCCGAACAGCTCGAGGCTGCTCGCCACGCCGGCGAACTCCGCCATCACGTTCCCGAAGTTCGTCACGATCAGCGCGATCATGAGGAAGAAGGTGACCCTGAAGCCGAACTCCTCGCGAATGAGATCGCTCAGGCCCTTGCCGGTGATCGCCCCCATCCGCGCCGCCATCTCCTGCACGACGACCAGCGCAACGGTGGTCGGAATCATCGCCCACAGGAGCGAGTAGCCGAACCGCGCCCCCGCGACCGAATAGGTCCAGATGCCCCCGGCGTCGTTGTCCACGCTGGCCGTGATGAATCCGGGACCGACCACTGCGAGGAACACCAGCAAACGGCTCTTGAAACCCTTCCGGAAGACAAACATGGCAGGCTCAGTGGCGATGTCTGAGCATCGTGATCACGTCGTCGGCCGTGATGATGCCCGCGATCCGTCCGTGCTCGTCGGCGACGGCCAGCGTGATCAGGTTGTACTTGTCGAAGAGCGCCGCTACGTCGTCCTCCGGCGTGTCGGGTGCGCAGGCGAGGTACGGCTCGCTCAGGCCCGAGAGCTGGGCGGCAGGCGAGGAGGTCGCAATGCGAACGAGCGGCACGGCGCCGACCAGGCGGTTCGAGGGGCCGGTCAGGTAGATCGTGGCGAGTGCCTCGCGAGAGCCCTCGAACGTCTTGAGCGCTTCAATCGCGTCGTCGACGACAGCGGTTTCCGAGAGCGCGATGAACTCGGTCGTCATCCGGCCCGCCGCGGTGTGCTCACCGAACTCGAGGAGCTGGCGTGACCTCCAGCCGCTCCTCGGGCTGCATCTCCTTGAGGATGGCGCCCGAACGGGCCTCCGACAGGTCGCCCAGCAGGTCGGCGGCCGCATCGGGATCCATCTCCTCGACAATGTCGGCGGCCCGGTTGCTGTCGAGCGATTCGACGATCGACACCTGAATGTGCGGATCGATTTCCTCCAGCGCCTCGGCCGCGACCTCCTCGTCGATCGTCTCGAACACGGCCTCGCGCTCGGCGTGCGGCAGATCCTCGACGATGTCGGCGATATCGGCGGGGTGGAGCTTGGAAAGCCCTTCGTAGGCGATCTTCAGCTTGACGCGCCGGGCCGGATCCGTTTCGAGGAGATCGACGTACTGCCAGGGGATGACCCGAGGCGGGATCTTGTCCAGCAGGGCGCGCAGGGTGAACGAAGGGATGACACCCTTCGCAAGCCGGCGGATGGCGCCTCTCGCCCCGACGTCCACGGAGACGATGGTGAGCGCGACATGGCCGTTGAGCGGTGTCGAATCGAGCTCGACGTCGTTGACGCGGACGACCTTGCGGCCGTGCACGTCGATGATCTGCTGGTCGAGGAGGTCGCGCTTGAGCAGCAGCACGCCGTCGGACGCGACGTACGCTTCCCAGTCCGACGATTCCTGCGCCGACCGGACGGTCGCGCCACAGGATTTCAGCGCGGCCGCGGCGAGTGTCCGCTCGCCGGCGGAGGTCTTGACGATCAGGAACGCGACGCGGGTCGGATGATCCTGGGGGGCGACGGCGATTTCCCGGACGCGGCCACGCACCGCACCGCTGGGATCGCGGACCGCGGCGCCGAGAAGTTCCGAAAGGGTGACGAGCGACATACAGGATCGTGACCAGTCGACGAGTGAACGTGGAGAAACCGAAGGCGGGACACGAGACCAGGACAGCACCTGTGTGTCGCGCGAGTGTCTCGCCGTGGCCGGCGATCAGCAGCCACCTTCATGTGAGTGTCATGGCGCGTCACGAGGCGTGTCAAGGCCAAATCGGCCGCTTCAAGGCGCTGCGAACGGAATCGACCGTGGCTAATGGATGTGCGCGACCGCGCTTCCGCCCGATCGCCAGCGCAGGAACAGATGGAACGACTGAGGCGATCCGTACGGGAGGAGCAGATCCTCCGAAAGGCGATACACCGTCGCGTCGCCGCCGACTCCGACGCGTCCCCAGCCCGTGCTCGAGACGTCTCTGCACGTAACCGACGGTGAGGGCCGCCACGCGCGAAATCTGATGGAAGTGGATGAAGCCTCGCGGGTGCAGGCTGCCCAGCGTCAGAATGTCCTTGTCCACGACCTCGGCGCGCCCATACACCGCCCCACGGCCTGTCGCCTGCCAATCCCACTCGAGCAGATAGGCATCGAGGTTCCCGTGGATTTCACGGTTGTGGCCCCACGCGACGATCGCGCTCAGCCGTCTCGACCTGACTATTCCACTGAACCCGATCGAGAGCGTCAGGCGCCTGATGTCGTACGGATCGTACGATTCGGGCTCGTGCAGACGCCCGGCCGACACCTGCGCGTCCCACGGGCCTCGGCGCAGCCGGACGCGGCCGGAGTACGAGTTGAGCCGGGGTTGATCGATGTTCAGCCTGTTCTCGTTCGGCTCCTCACCCCGAAACACTGAGGTCTCGAACGCCAGGCCCTTGACCTCGAGGCCGGCGCGGAGGACCCCGGGGGTGCTGTGCGTGGCGTCGAGATAGTGATGAGAGAGCGGAACTTGAGGGTTGTTGCGCGCCGACTCGCGATGCATGAATGCCGTCGGGCCGAGCGCCGGTGAGCCGACGGCGTCTGCCCCGAACGAGTACGCCACCGCGCCCGATTCGATCCGGTAGGTCGCGCCCAGTCCCATGATCAGATCGTGCGGGTGCTGGTAGTCGATGAGCGGCGCGCTCTTGTACGTTTCCCCGGTTTGAAAGACCTGCGGCGACCCGAGGGCCTTCAGCGTGAACGGCTCGAGCGACGCCATCCCGTGCAGGATGAGACGCCCGGCGCCGATCGGATGCTCGGCGGCGAGCATGAACCAGTTCTGCGACTCCCACGCCGAGAAGTCCGTGAACTTGCGGTGCTGGTAGTTGTAGCCGAAGAAGACCTGGGCGTCCGACGTCAAGGTCCAGCCTTTGATCGCCTGGTCGTGAACCGCCTCGTGCACATGTTCCTGCGCGACCGCGGAGGATGCTCGGACCATCGCGACCACACAGAACGCGACGACGCGCATGCGACGGAGCATTTCTTGCGAGCAGGCAAGCCGCCTGCCGTCTCTGCCCGGGCCAATCGCAGCAAGGGCGGGCGATTCGGCACCCGCGATTGCAGCGTCTGTTTACGACGGTCGTAAATGAAGGCAAGACTGGTAAGCGTCAACCACGGATCCCACCCGCGGCTGCTGATGATGATAACAGCGCCAGTTGCAGGGACATTGGTTGCAGCGGCATTGGTCGCAGCGACCTTGTCATGCGGCGGCGGCACGACGACTCCCGCGGCGCCTGCGACACCGACACCTGCCCCGATCGCGGGGCCGCCCAAGCCGCTGGAGGGCGCGACGATCACGATTACGGCCGCGGGCTTCGCCCTCGACAGCGCATCGGCGGCAGCGTTCACGATCGATGGAGTTGCGCGTCTATCAAGGCGCACGGTTGACATTCGTGAATCAGGACTCGGTGCCGCACGACGTGCTGTCGAATCCGCCGCATCTTCATACGGACTGCCCGGAGTTCAACGCCGCCGGATTCATCGTGCCGGGCCAGACGCGCAGCACCGAACCGCTCAGTCGGATTGTCGGCTGCGGCTTTCACGATCATCTTCGCGAGAGCGACTCGCGATTCGTCGGCAAGGTGACGGTCGAGCCGCGTTGAGGCTCATGATAGACTGCCAGACTAGCCTCCCTTCCGTCTTCTTGCGCCTGAGGTTCGGAGTGCGACGCCGCTGCCGACCTTCGGCCAGCCGACGCTCGCCGGCAATCCACGACAGATAAAAGTGGGGGTGCGATGGAGTTTTTGAACAAGGGGCAGTCGGGGATTCTGGCGTTGCTCGTCCTCGGAGTGCTGGCCCCCATGGATGCGGCGGGACCGGTCACGCTTGCCGTTCCCGGCCGTTCGAACGCCAACGTGTCGATGGCCGCCGAGGGCTCGTTTGTCGCGATTGTCTGGTCGGCCGCCACGCCTTCGGGCCAGACCGACATTTACTCGGCGACGAGCCGGAACAGCGGCGCGACGTTCTCCTCGCCCGCGCGCGTCAACTCGCGAGCGGGTGAGGCTAGCGTGAACGGGGAGCAAGCGCCTCGAGTGGCGCTCGTGCGCAAGGGAGGCGTCCACGAGGTCGCGGTGATCTGGACGGCGAAACGCACGGGCAGCACGGCGCTGCTCGCCGCGCGCTCGACCGATGCCGGCCGCACCTTCAGTCCCTCTTCTCCGGTGCCTGGCACGGATGCGCCCGGCAACCGGGGATGGGAGGCGATTGGCGCTGATGAAACCGGCAGGATCCACACCGTCTGGCTCGATCACCGTCGGCTCGCCGCGCAGGATTCACGCGTGTCGGCGCTACATCACCACGGCCGAGAAGACGGTGCCGCCTCGATGATGTCGCCCAAGCCGAACGGCATCGCGATGGCGCAGCTCTCGCAGCTGCTGTTCGCGACCCTCGATGGCTCGCCGCTGCCGCGGGCCCTGGCGGAAGGCGTGTGCTATTGCTGCAAGACCGCGATCGCGTCGGGCGGTGCCGGCAGATTATATGCGGCGTGGCGCCATGTCTACCCCGGCAACATCCGCGACATCGCGTTCGCCTCGTCGACCGACGGGGGGCTCAGCTTCGCGGCGCCCATCCGCGTCAGCGACGATCGGTGGACGATCGACGGCTGTCCGGAGGATGGTCCCGCGATCGCCGTCGATGGACGTGGCTGGGTGCACGTGATCTGGCCGACCGTGCTCAGCGAGCATGGCGAGCCGGGCAAAGCGCTGTTTCATGCCATGTCACGCGACGGCCGGACTTTCTCCACTCGTGAGCGAATACCCACGGTCGACGTCCCGCGTCATCCGCAACTCGCCATCGGGCGGAACGGAGCGGTCGTCGTCGTCTGGGATGAAGCGGGAAACGGCATACGCCGGATCGCCGCCGCACATGGCGTAGCTGACGAAAGCGGACACGTCCGGTTTCAACGGCAACCGTGGAGCGCATCGGAACCCGGTGTGTATCCCGCGATTGCCGCGACCGACAATGGTCTGCTCGCCGCCTGGACGACGGGCTCACCCACCACATCCGTGATCCGCGTGCAGAAGCTCGAGCGTTCGTTCTGAAGCGGCCGCCGCGCCAGCTGCGGTCTTTCGTCTGCCTGGGTCATGCAGCCGCTCGTTGCGGCCGATAAGCCGTTGCAGGGGGACCGACCGAGCGTGGAGAAGGGCCTGTCCGGCGTCGTGCTCAAGTTCGCGAGGCCCTGGCCACGGTCGGTGACCAGGCGCTTGTCCGCCGTCGTTCTTCTTCTGTGGGCGCTTCAGATGGCCGTCCTGGTCAATCGGTCTTATCTCCAGGCGTCTCCCAATCTGGCCACCGATCTCGCGCGGTACGGGTCGAACGCGCAGTGGCGCGGCGTGTACTACCGCGGCGAAAAGATCGGGTTCACCGTGAGCCAGACGGTACCGGTGGACGACGGGTTCGAGCTGCAGGAGGACGGTCAACTTCAGATGACGCTGCTTGGCGCGACCACCCTGGCCCAGCTGCGCACGACGGCGCGCGTGGACGATGGATTTGCCCTGCGTTCGTTCGCCTTCTCGCTCGACGCCGGTACCGGCCCCGTCGAGGTGCGGGGCCGCGTGAACGGCCGTCTGCTCGTTCTCGAGGTTGTCACGGCGTCCGGCACGCGCACCGAGGAACGGGAGCTGGCCGAGCCGCCGATGCTCACCCTCAATCTGTCGAGACGGCTGGCGAGCGGCGGCCTCACGTCCGGCGCGAGGTACGAGTGGACCGTCTTCGATCCGGCGACCTTGCGCAACGCTCCCGTGGTCGTCGACGTCGGGCAGCGCGAGCTCGTGCGCGCCGGGAGCACGTCGATTCCCGCATTCCGGATCGGCCTGGCGTTCGCCGGCCTGCACACGACATCGTGGATGACCGACACCGGCGAGGTGATCCGCGAGGAGAGCCCCCTGGGTCTGATTTCGATCAAGGAATCTGCCGATCAGGCGCGGGCCATGGCGGTGCCGAAGCAGGGACAGACCGACCTGCTGCAGGCCGCGGCGGTCGTGCCGGTGATGAAGGGCCGCATCGACGATCCCCGCGATGTCCGCCGGCTGCGATTGCGGCTGGAGGGAGCCGATCTCTCGCACCCGGATCTTCAGGGCGCCGGCCAGTCGGTCGCAGGCAACGTCATCGAGATTCGCGATCCACGCGGTCTGGGCGCCGGACCGCGGCCGACCTCGACATCCAGCGATATCTTGGGCCGGAGCCGTTCATCGAGAGCGATGCGGCCGAAATCGTCGCCGAGACCGAGCTTGCCGTCGGCGGCGTCACCGGCGCCCGCGCCCGCGCCGAGCAGCTCACGCGGTACGTGAATGGCCTCCTCGAGAAAAAGCCGACGGTCAGCCTTCCGTCGGCACGCGAGGTTCTGCGCACCAAGGTGGGGGACTGCAACGAGCACACGGCGCTGTATGTGGCGATGGCCCGCGCGGCGGGCATCCCGGCCCGGGTCGCGGTTGGTCTCGTCTACGTGCGAGGCGCGTTCTACTACCACGCATGGCCCGAGGTGTATCTGAATGAAGGAGCGGGCCGCGGCCTGTGGCTGCCCGTCGATCCGACGTTCAACCAGTTTCCCGCCGACGCGACGCACGTGCGGCTCGCTCGCGGCGGCCTCGACCGGCAGGCGGCGATCCTGCCGATGATCGGCCGTCTGAAGATGACGGTGCTCGATCTCGAGCTCGTCCCAGGCTCGACGCCGATTCTGATCGGCGCGCCGGTGGCCGACATTCCCGCGCTCGCCACGCCGGCGGCGAAGCGCGGATGGTGCTGGTGCGCGTCGACGCCCCGCCCATGATTGCGGTTCACGATCTCGTCAAGCAGTACGGCAGCTTCACCGCCGTGGACGGCATCACCCTCGAGGTGCCGCCCGGCGAAATTCACGGCTTCCTCGGCCCGAACGGCGCGGGAAAGACCACCACGATCCGCATGATCGCCGGCCTGCTCAAACCGACCGCCGGCCGCATTCTCGTCAACGGGCACGACCTGGCGACGAACGCGGAGGCGGCGAAAGCGTCGCTCGGCTTCATTCCGGACAGACCCTTCATCTACGAAAAGCTGACGGCCGGCGAGTTCCTGCGCTTTCACGCCGGGCTGTACGGCGTCGACGGCAACGGCACGGACGACCGCATCCGGGAAATGCTCGATCTCTTCGAGCTCGCGCGGTGGGAACACGAGCTGATCGAGAGTTTTTCTCACGGGATGAAACAGCGGCTGGTCATGAGCGCCGCGTTCCTGCACCGTCCGCGGGCGGTCCTGGTCGACGAGCCCATGGTGGGCCTGGATCCGCGCGGCGCCCGTCTGATCAAGGACGTGTTCCGCCGCATGAGCCAGCACGGCGTGGCGATCTTGATGAGCACCCACACGCTGGAGGTGGCTCAGGAGATGTGCGATCGCATCAGCATCATCCTGAAGGGACGCATCATCGCGCGCGGCACGGTCGACGAGCTCAGGGTCATGGCCGGCGGCGGCGATCCAAACCT
Source organism: uncultured Acidobacteriota bacterium (assembly GCA_963745495.1). Taxonomy (GTDB): domain Bacteria; phylum Acidobacteriota; class Vicinamibacteria; order Vicinamibacterales; family CAVVIG01; genus CAVUXJ01. Next base: position 271,803 of record CAVUXJ010000012.1, read on the forward strand.
GACCGTGGTCTTCCTCAAGCTGACGGGCGGAAGCGCGGTCCAGGAGATCGACGAGATCCTCTGATGGTCGCCTTCCCTTACCTGCTGTTGCCGCTCGTCTGGTCGTCACGCAATCGCGCCCGGCGACGGCAGCGGGGCGACGTCCTGCGCGCCGCGATGTTTTCGGCGATCGGACTCCTGGTGTGCGCCGCGCTCTTCGCGGGATCGTTCTGGCTGACCACGCAGCTGGCGCAGTATGAGGAGCTCGGCGATTATCTTCTGCGCCTTGGCCTGTCGTGGCTCTTCCTGACGTTCCTCTCCTTCCTGGCGTTCAGCGGCGTGGTCACGGCGCTCTCGATATTCTTCCTGTCGGAGGATCTGCGGTTGCTGCTGGCGGCCCCCGTCGCTGCCGGTCGCCTCTTCCATGCCCGGTTCCTGCGCACGGTCGGTCAGGCCTCGTGGATGGTTGTCGTCTTTCTGGCGCCGGTGCTGGCGGGAATCGGCGCCGGACGCTGCGCGCCGGCGACCTTCTACGTCGCGGCGGTGCTCACGCTGGTGCCGTTTGCGGTCATCCCGGTTGCGCTGGGAACCGGCGTCACCCTGCTCCTCGTCAACGTGTTCCCGGCCCGCCGTGCGCGCGACATCCTGATGCTCATGGGCCTCCTGTTCGCGGCGAGCCTCGTCTTGCTGATGCGGTTCATTCAGCCCGAACAGCTGCATGCGCGTGGAATCGCTACCCGACCTCACCGGGTTTTTCGCGACCATGCAGTCGCCCGTCACGCCGCTGCTGCCATCCTTCTGGGCGGGCGAGACGCTGTTCGCGAGCCTGCGGGGAGGACTCGACCTGCTTCATGTCGGCGCACTCTGGACGACCGCCCTGGGCCTGACGCTGCGTGCTGCGCGCCGCGAACGAGCGCTGGCACTTTGCCGGCTTCAGCCGCGCCCAGGAGGCTCGCAAGGCGCGGTTGACCCGGTTCGATGTCGTGGACCGTGTGGTGCACCGGCTGCCGCTGTCGGTCGTGCGGCGGCATCTGCTCGTCAAGGATCTCAAGGTGTTTCTCCGGGACGTCAGCCAGTGGTCGCAGCTTCTGCTGCTGCTCGCGCTGGTCTTGATCTACCTGTACAACTTTCGCGTGCTCGATCTCGACCGGATTCCGTACATGAGTGGGGTGATCAAGAACGTCTACGGGTTCGTCAACCTGGGGATGGCCGGCTTCGTCATGGCCACGATTGCGGTCCGCTTCGTGTTTCCCGCCGTCTCGGCGGAAGGCGCGGCATTCTGGATCATCCGCGCGGGTCCGGTGTCGATGCACGACTTCCTGTGGTCGAAGTTCTGGACCGGGTTCGTGCCGGTGTTCCTCCTGACGGAGGGGCTGACGATCACCGCCAACGAGTTCCTGGGCATCGATCCATTCCTGAAGGTGGTGGCGGCCGCGGCCATCGTGTTCATGAGCCTGGCCCTGGTTGGGCTGGCCACGGGCCTCGGCGCGCGGTACCCGCGATTCAATGCGGAGAACGCGAGCCAGGTGGCGGGCTCCTACGGAGGCGTGGCGTTCATGATCGTCGCCGTCTTTTTCGTCATCGTCATGATTGTGCTGCTCGGATGGCCCTCGTCGCTCTATCTTCTGGGTCGGGTCCGCGTCCGTTCGCCAACGATGCTGCGGCTGTCTCTGATGTCGCTCTCGTTCCTCGCCGCCGCGGTGTTGAGCGTGGCGACGTGCTGGTTCTCGATGCGGGCCGGCGTGCGGGCGCTCGAAGAAACCAGTCGCACCGCCTGAGCAGCCGGACGCGCGTGCGCGGACGTGTGCTATCCTGAGCGGATTGCGTCCCCAGGGTCCGGCCGGTCCTGCTGTGGCGCCCTGGAGCGTCGAATCGGACGCTCCCGCCGAGCGAACTTGAGGAGAGCGATCGATGCATGCCGATGTGATGAAGGCGATTAACGTCCAGATCAATTCCGAGTTCACCGCGTGGTATCAGTACCTGGCGATGGCGGCCTTCTGCGAGCGCGAGAAGTTCACCGGCGCCTCGCAGTGGCTCAAGCAGCAGAGCCTCGAAGAGTATCAGCACGGGATGAAGCTGTTCGACTTCGTTCTGGCACGCAACGGGATCGTCGAGCTCACGAAGATCGAGCAGCCCACGCGCGAGTTCGAGTCGTTCGCCGAAGTGTTCGAGAGCGCCCTCAAGCAGGAAGAGGGCGTGACCGCCGAGATCAATTCCTTGTACGAGCTGTGCTTCAAGAGCAAGGCGTTCGCCGAGATGACCGAGCTTCAGTGGTTTCTCACCGAACAGGTCGAAGAAGAGAAGACCTCGCGTGAGATTGTGGCGAGGTTCCGTCTCGTCGGCGACGACCCGGGTTCACTGCTCGACCTGGACCGCGAGCTCGGCGCGCGGACGATACTTTCCGCCAAGCCCTGACCTGGTCTGCACTATTCCTGTCCCACTATCAATCACCGCGCAATCACCGCGAACACGAAGGACACGACGAGTCTTCAGGTTGAAGGCTTCGTGCTCTTCGTGGGTTCGTGGTCAACCGCGTCTGCCGCTCCATCGGTCGTCGGCATCCTGACGCGAAGCGATTCCGATGGCTACTCGCCTGTCCGGTGCGACGCGCTGCCGTGCCGGACGCACAGATTCTCGAGGCGCCGTGTGTCTGCATCGGTGAATTCGACGCCGGCGCGGTAGATCATCAGGGGTCCGGTCGGCTCGACGGTGCACCAGGCCACCACGCCGCGGACGCGCGTCCCGTCCTCGGCGGCGGCCTCTGTGAGGGTGATGCGGAGCGCTTCCTCGGGACGGATACGCACGGACAGGACCAGCTGAGCGCCCGCGAACGACAGATTCACGAGCCGCCCGGGCTCACCGTTGACGGCGAGCTGGACATCGTCGACCAGGTTGAAACGCAGGGCGCGCCGCGTTCCGCAGTAGTCCAGCGGGTGCGACGCCCTCATGACGCTTTCAACGGACGCGATGCGACTGGACAGAATCAGCGGTTGGTTGTCTTCGTCCTCGGCGAGGACGCGGATCTCGGTCGCGCTCTCGATGCTCTTCGCCCTTGACCTGTCTGACCAGCGCCGCTCCGCGCGCCGTCGCCGCGAAGGCGCGATCGAGCGCCAGAACGCGCGGCGGCTGGCACAGAACCGCGTCGAGCGCCTTGAGCGCCTCGGCGTCGGAAAAGAACGCCACCGTTGAATCGGCCGCAAGGCGCTTGCGGAGTCCCGCGGCTTGCTCCGAGCGCGCAATCACGATGACGGATGGTCCCATGAAGGGCGGCAATGGCAAGTCTGCGGCCAGACGGACTGCCGCCGGGTCCTGGAGAGATCCGGCTCGTGATCGCGTGGGGCGCCGACGGTTCGTTACAATCTCCGTGGGGCGATGACGGAACTGTTACTCGAGGATGCGACCCTCGGTCACGAAGCGGCGGTACTTTGAAAACACCTGCGTCTTCCGCACGCGAGGGGCGCCGGAATTGCGGATGACCTGCACCGTCTCGACCGACGCGGGCAGCATCAACGTTTCGTCGGGATCTTGAAACGTGACGGGGCGATAGCGGATCGACGAGTCCGCGCGCTCGATCACCATCGACGGCGCGCCGCCCATCCGCTGGTGTTCGTTCGGCACGCGAAACTCGAACGTGCCCGCCAGACTCTCGTCCAGTCTGAACACTTCGCCGGTCGCGGGATCGGCCCACACGCGGCCCCGCGACTGCCCCGGCAACTCGATGCTGACGCAGTCGTCACGCCACTTGACCTCGGCCGGCCCCGTCGTGCGCGCCCGGTAATCGAGCATCGCCACAGCGCGTCCATCGATGCGACGTGGTGCCCGCCCACCGGAACGCGTACTCATGCTGTTGATCGGGTAGCAGCATCGCCAGCGGCTCCGGCGACACCGATTTCGGATCCATGCAGCCTGGCGTGTCCTTGGGACGCGGCGGACGCCCATCGACGGTCACGATCTGGCGCAGCACGATCGCTTCGGGCGGACCGCTGCCGCTCGCTGGGGGCTGCCACCCGATCCGCAGCTCGAACACGAGACGGCGCGCGGGGCTGCCGTCGGATGCCAGGTCGGGGCCGAGCTGCCTCAGGGTCACGCTCTCGAGGCAGATGACGCTCAGCGCGCGCGCGTAATACTCCTGCACCCGCTCGCCTACACGCATCAGGATCGCGGACACGTCGGGGGCGCTTCGCGGCTGCGCGCGGGCCGTCATCGTCCCAAGCGCGATCGTGGCGACGAGGACCGGAACAGCGCCTGGCTGCACGCCTTCAAGCCTACACCGGGCGGGCGTCCGATGGTGTACTCTTGGCCGCTACGGAGGACCCGCGGTGAATCAGCTGACTTTGAAGAAACCGCTGGAGATGTTGCTCGACGAGCTCAAGAGCGAACAGCGGCTGCGCCGCGTGCTCGGGCCGATTCAGCTGTCGGCGCTCGGGGTCGGCGCGATTATCGGCACCGGCATCTTCGTGCTGGTGGGCGTGGCGGCCCACGATCGGACCGGACCGGCGTTGATGCTGTCGTTCGTCGCCGCCGGGCTGACCTGCGTGTTCGCTGCGCTCTGCTACGCGGAGTTCGCGTCGATGGTGCCGGTCGCCGGATCGGCCTACACCTACGCCTACGCCACGCTCGGCGAGCTGTTTGCGTGGATCATCGGCTGGGATCTCGATCCTCGAATACGCGGTCGCGTCCTCCACCGTCGCGCATGGATGGTCCCATTACTTCCAGGATTTCCTCGCCTTCTTCGGCATGCGGCTGCCGCTCGTCTTCACGCAACGCGCCCTTCGACTTCGATCCCGCGACCGGGATGCTGGCGGGGACGGGCACCTGGTTCGACCTGCCGGCGATCGTCATCACGCTGCTCGTCACCATCATCCTGGTGAAGGGCATCCAGGAAAGCGCCACGTTCAACGCCGGAATCGTGATGCTCAAGGTGGCCATCGTGCTTGTTCGTGATCGTCGTCGGCGCCCGCTACGTCAACCCGGCGAACTGGACGCCCTTTGCGCCATTCGGGCTCACCGGCGTCAGCTTCTTCGGCCACACGCTGTTCGGGCAGACCGGGCCCGGCGGCGAACCGGTCGGCATGCTCGCCGGCGCCGCGATCGTCTTCTTCGCCTACATCGGATTCGACTCGGTCTCGACGCACGCCGAGGAGGCCCGCAATCCGTCGCGCGACGTCCCGATCGGCATCATCGTCTCGCTGGTCCTTTGCACGTTCCTGTACATCGCCGTCGCGGCCGTCCTGACCGGGATGGTGCCGTACAACCAGATCAACATCGACGCGCCGGTATCCGATGCCTTCCGGCAGGTGGGACTCCCCTGGGCGCAGCTCCTGATTTCGATCGGCGCGGTCGCGGGCATCACGTCGGTCCTGCTCGTCATGATGCTGAGCCAACCGCGGATCTTTCTGGCGATGGCGCGCGACGGCCTGCTGCCGACCGGGTTCTTCGGCGCGGTGCACGAGCGGTTCCGCACGCCCTGGAAGTCGACAATCCTGACCGGCATCTGCGTCGCCATCATGGGAGCCTTCCTGCCGTTGCGGATCCTGGCCGAGCTCGTGAACATCGGCACGTTGCTGGCCTTCGTGATCGTGTGCGCGGCGGTCCTCATCATGCGGAAGACGCATCCGGATGCGAAGCGGCCGTTCCGAGCCCCGCTAGGCCCTGTCGTGCCGGTGCTGGGCATCCTCTGCTGTCTGGTGCTGATGTTCTCGCTCCCGCCGGAGAATTGGGTGCGGCTGGGGGTCTGGCTGCTCATCGGACTCGTCATCTATTTCACGTACAGCCGCCATCACAGCGTCGTGGCGAAGCTGGCGCAAAGCGGTCAGCTGTACAAGACATTCGCGCGCTGAACGTCGCGGCTCGATCAACGCCCGGACGACACCACCCTGTCGGATTCGCGCCGACCGATGAATCCGAGCCCGCGGGTTGTATCCGCTTGATCGGCCTGCCTGCCTTCCCCATACTGTCAGCATGCACTCCGCGCCGCGGCGGGCGGCAATCGTTCTCTGTGCGCTCAGCCTCGTGCCCTGGGTGCTCCAAGGCCTCGAGACCGCGGGCGCCAGGACGACCTTCGCTGCCCAGATTGAGAAGCTCTCCGAGGCGGAGGGCGCATTCGACACCGACAACCTCATCTCCAACGAACGCTCCTACCTCGAAGTCATCCCGGCGCTGACCGCAGCTGGCGTCAGCGGGGGCGCATACATCGGCGTGGGTCCCGACCAGAATTTTTCCTACATCGCGCGGATTCGTCCTGCGATCGCGTATCTCATCGATGTGCGGCGCGACAATCTGCTCCTTCACCTGCTGTTCAAAGCCCTGTTCGCCAATGCGCGCAGCCGGGTGGAGTACGCCAGCCTCCTGACAGGCCGGGTCGCGCCACCCCGGCGCGAGCCCTGGATCGACGCCAGCGTCGAACGCATCACCGCCTACATCGATTCGGCCGAGCGGGACCGCAAATCAGCGCGACAGGTGCGCCAGCGCCTGGAGCGGACGATTGAAGGCTTCGGCGTACCGCTTTCGCAGGCCGACCTCGATACGATCGCGCGCTTCCACGGTGAATTCATCGACGCCGGCCTGTCGCTCCGCTTCCGGAGCCACGGACGCGAGCCGCGTTTCTACTATCCGACCTTGCGGGAGCTTCTACTGGCGACCGATGCCAACGGACGGACCTGGAGCTATCTCGCGTCCGAGGACGCGTTCCAGTTCGTGCGTTCGCTCGAGGCTCGCGACGCCGTGGTGCCCATCGTCGGCAACGTGAGCGGACCGCACGCCATGCGCGCCCTGGCAGCCGCCATTTCGGCACGCGGGGAGCGCGTCTCCGCCTTCTACATCTCCAATGTCGAGTCGTATCTCTTTCGCGACGGGTTGTATGTCACCTTCGCGGAGAACCTCCGCCGCCTGCCCCACGACCGCCGGACCGTCATGATTCGCTCGATCTTCGGCGGCGCCTCGAGCGTCTCGGAAGTGGCGCCGATGGACGACGTGATCGCGCACGCGACGAGGCCGTGAGCCCGAAGGCGTAGAATGGCTCCTGATGTCACGGTCCGGACGCCGTCTGATCACCGCAACGGCCGGCGCGCTCGTTCTTGTGTGGGCCGCCCTCGCGTACGGGCAGCAGATCTGGGTGGGCGGGGGGCGCGGCTATGGCCGGTACCCGCCCCGCTGGGCCGCCGCTTCCGATTTCGACGGCGGTTTCATTTACTGCCGCGGCTACTACACCAGCCGCTGGCGCGAGCAGAGCGGCAGCGGCTGGAACACGGACTACCCAGGCGCCGACAATAACTTTCCGATCCGGCTCGCCGAGCTGACGCGTGTGCGCGTCAAATTCGACATGAACCGGCAGCCCCACCACGTCGTGGTATCGCTGACGGACCCGCTGTTGTTCCGCTGTCCGTTGCTCTTCATGGAGGACATCGGCACGGTCGAGTTCTCGCCCGACGAAGTCCTGAGACTGCGCGAGTACTTCATGAAGGGCGGATTCCTCTGGGTCGACGACTCGTGGGGGTCGAACGCCTGGTCGAATTGGATGTCCCAGGTGTCACAGATCCTGCCGTCGGCGGAGTTCCCGGTCTTCGACATTCCGCCGACGCACGCGATCATGCGCACGCTCTATGACGTGAAAGAGGTTCCGCAGGTCCCCGCGATCAGCTTCTGGGCGCGAAGCGGCCAGCGTTCAACGTCGGAGCGGGGGGCCGACAGCGCTCAGGTGTACTTCAAGGGCATTCAGGACTCGCACGGCCGCTTGATGGTCGTCATGACCCACAACACCGACATCGCGGACACGTGGGAGCGTGAAGGGGAGGAGCCGCATAGCTATTTCGATACCTTCTCACCGCGCGGATACGCCATCGGCGTCAATTTCGTGCTCTATGCGATGACCCATTAGCCGACAGGAGCTCTCCAGCACGAAGCTGTGGATGTTGGGCGTTCGACGCTGGGCTTGGGCTTTCTCGCAAAAGCCTGGAGCCCCAAAGCCGCGTAGTGAAAGTCCGGCGCGTCCGAGCGATTCTCGGTGCAAGCGCGACGGCGATTCCGGGAGATCGACGAGGGCGCCCGGCGGCCAAGAGCGCGCGACGAGCCGAGCATACCGGGCAGTGCCTGAAACTCTGGAAAGTTGGTGGGTGGGTGGAGTGGCGCGGGTTACGATTTCTTGCCACGGGGGGTCTTGTCCCCATCGGCCGCTTCCCAGCGTTCCATCGCCGGCTCGGCGTAGCCCCCGACGATGAGCAATGTCGCCTGACGCGCTGCGACGTCGACGGTCTCCCCGACGACGAACGACCGCCCGTCGAATTCGTCCATGTCGAGGAACGCGGGTTTCTTTTTAATGCGAATGCGCACAACGACCTTGTGTTTGGAATCGCGTCACGAAGGCCTGCCTTCGAGGCGTTTTACGACAGTCGGCGCAGCTGTCACGGCAATTACGCTAGCAACAAGCAAGCGTCTTGCCGGAACTGCTGCGTGCGGCGGCGGCATGGACGCTGCGGCTTTCCTCGGACGCGTTGGCTCGTCTCTCGACTTTATTGGTTGGGCTGGCTGTCATGGCGACGGCGTGCGGGGGAGCTGATGCCCCGATGTCGCCTCGGCCGACATCGACCCTGACAGGAAAATGGTCCGGCGACCTTTCTATCAACGCGACGCTCACGCGCATGACCTGGACCTTGACCGAGGACGGGACCCGGGTCAACGGAGAGGTGCTGGTCCTTCTACCGACCGGGACAGTGCTCCTGAACGGGGTGCTCTCTGGAACATTGGCCGGGACGACGCTCAATTACACGATTACCGTTGTCCCAGGCGGAGTTCCCACGCTGCCCTCGTGCGCCGGCCAATTCGGAGGCACCGCTACGGTTGTGGGTGCGCCCGCCTCGGCCCTCGACGGGAATTTCAATCTCATCAGCAGTGTCTGCGCGCCGCCGATCACCGGCGCCACGTTCACGCTCACCCGGCAGTGAGCCCGGGGCGATCCGCGCTCCCAGGGAGAAGCGCTGCCGGGCCGGGGCGATGGAATCGCGCCAGCGCGACGGCGCCGAACCCGATCGTCCACGCGATGTACTCGAGGATCGTTCCGATCACGAGGAGCCCGAGGGTCATCGGAAACACCACGCCTCCGGCCAGCCCGAGAAGACGCGCCAGCAGCAGAGGCGAGACGACGATCAGAATTCCTGCGATCGTGGTCGCGTAGGGACCGCCACCCACCCACCCGAACCGCGCGTTCAGCAGATGGCCGATGTGATACGCCACGGCGGTGAAACCGACCAGGGCTACGACGACCAGCCCCAGCAGGACGAAGGGGATCAAGGCCAGCAGCGGAATACCGATGATGGTCACGACCAGCAGGACGATTGTGACGAGTAGGAGTGGGAGCAGGAGCAGCTGCGCCAGAAGCCCGATCACGCCTGCCTTCAACGGCTCGGCGGCCGCACGCGCGCTGATGCGCCCCACGTGGTCGCGGCCGAGCAGAATCACCAGCGCGGCGAGGAGGCAGAGGACCGCGACGCGTGTCAACGTCGAGAGCAGCGAAAAGGCGGATCCGAACCTCCAGCCACCCCACCGCTCGCGCCATCGTCCGTGCGGAAAGCGCGCGCGCCACGACGCCAGCGAGCCCGAACCCACGTCGACAACTTCCCCGCCGATGCGCGCGGCCGGATCGCGCTGGAGCGTACCCTCCGATGACCGTCACATCCCCGGTGACATGGGCTGCGGGTCCAAGCTCTACCGTGCCCAATGGCCACGACGTCGCCCCGGACTTCGCCGAACACGTGAATAGTGCCGCCGACGTTCACCACGTCACCAGATACGATTTCACCCGCAGGCACCGTGATGCTCCCGCCCATCGTGAACCGCCCGCCATTTGAGGTGCGATTTTCGCTTCCACTCGTCTGATCGGGGGTGGGTCGCTCGACGGCTGGCCCGCTGGCGGCGTCGCGAAACATCGCCGCCCGCGCGGCAGGATCGAGATAGGACAGTTGCAGCACGACGTCAGCGTCGTCGCCGAGCTTATCCCGCAGCTCCACGCCGCTGACGGGCGCCCCGTTCACACGAATCGTGCCGCCACTCACTTCCACCCATCGCACATCGCGAACCGGAGACTTGGGTCTGAGGGCCAGGCCGTCCTGCAGTGTCAGCACATCGAACCGCCGCTCCACCTGCACGGGCAAAGCCGGCGGCGCTGATGTCTGCGCCGCGACCGGGCCCACCCCGACACCGGCGGCAACGAGCGCCATCGCCTGCAGGGCGGCCAGTCGGTGGCGCCGGGGCGGTGTATGTCTGCGTGATGTTTCTGTCATCGCGAGGACTCCTCGTCGGAATCGAGCAATCGCTGCAGCCCGTAGAGGGCAATCGCCCCCACGAGCACCAGACCGCCGACGACCGCCAGCGCCTGCCCGCTGATGAGGGCGGCTCCGGCCGATTGCCCGATCGTCGCGAGAATCGTCCAGATGTCGACGCCCGCGCCAAGCGACCCGGCAAACCACACGCACGCGTTCGACATCAGCACAATCGCGTGGAAAAAGGCCCGAACCGCCAACGGAAGCAGAAGGACCACGGTAGCCGCGGTCACGACCGCGCCCACGGTCCCGACAGCCAGGCGCGCGGCGCGTGTGCCGGTTACCGGCCGCCACCCCATCTACTTACTGTTACGTGATTCGCGGTCGGGAGGTTGCACGGCAGAGACATTTTTCAGTGCAAAACGGCCGGTCTCGCAATCAGCCGTGAGGAGCCGCAGCCGGCAGCCCATTTCGACGAAGACTACTTTATGGACATGCCGGCGCCCATGACGATCAGCCGGGTACGCGGGGTCCCAGGCACGCCGTCATGCGGCGCTCCCGGATCGCGATCGTGGAACCGCACGTCGAACGTAAAAGCGACGTGCCGTTTGATGAACCATCGCGCGCCGCCCCCGTAGTTGATCGTCCTCAGGCGTTCTTCATCACCGAACTGCAGCGGCTCGCCTTCGGGCACGACCGTCCACGTCGACCGCCCGATCCCGCCGCTGATATAGCTCCAGCCGTCCCCTGTCCCGAAGTTGAGCGACAGTTGCGGCGTCAGCGAGGTGAAACGTTCGGTCACCTCGCGACGAATCGGCTGGTTCTCCTCGTTGACGGCAGATGAATGCGAGCGCCCGAGGGTCACCAACCCGCCAAGTCCGAACGTGACGGCCTTCCATTTCAGAACCGAGAGATGAATACCGGCGTCGAGGCCGAGGCCGGCGCCCGGCAGTTCGGCCTCATCCAGACCGCGGCTGGCCGCCAGCTCGGACGTACTGGGAAATCTCGGGAACGAGCCGCGCAGATCGACGACGACACGGGGAATCGGTGGTGGCGGGTCCTGAGCGTCTGCGCGCGCGGCTGCGAGCAAGACAATCGCGATCGTCATCAGTAGCGCGAAGGCATGGGCCGCAGACCGCCGCATCAGCGCGGTCATTGTACCAGCTTCGACGCGAGGCACAGGCGGCCAGGCGAGGCGGCGCCCTGCTCGAACACCGCGTTCTCAGCCGCTGGCATTGACGCTCGTTTGCGCCCGCAGCTACGATGTCCGTCTTGTCGATCTCGGTGCCGGGCCGTCGCGTTCACTTGGCCGATGTTCGCAATGCCGCCACTGCGATATATGGCGCGGCCGTCCGGACGCCCCTCGTTCGCCTCGATCTCTCCGATGTCATCGATTCGCCGTCAGAGCTCTATCTGAAGCTCGAAGTCCTGCAGCCGATTGGATCCTTCAAGATCCGCGGTGCCTGGAACGTCCTCCGGCAGCTCACCGCGGCCGAACTGAAGGACGGCGTATGGACCGTGAGCGCCGGCAACGCCGCACAGGGCGTGGCTTATGCCGCGCGACAGATTGGCGCACCGTGCTCGGTGATGGTGATGGACACCGCGCCCGACACGAAGATCCGAGCGATCGAGCGGATGGGCGCATCGATCGTACCTGCCACATACGACGAATGCTGGAGCACCGTGGTCGCGCACGGATCCGACCGCATGGCCGGCCGCTTCATCCACCCCTTCGACGACGATCGCTTCATTGCCGGCAACGGCACCATCGGACTCGAGATCCTGGAGGATCTGCCGGATGTGGATGCGATCGTGGCGCCGTTCGGCGGCGGCGGACTGCTGGCCGGCATCGCCGCCGCGGTCGTGGAGCAGCGACCCGGGACGAAGATCTACGCGGCCGAGCCAGAAACCGCCGCGCCGTTTTTCGCCTCGCTCGCGGCCCGGCGACCCGTGTACTTCGACGGATGGACCGCCTCGTTCGTGGACGGCGCCGGCGGCAAGTCGGTTCTCCATACGATGTGGCCGTTGTTGACGACACTCGCCGGCTCGATTGTCGTGTCGCTCGGTGCAGTTGCGCAGGCCATGCGGTTGGTCGCCGAGCGCGCTCGGGTTCTCGCGGAGGGCGCCGCCGGCTGCGCCGTGGCGGCCGCCCTCAGCGGACGCGCCGGGCGCGGCAAGATCGTCGCGGTCGTCTCCGGCGGCAACATCGATCTCTCGCGGTTCGCGTCGATCATCGGGGCGTGCGACAATCCAGACCGCTCGTTCCGCGTAGGCTGACGTTATCGGTTGCGCAGCGTAGATCGTCGAATGGACAGATACTCAGGACTGCCTCCCCTTCCCGCACGGTTGAGTCGCCTCGGCGAGCTCGCGGTCGATCTCTGGTGGAGCTGGCATCGGGACGCCAGATCGGTGTTCCGCCGGCTCGATTACACCCTCTGGCGCGCGACCGCGCACAACCCGGTACGCATGCTCTGGATGATTGCCGTGAGCGACTCGCCGCGGCGGCGGCGGACCCCGACTTCGTCGCGCTCTACGACCAGGCCATCGCGGGGCTCGACGATGCGCGGGCCGGGCACAACACCTGGTGGGTGAATACCTTCCCGCAGCTCTCGGGGCGTTCCATCGCGTACTTCTCGGCCGAATTCGCCCTCCACCAGTCGCTGCCGATCTACGCGGGCGGTCTCGGCGTCCTGGCGGGGGATCACTGCAAGGAAGCCGGCGATCTCGGCGTGCCGCTGATCGGCGTCGGGTTCATGTATCCGCAAGGCTACTTCCATCAGAATGTGTCGGCCGAAGGCTGGCAGCAGGAAAGCTATGAACGGCTCAACTGGGCCGACACGGCCATCGAGCCGGCCCTCGCGCCGGACGGCAAACCCTGCGTGACGGCGGTCCCGCTCGGAGACCGGACCGTGCTCGCCGCGGTGTGGCGCGTGCGAGTCGGCCGGGTGGAGCTGTATCTGCTCGATACCGATCTCGAGGAAAACGCGCCGTGGGATCGAGAGCTTTCGGCCCGGTTGTACGGCGGCGACCGCGAGACCCGCGTGCAACAGGAAATCATCCTCGGCATCGGCGGCGTGCGCGCGCTCAAGACCCTCGGATTCGACCCGGACGTCTTTCACCTCAATGAAGGACATGCGGCGTTCGTCGTCCTGCAGCGCATCCGGGAGCTCACCGAGCGCGGCTCGAGCTTCGACGACGCGCTCGAGGAAATCCGGCGAAGCACGGTCTTCACGACGCACACACCGGTCGCGGCCGGACACGACGCGTTCCAGTTCTACCTCGTCGAGAAACACCTCGCCGGCTGCTGGGGAACCCTTGGCGCCAATCGCGATCGTTTCCTCGCCTTGGGCGCGTACGACAATGGCGCGGGGCCTCAGTTCAACATGACCGCGCTGGCGCTGCGATCGGCCGGCAAGGTCAACGCCGTGAGCCGGCTGCACCGCGAGGTGACGCGAAGCATGTGGGCGGGGATGTGGCCCGACGTGCCGGAAGAGAAGCGGCCGGTCGACTTCGTCACCAACGGCGTGCATCTGCCGACGTGGCTCTCCGCGGAGTTCGCCGATCTCTTCACAAAGCACCTGGGCAGCGCCTGGCTCGAACGCCAGGACGATCCCGCAATGTGGGACGGCGTGCTCGCGATCCCCGATGAGGAACTGTGGACCGTCCGGCAGGCCTTGCGCCGCTATCTGTTCGCGTTCATTCGGGAGCGCGCGCGCCAGCGATGGACCGTCGAACGGGTGGGCGCGCCGCGCGTCGTCGGCGCCGGAACCCTCCTCGACCCCGAATCGCTGACAATCGGCTTCGCGCGTCGCTTCACGGGCTACAAGCGGCCCGAGCTGATCTTCCACAATCCGGAACGCCTGGCGCGCATCCTCAACGCCCCGGAGCGTCCGGTCCAGGTCATCTTCGCCGGCAAGTCGCACCCGGCCGACGATATCGGGAAGCACCACCTGCAGCGCGTCTACAGGCGCACCCTCGATCCGCTGTTCGCCGGCCGCGTCGCCTTCGTCGACGACTACGACCTGCACGTGGCCCATTTCCTCGTCCAGGGCTGCGACGTCTGGCTCAACAACCCGCGCAAGCCGCTCGAGGCGAGCGGCACGAGCGGGATGAAGGCCGCGATCAACGGCGTTCCGCATCTGAGTATCGGGGACGGATGGTGGGCCGAAGGCTTCAACGGGACGAACGGCTGGGTCGTCGACGGCGGGGTCACCGGCGACAACACCGACGAGGTGGACGCCGCCGACGCGAACGCGCTGTACCGCCTTCTCGAGGAGGAGGTCGTCCCGGCTTTCTACGACCGCGATCCGTCGAGAGTGCCGCGCCGCTGGCTCGTGACCGTCAAGGAGTCGATCCGCTCGGTCTCTCCACGCTTCTGCGCACGCCGGATGGTCAAGGAATACGCGCAGACGATGTACGCACCGGCCATGACGCGGAAGGTCGAAGTCCAACGCTGAGCGAATCGTCAGAGCTTCTGGCTGATGGGCAGGTGATGGATGATCTGGATCCCGTTGCCGTCGGGATCCTTGAAATAGAAGGACCTGGCGCCGTCGCGATGCGTGCGCGGCTGCGCCTCGAGGACGACGCCGCGGCTCTCGAGAAAGCTCGCCCATCGATCCACGTCGGCGGCGGAGCGGACGATCAACCCCAGATGATCGAGCGCTCCAGGCGCAGCGCCCTGCCCCTGCTGCCCGGTGCCTTCCGGAGCGCGCGCGATGCAGGGCCAGGTTGTCGGTGCCCGAGCTGAGATAGACGTTGTCGGCGTCGGGCTCCCACTCGACGTCGAACCCGAGGAGCTCGACGTAGAACCGCTTCATGGCGGCGAGATCCCGGGCGTTGAGCGCGAGATGGCGAAGGCCTGCGTGCGCGGGTCTATCCATGGTGCTAGACTTTGATGATATGCCACGTAAGGCGGTCGTCAAGTCCCGGTGCGCGCTGTGCGGCGCCAAGGAAATCTCGGAGCCGCGCGGCGAGGAGAAATACTGCCGCGACTGCTGGGACAAGAAGATCGCGGTCGAGGAGATCGTGGCGCGTGAGTTCGCGCTCAAGCGCTACATCCGCGCGCACAGCGCCGAGAAATACCTCATCTACCACTCGACGATCAAACGCCCGTGCGGCCAGCTGGTCGTCGTCGACGACGGCTACGATCTGTTTCTGACCCTGCTGCTGTACCCGAACTTCGGGTGGGACGATCCGGCTTACCATCTGGAGGGCGATCCGGAAGGACGCCTCTTCTCCGAGGTCCTCGTGGACGTCGTCGCGGCCGAGGTCATCGAACCGTGGGGCGGCGGCAAATGGCACATGGAGATCTTCCGCTCGGTGAACCCGGAGCCGGAGGACTGGAACGGCGAAATGTAGGGGCCGCCTTCGCGCGCTTCTCGTTGCCGCGCACGGCGCGGCGCGCCGCAGCAATCTCTGGTTCGATTGCGGAGGCGGCACCTGCTATAATTTCCGGCGCCTTTCGCTTCGATCGTCACAATCGTCATTTTCCGGGAGGGATACCATGAAACGGGCGCGTTTGCTTCTCGCCGCGACCCTCGTCACCACCGCTTCGGCCGCCGCCGTGCTGGCCGCCCAGACCACGCAGGCGCCCCCGATGACGCCGATTCTGGCGGGCAGAAAGATCGTGCCCCCTGCCCGGGGCGAGGTTCTCGTCGAGTACACGACGGCGGTCACCAGGCGTGATGGACCCAATGTCGTCACTCGATTGCAGGTGAAGAATGTCGGGGTTGCGCCGATTTCGCGCCTGACGTTCACCGAGACCTGGTACGACAAAGCCGGCGTCATCGTGACCGGGAACAAGGGCGTGATCAACGGATTGTTCCAGCCCGGCGAGGTTCAGTCGCTCACGATTTCCACGCCGTACGATGCGCGGATGAGCGGAAACCGGCAGGGCTTCTCGCATGCCAATGGCACCGTGAAGACGACCAGAGTGGTGAAGTTCGACGTGCCGAAGCCGGCTGCAGCAGCGGCGACGACGAAGCCGGCGGCCGAGCCCAAGAAGTAACGACTATCGCTGGGTCTCGAACTTCACGTCCCCGCTGTGACGCGGGACAGCCACCAGGTGGTAGGGCGATGTGATCACCTGGGCCAGGATTCGGTCGCCTGGAGGCCGGGTCTCTCGAAAGCGGACGACCAGGACACCCTGCTCGACGAGCGCGCTCAGGATCTCGACGCCGAACCCGGCCGTCGGACGGCTGCCCAGGAATACGCCGACGACCATTTCGCGCGCGAAATCGACGCGCGGCTGGTCGCGGTCAGGCGAGTGCCGACGCCACAGGGTGTTCCACTCGGCGGTCGTTCGTGCGGTCACCTGCATCGCGTCGTCCACGTTGCTCTGGTCGCCTTTTTCCAGCACCCGCAACGGCGCCGATCCCTGGAGCGCCAGCGCCAGCAGCATCCACGCCAGCGCCATCATCGCGTGGGTGCCGTCACGGCGAAACGCACCTCGCGGCTGGCTGCGGTGCGGTCCCCGAGCCGCGAGCGCGCCTCGACCCTGAGCACATACAGACCAGGCGGCAGATCGGTCAGCGGAATCCGAGCCGTGTACCCGTAGCCGCCACGCTGCCCTTGCAGCTCACTTGACGCGCGCTCCTCTTCGTTCATGAACAGCACCGTGCCGGTGTCCGACTTCACCGTGGTCACGATATCGACCTTGTGGTCCGCTGCCCGGCCGTCGTCGTAGATCTCGGCGAAAAGCGCGAGCTCGTCATTCTGCGGAAATGTGCGCTGGGCAGTCGGCGGCACCGGCAGCACGGCCTTCAGCTGATCGTCGGCGCGCGCCGTCGCCAGCGACGCGCCAGACTGCGACGCGACCACCAGACCGCTCATGCTGAAGGGCAACTTGCTGTAATCGGGCACGTCCAGATCGTAGGTCACCGAACCCGCAGTTGCCGGTCCGGGAGTCGCGCGCGGCGAGGCGCAACTGATACCGTCCCGGCGGCAAATCCACCCGGTTGAGGAGGCGGAAGCCAGTGGCTTGTACGCGAGCGAGCGTCTCGGGGCGCAGGTCGATCGTCAGCACGTCGGTCCTGGTTCCGCGCGTCTTGCCGTCGGCATCGACCGCGAGGAACGTGAGCTCGACCTTGTTCCCCGACGCCAGCGAGAGATCGCGACCGCGCAGTTCGAGGCCGATCGCGACCGACGCGTTCGGCGCCGTCCCCTTGAAGGGGGCCGCGAAGACGTGCATCGTGAGACCGCTCACCGGAATAGGGCTGTTCAGCGCCTCGAGCAGCTCGGGCGACGGCCCTTTGTCCGTCGGCTTCGGCGTCGCGCGATTCCCGCGTGGAGAGACATAGCCGCGGCGCGCACGCACCGTCAGCCCGGGCCGGGTCACGCGAACCTCGATCTTATGGAACTTGCCGTCCCGCTTGTCGGAGGGCGGGTAGTACGCCAGCACATAGTACCCGCTGTTATCGCGGACGATGCGCTCGAACGCGCGTCCTGAGGTCGTTCGAATTGACGGCGGCGAATCCGCCTGTCTCGTCGGCGAGCGTGCGAAGGCTGTCCTGCGAGAGCCGCAGCTCGCTCATCAAGGAGCTGATGCCGACGGGGCTCCGTCCCCCGCCGCTCGCCGGCACGCCCGACTGGCGCTTCGAAGCTCCCCACGCCGATGGTGTCGTCCCCGAGCGTCGTCAAGCCACGGGGGTCGACGGCGTAAATACTGACGTTGGAGCGTGTGGCTGCCGCAATCGCCTCTCGCGTCTCGTCCATGACCGTGGACGCCGAACGGTTGTTGAAGACATCGGTGATGTCGTAATCAATTCCCTCGCTCACGAACACGATCGACTTGCGCCGGCCGCGCACGCCACCGAACCACTCGGCCACGCTCTTGAGATGCGTCAGCGTCGATCGCGCGTTGTGCCCGCGCTCCGCATCGTCGGGGTCGTCGATGCGGCCATTCTGTGAAGTCGAAGTCGCGCCGCTTTGGAGCGCTTCGGCGCGCGCTCAACGTCGCGGCACTCGAGCTTTCGGCCCGCGAACTTGTCGACGGCCGCCAGCAGGAGCCGCTTTCTGCTGGTGAACTCCTGCGCGCCGCTGGTGGTGCCGCCTGTCGTGACCACCGCCATCAAATCGTTGGCGCCGAGGTACCGTTCGATGAACTGCCGGGCGGCTGCCTTGACGCGCTGCGACCGCTGGAAGTTGGTGTGCAAGTCGTCGAGCACCATCACGTACACCCGGCCGTCGAACGGCCGCTCGTTGCTCTCGACGTCGGGCTCGATGGGCTGAGCGGCGAACAGCGGGCGATCGGCTCGTTCAACCGGGATGTTGACCAGGGAGAAGGTCGAGACGGATTGAGGCTTCCCGTCCTCGAACACGCGAAAATCCTCTTTCGTCAGATCGGCTACGAACCCGCCCTGCTGGTCGGTGACGAGGACATCGACCTCGACGTAATCCACCTGCACCTTGAACGTGGGGGTCTGCGACGGCGTGGACTGTGGGGTCTGTCCGGCGCTGAGCGCCATCCCCGCCAGCAGGGTGAACAGACCCGCAAATGTGATGCGGTATTTCATATGGTTGACCCCGTAATCGTTTCAGACCACGGCACGGCGCCGGCGCGCCGGTGGCCGAGCCCGACACTTCGATTATCGATTATAACGTCCGGGAGCGGGGCGACAGTCTGAAAGACCGCCGCAGGCGGGCTACTTCACGCCCACAGGGCGGGTAAAGTCGTCGTTCGGACTATACTTGAGGGCTATACTGGAAACGATGACCAGCGCCGGAGTTACCACGTCCGCGCCTGCCACACCCGACCTCGCCGCGATTCGTGCGGCTTTGAAGGCCGACGGGGTGGACGCCTGGCTCTTGTACGATTTTCGCGGGATCAATCCGATCGCGGCCGACGTCACCGGTGTGGCGAAGCAGGGCGGCCATCTGGCGACGCGCCGGTGGTATTACCTGATTCCCGCGGTCGGCGAACCGCGGGCGCTCGTGCACGCGATCGAGCCCCGCGCGCTGGCGCACCTGCCCGGGCAGGCTGAGCGGTATGCGCAGCGGCAGCAACTCGAAGAGGGTCTCGCGCGCCTGGTGGGTGGCCTCCGGCGCATCGCGATGGAGTATTCGCCGGGGTGCGCGATTCCTTACATCGC
This sequence comes from uncultured Acidobacteriota bacterium, assembly GCA_963745495.1. Lineage (GTDB taxonomy): Bacteria > Acidobacteriota > Vicinamibacteria > Vicinamibacterales > CAVVIG01 > CAVUXJ01. The sequence goes on from CAVUXJ010000012.1 coordinate 291,124, forward strand.
GAGGGTCGATGCCGGCACCGTGGAGCTGATCCGGCAGTTTGGGATTGAGGTCGTTTCGTCCGGCGATCTGGTTCAGCGATTCTCGGCGATCTGGCACGGGCCGGAAATGGCATCGCACCAGGCCGCTTCCGAAAAGCTCCACCAGGTGAAGGATCGCGCGTTCGACGCGATCGCGCGCCGCCTCCGCGACGGCGTGCGGACGACGGAATACGACATCCAGCAGCTGATGGCGGGATGGTTTGCCGACGCGGGGCTCGTCAGCGACTCCGACCCGAACGTCTCGGCGGCGGAAAACGCCGGCAATCCCCATTACCTGCCGACGGCGACCGCGGCGCGGACGATTCATGCCGACGAGCTCGTGCTGCTGGATCTCTGGGCCAAGCTCAATCATCCTGGAGCGGTGTTTGCCGATATCACGTGGGTGGGCTATTCAGGGCTGCGGCCGCCCGATCGACACGTCGAGGCCTTCGCGGCGGTCCGGGCCGCCCGCGACGCGGCCGTCGACCTGGTGCAAGGACGCATCACGCGCGGGTCGGGAGCTGCGGGGGTGGGAAGTCGATCGCGCGGCAGCCTCCGTGCTGCGGGAGGCCGGCTATGGCGATCAGATCCTGCACCGGACGGGACACAGTCTCGGGGAGTCGGTGCACGGCAACGGCGTGAATATGGACGACTACGAAACCCACGACGATCGACGGCTGCTCCCCGGCACCGGCTTCACGATTGAACCCGGGGTCTACTTCTCCGATTTCGGCGTCCGCTCGGAAATCAACATGATCGTGCACGCGCACGGCGCAACGGTTACCGGACCGCTCCAGACCGAAATTCTGGCTCTCGTTTAGGAGGCTCGATGTCCACTCGCAAGACCACCCTTTTCTACATGCTCCTGATCGCCGTGTCGTCGTTCGCCGTCGCTCTGGTGATCGCTTCGCGTCTCGACATGGCATCGCAGTCCTCGGCGCAGACCTTCACCGCGCCGCCGATGAACAGCGCGCCCCTCACCGGCGCGATCGATTCGCAGACGTTCCGGAACGTCGCCAAGGCGCAATCGCCGATGGTGGTCAACATCCGGACGGAAACGACGCGGCGCGCGCAGGATCTCTCGGACTTCTACGGAGGGGCTCCTCCCGACGACCTGTTCAGGCGCTTTTTCGGGCAGCCGCCCGGAGATCAGGACCAGGACCACAGGGTCAGGGCCAGGGCCAGGGCCAGGGAGGGCAGGGACAGGGGCAGGCGCCGCGGCGCCGGCAGCAGCCGCGCGACCAGACGACGATCGCCGCGGGCACCGGCTTCATCATCAGCAAAGACGGGCTCATCCTGACGAACAACCACGTCGTGGAAGGCGCCACCAAGATCGAAGTGTCGCTCTACGGTGAAGACGCCGATCAGTTGTATCAGGCCAAGCTCATTGGACGCGACGAGCTCACCGACAGCGCGCTGATCCAGCTCACGGAAAAGCCGAACCACACGCTTCCTGAAGCGAAGTTCGGCGACTCGTCCCAGATGGCGGCCGGCGATTGGGTCATGGCGATCGGCAATCCATTCGGCTTGCGGCACACTGTCTCTGTGGGCGTCATCAGCGCGACCGAGCGTCCCTTCCCGGTGACCGACGGCCGATCCAACGAGATGCTCCAGACCGACGCGGCCATCAATCCGGGCAACTCGGGCGGGCCGCTCCTCAACATCCGCGGCGAAGTGATCGGCATGAATACGGCCATCATCGCCAACGGCCGCGCGGAGGGCAACATCGGGATCGGATTCGCGGTGCCCATCAACGCGGTCCGCGACCTGCTGCCGCAGCTGCACACGGGCAAGGTGACGCGCGGACGCATCGGCGTGCAGATCGCGCCCGTGCCGCGCGACGCCTTCCAGGACTTCGGCCTCAAGTCGCGTGTCGGCGCCGTCGTGTCGAGCGTCGCGCCCGGCGGCGCGGCCGACAAAGCCGGGATCCAGCCCGGCGACGTCATCATCGAATTCAACGGGCGGCCCGTGCCGAACTCCAACAATCTCGTCAACATGGTCACGGCCACCAAACCGGGCACGTCGGTGCCGGTGAAGGTGGTGCGCGAGGGCCGCGATCGAACGCTCAATGTCACGGTCGACGAGCTCGATCTGCAGGCGGAGCGCGGACGCCAGGGCCGCAGCAGCGAGCCGCCGGAACCGGCCGAGCAGGGCAGCGAAAGCTTCGGCCTGACACTCGGAAACCTCACGCCGCAGCGCTCGCGTCAACTCCAGCTGCCCTCAGGGCAGACCGGGGCGCTCGTGACCGAGGTCGATCCGAACGGACCGTCGGCGGGCGCGCTGCGCCCGGGCGACATCATCACCGCCGTGAACCGGCAGCCGGTGACGAACGCCACCGAAGCCGGCCGCGCGCTGCGGCAGGTGCAGGCTGGCCGCATCGCGCAGATTCTCGTCTGGCGGGACGGTACGCAGGTGTTCGTGACGGTGCGAAAAGAGTGACAGGGAAACCTGAAACTGCAGATGCTTGATTTCAGATTGCAGATTGATTGCCGATTGCCGATGTACTGATCGACCTGATCCATGAACGCGGGCCGCTGACGGTGGCCGCGTTCATGGACGTCTCGCTCTACCACTCGGAGTTCGGTTATTACGCCCGCGCGGCCCGACGATCCGGCCGCGCGGGCGATTTTTTTACCAGCGTCGACGTTGGCGCGATGTTCGGCGACCTCCTCGAGATCCAGATCGCCGAGATGGCGGAGCGGCTTGCGGCGATCCCGGCGGAGGGCGAAGGCCAGCGGGAGTCCACAATCTCCTCTGTGGATCCTGCGGTCAGCGTCTTCGACCTGGTCGAAGCGGGCGCCGGGAACGGCCGTCTTTCCTCCGATATCCTCCGCGCCGCCCGCCGCCGTCATCCCGACCTTTTCGGCCGGACGAACCTTCATCTTGTTGAAGCCAGCGCCGCGGCACGCGGCGCGCAGCCGGGGACGCTCGGTGAAGTGGCCGAGCGCCTCGTCTCGTCGACGGCCGGGCTGCCTCCGTCGTTCGAGGGGGTCCTCATCGCCAACGAGCTCCTCGACGCGTTCCCTGTCCATCAGGTCGTCATGCGGCCCGGCGGCTTGCGCGAGGTCCATGTCGATCTGGCTCCCGATTCAGTCCGCGACAGAGCGCCCAGGTCCCTCTTTGTCACGCGCGAAGGCCCTTTGTCGACGCCAGCCCTCGCCGAGTATCTTCGGCGCCTCGACATCACACTCGAGCCCGGGTGGCTCGTCGAGATCAACCTGCGGGCCGTCGACTGGATCCGCGAGGCGGCGCAGTGTTTGCGGCGCGGGTTCATCATCCTGATCGACTATGGACACGAGGCGCCCGAGCTCTACGGGGTGACCCACGCAGGCGGCACGCTCACCACCTTCACGCGTCATACGATGACAGGCGCCGAATCCGGAGCCGCTGCGCCGTGGCTGGTGACACCTGGAGCGCAGGACATCACCGCGCACGTCGATTTCACGACCCTCCGTCGCACGGCAGAGGCTGAGGGCCTCGCGACGCTCGGGTTCCTCGATCAGACGTACTTTCTGATGGGACTCATCGACCAGGGTTCCCGGGGTGCGCGAGATTCTCGTGCGGCCGCGAACCTTGTGAGCCTGCAGGACCCTGTGAAGCTGATGAACCCCGAGAATCTTGATCTCAACGACCGCCTTGCCCTGAAAACCCTCCTGATGCCCGGCGGTCTTGGAAGCACGTTGAAAGTCCTGCTGCTCGGCAAGGGGGTAGGCACGCCGGCGCTCCGCGGCTGTTCGTACCGGATGCGCGTGACATGAACCGGTGTGCGATGCTCGGGCTCGCCGTGATGATCGTCTCCGAGACCGCCACCCTTGCAGGGATCGAGCCGTTCGCGTCATGGAACACGCCGATCGCGTGGACCGGCTTCCTCATCTTCGCCGACGCGATTGTCTGGCGCGCGCGCGGCCGATCGTGGATCCGATCCGCTCCCCGCGAGTTTGTTTTCCTCGCGCTCGTCTCGATCCCGCTCTGGCTCGTGTTCGAGTTCTACAACGGGTTCATCGCCAACTGGTATTACGTCGGTCTCCCGGAAAACACACTGCTGAGATATTTCGGGTACGCCTGGTCGTTCGCGACGATCTGGCCCGCGATCTTCGAAGGCGCAGAAGTCATCGCCGTCTGGCGCGGCCTCCCCGCCCCTCCTGCCGCTCCCGCCCTTCCTGCCCTTCCTGCGCCCTCCTGCCCTTCCCGCCCTTCCCGCCGCCCTTTCAATGATCGCCGGCGCATCGATGCTCGCGTGGCCGTTGATCTGGCCCTCCCCCTATCTCGCGGCGCCCGTGTGGCTCGGGTTCATCTTCTTGCTCGAGCCGATCAACGTGCGCCTCGGCGGGGAGTCGCTGTACCTGGATTTTCGTCAGGGTGAGTATTCACGTCTCACGAACCTGATCGCGAGCGGGTTCCTGTGCGGAGTCTTGTGGGAGTTCTGGAACTACTGGTCTCGCGCCAAGTGGCACTACACGGTTCCGATCATGGAGCAGGTGAAGATCTTCGAGATGCCGCTGCCCGGGTACTTCGGGTTTCCGGCGTTCGCCCTCGAATGCTTCACGATGTACGTCTTTATCCGCGCCGTGCTGGTGCGCGTGTTCGGGTCTTCATCGGAGCGATGAAGAAGCGTCTTCGACCTCACGAGCCGATGCCAGCAGCGAGGTCCGCGGTCCGCCACGGCCACACGATCGCATTGTAATTTCAGGGCGTGGGCGATTAAATAGACGTTTGGTGACCGCCATCCTGGAACGCGAGATCAAGCTCAGGTTCGACGACGCGGCCGGGGCGCGCGCCGCGGTACTGAAGGCCGGCGCGGCGCCGCTCAGGGCGCGGCGGCTCCAGGAGGACTCTGTGCTCGACACGCAGGACGGGACGTTGCGGCAGCGCGGCTCGGTCCTGCGCGTCCGGATGGAGACGGGCAGGGCGTTTCTCACGTTCAAGGGTCCCCTGCAATCCTCGGACATGAAGCTGCGCGACGAGCTCGAGACGATGGTCGGCGACGGTCCCCTGCTCGTTCGCCTGCTTGGGGAACTCGGCTTCCAGGTGGGGTTTCGATATGAAAAGTACCGAGAAGAATTCATCCTGAACGATGTCATTGTCGCCGTCGACGAAACGCCGGTGGGCACCTTCATCGAGATCGAAGGCAGCGCCGAAGGCATCAGGGCCACGGCGACCGCGCTCGGCCGCGGCTCCGGCGACTACCTGCTCGATTCCTACCGGACGCTGTTTGTCCAACACTGCGCGCAGCGCGGCCTGCCGGTGACGCACATGCTGTTCGGCGACGAGTAGGACCGCCCGAGGCCAGTCCCACAGCACCTCGATGCCGACGCCACCATTCCGACATGCACTCGTGCTGACCGCCGGCCTGGGCATCCGTCTGCGGCCGCTGACACTGGTGCGCGCAAAGCCTGCACTCCCGGTTGCCGGCGAGCCGCTCGTCCGCCGGATCGTGCGGTGGCTGGCGGCAGAGGGGGTCGCCGATGTCGTGCTGAACCTGCATCATCTGCCCGCGACGCTCACCGCGGTCCTCGGTGACGGCGGCGATCTCGGAGCCCTTGTCCGGTACTCCTGGGAGCAGCCACAGGTGCTCGGCAGCGCGGGCGGCCCTCGTCAGGCGCTTTCCATTCTCGACGCCGACGCCTTTCTGATCGTGAATGGCGACACCCTTTGCGAATTCGATCTGGGAGCGCTGACCGAAGCGCACCGTTCCGCGGGTGCCCTCGTCACGCTTGCGCTCGTGCCGAACGAGAACCCTGAGCGGTACGGGGGTGTGCGGCTGGATGCCGGCTCGAGCGTGACCGGATTCGTGCCGCCCGGGGCGGCGGCCGTGGGGTCATGTCATTTCGTCGGCGTGCAAGCCGCCCAGGCCGCTGCGTTTCAATCGCTGCCCGCGGGCCAGCCCATGAACTCCATTGGCGGTCTCTACGACGACCTGATCGCCGCACAACCCGGCAGCGTGCGCGGCATCGTGCGAGAGGCGGCGTTCTGGGATGTCGGAACCGTCAGCGACTACTGGCGCACGTCTTTCGCGTTCATGAGCCGCTCCCCTCCGGAGCGCGAGTGTCGCGGGCGCAACGTTCGCGTCCACGAGAGCGCCAGAATCGCGCGGTCGATCCTCTGGGACGATATCGAGATTGGCGCCGGATCGGTGTTGGACGAATGTATCGTGACGGACGGCGTGAAGGTGCCCGCGGGCGCGCGATATCGTCGATCGATTCTCGTTCGCGCCAGCGGCACCACCTCGATCACCGCGTTCGATGCCACCTTCTGAACCGAGGGCCTCGCATGAAGCCCGCGTTCGTCCGGTCGGTTTTGGACACGGTGGCAGGCGCCGCCGCGGAGCGGCCGGCTGGTAACGAGCTCCAGCGCCGGAAGGCGCGGTGGTTCGGGCGGTGAAGCTGAGCGTTGTGACGAGGTCAGGCATGAATGACCGGACCGAGGAAGGCATTGCGCTGCGGGAGCGCATCGACCGCTACCTGCAGGCGAGCGGGATCATGACCCGGCCCGAAAGTCGTTCCTCTCACGGGCGACGCATCCGACCGGCGCTACTTTCGCGTGATCGTGACCGGAGGCGATTCAATCGTGCTCGCGCTGCACGCGGGAAGCATCGACTTCGAGACGCTGCCCTTCGCCAACGTGGCCGCGCTGCTCGAACAGGTCCCGCTGCCGGTTCCGGCGATTCTCGGCCACGCGGATGCCGACGGCATCGTCGCGCTCCAGGATCTGGGCGACGTGACCTTGCAGGCGCATCTGGGTGCAGCGACGCCGGGGGAGCATGCGGCCCTGTACAGGGACGCCGTCGCGCTCATCGCGCTGCTCCAGCGGCGGGGTGCCGAGTTGGCATCCGATCGGTACCTGCCGTATCGGATCGCATTCGACGTCGAGAAGCTGACCTGGGAGCTCGACTTCTTCGTTCGTCATTTCATCGAGAACTACCGGGGAGCGGCGCTGTCTGAGGCCGAGCGCCGCGCGCTCGCCGACGAATGGAAGACGATCGCCGAGGAGCTGGCGTCGGAGCCGCGCGTGCTGTGTCACCGCGACTATCACAGCCGGAACCTCATGCTGCACGACGGCACGCTTCACGTCATCGACTTTCAGGACGCCCGCATGGGCCCCGATACCTACGATCTGGCGTCGCTGCTGCGGGACTCCTATGTGGATCTGACCGACCGAGAGCTGGACGAGCTCGTCGCCTATTTCCTCGCGCTCAAGGGAGAGCCTGACGGGAGCGCGTTCCGTCGCCGCTTCGATCTCATGGCGGTACAGCGGAACATGAAGGCGCTCGGCACCTTCGGTTACCAGACCAGCACCCGCCGCAATCCCGTGTATATCCAGTACATGCCGCGGACGCTGCGCTACGTGCGCACCAACCTCGAGAAATACCCGCGGCTCGCGAGGGTTCGCGACCTGCTGGCCGCACACATTGACGAGCTTCGTTAGAATCTGATCATGGGGTCATCTTGATCATTGGGTCATCCATCTGGTCATTCGATCAATTCAGAACTTCTTGTGACCAGACGCGACGACAGAGGACCAGACGACCAGTAGATGACGAGATCCAGGAATCGGTAGAATGAGTAGTTCCGCTTGTGCCCAAAAAGCGCCAGTTCGGTCTATCGACGCACCTGTATCACAGTCACCGGCTGACTCGGGAGCACCTCCTGGAGATGGCCAGCTTCGGGTTCGAGACGGTCGAGCTCTTCGCGACGCGGACGCATTTCGACTATCACAACCCGGCGGCGGTCGCCGACCTCCAGCAGTGGCTGGCGGAAGCCGGCCTCGAGTTGCACGCCGTACACGCGCCCATCGGCGAAAGCTTCATGGCCGAGCGATGGGGGCCGCCGCTCACCTTGGCCAGCGCCGATCCCGAAACACGCGCGCGGGCCATGGAAGAGACCGAGCGCGCGCTCCAGATTGCGCGGCGGATCCCCTTTGGCGTCCTGGTCGCCCACCTGGGGCTTCCGCGCTCGTCGACGGTCGAGAACAGTCGTGATGGGGCCCGCCGCAGCATCGACGAGCTGCAGCGACTGGCCGCGCCGCTCGGCGTCCGGGTCGCCCTGGAAGTGATCCCGAACGAGTTGTCGCGGGCCGGTTCGCTCGTGCACTTCATCGAGCAGGTGCTCGACGACGGGACGGCCGGCATCTGTCTCGATTTCGGTCACGCACACATGGACGGAGACCTCGTCGACGCGATCGAGACCGTCTCGGAGCACTTGATCACGACACACGTGCACGACAACCGTGGCCGCACCGACGACCACCTCGTGCCCTTCGAAGGAACGATCGACTGGCCGGCGGCCCTGACGGCGGTGCTGAAGGTCGGCTATGACGGTACCTTGCTGTTCGAGATCGCCGCGCACGGGTCGCCGAAGAACACGCTGCGGAAGGCACAGCAGGCCCGGCGCCGGATGGAAGGGCTGCTTCACGAGTAGCTCTCAGCTAGCTTTCAGCTGACGTGGGTTGTGACTGATCGCTGAGCGCTGCTGATAGCTGGAAAGCCGACAGCTGAGAGCTCCTATCGATTAGCTGAACGAGATGCATATCTACATCGAAGACATCGGCGCGCACGCCGGCGAACAGGTCACCGTCAAGGGGTGGCTGCACAACCGCCGCTCGAGCGGAAAGATCCATTTCCTGATCCTGCGCGACGGCAGCGGCTTCGTGCAGGCCGTGATGTCGAAGGCGGCGGTGGGCGAGGAGCTCTTCAAGGCGGCAGACCATCTGTCGCAGGAAACCTCGGTCATCGTGACCGGCACCGTTCGCGCCGACTCGCGGGCGCCGAGCGGGTACGAGATCGACGTGAAGGAGCTCGAGGTCGTGGGACCGTCACACGATTTCCCCATCACGCCGAAGGAGCACGGGGTCGACTACCTGCTCGATCGGCGGCATCTCTGGATCCGGTCGGAGCGGCAGCAGTCGATCCTCCGCGTGCGCCATGAGATCGTCAACGCCGTACGCGAGTACCTCAACTCGCGCGGGTTCATCCTCGCCGACACGCCGATTTTCACCCCCGCCGCCTGCGAAGGCACGACAACCCTTTTCCCTGCCCAATATTTCGACGATCAGACCGCCTACCTGACCCAGAGCGGACAGCTCTATAACGAAGCGAACGCCATGGCGCTCGGGCGCGTGTACTGTTTCGGCCCCACGTTTCGCGCCGAGAAATCGAAGACGCGACGCCATCTGACGGAGTTCTGGATGGTCGAGCCCGAAATGGCCTACGCGGATCTCGACGACGTCATGGCCCTCGCTGAGGACCTCGTCGTCTCGGTGATCGGCCGCGTGCTCGAGACCCGCAGGCGCGAGCTGAACGTCCTCGAGCGTGACACGACCAGGCTCGAGGCGGTGCAGAAGCCGTTCCCGAGAATGTCCTACGACGACGCGGTTCGGACGCTGCAGACGAAGGGGCTGCCGATTCAATGGGGCGGCGATTTTGGCGGCCCCGACGAGACGGCGCTGGCCGAGGGACTCGATCGGCCGGTCATGGTGCACCGCTACCCGGCCGGGGTGAAGGCGTTCTACATGAAACCGGATCCAGCCCGGCCGGAGCTCGCCCTCGGGGTCGACGTGCTGGCGCCCGAAGGGTACGGGGAAATCATCGGCGGCGGCGAGCGGCTCGCGGACCTGGATCTGCTGTTGAAACGGATTGAGGAGCAGAAGCTTCCGCGCGAAGCCTTCGAGTGGTATCTCGACCTGCGGCGGTATGGCTCGGTGCCGCACGGCGGTTTCGGCATGGGCATCGAGCGGGTGGTCGCCTGGATCTGCGGCCTCGAGCACGTTCGCGAAACCATTCCGTTTCCGCGTATGCTGTACCGACTGTACCCGTAGTTGACAGTTGACGTTCAACAGTTCGACGGTCGTTCGACGTTCTGGAACGGTGGACGTCGAACGGCGTTCTGAGAACGACGAACGCAGAACGTCGAACGTCGAACGTCGAACGTGAACTGAACGTACACCATGAAGATTGGGCTCGTTTCCCTCGGCTGCCCCAAGAATCTCGTCGACTCCGAGGTGATGCTCGGTCTGGCGCGTGATGCAGGGCACGAGCTCGTCCAGGACGAGGCCGCGGCCGACGTGCTCGTCGTCAATACCTGCGCCTTCATCGACTCGGCGAAACGGGAATCGATTGACGCGATCCTGGAAATGGCGCGGCACAAGAAGGACGGCGCGTGCCGCCGTCTGATCGTGACCGGGTGCCTTGCCGAACGCTACCGCGACGAGCTGCGTGCCGAGATCCCGGAGATCGACGCCGTGCTCGGCACCGGCCAGGTGCCGGACATCGTGAGCGCGATCGCCGGCTTCCCGGCCTCGAGCCGCCGTGCCGCTCACCTTTTTCGCTCGACACCCGGCCCCCCGCACGCCTCCGACCTACATGTACGACGCCGAGACACCGCGGGTGTTCGCCACGCCCCGACATTACGCGTACGTCAAGATCGCTGAAGGGTGCGATTACAAGTGCGCCTTCTGCATCATCCCGACCTTGCGCGGCAGCTACCGCAGCCGGCCCGCCGAGTCGATCCTGCGCGAGGCGCGCGCGCTGGCGGCTCGCGGGGTCAAGGAGCTGCTGCTCATCTCGCAGGACACGACGTTTTACGGGATCGACCGCCACGAACGCGGGGCGCTGGCGAGGCTGCTGCGGCATGTTGAACGAGATTGACGGCCTCGAATGGATTCGCCTGCTTTACCTGTATCCGACCACGATCGACGACGACACGCTCGCCGCCATGGCGGAGTGCGGGAAGGTCTGCAAGTATATCGACCTGCCGCTTCAACACGCGGCGAACCCGGTGCTCAAGAGCATGAAACGCCCCGGCAGCCGCCAGAAGTACGACCGGCTGCTGGGCCGCATCCGCGAACGGGTCCCGGGCGTCGCCCTCCGGACGACCTTCATCGTGGGCTTTCCGGGCGAAACCGACGCGGACGTCGACGACCTCTGCGGGTTCGTCGACGGACCATCGGTTCGATCACCTGGGCGTCTTCACCTACTCGCACGAGGAAGGGACTTCCGCGTTCGCCATGGACGACAACGTGCCGGCGCCGGCCAAGCGCGCGCGGCGGAACCGGGTCATGAGCCTGCAGAAGCGGCTGGTGCGCGCGCGCCAGCGTGCGCGCATCGGGGAGCGCGTCCGCGTGCTGGTGGACGGTCCCGCCACCGATCATGAGCTCGTGCTCAAGGCCCGGCTGCCGTCCCAGGCGCCGGAAATCGACGCCGCCGTGTACTTGAGCGACTGCGATCCGTCCAGCTTCCGGAGCGGCGATTTTGCTGAGGTTGAAATCATCGGCTCGCGGAACTACGACCTCATCGCGAGGCCCTGTAATCGGGCGCGGTCCCTGGTATGAACGGCCGAGCAGGGCCGATCCGGCCAAAGCCGGACGCCGTCTCCCCGTGCCTGGCAGGCCGATTCCGCAGCCCTGGCGCGCGTCTTCAGGGCCGGAACTCGTGTGCTATAATTTTTGATTCGCAGCCTGGTTTGTAGGACCGAAGTGGGCGGAGTGCCCGCTTTTTTCGTTTAAGGCCCTCGAAAACATGCCCCGCGAGGCGGACGTCGTCGAGCCGGTGCGCGAGGTGGCGGCCCGCGTGGCCACGACCTATGGGCTCGAGGTGTTCGACGTGCAGTTCCGGCGCGAAGCGGGCGGGATGATGCTGCGCGTGCAGATCGACCGTCCCGGCCCCGCCGCGACGGCCGGCGACAGTGTCAGCGTCGAGGACTGTGCCCGGGTGAGCCGCGACCTCAGTGCGATCTTGGACGTCGAGGATGTCGTGCCGACGGCGTATATCCTCGAGGTTTCCTCGCCGGGCCTCGATCGGCCGTTGCGCCGCGCCGACGACTACCGTCGGTTCGCGGGACGCCGCGCGAAGCTGGTCATGCGCGAGGCAGTGGATGGGCAGCGGTTTTTCAAGGGCCGGCTCGGCGGCATCGAGAACAACGACGTGCTGATTGACGCCGACGACGGACGCCGGCACCGCGTGCCCGTCGGGGTGATCACGCGCGCGCATCTGGAAGTGGAGTTCTAGCTGGCAGCCAGCCGGTAGAAGCGAGCAGCTGAAAACTTGATATGTCGAATCCTTTACAGCAGACGATCGAAGCGCTCGCGAAAGAGAAGGGCATCGAGCCCGATGTCGTCATCAGCGCCATCGAAGAGGCGGTCGCCACGGCGTCACGCAAGTACTACAAGACCGGAGAGAACCTGAAGACGCGGTTCAACCTCGAAACCGGCCAGGTGGACCTGTTCGCGCTCAAGCTGGTCGTGCAGGAAGTCGCCAGCCCGGCGACCGAGATCGCGATCGACGAGGCGCGCCAGATGTACCAGCAGCTGTACGGCGACGATGTCGCCAACAGCATCGAGCTCGGCGACGAGATGGAGTTTCCGAAGCCGACCGAAGTGCTGGGCCGGATTGCGGCGCAGACCGCCAAGCAGGTCATCTTTCAGAAGGTGCGGGAAGCGGAGCGCGAGAACATCTTCGCCGAGTACAACCAGCGCATCGGCGACGTGGTCAACAGCACCGTCAAACGCTTCGAGAACGGCGACATCATCCTCGAAGTGGGCCGCATCGAGGCGGTCCTGCCGCGGAAGGAACAGTCGCGTGCCGAGAGCTATGCGCCGGCCGATCGCGTCCGAACGGTCATCAAAGGCGTGAATCGCAGCGCCAAGGGCCCGCAGATCGTGCTGTCCCGCACCGATCCGGCGCTCCTGATCAAGTTGTTCGAGCAGGAGGTTCCCGAGATTTACGACGGCACCGTCATGATCCGCGGCGCGGTCCGCGAGGCGGGCGATCGCGCGAAAGTCGCGGTCTTCTCGCGGGAACGCGACGTCGACCCGGTCGGCGCGTGCGTCGGCATGAAGGGGACGCGCGTGCAGTCGATCATCCGGGAGCTGCGCGGGGAGAAAATCGACATCGTGGAGTGGTCGGAGGATCCGATTGCGTTCGTCACCAACGCCCTCAGCCCGGCGAAGGTGCAGCGTGTCTCGATCGTCGACGATCGCGAGCGCGTGATGGAGGTGATCGTCGAGGACAAGCAGTTGTCGCTGGCGATCGGCAAGAAGGGCCAGAATGTCCGCCTGGCCGCGAAGCTCACCGGGTGGCGCATCGATATCAAGAGCGAAGAGGAAAAGCGGCGCGAGGTCGAGGCGCAGTTCGAGGGCCTCGAGGCAGGAGGCGGCGAACCCGCCGGCGGGCGACGAGGAATCCGCGCCGGGCGAGCCGGCCGGGGTCGCACTGCCCTACGAGCTCGAAGGTGTCGGCAACAAGACCCTTCAGAAGCTCGTCGAGGCCGGCTACGCCACGCGCGAGGCGGTGGCGGGTGCCAGCGTCGAGCAGTTGTTGGAGATTCCGGGAATCGGCGCCAAGACCGCCGAGAAGATTCTCGCGGCGGCGCGCGGCGAGAGCGAGGCGCCGCCGCCGAACCGGCCGCCGAACCCGTCGCCGATGAAGAGACGCAGTCGTAGGCGCCCGTCGCAGGGCGGATCGCACGTTCGCGCACGGCAGGCCGCAAAGGCCTGCACTACAGCAGTAAGGGGTAGCGCTTGGGAACTGTCCGGATTTACAAGGTCGCGGAACTCCTCGGGACGACGAGCCAGGAAGTGACGGCGTTGCTCAAGCGCGATCACGGAATCGAGGTGAAGAGCGCGTCGAGCACGATCGAGGAGGTCGTGGGGCGGCAATTCGTCGAGCGCCTCGCGCGGCAGCGCAACATCGCGCTGCCGGGCGGCGACATATTCGCCGACACGCCGGCACCCAAAGGCAAGAAACCGGCGCCGGCCAAGAAAGCGGCCGAGCCGCCGAAGCCTGCGGCTCCCGTGCTGCCACCGCCGCGCCTGGTGAAGACGGTGAAGGCCGCCCCGGTGGCGGCGCCCTCACCCGAGCCAGCGGACGCCGAACCGATCGTCGAGGAACCAGCCGCGGAGGTGACGGCGGAAGCGCCGGAGCCGGCGCCGATCGAGGTGAGTCGCCGAGGCCGCCGCGCCTGTTGAAGAAGAGGCCGCTGCCCCGCCGTCGAGGAGCCGTCGAGGTGGTGAGCGTCGAACCCGCCGCGCCCAAGCCTGCGACGCCGGGGCGCGTCGTCCCGCCGACGCTCCGGTTGCGCATCGAAGAGCAACGGCCCACGACGCCGACGCCGCCCCTTCCGACACAGGCGCCGCCCCGCGGCGCGGTTCGTCCAGCGCCGGTCCGGCCCAGCGAGCGGCCGGCGGCCGCGCCGGCGGCCGCGCGAGCCGCTGCCAGCGCCATGCCGCGGGCCAGAGCGGCACGGCAGCCAGTCGTCCATCATCGTCGCAGCCGGGAGTCCGGCCGCTCGGTCCGCCGCGCCCCTCGTATCCCGGATCCGCGCCGCGTCCAACGCCTGGGGGTCCCCGTCCGCTGCCATCACAGCCGATTCGTACCCAGCAGCCCGGCCTGCCGCCGCGGCCCGGGTCAGTATCCCCAGCGTCCCGGAATGCCGTCGCGGCCGCCGATGCGGCCGCCGATGGGCCAACGGCCCTCGTCCGGCGTCAGACGCGAGCAGGCGCGCCCATCGATGCCGCCGCCGCAGGTGGCGCCGCCGCCCGTCACGCGGACCATCACGCTCGCGGAGGGCATGACGGTGAAGGATCTGGCGGACAAGCTCGACGTGCGCGTCAAGGATGTTCTGGGCAAGCTGCTGATGAAGCGGCTGATCATGACGATCAACTCGACGCTCGACACCGAGACGGCGTCGATGCTCGCCCGCGAGTTCGGCGCCGACGTCCAGATGCGCAGCTTCGAGGAAGAGCTCGTACAAACCAGCGACGGCGCGGCCAGCCCCGGGGACATCGTGACGCGCGCCCCCGTCGTCACCGTCATGGGTCACGTCGACCACGGCAAGACGAGCCTGCTCGACGCCATTCGCGAGGCCCGCGTCGCCGAGCGCGAAGCCGGCGGCATCACGCAGCACATGGGCGCCTACCACGTGACGATCGGCGGGAGAAACATCGTGTTCCTCGATACGCCGGGCCACGAGGCGTTCACGTTGATGCGCGCCCGCGGCGCCAAGGTGACCGACATCGTGGTCCTCGTCGTCGCGGCCGACGACGGCGTCATGCCGCAGACGCGGGAGGCCATCGATCACGCGCGGGCGGCCAACGTGCCGATCATCGTGGCCATCAACAAGATCGACAAGCCGAACGCGAGTCCCGAGAAGGTCAAACGCGAGCTCACCGAGCTCAACCTGATGCCCGAGGAATGGGGCGGGAAGACCGTCACCGTCGACGTGTCGGCGAAGAAGAAGCAGAACATCGACCTGCTGCTCGAAATGATCCTGCTCGTCAGCGACCTTGGCGAGCTGAAGGCGAATCCCAAGCGCAATGCGACGGGCACCGTGCTCGAAGCCAAGCTGGACAAGGGCCGGGGGCCGGTGGCGACGATTCTCGTGCAGGACGGCACGCTGCACGTCGGTGACACCTTCATCGCCGGACCGATTGTCGGGCGCGTCCGCGCGCTCATCGACGACCGCGGCCGGCCCACGAAGCAGGCCGGGCCGTCGATGCCGGTCGAGGTGCTCGGGCTCACCGGGCTGCCGCAGCCGGGTGACGTGTTTCAGGTCGCCGATGCCGCCAAGGCGCGCCAGATCGCCACATTCCGGGAGGAGCAGGCGAAGACCCGCGCGCGCGGCGCGAAGGGCGGCCGCCTCACGCTCGAGTCGCTCCAGGCGCAGATTGCCGAAGGCGGCATGAAGGAGCTGCCGATCATCATCAAGGCCGACGTGCAGGGCTCGGCCGAAGTGCTCGCGGACACGCTCACAAAGCTGACCGACGAGAAGGTCAAGATCCGCATCATTCACTCCGGCGTCGGCGCCGTGAACGAGTCGGACGTGCTGCTGGCCTCGGCCTCCAACGCCATCATCATCGCCTTCAGCGTCAGGCCCGACAGAAACGCCGAGGAGATTGCCGCGCGCGAGCACGTCGACATCCGCCTGCACTCGATCATCTACAACGTGACCGACGAGATGAAGAAGGCGATGGCCGGGCTCCTCGATCCCACGTTCAAGGAAGTGCGCATGGGCGTCGCCGAGGTGCGCGATACCTTCAAGGTGCCGAAGTTCGGGACCATTGCCGGCTGCATGGTGACCGAAGGCCGGATTACCCGCGCGGGCGAGACACAGGCCCGGCTGCTGCGCGACAACGTCGTGGTGTATGAAGGCAAGATCGGATCGCTCCGACGTTTCAAGGACGACGTGTCGGAGGTCAAGGCCGGTTTCGAATGCGGCATCGGATTCGAGCGGTTCAACGACCTCAAGGTCGGCGATCTGATCGAGATCTTCACGATGGTGAGGGTCGCCGTCACCGCTTAGGGGTTCGAGAGGTTCTAGGGGTTCAAGAGGTTCGAGAACCGACAGAATCCCTTGAACGCTTAGAACCTTTAGCACCTTTAGAACCTTTAGAACCCCTAGAACCTCTAATGTCCCAGGGTTCCCGCCCCGATCGCGTCGCCGACCAGATTCGCAGCGAGCTCGCCTTGCTGCTGGCCCGCGAGGTCCACGACCCGGGCATCGGCTTCGTGACCCTGACACGCGTGCACCTCAGCCCGGACCTCCAGTCCGCGCGGGTGCACTACACGGTGCTCGGCGACGAGAAGGCCCGCGCCAACAGCGCCAAGGCGCTCGGCCGCGCGACGCCGTTTCTCCGCCGCCAGATCGGATCCCGATTGCGGCTGAAACGCACGCCCGAGCTGCAGTTCCTCTACGACAACTCGATCGCCGGCCAGGACCGGATCGAGCAGATCCTCAACGAGCTGCACGCCGGGCAGCCTGCGGACGCGGAGGTCACGCCTGAGCGCAACGATGACGACAACGGTTCCTGAGCTGCAACAGATCGTCGACGCGATTCGCGCGCGGCAGCGTTTTGTCGTCTACTTCCCACGCGCGGCCCGACGGCGACTCCATCGGCTCCGAGCTCGCGATGGCCTACGCGCTGCGCGCGCTCGGCAAGGACCGTTCGCGTCGTCAACAGCGACCCCGCTCCGCCCCCGATTCAGGCGTTCCCCGGCGTGCCAGACATCGAGATCGCGGACCGGATCGACGGCGAGTTCGACGCCGCGATCGTCATGGAATGCGGCGACCTGTCGCGGACGGGAGTCGCGGGCCTCGATCGCTTTTTCGTGATCAATATCGACCATCACCCCGGCAACAAAGGCTACGGCGACATCAGGTGGTTCGACGACTCGGCGGCCGCCTGCGGTGAGATGGTCTTCGCGTTGATCCGCGCCCTCGACGTGCCGCTGTCGGTCGAAATCGCCACCCATATCTATCTGGCCATCCTGACCGACACCGGTTCGTTCCACTATTCGAGCATCTCGCCGCGACACCTTCGACATCTGCCGGCAGACCGTTGAAGCCGGGGTCGATCCGGTGGCTCGTCGCGCGCAGCGTGTACGACAGCAACAACATGGGCCGGCTGAAGCTGTTTGGATCCGTGTTGCGAGCGATGCAGCTCGACCAGTCGGGCAGGATTGCGATCGTGTATCTCGACCACGAGATGGCGCGGGAGGCGGGTGGCACGTACGAGGACACCGAAGGCCTGGTCAACCTGCCGCTCACCGTGAAGGAGATTCAGGCCGTCGTCTTCTTCAAGCAGCTCGAGGGCGAGGAATACCGCGTGAGCCTGCGATCCAAGGGCGATGTCGACGTCGGATCGGTGGCAAAGGCGTTCGGCGGCGGCGGCCACAAGAACGCCGCCGGCTGCACGGTGACCGGCGCCATCGACTCGGTTCAGAAGGTCTTCATCCAGATGATCGATCAGGCGATTGGGCTCTCGGACGAGCCTCGTAGAGGGCTCAGTCGATGGACGGTCTCCTGGTCATCGACAAGCCCGTCGGGCCGACCTCGCACGACGTCGTGGCGCGCGTCCGCAGGATCCTCGGCGAGCAGCGGGTCGGCCATACCGGCACACTCGATCCAGGCGCAAGCGGCGTGCTGCCGCTCGTCGTCGGGCGCGCCACGCGGCTCGCGCGGTTCTTGAGCGCCGCCGGGAAAAGCTACGACGCCGCGATCCAGCTCGGCGTGGCGACCGACACCGGAGACAGCGCCGGAACGCCGGTCGGGACGCGTATTCCAAGGAGCCGTTCCCCGGGCGCGAGTCAATCGATCGCGCGCTCGACGCCTTTCGCGGGACCTTCCTGCAGCAGCCACCGGCCTACTCGGCGAAAAAGATTGGCGGCAAGCGCAGTCATCGGCTGGCGCGCGCCGCGTGCGCGCGCCCTGCTGCCGCCCCGCCCCGCCCTCCCGGCCCCGGTCCGCGTCACGGTCCATGCGCTGGAGCTTGGCAGCGTCGATGGCGGCCGTGTCACGCTCCGTGTCGACTGCTCGGCCGGCTTCTATGTGCGCGGGCTCGCGCACGATCTGGGACAACGGCTGGGGGTCGGCGGGCATCTCGCTGCGTTGAAGCGGGTGCGGTCCGGCGACCTGACGCTCGCCGACGCGGCGGTCCTCGCGGCGCTCGAACTCGATCCGCCAGCGGCACTGGCCGCGCTCGTCCCGCTGGCGCAGATGCTGCCGGCGCTCACCGCGCTGACGCTGACCCACGAAGGCGCCCGGCGGACGGTCCACGGGCTCGACCTGGGCCCGGCTGATTTCGAAGGCGGTTTCCTCGCCTGCGCTGTCCGCCGCCGGTGCGAGACCGTTCCGTCTGCTCGACGGCGGCGGGCGCTCTTGTCGCGGTCGCCGAGCCGATCGAAGGGTCCGGGCTTTTGCACCCCGCGGTCGTGCTGGTGTAACATATTGAGCTTGTTCGACTAAAGGATTTTGCCGCGGACGGCGCAACCGGTCCCGAGAGGGTTCTGGGGCGCAGGTGGAGGAATGGCTTGTGGCGTTGACCAAAGATCGCAAGACGGAACTCATTGGCTCGTACAAGACGCACGACGGAGACACCGGTTCACCTGAGGTGCAGGTGGCCATTCTCAGCGAACGCATCAACTATCTCACCGAGCATTTCAAGGCGCACGCCAAGGATCACCACTCGCGGCGCGGACTGCTGATGCTGGTCGGCCGCCGCCGCCGGCTGCTCGATTACCTCAAAGCCAAGGATGCGCATCGGTACGCCGATCTCATCAAACGTCTCAACATCCGCAAGTAAGCGACGCGTCCCTTCTGATTTCGAAGTTCCCTTATGACTACCCGCGAACTGACTCATCAGCAACAAGCGCCTCACGTTTGAAACGGGCAAGCTGGCCAAACAGGCCGGCGGCTCCGTCATCGTCCGGTTCGGCGACTCCGTTGTCCTCGTGACGGCGTGCCGCGCGTCCAATGCGCGGGAGGGCATCGATTTCCTGCCGCTCACCGTCGACTACCGGGAATACACCTACGCGTCGGGCCGCATTCCCGGCGGCTTCTTCAAACGCGAAGGCAAGCCGGCGGAAAAGGAGGTCCTCACGAGTCGCGTGATCGATCGCCCGATTCGCCCGCTGTTTCCGTCTGGCTGGCGGTACGAAACGCAGGTCATCGCGCTCGTGCTCTCCGCCGATTCGGAGAACGACACGGACGTCCTGGCGATTACCGGCGCCTCCGCCGCGCTCGCCCTGTCCGAGATTCCGCTGGAAAAGACGATTGCCGGTGTCCGTGTTGGCCTCGTGGACGGCCAGTACGTGATCAATCCGACCTTCGAGCAGCGGAAGAACAGCACGCTCGATCTCGTCGTCGCCGGGAGCAAGGACGGCCTGGTGATGGTCGAAGCCGGGGCGAAGGAGGTCACCGAGGAGCAGGTCGTCGAGGCGCTCAACCGGGCGCACGAAGCCATCAAGCAGATCGTGAACACGATCGACGATCTGGCGAAGGAGGCCGGCAAGAGCAAGCTGAAGGTCGCCAAGAAGGAAATCGGCCACGACTTCTACCGCGAGGTCGAGGAGAAGGTGCTCGTGCCGCTGACCGAGGCGATGCGGCTCCGCGGCAAGCTCGAAAACTACGATCGCGTCGATCAAGTGCTCGATGAGCTCGTCGCGACGCTGCCCGAAGGCGAAGTCCAGCGCAAGGTCGAAGCGAAGCAGATTTTCAAGGACCTCAAGGAGAAGGTGCTGCGCGACGAAGTGCTGCAGCACGGCGTGCGGCTCGACGGCCGCGCGTTCGACCAGGTTCGGCCTATCTGGATCGAAACGGGCGTCCTTCCCCGCACCCACGGCTCCGCCGTCTTCACGCGCGGCGAAACGCAGGCGCTGGTCACCTGCACGCTCGGCACCGCCGAGGATGCGCAGAAGATCGAGAGCTTCGAAGGGGAAACCTGGAAGAGCTTCATGCTCCACTACAACTTCCCGCCGTTCTCGGTCGGCGAAGTGGCGTTCTTGCGCGGACCGGGCCGCCGCGAAGTCGGTCACGGCGCGCTGGCCGAGCGCGCGCTCCAGCCCATGTTGCCCGCCGAGGAACAGTTCCCGTATACCGTGCGGGTGGTTTCCGACATTCTCGAGTCGAACGGGTCATCGTCGATGGCGTCGGTCTGCGGCGGATCGCTCGCCATGATGGACGCCGGGGTCCCGCTCAAGGCGCCGGTCGCCGGCATCGCGATGGGCCTCGTGATGGACGAGAAGACCGGCAAGTACGCCGTTCTGAGCGATATCGCGGGCGCCGAGGATCACTACGGCGACATGGACTTCAAGGTCGCCGGCACGGCGGCGGGCATCACCGCCCTGCAGATGGACATCAAGGTCGCCGGCATCACCATGGAGGTCATGCGGAAGGCGCTCGATCAGGCGCGACGCGGCCGCATGCACATCCTGGAAAAGATGACCGAAACCCTCGCGGCGCCGCGCCAGTCCATCTCGGCGTTCGCACCGCGCATCGTCACGATCCGGATCCCCGTGGACAAGATTCGCGACGTCATCGGCCCCGGCGGCAAGATGATCCGCAGCATCATCGAGCGAACCGGCGTGAAGATCGACGTCGAGGACGATGGCCGGGTGAACGTCGCGTCGGCCGACGAGACATCCGCGCAAAAGGCGATTTCGATCATCCAGGAGCTGACCGCCACACCCGAGCTGAACAAGACCTACCTCGGCAAGATCCAGCGCATCACCGACTTCGGCGCATTCGTGGAGATCATGCCGGGCACCGATGGCCTCCTGCACGTATCCGAGATTGCGAATCACCGGGTGAAGGACGTTCGCGACGAGTTGAAGGAAGGCGAACAGATTCTCGTCAAGGTCATCAACATCGATCCCACGGGGAAGATCCGGCTGAGCCGTAAGGCGCTCCTGCAACAGGAAGAAGGCGCCGCAAAATCGTCGTAGCGCCGGGCTGCGCCCGCGCATCCTTCCGGTCAGCCAGGGCCGGGGTTCGGCGTACAATCGAGCCATGTGCCAGTGCACCCGGCTCGGGCTCGCGACGTTGTGCGTCGTGCTGACTGCGATCGCGGGCCCGCCACCCGTCCAAACGGCTGGGTATGCTCCGGCTGTCCAGATTCAAGGACCGACAGAGCGTCCTTTTTCCGTGACGGCCAGGCGCTATTCGTTTGCCCCCGCCCGCCTCGAGGTGTTCGAGGGCGATCTCGTCAAGATCGAGCTCCGGACCGACGACATCGCGCACAGCCTGACAATCGACGACTACCGGATCGCCAAGCGCGTCCGACCTGGTCAACCCGTCACCTTTGAGTTCCGGGCCGAACGTGCCGGCACCTTTCCGTTCTACTGCGATCTCCAGAACGAGGCGGGCTGCCGCAAGATGCGCGGTGAGCTGATCGTCAAGCCGCACCGATAGCTGCGCTCCCGTTGGAATCCTGTCAGGATGCCTAGGACCAGTGGAACACCAGCTGCGTGGCGAGCGACAGGTTCACGAGGATCGACCAGATGATGAGGACGAGCCCGGCCAGGCCGGCGATCCCAGCGAGGATCGAATGCCGGCTGAGGAACGGAAGGACGACGAGGGGGGCAAGGGCCACGCCCACGACGCTCGTCGCAAAGAAGTCGCACACGTAGCGGCTCGTGATGCTCACGTTGGTCACGGTGAGCACGGCCATCGCCGCTGCGCTGACCAGAAGGCCGGCTGCGAGGGTCCATTGTTCCGGTGTCAGCGCACCTGCGAGGGAATTCGCCGCGTCTTGTCGTCCACTGAAGAGTCTCCGTGCCTGAAGACACAGCCAGATCGCGACCACCAGAGTCAGGACCCAGGGCAGCGGCATCGTCGTGGTCACGCTGACGGGGCGTTCCACATACGCGCCGCCTGAGGGAAGGGGTGGCACCCAAAGGATAGAGTCACGCTGGAACCGGAAATCAAAGAACGGCCATTCGGGACGGCGGATGACCGTATCGGGCCTGAAGTATACGGTGAGCGTCGTGGGCGTGAACATCAGCCCACCGGCGCTACCGCCGTTGCGTTGCATGATCTCCCGCCAGTGAGGCGCCCGGGCCTGAGCGTTCATCAGCACGCTCGGAATCGGCGTTCCGAGCTTCATCCAGAACACGGCGGCAGCTGTGAGGCCCGGGAGCAGGCTCAGGCAGAGCGCGGTGGCAAGGACGCGTCTGTTCGATCGGCGCTGCCAACACCACCCCGCCGCTACGAGCCCGAGCACACCGCAGGCGGTTGCCGCCGTGGGTCTCGCGTTGGCGGCCAGGACGCCGTAGATGACCGCGGGAACCAGACTGCGTGCCTCGCGCGCGTGCCAGGCCCAGACGTGGTTCAACGCCAGAAGGAAGAAGGCCACGGCCCACGCGATCGCTTCTTCGTAGACCGCGGGACGCGCGACGAACAGCAACGTGCTGCCTGGGCCGAGCGCCAGCGCTCCCGCAACCGCGTAGCCGAGCACCAACGTACGGGGCAGCATCGACGCGTGTTCGCGCAGTGGCCGCTGCAGCATCTGAAGCGTGGCCCAGTACGCCACGAGGATGGCGACCGCCAGAAACAGCGGGGTCAGCGCTGAATGGAAGAAGCGGTTGATGCCGAGAAAGGGGAGGCGGACCAGGCTCGGCGTGACACCGAAGTATCCGTAGCAGCGCGACTCACGCACGAAGCATTCTCCGAGGAGGTCCGTGGGCGCGACGTCCAGCCGGGCGTGCCCCAGCATCGATTCCGCTTGTCGCCAATAGAACCCACCGCTCCATCCGCCGTCGTTGTTCTGGTTGGTGAGGCTCCACGTCCCCTGGGTTGTGAAATAGAACACAATGGGGACCGTCACGATGAGCGCCAGCGAGGACACCAGGCGAAGCTGCGCATCGAGGCGGCTGGTCGAATTCCCGAAGCCCGTGATCAATGTATTGCTACCGCCAGCCCCTCAAGCTGGTGGGAAGCCTGATGGATGGGTGTTTGGCGCCTTCGAGGGACAAACAAAAAGGGGCAGGCTGATCCCAGCACTTGTAACTTCGCGGTTCTACGTTCTCACTTCAGGCCGGGTTTTTCAACTGCCGGCTCATCTAGAAGCCGGACGCTACGGCAGTGCGGCGTTGTCAAAGCCCCTGGTAGCCAGCGACCGCCGTGCAATGTGCAGGAGGCGGTCGACGCAGTCCCGTGCACCCGCTGGACAGCGAATCGGTATAGAGTGTCACGGTAGATTTTGAGTGTCCCGCGTCGAGCAGCATGGACAAGGAGCGAATATGTGCGATCAGGACCATTTTGAGAACGATCGACAGGAGTACGAGGCCCGCGGATTGGTGACACGGCGCCAGTTCGGCGTCCTGTTGGGAGCCGGCATGGCGATGCTGCTGCCGCAGGTCGCGAACGCGGTCGCCGTCACGGAATCGGACGTGAACGTGATGACGCCGGACGGCACCGCCGACTGCTACTTCGTGCACCCGGCGAGCGGCACGGCGGCGGGCGTTCTCGTGTGGCCGGACATCTTCGGGCTGCGGCCGGCGTTCCGCCAGATGGGCAAACGGCTCGCCGAATCGGGCTATTCGGTGCTCGTGGTGAATCCGTTCTATCGCGTCAAGAAAGCCCCGACCGCGGAAGCCGGCGCCGCCACGCCAATCCCGCAGCTGCTGCCGCTCGCGCAGGCGTCTGAACGAGACGACGCAGATGACCGATGCGAAGGCGTTCATCGGGTGGCTGGACCGGCAGTCGTCGGTCGCCAAGAACCGGAAGATCGGCACGCAGGGTTATTGCATGGGCGGCCCGATTGCGTTTCGCACCGCGGCTGCCGTGCCCGATCGCGTCGGCGCGGTCGCCTCGTTCCATGGCGGCGGACTCGTGACCGACATGCCGAACAGTCCGCATCTTCAAGCCGCGAAGACCAAGGCGCAGTTCCTCATCGACATCGCCGAGAACGACGACATGCGGTCGCCCAATGAGAAGAACGTGCTGAAGGAGACGTTCGCCAAGGCGAACCTGCCCGCGGAAATCGAAGTCTACGCGGGCGCGGCGCACGGCTGGTGCCCTCCCGATTCGCAGGTCTACAACGAGCCGCAGGCCGAGAAGGCATGGAGCCGTTTGCTTGCGCTGTACGGAAAAGCCCTGGCCTGAACATCGACGTCCGACTGCGGATTTCAGGTTGGCGTCGCCGAAGCGACCCAACCTGAAACTCGCGGCTGGCTCGGGCGGCATCCCTGAACGGATGACGCCACCTCCATGAATGGCATCGCTGCCCGCGGATCGGTCCGCCGCGCCGTCCAGATCCCTCGGCGCCTTCAGCGACGGTTCGCCCCGGCGTCGAGCAACTCGTAGATCCGCTGCACGCCGATGAGCGGCACACCCGGACCCTGGATGTTTGGAAAGTTCCCCTTGTGACGCGTCAGGTCGGCGCGCTTGGCAGCCTCGTCGGCCGGCACGCCCTGTTGCTTGAGCCGCCCGACCTCGGTCCACACGTCACGCAGGTACGCTTGAAAGTTGTCGATCTTGACCTTGTCGGTGAACGCCTCGCCGTGGCCGGGCAGGACCGTCTCGAAGTCGAGCTTCTTGAGCGCGTCGAGCGACGCCACCCACTCGTCCGGGTAGGAGTCGCTCATGTTCGCGAGCGCCGCCGTCAGGAAATCGCCCGTCATGACGATGCGCTCCTTCGGCAGGTAGACGACGACGTCGCCGGCTGTGTGCCCGCGGCCGAGGAACCGCACCTGGATCTCGCGGCCGCCGCGGTAGAGCGTCATCTCCGTCCGCAAGGTCACGTTCGGCGGCGTGGGCCGAAGCTCCTCCTGCGCCAGGACGTTGTTCTGGGCGGCGCGCAGCTGCACCTGGAGCGCGGCCTTCCGCGTGGCGTCGGACTCGGCGGCCACGCGACGCTTGAGATCCTCGACTCCCTGGGGAAGTCCGGCGAGGTAGTTCTTGAAGAGCGGCATGGTCGTGGAGCCACCGAGCAGCATCTGGCGCGTGAACTCGTGGCCGATGATGTCCACGTCGGGTCGGAAGATCTGGTTGCCGTGGGCGTGATCGAAGTGGAAGTGCGTGTTGATGACCGTGCGCACCGGCTTGTTCGTGAGCGCTTTCACTTCCTCGAGGAGGACCCATGCAGCGGCGGGTGAAATGTGATCGTCCACCACCACGACATCCTGGTCGTTGACGATCACGCTCGAGTTGCCGAGGACGGTGAGCGCTCCCGTTCCGACGGCGTGGTAGATGCCCGGCTTCACCTGATTGAATCGGAATGCCTTGCCCGAGAAGCGCGTCCCGGCCGGCGTGCGGGACTCCTGTGCGGCCGCGGAGCCGGAGTCCGGACGTAGCGCCACGAGGGCAGCCATGAGGAGCGTCGCGCCGATTGCCAGAATCGTTCGTCTCATCGTCTCTCCAGTATTCAACTACTCCAGCGGCTCGAGTTTCATGAGCCGCGCGGTGCGGGTGTTGACCATCCAATGCGTCGTGGCGTTCGTTCCTGGATCATAGGCGATCTTCTTCGAGTCGAACTCAGAACTGGAATAACATCCGTTTCGACGCGAGATAGAGCCGCGGCCCCGATTTGGCAGGAGCATGAACATGCGTGAGACTGTGTTGGGAATCGTTGCCGCGTTGATGTCTTTCGCCGGCCCTTTTGTTTGCGCAGGCGGAGAAGGTTCCCACGATTGGGGTCGACCTATCGAGCGCCCAAGTGCAGGAAGCGATGAAGAGAGCGCTTGCGAACCTGAAGCCGGGTGTTTCGGTGAGCGATCGACTGGTCGAGCTGCCCGACATGGGCAGCTACAACGTGGGCGTCGCCATCGTGGCACGGCCAGCCGGAACCAATCTGTCGCAGTATCTCAGCCACGACAAGATCACGGAGATCTACTACATCCTCAGGGGCTCCGGGACGCAGGTGACCGGCACGATGGTCGACGGGCGTCGCGAGCAAAACGTGTCGCGGACAATCGGCCCTGGCATGAGCAGCAGCACCCCCCTTCAGAATTCGCACACCAGCACGCTCGGACCGGGGGATATTCACATCGTCCCACCTGGCGTCGGACACGGATTTACCTCCGTTGAACCAGGAGGTATCCAGTACATCGTCTTTCGCGTCGACCCGGACAAGGTGTTGGGATTGCCGTAAGGCTTCAGATAGCGGAGACTTCACGGAGGCCCGGACTCGGGCGAGCTTTTGGCATTTCCGTTGCGAAGAAGGAGGCTCAATATGCGCCGTTTCATGTGGATGGCGTCAGGCATGCTGGCGTGCGGCCTGGCGGGAGCTGGTGTGGCGCTGCTCGCCCAGGGGGCGATGAAGCCGGGACACGAGAGAGTCCCGCCGTACAGAGAGCCGTCGCCGTACATGAGCGCGGCGGAGATTCAGACGGAATTGAGCAAGCTGGATCCCAAGCTCGTGGCATCGCGGACGGGTGGTGCCTTCGACTTTGCGAAGGGTAGGGCCGTTGGCGTCGTTCGGCGTCGGATGACTGGTCCCCAGCTTGCGATCACCCACCCGCGGACCGTGGAGTACATGATGGTCATCAAGGGCACCGGTACGCTGGTCACCGGCGGCACACTGATCCCGCCAACGATTGACAGCGATCCGTACCCCAACACGAATCCGAACGCGACGATCAGGAGCGACGTGGGAGTCAAGGGTGGTCTGGCCCGAAGGATTGGCCCCGGCGATGTCGTGGTGAACCTTCCCGGAACGCCGCATTGGCTCAGTCAGATAGACGGCGCGATCGATTACTTCGAGATCCAGATTCCGAACATGGATCCTGCGCCTGGGATCGAGCGTGCAGAAGTCCTTCCGGCGTCCGCCGCCGCAAGATAGCTGCCGCCCTCGACTCATTCGATCCGAAAACCGGTTGCGGCGAGCGGGACAACCGCGGCTCTCGCTCACCGTCTCTCAAGGAGTGATCGCTATGCGCAGGGAAGTTGTGGGAGCTCTGGCAGGTCTGCTCGCGGCGGCGACGGCGACGACGTATTCGCAGTCGGGAATGACGCCTGCGCTGGGAACGTTCGTGACGGCGGAAGAGATCGAGACGGTGGTCAAGGCGCCCACTGGTGGTCTCGACCGGGTCGTCAAGATCGTCGACGTCGGCCGAAACAACGTCGGTGTGGCGGTGCTGCGCAGGGGCGCTCTGAAGCCCGGTGGGGCCCTCAACGGGATCAACCACACCA
Source organism: uncultured Acidobacteriota bacterium (assembly GCA_963745495.1). Classification (GTDB taxonomy): domain Bacteria; phylum Acidobacteriota; class Vicinamibacteria; order Vicinamibacterales; family CAVVIG01; genus CAVUXJ01. The sequence continues at coordinate 318,540 of CAVUXJ010000012.1, forward strand.
ACGTCAGCGAGGTGTACTACGTCGTGTCGGGCCAGGGAACCATGGTGATGGGAACCGACGTCAAGGACGTGAGACCCGTCGCCGCCGACAACGAGATCGTCACGACGGCCGTTGGTCCGAGCAACAACGCGACGTTCGTCAAGCCCGCGCAGACGAGAACGATCAAGGCCGGGGACGTCGTGATCATTCCAATCGGCGTGTATCACGGCTTCAGCGAGATACCGGATCATATCGAGTACGTGTCGGTGCGGCCCGACCTGGACAAGGTGCTGCCCGCCGGCTACATCCATCCGGCCATTAGAAAGTGAGATAGCACCGGGCGCAGTCGAGGGTTGGCGACCGGTTCGCTCTTGCCGTCGCGGCCGCGCAGCTGGAAAGCTGTGGATCCGCCCTCAACGGGCCACTCAAGCAGTTCGTCAATGTCGTGAACGACACGTGGACGAGCGACGGACACTTTCGTATCAGGCATCGATGACACTGGCGCGGACGTCCCGGACGCGTGGACAGTCGAGGGTTGAGCGGCGGGATCTCTCTGACGTTCGCGACCGCGCGGCGATTCGGCTGCTGCCATCGGCGGCAGCGCAGCGGAAACGGGATCGGCGCCCGGCGCCAGGCCGGACCTCCACTCTCAGGCGGGATCTCGTCTCAGTCACTCCAGAAGGAGCGGCTCGCCGCGTTCCTCGACTGCCGGCACCAGATGGTGGTCGCGCATGATCAGCCGCGCGCACGCATTCCACCGCAGCAGCGCATCGTCGTTGCCGGCCGGCCGGATGGCTTCGGCCTTCTCGTACCACGCCATGGCCTCCCGCAGCCACTCGTACGCCCGCGGACCGCATCCCGGCATGCTGTGCCGCAGCTGCGCCTTGGCCCGCCGCTCGTAGACGATGCCCGCGTAGTAGGCGCGCTCGTACGCGTCGTGAGCCGCTCGATCAGCGAGCGTGTATCGGCCACTGCGGCCGACGCCGCCTGGCTGTCGAACTGATCGGTGAGCGCCAGCAGCAGCATGATGAGCGCCTCCTGGTTGTCCGGGTCGACCTCGAGCGACGTCGAGGCAGATGCTCTCGGCCTCGCCCGGCTCGTTCAGCAGGCGGTATCGCGCGGCCTTCTCGAGCGCGCCGGGCACGGCTTCCGGCGACAGCGTCTTGAGTTCGAACGTCATGTGAACCTCTCCGATGCCTCAATCGGCATGCCGAAGCATTCGGAACATCTTGGCGACCGGATCGTACAGCTGATCGATGACGCGCTCCTTCAGCGGAATGATCGCATTGTCGGTGATCGTGATGCCCTCCGGACAGACCTTCGTGCAGCACTTCGTGATGTTGCAGTAGCCGATGCCGTGCGCGTTCTTCAGGTCGCGGGTCCGATCCTCGATGTCGAGCGGGTGCATCTCGAGCGCCGCCGCGTAGACCAGATGGCGCGGGCCGACGAACTCGTCGAACATGCTGATGCTCGCGCAGCACGTGGCAGACGTCCTGGCACAGGAAGCACTCGATGCACTTCCGGAATTCCTGCACGCGCTCGACGTCCACCTGCGCCATCCGCCACGTGCCGTCGGCGGCGTCCGGCGGCCGCGGCTTGAAGCGCTTGATGCTCTTCTTCGCCGGGAAGTTCCACGAGACGTCGGTCACCAGATCCCGGACCAGCGGAAACGCGCGCATCGGCTCGACGGTGACCGGCGTCCGACAGGTCGAGCTGATTCAGCCGGGTCATGCACATCAGGCGCGGATTGCCGTTCACTTCGGCCGAGCACGACCCGCACTTGCCGGCCTTGCAGTTCCAGCGGACCGCGAGATCGTTCGCCTGCTCGGCCTGAATCTGGTGGACGGCGTCGAGCACGACCATGCCTTCGGACGACCTCGGTCGCGTAGTCCTGCGAACTCGCCGCGCGGCCGATCGCCGCGCCAGATCCGGAACGTCGCGGTTGTCGCCATCGGCTGGACTCCCTATTTCATCTCCTCGATGATGCGCTTCAGCTCCTCGGGCATCTCCGGAATCGGCGCGCGCGACAGCTTCCATGCCGCCGTCGCGCCCCTTGCGGACGACGAGGTTGAACGTGCCGAAGGCGGGATCCTTGTCCGGATAGTCCTCGCGGAAGTGGCCGCCGCGGCTCTCGCGCCGCTCGAGCGCCGACCGCGTGATCGCTTCGGACACCGTCAGCAGGTTGTGCAGATCGAGCGCGGCGTGCCAGCCGGGGTTGTACTCGCGATGTCCGCCGACGCCGACCCGGCTCGCGCGCTCGCGCAACGGCCCGAGGCCCTCGAGCGCGCGCTGCATCTCGGCCTCGTTCCTGCACGATGCCGACGAGGTCCTGCATCATCTCCTGCAGCGCGTACTGCACCTGGTACGGGCCCTTCGCCCTCGGCGCCGCGCTCGAACGGCTCGAGCGCCCGCCGCGCCGCCTCGTCGACCTGCCGCGCGTCGATGCGCCGCCCGGTGTCTGCGTCTTCGCGAACTGTCGCGGCGTACTCGCCGGCGCGCTTGCCGAACACGAGGATGTCCGAGAGCGAGTTGCCGCCGAGCCGATTGGCGCCGTTGATGCCGGCCGCGCACTCGCCGGCGGCGAACAGACCGGGCACGGTCGACATCTGCGTGTCGGCGTCGACCCGCACGCCGCCCATGATGTAGTGCGTCGTCGGGCCGACTTCCATCGGCTCCTCGGTGATGTCGAGGTCGGCGAGCTGCTTGAACTGGTGGTACATGCTCGGCAGCTTCTTCTTGATGTGCTCGGCGCCGTTCGGAATCCGCGCCTTGATCCACGCGATGTCGAGGAACACGCCGCCGTGCGGGCTGCCGCGGCCCGCCTTGACCTCGCGCACGATGCAGCGGCTGACGTGATCGCGCGTCAGCAGCTCCGGCGGCCGCCGCGCGGTCTTGTCGCCCTGCGTGTAGCGCCAGCCTTCTTCTTCGTTGTCCGCCGTCTGCGCGCGATAGTTCTCGGGGATGTCGTCGAACATGAACCGGCGGCCCTCGCTGTTCTTGAGGACGCCGCCTTCGCCGCGCACGGCTTCGGTGACGAGAATGCCGCGAACGCTCGGCGGCCAGATCATGCCGGTCGGATGGAACTGGACGAACTCCATGTCCATCAGATCGGCGCCGGCGTCGTAGGCGAGCGTGTGGCCGTCGCCGGTGTATTCCCAGCTGTTGCTCGTGATCTTGTAGGCGCGGCCGACGCCGCCGGTCGCCAGGACGACCGCCTTCGCGCGGAACAGCTTGAAGCGTCCGCGCTCGCGCTCGTAGCCGAACGCGCCGACGACGCGGTCGCCGTCCTTGAGCAGCGTGACGATCGTGCACTCCATGTGCACGTCGATGCCCTGATGGATGCCGTGATCCTGCAGCGTGCGGATCATCTCCAGGCCGGTGCGGTCGCCGACGTGCGCCAGGCGCGGATAGCGATGGCCGCCGAAGTTGCGCTGGAGGATGCGTGCCGTCCTTCGTGCGATCGAACATCGCGCCCCACGCTTCGAGCTCGCGCACGCGGTCGGGCGCTTCCTTCGCGTGCAGCTCCGCCATGCGCCAGTTGTTCACGTACTGGCCGCCGCGCATCGTGTCGGCGAAATGGACCTTCCAGTTGTCGCGATCGTCGACGTTGGCCAGCGCCGCGGCGATGCCGCCTTCGGCCATCACCGTGTGCGCCTTGCCGAGCAGCGACTTGCAGACGAGGCCGACCGAGACGCCGGCCGCCGACGCCTCGATCGCCGCCCGCAGCCCCGCGCCGCCGGCGCCGATGACGAGCACGTCGTGTTCGTGTGTCTGGTAGTCGGGCATCACAAGATCCTGACGTCCGACCACACGCCCATCGAGCAGAGCCGGACGTACAGGTCACGAGAAGCCGACCGTGAACAGGCTGCACCACGCCCACACCATGTGCCGGCGGTTGAGACAGCTCACGCACGCGTACGCGTTCGACGCCGAGCGGCGCGCGCGACAGCTGATCGACGCAGCCGCCCGACGACGTGACGCATGCGAATGACAGCCGAACAGATACCCGCTGAGGAGCACGCACGTTCGCGGCCAGCACGAGCGTGCCGACGCCGATGCCGAACGAGACCGTGCCGGTCGCCGGATCGGTGAACCAGAACGCCTTCCAGACGTCGAAGCGCGAGAATGCCGAGCACCCCGACCGAGAGGAACAGCATGTAGCGATGGACGTTCTGCAGGATGAGCGGAAACGAGTTCTCGCCCCAGTAGCTCGAGCGCGGCTCGCCGACCGTGCACGACGGCGGATCCGCCCAGAACGCCTTGTAGTAGGCGCCGCGGTAGTAGTAGCAGGTGAGCCGGAAGAACGCCGGGATCGGCAGGATGAGCAGCGCCGGCGAAAACGGCAGCCAGCCGGCCAGGCCGCCGGCTTGCGGCCCGAACCAGCTGTGCGGCGAGTCGCCGAAGATCTCCGGCGAATAGAACGGCGAGAGGTACGGTCCGTACGTGTAGTGCTCGCCCTGAAACGCCGCCCACGTCGCGTAGACGAGGAAGGTCGAGAGTCCGAGGAACACGACGAGCGGCTGGATCCACCAGAGGTCCCGCCGCATCGTGTTGCCGAACGAACGCCGAGCGACCAGGGTCGGTGCACTCGACATGGACACCACCTCCTGACCCGGACGAAGGAGAGTGAACGTTTGGTTCCCGGCCTCGCTGCGCGTGCTTACATTGAGGGCCCTACGATAGCGGCAACGTCGGACGATTTCAAGGCGGCCGGCGATTCTGCATGGCACTGGGAGCTTGGAGCACACGACCGCTCGGCTTCGAGCCCCCATCGCGCCGCGACGTCTGTCGCACGTTCGGGTGTACTGTCTGACGCATGTTTTCGCCATCGTCGCGCGGACGCCTGACCGATCGAGACGTCGATCGCTTCCCTGACGACACCCTGTTTCATCGCGTGGCGCGCGCCGTCTGCCATGCCGGATGCTTGCCGCGCAAGGAGCTGTACGAAGCGTGGGAGATGGCGCGGCGGGTACGGCGGCTCTTTCGCGGCGGGCGCGTCGTCGACCTCGGCGCCGGACATGGTCTGCTCGGCCAGATCATGCTGTTGCTCGACGACTCTTCGCCGGGCGCGCTCGTCGTCGACAAGACACTGCCGGCTTCGAGCGCCAAACTGCACGCGGCGCTGGTGCAGGCCTGGCCGCGGTTGTCCGGCCGCGTCACCTTTGTCGCCTCCGCGGTGGAGGACGTCGAGATTCTCGAAGCCGACCTCGTCGTCTCGAGTCATGCGTGCGGGGCCCTCACCGATCGGATTCTTCATCGCGCCGTGGCCGCTCGTGCACGGGTCGCCGTGCTGCCCTGTTGTCACGATCTCGGCGCTGGCGATACGGGCGGATTGTCCGGTTGGGTTGACGGCCCCGTCGCCATCGACATCGTGCGGGCGATGCGTCTGACGCAGCAGGGCTATCGCATCTGGACGCAGGCCATTCGCGCCGATATCACACCGAAGAACCGCTTGCTGCTCGGTGCCCCGGTTGCAGCCTTGCCGTAAGGCCGCGTTTTTCAAACTGCCGGCCAGGAGCCGGACACTCAGTCCTACGGCGGTTCGACGGAAAACTTTGACGACACCCGGCGGAACTCGGTGTATAACCTTGGCCAATCAGGGCGGCACATACGCAATGCCTGCCTGTCACCATGACGGCTGCGGCACACGCGTGCCAATGCGGCATGAGAGAAATCCCGATGGCGAAACCCACACACGATCCGGCCGCGCAGCGCGGGATCCCGAAAAGCACGGCCGGCACGCCTCCACCCGGACAGCAGCCCCGGGACGATGACCACGAGCACCAGGCAGTCCCCTCCGACCTGACGCTGCGGGTGAAGGCGCTCGAATCACTGCTCGTCGAAAAGGGTCTTGTCGACCGCGCGGCGCTCGATGCGGTCGTCGACGCCTACGAGACCAAGATCGGTCCGCGCAATGGCGCGCGCGTCGTCGCGAAGGCCTGGGTCGATCCGCCGTATCGACAGCGCCTGATAACCGACGCCAGCGCCGCGATCGCTGAACTCGGCTATGCCGGCGGCCAGGGCGAGGACATGGTGGTTCTCGAGAATTCGTCCACGGTCCACAACCTCGTCGTGTGCACTCTGTGCTCGTGCTATCCGTGGCCGATCCTCGGCCTGCCACCGGTCTGGTACAAGTCGGCGCCCTATCGTTCGCGCGCGGTCATCGATCCGCGCGGCGTGTTGCGCGAGTTCGGCCTCGAGTTGTCCGACGACGTGGAGATACGTGTGTGGGACAGCACCGCCGAGATCCGTTACCTGGTCCTGCCGGAACGACCCCCCGGCAGCGAGAACATGACTGAAGACCAACTGGCGGCGCTCGTCACGCGCGACGCGATGGTCGGTGTGGCGAAGGTGACATTGACACCCGCGGGAGGCGCGGCGTGAACGGCGTGCACGACATGGGCGGCATGCACGGTTTCGGCCCCATCGAACACGAAGAGGACGAGCCCGTGTTTCATGCTGCCTGGGAGGGCCGGATCTATGCGATCACGCGCGTCCTAAGAGCTGGCGCCGGCGGATCGAATCTCGACGCGTCGCGTCATGCGATTGAGGTTCTACCCCCGGCCGAGTACCTGCGCATGAGCTATTACGAGCGCTGGATGGCGCGCATCGTCGGCCAGCTCGTGAGCACAGGCGTTGCCACAGCGGCGGAGATCGCGAACGGCCAGCCGGATGGATCGGCGACGGCCACTCCTGACCTGACGCCCGCGATGGTCCCCGACATGATCGCACGGCGAAGCTCGGCGAGGCGCAACGTGATGGCGACTCCGCATTTCACAGTCGGCGAGCGCGTTCGGGCACGCAACATCAATCCAGCGGGCCACACGCGCCTCCCGCGATATGCGCGCGGAAAGGCCGGCTTTGTCGTCCGGGATCACGGTGTCTTCGTGTTCCCTGACACCAATGCGCACTTGCTTGGCGAGAACCCGCAACACCTCTATTCCGTGCGATTTGCGGCGCGCGAGCTCTGGGGCGAGCGCGCGTCGCCTTGCGACTCCGTGCATCTCGACATGTGGGAGGACTACCTCGAGCGCGTCTGATTCCGTGCCACGCTCACCCCGCGTGACGCGAGTGCTTCCATCGCTCGTACCCGTTCTCGGTACGATGGTCGCTCCCGGTCTGATGGTCCGTTGCGCGCCCGGCACGCGTCCGGCCTCTACTTCAGCGCGTAGATGTCGTACTTGATCGCGGTGCCGACTCGCTCGCCGACACCGATCGCCTGCAGCCGGGTGAGCCAGACGTAGCGCGAATCGCCGGTCTCGAAGAGCGGGGCACTCCGCAGCGACGCGCCGGCCGTCGTCGTCAGGGCAATACCGTTGTAGGTCACCAGAATCAGTGCCCCATCATCGGTCTTCAGCGTGAGGCGAACATCGAGCCGGTAGGTGCCGTCGGCGCGGTTGGTGATCCAGTCGCCGGCCGGCGTCTGCAGCGACGCCTTGACACGCGGACCTTCGAAGCGGCCGCCGACGAACTGCACGACCGTGCGCGTCCCCTGCGGGCCGTTTTCGACGACGGTGCGGGTGCCGGCTTCGGCCCGCAGCGTGCCGAGGTATTCGAACGCGGGGGCGTGCGGCTGCTCGGCCGCCTTCTGGACGCGCGGGGCGGCCGTCGCCGGCGCGGCGGTCGAAGTCTGAGCGAGAGCGAACAGACCGGACGCGGTCAGTCCGAAGCCTGCCAGCAACACGGTTGCGATACGCACGAAGTCCTCCTGTTGAAAGCACTGATTATAGCGAGCGCCCCAATCTGGGTCAGCAAGCGCGTCGTTGCAGCCGAACCTATTGCGCGCATGGGATTCGGTGCGCACGCTGGCTCCATTATTAGTGCAGCGCCAACGCCGAATGCGTAATAAAATGCCTCCCTCAAACGCCGACAGACGCGCCTCTGTTCGTCTCGTTCATCGCGCCTGCATCGACCCATCCGCGGCCGGCGTGCACCTCACACACCTATGAGCAAGAGATCCGTTGTGGCATCCCGCGCCGGACGATCGATCGGCGATGGACGGCGCTCGGGAACTGCGCGGCGACGAACGGGGACCGGCGCGGAGCGCCGCGCCGTCTCCACAACGACACGCCGCACGTGGGGTCTGGCGACGTTGCTCATCACGGCCGGCCTGGTTGTTTACGGCAACAGCCTGTGGGGCGTGTTCATCTTCGACGACCAGAACTCGATCCTTGGCAATCCTCAAATCCGCCGCCTCTGGCCGTTATGGCATGCGTTCAGCGCGCCGGCCAACACCCCGGTCGCGGGCCGGCCGGTGGTCGCCTTGTCGCTGGCCATCAACTACGCGCTCGGAGGCCTTGACGTTCGTGGCTATCACGCGTGGAACGTCGGCGTGCACATCCTGTGCGCGCTCGTGCTCTTCGGCATCATCAGGCGAACGCTCGGACGCAGCCCGCTTCAGGAACGTTTCGGCAGCGCATCCGATGGAATCGCGACGGCGTGCGCGTTGATCTGGCTGGTCCATCCACTCCAGACGGAGGTGGTCAACTACGTCACGCAGCGCACCGAATCGACGATGGCGTTGTTCTACCTGTTCACGCTCTATGCCGCCATTCGCGCGCTCGAGCCTGAGCGGCCCGCCTGGTGGCATGGCGTGTCGGTGCTGTCCTGCGTCCTCGGGATGGCCAGCAAAGAGGTGATGGTGACTGCCCCACTGATGGTCCTGCTCTACGACGCGGTGTTTCGATCCGGTTCGTTCCGCCCGCTCTTCGAAAAACGCTGGCCGCTCTATCTCGGCCTGGCGGCGACCTGGACCATCCTCCTGGCGTTGACGTGGTCGGGGCCCCGCGCTCGGACCGCCGGATTTTCGGCAGGCGCCAACGCGTGGGACTACGCACTGAACCAGTCCGTCATGGTGACACGCTATCTTCGGCTGGCCGTCTGGCCGAACGCGCTCGTCCTCGATTACGGCGCCCCGCCGCCGACGTCGGTCCACGCAGGTGTGGCCGTACCTGGTCGTCGTCGCGCTCATCACGGTCGGGACCGCGACGGCGTTGATCTACCGTCCGGCGGTTGGTTTTCTCGGCGCATGGTTCTGTCTGATTCTCGCGCCGACCTCCAGCGTCATACCGATCGCGACCGAGGTTGGAGCGGAGAGGCGGATGTATCTTCCGTTGGCCGCTGTCGTCGTCCTGATTGTTTCGTGCGGCTGGATCTGGCTGAGGCGCCGCCCGAGCGCGGTCCCGGCGCTGCTCGTCGTCGGCGTTGCGGGATCACTCGGGCTGATCTCGGCCCGGCGCAACACGGACTTTCGGAACGATGAAGTCCTCTGGCGGACCGTGGTCGAAAGACGGCCGCACTGGCGTGCCCATTCCAACCTCGGGGAGGCCCTGCAGAGAGCCGGCCGCCGTTCCGAAGCGATTCAACAACACCGAGAGGCGCTGCGTCTCAATCCCGAAGCGCCCGAGGCTCAATACAACCTCGCCCTCGACCTCGAACGGAACGGCGAGCTCGACGAGTCGATCGGCCTCTACAAGGACTACCTGCGGCTGCGGCCAGACGATGCGCCCGCGCACAACCAGCTGGGGATCGCGTTGGCGAAGCGCGGCAGGATGCGACGATGCCATTGCCGAGTATCGGGAGGCGTTGCGCCTCGATCCTGAGTTCTCCGAAGCCCACCGCAACCTGGGGACGAGCCTGTTGCAGCAGGAGAAGCCGGGTGAGGCGGCCGAACATTTCGAGCGATTTCTGGCGGCGCATCCGGATGACGCGGACGTTCACAACAGCCTCGGCGTGACGCTCGCCATGCAGAACAAGGTGGACGAGGCGGCAATTCGCTACGCGCGTGCCGTCCAGATCGATCCGGAGAACGTCGACGCCAGGATGAATCTGGGTCGCGTCCTGCTCCTGATGGGGCGAACAGCGGAAGCCGCCGATCACTTCCGTGAGGCGGTTCGCCTCAAGCCGGAGTTACGTGCCGCGGTCGCTGACCTGATGTCACGCGTGCCCGGACCATCCCCGCGTCCGTAGGTCGCCGCGCCTCACCTTGTCATCGTCGGCGGATGAGCCGCCCTGAAGCTCACGCCTAGCCGAGCCGCGACTTCCCGCGCGTCAAGCTCCAACTCATGTGTTTCCCGTGCCTCCACCCTGGCACGACTGGTGCTGTTGTTGTGGTGCCATGAGGTTACCGGGCGTCATCGCGCTGTGCCTGCTGTTTCTGGCCCCTCTTCGCGCCCAGCAGGTCCCAGCACCCGAGCCGGCGGCAAAGCCCCAGGAAAAATCGACGTTTGGAAAGGTTTCCAACATCTTCAATCGCCCCCTGCACCCGGTGATCAAGGGAATCGTCGCTGGTGGAGGCCTGGGCGTGGGCCTCGGTTACGACATTCCCACCACCGGCCGATGGGAAACGGCCGCACAAGCGGTAGTAACGTTTCGACGTTATTGGAGCGCGCAGCTCGAAACGGCGTATCGCGGCGACCATGGACGAGTCGGCGCCTACGCACGGATCAGGGAGATGCCGCAGCTCAGTTATTTCGGACCCGGCATTCAGAGCGATGTGACGGAACGGACAAATTTCCTCATGCGCGACCCGGTCGTGGGCGTGGTCGCGTCGGCGCGCCTCAGCGATTGGATGTCCGCCGGGGTGCGATGTCGAAGAGCTATGGCCCGATCTTGGACGCGGCGCCTCGGCACGAGCACCCGAGCGTAGAGGATCGCTTCACCGCAATTGACGCGCCGGGATTGAACGCCCAGCCGCGCTTCGGGCGCTACCAGGGATTCGCTCGAGTTCCAGACGCCGGCCAGCGTCGGTCAGACGCCTCAACCAGGGCGGACGGTACCGCATCGGTTACGCATTGTTCCACGATCAGCAGTTCGACCGCTTCAGCTTCACTCGGCTGGACCTCGAGGCTCGACATAGGTTCGCGGTGTTCGGCCCCCACCGGCGGCTCACGCTTCACGGCTGGCTCGCCGACGACCGAGCACGCGGTCTGGGAATACCGTGCCGTTCTACATGCAGCCCTCGCTCGGCGGCACCGGCCAGCTTCGCAGCGTCGGCGAGGAGTTCATCGGATCCGACGGCAGCCGCGGCACGCTCCGCGGATTCGACAATTTCCGGTTTCGCGACCTCAATCTGTTGCTACTCCAGGCCGATTATCGCGTGCCCGTGTGGGGGCCGGTCGACGCGTCGGTGTTCATCGACGCCGGCAAGGTCGACCCCACGCCGCAGCCGATCTGAATCTCTCGGACCTCAAGCACGACTACGGCTTCAGCATCAGCGTCATGCGCGGCCCGAACACGGTCGCACGAACGGACTTTGCCTTCGGAGCGGCGAAGGCACCAAGATCAGTCATGACTATTGGCTTGATCGACGAGCGTTGAACACCGGGAGAGCACTATTGAGCATCTGGACGCACGCACGGATGGGTCGTCGAGTTCCGCTCCTCGTTGTCTCCCTGGTCATGACGACAGCGTGCGCCGTTGAACAATCGCCCGACGCTCAGTCCGACCAAGATGGCTGAGTTCTGGCAGGAACCGACCGATGCCGCTCAGCGAGACCTGTTGAACGGCGGCGGGGGTGCCGCCCTCGCGCCTCATCCCAGCGCGACGTTCACGTTGATGTCAAGGCCGACCCCGCGGCTTCAGCCCGGGGTTGGACGTGAAGGACGAACAGGGCCGGGAATGGAGCGTCAAGCTCGGTCCGGAAGCGCGTACGGAAGTCGTGGCGTCGCGCATCGTCTGGGCGATGGGATATCACCAGCCAGCGGTGTATTACCTGCCGCGCTTTGCGCTACCGGGACAACGGCATCGTGAAAACGGAGGGCCCGGCCGCTTCCGGCTGAAGCCGTCCTCGCAGAAAACGCAGGGCGAGTGGTCGTGGAGGAACAACGCGTTTCTCGATACGCAGCCCTTCGCCGGCCTCTTCGTGCTCATGACCGTGGTCAACAACTGGGACATCAAGTCGCAGCAGAACACCGTCTACAGGACGTCCGTCAAGGGCGCGAATCCGCAGTATCGGTACGTCGTCAAGGATCTCGGCGCTTCCCTCGGCAAGACCAGTTGGTTGCTGCCCGGCACGCGCGACGACATCGAAGCGTTCGAACAGGAACCGTTCATCGAGGGCGTCTCAGGCAATCGCGTGAAGTTCCACTTTCGAGGAGCGTGGAGAGAGCCGCAGCTTCTCGACAGCGTGGCGCCGGACGATCTGCGCTGGATGTGCGAGCGCCTCGCGCGGCTGACGCGCGGCCAATGGCTCGATGCGTTTCGCGCCGGCGGGTACACCGACGCGGAGGCCGATCGATTCATCCGGCGAATTCAGCAGAAGATCGACGAAGGCCTGCAGGTCGGATCGACGTCCGCCCCGCGCGTGGCTCTCCGGGAAAAGCCGTGACCGACAGCAGCCGGCCGCCACTCCTTCTATCGCTTGCCTCGTCCCGCAGCCGACGGGGTCTCGAACGCCGCGACCAATGAGATCGGATCGACGCGTGCCTCGTTGAGCCGAACGGCCCAGTGTAAATGGGGCCCGGTGACGCGTCCGGTCGCGCCCACGAGGCCCACGGTTGCACCTGATTCGACCGCATGCCCTCGCTGGACGTCGATTCGAGACAAATGGGCGAGCAGCGAGTAGAGACCCAACCCGTGATCGACGATGACCGTGTTTCCCGTAAAGAACAGGCTCTCGGCCAGCACGATTTCTCCGGCGTTGGGAGCGCGAACCGGCGTCCCCTCCAGGCTCTGGAAATCGATTCCCGCATGGGGGTTTCTCGGCTGTCCGTTGAAGATGCTCCGAGCCCCGAAGTTGCTCGTGAGATGGTCGCTCACGGGCATCACGAAACGGACCCCTCCAGCGGTGAGCGGTGACGCGCTTGAAAGATCGCCGCCAGGCGTTCAGACTCCTGCCGAATCCGTTCGAACGCGCTCTCGGGCGGACTCGCATAGCGTGCCGCCACGTTCAGCCGCCGGGTCGGAAATCGTTTGGGTACGACGTGGAGATCGTGCGTCACGGAAAGCTCAGGCTGCCCTGCACGAATTGCCCTGACGATCAGGATGTACTTGCCAGGCGGGCTCTCCACGT